>CAMYXF010000006.1 GCA_947303185.1 uncultured Clostridia bacterium | reverse complement strand
GCTAACGGCAAGACGATCCTCCTCGGTATCGCTAAGGCTGCAAGCGCATCTGACTCGTTCATGTCAGCTGCATCCTTCCAGGAAACAGCTAAGGTTCTTACAGACGCTGTTATCAAGGGTAAGGTCGATCCGCTCATCGGTATCAAGGAGAACGTCATCATCGGTGCGCTCATCCCTGCAGGTACCGGTATCAAGGCTCACAGTGATATCACTGCTGTTCCTGTCATCAAGGCAAACAGCAAGCTCATCACAGGCCACGAGTACGGTGAAGCCGAGAGCGACTCAGAGTTGTTTGCTAACGATTATCTCGATCAGATTCAGGCAAGAAACGAGCTCCTCGACGAGCAGGACCGCCTTGAATCACAGCTTGAGGTGGACGGACTTAAGGAAAAGAAGTAATTCTTTTGTCCCGAGATTGTAAAGCAACTCGAAGTCTAAACAGTTTATAATGACGCCGGAGGAGTCTATACTCTTCCGGCGTTTTGTTATGCAGAGCTAATTTTCGGCATGTTTACGGACATTTGAGTCCCGGCACGCCCATAAATTGCCGCAAAAAGCCCGCCGTTCGGTTGTATAATCTATACAATCGCGTTTATAGGGCATGGAGATATATGAGGAAAACAGTTTTAAAACATAACAGAAAGCAGAGCATACTGGCTATCGCTACGGGTTTCTTTGCAGCCCTCCCGGTAATATGCCTGCCCATAGGCCTTCGTGAAGGCATGACTCCTGCTATGATCGTTTCCCATGCGTATGAACAGGTTTTCGGCACGACCCAGATCCACACGGGTGAAGTCGTTATCGAAGACTGGGCTCTCGTAAGCAGCGCCGACCAGCTCGTAAGTGCTGAAGTTGTTTCCACGCCTGCTCCCACAGATCCTTCAGATCCCGCGGTCACAACAGATCCTACAGAGGTTACTGAAGTCTGTGCTCCCGTAAGCTACAAAGATATTCCGAAGTATGTTGTCTACCAGCAGTACGACAGTTCCAATCTCCCCATCGAGCTTTTGGATCCCGAGTGCTTCGCTGCTGACAACACCACTTATTATGTAAGAGCTAACCAGTCCATCCTCAAAGAGATTCCCGACATGGATTCGAGAACTCTCGTATCACTCCACCTTGGCCAGCAGGTCACACGAACAGGTGTCGGTGACACATGGTCAAGAATCGAGACTGAGGACGGTAAGGAAGGTTACGTTCTTACAGGTTCCATCCAGGACACAATGCTTTCAATCGAAGTCGACAGAACAGTCTGGGTTGATACGGACGGTCTCATCGTAAGAGAAGAGCCTTCCACATCCGCAGATGAAGTCTGTGTTGCAGGCCAGGACGAGAAGCTCTACTGCAGCGCTATCGTCGGCGACAAGTGGTACAAGGTTACAACAGTAAGCGGTTATACAGGATACGTTTATAAGTCTTACACGACAACGAATCCGCCGCCGACACCCACACCTACGCCTACACCTTATCCGAGATCTTCTTCAAGTTCGGGCGGTGGCGGCAGGTCTTACGGCAACCCGAGAACACTCCCACAGATCACCGGCTGTAACGGTGAGAGTATCGTATCCATCGCAGAATCGATGCTCGGCGTACCTTATGTTTTCGCAGGTTCCGACTCAAGCGGCATCGACTGTTCAGGTCTCGTAATGTACTGCTACGCTCAGGTCGGTGTATCCGTTCCTCATGGTGCTACCTCGATCATGTACTACTCAGGCGTCAGCGTTCCGAGAGAAGACCTAAAGCCCGGTGACGTTATCTGTTACGACTACGGAACCTACTGCGGTCACGTTGCGATATACGTCGGAGACGGTACGGTAATCCACGCATCGTCCACCAGAGGCCAGGTTGTATACGGTAACCTCGACATGATGGGAATCATGGACATCAAACGAATAATCCAGTAATTACGAAGGCTGTTCCTGACGGGGCAGCCTTTTTTAGTTATCAGGCTTGCGAAAAGTACGGCTAAAAGTACGGCTATAGCCTGACTTTTAGCCTGATTTTCGGGCCGGCAAGAAAAAAAGTACGGCAAAAAATACGGCTATAGCCTGACATTTAGCCTGACTTTTTATCAGAGGAATCGAAAACATATCCCTTTCAACGCTGATAGTATGGGGAAGGTGCTAATTGTATTCATATATAAGTCAGGTAAAATATATGAGTTAATAAGTTAAACGGAGTAATTACCATGGAAAATAGAACAGTAGACGTATTCCTTACAGAACTTGCTTCAGGCGCTCCCACACCGGGCGGCGGCGGAGCTTCAGCAGTATGCGGCGCCATCGCTGCAGCATTGGGCTCAATGGTTGGTAACCTTACGAGCGGCAAGAAGAAGTACGCTGAATACCAGGAAGAGATCGAAGTTGCGATCGCAAAGTGCGGCTCACTTGTAAAAGAGTTTGAGGCATTGGGCAAGAAGGATGAGGAGGTTTTCGAGCCCCTCGCAAAGGCTTACTCGATTCCCAAGGATCAGGAAGGCAGAGATGAGATCCTTGAAGGCGTTCTGAAGGACGCAAGCACCGCTCCTTTCGAAGTTGTCGAAAAGGCTTACGAGACAGCACTCGTTCTTGCACGTCTTGCAGTTATCGGCTCAAGACTTGCAATCAGTGACGTAGGTGTTGCCGCTGCTGCATGCAGCACGGCTGCCAAGGGCGCTGCAATGAATGTTTACATCAACACAAAGTCCATGAAGGACAGGGCATATGCTGAAGACCTTAACAAGAGAACTGACGATCTCGTTGCACAGACAACTGAGATCTGTGACAAGGTTTACAGCCAGGTAAAAACGATTCTGATCGGCGGGTAATTGATATGAGAAGACTGGGCGGCAAAGAAGTTGCAGACGAGATCATGGCTGATCTCAAGATAAGAGTTGATGCATTGAAGGCTAAGGGTACAGAGCCCAAGCTTGCTATATTGAGAGTTGGTCAGAGAGAAGACGACCTCGCTTATGAAAGAGGCGTGCTTAAGCGCTTCGGTACGATCGATGTTGCAGTTGAGGTAACAGAGCTTGATGCAGGCGTATCACAGGAAGAACTCGACAAGACTTTTGATTCGATCAATAACGATCCCAAGGTTCACGGAATCCTTGTGTTCAGACCTCTGCCCAAGGGACTTAGCGATGAGCACATGAGAAGAACTATCGATCCGGGTAAGGACGTTGATTTCATGGACATCCGCAACATGGAAGACTGTCTTGCGGGAGTACGTGACTGCAGCGCGCCTTGTACAGCTGAAGCAGTAATGGAGCTTATCAGGCACTATCAGATCGAGACAAAGGGCAAGAAGGTTACTGTTGTCGGAAGAAGCCTCGTTATCGGCAAGCCCGTTGCGCTTTTGCTCACAACAGCCAATGCAACAGTTACCGTATGCCACACAAAGACTGTAAATACCGAAGAAGAGTGCAAGCGTGCAGACATCATCGTTGCATGCTGTGGCGTTGCAAAGATCATTAATGAGAATTACGTAAGGGAAGGCCAGATCGTTATCGACGTAGGAATGAATGTCGATGAGGAAGGCAAGCTCTGCGGTGACGTTGATTACGATAAGGTATCCGAGATTGCTGAAGCAGTCACACCGGTACCGGGAGGAGTAGGATCTATCACGACAGCGATCCTTTTGAAGCACGTTGTCGTAAACGCTGAAAGGCAGGCCTGATGGAGTCCCCGAAAGAGACTGACAAGACCAGGATGACCAAAGCTCTGGCCGTCCGCAACAAGTGTCCCGTGGCAAAGCTCTGCGGCAGTTGTTCTTATGCCGGAAGAAGCTATTTCGAGCAGGCACAGGCAAAAGATAAAAGGGTAAAAAGACTCGTCTCTTCTTACTGCGAAGTCCTGCCGATCTACTATTGCGACCAGCCTCTTTACTACCGCAACAAGGTGCATTCCGGATTCAAGAAACTCAGAAACGGACATGTCATCTGCGGTCCCTATGAAGCAAGCTCCCATCGAATCGTTGAAGTCGATTCTTGCCTTATCGAGAACCAGATCGCTTCTTCAATTATCAGGGACTGCGCCGACATCGCAGAGAAGTTCAAGATCAGCATTTATAACGAGACCAAGAACATCGGTGACTTAAGAAGAGTCCTCGTAAGGACTGCTGATGCCACAGGTGAAGTCATGGTGGTGCTCGTTATCGGCAGCACATACTTCAAGAAAAAGAAGATCTTTACCGATGAACTTTTAAAGCGCCATCCTGAGATAACAACGCTTCTGATAAACGTCAACAGACGTCACGACTCCATGATATTGGGAAGCGATGAAGTTAAGAAGGTTACGGGCAACGGATACATAACAGATGTCATTCTCGGAAAGAAGTTCAGGGTGTCTGCCGATTCATTCATGCAGTCCAATCACGAGCAGGCTGAGATCCTTTATTCTGAAGCCATAAGACTTGCTGATTTCAAAGGCGATGAGGTCTGCATCGACACATACTGCGGAACCGGTTCTACGACACTTTCATTCGCCGATCACGTCGGCAGCATAACCGGTGTCGAGATCAAGGAAGCAGCATATAAAGACGCTCTCAAGAATACTTCAATAAACAAAATCGGGAATGCTTCTTTCGTGCATGCAGATGCTACCGAATACATGGAAAGACTTGCCAAGACCGATGCCAAGATCGACTGCGTGATCCTGGATCCTACGAGAGCCGGAACTACGCTTAAATACATCAGGGCATGCGGCAAGCTAAAGCCTGAAAAGATCGTATATATCTCATGCTGTCCTGAGACTCTTGCAAGAGATCTCAAGGGTTTTGTCGCGCAGGGCTATGAACCTCAGATCGCTGAGCCCGTGGACATGTTCCCGTGGACGGATAAGATCGAGACGATAGTAATTTTGTCCAGAGAAATAGACTCAATTAGCGTTACAGGGGTTGCCAAGGACACCGGCAGTGAAGATCCGGCCTAGCGGTTTATGTAAACTGTCCATAGCAACACATATAAATTATCTTTGAAAATCGTGTTATTATTTTCTTGGATTTAAGGAGATAGATTATATGTGGAGAAAAATTGCTTTTGTTATCATCATCACCAGTTTGATTTTTTCAATATCAGACTACTTTTTCACCAAGCGTGACTCTTATAACAAGTATCTCGAAGGCGAATATTATTTCCGCTACAGAGCAACGACGATACTTGCCATGGATCAGGATGCCTGGTATGACAGTGTTGAGCACTTCGAAAAGATCTCTTCTGTAGATTTTTCTGATACGAAGAATCTGCTTCTATACGGAGGCGAATATGAAGTATATGCATACGGCCCCCACGATGGTGTATGTACCGTGATCTACGGCAGCCGGACTGTTGAGGACTTTCCTACAACCAACCTGAGGTTTGAAGGCGACGATGCTGAATATTTCTATGGCAGAAAGCAGTTATCTTACGAAGAATACATAAATTATGTTAAGAGCTTTTCTCCTGATGAGTTGAAGAGTGACAGGTTCAGCAGCAATAAAATGGCCAGTTTTAATGTTGTGTTGGAATTCACAATCATTTTGGCCGGCGCTATAGCCATCATATGTTTGCTTCTCTTTATCCTTCACAGATACGAACAGAATCTATGGTTTGATATCGTATTGGTTGTAGGTACGTTATACTGCATCTTCTTTGAGATCATTACAGCTTTTGCATTCTGATTAAGAAATCGGGCATGGAGAAAAAAGGTGATTGATAAGCTAAAGGCCGATTTAAAGATCAAATACATCGGAGCGGCTGTTTTCCTTTTGGCTGCTTCCGTCCTTGAAGTCCTTGCCTATGCATTTGGCGGAGTGCTGTCTGTCATTGCTTCTAGGATATGGCTGGCTGAAGGCATTTTGCTTCTGGGTGTGTTTCTCTTTAATGCCGTAAAACAGGTGATCAGAGACATTAAGGAAAAGAAGTTCATTGCCCTTTTGTGTTTTGCGGTCCTGCTTGCGATATTTATCTCATGCATAGGGAATCTGGCCGTATCTGACATCAACCCGGATTCATGCGTCCAGGCAAGTGCCGGACTGGATTCCTTTGCCCTTCCTGACTGGGGATACACAGGAAAGGGTTTCTTAGGTTATCCGAACAGACAGTATCTTCTTGCTGCCATTCCGTCAGTGTTATTCGGAAGGAGCGTTTTTTGCCTTCATCTGGGATTTGCAGTCCCTTTCCTTATTGGTCTTGCATCAATCTATATCGAATTAAGAAAGTGGGTAACAGAGCATTTTAAGTGCGACGAACTTCTGGCGTTGATACCTGTCGGATCGTTCCTTGTTTTCCCGTTTATCACGGAGTACTACAGGAATTTCGAACAGGCTTTTATACCGGTAGCATTCACTCTCATTGCTGCAAGCGTCTTCATGAGGCTTGTCAGAAAGCCTGACATACTGACTGTCCTGGCTCTTGCATGGACAGGTTCATTCCTTGCGGATTCTTATACGACGGGTCTTGCGTCATGGGCGCTGACCGTATTCTTCCTTGTGCTTTATATTTTCGGATATTGGAAAAAGGCTTCAGGAATTACTCCTGAGATCAAGTTTAAGAAGTCGATGCTTTTCCTGGAGATATTGGCAGTCGTTAACGTGATCACATTCTTTGTTGCGACCGTTGTTTTCGGAAGGGGAGACAGGATCACGACAATAGGCGAGGACGCTTCCATAAAGAACGTACTGATATCTTCCGTTGACGCGTTTATCCATGAGCGCAACGTCCGTTTCTTAGGATTCTTTGCCGGCGCGTTCGTCATCTATCTGCTGTTCTCGTTCCTGGGCCAGCTTAAGATCTACGATGTTATCCTCTCCGGATGGATGCTGGGAGTCGTATTTATCTCTTCGTATTTAAAGGGCGTGACGACCTACGGAAAGGAACATCTTGCACAGAGATTCATGATAATTGTCCCTGTATTCATCATCGCGGGATTCATAGCGGTAATGAGACTTATCCAAAAGCACAATATCAGGATGCGCAAAAGAACAGTCGCTATACTGTTCCTCTTTACGCTTATCTGCGGATTCTATAACTTCTGCCAGGTGAATTATTCATTCAGGTACATCGGAAATATCGTCTCGATCAGATACCTGATCCCTGAAATAAGGAAAACCATTAAGACTGAAGGTCTTTCCATAAATGACAGCTTTAACATCGTCGTGTATACGGACAACGGCCTGCAGACCAACATGGGAGATTACGCGAAGTATTTCTACCCGAACGCAGAATGTATCACATATGGTACCGCCGATCTCGCTAATGATTCTGAGATCGAGAATGAGAACCCTGTCATCCTGGCATCCGAAGCCTGCTTCCCCAATGATGCTGTAAAAGACGGTGATAATGAATACTGGTTCAAGGACAAGAACTACATATTTGACAGAGACGTCACCTGGTATCTGCTCTACAGACAGCACACCTAAATGAAAAATTTAATATCATTCCCGCTGATAGTCTGATAGTATTAGTAGGCGAAGGACAGGGGGATCGCGATAAAAACAATGGGTTACTTGTCATCCTTCGAAATGCGCGGTCTGAAGTAACCCCAGAGAGTGTTATGAACAAGAAGTTAGTTTTAATATTGGCAGCTGCCTTAATGGCAGGAAGCTTTACGGCATGTAATAAAGTAATCACGGAATCTTCGGCAAATTCCTTTGCTTCGGATTTTTCTTTCGAGACATCAGACGTAGCAGTATCTGAAGCTACAGCTACATCTTCTGAGATCATTGAAGCGTATAAGACAGCCTGCATCTATTTTGACGGCGACCTCATCGCTACCAGACTCTATGACGTAAATAACAACATGGTCGAAGAACAGCGCCTGGGCGATAACGGTTTTACCAACAAGTTCCAGTATGACGCATCAGGCAACCTCATCGCCGAGATGAAGATCGGTCAGGACGGCTTAAGCCAGGGCGGCAACATGTATGGCTACGATGCCGCGGGCAACATGGTCAAGAAGATCTACGTTAATCCCGACGGATCTTACGGAAACCAGCATGTTTACGAATACGATGCTTCCGGATTCATGATCAGGGACACTGAGTACGATGACAAAGGCAACAAGACACAGTGGCTTGATTTCGAGAACGACGATCACGGCAACCACACGAAGCAGGTTCATAATGACAACAGCGGCGATACATATGAGATCAGATACGAATATGAGTACGACGCAGCAGGCAACATAACAAAGTCCACCACTTACAGAGGCGGCGAGCTTACTGACTGGTCTGAGTTCACATTCGATGCTGCAGGCAACATGACCTGTGAGAAGTTCCACAGAGCTGACGGCGGAATCCAGAGCTGGATCGAATACGAATACGATGCCAGAGGCAATATGACAAAGAAGACTTCTCTTAAGTCTGACGGAACGGTTTTCCAGGTAGTCGAAAAAAGCTACAACTCCGATGACGACGTCGTAGTTGAAACCAGATACAATTCAGACGGCGAGATCATCGAGATGTTCCAGTACGTCTATTACTTTTAATCTGATTTAATCTGCAGTTATAAGAAAAACCTAGTATAATATGTCGCGTATATAAAATTAGGCTATAACGCGGAGACTTTTTAATGGTTTATAACAACATCCTTGAGGCTGTCGGTAACACACCCCTCATTAAGCTAAACCACATAGTACCTGAGGGCGCAGCTGACATTCTCGTTAAGAACGAAGGCCTTGATGTCGGCGGTTCTATCAAGACGCGCACGGCACTCAACATGATCGAGCACGCCGAGAAAGACGGCAAGCTGGGCAAGAACAGCATTATCGTTGAGCCTACAAGCGGCAACCAGGGAATCGGCCTTGCACTTATTGGTGCGGTAAAGGGTTACAGAACAATAATTGTTATGCCTGACTCCGTAAGCCACGAGAGATCAATGCTCGTTAAGCACTATGGCGCCGAAGTCATCCTCATCCACGATGACGGCGATATCGGCAAGGCCATCGAAAACTGCAGGCTCAAGGCAGAAGAGATCGCTGCATCAGATCCCAATGTGTTCATTCCCCAGCAGTTTGAGAATCCCGCAAATACAGAAGCACAGTATGCATATACGGCAAAGGAACTCCTTGAGGCAGTTGACGGCCGTGTAATCGACGGTTTCTGCTCAGGAATCGGCACCGGCGGCACTATTACAGGTATCGGCCACGCTTTGAAGGAAGCTAACCCTTCCACGGTTATCTGGGCTGCTGAACCTGAGAACGCTGCAATCCTTTCCGGCGGAAGCATCGGAACCCATGTCCAGATGGGCATCGGCGACGGCCTTATTCCCGGAATCCTTGATACGAAGGTTTACGATGACATCTGCATCATTACAGACGACGAGGCACTCGACACATCAAGAAGACTCGCTCGCGAGGAAGGCATGATGTGCGGAATTTCTTCAGGCACAAACGTTGCCTGCGCTATCAAACTCGCAATGAAGCTCGGCAAGGGAAAGACAGTTGTTACGGTACTTCCTGATACAGCTGAGAGATATTTCTCAACACCATTGTTCCAGGACTGATACTTTAATCTGTTTCGATACGGCAGCAATACGGTACTAAATTCGGCATTCAATACGGCAAGTAATACGGCTATACCGTATCGTTTGCCGTATTTTTATGGGATTTTGGGCTTTTAATACGGCTGTCAGTACGGCATAGCCGTATCGTTTGCCATATTTTTGTAGTTTTTTTGGCTTTTAATACGGTTGTCAGTACGGCATAGCCGTACTTTTCGCCGTATAGAAGTCCAGAAAACTTGCAAAATCACACCAAAAGTGTAAAATTACACTATTGATAGTTTGATTATCAAAGGATGTTCACAGATAGCATGAAGCGCGAAGAATTGATCAAGGCAGTAAGCGGCAAGCTTAAGCTCATCAGAACTGAGTACGGAATAACTCAGGAGGCGATGAGTGAGATGCTCGGTATCTCCAAGAAGACTCTTGTTGAGACCGAGAAGGGCAGACGTGAGCTGTCCTGGACTGAAGTCATCGCCGTCGTATCGGTTTTCGAGAAGAGCGAAGTGCTCCAGGGGATCGTAGGCGGTGAAGCGGGCGATGTTATCCATGCACTGGCCTTTGAGGACAGACATATCCAATATCCGCCGACTATGGGCGGTAAGGTCTGGTGGCGCCTGATCGATGAGAAGAACGGAATAAGACTTCAGCAGAACTACGTCACCGGTCACTACAGACTTCTTGATAAGGATGACTGCAGACTGATCTCGTCTTTTGACAGAAACGAAGTTGAAGAATACAGGGATTCCCTGGGAACACAGTGATGGAGGAATGAAAATGGGTATTATTTTGGCTGCTAACGCTGAACACATTATTAACAACATTCTCGGCTATGCTATTTATGCTCTTGGGGCAGCGGCACCTGTGATCTTTATAGTCTTTCTTATCCTGTGCATCGTTCAGATAATCAAGGTGAAGAAAAAAGGCGCCGGAAAGGCAAAAGCCATAGTATTTGGTTGCATTTCGGGATACTTCCTTCTGGTGACAGGTGCCGAGATCGCCTTTGTAGTTATGATGGCTTCTGCAATAGCACACATGTGAGGTCAGGCCATGAAGGATAAGACATTTGTAATTATACTGGCGGTTATCATGGTCGTTGGAATAGGGACCACGGCTGCCCTGATGATCCACGGATACAATCTTTGGAAAGAAATCTCAATTGTTGAGATGATCGCAAATTGGGGATACTGATATGGATAAGAAAAAACTGGGCAAACAGCTTGCGGTAATCACACTTTTCATCGTGATGTTTGCGGTACTGGATCTTGCAATATACCAGCTGGTTATTAAGAGAGTTACGAGCCACCACACGCCCGGAATGCAGAAGATGAGCGTTGAAGTGGCTGACTATGTGCCCTTCACGTATTCTGCTAATGTCTGTTCGGCAGACGGCATGGTAAGACTTGAGGGTGACATTCCGACAATCGACGGTGCGGCAGCACTGCTTCCGATATACGCGGGATTTGTAGAGAGCATCTATCCGGAAGACTCAGTTATCTTTAACGGTGAAGGCTACGATCCTGCCAGCGCCATGCACTACACAAACACGAGAGGCGCTTACAAGGATATCGTTGACGGCACTGCGGACATAATCATATGCGCACAGCCTTCCGACGAGCAGCTCGCTTATGCGGCCGAGAACGGCGTTGAGCTTGAGATGGTCCAGATCGGATCTGACGCGTTTGTGTTCATCGTTAATGCCAACAATCCGGTTGATGAAATAACAGTCGACCAGATAAGAGGTATCTACTCAGGACAGATCACTAACTGGAGCGAGCTCGGCGGAAATGATACCCCCATCGCAGCCATGCACCGTAATGAGGGAAGCGGCTCCCAGACAGCGCTCGAAAAGCTTATGGGCGACGTGCCGATCGTTCCAGACTACACGACATTGATGGGAAGTCCTATAGGTTTCTCTTTCAGATACTACGTTACCGGAATGCTGGCTGAGGGCGGAGTTAAGATCCTTAAGATCAACGGAATAGAGCCCACGGCAGAGACGATCGCTGACGGTTCTTATCCTGTATCAGGCGGTGTATATGCGATATACAGAAAAGGCGAGACTAACGAGAACGTCTATAAGGCTGTCGACTTTATGCTGTCTCCGGAAGGTCAGAAAATCGTAGAGGAAAGCGGATATATTCCCGTTGTTAAGCCGGAATAAGTTATCAAAATATATTGTTTATTTACTTTTTACCTGATAAATGCAATAATTAGTCAGGTCCGTGCGATTTTGTCGCACAAATAATATTAGGAGGGTCTTTATGGAAACAACAAAGAATAAGCAAATGGTTGCAATGATCTTAGGTATTGCTTCACTCGTTATTCCGAACATCGGAACATCTATCGCTAACGCTTTCGATACAACTACAAACGAGGGTTCACTTACTTATGGTATCATCGTTATCGTTTCTACATTGGCAGCTATCGTAGTAGGTATTATCGGTTTGATCAAGTCAGCTGGTGCCAGAAAAGAAGCTAAGGCTGCAGGCGAGAAGCAGATCTTCGCTACGATCGGTCTTGTTACATCTATCGTAGGTACAGTTGAAAGTGCTATCGTATTCTTCTCTTGCGGTCTCTGCATCGCTTGTGTAGCTTGCGCAGCAGCTGCTTCAGTTTAATAGATAGTTTTTTCAAAGCATAAGATTATCAAAGTATAAGAGATCAGTTGCTTAAGTCATTAAGCAACTGATTTTTTTATATAAAGGTTATTCATGTATCCATTTGTTGAAATATTCGGCAGAACTATAGGAACGTACGGCATATTGGCAGCTGCTGGAATGCTTGCCAGTGCTTTGTGCTGCTATCTGCTTTTAAGAAAAAAAGACGTTGATATTGAAGATATTGCCATGACCGGTCTGATATTCGCTATTGGAGCCGTTATCGGTGCACATATTGTATACGGATTTACGAATACAGATAAGATCATCGAATTATTCAAAAACATAAAAGACTATACCTTTATAAGTTTTGTCCAGACGCTGTTCGGAAACTATATGGGCGGCATGGTCTTCTATGGCGGTCTTATCGGCGGTCTGATCGCGCTTGTAATTTCAGACAAAGTATCCCAGAAGTATTTCAGGGGAGATGTCATGTTTGATGCCGTAGCTGTTGCTATTCCGCTTTTCCATTTCTTCGGAAGGATCGGATGCTTCTTAGGCGGATGCTGTTATGGCATAGAATGCCACGTCGGTTTTACCGTACACGGAAATACTCTGTATCCGTCCTTAAATGATGTTAACAGACTTCCGATACAGCTAATTGAAGCTGGACTTAATCTGATCCTGTTTTTCGTTTTGCTCGTGCTTTACAAAAAGAAGAAGTTTCAGCACAGGATGCTGATCGTGTATTTCTACATCTATCCGGTCATCAGATTTACAGATGAATTCTTCAGAGGAGATGAGATCAGAGGATTCCTTTTCGGGCTTTCGACATCACAGATAATAAGCATTCTGCTCTTTGCATTTGCGGTGATAGTTACGGTTTACGATCTCGTAAAAAAGAACAGGGGAGAAGCAAAGTCTGTTGCTGAATAATAAAATAATTTGATTTAAGCAATAAAAAAGCCGCCTGGAATTCCAGACGGCTTTAAGTTTGTCTACTATCAGGTATTAGTAGCTTGACATACCTGCAGCTGCACCTGCAGCAACGAGGATGATCATGATAACACCAAGTACGATTGACAAGATGAGGCCGATGATACCTGTGATCTTACCAACCTTTGTGAATGTGTTCTGAACGCCTTCCTTAGCGCACTGACCGCCAAGAACGAGAGATACGATTGCGGGAATGAGACCTGCGCCGTATGTCCAAGCGAGAACGATTGAAGCGATACCGCATGCCATGCAAGCGATTGACTTACCCTTTGACTGGCCCTGAGCCGGTGTGTTTTCTGCCATAATAAATGACCCTCCTAGAAATTTTTATTCCTGGGATTTCGCATTAAGTTCTACCCCATACGATTGTGATTTTATCAAAACAAAATGTGAAAGTTAATAGAGTTTCAGACAAATTGTTTGACAATCAAATTACTTTTTTAGTGCAATTCACAAATTGATTTGAGAGGCGGACCTGATAACACGGATAATCATACACAAAGCACTAAATCTATCATTTACTTTTGTCTGCCGATTATTTATTATTCTTGTGTATTTTATTTTTATAAGGAGTACAGCTATGGATATTTCACCACTTCAGAAAGCCAGATATGAGTATCAGCCCAAGCTTCCGGGCATGCTTAGAAACGGTATTGCAGAAATCTCAGTACAGGAAGGCGCAGCAACACAGTCTGTTGCAGATCAGGACAAGATCAAGGCTCTCTTCCCCAACACATATGGTAAGCCCGAGATCACATTCGTAAAGGGCGCTAACACATCAGCTGCCAAGAAGCAGGTTGTAGGCGTTATCCTCTCAGGCGGTCAGGCTCCCGGCGGACACAACGTTATCTCCGGTCTTTATGACGCTTTGAAGGCTACAAACCCTGAGAACAAGCTCCTCGGTTTCAAGAAGGGACCTGACGGACTTCTTAAGAATGACTATGTTGAGTTCGACGACAAGTTCATCGACGCATACAGAAATACAGGCGGTTTCGACATCATCGGTTCCGGCAGAACAAAGCTCGAGACAGTTGAGCAGTTCCAGACAGTTGCTAACTTCGCTAAAGAGAACGGCCTTACAGCTATCGTAATCATCGGCGGCGACGACTCCAACACAAACGCTGCTACACTCGCTGAGTACATGGCTGCTAACAACACAGGCATCCAGGTTATCGGCTGCCCTAAGACAATCGACGGCGACCTCAAGAACGAGGACATCGAGGCTTCTTTCGGTTTCGATACAGCTACAAAGACATATTCCGAGCTCATCGGTAACATCGAGAGAGATGCTAACTCCGCAAAGAAGTATTGGCACTTCATCAAGGTTATGGGACGTTCTGCTTCCCACGTTGCTCTTGAGTGCGCTCTTGAGACACAGCCTAACATCTGCCTCATCGGTGAGGAAGTTGCAGCTAAGAAGATGTCTCTTGCTGACATCACAAACCAGATTGCTGACTCTGTTGAGAAGAGAGCAGCTAACGGCGACAACTTCGGTGTTGCTATCATCCCTGAGGGTATCGTAGAGTTCGTTCCTGAGTTCTCCGCTCTCATCGCTGAGATCAACGAGCTCCTCGCAGGCGAGAAGACAGCAGCTTTCAATGCTCTCCCTGACTGGAACGCTAAGTATGACTTCATCAAGGCAGGCCTTTCCGCTGATGCTTTCAAGGTATTCGATATCCTTCCCCAGGGCATCCAGCAGCAGCTCTTCCTCGAGAGAGACCCTCACGGCAACGTTCAGGTATCCCTCATCGAGTCCGAGAAGCTCTTCTCCGAGATGGTTAAGAACGAGCTCGCAAAGAGAAAGGAAGCTGGCACATACAAGGGTAAGTTCGGCGCTCAGCACCACTTCTTCGGTTATGAAGGCCGTTGCGCATTCCCTTCAAACTTCGATGCAGACTACTGCTACTCTTTGGGCTTCAACGCATTCATGCTCATCCAGTATGGTTACACAGGATACCTCTCAAAGGTTTCCAACATCTCCAAGCCTGCTGACGAGTGGGTTGCAGGCGGTATGCCTATCACAAAGATGATGAACATGGAGAGAAGAAACGGTGCAGACAAGCCGGTTATCCGTAAGGCTCTCGTTGAGCTCGACGGCAAGCCGTTCAAGTATTTCGAAGCTAACCGTGAGAAGTGGGCTGTTGAGACAGCATTCACATTCCCCGGTGCTATCCAGTACTTTGGACCTTCAGACGTTTGCGACCGCACAACAGTTACACTCGCTCTCGAAAAGGGCAACATGTAATCACCGCTCGAAAACAATGATTTATCAGGGGCTGTCCTTAGGGGCAGCCCTTTTGCGTGTTATAATTTTCTTATGAGTAAAAGAGATTCGATAATCGGTTTTATAGTTAATCTCGTAATCGTCGTTTTGGCGGCGATTGGTACTTATCTGATGTTTACCGGGACTCCCGTAGAAGGCAGCCTTCAGGCTACTGGCATCGAGAACTTCAAGTTCTATACGGTGCTTTCCAACGTCTTCTGCGGTTTTGTCGCACTGATCTATCTTATAACTGCTGTGATAAGGAAAGATACTGATAAGATCCGCGGCCTGAAGCTTGCGGCTCTTTGCGGCGTCACGATCACGTTTGCCGTCGTGGCATTCATGTTCGTGCCTCTTTACGGCTTATCAAGGTTTTACCAGGGCGGAAACCTGTACTTCCATCTGTTGCTCCCGCTGGCGGCTTTCGTTGAATTCATAGTGGCCAAATGGGACTGGATGCCGTTCAGGTATGCGGTTTTCGCGGCCGTGCCGACGCTTCTTTACGGCATCGGATACACACTTAATATCGTAATTAACGGAGTCGGAGGCCCGTGGCCTCATACCAATGATTTCTATGCTTTCTTATCCTGGGGATGGATAGGCGGAGTAGTTATTTTCGCCGGCATAGTTCTGCTGGCATTTGTTATTGCATGCATTTTCAGGGCAATCAATAACAGAAGGGCAAGGGTAAGGGCGTAAAATTGCCCCTTTTTGAGCGGATATAATTTGGGTCTCAATGTTAAGATAGGCAGGGGACAAAGGAGACCATTATGAAACGATCCGAGATCAACAAAGCTTTAAAGCGCATGGAAAGCGTTATTAATGACCTGAAGATCAGCCTTCCGCCGTTCTGTAATTTCACGCCGGACGAGTGGCTTAACAAGGGTCATGAGTATGATGAGATCAGAGACAATATGCTCGGCTGGGACATAACCGATTACGGCCTGGGCGATTTCGACAAGGTCGGATTCTCAATGATCACTATCCGCAACGGCAATCTTAAGCTTAAGGACAAGTATCCCAAGCCTTATGCCGAGAAGCTCCTGTTCATTGAAGAAGGCCAGTATTCTCCGAATCATTTTCACTGGTACAAGATGGAAGACATCATCAATAAAGGCGGCGGAAATCTCCTCATCAGAGTCTATAACTCGCTGCCCGGCGAAGAGATCGATAAGGAAAGCGACGTCACTGTACACACAGACGGCAGGACATATCAGGTTAAGGCCGGCACGCAGATAAGGCTCACTCCGGGTGAGAGTATCTCCATCCAGCCGCGCATGTATCACGATTTCGAAGTCGAAGAGGGAACGGGAGCAGTTCTCCTGGGCGAAGTTTCCCAGGTAAATGACGACAATACGGATAACAGATTTAATCCGCCCGTCGGAAGATTCCCCAAGATCGAAGAGGACGAACCCCCATACAGACTCCTTTGCAACGAGTATCCCAAGGCACAGTAAACACGGCGTTTTGCGCGTGTTTGAGCGTGATTTTGTCGCGAAACGGTAACTTAGATGTAAGGTTCATTTCCTTGACTTCATAAGTATCCTAAAGCATCATTATCATGAATATTTATGAATTTATATAGGTGGTATTGTTTTGAAGAAAAAAGCAGAAAACAGCGGAAACAGGGACTTTATCGATAAGTTCTGTATAGCCCAGGAAGGCAAGGCGAAGGTAAGTCTGATCCTTGCCGGAGTAGTGACCGTCGCAACGATCGGTTCTGTTTGCGCTGCTGCGATCAGAAGCAATTCCGGTAGTGCTGCACCTTCCGAAAACATGGAACTCAACGCTGCCGAACAGTATCTTGCACAGGCTGCCATTGAGGCTTCTGAGAAAGAGACAACCGAGACTACAGCAGCACCTGAAGTTCCTGTTGAGACTTCTGCAACAGAGTCCAAACCTGCCAAGCGTGGCGGCCTTACAGGAGACCATGTCGTAAATGCGAGCGACCTCCAGTCACTTTCCGATGAAGAACTCGTTGATGCGATCCTTTCCGGTTCTGCAGGTGTCATCGACAGAAGTGACATCGAGACAGACCAGTCGCAGAACGAGGATGCAGGACATAACGCTTCAGGCGGCGATGCTCCGGCACCCGAACCTGATCCTGAACCCGAACCCGTTGTCAGCACGGATCCTGAAATCAAGCTTCCGAGTACTTCATTTACTACTGTTGAAGGCCAGGCTTTTGATCCTCTTGCAGACGTAACAGCAAGAACATATTCTGCTGAGAATGAGACCAACGGAATATCCTATGTAATTAAAGATTCAAACGGTGAAGTAGTATCTCTTGATACTGCACAGAATACGGTTGGAAAATACTCGATCACATATTCATATGAGCTCGTACCCGAATCAGAGCCCAGAGAGATCGTTGACTATGAACTCGGTATCGATATTTCAGAGTTCCAGGGTTCAATCGACTGGGATGCCGTAAGAGCTGACGGAATCACATTTGCTTTCATCAGATGCGGCGGACGCGGCTACTCCAAGGGCGGTATCTACGACGATTCAAGATTCTATGAGAATGTCCGTGGTGCGAAGGCTGCAGGCATCAAGGTAGGTGTGTATTTCTTCTCACAGGCTATAACTCCTTATGAGGCGCTCGAAGAAGCTTCCATCACGCTCGACAAGATCAGCGGTCTTGGAATCGACATGCCTGTCGTTATGGACTGGGAGACCAGCAGTTCATACAGAACTTGGGATCTGTACGGCCAGGATTTTGCCAACGTAATCAAAGCTTTCTGCAGCACCATTGCACAGAACGGATACACACCCTGTGTTTATCTCAACACTTCAGATATCAACAGCAGACTCGGCGGATATTCCGGAGACATCTTATCCAGATACAAGCTCTGGTATGCATATCCTTACAGCTGCTACAGTGACGGAAGTTTCTATCATGAAGGCGACATGATCCCGCCGAGAAGTTTCTACTTTGAATACTGGCAGTATTCATGGCATGGAGACGTTGCGGGTATTTCTTATGACACTGACCTTAACATCAGGGTAATCGGCAAGACAACTGTTACCGATCCTGCTAATGTCATGACAGCTACGGCAGAATGGGAGGTAACGGCATCGCCGGATTCTACGACTCCGAGTGAAGAACCGACGACCCCGAGCGATACGACGCCGGATGTAACGGATCCCACGGATTCCACCGAACCTTCGGGTGAACCGACGGAATCTGAAGGCGGAACAACCGATCCGACTGCTGAAGGTGGTACTGATCCGACGGGGGAAGGAACAGCTACTTAAGGAAGGGTGCCGGACTGACCGGTCAATAACTGAAGAGGGACAATACTATGGAAGGCAAGCCTGCGAGCGATCCCGCGTTGCGGAATCTTGAAAGAACGATTAGGTTTGAATTTGAGAAGCTTATTCTCATAATAACGATCATATGTCTGTTCACTGAAATCGGACTCACGTTCTACTACTATATTATTAAGGATTTAGGCCAGCCGCTGATCAATTACATTGCTTTCAGAATACTGGTTCCTTTAGGCGTAAACCTTCTTGTTTATATCGTTGCCAGATTTTCGAACAGGTCTGATACGAGCACTGACAGCACCAAAAACAGAGTTGTATCATTTGCCGGTCTCGTAATGACGGGCGTCATCGCACTTGCTCACAGCTATTTCATTCCGCTCTGGCTGCTGCCGCTTTTTACGGTCGTAATCTGCACGATCTTCCATGACCGTTTTATCCTCATGATCCAGGCCGGCTTAAGCTTTGTATTTGTACTTTATGCGGGTATTCTCCACATTTACGATTATCCGGACCAGAGGGCATTTACTATCCTCTGCATCATATTCTCTGAGGTTATGGTTATTGCCCTGAGCATCATTTCTTTCAGGCTTGAGATATTCAATATCAGAATGCTTATGGTGCGCGAGAGGAATTTCGCCGGTGCCAACAAGTTCGAGCAGGGTTTTGAGACCGATTCCGTTACCGGAGTTTACAGCAAAAAGTATCTTACGGAAGAAGCAGAGAAGATCCTTGCAAAGACTAATGAGCTTGACCCGTGCGGTGTTGCTCTCATAGATGTTGATGACTTCAAAAAGATCAACGATGAGCTGGGCAATGACAAGGGCGATGACGTTTTGCGCACACTGGGTTCCGTCCTTCAGGATTATATCGATGAGGATACTATCATCGGAAGATACGGCGGAGATACATTCGTTGTTATTTTCGAGAACGGCGTAAGGGAAGAAAACCTCGATGCACTGAATCAGATCCGCAAGGACTTTTCGAAGAAAAAGTATTCATTTACCAAAGAACCCGTTACAATAAGCGGTGGATATTCCTGGTTTGATGTAACCATGGATCTGAAGAGCGCTCTGGATGAAGTCGAGAAGGCTTTGTCTTCGGCGAAAAGTTCAGGCAAGAATGCAATAATGGCTTCAGGCGAAAGCGAGGATTAAATATATGGGCAAGAAAAAAGATAAGGCAGTCAATTACAGTGCCGGAAGAATAATTATCGACATCGTCATGTTGTTCTTAGGCCTCATATTCATCATCGGAACCATTGCAGGCAAGGGTGATGACATTGCTGCAGGATTCGTAAGGATCATCGGCGCAGCACTTATCGTTGTCGGTGTTTTTGCCCTGATCAACTTCTTAAGAATTAAGGATAAGACCGTTTTCGACTGGATCGTACTCATCATCGGATTATCCATTGCCGTAGTCGGAATCGTATTCATCGTTAACCCGCTTCCGGTCATCACGGTATTTAACTTCATCTTCGGAATAATCATCGCAATCTATGCGATCGTCATCATTGTCTCTGCCATCGGAACCATTAGAGTTTCCGGCTCAAAATACTGGTGGTTCTCTTTGCTCTTCGGCGTTATCGCTTTGGGCCTTGGCGCAGCGATCATCTTCTTTAATTTTGCAACCAAAACACTTACAGTTGTTATCGGTATCACTCTTGTTGTCGGTGCCATCGGCGGTATCGCAAACGCAATGCTCGCTTCACAGGCAAAGAAGGAATTCAAAGCCAATTCCAAGATCCTTGACGATGCTTCATTTACCGTAGATTCCACAACAACTGAAGCTGATAACAAGTCAGATGACGACAGCACAAAGTTCTGATAATTCCTGATTTCTATCAGCGCGAAAACATCCGGGAGGACATATTTATGGAAGTTACATTCATCGGTCATGCATGCTTTCTGATCAAATTTTCCACAGGTCTTTCAGTCTGCTTCGATCCTTATGTAGAAGGTTATGTTCCCGGACTTTCAGCGTGCAATGTTGCTGCCGATGAAGTATTCTGCTCACACTCACACGAAGACCACAGTGACAGCGCTTCGGTCAAAACTCCTGATGTTCCTTATACAGGTCCCGCGCCTGAAGTTGAGTTAATTGCTTCATATCACGATGAAGTACAGGGAGCAAAGCGCGGCCCCAACAATATCACCATCGTAAAGTCAGGCAGCGAGACAGTTGTCCATATGGGCGACATCGGATGCGAGCTTACTGATGAACAGATCGGAAAGTTAAAAGGCTGTGATCTTCTCCTGATCCCTGTCGGAGGCTTTTTCACGATTGACTGCAAGGAAGCTTTTGACCTCTGTCAGAAGATAGATCCGAAGGTCGTTGTTCCGATGCATTTCAGGGGAGAGACATTCGGATATGACGTGATCTCCGGAAGAGAAGAATTCGTCGAACTGGTCAGGAAAGCCGGCGGACGCGCCATCGTAAACGGCGGAAACAGCGTCGGTTCCATTCCAGAAGAAAAATCTCTTCTTTTATTAGACCCGCTTCGAATTTTGTAACACAAGATTGGACTTCTTTAAGATATAATCTTGTGGGTGAAGGGGGTCCAGTCCTATGTTTAAAATCGGTTTTTCCAATGACAAGTATGTAGAGCTCCAGAGTGAGCACATCAGAGAGCGCGTCGAGAAATTCGGCGGCAAGCTTTATCTTGAGTTCGGCGGCAAGTTGTTCGACGACTACCACGCATCAAGAGTTCTTCCCGGTTTTGAACCTGACAGCAAGATCAGAATGCTCAAGGCTCTTTCGGAAGATGCAGAGATCGTCATCGCGATCAATGCTGATGCCATTGAGAAAAATAAGAGAAGAGGAGACCTCGGCATTACTTATGACCAGGAAGTTCTCCGTCTCATCGATGCTTTCACAGAGTTCGGCCTCTTCGTAGGAAGCGTAGTAATCACACAGTTCGCAGGCCAGCCTCTTGCAGAGAAGTTCGAAGCAAGACTCCGCGGCCTCGGCGTTAAGTCATACAGACACTATCCCATCGAAGGCTATCCTTCAGATATCCCGCTCATCGTAAGCGAAGACGGTTACGGCAAGAACGACTACATCGAGACATCACGTAAGCTCGTTGTCGTTACTGCTCCGGGCCCGGGTTCAGGAAAGATGGCTACATGCCTTTCACAGCTCTATCACGAGAATAAGCGCGGCATCAAGGCAGGCTATGCAAAGTTCGAGACATTCCCGATCTGGTCCATCCCGCTCCAGCATCCCGTTAACGTTGCTTATGAGGCAGCAACAGCAGACCTCGCTGACGTTAACATGATCGATCCTTTCCACCTTGAGGCTTACGGAAAGACAACAGTTAACTACAACAGAGACGTTGAGATCTTCCCCGTTGTAAACGCTATTTTCGAGAAGATCTACGGCGAGAGCCCTTACAAGTCACCTACGGACATGGGCGTTAACATGGCAGGATTTGCCATCATCGACGATGAGGCTTGCCAGGATGCTTCCAGACAGGAGATCATCAGAAGATATTACGAAGCCAAGATGGCAACCCGTGCCGGCAACTCAGACGGTTCTGACGTTACAAAGATCGAGTTTCTCATGAAGAAGAGCGGAATCGACATTTCCGACCGCCGTGTTATCGGTGCTGCTGCAGTACGCGCTGAATCAACAGGCGCACCTGCTGTTGCACTTGAGCTCCCTGACGGACAGATCGTTACAGGTAAGACAACACCTCTCCTTGGACCTGCTTCTGCAGCGCTTCTTAACGCTCTTAAGGTCCTCGCAGGAATCTCTCACGATATCCCGCTCATCTCACCCAATGTTATCGAGCCTATCTCTGACCTTAAGATCAACCACATGGGCAACCACAATCCGAGACTTCATACAGACGAGGTCCTCATCGCGCTCGCAATCAGCGCTACAACCAACCCTGTTGCTGAGCTCGCAATGCAGCAGATCGGCAAGCTCGCGAACAGTGATGCTCACTCAACAACCATGATGAGCTCAGTTGACCTCAACATGTTCCACAAGCTTGGCATAAACCTCACTTGTGAGCCCGTTTACGAGACAAAGAAGCTGTATCACAGATAAGGATTAGTTTTTCTTTTTGACTTTCGAGCCCGGCCTTTATTGCGCCGGGCTTTTTGCATGGGGATGAAACTTTCTCGAAAAGTACGGCTAATTGTACGGCTATAGCCGTACTTTTAGCCGGAATTTATACCGTTCCTGCCCCGAAAATACGGCTAAATATGCGGCTATACCCATACTTTTGCCGTATTTTTTCAAAGCAGACGTTTTCGCGTGTTGACAAAAGACAAAAAAAGTCAGATAATTCGATTAGTCAAAGAAAGTCAAAGTCAAAGTCAGAAAAGAACAAAGTCAAAATCGATTAAGCGGAAGGAGGACGATCTTGTGGCTAGACTGGTTGATGTTATAGAACAGATGATCAAAGAGATGGTCGAGGAAAACGACGGAACGGCTACGATCTGCAGAAGCCAGCTGGCGGAGCAGGCGAACTGCGTGCCGTCTCAGATCACATATGTACTGTCTACAAGATTTTCGGGCGGAAGCGGATATATTGTCGAGAGCAGAAGAGGCGGCGGCGGACAGATCACGATCACCCGTGTTAATCACGTCGGACCTGCCGAGTATCTGAAAGCGATCATCGACAGTGTCGGCGATGATTTGTCGCAGCAGCAGGCAAAGAATCTTCTTATGAATGCGGTGTCTGTCGGTGCGATGACTTCAAAGGAAGGTACTGCGATCATGGCTGCCGTATCGGACAGGGCTCTTGCAAGAGTTGATTCGGATATAAGGGCGGTCTTAAGAGCGGACATTTTCAAGCATGCGCTTTTGGGACTGATGGTTACTTAAGCAAGAAAAGAATCCCGGTAAAGGAGACATTAATAAATGAGATGTGAAAGATGCGGTAAAGAACTTACCAACAGGATAATAAAGATAAACGGCATCACTTACTGTGAGAACTGCGCGAGGCTTATGGGCTACGACAGGTTCTTAAGAGATCCGGCTGATCTTATGGGCAATCCGTTTGCACCATTGGATCAGATTGCAACGTCCCTCATGCAGATGAGCGAGCTTGATTTCGGCAACAGCACACTTACATGCCCCAAGTGCGGAATGACATTAAGAGAATTCGAGAATGAGGGCCGTGTAGGATGTATCGAGTGCTACAACACCTTCAATGACAACATCGTAAGAGAGATGTTCAAGCAGCAGGGTAACAGCGAATATGCAGGAAGAGTTCCCGCACAGTCAGCTGACACTGATGCAAAGACACAGGATATCCCGCAGATCAAAAAGATCGCAAAGCCCCAGACAGATGTTGTTAAGGCAGAAGCTCCGAAGGCTGAGACACAGGAGAGCGCACCCGCTGCTCCCGAGAAGAGTTCAAAGGACGGACTTACTCTTGAGCAGCTCATGAAGGCTGACCTCGGAATGCTCTCTGACGAAGAACTCGAAAAGGGTATCAAGGTCGCTGCAGATGCTGAGGAATACAAGCTCGCATCAAGACTCAGAGACGAACTCAAGGGCAGAAAGGACGGTGGCATCAATGGCTGAGTGGTATGTAAATGAAGGTAAGGACAACGACGTTGTTCTCTCCACCAAAGCGTGCATCGTCCGTAACATCAAGGGATATAACTTCATGCCCCGTCTGGATGACAAGGAGTGCAAGAGCCTTCTTGAGACCATCGACGGTGTTATAGATAAAGATGAATTCATGGGCGGAGTTGCTTCCGGTTTTGATAAGGAAACAACTTTAAGACTTACAAGACTTCAGATCCTGGGACGCGAGGCCAGCATGATGGCGGATCCCGACAGAAAGGCTTTCTACTATAACGATGACTCAAGCCTTTCGATCGCTGTCGGAAGCGGCGAGCATCTTACCGTAAAGGCAATGGCTCAGGGCCATGACATCAGCGTTTATAAGAAAGCTGAAAAGGTTGCGACAGATCTTGAAGGAAAACTCGATGTTGCTTTCTCTGAGACTTACGGCTTCCTTACATCCAATATCAAACTCGCAGGTACCGGACTTAAGATCCTTTATACTGTTGCACTTCCCGCGATCTCTAAAACAGAAGGCGGTATCGCTGCACTCACACAGCGTGTAGGCCAGTACGAATGGCAGATCTATCCTTTCGCTGAAAGAGGCGAGATCGCTGATTCAGGCGTATATATCATTGCGAGCGTAAACACTCTCGGCATTACAGAAGATGAAGTCCTCAAGAGAGGCGAGATGCTTATCTCAGACGTCATCAAGGCTGAAAGAGCATGCAGGGATGAGATCGCTTCAAGCAAGAAAGAGCAGTCTGCAGACATCTACGGAAGATCCTACGGCACATTGAGATATGCCGGCATGATCTCCAGAAGCGAAGCGCTCCAGGCTTTGGGATGGCTGAGGCTCTACCACGATTACGATGATTCAGGTGAGATAAAACTCTCCTGGAACACACTTGATAAGCTGACGATGGACATTCTCTGGGAACCCAGTGCTCCGTCTAGAAAGAGCAGCCAGAGCGTGGCATCGCAGAAGTTCAGGGCAAATGGAATAAGAAATATTTTGAAAGGGGATGACTGATCATGAGAATCACAGAAGATACAGCTAAGGTGCTCGCGGTATCGAGCCTTATAGCAGAAGAAAAACATACATCACTTATCAGAGACACTATCCTTTTCGCAGCATTGTGCGTAACGGATACACCTGCAAGAGATATCTTGAGCGAGAACATTCCGGACCTCTCACTCGTGCTTGAGCGCATGGGTGTCGAGGGCGAATACGAGATGGACGATTCCGCACTCAAGATGCTTGCGGACAGGGCTTTTTCGAGCCTTAGGATCGATGTAAGAAGGATCTTTGCAAATGCTGCAGATCTTTCCAGAAGAACAGGTTTTAAGGGTGCCGTAAATCCTGAGCACCTCCTGTTCGTAATCATCTCACGTAAGATTTCCAATCACCCTGAGATCTTCAGCAGTCTTGAAGCTGCAGGATGCGATGTTGAGGGTATCAGAAGTGCCATCATCAACGTATTTAACGAGCAGGCTGAGGCTGCAAGAGAAGGAACATTTGCTGAGAACAGCGGCGACGATGATGAACTCCCTGCAGGCGAGCCAGCACCCAGAGCTAACAGGTCTTCCGAAAAGAGTACGGGAAAGAAGGGCCACAAGACTCTCGATAAGTACGGCAAAAACCTCACAGAGCTCGCAAAGCAGGGCAAGATCGATCCTGTTATCGGCCGTGAGGAAGAGATCTCCCGTGTTATGCAGATCCTTATCCGCCGCACAAAGAACAACCCCTGCCTTGTAGGTGACCCCGGTGTAGGTAAGACAGCCATCGCTGAAGGTCTTGCATTGAAGATCGCTGAGAACAACGTTCCTGACGTCATCAAGGGCAAGATCGTATACAGCATGGAGATGGGCTCAATGGTAGCCGGCTCCAAGTACAGAGGTGAATTCGAAGAGCGTATCAAGAATATGCTCGACGAGGCTGTTGCAGATCCTAATATCATCCTCTTCATCGATGAGATCCATACTCTTGTCGGTGCGGGCGAATCCCAGGGAGGATCCATGGATGCCGCTAACATCATGAAGCCCCTCCTTACAAAGAACGAGCTCCAGATAATCGGTGCCACGACTTTAGATGAATATTCCAAGTTCATCGAAAAGGATCACGCCCTTGAAAGACGTTTCCAGAAGGTCCTCATTGAAGAGCCTTCAATCGAGGATGCGATCGCCATCATGAAGGGTCTCCGCGGCAAGTACGAAGAGCACCATAAGATATATATTCCTGATGAAGTTCTCGAGCAGTCCGTAAGACTTTCCGCGAGATATGTTTCCGACAGATTCCTGCCTGATAAGGCTATCGACCTTGTCGATGAGGCAGCTGCCGCAAAGCGTATCAACTATGCTGATTCCAAGGTTAAGAATGACCTTGAGAAGAAGATCGAAGAGATCAAAGAAAAGAAGAAGGCTGCTGTAGATACACAGGATTTCGAAGCTGCACAGACACTCAAAGAGGAAGAAGAAAAGCTCAATGAGAGACTCTCACTTCTCCAGGATAAGGTTAAGCCTGATGCAGACGGATATACAGGAACGCTCACTGTCGATGATGTTGCAGTAGTTCTTGCAAAGTGGACAGGCATTCCTACGACAAAGATCACTGAGTCTGATGCAGATAAGCTTAAGAATCTTGAGTCTGAACTCTCAAGAAGAGTCGTAGGCCAGGACGAAGCTGTTCATGCGATCGCTAAGGCTATACGCAGAGGAAGACTCGGCCTCAAGGACGAGAAGAGACCTTCAGGTTCATTCATTTTCTTAGGTACGACAGGTGTCGGTAAGACAGAGCTTGCAAAGGCTCTTGCTGAGGTAATGTTCGGCAACGAGAGCGCGCTCGTAAGAATCGACATGTCCGAATACATGGAAAAGCACGATGTCTCAAGACTCATCGGTGCGCCTCCGGGATATGTCGGATACGATGAGGGCGGCCAGCTCACAGAAGCTGTAAGAAGACATCCTTACTCAGTAGTTCTTTTCGATGAGATCGAGAAGGCACATCCTGAGATCTTCAACACGATGCTCCAGGTCCTTGATGACGGACGTCTCACAGACGGCCACGGCAGAACGGTCGACTTCAGAAATACGATCATCATCATGACATCCAACATCGGCGCAAGAATGCTGGTCGGCAGCGAAGGCCGCAAGATCGGTTTTGCTATGGCTGATGACAGCGATAAGGACGAACTCTCAAGAGAGGGTCTTTACGGCGGCAAGTCCTACGACGAAGCTAAGAAGGTCGTTATCGACGAGCTCAAGAAGACATTCACTCCTGAATTCGTTAACCGTGTTGACGACATCATCTTCTTCCGTATGCTCGGCAAGGATTCACTCATCCGCATCGTCGACATCCTCATGAAGCAGGTCGGCAAGAGAATCAAGGATCTCGGCATGGACATCGAGCTTACAGAGAGCGCCAAGGAACTCCTTGCAAAGAAGGGTTACGATCCGCAGTACGGCGCAAGACCGCTCAGAAGAGTCATCACTTCAATGGTTGAAGACCGCTTCTCAGAGGCTATGCTTGACGGCATCGTAAAGCCCGGACACCTTGCGATCATCGATGCTGTTGAGACGACTGATCCTGACGCACTTCTCGCACAGGGAAGCGCTGCAGAGGACGGCAAAGTCATCGTAATTAAGGACGGCGGTGAGCTTGAGATAGCAAACGAGCCCGTAATTGAAGAAACATAAGGCATCCGTCTGCAAAATAATGTATAATACTCAAACAATTACTTCGGTTATCAAAATAATTGTCGGAGCAATATAGAGATGTCAGAGTTAAAAACACAGGAAAAACCCAGTAATGCGGCTTCACGTTCCAAGGCGCCGCGTGATTACGACATAGGATGTGTACCGAGCAAATTCTGGTTTGGATTTGTCGGTTCCCATATCATCGTGCCTTTGGTTTGTGCTTTTACCCACATCAAGGTCAAACCCGATATGGAGTTTGTAAACCATGAGGGTCCGATCATTGTTATCTCAAACCACGAGTCTTATCTCGACCCGATGGTCACAAACAGACTTACAAAGGCAAGACCTGCGAATTTCGTAACAGGCGAGTTCGTATTCAGGGCAAAGGGCTGGGGCCACTGGTTCAAGCTCGGAGGCGCAATCCCCAAGAAGCAGTTCGTCGTTGATACGGCAGCTGTTAAGGCCATGATGCGTGTAATGAAGCGTAACGGCGTCATCATCGTTTACCCTGAGGCAACAAGACACGTTGACGGTAAGTCCGTCGGATTCGACGACGGTGTTGCAAGACTTGCAAAGAAGGCAGGCGCTTCAGTTTATATCGCGCACATCCACGGTGCTTACATGGCTTGGCCGAGATGGTCAAAGTCCGGTATGCGTAAGGGCCGTATCAGCGCCGAGTTCGTCAAGAAGATCTATTCTGACGAGGTTAAGCAGCTGTCCATCGAGGAGCTCCAGCAGAAGATCCTTGAAGGCGTCGACTATAACGAGAACGACTGGATCCGCGAGAATCCCAGAACATACAAGGGCAAAAAGCTCGCTTCAGGTCTTCAGAACATCGCTTATGCGTGCCCCAAGTGCGGTTCCGAATATACGATGCAGTTCATGAATTCCGGCAAGGGCGACATGATCCAGTGCTCCAACTGCGGTAACGCTGCAAGATATCTTCCCACAGGCCTTATCGAAAAGGCCGATCCCCAGTGTGTCGTTTTCGACGACCTCCACAAGTGGACAGAGTGGGAGAGAGGCCTCATAAAGGACCAGCTCGATGCAGGCGGATTCAAGATGGAGATGAATGCCGATCTGTTCAAGGTTTTCGACAGATTCACGTTTGCGAAAACAGGTAAGGGCAGGATCACCATCACCGACAAGGAGATCACCTACGTCGGAACCGACTGTCCCGCTGAAGAAGGCATCCCTTACAAGAAGGGCAAGCCGATGAGAAAGTACAATGACAGAAAGCTCGATCCGAACGCACCGTTCGAGACCAAGGTTTTCGAGATCGATACGATGAGAGGACTTGTTGCTTCCTACGGCAAGCATTTCGAGATCTACGACAAGGACGGCGAGCTTTACAGGTTCTATGTAGACGGCCAGAAGGTATTCAAGATCCACGAGATCGTAGAGCTCCTGGGCAAGAAATAATTTTCACTAGCTTGTTTTAATGACAAATAAGAGCGGGTTTGGCAAAAATAACGCCAAACTCGCCTTTTTTCTTGCTTTAATATATCGGGCGAAGATAGTATAATTTTCAAGTCAGTAAATAAGAGGCACTGTTTTCCGGTGCTTCCCAAAACACAAAATATGAATCAGGAGTGTGACAATCCATGGCAATGTATGACAAGAAAAGCGTCGAAGATTTGAACGTAGCCGGTAAGAGAGTTATTGTCCGCGTTGACTTTAACGTACCGCTCGACAAAGAGACAGGCACAAAGATCACAGACGACAAGAGAATTAAGGGTGCTCTCCCTACAATCAAGTACCTCGTAGACAACAATGCGAAGGTTATCCTCGTATCACACCTCGGCCGTCCGAAGAACGGACCTGAGGCTAAGTTCTCCATGAAGCCCGCAGCAGACCGTCTTGCTGAGCTCATCGGCAAGCCCGTTACTCTCGCAGCAGACGTAATCGGCGAAGATGCTAAGGCTAAGGCAGCAGCTCTCAAGGACGGCGAGATCCTCATGCTCGAGAACGTCCGTTTCCACAAGGAAGAGACAAAGAACGATCCTAAGTTCGCTGCAGAGCTCGCTTCTATGGCTGATCTCTATGTTAACGATGCTTTCGGTACAGCTCACCGTGCTCATGCATCCACAGCTGGTCTTGCAAACTTCCTTCCTTCCGCTTGCGGTTACCTCATCAAGAAGGAAATAGACTTCATCGGTGGTGCACTTGATAACCCTGCAAGACCTTTCGTTGCTATCCTCGGCGGTGCTAAGGTTTCCGACAAGATCGGTGTTATCACAAACCTCCTCGACAAGGCTGATACTATCATCATCGGTGGTGGTATGGCTTATACATTCATCGGCGCTCAGGGCGGCAAGATCGGTGATTCCCTCTTCGAGGCTGACAAGGTTGACCTCGCTAAGGAGATCCTCGCTAAGGCTGAAGAGAAGGGCGTTAAGCTCCTTCTTCCTACAGATACAGTTGTTGCTGATGCTTTCGATGCAAACGCTAACAGCAAGGTAGTTCCTACAATGGAGATTCCTGACGGCTGGCAGGGCCTCGACATCGGACCTGAGACAATCGCTAAGTTCTCCGAAGCTATCAAGGGCGCTAAGACAGTTATCTGGAACGGCCCTGCAGGCGTTTTCGAGTTCGAGAAGTTCGCAGTTGGTACAAAGGCTATCGCTCAGGCAATCGCTGATGCAGACTGCACATCAATCATCGGCGGCGGTGACTCCGCAGCTGCTATCGAGAAGCTCGGCTATGCTGATAAGGTTTCTCACATCTCCACAGGCGGCGGCGCTTCTCTCGAGTACATCGAGGGTAAGGTTCTCCCCGGTATCGACTGCCTCAACGACAAGAAGACAGGCAGAATCTTTGCTGCAGGCAACTGGAAGATGAACTGCGGTATTCCTGCAGATGCAGTTAAGCTCATCGAAGAGCTCAAGCCCCTCGTAAAGAATGCTGAGCACAGAATCGCTCTCGGCGTTCCTGCTACAGCACTTGCTGCTGCAGTTGAGGCTGCTGCTTACACAAACATCAAGATCGCTGCTCAGAACTGCCACTTCGAAGAGAAGGGTGCATTCACAGGCGAGATCTCACCTCTCTGGCTCGCTAAGATGGGCGTTAACTACTGCATCATCGGTCACTCCGAGAGAAGAGAGTACAACGCAGAGACAGACGAGACAGTTAATAAGAAGGCTCTCGCACTCCTCAAGTATGGTGTAAGACCTATCATCTGCTGCGGTGAGTCTCTTGCTCAGCGTGAAGCAGGCGAGACATTCGACTGGATCAAGGGTCAGATCGTTGGCGCTTTCAAGGATATCCCTGCTGACAAGCTCTGCCAGATCACAATCGCTTATGAGCCTATCTGGGCTATCGGCACAGGTAAGACAGCTACAGACGAGCAGGCTGAGGAAGTTTGCAAGTTCATCCGTGGCGTTATCGCTGAGCTCTATTGCCCTAAGTGCGCTGAGGCTATCACGATCCAGTACGGCGGATCCTGCAATGCCAAGAATGCTGCAGGCCTCTTCGCTCAGGCTGACATCAACGGCGGTCTCGTTGGTGGTGCTTCCCTCAAGGCTGAGGATTTCTCCATCATCTGCAACGCATAAGTTGAATTACAACTGATCTTTCAAGGGCCCGCGCTTTATGTGCGGGCTCTTTTTTATGAAAATGAAAACACCCGCTCTGATCGAAGAACGGGTGTTGTTGTCGAATTGAAGATTTATAGACGAATTCGACTGAAATCGTCTACGGTTTTGTCAATCCAGGCCGATTTTGACGATTTCGTTGACGAAATACACCTTTTCCGTCGAATTTTCGTCAATGTGGTTTTCGCAGTAAATTATTTTCCTGACAGATACTCGTCGATGCCCTTAGCAGCAGACTTTCCTGCGCCCATCGCGAGAATTACCGTTGCCGCGCCGGTTACAGCGTCACCGCCTGCGAAAACGCCTTCTCTAGTAGTCATCTCTGACTCATTGACGATGATGCCGCCGCGTTTGTTTGTCTCAAGGCCGGATGTAGTCGTCTTGATAAGAGGGTTAGGTGACGTACCGAGTGACATGATGACTGCATCGCACTCGATGGTGAACTCTGAACCTTCGACCGGTACAGGTGATCTTCTGCCGGAAGCATCAGGCTCACCGAGTTCCATGCGGATGCACTTGCAGCCTGTTACCCAGCCGTTCTCATCAGCGATGATCTCAACGGGGTTTGTGAGGAGGTCGAAGATGATGCCTTCTTCTTTTGCGTGATGAACTTCTTCGACACGTGCAGGGAGCTCAGCTTCTGAACGGCGGTATACGACGTGTACTTCAGCGCCAAGACGCTTTGCAGTACGTGCCGCATCCATTGCAACGTTGCCGCCGCCTACGATGACTGCCTTCTTTGCTCTCATGATAGGTGTTCTCGAATCGGGTGAGAAAGCGCCCATGAGGTTTGATCTTGTGAGATATTCGTTGGCGGAGAAGACGCCCAAAGACTGTTCTCCGGGGATGTTCATGAAGCGGGGAAGACCTGCGCCTGAGCCGATGAATACGGCAGAGAAGCCTTCCTTTTCGAACAGGTCGTCGATTGTAAGTGAGCGGCCGATGACTGCATCGGTTACGATCTCGACGCCAAGGCTCTTAACATTCTCGATTTCCTTAGCAACGACCTTCTCCTTAGGGAGACGGAACTCAGGGATGCCGTAAACCAATACGCCGCCTGCTTTATGGAGAGCTTCGAAGATGGTTACGTCATAACCGAGCTTTGCGAGGTCGCCAGCGCATGTGAGACCTGAAGGACCTGCTCCGATGACAGCGACTTTCTTACCCTTCTTAACGAGGTCAGCAGGGAGGTGGGGCTTGATGCCCATTTCCTTTGCAGTGTCGGCTGTAAATCTCTCGAGTCTGCCGATGGATACTGCTTCGCCCTTAACGCCTCTTACGCACTTGGCTTCGCACTGGGTTTCCTGGGGGCATACACGGCCGCATACCGCAGGAAGTGAAGAGGACAATGAGATAACTTCATATGCGCCTTCAACGTCGCCTTCCTTGAGCTTTGAGATGAAACCCGGGATGTTGATCGATACGGGGCAGCCCTCAATGCAGCGTGCGTTCTTGCAGGTGAGGCAGCGGGATGCTTCGAGCACTGCTTCCTCTTTTGTGTAGCCGAGATTTACTTCGTCGAAGTTGGTGGCACGGACCTGGGGATCCTGCTCAGCAACCGGTACTTTCTTTAATACATCTATTTCCATAACTTATTCTCCTATCTCGAAAACCTTACGAGCAGACACCGCAGTTGCCGCTGTGCGTATCGCCTTCGGTGAGTCTTAACATGAGCTCGCCTTCCTGTGTCTTGTAAAGACGTGAACGCTGGAGTGCCTGGTCGAAATCAACCAGATGGCCGTCAAACTCAGGACCGTCAACGCATGCGAACTTGACTTCGCCGCCTACGAGAAGTCTGCAGGCGCCGCACATTCCCGTGCCGTCTACCATTATCGTGTTCATTGAGATTATCGTGTGGATGCCGAGTTTCTTTGTGAGCTGGCATGCGAACTTCATCATGATGACGGGTCCGATTACTACGCAGTGGTCGTAGTGCTTGCCTTCGTCCCAGAGCTGCTGGAGAGCGACGCATACGTTGCCGTGGATGCCGTATGAACCGTCATCTGTTGCAAAGTAGAGATTCTCGGTGACTGCTCTCATCTCGTCTTCGAGGATGAGGAGATCCTTGGTTCTTGCGCCCTGGATGCAGTCGACATCGACGCCGTTTTCGTGAAGCCACTGGAGCTGGTTATAAACGGGAGCTGTTCCGACACCGCCTGCGATGAAGAGGATCTTCTTTTTCTTGAGCTCTTCGATGGGAAGGTCGCAAAGGTCAGAAGGGCGGCCCAGAGGACCTACGACATCTGCAAAGCATTCTCCGACTTCGACTCTGCTCATGCGCTCGGTTTCAGCGCCGACAGTCTGGAAGACTATCGTGACGATGCCCTTTTCTCTGTCAAAATCACATACTGTAAGAGGAATTCTCTCACCGTCTTTATCTACGCGGATGATAAGGAACTGTCCGGGCATTGCCTTTCCCGCAACGAGCGGAGCAACAACGTCCATGCGCCATACCTTATCGGCCAGCTTGGTTTTCGATACTATCTCGAACATATATCTATTCCCTCCTAGGTAAACTGTATGCAGTTGAGAGTGATCCTGAGGATCAGGCATATAGTAACATACTACAATACAAGTTCAAATATTATAAAACGATTTAAATTTTTAATGTTTTATATTCTATGATAAATAGCAAAAATCTCAAAACGAAAAATTCAAGCAACGCTGTGGCAATTGCGACAGGCGAAAAGATGTTAGAATAACAGGTAACAGGCATGGCAAAACGCCTGAACGGGAGGAATTAAGATGGCAGAGCTCAAACCGCAGAGAATGGCATATGTCAGTTCAACAGGCAATGGTTATAAGACAGTGGCATTCTTTTATCCGTCATCAGCTCCCGAGATAAAGGGCGTTGTCCAGATATGCCACGGCATGGCCGAATACATCGCGCGCTACGAAGAGATGATCGCCGAGCTCAATGAAGCCGGATATCACGTTTGTGGAATGGATATGCCGGGCCACGGCCAGACTTATTTCCTGAATGAGGAAAGAGGCTTTCCCAAAGGTTATTTCGGAGGAAATAAAAACAGCTGGCAGATGCTTCTGACTGACGAGATGGGCCTTCATGAATACGCAGTAGAGAAGTTCGGCCGCAAGGGCCTTAAGTACATTCTTTATGGTCATTCGATGGGTTCATTTGTCGTAAGGTCGATATACTCCACACCAAGATATAACAAGCAGTTCGACGGATATGTATTCTCATCTACGATGGGTCCTAACCCTGCGGTAGGATTTGGAAAGTTCCTTGCAAGCGTTGCATGCGTTTTCGGAGGGAAGAAGAGGAAGAACCATCTGCTGAACATCATCGCTTTCGGCAGTTACACCAAGCGCATTAAGAATGCGAAGTCGGGCCTCGACTGGTTATCCACTGATGAGAACGAAGTCAGAAAGTACGCCGAAGATCCGATGTGCGGATTCACTTTTACGAGCGACGGATTCAGGACTTTGTTCAGCATTGTCGCATTCATGCAGAGCAAGACTGCCTACGCGCAGCTGCCTGACCGCCCGTGTTTCTTTGCTTACGGCAGTGAAGACCCGGTAGGAAGTTACGGAACGGGTGTAGAGAAAGTAATTGCTACCATGACCGAAGCCGGCGCCAAAGTAAAGTCAAAGAACTACGGTGCTTACCGTCACGAGCTCATGAATGAGCCCGACGTAAAGCACGAGTACTTTAAAGATCTTATTGAATACTTCGACGAAGTTCCGATCGCTGCTTTAACCTAAGCTGATTACCAGTTCGTTGCTTGTGAACTCGATGGAAGTACCGTAGCTGAGCTTCTCCGGTACAGACTCTGACAAGCCTACGACATTGAAGATTCCTGACAATACAAGCTTCTTGGTGCCGCCCAGATTCTGCGTGCGGACCGTGATCTTGTTGCCTGTAACTTCAGCCGTTATGATGCCTGAACCCTGGCCGCCGTCAGCGAATACTTCGCAAGCAGCCGTTGTTCCGTTGCCGAGTCCGAAGCATGAGAATGTAAGGTTATCGAGCAGGCCGATTCCCGCATTTGAATCAGGTGTTCTGGTAGGAACGATCGAATTGGGGCGTACAAATACAGGAACAGTATTGGGTGATACCTTTCTGGAAATGTAGCGGGGTCCCTGAATCTTCTCGTGTGTCATGAAATCCGTCCAGATGCCTGCAGGGATATAGATTCTGATGTTGTCGTTTGCAGTCGTTACGGGAGCTACGAGGAGTGATGTGCCGAGCATGTATTCGGAATCGAATGCAGCTGCAGCAGGGTCTCCTGCGAACTCGACTGCCATTGCGCGGACAACGGGTGTGCCGTACTTAACGTTTTCGCAAAGGCTTGAATAGATATAAGGAGCAAGTGCCGTTCTGATTGCAGTGAAAGCTTTGATCGAGTCGAGCTTTGCTGCATCTTCGAGGAACTTTAATGTGCCGGTGAATCTTGCGTGAGGTGCATAAACCGCATATCCGATCCAGCGCTCGAAAAGCTTGGCGTCAGTAAGATCTTTTGCAGGGATGTCGATATTTACACCTCCGAAACCTGTGAGGCCGTAAGAGATTGAATTCTTAACAGCAGCAGAAAGGTCGGAGAAATCAGGTGCAGCCTTTGTGTAGATGTTGGTGTAAGGAGCCTGCTGGTCGCCTGAGAAAACTGAATCGGCGATGATGAATGAACCAAGGCGTCCGTGTTCACGTGAAGCAACGCCGCTAAGATCGGAATTGAGCATGGGGATGTAGTTTGAAAGGCATCCTGCTCTGCCGGAAGCTTTCTCGAATGTCCCGGAAAGTGAATTAGTGAAGTTGGATTCAAAGATTGAGAAGCCGTCTCTTGCGAGATTTGAGCATGTATTGATGAACCAGCTTCTTGCATCGGGAATATTAAGATCAATAAGTGCAACGCCGCCCTTGTCAGCATCGCAGAGGACTGCATTTCCGTCAGGTGAGGAAATGAAATAGCCTGCGTCCAAAAGTTCTGAATATTCAGGTGCTCTTTCGGAAATGAAAGGGTTAATGGAGATGCCGATGCTGACACCGAGATCGGATGCTGCTCTTGCAAATCCGACGGGGTCAGGGAATCTTATCGTATCCCATGTGAAACCATAAGGTGCGTAGTCGGGATGCCACGAATTGCCAAGCCAGATCTCGCTTACTGCTACGCCTGAATTCTTGGCAGTTCTCAATGCATCGATGACGCCCTGCGCAGTAAGAGTATAGTCATCGTCCAGTGCAAGTGAGATTCCTGCCGTGGTATATGAAAGGGCAGGTGTACGGCCGTTTAACTGGCTGAATACTTCAAGGATCTCATTAAGCGTATTACCTGCGATGATGCTGTATTCAACCACTTCGCTTTCAGCTTCGAAGCTGATCTTGCCGCTGTCTGATCCGATATCAAAAGTAACGGGACGGTTTGAATTAACATACAGACCGTACTTGGAATCTGAAAGGATAAAAGGAATAAATGCCGTTCCGGGTTCGCAGTCAGCGACATTGCACTTAACGATCTGTCCGTTTCTTACGATGGAAGAACCTGCGCTGCCCAAGCCATAGATCAGCTCTCTTGAACCAAGGTTAAATGAAGCGCCCGTGCAAGCATTGGGAGCCAACGCAAAACTGCTCTCGCTGCCTGAAGTTGTCTTATAGAAGACCGGCATGTTAGCGGTCTGGCTGCAGAGTTCGTTTCCGCAGTAAATGAACTTGATGGAAAATGTTTTCTTGTTTATGTGTGCTTCGAGATGTCCTGACTTGAACGCAAGGGTGTCACCAAGATCGTCAAGAGTACCGGTTGTGGGAAGAAGTTCGATAGCGGAAGTTCCCTTGAAACGCGGAGTTGCCTGGTGGTTGGTTACCTTAACCGTGATGATGTTATTGGCAGGAGAGAAGACCGAGATGGTCATTCTGCCCTTGGTGTCTTTGAAGGTTCCCTTACCGCCTGTGAGAGCCGGAGAATATTCCTGACATTCACAACCGATCTTAAGCGTGTTGTCCTCATAGTAGACAGAATCGATCTGGTAAGGTTTTCTTGTAAAGACCATATTATCCCTCCTCGCGAAAAGCACAGATATAAATAAACACAATAATTATATCCAAACTACTATGCTTAAATTATTTCAAGAATATGACGATTCGCATTATAATTAAGTCATGTCAAACAACGATTCCTCTACGGCGAAAAGGATTCCGCCATATGTATCCGAGATACTCAAACTGATTGAATCTTCCGGTCATAAAGCATACGTGGCCGGCGGTGCCGTGCGCGATATCGTTTTAGGAAAGACTCCCCACGACTACGACGTAGCTACATCCGCAAAGCCTGATGAGACCATAAGCGTTTTCGGGAAGGCCGGAATAAACTACTACGACAATGCCGCCAAACACGGCACTGTTACGGCCGTTACTTCCGGAGGAGACGTCGAGGTTACGACATTCAGGGAAGACGGTTCTTACTCCGACATGAGAAGGCCTGACGAAGTCGTTTTCAAGACCTCGATCGAAGAAGACGTAAGGCGCAGGGATTTCACGATCAATGCGATGTACATGGATTCCGAAGGGAAGATCTACGATCCGGAAGGCGGACAGGAAGACTGTAAAAAGCACCTCATCCGTGCGGTCGGCAATCCTGACGAGCGTTTCCGTGAAGATGCATTGAGGATCCTCAGGGCAATAAGGTTCAGCTCCAGACTCGGTTTTGAGATAGAACCTGAAACGCTCCGCGCCATGGAGACTCATGCCGATGAATTGGAGAAGATATCAGGCGAGCGCATCGCTACTGAACTTATTGGAATTGTGTGTGGGAAGTACGCTCCTCAGGCGATCAGGACAGGATGCAATGTATTGAGCGTGATCGTTCCTGAGATAGGCGAATGCAAAGGATTTGAACAGCATTCGAAATACCATGACAGGGATGTTCTTGAGCACACGCTTGATGTGCTGGGACATATTCCTTATGTGGAAGGTGAAGGCCGCGACTCTGAACTTGCGATGGCTGCGCTTTTCCACGATCTGGGAAAACCCGCATGCTTCAGATTCGATGAAAACGGCGTCGGCCACATGAAAGGCCACCCCAGAGTCAGCGAAGAGATCGCTCTCAGAGTCCTTAATGAACTGAAGTGTCCGAAGCAGTTTATTACTAATGTAAGTTTACTTGTAAGACTTCATGATACATATATATATCCCGACAGGATTCAGGTCCACAAGTTCATGAGCATGTATCATGAAGAGATCCTGAATAAGCTTAAGGTTCTTCAAAGAGCCGATATTCTCGCGCATTCACCTCTTGGTCAGAACCGCATCAGGCGTCTTGAGGAACTGAACGTAATATCTGAAGAACTGAAGGCTTCAGGCGCGGTATTCAGCTTAAAAGATCTGGCAATCGACGGCAGGGACATTATCTCCTTAGGTGTTAAAGAAGGCCCCGTTATCGGAGAAATTCTGGAAGAGATCTTTAACCGTTATATAGAGGGAAAATGCGTCAACACCAAAGATTCTTTGACAACTGAGGCGAAAAAACTGCTTTTGGAACGCCCAATTTAATTCTTTGTTACATATTGTTAAAAACATGCTTAAAAATTCAATGTCTTGGTGATTGAATTGTCAAAAACCGTTCAATTATAATCTACATATCAGTAGAAACGTAAGTTGATACAAGGGAGTGTGATCTATATGAAAAAAATGAGAAATGGAAGAAGAGGCTTTACGCTTCTTGAGATCGTAATCGTAGTAGCGATTATTGTTATTCTTTCTGCGGGCGCTTTCCTGGGTGTTGCAGCTACTGTAAACAGGGCAAGCGAAGCTCAGGAACAATTAGCCGTCAACAACGGTGAAAATTTCGAAGCTTACGCAAGAAATCAGGTCGACAGCTATGGTAAGGACATGGTTTATTGGGATCCGATCCCGAACTATACTCCTGAAAACCAGGCTAAGAAGATGAAAGAGCAGATGCTGGCAGAAGGCTGGACTGATGGTGAGATTACATTCGAATACCATGAAGACGGCTGGCACATCGTAGCTGAGTGGGATCCTACAATCCCTGAGCATCGTGGTTTCCAGACTCCTGAAGATTACAAGCTTTGGTTGAGCAACTACAACAATTACATTGCTTTGGGTTATACAAAGGAAGAAATCGAAAAGGGTTGTAAAGACGGCAGCACTGATATTACGCCTGTCTATGATCCTAAATTACATGATGGTAAGAGCGAAGAACAGTATCTGAAAGAGAAGCAGGGCGGTTCCAGCAGCGGTGGTTCTAGCGGCGGATCCAGTGGCGGATCTAGTGGCGGATCTAGTGGCGGATCCAGTGGTGGTTCCAGCGGCGGTTCCAGCGGCGGTTCCAGCGGTGGCGGATCTACTGGTTTTGTAACTTATGCAGCAACAGGTTCTAATGGTACAGCTAAAGTAAATGAAGTTACTGTATCTGGTAATACTCAGACAATTAAAATGACTAGCCTTGATGGTTGTAATGAGGGACAGATATGGATCACTATTGAAAAGCGTGGTAATGATTACTATGCAACAGTCGATGGTTCTCATGGAGCATACATATTTGTAAATAATGGTTTAGAAGGTGCAAATTATCAGAATCAAGAATTTAAACTCAATGATTCTGGTAAGAAATGGCTTAATGATAACTATGGAATTACTTTAAGCTAATTATTTAACGAAATACAATTATCGGGTGAAAGGAAAAGGTAGATTTATTACAGCAATAAAGTGACATCACTTTATATAGATCACCCTTGAGATGGGCTGCTCTTCGGAGCAGCCTTTCTTGCTTTTGGAGATAAAAGGATAAATCAGATGCCGTGGATCTGGCTCTCTGCTTCAAGAAGTGCAGCCGCGCATTCGGATTTGGGAGCAGTCAGGACTTCTGTGGTGATTCCTTCTTCACATATCTTTCCGCTGTCCATTACGATGACGCGGGGGCAGATCTGCCTTACGATGTGGATATTGTGAGTGATGAGAAGGAATGCGGTGCTGCGTTCCCTGTTGATGTCCGTCATGAGCTTTAAGAGTTCGGCTGATGAGCTTGCATCCAAAGAGGAGAACGGCTCGTCGGCAATAATGAGAGCCGGTTCCTGGATAAGACACATTGCGATTGCGACACGCTGGCGCTGACCGCCCGAGAGTTCTTTCGGGTGGCGCATGAGATACTTCTCACCAAGACCGCATTCTTCAAGAACGGCGGTAATTCTTGCGAGCGTCCTGGCTTTTCTTTCGGCTCTGGAGCCGGTGCCGGATACTGTTTTCGCTTTGCCGGAAGCTCTCAAAGCTTCTTCCATGTGCCACTTGATCGTGTGGGCGGGATTCAGGCAGGATACGGGATCCTGGAAGATGGCGCCGACGCTTGTGCTCTTTATGTTGACCGTGCCTGAATGGGGCAGGAGGCCGAGGAGCGATCTGATGAGAGTCGTTTTGCCGCTGCCGGAACCGCCGATGAGACCCAGTATCTCGTTAGGGAATACTTCGAACGATACATCGTGAAGAATGTTGTTGTCGGCGGATTTGTTTTTCGCGCGCTCAAATAAAGATCTGCCGTAGCCTGCGGTTATGTCTTTTGCCGTGAGGACGGGACTCTTTGAATAGTCAACTCTTGCAGGCTCAAAACCGAGCAGTCTCGTGTCGAGTCTGGCGTTGGTGAGGAGCTCTGCCGTGTATGTGTTTTTAGGGTTGTTCAGGATATCTGAAGCGGTATCCTTGTCGATTATCCTGCCGTCTTTCATTACCATGACGCGGTCGCAGAAACCTCTTACGGCCGACAGGTCATGTGAGATGAAAAGGATCGTCATGTGAAGCTTGTGGCACAGGTCTTTGAGGAGCGCCAGTATTGATACCGTTGTTACCGTATCGAGCGATGAAGTCGGTTCGTCGCAGATGAGAAGGCGCGGTTTGAGGAGCGCCGCTCCTGCGATGAGGACTCTTTGACGCTGGCCGCCTGAAAGCTGGTGGGGATAACGTCCGCAGATCTCTTCGGCGTTCGCAAAGCCTACTGTCTCAAGCATTTCGACGATGGCCTTATGGCGCTGTTCGGGCGTCATGGCCGTGTCTTTATGTGCCGTAAGGACCTCTTCCAACTGCTTTCCGCATGTCATGAGAGGATCTAATGCCGTTGAAGGTTCCTGGAAGATCATGCCGATGTCTTTGCCGAGCATCGCGCGTCTTGCCTTGGGATTCATGCCGAGAAGATCCTCTCCGGCGAACTTGATAGAGCCGGAAGTAATGGATGCAGCTTCGGGAAGAAGACCTGCGATCGCAAGTGAAGTCATGGTTTTTCCGCAGCCGGAGTTGCCGATGAGGCCCAAGATCTCGCCGTCTCTGATGCCGAAGTCGACATCATCCAGGATGGGCTTCGGATTGGGATCCTTGCGCGTCGGGAAAGAGAGAGTCAGGTGATGTACTTTGACGATATGTATATGACGCGGCATCACTTGCCTCCTTTCGAGAGGCTGACGCGGAGTCCCTCAGATACGAAGTAGAGGCCGAGAATATAGAAAATCAGCATGAGCGCGGGGAAGATGACAAGCCAGGGAGCCACGCGGACATATGCCTGCGCTTCAGAGAGCATCTTTCCGTAGGATGCTTCAGGCGGCTGTACGCCCAAGCCCAGATAGCTCATGCCGGACTCGAAAAGCGTCATGTTGGCAAGGCCAATGACAGTTGCCGGAAGGAGCTGTCCCACAAGGTTCGGGAAGATGTGGAACGTCATGATGCGGGCAGGTTTTATGCCCATTACGCGTGCGTGCGTTATATAGTCCAATTCTTTTATTTCCATTGTCCCGACTCTGCAGACTCTCGCAAATGTGGGCGCGAAAACAAGTCCCAGAGCCCAGATTACGTTTGTGACGGAAGGTCCGAAAACAGCTACTGCGACAAGTGCCAGAAGGATGCCGGGGAAGCACATGATGCTGTTGCCCAGAAGCATTATTCCCCTGTCGGTGATGCCTCCCAAATAGCCTGCCGGTATGCCGGCAACGGTGCCGAGAATAAGCGCTATTGTAACGCCTGCGGCGGATATGAATATTGTGTATTTGGATGCGGACATAACTCTGGAGAGCACGTCTCTTCCGAGATTGTCAGTTCCGAAAGGATGCTCAAGGCAGGGTGCCATGAGCTTTGAAGCAGCGCTTGTTGCGTCCGGCTCGTAAGGAGTCCAGAACAGCGAGATTATGAATGAGATTACGACAATGCCCAGAAGAATGAGACCCGCTGTGTAAAAAGCGGATGCTTCAGGTGATCTGTTTGCCTTGTTTTTTACTGCCCGAGACATATGCATAACCTCCTTACTTCAACCTGATCCTCGGATCGGCAAGGCTTGCAGCGATGTCGGAAAGGAAGTAAAGGATGACTGTTATGAATGCCAGGTAGAAGACTATTCCTGACAAAAGCGGGAAATCACGGCGGTCAATCGCCATAAGTAGCAGACGTCCCAATCCGGGAAGATTGAAGACCTGTTCTACTATGAGGCTTCCGCCCAGAATGTCTGAGAGGATGATTGAGATAATCGTGATCGATGAGACGTTTGAATTAGGGAGCACATGGCGCACGAGGATCTTAAGGTCTGAAAGGCCGTGGCTCTTTGATGTGCGCACATAGTCTGATGTACGCTGCTCGATTATGGAAGATCTCAGGAACTTAAAGCTCATCGCGATCTTCGGGAGTGCGATGGCAAAAGAAGGCAGCAGGAGACAGCCCACATATCCGATGAAGTCGTCGGAGGGACTTACGTAGTTTCCTACCGTGATGAGCGAGAAGACGGAGCCTGCCAGAAGGATGAGCAGAAGCGATGCTGCATAAGGCGGAATCGCGAAAAGGATATGGCCGATAACGGAGCATATCTGGTCGCCCAGACGGCCCGGTTTACGGGCACTTACGACCGCAAGAGGGTAAGAGATAACGATTACCATGAGCATGGCGATCGCGCTCATTCCGACAGTTACGGGAAGCCTCTGGCCGATGAGCTCTGATACGCTCATGTTGAATGCATAGGACGTTCCGGGATTGAATGTGATGATGCCCAAAAGCCATGAACCGTACCTTGCGATAAGGGGTTTATCAAGGCCCATCTGCGCGCGGAGGAGGTTAACCTGAGCTTCGGAAGCATTGGGGCCGAGCATGATTCTTGCGGCATCGCCCGGAATGATCGAGAAGGCAGCAAAAACGAGCAGTGACACTACGAAAAGTGTCAGTATGAGTTCAATGAATTTACCGATAAAATATCTGGCTTTGCTCTTCAAAACCTCATTCTCCCCAATCTCAAAAACTATAAATAGAAGTTTATTATAAATGCTTTTCCACTTAATGCAAAAAGAATAAAGGCTGCCTCATAAGATTGAGACAGCCTTTAAATATTTAACCCTGGTTCTTATCAGTTGCCTGCAAGTTTAACCTGTGACATATCCTGAACATACATCGGATATACGTGATAGCCTTCAAGTCTTGTTGATACCGCAGTAATCGTTGTGGGATCCTGAAGGTAAACGGAGCATGCATCAGCTGTGAGAAGGCCAAGTACCTGGTGGTAAAGCGCTGTTCTCTCTGCGTCGTCAGCTGTAAGAGGGATCTGAGCCATGAGCTTATCAACTTCGCTGTTGGAGTAGTTGATGAAGTTGCCGTCAGATGTTGACTGGTAACGCTCAAGAACGTCGTAAGGCGCATAAGAGCTTGTGAGAGCGATGACTGTTGTCTCGTACTGACGTCCCTTATAAACCTCTTCAAGCCATGTTCCCCAGTCTACCTGCTTGATCTCAAGATTGATGCCGATTGCCTTGAGTTCGGAAGCGAGCTCAACTGCTGTATTAACGTGGATCAGGTAGTTTGAAGGAACTGTGCATGTGATGTCAAAGCCGTTCTCATAGCCTGCTTCAGCCATGAGTGACTTAGCCTTTTCGAGATCCTGGTCGAAAGTTCCGTCAAGTGAAGTATCGTAGTAGCTTCCCATTGCAGGGCTCATTGCTGTTGCGAGCTCTACGCTGGTGCCGTCCATTGTTACGGAGATGATGTCTTTTCTGTTTACGGCGTAGTTGATAGCCTGACGTACTCTGAGGTCGTTGAGAGGCTCTACTGCGTTGTTGAGCGCGAAAACCTGGACCATGTTTGAACCGTTGGAAAGAACGTTGAACTTAGCTGAATCAAGCTGGCTTACGCGGTCAGGTGTGAGGTAAGGGAAGATGTCGATGCTTCCTGCTGCAAGCTCTGTAAGGCCTGCATCCATGTCTGCGCAAACCTTGAAAGTTACCTTATCAAGGTAAGGAAGACCCTTCTGCCAGTAGTTCTCGTTCTTAACGAGGATAACGCTCTGGCCGGGAGTATAAGACTCAAACTTGAAGGGGCCTGTTCCTACGGGAGCTGCCTGGCAGTTGTCGTAACCTTCAGGGATGATTCCTGTAGTGAAGTAGCACATAAGCTCTGTGCTGGGTGATTCAAGAGTAACCTCAACACGGCCGTCAGCAGCGATCGTAACGTCCTTGACGGGATCGAGCTCGCTTACGAGAGCTGTGCCATCCTGTGTATCAAGAAGGCCTGCTGCGCGCTTGAGGGAATAAACTACGTCTCCTGCGTCAAGATCAGAACCGTCGTGGAACTTAACGCCTTCTCTGATCGTGAATGTGTATACAGATGCATCTGCGGAAATCTCTACGTCTGTTGCAAGACAAGGGTTGAGATTGCCTTCGTAATCGTACTTGAAAAGGCCCTCGTAAACGTTGAAGAGGATCTCTTTGTCGCCTGCGGCTACTACAGTGTGCGGATCGAAGATACCCGGTTCCTGTGTGATTCCGACAACGGCATTGTTGTTAGCTTCGTCGGGCTTCTTGGTGCATCCTGCAAGTCCTGTGATTGCCAGGCAGAGCGCAGATGCGGTAACGACTGCTTTTGTGATAAAACGGTGCATTTTACCCCTCCTTAAAGAAATTACGCTAATTATAAAGAAGGGATATCGTTGTTTTGATATGACAACGCATACAAAAAAAGCCCTTGTGAACTCTGTGTCTCATTTAAAGTTAACTAAAAATTTATAAAATTCCCTTAAGAAAAGTAAATAATTTAACACGCCCTGGTATATAATAGGCGCATATAATCTTTGCGTGCGACCAGTGTCGCGCGCTTTTTAGGAGAACCAAGTTATGAAGAGATGTCCGGTTTGCGGCGTAATGATGGGTGACAATGTTGCCCGCTGCTCAATGTGCAAATACGATTTCCAAAAAGCTTCCCAGGGAAACAACGATGAGGCAGCAGCCGAAGCGAAGAGAATCCTTGAGCAGAAGCAGCAGGATAATATAGCCCGTGCAGAAGCAAAGCGTTCCGAAGAAGAGAAGAGAATCCTCGAGGCGTTAGAGAAGCTTAAGCGTGACTATGCTGCTATGGAAGAGCAGTTCGAGACCGAGAAGGCAAAGCTCGACAAGGAATTTACAACATTCCAGAAGAAGAAGCTTGCTGAGCAGGAAGCATTGGAGAAATCCGTAGATACTATCCGTGACGAAGTTATCGAAGCACGTGATAAGAGAGATGCGCTCCGCAAAGAAGCTAACGAGATGATGGCAGAAGCCAAGAAGAAGTCTCAGAAGGAGCACGATGACCTCATCGCTGCTGCAAAGATCGAGCAGGAGAAGATTTACGAAGAGACCCAGAAGCAGACTGAACAGCTCGCAGCACAGGTTGAAAAGGAATACGGCGAAGCTCTTGCCAAGAGAGACGAATTGATCGCACAGGCAAAAGAAGTCCAGGCTATGATGGACAATGCCGACAAGATCAAGGCTGAGAAGGAAAAGGAGATCAAGGCTGCAGAGGCTAAGCTCACTAAGCTCAGCGAAGATTTCGAGAAGGAAAAGGCAAGACTCGAAGACGATTTCGAGAAAGAAAAGTCAAAGCTCGAAGAAGAACATAAGAAGCTTTCAGAAAAGCAGGCAGCAGAAGCCCTCAAGATGAAGGCTGACGCAGAGCGTGACAGAGATATCGCCAATGCCGAGAAGGAGAAGCTTATTGCGGAAGCTCAGGCTGAAAGAGACCAGATCATCGTTCAGCTCGAGGAGCGCAACAAGCAGGCTCAGGCAGAACTCGACGAGATGACCGAGAAGGCCAAGATCGTTATGACTGAAGCTGAAGCAGCACTTGCTAAGCGTGACGAACTCCATGCTGAAATCGACAGCTTCCAGAAGGATGCTGACCAGAGACGCAAGGATCTTGACGAGACTCTCAAGGAAGCAAGAAAAGAGCTTGAAGATTCTGAGAAGAAGAAGAATCAGGCTGAGAAAGAATTCGACGATTATCAGAAGCAGTCAATCGAGATCCAGGATCAGATCAAGGGCCTCCAGGCTGAACTTAAGGAAGCTAAAGAGATCATCGCAGATTCCAAGAACGCTACTGTTCTTGCAGAAGCTGCTGCACAGGAGATCGTACTTAATGCCGAGAAGCAGTCGGTATTCCTTAAGCAGGCTGCATTAAGCGAGAGTGAGAAGGGCAAGATGCTCGATCAGATCACAGAATTAGAAGAAAAGATCAAGGAGAAAGAGATGGAGAAGGCAGAGCTTGAGAAGAAACTTGCGTCATTGGATAACGCAGTTGCAGAGCTGGAGAAGAAGGTCAGAGCAGGCGGTGGAGCTGCCGGCGGACCGATGGAGTATTCAGTTGAGACAGTTGAGCACAACAAGTCTGCAGAAGTTAACGTTGATGCCCTCTCTAAGCTCCTCAAGAAGAAGTCTGCTGACGGCTGGACACTGATCTCCGTAGTAGACGATGACGGCGGAAAGCTTATGTCTTCCATGGGTGGCAGCTCTGAGGCTCAGTCACTCGGTTCATTGGGTGCTTCTACTTTCAACCAGAAGGAAGACAGACTCGTTCTTATCTTCGGCAGACCGATGAAGTAATTCCCGGTTACAATTTGTTTTTCCAAAGGATGTCTCAGAAATGAGGCATCCTTTTTTGTTTGCGAGTGACACCACGTCGACGATTGTTAGACGGAAACGGGCAAAATCGTCGACGATTTCGTCGAATCCGGCTCAATTCGACGATTTTATCGACGAAAAACGTCATTTTCGTCAACTTTTCGTCGACCTTAAAACGTCGAATAATGCCGAAAAAGGACACGATTTAGTGCCCATTTCGTGTCCTGAAACGAAATTCTAAAGACTTTTTTACAGTCAAACAAAGCGAAAAAAGGCCTGAAATAATTATGCACAAAAAAAGTTTGGGGCAAAGTTGGTTTTTTGTGGAATTAGCATACCGAATCTTATATAATAGGAAAGTATTTTAATCTTTTACTTCAAAGGAGGAAATGACTGATGGAAAATTATTCCGCAGACAAGATTCGCAACATCGCGTTGTTCGGCCACGTAGGTTCCGGCAAGACGACATTAGCTGAGGCTATTCTCTATTACACCAAAGCAATCAATCGTCAGGGACGCATCAATGACGGTAACACTACGCTTGACTACGATCCTGAGGAGATCAAAAGACAGATGTCAGTAGGCCTTTCTGTTGCCTGCTGCGAATACAAGGGTAGCAAGATCAATATCATCGACACTCCAGGTGACTTCGACTTTTTGGGCGAAGAGATGAGCGGAATAAGGATCGCCGACTCCGGCGTTATTATGATCTCGGCTAAGGGCGGTACATCCGTCGGTTCCGAGAAGGCTATCAGACTTTTGAATGGTAAAAAGGTTCCTTTCCTTTTCTTTATGAATAGAATGGACGAGCCCAACGCTGACTTTGAAGCTGTTGCAGCCCGTATGATGGAGCGTTACGGACCTTCCGTTATCCCGCTTTCATTCCCTATCATGGAAGACGGTAAGATGACAGGTATCGTTGACGTTATGAACCGTAAGGCTTTCTCAATCGATAAGGCTACGGGTAAGTTTGTTGAATATCCGCTTCCTGAGCAGTACAACGAGAGAGTTGACGAGCTCCAGGAGAAGGTTAACGAAGTAGTTGCAGAGGCAGACGACGCTTTGATGGAGAAGTTCTTCGCTGGTGAGAAGTTCACTGAAGACGAGTTCCGTCACGGCGTACATGCAGGTTTCCGTGAAGGTAAGCTCCACCCGATCTATTGCGGTTCCGCATACATGAACTGGGGTGTTGACTTCCTCCTCAACTGCATCTCCAAGGACACACCTCCGGCAGGCAAGAAGCCCGCTCTTGAGGCTACTCTCCCTGACGGCGGCACACAGATGGTTGGCTGCTCAATCGACGATCCGCTCGTTGCATTCTGCTTCAAGACGATCTCTGACCCGTTCGTAGGTAAGATCAGTATCTTCAAGGTTAACGCAGGTACACTCCGCGCTAACTCCACTGTTTACAACGCAACAAAGGGTAAGGATGAGAGAATCGGCGGTCTGTTCTTCCTTAAGGGTAAGGAGCAGATCACTACTGACTGCATTACTGCAGGCGATATCGGCGCAGCTTCCAAGCTCGCTAACACAGACACCAACGATACTATCTGCGACCGCGCTCGTATCCTTGAGATGCCTAAGATCAAGTTCCCTCAGCCTTGTCTTTCCAAGTCCATCGTTCCTCTTAAGAAGGGCGACGAAGATAAGATCATTTCCGGTCTTACAAAGCTTGCTGACGAAGATCATTGCTTCACAGTCGAGACAAACCCTGAGACAAAGCAGATGGTACTTTCCGGTATCGGCGACATGCAGCTCAAGGTTCTCGTAAGCCAGCTCAAGAACAAGTACAACGTTGACTGCGAACTCGGTGAACCCAAGGTTCCTTACCGTGAAGCAATCCGTAAGAAGGTTAAGGTTCAGGGTAAGCACAAGAAGCAGTCCGGCGGTCACGGCCAGTATGGTGACGTATGGATCGAGTTCGAACCTAACCCAGAGACAGAAGATCTCGTATTCGAAGAGAAGGTATTCGGCGGTGCCGTACCTAAGAACTTCTTCCCCGCAGTCGAAAAGGGATTGCAGGAATCAATCAAGAAGGGCGTTCTCGCAGGCTATCCCGTAGTTAACCTCAAGGCTACACTGGTTGACGGTTCTTACCACGACGTTGACTCTTCAGAAATGGCATTCAAGATCGCTGCTAACCTCGCATTCAAGGCAGGTATGGCTCAGGGTAACCCTGTACTTCTCGAACCCATCAGCTCGGTTGAAGTACACATTCCTGAGGAAAAGCAGGGCGATATCATGGGCGACCTCAACAAGAGAAGAGGACGTATCATGGGTATCGACGCTGACGAGCTCGGATCTGTTGTTAATGCGGAAGTTCCTACAGCTGAAATGCTCGAGTATGCTACTGACCTTAAGTCAATGACACAGGGCAGAGGATGGTTCGCTATGTCTCACGCACGTTATGAGGCAGCACCTCCGGAAGTAGCTGAAAAGGTTATCGCAGCAAGCAATGTAGAGGAAGAATAATCAGTCATTTTTGAGGAAGAATGATAGATATTCATTTGCGTTAATTCATTTTTACGCTTTTGATACATAATGTCTGTTTTTGGGCGACAGTTAGTCTTTACTAACTGTCGCCTTGCAAAGTAAAATAGTTGGGTCTGGAATTATTCCCAAATGAGGCAGGAGGTTTTTTATGGCTAAATTACAAGAAGCTGCTGTCGCTCAGATTACGGAGATCTGTGATCGTCACAAGAACGACAAGACACCGTTGATGATGATCCTGAGTGACATTCAGAATGAGTACGGATACATTCCGCTCGAAGTTCAGGAATTGGTATCACAGAAGACAGGTATTTCGGTTGCAGAGATTTATGGAGTTGTTACATTCTACTCATTCTTTTCTCTTACTCCGAAGGGAAAGTACGTTGTCGGTTGCTGTCTCGGAACTGCGTGCTACGTTAAGGGCGCACAGAACGTTATCGATAAGTTCTCTGAGATTCTGAACATCAAGCCCGGTCAGACAAGTGAAGACGGTCTTTTCACATTGGACGCTCTTCGTTGTATCGGTGCTTGCGGTATCGCACCCGCAGTAAGCATCAATGGTCAGGTTCACCCTAAGGTTAAGGTTGACCAGGTTCCGGGAATTATTAATGAATTGAAAGAGGAGGCAGCAAAGGCATGATAAGCACAGTTAATGACCTTAACGAGAGATTTGAAGCTCTCTCTAAGAGCCTCGACGATAAGATCAAGGGTGGAGACGGCAAGCGCCACATCGTTCTTTGCGGTGGTACAGGATGCCTTTCAGCTCACTCCACAGAGATCATGGAGAGATTTAACGCTCTTATTAAAGAAAAGGGAATCGAAGACAAGGCTACTGTTAACCAGGTTGGCTGTTTCGGTTTCTGCTCACAGGGACCTTTCGTAAAGATCTATCCTGAGGATACTCTTTACAAGATGGTTAAGATCGAAGATGTTGATGAGATCGTTGAAAAGGACCTCATCGGCGGTGAGATCGTAGACAGACTTCTCTATGTTGACCCTAAGACAAACGAGAAGGTTACAAAGCAGGAAGATATTCTCTTCTATAAGAAGCAGAGACGTGTAGCTCTCAACGGCTGCGGCGTTATCAATCCTGAAGATATCAACGAAGCAATCGGCATGGGCGCTTTCCAGGGTATCAAGAAGGCACTCTCAATGACACAGCAGGAAGTTATCGATGAAGTTTTGGCTTCCGGACTCCGTGGCCGTGGCGGCGGCGGATTCCCCACAGGCAGAAAGTGGCAGTTCGCTTTCAACGTTGAAGCTGATCAGAAGTACGTTGTATGTAACGGCGACGAGGGCGACCCGGGTGCATTCATGGATCGTTCCATCCTCGAAGGTAACCCTCTTGCAGTTATCGAAGGTATGATGATCGCAGGTTACGCTTTCGGCGCTTCAGAAGGTTACTTCTATGTACGTGCCGAGTATCCTATCGCAGTTAAGAGACTTAAGATCGCTATCGAGCAGGCAAGAGCAGAGGGTCTCCTCGGAAAGAACATCCTTGGTTCAGACTTCAGCTTCGACTGCCAGATCAGACTTGGTGCAGGCGCATTCGTTTGCGGTGAGGAGACAGCTCTCCTTAACTCCATCGAAGGTAAGCGCGGTATGCCTCGTCCGAGGCCGCCGTTCCCGGCTATCAAGGGTCTCTGGGGCAAGCCGACATGCGTTAACAACGTAGAGACACTCGCTTGCGTTCCTTACATCCTCAGAGAAGGCGCTGCTAACTTCGCTTCTGTTGGTACAGAGAAGTCCAAGGGTACTAAGGTATTCGCTTTGGGCGGAAAAGTTAATAACGTTGGTCTCGTAGAAGTTCCTATGGGTACAACATTAAGAGAGCTCATTTATGATATCGGCGGCGGTATCCCGGATGGTAAGCAGTTCAAGGCTATCCAGACAGGTGGTCCTTCCGGCGGATGCTTGACAGCTGAGTACCTCGACGAGCCTATCGATTTCGATAACCTCGTAGCTAAGGGATCCATGATGGGTTCAGGCGGAGCTATCGTAATGGACGAAGACAACTGCATGGTTGACGTTGCTAAGTTCTATCTTGAATTCATCTGCGACGAGTCCTGCGGTAAGTGCACACCTTGCCGTATCGGTACAAAGAGAATGCTCGAGATCCTCACAAGAATCACTGAGGGTAAGGGCACAATGAAGGATCTTGATGAGCTCGAAGAACTGAGCCAGACAATCAAGGCTAACTCCCTCTGCGCTCTTGGTCAGACAGCATCCAACCCTGTTAACTCAACACTCGCTCACTTCCGTGATGAGTACATCGCTCACATCGTTGACAAGAAGTGCCCTGCTCACGTTTGTAAGAACCTCATGCAGTACACAATCGACGCTGATAAGTGTATCGGCTGCGGTATGTGCGCTAAGGGATGCCCTGCAAGCTGCATCACACGTACAGATTACGTTGCAGAAGGACACAAGCTCGCATCCATGGCAATTGACGCTGATAAGTGCGTTAAGTGCGGTGCGTGCATCAGCACATGTAAGTTCAACGCAATTTCGAAGGTTTAATCAGGAGGCAAAAGAATGAGTTTAGTTAATATTAAAATTGAAGGTCAGCCTTATCAGGTTGAAGCCGGCCTCACCATTCTTGAAGCTGCTAAGGCTTGTGGCTATGAGATTCCTTCACTTTGTGCATTCAATCATGGTGAGTGCAACCAGGGTTCCTGCCGTGTTTGTCTCGTAGAGGCAACAGGCGCCAGAGGACTCGTTGCATCTTGCGTATATCCTGTAGCTGAGGGTATGGAGATCAAGATCTCTTCACCTGCAGCTGTACAGGCTCGTAGAAGATCAGTAGAGCTCATGCTCTCAAATCACAATAAGAACTGCCAGCAGTGCGATAAGAACGGCCAGTGCGAGCTCCTCCACGTTGCTCAGATCACAGGCGCAAGAGAAGATGCTTTCCAGGGTGTTCACTCTGAGACACACATCGATACATTGGCTCCCGGACTTATCCGTGATACATCCAAGTGTATCCTCTGCGGCCGTTGTATCGCACGTTGCTCCAATGCTCACGGCATGGGAATCCTCGGCTTCGAAAACCGTGGCTTCGCAACATTCGTTGCACCTGCTGAGAACAGAAGCTTCGCTGATTCACCTTGTATTCAGTGCGGTCAGTGCGTAAACGTATGTCCTACAGGCGCACTCATGGAGCACTCAGAGATCGATAAGGTTGATGCAGCTTTCAAGGCAGGCAAGCACGTTATCGTTCAGGCAGCTCCTGCTGTACGTGCAGCTATCGGCGAAGAGTTCGACAATCCTGTCGGAACACCTTGCACAGGCAAGATGATCGCAGCTTTGAGAAGACTCGGCTTCGAGAGAGTTTATGACGTAAACTTCGGTGCTGACCTTACAATCATGGAAGAGGGCACAGAGCTCCTCGGACGTCTCCAGAACGGCGGCGTTCTCCCTATGATCACATCCTGCTCACCCGGATGGATCAACTACGCTGAGTACAACTACGGCGATCTCCTTCCTCACCTTTCTTCCTGCAAGTCTCCTCACGAGATGCAGGGTGCCATCATCAAGTCTTACTGGGCACAGGAGAAGGGCATCGATCCTAAGGATATCTTCGTTGTATCCATCATGCCTTGCGTTGCTAAGAAGTTCGAGAAGGAAAGAGAGCAGCTCATCACAAACGGCAATCCTGACGTTGATGCAGTTCTCACAACACGTGAGCTCGCAAGAATGATCCGCCGTGCAGGTATCATGTTCAACCGTCTCCCTGATGAGGAGTGGGATCAGGACATCATGGGCGACTACACAGGCGCAGCTGTTATCTTCGGTGTAACAGGCGGCGTTATGGAAGCAGCTCTCAGAACTGTTTACTTCAAGCTCACAGGCAAGGAGTCCGAGCCTGTTGAATTCACAGCAGTTCGTGGTCACGACGCTGGTATCCGTGAGGCTTCTCTCGACATCAACGGTACAACAGTTAACGTTGCTATCGCTTCCGGCATGAAGAGCGCTAAGGTTCTTCTCGACGAGATCCGCGAAGGCAAGTCAAAGTATCAGTTCATCGAGATCATGGGATGCCCCGGTGGTTGTATCAACGGTGGTGGTCAGCCTTACGTTCGTCCTTGCTTCATGCCTAATGAAGGTGACGACATCCTCGACACATACAAGGAAAAGAGAGCTCAGGCACTCTATTCCGAGGATGAGAGACAGACACTCCGTCAGTCACACAAGAATCCTCAGATCATCGAGCTTTACGAGAAGTATCTTGGCGAGCCTAACTCACACAAGGCTCACGAGCTCCTGCACACAACATATGCTGCAAGAGAAGGCTTCAATGAGATCAAGAAGTAATCTGATAAACAATCAGCAATAAAAAGAGGGTATCTCAAACGAGGTACCCTCTTATTTTGTGATTATTTGATTTGCTTTTATACTTCGCACCCCGAAAACAGGGACCTCAAGTATAAAATTTCAGGATTTTTATACTTGGGAGGGCGCTTTTCGAGCGTTCAAGTATAAAACGCGGGCGGGATTACTTGTATCTCATCAAATCTTCCGGGAATACGAAAATATCTCTTCTGTAGAGGCTCTTGCCGCTTGTCACAGATTTGTTGACCTTCTTTTCGGATGCATAGATGACTACAAGACATCTTGTTCCGACTTCCACAAAGCGGAGGTCTTTGGGGAGATCTGTCTCCCAGATCTGACCGGCCTGGTCCTTAATAACGGCATGGTATACATCGCAGGGAATGCCCTTGTGATTTACACGGACATAATGATTTACGTCTGCGAAATAGCATTCACCGACAGAATAAAGTTTTTTGTTCAGACTGATCATCATGTACAGAGGCATGGATATAATACCGATGTACATCAATAGTACGCCAACTGCAACAGAGCCCATAATGATAACGACTGCTGTGTCTTCCTTACCATACATGCTGTAAGCACTGCCGCCGATAATGGCAGCAAGCGGAACCATGATAAAGCCGAGTATGATTGAGACCTTGCCGTTTCTTGGCGCCAGCTGCTTCTTTATCATGGCTGCTTCTTCATTGGTAGGAGAACGCATGCCGTAGAACTGGGGCGGGGTAGTATCAATATCCCCTCTGTCTTTTACCTTCTTGGAATTCACAATCACATAAATAACTACAGTGATTATGACTACGAAAGGAAAGCTGCAGTAAAGCAGCTTCGTTAATGTGTCTACACTCATTTTAAATTTCCCTTAATCCGATTAATATTCCCTTATTCATACCCGGCAACCGGTTCCGAGCAGAAAGATTATATCACATGTTATAAGATTGATTAAAGATTTTTGATTTGCTAGTGGTATAATACCGATTGGATAGATTCAGGCCCTTTATTTTCCTTTTTTCTTTATGAAGCACAGGATCGCCATTTACTCAAACGGATATAATGGAAGCATTACCCTCAAGGCTATTGAGGGTATTAAAAGATACTCCACTGCCAACGATCTGGATGTCCATTTTTACATAAGTTTTGCGGCCAATAACAGAAGCGATGCCACGAATAAGGGCCAGCTCAATATCTATGACCTTGCGAAGCTTGAAGAATATGACGGGCTTATCGTCTTTTCAAATCTCTTAAATAACATTCCCACAGCCGAGAAGCTCTGCATGAGAGCCAAGGAACAGGGCGTTCCGGTTGTCAGTATCGGCATGAAGTTCGACGGTATTGCCTATGTTGGCAACAACAACGAAGAGGGAATGAAGAACCTTGTCGAGCATCTTGTAACAGATCACAACGTCAAAAGACTCGCATATCTTGGCGGTGCCAGGGAACATGTGGATACGATAGACAGAGAACGCGTAGTCCGCAATGTGCTCGAAAGTCATGGCATTGAATTAAGCAGCGATGATATAGGCTACGGCGACTGGACCCCTGAAAAATCCGTTGAGTTTGCCGATAAACTTATCGATTCGGAAAATGCTCTTCCCGACGCCATCGTATGCGCCAATGACATCATGGCTCTGGCGGTAATAAACAGGTTCATTGAAAGAGGGTTTAATCTCCCCGCTGACATTATCGTTACCGGTTTTGACAACATAGAAGAGTCCGGAATTTCTTATCCTGCCCTTACGACGGTCGATCAGGACTATGAGACTATCGGATATGAGAGCTGCAAGCTGCTTTATGAGATAGTGGAAGGCAAGACGGATTCGCTGGATGTGTCTGTAGCTTCAAAGCTTGTTCTGGGCGAGAGCTGCGGCTGCAATACCGAAGCAGACAACCAATATAACATCAGAAGAAGAAAATACTGCAGCGGCATTCATGCGAAGAACAACCAGTCCAGCTACTTTAACCGTTTTATGCGCGGTGAGAGAAACGCTATACTGGAATCAACTGACTACGATGACATGAAGGTGAACCTCAGGAAGTACTACCATTCGAATAACGAGTATTTCCGCGGAAACTTCTTCCTGATGCTGAACAAGTACTATTTTGAAGATGCGGTATCCGAAGAGTTTGAATGCCTATCCGAATGCTATGAGGCTGATTTCGATGCCGCTGTAGCGTTAAGGAACGGCGAGGATGCTGACGAACTGATAGATAAGCGCTTAAGAATGCCGGGCTTCATCAAGAAGAAGGGTGAGCAGCATCTTTATTTCTTCTATCCCTTGCAGAACGCAGAGTATAACTATGGCTACGTGGTCTTCGTTGACGGTACGACTGTTATCCAGGAAGACTACCGTGTATACGAATATCTCGAAAAGATGGAGCAGACCCTGCTGCACTTCAGGATAACGATCCGTCTTGAGATGGTAAACAAAGAACTCAGATACATGTACGACAGGGATCCCATGACAGGTCTTTATAACAGATTCTGTTTTGTGAGCCATGCAGTTCCGCTAATAGATGAGAGTAAAGTGCACCGCAAGAGTGCCATGATAATGTTTGCCGACATCAACGATCTTAAGCTGATCAACGACAAATACGGACATGTTTTCGGAGACAAGGCGATAATTACCGTAGCTGCGGGCATTAAAGAAAGCATCAATAATGACAATGCGATCGGTATCCGTTATGGCGGAGACGAGTTCCTGATAATTGCCGCAAACGCAAACAAGCAGTATGCCGAGAATATCAGACGCAGCATAAATGCCTATATCGAGAAAGAAAACGACCTTGGTTTTAATCCGGTCAGATTCTCTGTAAGTATCGGCTATGTGCTCTCCGATCCCAAATCAGACAAGTCAGTTACCGACTACGTCGATGAAGCTGACAAGCTGATGTATGAGATCAAGAACGAATACCACAAGAATAATCAGTCAAACTGATATCTTTTAAGATCAGAAGATCTTGTAGATGGTTGTGTCCTCTTCTGCGAAGTAAGCAACCTGTGTGAGATTATCCTCAAAGAATGACTTATTGAAAGTAATTCCGTTGCCGAAGTCTGTCGTCTCGAAGTCAGGATCGACGATGAGGTATCTGATGTTACGCTCTTTGCAATATCTTGTGAATTCATCGATATCGCCGCCGCAGCCTGTGATGAGCCACAGATAGATGGTATCTCTCGTGTATGTGTCGTGGCCAGCAGACCATGCGTAGTAAGGCCAGCCGTAGTACATGGGACGTCCTGCAAGAATGAAGCGGTTCATGGACCACATAGGTGTGAGGAATACGTCATCGGGATCAGTATTCTCAATAATCCACTCGGTAACAGGAGAGTCAGCACTCATCGTAAGAGGTACGCGGTTGAGGTTAACGTAAGTAGCCCACTCGCTGACACCCGTAGCCGTAAGAGGAACCATGAGTGCGAGTGCGAGGATAACGCCTGCAACTTCCAAAGCGATCCATGCAGGGAGTGATAATCCCTTGGATTTCTTGGGAGCAACGGGCTCGTGCTTCAATGAATCAGTGTTGATTTCTGCAGCAGCAACAGATGTTACTTCAACAGGCTCTTCTGCAGATTCGATAGCAACATTGGTATCTGCGGGTTCTTCTTCACCGAATGTGAAGCTTGTGCTTGCAGCGAGCGAACCGGGACGCATTGCAACGTGAGTCTCATCAGGAATTGATTCCTTGACAGGCTTGTCGGAAACATCACTCTCAGCGGCCTTTTCTTCAGATTTCTCTTCGGAAGATTCTTCAGCAGTTTCTTCCTTCTTTTCGCCTTCGGCATTATCATCTGTGACTTCGAAGAGCTCTTCTGTTATCTCTTCAGAAGACTCAGCTTCTTCGGAATCTTTCTTCTCATCACCGAACATGAGCTCTGCGGGAAGTGCCTCTTCCTTGATCTCTTCTGTCTTTTCATCGGCAGAATCACCGCCAAGGCTGGCAACGTCGGCATCAACACCTGTGTGCTCTTCAAGAGCCTTGATGTCAGGTGTTGCTGTCTCGCCAGCGTTTTCGGAAGAGTCACCGAATGCGCTTGTCTCAGCAATAGCAGGAGTTCTTACGCCTGCATCAGCTGCTGCAACAGCGAGTTCACCGTCGATAGCGGAAGCATCAGCGCTGTCTTCATCTGCAGCATCCTCAGTGCCTTCAGCCTTTCTGCGCTTGAGCGGGATGTAAAGAAGGTTAGCGATCAGAGCTGCAACGAATGCATCAACGAGGATAAGTGATACCTGGATGAACTTGTGGTTTGCGAGCATCTCAAGGGAAACCTTGAAGAGGAATGCAAAGATCATGGGGTTGAGCACGCAGAGGAAGAGCAGGAAGCGGTGTACGGGCTTCTTGCGGATGATGTCCACTACGAGTGCCGTAAGTGCGAAGATCACGCCGAGAATGAGTGTTAATCCCGTAACGATCAGGAGATACTGTGCAACAGATGAGACTGTGGGATTCTCAAGAATGAAGCCCGGCTTGAACTCGAAGGATACGACGTTCTTGTATCCGCCTGAGAATGCGAGAGTCTGAACAAATGAAGATACAACAGCGCATACGGCTACTGCAGCATAGAGAAGTCTGCTCTCGGAGAATATAGCCATGCCGAAGAGCACGAGAAGAAGTGCGATAAGGCATGAACCGTGGAAATAAGGCATTACGATAACGAGAACGCATGCCAGGATAGTGATCGAAAGAGGGTAGAGAGGGTCACCGGATCTTATGAGCCATGCATTCTTTGAAGCGATGAAAGCTTTTACAGCGTCGCCGAAGCTGCCTGCACGGGAGACGGAAATGCCGAGTCTTCTTACGAAAGGCAGGAAGAGGATGACCATAAGAATAATAACCGCTACGCCGAGCATGAGGTGGCGCTGGTTGGGATAAACGTTGATAGCCCAGATTCCCCATCCGTCGTAATCGGTAACTGCATACCATATTGATGACTTGAGGATCTCGTTAACTGCCTGTGATGTTGTGGCACCTGTAGCTGTGATTTCCTTAATGTGATAGAAGACGTTAAGTGAACTTCTGAAGAATACGAGTAAGGGTGCTACGAGGAATGCGGCACGTCTGGAGCTGATAAGTACTGCAAGAAGTCCCAAAAGAACGAGAGCGCAGATCATGGCCATGATTGAAGGCAGGTTGAGTGCGTAATCGATAGGGAGTCCGAGATACTGGAGAGTACCTGCGAGGAAATAGAAGAGGAAGTGATACTTGATTCCGTCTCCTGAATAATGCATGTACTGTGTAGGGAAGTTAAAGCCCTTACCGAAAGAAGAGACCATGGCCGTGTGGGGCGAGAGGTCTGAGAATGTGGAAGAACCGTTCAAAAGTGTGTTTCCGTTGATCCTGTATGTGTAGAACATAAGGAATGTGGCTGCGATTGTGATGCCGAGGATAACGACACCGTAGAAGATGGAATCTACAACGTTGAACTTATAGTCTTCGATAGTTGTGGAACCTGAAGCCTTAAGCTCTTCACGCTTGATTCTCTTGCGGTTGATGAGGATGAGGCATGTAAGGATCATCCAGAGGAAGAAAGCGACTGTTACGAGAACACCGATCTTCTTGCAGACTTCACCGCTGTCTACGATATATGAAAGACCGAGAGTGACGTAGTAGTTAAAGAAAGGTACGCAGAGCATACCGGTAACGATACCTGCCGGAACTGTGAACAGCGTATTTGGTATGTGTGTTATAGCCTTTGCAGAAGAACTGCAGGCAACGTATAACCTTCGTACATCCGGTACCGTAAGGCCGACAAAGCACATACCGAATGCGGCACATAACATCAAATATAAGATCGCGAGCATATTAATCCCCTTATTATATTTTTATATAAGCTAATCCCAATAATCTTATCATAAGATCGCTTTTTACAAACATGTGGCAATTTGTCGGTATCAATGAAGAGACCACACGAAAAAGAGTATAATCTGTCTATCTTGCGTTAAAAGGGGAATTTGTATGAAAATTACTGTTCTTGGCGGCGGCTTATCGCCCGAGAGAGATGTATCGCTTAAATCGGCAAGCCTTATTGCCAATGCTCTTCTGTCCAAGGGACATGAGGTTGCGCTTGTTGATCTGTATGACGGAATCGAGAACAACGATCCCTGTGAGACATTCTTCAGAAGAGGCACAGTAAACCCGTTTTCATATACTATTCCGGAGACTGAACCTGATCTTGATGAGATCATCAGACAGCACGGGGGAAGAAAGAGCTGGGTAGGTCCCAGAGTTATCGAGATGTGCCAGTTTGCTGACAGAGTCTTCTTAGGACTTCACGGAAGCCACGGCGAAAACGGACAGGTCCAGGCTCTTCTCGACGCTTTCGACATCCAGTACACCGGTTGTGATTACTTAGGATGCGCAATCGCAATGGATAAGGATCTTTCCAAGTCTCTTGCAAGAGCAGCAGGATATCTTACTGCAGACTGGATAGTCGACGTTCCCGAGAAGCTTACATTCGAGAGAGTAAGCGAAGAGATCGGCATCCCTTGTGTAGTTAAGCCTATAGGCAACGGTTCTTCATGCGGCGTATCCATCGTTAAGTCACAGGATGAGTATGAGGCAGCCATCAACTATGCGGCTTCCTACCACCAGAGGATCCTTATCGAGAAATACATCAAGGCACGTGAGATCACGATCTCTATCGTTAACGACAAGGTTCTGCCTGTTACGGAGATCATTCCCCACGAAGGTTTCTACGACTACAAGAATAAGTATCAGGACGGACTTACAACACATGTCTGTCCCGCACAGATAGAAGAGGAAGACTACAAGAAGTGCCAGAAGATGGCATTGAAGATCTTTAAGCTCCTTCGAATGACCCAGTACGGACGTGTCGATATGATGTACGATGACGCTAAGCACGAGTTCTGGTTTATCGAGGCAAACAATCTGCCCGGCATGACCAACGCATCGCTTCTCCCTGAGGCTGCGAAGGCTGCAGGAGTATCTTACGAGGATCTCGTTGAGAGTCTTGTAATGGAACCCCGCAAAGAGCAGATTCACTGATAACCTCAAAGTTCTTATATATATTTTATAATTTATTGCGGCATAACTCCTGTTCGGATAAAATTAAGAGTGTTTCACTTGTATTATCGGAGGAGTGTATGAGCGATAAGAGATCTGACTATATCACCTGGGATGAATATTTCATGGGTGTAGCTAAGCTTGCTTCAATGAGAAGTAAGGACCCCAGCACTCAGGTTGGTGCCTGCATCGTAGACAAGGACAATTACATCTTATCTGTAGGTTACAACGGTTTCCCCCGCGGATGTGACGACGAAGTCTTCCCCTGGGGACGTGACGGCGGAACGCTTGATACCAAGTATGCTTTCGTAGCTCACGCAGAACTTAACGCTATCCTCAATTCCAAGACTGGCGATCTGGCCGGCTCGACCGTTTATGTTACTCTCTTCCCCTGCAATGAATGCACAAAAGCTCTGATCCAGAAGCGTGTCGGAAGAGTTGTTTATTTCGATGACAAGTATCACGATACTGACGCCACCAGAGCTGCACGCAAGATGCTTGATGCAGCAGGTGTTAAGTACGAGCAGTATCAACCTTCCGGCCGCAAGGCAGAAATCGAACTTTAATGGAGGCATAATATGCGCCGCAGGATAGGGCAGAAGATACTTCTGCTTTTTATCACAACTGTGTTTATACTCACCGCATTTCCGATGACATCGCTGGCGGCTCCTTCGGGATCAGCCACTTCTAACTGTTGGGGAAGCGGCGGACAGCTCGAGATCCAGTTATCAGGCTGCAGCGGTTATGACACCATTACTGTTGTTGCCGAGTTTTCCGGCTCAATCGATTCAGCTGGCGGATGGGGCTTCGACGATTACGATATCAGCGGCAACCAGGTAACTGCGACATGCTCTTCATCCGGAGCAAACAGCTGGGGTTTTGACAGCAGGGTCGGTATCCAGGTTTCCGGCAGCGACATTAATTCTGCAAAGCTCGTATCTGTTTCAGGAGACGGAGAGTCAGGTTCAGTTAACGAACCCGCATCAACAACAGCTGCAAATAATTCAGGAAACAATTCATCTGATCCGGTCTCAAATCCCGATTCCGCACGCAATACTGAAGGTGTTGCAGGCGACGACTGGCTTACAACAGAAGGTTCCCACATCGTTGACATGAACGGTACGGAAGTCTGGCTTACAGGCTGCAACTGGTTCGGATATAACACAGGAACCAATATTTTCGACGGCGTTTGGAACTGCAATCTCAAGGAGACTCTGAAGTCTATCGCAGACCACGGATTCAACGTTTTAAGAGTTCCCATGAGTGCTGAACTTCTTCTCCAGTGGAAGAACGGCGAATACCCGAGAGCTAATTACAACAATGCTTATAACGAAGAACTCAACTCAATGAATTCACTTGAGATCTTCGATTATGTTCTGTCTCTTTGCGAGCAGAACGGCATGAAGATCATCATCGATATCCACTGCGCGAAAACCGATGCCGCAGGACATAACCATCCTGTCTGGTATAACGGAAACATCACTGAAGATGATTTCGTTGAAGCTCTTTCATGGTGCGCAGAAAGATACAAGAATAACGACACGATCATCGGATACGATCTGAAGAACGAGCCTCACGGAAAAGCTTCCGAGACACCTCATGCAATCTGGAACGATTCCGACAGCCCTGACAACTGGAAGAAGGTTGCAGAGCGTGCAGGCAACGCAGTTCTCGATGCAAATCCTCATGCGCTGATCATCATTGAAGGAATTCAGATCTATCCCAAGGACATCAAGACAAACAACTTCGTATCGACTAATGACGATGACGATTACTACAACACATGGTGGGGTGCAAACCTCATGGCAGTTAAGGATTATCCGATCGATTTCGGTTCTCCTGAACGCAACAAACAGATAATCTATTCACCTCACGATTACGGTCCGAGAGTATACGAGCAGCCCTGGTTCCAGGGAGGCTTCACATATGAATCACTCATGGAAGATGCATGGTACGATTACTGGCTCTACATCCAGGAGGAAGGCATTGCACCGATCTTCGTAGGTGAGTGGGGCGGCTTCATGGAAGGCGACAATCTGAAGTGGATGGAATACTTCAGACAGCTCATCGCAGAGAAGCATCTGCATCATACATTCTGGTGCTTCAACGCAAATTCCGGTGACACCGGCGGACTCGTAAAAGACGATTTCAAAACCTGGGATGAAGAAAAATACAACTTCGTAAAAGAGGTTCTCTGGCAGACTGAAGAAGGCGAATTCATCGGTCTTGACCATGCTGTTCCGCTTGGAGTAAACGGCATCGCGTTATCAGATTACACAGGCGTAACTATCACACCCGCGCCTCTTGCTCCTGCATCGGAAACTAAGGTTACCGGAACTACTGAAAACGCAGATCAGACAACGGTTACAGAGACTTCTCCCGCACTTGCTGAAGAGACTGTCATAGGTGAAAAATCTACTACTGACGTTACGGTTGAGACAATCAGCAAAGCCGGAAAAGAACTCATAATCGTTGCTATTGCAGTCGTTGTTCTTCTTATCATCATCATGGCTGCAAGAATCGCAGTGAAGCAATTTGTCGATAAGAAGAGACAAGCAGAAGAAGAGATTATTCTTGCCGATCCTCATGAAATTGAGGTTGACAAAAACAATACAAAAATAGAAAATACCGCAGAGGATAATGTGGGAGATGCCTGATATGCCTTTTGAATTGTTTATTGACCTGCCTACTAACAAACAGATTTTACCTGTAGTTATCGGAATAGCGATTGTCGTTGTTGTCGGTCTCATAATTGCCATCAATATTCTGACACTTCGTGATAAGCACAAAAGAAAAATGCAGGAAAACACCGGCATGAAATTGAAGCGCGAAAAGATGATGGATCAGGTGGTCCGCAGTCAATCAGAAACCACCAAGACTAAGAGTATTCATCAGATCAAGCGCGAATCAAGAGATCCTGCCATAAGACAGCAGCAGGAAGCTGCAGTTACGAACACTCTGGTCGGCGGTACCAGTGAAGCACAGAAAGAAGAAAAGCACGCTGCTGATTACTACGGACAGCTTGGTATTTCTTCATCAAGATCCAAGCAGCTCGACAAGGCTAAGGACAGAGCTATCCTCAACGGATATCTCCAGAAGTCAAATACTGCTCCCATCAGACCTGTTTACTCCAACACACCCGGAGCACGTCAGCAGCAGATGGATGAGCTCAATTCCGATCATGTCGGAAATGAAGCAAATACTCCTGCACTCGTCATGGATTCCGCTGCACCTTCCGCAGTCAGATACACAGACAACACATATCACCGTAATACAAGACAGAAGGCGATTCATTTAAAGCGTCCTTCTTCTGCAAGAGTTGACCAGCCTTCTGAAGAGGCAGCTACACCTGCCGCACAGGAAACTGAGCAGGTTATTGCACCCGTCGAAAACGTTCCTGAACAGAACACTCCTGAAGAGGCTGAAAACACTTAATTCTCAGGCTTTCCTGACACCCTCAAGCACTTGAAAATAAGGGCTTTGCACCTTATAATTTTAGTATCTTCTTATATATTTTTTATTTGAAGATGTGTGTGCTTTTTTGGAGGAAACTTAAAATGACGGGTGGCTATTCGGGGCGCTTCTCGCTTAAATTCCTGTGCGTATTACTATGCGCATTTTTCTCTTTTTCAATTGCAGTTAATTGTTTTGAATCTCATGATGTCAGGGCCGATAGTCCTAGCGTTGATTATGATGGTTATGATAATTGGGGTGATGGTGTAAACTTTCAAGTTGATCTCAACGATTTCGAAGAGGGTGCTGAAGTAACAGTCATAGTATCCTTCCCTCATAAGGTAGAAGGCAATTACAGTATTTGGTCACCTTGGGGGGCAGATTACTACCTTACAAATGATCAATACGATTTAGCTATATCTTTCACGTATTCTTCAGGAATGTATATTCAGGGCCAGGCTTGCGGTACTGACATCGGCAATGATGTAGCAAAAGCTTATATCTCAAGTTACGACGCTCCATATGTTCCTACACCGGTGCCGGATACACCAACACCCGAACCCACAGCAACACCGGTTCCTCCTACCAATACACCTGTACCAACTAAAGCGCCTACAAAGGCACCTGATCCGACTACTGCTCCTACTCAGACCCAACAGGAGACACAGGCAACGGCAGAAGCTGATACGACCACCGATACATCAGCAGACACTTCCGATGAGACAACGGCAGTAACTGAAAGCGCGGCACAGACAACAACAGCAACAGTTGCTACATCTGCTTCTGTGGTTATGGCTACAGAGACTCCTACTGTTGAAGAGACTTCCATTCTCGATGAAAACGGAGACGTCGTAGCCGATGAGACACATGAGGACGGCACACCTGTAGTTGCGGCACTTACTGCAACAGGTTCAGGCGGAAATAAGAGCGGTCCCAAGAAGTCATCTGCTGCAAGCTGGATTTGGATCATTCTCCTCGTAATTATTTGCGGACTCCTTTATGTAAGATACAGATACCTCAAGAACAAAGAAGGTCTGGACGGTTCTGATCTTGCCATCGCATTTATTCCTGGTGTTCCGTTCCTTGCCGAAAAGTTCTTCGGTTATCTGGGTCCAGTTAAGAGCATGAACACTGCTGCACCTGTTTCCGAAAAGAGCTTTAACACAGCTAATGCCATGAAAGAAATCAAGGCAATGGAAACTACTGAGAAGGGCATTGTCACAGGTACAAGAACTGCTGTTCAGAAAGCTCCTGTTAAGCGCCCTGCCGAATTATCAGTTAACCACGCTAAGACATTAGCAGATTCGAAGAAGGAAGGCGCAGCAGCAACGACTGCAAAGCCTGTATCAAGGGCTGCGGCAACTGCTAATAAGCCGCTTACACCCGAACAGATTGCTGAACGTGAAAAGGCTGCCAAGCTCCTTGCCGAAAGAAAAGCTGCACAGGCTGCAAGAGTTGAAGAGATCAGAAAGAATGCTGAAGCGAGAAAAGCAGCTGCTGCAAAGAACGGTACTGCAACTGCAGAAAAGAAACCCGTTCAGCAGAGACCGCCGGTCAAGAGACCTGCAAGTCTTTCAGTGAATCATGCACAGGCTGTAGCGACAGGTGCTGCAGCAGGAACTACTGCAAAGGCAGCTGATACAGCGGCTAAAACAGCAACGGGTACAACAGCTAAGACAGCGGCAAATACAACTGCAAAAACTGCTGCAAATGCAACAGCAAAACCAGCGGCAGCAGCGGCTGCAGCAGAGAAAACTGCAGTATCAGCAGCACGTCCTGAACCTAAAAAGCCGGTTGAAAAAACTGTAGTAAAACCTACCGAGAAAATTGGTGTAAAATCTGAAGAGAAGCCTGCTGTTAAAGCTGCAGTTAAACCCGAAGTTAAACCTGTAGAGAAGGCTGCTTCAAAGCCCGCTGAAAAGATAGTTGAAAAAGCAACAGCAAAACCCGTTGAGCAGAGTAAACCTGCCCAGCGTCCCGGCAGTGCCGCAGTGGCAGCCGGAAGTGTTACTGCAGTTGCCGGAGATAAAAAGGAAAACACTACCGAAAAGAAAGAGAAGCCTATGGAACACAATTTTACATCCGCTCCTCAGAATGGACCCGTTAAGCGTCCTAAGGCAGAGCTGACACCTGAACAGATTGCAGAACGTGAGAAAGCAAAGAAACTTCTTGAGGAGAGAAGAGCTGCGCAGGCTGCAAGAGTAGAAGAGATTAGAAAGAATGCCGAAGCCAGAAAAGCTTTGATTTTCGAGCAGAACCAGCTTGCAGAAGAAGCCAGGAAGGCAGAAGAAGCCAGAAAGGCCGAAGAAGAGCGACTGGAAAGAGAAGCCAGAAAGGCTGAAGAAGCAAGGATCGCAGAGGAAGCAGCCAAGGCAGCCGAACTTGCAAGACAGGAAGAGGCCAGGAAGGCTGAAGAAGCAGCTAAGGCTGCTGCCATAGCAAAGGCGAAGGCCGAGGCTATTGCCGAAGAAGCAAGAAGACTTCAGGAAAGGGCACGAGCAGCTGAACTCGAGCGAAAAGAGGCTGAGGCTAGAAAGAGAGAAGAGGCCAGAAGGCTTGAAGAATTAAGAAGAGCAGAAGAAATCAGAAAGGCTGAAGAGGCCAGATTAGAGGCTGAAGCCAGAGCTGCTGAAGAAGCTAAGAGAAGAGAAGAAATCAGAAAGGCCGAGGAAGCCAGAAGAGCTGAAGAGATCAGACAGGCCGAAGAGTTAAGAAGAATAGAGGAAGCCAGAAAAGCCGAAGAGGCAAGAAAGGCTGAAGAAGCCAGGAAAGCTGAAGAGATAAGAAGAGCAGAAGAGGTCAGAAGGGCTGAAGAAGCAAGACTTGAAGCTGAAGCAAGAGCTGCCGAAGAAGCAAGGAAGGCCGAGGAAGCAAGATCTCTTGCAGAAGCACAGGCTGCTGAGCGTGCAAGAAGAGAAGCTGAAGAGGCTGAAAGAGCTGCAGCTGCTGCAAGGGCACAGGCTGAAGCAAAGATGGCAGAGGCCCAGAAAGCCATGGAAGCTGCCGCTGCTGCAAGGGAAGCTAAGGCTGAGATGAACAGAAAGCAGAGTAAAACATCTGCATTCTTCAAGACTACCATGGCATCTTCAGATAATTCTGTAATGCCTCAGATTTCCGCATTGTCTACTGCTGACGGATATAAAGAACATCTCGAAAATAAAGCAGAGAACAGAGCTAAGGCTGATGCATCGAAGGAAAAGAATCCTTATAACGCATATAAGGGAGGTATTCCTAATACAACCAAAGTTCCTGACGGAGCTGCAAAAGCGGCTGAACGCGCAAGGGCTTCTTCAAACTCCAACCAGCTTGGCACGATCCTGGCAGAAAAGGCTTCTGACAGAGCACCGATATGGGCTGCACCGGGATCAAAAGGAGTTGCATTTAAGGAAAGTAACGAAGCCAGAAAAGAAAGGATACGCGAACAGCAGAGAAAGATTGAAGAAGAGAAGGCAAGAAAGGCCGCTGAAGAAGAAAGGGCAAGAAACCCTCAGCCGAGTATTGCCGACACTGCAAAGACGCGCAAGTCAGCTTTCTTCGACAGGGGTTATACAAGACCTGAACCTACAACCAACGAGCCGGAAGAACAGACATCTGCTTATGGCGGAATAGTACGTCCTTCTGATATAGTAGATAAGGAGCGTGACTTTAGGAACAATCCTACGGCTCCTGCAATGGGCACAGATGTTGAAGGCAGCAGACCTCCGATCATGGACCCTAAAGCAGGCGCGGCTCCTACGGCATTAAAACCGAAGCCGGGATTCAAGCCTTTGAATCCTAACGGTTCTAATAACTGACGAAGACTTTTCAGGGGGATAATACTATGAAAAGATCTAAGAAACCATTAACCTTTGTTGCTGTCGCAGCAAGTATCGGCGCACTCAGCCTTGGACTTGAGGCATGTGTTTACGGGCCTCCGGGAGTGCAGGTTGAGACTAATGTTTACGGACCTCCGCCGGATGATATTGTAACTGTACAGACAGTAGATACAGAAGAGACAGAGGAAGAGACAAAGGCTACCAAAGAAGAAAAGCCCGTCGATCCTACTGAAAATCCTGAAGTTTGTGTATACGGACCTCCTCCGTCAGAAGTAGACGGACCTGAAGTGGATGTTTACGGACCTCCGCCGGAAGTTGAAGAATAATGTCTGTAGATACAAATGAAGCCAAGAAGGTATATCTCGACAGAAAAGCTGAAGATCGTGCGAAGCTTTTCAAGGATCCCGAACTGATATATCTGTTTTTCGAATTGACCAGAAGCTGCAATGAAAAGTGTTTTCACTGCGGAAGCAGTTGTGCGCCCGGATTGGGACACGGCCCCTCAGTTGAACAGTTCAAAGCAGTATTGGATGACGTCAAAGAACACTTTGATCTGAAAAAACTCCAGCTCTGCATTACCGGCGGCGAACCGCTTTTGTATCCCGGTTTTGCCGAGCTTTTGGGCTATGCAAAAGAGCAGGGTTTCCACTGGGGCATGACGACAAATGCAACTCTCATTACTGAGGACGTTGCAAACATGCTCGCTGATGTCGGTATGGGAACGGTATCCGTAAGTATTGACGGACTCCGTGATACACACGACAGCCAGAGAGGACTTAAGGGCGGATACGACAAGGCGATGAGAGGAATCCAGAATCTCATTGACCGTAAGGCTTTCAGACACATCCAGGTCACGACGGTAGTTAATCACAAGAATATCGGTGAACTCGATGAGCTCTTTGAGATCATGGATTCGATCGATCTTGATTCATGGCGTGTAATCGGAATCGAGCCGATGGGAAGAGCTTTGGATTATCCCGACATGCTCCTCACGCCCGATGACCAGAGATATCTGTTTAACTTCATACGCGAAAAGCGTGAGCAGGGCATACCCGTAAATTACGGATGTTCACACTTCTTAGGTCTTGAATATGAAAGAGACGTAAGAGACTGGTTCTTCTATTGCGGTGCAGGCACACACACCGCTGCGATAAGGATCAACGGCGACATCACAGCATGCCTTGATATCGAAGACAGACCTGAATTCGTACAGGGAAACATCGCTACGGATAAGTTCAGCGACGTATGGTTTAACCGTTTCCAGGTTTACAGAAAGCCCTTGTCTTCGCTCTGCAAAGAGTGTCACGACTGTGAGTGGGAGAAGTGGTGTGCCGGCGGTTCCAGACACAGCTTCGACTACGATAACAACAAACAGAGAGTATGTTTTAAGAACGTTCTCTTTTAATAAACTTCTTTCCGGGAGAAGCGGTTAATGCACCAGAAAATCGCGATAATAACAGGCAGTTCATCAGGCATCGGAAAAGCTTTTCTTGAGCTTGTTGCATGCGATAACGGTGAGTATTTCAAGTCGCCTTTTGATGAGATATGGGCAGTGGCAAGACGCAAGGATGCGCTCGATGAGATTGCTGCTTCCGTTGGCGGCGGCAAGGTCATTCCGATAGTTGCCGACCTCGCTGATAATGCCGGAATCAAGATTATTGAAGATAAGCTTAAGGCAGAAGAACCCGAAGTAGGACTTCTTATTAACTCTGCCGGCATGGGAATAAAAGGCGCTGTCATGAATAAGACGGCGCAGGCTCTTGATGACACTATAAGGATCAACTGCAGCGCATTAAGCCAGATGATGAGGATCACTGCTCCATTCATGAAGGCAGGCGACAACGGCCGTGCAAAGATAATCAACATTGCATCATCTGCAGGATTCCTGCCACAGCCCGGTTTTGCGTGTTATGCGGCGAGCAAGTCATATGTCATCTCATTTTCGAGAGCGATGGGCGCAGAGCTTAAATCAAAGGACATAGACGTTATGGCTGTATGCCCGGGTCCTGTTGCGACTGATTTCCAGAGAAGGGCAACCGAAGGAAAGCAGGCTGATTTCACCGACTGGCGCAAGAACTTCGTTATCGATCCGGTAAAGCTTGCAAAGAAGTCTCTTAAAGCTTCCGTAAAGGGCAGAAAGATGCTTGTATTCCCGTTTTCACAGAAACTGTTACACCTTGCTTCAAAGATAGTTCCCACATCGTGGATACTGGCTTTCATGGGCAGCGGTGCAAATGAATAAACAACATAAGAAGGGGTGATTTACATGACAAAGAAGAAAGTCGAGCCGACATTCGGCAGCATTTTCAGGGCAGTTGAAGAGAAGGCAAAGAAAGTATCTTTCCTTCAGGATACGGCCACACAGATTACCTTAAACGGCAATCTCGATAACCTTCCTTTATATGTGAAGATCGAAGACGGAGTGCCTGAGGTAGCTCCTTACGAGTACATCAATGCTCCTTTCTATATCGATGCCGATGCTGATACATTTGCATCAGTTCTTAACGGCGAAAAGGATTTCGTAGTAGCAGTCTCACAGGGCAGCATCACGATCAACGGCGATGCGGCACAGGCTCTCGTATTCTGCTCAAAACTTTTCTGATACCCGTTTTGATATAATTTAGAAGTATGGCAACTATACTTAACGGCATTTTCAAAGATAAGATGGTGTTCCAGTGGGGCGCCGAACTTAGAGTGTTCGGATGCTGTGATAATGACTGCACCATCAAGGCCGTTTTGTTCAAGGACGGAAAAGAAATTACCTCCAACACAAGCCATACTGAAGAAGACGGAAGTTTTTTGGTTTGTCTTGAACCGGTTGATGAACCGGGAGGACCTTTTGAACTGAAGGTCTACGAATCTGACGAAGAAGCCTGCGTTATTTCCGATGCTTATGCGGGTGAAGTCTGGCTTGCCGCAGGCGGCGGTAATATGGAATATCCTCTCATGCGTTCTGAGTTTGCGAGATACATAATCCGCCAGATCGGAAATCCCGACATAAGATATTACAAGGTTCCCACGTTCGGCCATCTGAATGAGGACCAGGCATATGCCGAAGTTGTTTCCGAATGGGTCGATATCAACAGTGAGACTGCAGGCGAGATCAGTGCCGTTGCTTACTATTTTGCAAGGGAGATCGAATCCAGAGTCGATGCCAAGATCGGAATTATCCAGTGCTGTTCCACGAGATCCACGATAGACAACTGGCAGAGCGTTGAGTCACTGCTTTCCACAAAAGAGGGAAGACAGTACATCAAGGACTTTGACGATGCCATAGCGGAAATGACTCCTGATGAATTCAAAAGGGCAGAAGCCAAATTCAACAAGGATTATGAATTATACCAGCTGATGCTTGCTGAAGCTCTTGAAGAAGATCCGTGGATGACTTATCCGGAAGCGGATCTCAAGATCGGTCCGGCTCCGTGGCCGGCACCCGTAGGGCCCAATTCGGCAAGACGTCCGAGTTCTGTTTTCGAGGCCATGATATTGAGGATTGCGCCTTACACATTAAGAGGCGTCATCTTCTATCAGGGTGAGGCAGATACGGACGGACACCAGAAAGAATACGGAAGTGTTTTTAAGAGCATGATCAAGGAGTGGCGCGAAGTATTCTTTGATGACCAGCTGCCGTTCATTTTCTGCCAGCTTCCGATGTATATTTCGAAGCAGCGTAAGTATATGGACTTCGACGATATGTCGTGGCCGGTACTTCGCGAGCAGCAGCATATCGTCGCGATCGATACGCCGAACGTTTATATGGCAGTTACCGTTGACTGCGGTGAATTCAATAACATGTTCCCGGCTGACAAGAAGACTCCCGGTGACAGGCTTGCGCTTCTGGCAGAGAAATTCGTTTACGGCTTCGAACAGGTCGATGCGGTTTCCCCGTTCATCATTGATGCCAGAAGAGGCGAGGGCGTGGAGATCTCCTTTGGCGGTGACTACCTTTTGTTAAACCTCACTACGGGATTCGGTCCTGACGATTCGGGATTTGAGGTTGCAGGCGAGGACGGCAAGTTCTTCCCGGCAGAAGCCAGCGTTGACTTCGACGGCAAGACGGTATTGCTGTCATGTCCTTATGTCGAACTCCCTTCTAAAGTAAGATACGCATTTTTCTCATACGGTCCGACCCCTCTGCACGCGCAGAACGGTCTTACGGCCACACCATTCCAGGTAAGGATAGATAAAGATCTCGGTGGAGCATAACATGAACATAGCATTTTTTACACGTCCCAAACAGGAAATTACATATCTCTATTCTGACTTTACGGTCAGGCAGGCGCTCGAAAAGATGCACAGCAGCTCTTATATGGCTGTGCCCGTATTGGACCGTGAGGGCCACTATATCGCCACCATAAGCGAGGGTGACCTCCTTTGGTTTATCGTTAAAGGAGAGGGCGGAGAACCGCATACAATGGCCATAGAGAGCTTAGAGCAGTTTAAGCTCACTGATGTAGGACTTAATACCCACAAAAACCAGCCGGTATCGATAAGCTCATCGATCGAAGATCTGATTATAAGATCAATGGAGACAAACTTCGTACCGATAACCGATGACCGAGGAATATTCATAGGAATAGTTACCAGAAGGTCGATCATCAAACACTATTACGAGAAAAACATACTGCCGCGTGAGTAATCTCACACGGCAGTTTTTTAGTCTTTTTGTAGCGGGAAATTATTCCACGTCTTCGTCAGAAAGCGTCTCACCGTCAAGTACTCTGTCGATGAGATCCTGAGCCTGGTAAACCGTGCTGTAGTATGGATAGGTTACATAGAGCTCTTCCCACGGAGCCGAGTATGTATAATCCATTCCGCCCCATCCGGTTACTGCGTATGTCTGGATATTCCATTCAGGGAAGTCTTCGAGCTGCATCCTTACGAGTGTATCGATCTCGTCTGCTTCCATGTTGGTTAACATGTAGCCCTCAAGGTCTTCTAAGATAGAATTATAATTCATGATGAGCGTAGGTGAGGATGTAACCTTCTTGAACATCGCTTTGATGAGACGCATCTGGTTCTGTCCACGCATGTTATCACCGTCTGCGAATGCATGACGCTCACGTGCGTAAGCGAGAGCTTCAGCGCCGTTAAGCGTTATAACGCCTTCATCGTACCAGTATGTGTCTTCAGCCGTGAATGACTGGGGATTGTCGATGGTTACTCCGCCGATGTCATCTACGAGCTTTTCAAGGCCCGTGAAGTTGATCTGGACATAGTAGTTGATGTCGCAATCGTAGAGATTCTCAAGACCAGTGATGGAGCAGTCTACACCATAGATGCCGAGGTGAGTGAGCTTGTCTTCAGTGCCGGCACTCGATCTCGGATTAGGGATGTAGTAGTCTCTCGGAGTGTTGATGAGAAGGATCTGCTTTGTCTGAGGATTTACGACCATCAGGATGTTAACGTCGCTTCTTTCAGTAGTGAAATATTCTTCTCTTGAGTCAGAGCCGCTGATGTAGATGATGAAAGGCTCAACTTCGATGTTTTCTACTGCGCTTGTGGCAGGCTTGATCTCAACCGGCTTATCGTAGTTGCCGTAAGGGTTATTTGCTTCGGCAGTAGCGAGTTCGGGAGTGGAGATCTTTATCTCTGCGATCAGCTTCGTATAGTCTGACCAGTTTGCAAAAAGCTGTGTCTCCTTGAGGAGTTTTAAGTTTGTCTCGTTGATGATCGCAACCTGGATATCACCGTGATAGAAATCGATTCCCAGCAAATTGAAATTCTTATAGTCTGTGACTTTCAAATTCGGATTGAGTTCTGCTTTGAGCTTGGTTACCGCAGCAAAAGATGCAGGACCATCGTTGCTTCCGATAACGCCGAACTTAAGGTCCTTGCAGTCTGCAAGGCTCTCTGCCGTGTTGCTGTTGAGAACATATACGTTCATGATGGCAGCTACGTCTTCCTGTTCTTCAACGGTTGTTGTTTCCGTGACAGTGATGTTCTCGATAGTGTTATCAACCGCGCCGAACATGTTGCCGATATAAACAGAAGTAACCGTCATGACTGCGGCAAGGAAAATGCCCGTAAATCTTCTGAAGTTCTTGGCTGCGGTTTCTTTCTTTCCTGCGATAAGGAGGAGAGTTGTGACCAGAAGCAGGACTACGAGAACACCTGCGAGGATCGTGAGCATCCATGTAGGGAACATTCCGAGTTTGCACGCGCTGTAGAACAAGAAACCGGATCCGATGGCCTGGATCAGTAGTATGAATGCCGCAACGAAGCTCCACCTGAGGGTGCGCTTTTTGCGGGCGACCTTTTTTTCCTCTTCGATTCTTTTCTTAGCTGAATGTTTCATAAAAAGCCTCTTCTAAAACTTATTTATCAGACCGGATCTGCTGCCGCTTTTTTATTCTTGCGGCGGAGCTTGCGGTTCAGTTTTTTAGTCTCCTTGATTTCCTGTTTAAGCGGTTCAAAATCCTTAAGATCAAGCATCTCGGAAAGGAAAGGCACATCGTGCTTATAACGTGTGGACATTATGAGTTCGAGCTTACGGTCTTCAGTGCGGATCCTCAAAAATCTTGCGCACTGCTCAATGTAAACAGGCTTGCCCTCATGCTTTTCGCGCAGCTCATTCCAGGAGATGATGTAGGGCTTTCTGAGGAACCTGTTATAGACGAGGTCGACCGTATCGCCATCCTTGATGAGCCAGATCCTGGAGCGCTTAGCAAGACGTGCGTAGCCGTGGAATGTATAAACTGACATTGCGACCTGCATCATGGGATAGAGCTTGCGGAGCTTTCTCGGGATATGCTTTTCGACTCTCGGAATGGGGTCGTTGCGCTTGAAGATCTTTCTTAAAACAGTATAGATATAAACGTCTTTGTAGTACTGTGAAATTCTCTTAAGGATCCTGAAAAGGATTACGCCCGCAACTGCAAGGTGGATGCTTACGATGAAGCTTACGACCGGCGCGAAAATCTGAAGGAGCACGAGGATCATGTGGATGAAAGCCTTGATGATCTGCCAGATAAGGCTCGTGCCCTTGACCGGGATCGCAGCTACGATAACTTCCCAGTTATCCATGCATGTATATGTGCAGTAGTAGATGATCGTTATCGCGATTATCGTGACGCCTGCAAGGACATAAGTGGTCCAGCTTGTCTGTGTCGTTTTGTCCGGCGCGCCGAAAACCGTTACCATGTGTGATACCCTGGCCGCGGTCTTAAATCCCGGAGGATCAGCTTCCAAAGCTTCGTTGGTAACGAAAGGCAGAAGCGTAATTGATACCGTGCAGATATATCCGATGAACTTATCGAGCTTATCAATGGTCTCTTCTGATACCATCTTTGATTCGGCAAATGAATGGACTACGATCAGCGCTACGGCTATCAGTGAAAGGAATACGGCAGCGTAAGGATTTGCGATGGGGAGCTTGCCGACTTCCCTGATGATCGGGATGCCGTTCAGGAAATCTGCTATGTTGCAGAGCACGACAGAATCGGGCTGGTATATCGCAGCATTCTCAAAAGCTCCCAGAATAGCCAAAACCGCCATCGTGGCTGTCGGATTGATCGAAGCTGTAACGGCGGTTGAGAAAGCTCCTGCGTAGAATGCGAGATCGGTTGCAAATGTAAGGGTGTCGGGTTCGTGTAAGGGCGTGATTCCTGCAGCCAGGCTGACCATCGGGATCAGGGCAACGCACATGACCGCGACGAGTATCCCCGTTGCACGTTTCATGTAGGTCTTTTTCAAATCAAGGCTCATTCTTTCTACTCTCCTTATCAGTTCGGTAAAGATGAAGTCTGTCCGACAAGATACCCCTTTATACCTTATTTATGGTACAAAACACAAGTGAAACTACAAATATATTTTATTAATTAGTAATTAAAGTGTAATAGAGTCTGTATTTTACCGTCCCAATCGCGAAAACTGGATTTGGGACGGTATGAAATACTCATTTTTAGGTCAATTCAGGCAGAAAAATACCGTCCCAATCATGAAAAACCGGTTTGGGACGGTATAAATTTATTATTTCACGTTCCGACATACCGTCCCAACTTCAAAAAACTGATTTGGGACGGTATTAAATCAGAAACCGTAGTTTGTGACGCCGAGGAGCTTCTCGAGCTCGTTAGGATCATAAGTAGCATCCAAAGCTGTTCTTCTTGTGATGAGGCCCAGGTTAACGAGTCTCTGGAGATCGCTGTTGAGAGTATGCATGCCCTGGAGACTTGAAGACTGGAGTGTGTTGGGGATCATCTGGATCTTATCTTCAAGGATAAGGCTCTTGATTGCGCTTGTACCTACCATGACCTCAGTTGTAAGCACGCGGCCGTTGCCGTCAGATGTAGGCAGGAGCTGCTGTGAGATAACGCCACGGATGCTTGCTGCGAACTGTGAGCGGATGGTTGCCTGCATATCCATAGGAGAACCGTCGATGATTCTGTTGATCGTCTGAGCAGCGCTCTGTGTGTGGAGAGTAGAGAGGACGAGGTGGCCTGTCTCAGCAGCTGTGATGGCAGCGGAGATCGTCTCAAAATCACGCATCTCACCAACGAGGATGATATCAGGGTCTTCACGGAGAGCTGAATGGAGAGCATAAGCGAAGGAGCTTACGTCGCGGCCGACTTCACGCTGGTGGATCATGGCGCGGTTGTGGGGATAGATATACTCGATAGGATCCTCGATCGTGATAACGTGCTTGGCTTCGTTCTTGTTGATGAAGTCTACGATAGCAGAAAGCGTTGTGGACTTACCGGAACCCGTAGGACCTGTAACGAGGATGATACCGTTGTTTGCAGTAGCGAGTGTCTTGATTACTTCAGGGAGGCCCAAAGCTTCGAACTCAGGGATCTCAGCCATGAGAAGACGGATGCTGCATGCGAGGTTGTTACGCTGATGGTAAACATTAGCTCTGACTCTGACACCGTTGTCGATCATGCGGCCGACATCGACGTCTTCGCCTGCCTCAACGCGTGCGATCTCATCAGGTGTGAGAATCGTATAGATCATGTCCTGTGCTTCTTCTGCAGTCGGACGCTCATCAAGGATATGGAGCATACCGTATCTTCTAACTGCAAGATTAGTACCCTGGGTAATATGCACATCGGAGCAGTCGCGTTCTATGGCATACGTCATCAGTTCTTCAAAAGTCATATGGATTACCTCCGCGGGAAAATAAGGATGCCTAAATTATAAAATAAAAACCACGTATTTGTTATGGCTTTTCCCTATGGAAGCGTATCAGTGATCGCCGTTGTATTCCCAGGCAGCAGGGTCGTAAGGACAGCCTTCGAATGTGTACCATGAGCCCGGCAGGAACTGGTTGCCGTTGTTGATATCAGTCTCGATGATGCTTGAATAGAAGATGGTCTGGGGACCGTTCTTCAAGTCTGAATTGATCGGATTTTTGGTGAAAGGATTAACAGGATCATCGATGATGCCTGATGTTGCAAGCGTAGGTGTATCAGCATTTGTCATGAACTCTTCTGATACCGTGAATCCTGTTGCGTTGAAGTCCTTAACCATGACTACCGGCATGAAGTATTCCATATCCATGTCGCCGCACTTGATGTCGAAGTGGTCGAGGTCTCTTCCGTGGTCGGATACCAGGATGATCCTTGTGTTGTCGTAGACACCGTTTTCGCGCAGGTAGTCAAACCACTTTCCGAGCTGGATGTATGTGGCCATGTTTGCGTGATATGCGGTCATCTGGTCTTCGGTAGATACTCTCATCGTTCTGCCGTCGATCGTGAAGCGTGAGACGTTATTGGCATCGAAAACTGTGTTGTCGATGTTTAATGCGGGAATATACTCAGGTTCCTGCAGCAGGCAGGGCTCGTGAGCAGTGTCATTGGACATCATGAGGAACGTGTTCTCTGAGCCGTCGCTGATCTCGGTTATATTAGGCAGGTTAGTAAGTACTGAATATGCCTGGAGGAATGGAGCGTCGTAGCCGGTGCTCTTGGAGATGCCGTCCATTGTCTGTGTGAGGGATAGCTGGTCCTCAAGATCATTCGTGGATGCATTACCGGATATTGATTCGTTATAAAGACCACCGTCGTAGATCGTCTCTTGCAAAAGGACAGGGGAGATCTTCATCAGTGAATAGCAGAAGAAGTTTCTGTCGCGGATATCCTTGAGACGTGCTGAGATTGAAGCCGTGTCGACGCCTTCGATTGCGTCTGAATAATTGAAACGTCCGTCTGTGTTGTAGCAGTGGAATTCCGGGTGATCATCGAAAACCGAAAGGTCAGGAGTCCACTGATAGCCTGCATATGTAGGGTCGCAAAGTGTAACCGTATAACCTGCTTCGCTGAAGATGGAAGGCATTACCTTTAATGCTTCGTTGTGCTTGCTCTCAAGGCTCATGTCATCTCTCGCGTTAAGGCGTTCGGGAGTATATTCATAACCGCCGAACAAAGCAGGAGAACCCGTATTCGTAAATGCGCCGTAGGAGATTGAGTTCTTGTAATATGTGAAGCCGTCGAACTGTTCTGCAAGCTCGGGATTCTCATTAAAAATATAAGGAACTTCGGTTCCTACAGCTCTGTCGAGCATGAGGACGACTACGTTCTGGCCGTTTTTGCTTAAGGGAATAACGGGAATGTCGTCAGCTGAAGAAGAGCTGATGAAGTGATATGCGCTATATGTATCCCAGTCCTTGTATGAGTTAAGAAGTCCCATGCCGCCAACGGCAAGAACGCCTGCAGCGAGAACGACACTAAGTGCCTTGGGAAGCTTTGCGTAAACGACAGCGAAAACAACTCCAACAAGGATTACTGCTGCAATGTTGATCAGATAATCTGAAATGCCGAATGCAGGCTTGTTCTCATACTGAAGTGTTGAAGACAGGATACCGAGTTTTGTTCCGAAGAGTATGTAATCTACTGTGGAAACTCCGCAGATGATCCAGATTCCTTTGCAGAAAACGCCTTTCATCTTATCGCTCATGAAGAAGTAGAAAACGCTGCCCCAGAGTACGAAGCTTCCGAAAGAAAGCAGCATTCCATTTACCGTATACATGCAGGGATTTATAGGATGGAATTCATCGATGAACTCATAGATAGAAGCGTGGATGACAGATGACGGGATAAGAAGTCCCGTGAGAGTTGCCATGAAGACTGCACCGAAAAGGAATACTTTCTTATCTTTCTTAACAGGCTTTTCCTTAACAGCTGTCTTGCTCCTGATAATGTTTGATACAAGGGGCATTGCGAGCAATACACAGCCCATTGCAAGAAGGACTTTCTGTCTTGCATCAAGATCATTTCTGATGAGCGTAAGAACAAGAATTACCGCACCGCAGATTGCGAGCACAATGCCGAGTGCCTTCTTGGGATCCTTAAGTTTGTAGAAGATATTCTTAACGAGTGAGAAAACGTTATTAAGAAGCCAGTAGAAAACAAGTCCTGAAGGTGAGTTATAAAGCAGTACAAGGAAGACTGCTGCAAGACCGTATACCTGGACCTTTTCCTTAACGGGATGTCCCTTTGTGTAGATGATTCCGGATACGACATTGATGAGTGTCATCAGGATAGGAAGGATGTTAACGGGGAAAGATCCTATCATGAATGTGGCATCTTCTTTTCCGAGATCAGTTATGAAACCGAATGACATTCCCTGAAGGCTCTGCATTCCTGACAGAAGGTTATATGCCGCGATAAAGAACGGAACCTGAAGGAGGAGCGATACGGAACTCTTAAGCGCATAGATCGGCTTATAGTGATTTATGCGGTAGTATTCCTGAAGCATGAAGAAACGCTCATCGCCTTTGAATGTCTGCTTGATCTGCTTGATCTTGGAAGCCATCTTAGCCTGGATGTCACGTTCTTCAGCCTGAAGTTCATCCGCACGTTTATAAAGCGGAAGTACCAGGAAGTTAACAGCAAGACTTAAGAAAATGATAGATAAACCTTCATTGCCGATGATCTTGTTGGCAATGGTGAATATGATCTCAAACAACAGTTCAAGAGGAGATATTATCAGCGTGTAAAGTGCAGACAAAAAGGTCATTATTTCTTGCCGTTCTTTCTCTGCTTTTTGTTATTCTTACCGCTCTTCTTTGAAGACTGGGAAGCTTCTTTAGCTTTCTTAGCGACAACTTCGTTATATTCTTTCATGACGAAATCAACGCATCTCTTTGTGCCTTCGCCGATGTTTACCCATGTCTGTTTGCGGGCTTTGTCACGGCCTTCCTTGAAAGAAGAATCCTCAATGCATCTGTCGATGAGGCTCTTAATGTCATCAACATTCTCGTCGGTAAGTTCGATGCCGAGTTCGGGAAGGATAGAGAATGTCCAAAGCGGCTCATCGATCCATGAAGCGTCGTAAGGATTAATGTCGAATTTAGCGTTGGTGTAGATAACAGGTTTGTCGAAAACAAGTGAGAAGTCGAAGATTACACCTGAGAAATCAGAGATAAGGATATCTGATTCCATCAGCACGTCGAAGTTGTCGTTGTCCCTGTTCCATGTGACCTTGGTGTCATCGTTGTACTTGGACATGAGTCTGTCGATCATTTCCTTTTCGGAGGAGAAAGACTGGGGATGAGGTCTGATGATGACCTTATAACCGGTAGATATAAGTTTGTCTATCAGCTGCTCGCCGAAGCGTGAGAGAAGGCCGCTCTCGCCCCATGAAGGTGCAAGAAGAACTGTTCTCTCGTGAGCAGGAACAGCATCGGACTTGTCGAACCTTTTCTTCATCTCATCCATATAAGGAATGCCGCAGAGAGCGATCTCTTTGGCAGGGAGATTACGTGCTTCTTCAAGCTGTCTAATCTGTCTTTCCTGGTATTCACCGGATACGATGATCGCATCGTAGTGGTCAAGACCGAACATACGGTACAGCGTAATGTCATTGGACATGTGCGGGATGTGGATATAGCAGTCAACGTTCTTGGAACGCTTCCACTGGAAAACATCAAGGCTCGGAGTAGTTGATAAAACAACTGAAGCATTAAGGAGGTTAAGCTTTGAGAATGCCTTGTTGCCTTCACCGATGAATTCGGCAGTAATGTATTCGTATTTGGCTTTTAATGCCGGATCGTCTTCGGAACATGTGAGGTAGACGGCCTTCTGCTTTCTTGCTTCAAGCTCGTCAGCGATCGGCTTAAAAACGTTCCAGTATCTCTTGTGATCGGAGAAGATGACGATAGGTAATTTCTCGTTGTTGATCTTGGCATTCTTGTCGCTGCCCATCGAGAACTTCAGTTTCATTAACAATGCGCGGAAACCGAAAATAGCGACACCGAAGATGCCGAACAGCACGGTGAAGAGCATTCCGCCCGTGCCGGGATCAATATATAAAACCTTGAACAAATCCATATATAGTAAGCATTCCTGTTAACATGTTAATGAGTATAGTATAAATATAAACAGTGCGGTTTTTGTTTGACAATTTCATTATATTTGTACGGAAACGCATTTTTTTATTTGTCGGAAAACGAAAGTGATATACTTTTGCCATGAGATATAGTGTTTTGATCATTGATGATGAAAAGGAACTCGCTGAATCCACGTCTGAATATTTCAACATGATGGGAATCAGTTCCAAGTTTGTACTCTCGTCTTCCGAAGCTCTTGAGTTTTTCAAGGAAAATGAAGCGGGAGTTATTTTGCTTGATATCAATCTGGGTGATGCATCAGGCTTTTCTCTTTGCAAAACTTTAAGAGAGACCATCGACTGCCCGATCCTTTTCATAAGCGCCAGATCTTCAGACGATGACATGGTCGTCGCTTTGAATATCGGAGGTGACGATTACATCACAAAGCCCTATTCTCTCAATGTTTTGTTCGCGAAGGTCAAGGCAGTCCTTAACAGATACGAATACACCGGGAAGAAGTCAGGTGACGTCCTGGTTTTCGGAGACATAAAGATAGATATCGGCTCAGGCATAGTTTATAAAGGCGGCAACGAGGTATCTCTTACTGCCATGGAATATAAGCTCCTGACTTATCTTGCGAATAACAGAAACAAGGTCATCGATAAAGAAGAGATCTTCAATAACGTTTGGGATGACAGTTTTGTTTCCGACGGCACTTTGAACGTGCACATAAGACACTTAAGGGAAAAGCTTGAAGACGATCCCAACGAACCTGTATACATTAAGACGGCACGAGGCAGAGGATATCTATTTAAGGCGGAAGGATAATGAAACAGAGATTTGTTTTACTTGCCATTCTTCTGACAATCACTTTGCTGGTTCCTGTTGTTTTGCTGAACAGCAGCGTGCTTCAGACCAACGATAATCTCGATAACACCGTCATAAATGAACTGCTTAACGAGATCTCAGATGACTGGGATTCCATAAGCAATAAGAAGGCAGCATTTGTTCCGGAGAAAGACGGGATCAGTTATGAAGTCATCGACAACAACGGCAATATCCTTATAAGGACTGAGTCCGGAATGCCCGTAGATCTCGGCCGCGCGACTACCGAAAGATACACGATAAGAGACATTAAGGTAGACGGCGAAGTGGTCGGAAAACTCCTCATCAACAATGAATTCAAGACCCTGATGGCCAATACGCAAAAGGCGTATATTAAGAGATTCATCATTATCGTTGCGATCGAAGCGGTAATTATCTCGCTGTTCCTTTTGTGGGTCTACATGAACATAGTAAGGCCCTTCGACAAGCTCAAAGAGTTTGCAACTGACGTAGCATCAGGCAATCTCGATAAGCCTTTGAAAATGGACAGGGGCAATATCTTCGGAAGCTTTACGGAAAGTTTCGACATCATGAGAAGTGAGCTAAATGATGCTAAGCAGAAGGAATACGAAGCGCAGCGAAGCAAGATGGAACTCATATCCCAGTTGTCACACGACATAAAGACTCCGGTCGCATCCATTAAGGCGTTGGGCGAGCTTTTGGAAGCGCAGAGCACAGATGCTAAATCGAAGGAAAGATTAGGTTCCATAGTTGCCAAAGCCGACAACATAGACATCATGGTATCAGACCTTTTTACTGAGGCTCTGACTGATCTTAACGAGCTCAGTGTGGACCTGTCCGAGCAGGAAAGCAGCATACTCGATAAGATCATTAAGGATGCGGATTATCTGGATTATGTTTCCGATACGCGTGTTGAAGAATGCATCATCGTCTGCGATCCGTTAAGGACTGTACAGGTAATTAATAATATAATTTCTAACTCCTATAAGTATGCCGACACAAAGATCCATCTCGAATCACACATTGAAGATGACTGTCTTGTGGTGGCTTTTACCGATGAAGGCGGCGGCGTATCAAATGACGACCTTCCCATGATCACCAAGAGATTTAGAAGAGGCGAGAACGCCAAAGGCAAGCCCGGATCAGGTTTAGGCCTTGCTATTGCTTACGAACTCATGGAAAAGATGGAAGGCGAGCTTGAGGTCGCAAATGCCGACAAGGGCCTCAGAGTTACCCTGTATTTTAAGATCGCCTGACGAAAATTAATCTTATCTTAAGGTTGGCGCAAAGTCAGTTAAGGTTGTTTTCTGTAGAATTTCCGTATCACAATAAAATGGAAACGGAGATAGAAAAATCATGAAAACGCTCTTAACAAAAGCATTGGCAACAGCAGCCTGCGCAACGATTGCGGCAGTAGGCTTCTCAGGAGTAACAGCACTTCAGAACGACGTCTACGCTGCTTATTACACACCCAGGCTTATGGTCACAGGCAGTGAAGTCAGCAAGGATAAGATCAACGCAGGTGATGAGTTCGACTTAACAGTTCACTTCATCAACGAGTCAGAAGATACCCACCTTTACAACATCAAGATCGCATTCACAAGTGAAGACAACAACATTTATCCCGTAAACGGAACCAACGTTTACTATGTGGATTCAGTTGAAGATGAAGAAGAGTTCGACGTAACGATCAAGATGGCTTCCAGATCAGACCTTGACCCCAAGCCCTATACTATTCAGCTCAGCTATGAATTCGAAGACATGGAGAAGATGTATTATCAGGATTCTTCAGAGATCGTTGTTCCGATTTACCAGACACCTTCGCTCTCCGTATCAGACATGAAGCTCACAAAGAATGATATTGAGATCGATACAAAGACAAGCTTTTCGATGAAGCTTAACAACACAGGTAAGACAGGTATATACAACGTTGCAGTTTCCGTTGAAGGCGACATGATCAATAATACGGATACAGTTGTCGGCACTCTCGAAAAGGGCAATAACACAACGGTCGACCTCTCTCTTAAGGGAACAGAAGTAGGCAGCGGAGACATCAAGGTAAACGTTACTTATGAGGATGCTGACGGCAATTCCTACAAGATCACAAAGACAATGAACCTCACAGTAGAAGAGCCTGCTCCGGTAGAGCTTGTAACAGAGGAAGCTCCCGCATTTAATATGGCATATGTAATTGCAGCCGTTGGTGCGATCGTAGTAATCATCGTAGTAGTAAACATCATTCGTAAGGTAAGGGAAAAGAAGTATGCCTAAGAAAAGCATTATCAGAACTGAGAAACTGTGTAAGAGCTTTTCCTCGGGCGGCGTAATGCAGCATGTAATCAAGAATCTCGACACCGAGATCTACGAAGGCGATTTTACAGTCATCATGGGATCATCCGGTGCAGGTAAATCAACGCTTCTTTATGCCCTTTCCGGAATGGATAAGGCAAGCCTCGGAAAAGTATATTTCTCAGACAGAAGTATTACTGAATTTAACAGCGACCAGCTGGCCATCTTCAGAAGAAAGCACTGCGGTTTCGTATTCCAGCAGGTATATCTCATGGATTCCATGAGCGTACTGGATAACGTACTTACAGCAGGACTTCTCACAGGCCAGAACAAGAGACAGCTTAATGCCAAAGCAAGAGAGCTGCTCAAGCAGGTCGGTATCGAACCCAAGCTGTGGAACAAGTTCCCGAACCAGCTCTCAGGCGGTGAAGCCCAGAGAGTGGGAATTGTCCGCGCAATAATCAACTCACCGGATATGGTATTTGCCGATGAGCCGACGGGAGCTCTTAACAGCTCTTCGTCAGACCAGGTATTGAACGTATTGACGGATGTAAACCGCAAGGGCCAGTCGATCCTTATGGTTACGCATGATATGAAATCCGCAAGAAGAGGAAACAGGATCATATATTTGAAAGACGGTACGATAAGCGGCGAATGCGAATTAGGCGCATATGTCTCAGGTGACCGTGAACGTCATGATAAGCTCCGCAACTTCCTCACTGAAATGGGATGGTAAGAAATGTTAGGAAAACTGATTAAAGCCAATTTCCGCAAAGACATGTCCCATATGATCAGCTTCCTTCTGATCGTCATCCTGTCATCATTTCTCATGCATCTGGGACTCATGCTGATCCTCGGATACAATTCGCAGTTTGAGAGAAAGGTCGAAGAGCTTCATTCACCTGATCTCATGGTGTATATGGCAACCTATGATGAAGAGGAAAGAAGAGCGATCCTTGATTACATCTCGTCTTTGCCCGAAGTGGATTTCTATGAGCTTGTCCCTACGATCACGCTTGCTACTGAAGTTGTAAGAGATGATATCGATCCTGATTCAAAAGATGCGCTCGAAAACGTGTCAGGCACCTACGATTACGCGCCCTATGGAGAATGGGGCACGCTTGATAAGCCTGTGTTTGTCGATCTTTATGAAGGACCCGTGGATGAACCGATCTACATGTCCAGACTGTATAACCAGGAAATATTCAAAGGCGCATATAAAGCCGGCGATGAGATCACTCTGAAGATCAACGGCAGGGAAAGGGTCTTTACTGTTGCAGGTTTCTACGAAAGTGTCTCACTTTATAACCTGTTCTATATTGACCCGGTTACTTTGGCCGAGCTTAATTCAGGAGATGTTTATCCGGTCTATCAGATTGGTATCAGGCTTGCTGACGGTGTGGATGTCAATGAGGAATACAACAAGCTGTGCAATGAGTTTGACAGCAGACAGATTGCTTCAAGCGTTATTTCCATCAACGAGTTCCAGCTCCTGTACACACAGATGATCAACATCATATCTGTATTCCTTTGTGCTTTTGCGGTAATCATCACTCTCGTTGTTCTGGTTGTCATCTTCTTCAGAATAACCAACAGCATCGAGCAGAATATTACAAACATCGGTGCATTGAAAGCACTCGGATATACAACACATCAGATCAGAACAGCTCATATCCTTGAGTTCGTAATTACGGCATGCATCGGCTTCCTTGTAAGTTCCGGATTGATCTACCTGATAATCTCACCTTTGGAAGTTCTCTTGAGATCCGTTGCTTACATGTCCTGGGATCATCCTTTCGATCCGGTCTCATTTGCGGTTACGGGAATCGTTATCGTAGGATCATCATTCCTCGTAGCTTTGAAGTCAACAAGTTCGATCAAGGGATTGGATCCTGTTATCGCACTGCGCTTCGGACTTAAGAGCCACAGCTTCAAAAGAAACGTCGTTCCGTTGGATTCAACAGGCGGACCTCTCGTATGGCTTATGGCATTGAAGAGTTCCTTTGCTTCGAAGAAGCAGAACATCCTTGTTACGGTTGTTATGTTCTCTATCGGAGTAAGTATGGCAATTGCCGTGTTTGTCGGATATAACGTCGGATTCAAGCCCGAAAACCTTCAGGCACTGTTAAGTGACAGCTATGCAGATGTTCTGGTCAGGGTCAATGATGACAACCCGATCTCTGAGATCGAGGATCTTCCTTACGTCGAACACGCATGGTGGAAGGACGATTTCAACGCAGCGTGCGAAGGAACCAATATTCTGGCAGTCGTTACTGAAGACTGGAACCAGGTTCCAAACGTCAACATGCTCGAAGGAAGACTTCCCAAATATGATGATGAGATTGCAGTCGGAAAGAAATTAGCCGAGAGCCAGAACATCATGATTGGCGACATGATCGTCCTTGAGACTGCCGGCCATAGTTTTGAATATACCGTCACGGGTTATGCCCAGAGCAGCGATAACTACGGCCTGATAGTTCTTATGAACGAGGACGGAACAACGCATCTCGGACACGAGTGCAGCAAGTATTCGGTGTACCTTATTGTTGAGGGTTCATCGCCTGCCAAGTCTGCAAAAGTAATCGAGAACATTGACAGTGTCTTTGGTGACAGACTCCTTATGTATGTGGACTACTGCACCGCTCTGGCTGAGGGCGCAGATCCGACCATCATGCTCGCAAGAGTTATCTGCATAGTTCTTATCATAGTATCTCTTGCAGTCATCTGGCTTACCATGATGCTCCTTATCAAGACGATCATCATCAAGAGCCAGAAGGAACTCGGTATCAAGAAGGCTTTGGGCTTCACGAGCAGACAGCTCAGGACAGAACTCTCACTCTCGCTGATGCCGTCCATCTGCCTCGGAATGAGTGTAGGCGCCATAATAGGAATCCTGAACTCAAATACGTTCCTGACAGTCCTCTTAAGCGCTTACGGCGTATCCAAGAGCAACATGGTAGCTGCTCCCTGGATGATGGTACTGGTAATTGTTTTCGGTGTGATAGCGTCTTACCTCATGGTATACGGCCTGTCACGCAGAATCAAAAAGATATCCGCATATTCGCTCATCACAGAGTAATAGGGAATAGAAAAGGGAAATTGAAAACGGGGTGTCTCGGTAGAGACGCCCTTTTTCATGGGATTACTTACTGAAATGGATTCTTAAGTAAAAGGTCTGTCGTGATCAAGGTTTTCGGGATTTTACTTGCTGAATTCACATTTCCCGTTTTCAGCAAGTAAAAAAAGTTCTTCAAAGACCCGAATTTTCGAATTATTACTTGCTGAATTATCGTTTTGCTTTTTCAGCAAGTAATCTTTGCCTATATAAGCTCATTTCCACCACATTTTTACTTGCTCAAATGGAGTTTTTGTATTTCAGCAAGTAATGCATGCACAGGATTACGTACCTGGAAAGAGCTTTCTTCAAATAGGTACGTAAACCTCTCAGTTTTTACTATAACGCACCTTCTCATACTCACGTCTGAGCTCTGAGATCTCACGGTCACCATTAGAGAGGAGGACATTTTCAATCTGGCCGGGTGTGGATGAATTTGAGACGGGGAGGCCCTTCTTCATGGCTCTGCGTGTCTTGGCGTAGAACTGCTTTCTTATGCGGCGTTCGTGGCCTGTGCCGAAGTTGAGGCCTTTTGTCGTGAAGGATCTCTTTTCGGGACGGATGTCTTCGATGGTGTCGGTGAGAGCACCTGATTCGTCGACTTCTTCTTTCTTGAATTTCGGAGCATTCCTGATAAGGATACGGACCGCGTTAATGATGAGAATCAGTACGACGGTCAGGAAAAGAAATGCGAGCATTCTTCCGAAGATCTCAAGATAAGGATTTATCTCGCCCCCTTGTTCTGAAAGTTCAGCTACCTGCACCGGAATGGTGACCGTGGAATCATCCTTGAAAAACTTTGCTATTGCTGAGATCAGGAAAACAATGAAACCGCCGATAACTCTTATGCCTGTCAGGAGAATGTTTGACAGCCAGTCGATGGGGAATACGGTGAGTGCAAGCAAAGCTACCGTGATGATGGCCAGAAGTCCTGTTATCGTTTTATAGTTCTGTTTTCTGAGAAGGGCCATCGGCTTGGAAGATTTGTGTATTGAATGATAGAACTTGGCGTCGAAAACAGCAATCTGGCGCATGACTACAAAGAGCACTGCGATTATTACCGCGTGGATGATTATGTTGCGGGAATACTTCTCCTGATCTGCGACCACATAAAGCAGGTAAAAGACTATGTGGATTATTGCAGGGAAGACTATGAATTCATGGTCTGAGGCAGTAAACGCCGGCTTTAACCTGTAGAACAGTGAGAACAGTGTAAATGCAATGAGAATCGCGCCAAGATAAACCTTGTCTGCAATGCTGTTTCCGAACTGAAGAACAGGAATGCTGGTGACTGCAAAGAAGAACAGCACATCAGATGCAACGTGAAGAATGAATATCAGGAACTGCGATTTGATCGAGGTCCTTCTGATAAGCACGTGAACAACAGTCATCAGAAGCGGCACGAACTGCATATACATGCTGACGTCGATGATGTCTATGTAGCTCCTTAATACCACCAGGCATGAGAGCAGGGTGATGCCCATGATGATCGATAACAGGCACTCGGCAAGAAGGCTGTCGCGCACGGTGATTACGTTGTTTCCTTCAATGTCTTTGGTCGTCTGGCGTGTGGAGTTGATATCTCTTATGTCAGTCATTTCCGCGCACCTCCCATCTCATGTAAGAAGGAGCGATCTCGGGTTCGGGCTCTGCGTCAGGAGTTATTCTGTAGCTTGGCATGAGCCAGAAGAGAGAAGGACGGCGTGATTTGATCTCCGCAAGAAGCGGTCTGAAATCTCCGTTGTACTGGGGTGAGATGAGTAAGATGAAGTCATCTCTTTCAGTTGCCCGGATGTACTTCTCGAGTGTCTCGGCAAAAGGGTGGGCAGGATTTTTCAGATCAATCCTGGCGAGCATTATTGCGCGCTCGTTGAGCGTAGCTGAGCCGAGATCAGTCTCTGATATAACGGGTGCTCCCGATATGACATCCGCGCCGTTGGTGTATATAGATGCGGGGATTCCGAGCTCTGCGAGTTCGATGAGATATGTGTATGCAAGGCTTATCGATTTCTCGAGAAGCGATGTTGAATGCTTGGTGTTGTAGTACTCGAGATTAAGGAAGATATGGACCTTCTGTGCGCAGGTGGATGCATTCTGGTTTACCATCAGCTCGCCCGTTCTTGCGCTCGCTTTCCAGTTGATTATGTTCATCGGATCGTTGGGTCCGTATTCGCGGATGCCGGCAAGAGTGAACGGATCCGTAAGAAGAGTCCTTCTGCACTGGAGCTCGCTCAGCGTTACTGAAGTCAGCATCTGCATGAGTTCTGTATCGAGAACTTCGGGAAGAACTGTGAGGTGCGATTCGTTCTGGAATTCTGTGGTGAAACGCTCAACAAGAAGCAGGTCAGAAGTTGTGATTCCGACTCTCGGGAAAACATAGTAACCACGCTTCGTGCACTGCGCTTTTATGCGGCGTGTGTGCTTGGAAAATGCTTTCATGGTGAGCATGTCCGTGCGGTAGAGCAGGTCGGATGTTGACGTGTTTTCCATGTCATAGAACTTGATCTCGCGCGGCGCTTCGAACTTGAGGATGATGAAGGGCAGAGGGAGTCTTTTCTTGTTCTCTGCGATCTCAATGAGTTCGATGTCTTCACCGAAGTGCGCGACATCCTTGGAGAATTCGACTTTGAGGTGAAGATTTTCGAGCGCGTGAATACGATAGTAGATTATCTCTGCTATGAACAGTACGAAAAGTATTCCTACAAGTACCAGTAGTTCCATCTTTATTTTTTAGTGCTGAAGTCTTCTGTGGGGCAGGGGACTCTGCCGAGTATCCCGTTAATAATGCCTGCAGCGGTATCACGCTTTGATATGAACTTGCCTTCTTTGGAAAGAGTTCCGTGTGAGCGGATCGTCAGACGGTGAGCGAGTACGGGCACTGCGAGTTCTTTAAAATCGTCAGGTATGCAGTTGTTTCTTCCTCTGACAAAAGCCAGCGCTTTGGCAGCGGAGACGAATGCGAGAAGCGCACGCGGACTTGCTCCGACTGCGATATCTGTCGACTCTCTTGTTTCTTCGACGATCCTGGCTGCATAGTCGTAAAGAAGATCGGATACGAATACGTTCTTGACCTGATTCTGCATCTCGAAAATCTCTTCTTTTGTAGCCACGGGAGTGAGCGTATTGAGCGGGTCTTCGGTTGCAAATCTCTTTAAGATCGAGATGCTCTCATCGTGGGTCGGATAATCCATCTTGAGCATCATGAGGAAGCGGTCGAGCTGTGCTTCAGGAAGCGGGAATGTACCCTGTGATTCGACAGGGTTCTGTGTTGCGATAACGAGGAAGGGAAGGTCGAGTTTTCTTGTGTCGCCGTCAACCGTTACCTGCTTTTCTTCCATGCACTCGAGAAGGCTCGACTGTGTTCTTGCCGTTGCTCGGTTGATCTCATCTGCAAGAAGGATGTTTGTGAAAACAGGTCCTTTTCTGAATACGAATGAATTTGCTTCACGGTCGAAGAAGTTGATGCCGGTAAGATCTGAAGGCAGGAGGTCGATCGTGAACTGCACGCGCTTGAAGTCGAGATCAAGCGACTGGGCAAGTGCCTTTGCGGTCTTTGTCTTTCCTGTTCCGGGAACGTCTTCGAGCAGTACGTGTCCTCCTACAAGAAGAGATACAAGTAAAAGTTCAATCTGCTTATCCTTTCCGACGATGACCTTGCTGACGTTTTCGGTGAGTTTCTCAGAAAATGTATTCATAAACAAAACAGTCCCTTCCGGCAGATCGCGTCATGCGCAACTAATGCCTTTTCATACATAAGTATACTGTTTTGATTGAATATTAATAACTGGATATATTCAAGGAAAAATACCAATAAACTTCAGTTTAGGAGTTTGCACTGAAGGATCAGTAATCTCCCAGATATTCCCAGTTGGAAGCGTCGTGCGGATCGCCGCCTAAGAAGGTATACCATGAACCGGGCTGGAAAGTATTTCCGGGATTATCTTCCGGATCCCATTTCTCGCAGTAGAAGATAGTCTGCGTTCCCTGCTTTCCGTCATAGGTGATCGGATTATGAGTAAAGGGATTGTAAGGGTTATCGATAAGGCCTTCGGTTGCGATTGCAGGAGTATCACCGTTGGTCATGAATTCAGATGATGTGGTAAATCCTGTTGCATTGAAGTCTTTTACCATGAGAAGAGGCATGAAGTATTCCAGATCCTGACCGTTGCATGTTATGTCAAACTGATTTACGTCAAAACCGTGATCTGCAACGATGATGATCCTTGTGTTGTCGTAGACACCGTTCTCGCGGAGGTAATCAAACCATTCACCGAGCTTGATGAAAGACGCCATGTTTACGTGGTACAGCATTACCTGACGCGGGTCGCTCATATCCATTGTCTTGCCGTCTATGGTGTATCTGGAGACCATGTCGACATCGTAAGCGGTGTTATCAACGTTCATTACGGGCACATAATCGGGCTCCTGCAAAAGACAGGATGAGTGGGCCGTATAGTTGGTAAACATCAGGAAAGTATTCTCAGAACCATCGGAAACCTCTGTGATGCCCGGCAGATTGGTGAGTACTGAATAAGCATCCATAAATGCGTGATAGTAACCTGTGCTGATTGAATTACCGATGACATACTGAACGGGTGAAGTGTTGTAACTTGCGGCAGAATCATCATTCGACGATATTGCTTCGTTATAGCTGCCACCGCTGTAAAGTGTTTCCTGTAAAACGACGGGAGAGACCTTCATGAGTGAATAGCAGAACAGGTTGCGGTTACGCACCTCATTCATTCTGATGGTAGCATTACCGATAGCTTCACTGTCAGAGCCTTCTTCGATGAAACCGAATCTTCCGTTTGTGATGTAGCAGTTATATTCCGGGTGATCATCGAAAATAGACAGATCGGGAATGTCCTTATAACCTGCAAACGGCGGATCGCAGATCGTTACTTTGTAACCGTTGCTGCCAAACAACTCAGGCATTACCTTCAAAGCTTCGTCCTGCTTGCTTGCAAGACTTTCATCGTTTCTTGCGTTGATCTTATCAGGAGTGTAATCATATCCGCCAAACAAAGCCGGTGATGCGGTGATCGTGCTTGAGCTGTAAGAGATTGTATTCTCGTAGTAAGTGAATCCGTCGTACTTTTCGAGCAGTTCAGGCTTCTCGTTGAAGATATATGGAACCTGTGTACCGATCGAACGGTCGAGCATTATGACGATAACGTTTTTACCGTCTTTGCTTAAAGGTATAACGGGTTCTTCTGTTGTGTTTCCGACTGTGCCTTTATACCAGTTATAAGGTACGAGTATTGTCGGGATGTTCAGTACTCCGATAACAAATACAGAGAGGATTCCTACCAGAAGAACGCCCTTTGTGATCTTGCTGAACTTCGAATAAACGAAGTATAAAAGTGCGGCACCCGCGATAACTGCAAGTGAATTGAAGATGTATTCGGTTAGCGGGAAAGAAAGTCCTCTGTCGTAAAGAAGGGCAGAAGAAAGCGTGCCGAGATTCTTACCGAACAACATGTAGTTAATTACGGAGCATCCGCTGATTATCCATATTGCCCTGCAAAAGACGGACTTCATTTTCTCACTCATGAAGAAGTAGAAAACGCCGCCCCACAGTACCCAGCTGCCAAACGATAACAGAAGTGAATTCCAGATATAATTCATCGGGCTTTCGGACGCTGTGATATCAATGAAATCGTATGGTGAGGATGCTATTACCGAAGACGGGATCAGAAGTCCGGTGATGAGAGCCATGAGGACCGTGCCGGCAAAGAATGCTTTTGTGTCTTTGACTGTCCCTGCGGACTTTTTAGTGAACTTGGATTTGAGTTTATCTGATACAAGCGGCAGGCAGAGAAGCACAGAGCCGGTCGCAAGAAGGATCTTCTGTCTTGCATTAAGGTCAGGTCTTATCACGGTAGCAACGAGCAGTGCTGCGCCTGATACGGCCAGGACGATGCTGAGAACTTTCTTAGGATTCTTGAACTTATAGAATACATTCTTAACGAGTGAGAAAACGTTATTAAGCAGCCAGTAGAAAACGAGGCCGGCAGGTGAGTGGTAGAGCAGAACGAGGAACACTGCGGCAAGACCGTATACCTGTATCTTTTCCTTAACGGGATGTCCTTTGGTATAGATGATTCCTGATACGATGTTGATCAGTGTCATGAGTATCGGAAGGACGTTAACGGGGAAACTGCCGATCATGAACATGGCATCTTCGGCGCCGAGGTCACGGATAAATCCGAATGACATTCCGTCCAGACTCTTCATGCCTGACAAAAGGTTGTAAGCAGCGATAAAGAACGGGATCTGTAAAAGCAAAGAGGCGGTGCTCTTCAATGCATATATCGGTTTGTAGTGGTTGATCCTATAGTATTCCTGAAGCATAAAGAAACGTTCGTCACCTTTGAACGTGCTCTTTATGCGCTTGATGACGGGTGCCATCTTCATCTGGATATTGCGTTCTTCCGCCTGCAGTTCATCGGCCCTTTTATAGAGCGGAAGCACGAGGAAATTAACAGCAAGGCTTAAGAATATGATGGACAGACCTTCGTTGCCGATTATCCTGTTTGCAATCGAAAAGACAACTTCGAAAAGAAGCTCAAGCGGTGCGAATATTAACGTGTACAAACCGGAGAAAACTGACAATCAATCAAAAACCTTTCAAAATACATACTTTGAAATATATTGATTAATTATATGACAGTTGTTTTTAGGTATCAATTATCCGTGTAAGCGGCTTTAGTACGCGTACTCTTCCAGAGCATCCTCCAGCTGCATGTTTCTGCAGAGGTCATCGTAATCACTGTTTTTGCGGTCACCTTTATATACGAGAATACAAGTGATCTTTCCGTTGTGACAGATGAAATCGTAGAGATAATCGTACTCTTTGTCCCGGCTTGAAGATTTCAGATAGACGTCCAGCTCACAATCTCCTTCAAGGAAATCCGCATACTTCAGGATCTGGGATACCATCTCATCCTGTGTCGGATAATCGCTGCTGTTTTTGTATGTCAGGTAGATATCAAGTTCGTTGGTCGTGAACTTTTCGATGAATTCCTCATCGCTCATGTATTCGCACGGACGGGACTTATAGGCGTGGTCCTTATATTTGACATCCATTTTCCTGGCGTCAAAATAACCGTCAAGAGTATCAGTGTAGTATTCCTCTATTGCTTCTCTGTGATATTCGGTGGGGTAATAGCTGTAGAGTTCACCGTCTCTTTCTGAAAATTCAAAAGTGAAATCAGGGAAGTTCTCCGACTTAAGGATGATGACATGTTCCTGATATGCTCCAAGGAAAGCCACACCATGATGCGTATAGGTGAACTCGTCATCAGGATACCAGTCTTCCATCTGTGAGATCCACTTTTGCTGTTCGCGTGTGAGTTCAGGATCCTTTTGGCAGCCCGAAAACATGAATGAACTAACTAATATTAAAGAAACAGCAGTTACAGCAGACTTTTTCATATTAAAAACCCCTTTTGTATTTGGTTTGTTGCCCTTTATACAGAACTAAAACACCAAATGTTGCAAAAAGAGTTAGGCTATTTTGCGGTATCCTTTATGACCTTCCAGGCATCTGTGAGCTTATCGAGGCTCCATGCCGCATTGGCAGGGCTTGTCGAAGGAAGGCATACCGCATCGCGTTTCAGAGCAGGGAAGATGTATTTCTTATAGTATTGTTCTGCCTTTTTGCCATTCAAAAAGATTGCTCTGATATCTGCAGTATCCAATATGACCGACAGGTCATTGACCGTAACGTTCCTGATGCTTGAATCCGAAGAACCTTCTATCTCGCAGGAGCCGATAACATCCCACACCGCTATGTGGTTTCTGATTAGGAAAGCCTTTTTCTCATCGATCGTAACGGGAAGTTCCTCTCCAAAGACCTGCGAGGTTACCTTCCAGAAACGGTTCTGCGGATGCCCGTAAAAGAAGCCTTCTTCTCTGGATTTAACAGAAGGAAAACTTCCCAGGATCAGTACTTTCGAATCTTTATCGAAAACCGGTGCTATAGGATGTGCGAGCATTCTTATTCCTCGTTTGAATTAATACCCGTACTTTATCACAGTTTGCGGTTAAAACGGCTTGACCAGTATGACGAACCTGCAGCTTCCGTCGCTGTATTCATAGATGCTGTATTCCCAAGTCCAGTGCATAATCTGGGAGTCCTCTTTTATAGAACTCTTGTCCAGCGGAAGAGCTGATGTCATGTCTTTAGAAGGTTTGAATGTTTCTATCTCGTATACAGTAGCTTTCTTGTTTTTGACATCACTTCCTGTATGCGGTTCAACAGTTCCATAAGATGAAAGATAAGGGAAGGTCTCTATCAGTTCACTTTTGCTGTCAAACTTAACGGTCTCGATCTGCAGGTCCACGTCCTGGAATCCCCTCAGACCATAGCGTTCAACGTATTGGGCGATATCAGGCAGCAAAGCCTGGTTGGCCGAGCTTACTTTTGCGTCATAAGATAAGTCCTTGGTGACATGAAAGCTTGCAAGCGAATAAAGACCGCGGAAAAACAGAACAACCACTATGACCGGGATCGCGATTAATATAATGACCTTACCGGCAGTTCCTTTGTTAGAGCTCATACCTATACCTCCCATAAATGATGTTTTCCTGATAAGGTCATATTAACATGGCTGATATTGAAATGCAACTAAAATTTATCGAATAACGATATAATATTTTCGAATAACGGAAAACTGGAAGGGGCTAAAAGCAAAAGGTGTTGTCTTAAAATACCGGGCTTTTTGTCGCAGACTTTGACCTCATATTGCAGAAAATCACACTAATTGTCATAGCGTACTGTGACTTTTAGTGTGATTTTTTATGAGTGCTCGAAAAAAGTCACGATAATCGTCAGGGTATACTGTGACTTTTTGCAGACTTTTTTTACCGGCGAACTCGGGAACGAACCTTTAAGTCCAGTCTCACATTACTGTGTTGTAAATCATTTCCCAGGCTTCTGCAAATCTTCTGCTGTCATCATCGTCGTCAATGCCGGGACAGTATCCGCCGGAAGTATGCACTGAATCACTTGTCTCGACCATAATATAATAGCTTGAGCCATCGTCAACGATAGATTCGGTGGACATGTCTTCATCAAGTTCCATGAAATTTACTCTGGTCAAAACGTTTACGATGCTTGACCATTCATGGTCTGTTATCTCGAATTCGGTGATCTCGTACTGGTCTTCAGGCGGCAATTCTCCTGCCAGATAATCGTAGTTCACATCGTATCTTTCCGGTTTGATATAGTATTTTTCCACTTTGAGATCAGATGTGATGATGTACATTTTAACATGCGGTAAACCGCCGCAGTAGACCAGACAAGTGATCTTCTTAACTTCCAAAGGTCCCCTTGAAACCTGTGTCGTAGTTGATTCCGAAGAACTTCTTGACGCTTGTGTCTGGTTTGTTTTGCTGCAAGCTGTCAGCGAAAAAAGACCGGTCAACAGGATAAGTCCTGCAACTATTATTCTTTTAAATTTCTCCATAAAAACTTTTCCTATACCTTTCATAAACACTCTTACTAAAGATACAGATAAGCAGTTTATTTTGTTGCGTTGGCCAGCCGGCTGTGTTGCCGACAACCTGTTTGAATGCCATAATGAATTGGAAAATCATTATCAAGGAGACCATCAATGCAGGTTCAAAATCCCTCTTACCAGTACTACAAAAAACTCGCTGGAACATGGAAAAATGCTGAAGGGACCTGCGTTCTCACACTTACGACTACTGTAGGGTTAACGGCAAGCTTCGGCGGTGCCGTTCTTGATGGTCACTATGACGTGTATCCCGTAGACCCTTCAAACTGGCCTGGTATGCAGAACACCGGTTCGGGTATGCCTATGATGGGCATGATGGGTATGATGGGGCAGACGATGACCTTCCACTCGGGAGAAGACATGGCTCTCGAAATAGGTGACAAGTCTCTCAAGAACGGAGATCAGGTTATCTATACCATAGAATCCGGCTGGCACGACCTTGAAAACAAAATGTATCTTGAACTTCTTGAAGTGGCAACAGGTAACAAATACGAATTTACGCTTTTCCGTGAAGGAGCAGGTGCAGCTCCAGTGCTGAAAGAAGGCGAAGTTCTTTGTGAGTGCGGACAGATCTTCTCAAGAAAATTCTGTCCCAACTGCGGAAAGCCGAGAAATCCTTAAGCGGAAACCTGTTTGCCGTCTGAATTACAAATCGACAGTAAAGCCATTGTCACCACGCGCCATGTTGTCATTCTGTTCCAACTCAAAGCGGAAATTGTATTCATCAACAGATAACTTTGTGCCGCGTGTGGTGTCAAGATAAGAATCCATTCCAGGAGCCTTGTCGAAATCATTAACGACATCTACGGTATCGTGGATCTTGCGGGAAGTGCGTTCTCCGACCGAACGAATGACAGAAAGCGCAATGTTTATAGCAATAAGAAGCAACTCGATAACACACACTGTCAGAAATACTGCATAGAGGAACCGGTCACTGGTGCCCGAAAAAGTGATTACGAATAATATGGCAGGCGCTATGAATGCCCCGATTAAAGGTATTTTTCTCCATTTGTTGTTTGTAAATCTGACCAGAGCGTCAAGCTTATCCACAGCTTCTGTTGTCGGTACCTGGCCGCTTGCTTCGCCTGTCTGGCCGTTGACTGCAAACTGATATGTACTGCCGCCGGATTCAACCGTCAAGAACCATACGGGGAGGAGGCAGTACTTGATTGTAAGATCACTCATCCATGTGAAAGTCTTTAAGGTATCAGGTTCATACTCGTCGTATTTAGAAGCGATGGTATCCGTCATATCCATCGAGATCCTGTCCATACGCTTAATGAATCTGTCCATTAATTCTGTCGGACGCTGGTCATACCTGTCAGCGAAGAAACCCTGAAGGTATTTGTTATCGAACTTTACCATCTCACTGTAATCGAAGGGTTCTATGGCTTCCATCAGTTTATTGGCAATTCTCAAAGAAGCGTCAAAAGGTACGCCTTTGACGAAATACTTGGTTGTTGCCCTGACTGAATGGACTTCCGTTTTATCACCTTTATGTCTTTTGCCGACACCGTAAAGATCGGTGTTAACACCGCAGTCAAGAATCCAGAACGGCACGTAGAGAGGTGTCATTTTGGTAAGACGGCTTCTTGATTTAAAACCGCGCGGTGTCATCTTTCTGGTCTTAAGCCACTGATACATGTTCTCTTCAGCGGTCATTTTGTCGATCTTAAAAGGAATGATGTAGTCCGGTTTGAATTCGCGCGTCATCCTTCCGGTGATGAGGGTAGGAGAACCGCAGAAAGGGCACATCGTAGACATCATGTGTTCATCAGCGATCATGGTGGCACCGCAACTGTCGCAGATGATCTCATGACGCTTTTTGTCTTCTTCCGAGATGTCGTTGTCACCGGTGTAATCGCGCTCAGCACTGTATCCCAGTGAACCCATCTTCTCCATTGTGGAAGGGTTATAGATGTTACCGCAGTTACGGCAGAGCATGCCCTTAACTTCAGGCTGATAGAAAATATTCGATGCACAGGACGGGCACTTGAAAGATTCAGTACCAAGCTGCCCCTCGGCTTTTTTGCCGGGATTCATTCCGAAAGGAACAGGATTATCCGAATTTACCGGTCTGGCATTCCACATGTGCGTTATCTTATTTCAAAGTGTCCTTTAAGCACGTTCGTTATTCTCAAATATTATCATAATTTCTTTCCCTGAATGATCATGGAAAGGGGATAGCCGCTGTTATCTAGTTCTGTAAAACCGCCGCTGAGATCATGATCAAATTCCTGAAGTCCTGTAACAACAATTCCGTTGTTGCAAATGCCGGTAATGATCTCTGACATCGGGTGCGTATAGTCAGTAAACGTCTTTGACTCATAACTCTTTAAGGTCATGTAATACATGCCGCCGTTTCCTGTCCACTCGTGCTCGAAATACGAATAATGGCATTCGAGACGGTGATTGGGATCGTAGAGTTCTTCACCCTGTGTGGTAAGCATATTGGTGCAGGGGTGCTGCTCATTGATAACGATTACAGCTCCCGGCTTCATGCATTTAGCAATTACCGCAAAGAACCTGTCGAGATCGTCAAACCAGCAAAGCGCTCCGATCGTAATGATGACTATGTCGAAGCATTCTTTAAACTGGTCATCAATATCGTAAATGTTGGCAGCTACGAATTCACAAGGGAGACCAAGTTCCTTAGCTTTTTCGTTGGCAAATGCCACCTGATTTTCTGCAATATCAAATCCAATACCTTTGGCAGCTTTTCCTGATTTAACCAGCGAAAGAAGTTCGCGCCCGTTGTTGCAGCAGAACTGGCCTATCACTTTTCCTTCAGTATCAATCGTTTTAAGAAGAGCTTTTGTCTCATCGTTGAAAAAAGCATATTCTTCAGTGCTGATACGTTCTGTTATGTCGGCACCCCAGGATTCGTCTCTCTTATCAAATGCTTCTTCCCAGGCTGCTTTGTTGCCTTCAATATATTTATCCATATTTAACCCCCTAAGCTATTCCTAATGAAATAATTATAGCATCCGGCCATAGTAATATTTGACTCCGGTTCTGATATATAGTTTTCCATTGTGGGCTCCTTAATGCATTTATGTAGTAGTTGCTTGTGGAGGTGATTCTATTGGAAGGCTGAGGCCATTGAATATTCCGCCAAGAAGTAACAGTATGCAAAGAATCAGTTGCAAGCCGGAAATAACTATTCCTGCTACTGCCAGTTTATGTCCTCTGAGATTTTCATTCCGTGTAATTTTGTATCCGGAAATAGAGGTGAGTAAAGCAGTAATTGAAATTGCAAATCTGATAATTATGTATGCAGTATTTATGGCATCAATCTGAACAGAATTAATTCTCAGTATTATCGGAATTATTATCAGACAAAGAACCGGAGTAATTAAAGGCACTGAAATAGAAAGAATAAAACCTGCCAAACTACGTCCGTTGAGATTTTTCTTTTCTTCAGTCATAAGATCCCTCGTTGCGATTATTCGTGCTCAACTCTTGCTGCTTCATAACTGACCACGGCCCCTCCAATAGCGGAGTGGTCTGATAATCCGGGGAAATACAAAAAGTAAACAGGTGTTTTCTTTTTGTATGTCGGATTGGCAGAAACTAATGCGAAGTATTTATCGTCTACTGAATAGTAATATTGCATTCGGGAAATCTTTGCCGGATATCTCGATACCTTGCCTCTGATAAAGCCTCTGTACCATGAGAAATTTTTCTTCTTTATCTTTGAAACAATTATCAGTGAAAAAATGCAGCGAAAAGTTGAGACACCAGCAGCTAATCCGCTAAATGCTACCAGAAGCATTAGTGCAATCGAGAAAATATCTTCTGACACTATTCCTGTCAGTAGCTGCGGCTGAATGACATCAAAAAGCCAAAGCGCAACAATTGCTAACGATATAAAAATACAAATAATGGGAAGGACGAAAGTCTTCTTAAAGTATTCCTTCCGGATACTCTTGATTAATGAGTCATCCAGTTCGCTTGCGCCTTTGAACTCACGCATATCCTCTGTTAAGAACAATCCTACAAGTTCATCAAAACCGCTCATAATGTTCTCCTGAACAGCTGATCCACGTCACCATAGATCGTCTCCAGTTCACCGATTTTTTCGAATCCGTATTTCTCATACAGACCATGCTCTCCGCTCATGATGTATACAGCCTTATATCCGATGTCATCAGCGTACTTACAGGCTTCGTTTATCATCTTTTCTGATACTCTTTTGCCCCTGCAGTTCTCGTCAACAAAAACGAATCCGATAAACGGGGTATATTCGCTGTCTTCAGGTAATGAATCCTTTTCAGAAAGAGTACAGAATCCTACGATGTTATCGCCTTCGTGTGCTACAAGAACTCTCTCGATATCAGAGAACTTGTTTTCTCTCATCATCCCTGCAAGAAATGCTCCGGCTCTCCATGAGCATTTTTCAGCAAAAGCTATAGTCTTCTCCCAAAGAGGATGTGCATATGTCATTACTGTTATTTCCATCAGTGTCTCCTTACAACCTCTTTAAGCATGAATGCTTTTCATCTATTGTAAATCCGTTATTTCTATAGAAGTTCAATGTGCTTTCTTTATTGGATCCTGTTTCCAGAAATACCTTATAGCATCCTCTGTCTTTTGCAATTTCGGAAGCCCTTTCCAAAAGCGCTGATGCATAACCTTTATTTCTGTAATCAATATGAGTTACTACATTTTCTATGACAGCAAAAGGACTGACGTTATGAGTCAGACTCTCAATGATCGCCATCTGAACGGAGGAGACAACCTTTCCGTCCTCTTCAGCTACGAGCAGATGCATATTGTCATCTTTTTCGAACCTGTTCAGCATTTCAGCCCATACCTGCATATTTTGTTCTTCTTTGGGCGGGAAATGCGTTAGATATTCAAAGTATAAAACCTTTAAGCCGTCTGCATCTGAACCTTTTGCTTTTCTAATGACCATCTGATTCCTCAACCCCGTTTTTCTATCTGAGTTTTCACTCAGATAAAGCAATTATATCATTTCCCAAAAGCCCTTCAGGTCAAGTGTAATAAAGCTTTAGCATGTTAGGTCTCAGACAGCTGCAGCATCAATTCATATTGTTCTTCAGATACAACTTTTCTAAGTTCGGTCATGGCTTTATCATACTCATTTTCATAGTGCGAGAACGTGTCTGTTTTCTGCAGTTTAAATCCCAGCGAGAGATACAGAAGAATTGCTTTCCAACTCCAGGGCTGCGTGTGAATATAGACCGGAAGAGCTTCATGCTCTGCATATATGTTCATGACAGCAGTGCTTAATGCTCTGCCAAGACCGATGCCCTGATACTTTTCATCAACCACAAGCCAGTGCAGGGAAGAGGCTTTGCTTTCACCCTTCAGATCCTGCCAGGCTATGCAAGAACCGGCAACATTATTATCCTTGTCTACCGCGAAAAGGATTCTTGAAAACATATAGGGATTCTGCAAATAGGTTTCTGCAAAATAGAGCTCTGCTTCTTCCAATGATCCGAAGTCACCAATGGCAAATTCCATTCTTGCCCATTCTTTCTCTAATCCGTGACGATATGAAACTATAGAATAACCGTCAGGCAATACAACTTCATTATGCCTATAGTCAGAGCATTTCAGGATCGTGTTGTAAAACGGAATGGTTCTATCGAGCATAGTGCGCTCCCCAATTGAAATGATCAGTCATAATTATTCGACAAATTAGTCTCAAGCGCCATTGTAATTAGCGGCGTGAGTATCAGAAATTTTACCGCCTTTTTCCCCGAACGAGCCATTTATGCTTTTACATGCAGGACTGTACCTTTTGAAATCCCGTATTCAATTCCATTTACCAGGTACAGGGCAACAGGAGTATCCTTCGCGGACTTTACTCTGTTTTGGAATATATTTAACTCCTTAACTGTTATCAGATCGTTTTCGTCAGCACCTTCGATATAGACCAAATCGCCTTCCTTGATGCATCCCTGAATCTTGCCTACAACAACCAGATCCTGGGGAGTTTTTAATTTGAAGGTGTCCTCTACAACATATGTGCCTCCGGCCTGAGTCTGAACGGCATCGTTTTTCTCTTCCTTACCAAACAGTTTTCCAAGTAACCCCATTTTCTTGTCCTCTTAGTTTTTTCGTAATCAAAGCTTATCAGAATCCCAACTCGTCGTTTACGAGAATGACGCTGATTCTGCCTTCGTGTCTGGAGAAGCGTGTGATGAGGATTTGGCAGCAGATCGTGTCAGGCGATTTGCAGTCGAAACATTTGCCTGTTTTCGAGCACGGTGTATCAAGTCCGAAACGCTGTGCATTGATCGGTGCGGCAACGTTTCTTGCGCGCTTCATCGCAGCATCAAGATCACTGCAGACTTTATTCATTCCGACAATGAAGATTACCTTCTTAGGTCCCTGGCAGATAGCGGAAACACGGTTGGAATTTCCATCGACGTTAACGAGGATTCCGTCATCGGTCATGGCATTTGCACTTGAGAGGAAGAAGTCTGCATCGTAAGCCAGGAGCATCGCTTTTCTCTTATCTTCGTATGCATCGCGGTCGATGAAATTATAGTTGCCGTTTTTGAGTGCTTCGGACAGGCCAATCTCATGAACGCTCATACCGCCACCCATCGTGACAGAGCTCCCTTCGGGAATCAGTCCGAGTGCGATCTTCAGTGCTTCCTCTTTGCTCGCAGCATAGTAACCTTCCATGTTGCGTGACTTAAGTCCGTTAATGGTCTTCTGCGCCAGAAGTTCATTTCTCTTGGTGATGTTCTCGTTCATGATCGTGTCCTGCCTTTCGATGAGTCGATTCTTATCTTCATGAAGTCTCCTTATGCATTCAAACCAATAAGATTATATCTTGTTTCAACTGACAGCATTATTAGAAAAAAGCCTGTCACTGAAGCCTTACTGTATTTGTTGCCCATATTATCCTCGTTTACTGTAAATTTCTTTAAGTATTATTTGCGATCAAAGACTCCCATCATTTCTCAGAATAATATTGTTCTCTTTCTTTGGCTTCCTGTTCTCGCTGTTTTCCAAAGGCAACCATAAACATAATCACAAATATTGCGATAGCTGCAAATGGAATAAGTATTCCGATCTGGAAGTACCAAAATCCCAATTTCAAAATAGATCCAATCACGAAATACGCCAAAAACAGTAAAGGCGTGATTATGAACTTCGCAATTGAAATAGGCCTGTTGCACTTACCTCTACCATTAGTACCGCTGGCAACTACATTGTAGATCTTGCCGCCATACCTGCATCCGGCCAGATATACAGGAACCAGAACATATTTGAATTTGACATTATAGAACTCCGTCGAATACTGCAGATCCCTATAGCAGTCTGCATGTTCATTATCTCTAGTGGAATCCATTATTTCTTTTTTCAGTCCGACAGTCTTGGCATAATTCCATGCCTCATCAATGCCTATCGTATAGATCTCTGCCGCCATACCTGACAATGTTTCAGGTGTATATGGCAGACACTCACGGCTCTTAAATGAAACTACGGAATTCAACATGTTGTCATTAAAGAACTTCCTGCTTCCACAGACATTAAATTCACTTATATGCTTTTCGGCTATTCCGGTTTTTATATACCATGTTGTTTTCTCATTATCTCCGCTTCCGGTCGTGTGACCAAATCTTCCTGCGTATGTAGTGACTGCGTCTGCTTCAAATGTCCAATACGGAATATATAACGGAACCAAATCAGATAATATTTTTCCTCTTCTGAACTTCTCAGGTGACCAGAAAGCAAACTTATTCCATCTGTAGAACTTCTCGGCAACCTGTTCTTTTGTAAGAGTAAAAGGAATTATCGCACTGGGAGCAACGCCGCAATCTGCATCTTCTGCCGACAATACGACAGCCGAACCGCAGTACGGGCACATACCTGACATCTGGTCAGCATCAGAGAGCAACTGGGCACCGCAGCTTTTGCAATTCACAAGTCTTCTTGTAACACCCCAATTGGCATTTGAACCCCGCAAGGCTGTCGCAAAATCAAACTCGCCAATTGCAGCACCTTCCTCAGGGCGGTGAAGACGTCTTACCGTGCCGCAAAAATCACATACCAGCCCATAGCTGGCAATATCATATCTGAGCGTTCCTCCACAGCTGCTGCATTTCATCCGATGATATCCTCCTTATGCCTTTTCACGTGCTCTCACGATTGTACATACTTCGACCGCATCAATGAAATCAGGCTCCGAAATGCGAAGTTCCTTCAGATCAGGCAGAACTGTCGATTCATAAAGCCTCAATGCTTCTTCCGAGAATTCTTTTAGTATCACATAAGTACGTGCGTAGTCAAAGACAGGCGGCGCGATCCTGGCATTCATCCAGTCGATGATCTTAAATCCGCTCTTATCTTTGGGGATCATTATATTCAGAAAATGCATGTCCAGATGGCACAGACATTCACCCGATTTTGCAGATATCCTCTCTATGACGGGGATTATCTTTTCGCCATTTTCTTTACTTAATCCCATAGCGGCAGTCTCTTCAAAACGTGGAATGTCCATTTCCCTGATATCTGCCTTGTGAATGAAATTAAATGCTTTCGAAAGTATCCTGAAGCCGTCCGGAACGTCAGAGATCCCATCAGCCTCTTTGCCTGATGCGCAGTCATTCACTAGTTTTTCGAGCATGATGCCGTCAATGTAATCCATCCGGATAATATGGGGATCGTCCGTGTCGTAATACCGCACCGGGCAGAGTCCGGCCTTGTTAACTTCGCGCTGCTGCTTTTTTTCAAAGCTGATCCATTCGGCAGGATAAGTCTCTTTGTAAACTTTGTACGCAAAGCCTTTATACAGAAGTACTTCCGCCTGCGCACCTTTCCCGATCAATATTTCAGTTCCGTCAAAAACCATTTTTCACCTCAGGACATCAGGAACGCTGTTTCCACGAGACCATAGAGAATGACTAGTATGTCAAATTAAGATTTCCCACTCTAAAGTTTCCCTCATATAAGATAATTATATCATCCCCCAATAAAGAACTATTAGTGTGTCTTTCAAGCATCTTGCGATTATTTATATTCAACCTAAGCTGTCGTAAGCCCCCGGTCACATCGGAGCCGGATCTGATAAAAGTAATTGAATGCACTTTCAGGCAAAAATAGGGCATATCTCTATTTCGGTTGACAATTGTAGTCTGTGATGTTAAATTGAACCTGCTAAGCTACAATTGTAGACCGCAATATGGAGGATAATATTATGCCGGATAATGTTGCCAGCAAAATTACTGATTCTGAATTAGAAGTCATGAAGCTGCTGTGGCGCGCAAAGGACGCTCTGCCCGTTACGGCGATTCGTGAAGAACTTCAGAGTTCAAAAGGATGGGAGCCTGCGACGATCAAGACGTTGATCTCCAGACTCGTATCAAAAGGCGTTGTGCGCCAGGAAAAACGGAATGTTTACTATTATTCCCCCGTCATCTCGGAGAAGGAATACAGTTCGTGGGCTACTAAAAATCTCATTACCCGTATCTATAACGGGAAGGCCAGCGATCTGATAGCTTCTCTTGTCAATTCGGACGGTCTTACTCAGGAAGATATTGCCGAATTGCGCGAAATGTTCAAGGTGGAGGAATAAAAATGAATTCATTGCTAATAATGACCATAAGCGGCAGTGTTGTCGCGCTGCTTCTCATGTGTCTGCGTTATACCGTTTTGCGGAAAATGCCGAGCACGGTTTATTACTACGCCTGGCTCCTGGTGCTCTTGCGTTTTGCATTGCCTTTTCCGGGACTTGTTCCCGCAATGGGTAATACAACAGCTGCCACACCCGAACCCGCTCCTGCAGCTACTGCTGCTTACAGCGAAGTTTACGTTCAGGATAACACCGTTTATCAGGATAACAGCGTTAACGATTCCGATATCGTTCACAACGAGGTTATGGAAAGTGATATAGCCGGATCTGACATCACAGTAAATGAAGTGAAAACACAGGAGACGACAGTTTCTGAGACTGCCCCGAAAGCCACGTTCAAGATTGATTTGAAATCACCTGCGCTCTGGCTTTCAATCTGGGCAATAGGAGCAATCGTAAATATGGGGATTACAGTGTTTTCCTATCTTCGTTTCAACTTTAACCTGAAGAAAAAACTTACGGAACCTGACAGCTTTACCCAATCAGTATATGCTTCGATCCGAGGTAGAAAGCCGGCTCTCTACTTTTCGGATTCAGCACGTACGCCCATGCTGTTAGGCGTATTTAAGCCAAAGATCGTTTTGCCCTTACGCGAGTACGATGAAGAGCTCCTGCTCAACATTCTCCGTCATGAGCTTACGCATTACCACCGCTTGGATACGCTCTACAAGTGGGTCGCATCAGCGATTCTCTCTTTGCACTGGTTCAATCCCGTAGCATGGGTTATCCGCAGGGAGGTTAACCGTTCCTGTGAGCTGAGCTGCGACGAGATGCTTCTGCGTTCAATGGACAAAGACGAAAAGCAGTCTTACGGCAACTCGCTCCTCTTGATGGCAGCACAATCACCTCTGCCGAAAGCAGTAGTTGCAACGAGTTTTGCAACTGAAAAGAGAAATCTCAAAGAAAGGCTTACTCAGATAATGAATTATAAGAAAAGCGGAACACGCATACTTTCATCTGTTCTTGCGATAACGCTTCTGACAGGATGCGGAGTGGCTGCAGGCCCTGTTTCCGGAAAAACTTCAGAACCGACGGATGCCGTACCTGATGTTAAACCCGGCGTTATCCAGGTAGATACTGTTGATGAGTTCCTTGCCGCGATCGCACCCGACGCTGTGATCGAACTCGCAGAAGGCGTTTACGACCTCAGTACGGCATCGGATTATGGCAAGAATTCCGACAGTGAATATTATTCATGGAACACCGATAACGTGTCTGACGGGAACGCTGTTGATGCCGAGCTTATCATCCATGATGTTGATAACCTTACGATCCGTGGCGCCGGAATAGGGGAGACTACTATTGCGGCTGTTCCGAGATATGCTAATGTAATTTATTTTGTCGGATGCAAAGATGTCACAATATCGAATCTTACAGCAGGCCATACGCAGGCACCGGGTTACTGTTCCGGAGGCGTCTTCCTCATGGAACTCTGCAACGACTTTAATGTAGACACATGCGGCCTTTACGGATGTGGTACGATCGGTGTCAGAGGAATCAGCTGCGAAAAACTCAATGTAACTAATTGCGATATCTATGAATGCAGCGATGGTGCAATTGATGCTTCGTATTGCGATGGAGTCCTTGTCAGCGGCTGTGATATTCATGATATCGGATACAGAAACGAATACGATGCATACAGTCTCTTTAACGCTGACAACGGTACAGGTTTTACGGTATATAACTGCAAGATCCACGACAACAAGACAGAGACTCTTCTTACTACGAACGAAGCGGAGAGCGTAGCTTTCCTCTCCAATGAGGTAACTAAGAATGTATTCATTTCGAACGCTTTCTATTTTGCATCGAAAAGTGCAACTGTCGACGGCTGCAGTTTTAAAGATAATGACTGTATCAACTGGTATAAGTCAGATGCATATATCAAAGCTTTCGATACAGACGGCAACCAGATTGAGGCTGACCAGTTTACATCCATGGAGTATCGTGACATCAATCCTGATAGTGTAGTTATAAGAACAGTAGCTGTTCCCACATTGCAGGCGCAGGATGTTCCGGCAGGAACCGAGGTTGAAGTAAAGACGATCGATGAGTTCCTCGAAGTCATCGGACCTGAGCGTACCATTGTCCTCGACGGAACCAACTTCGATCTGTCCAAAGCAAAGAATTATGGTGGTTTAGGTACAGAGTATTACGACTGGGAAGAGACATACGACGGTCCGCAACTTGTTATTCACGACGTAAAAGGCCTGAACATTATATCTAAGAATCCCGACCCTTCTGCAACAACACTTGAAGCCCTCCCGCGTTATGCCAGTGTTCTCGTTTTCAGGAACTGTGAGAACATAACTGTCGCAGGTTTCACGGCAGGTCATACTAAAGAGAAGGGAACCTGTGCCGGCGGAGTTATTTATTTCAGTGACTGTAAGAACCTCAGGGTTGAAAGCATGCGTCTTTACGGCTGCGGAGATATGGGTATCGATACATTTATGTGTTCAAACATCGACGTGGTTAATACAGAAATCTATGAGTGCACCAGCGGAGCAATATGCTTCCTGAATACTAAGGGCATCAATTTTATTGACTGCAACATACACGATGTTCCTTCTCCGGCTTTGCGCTTCATTGATTGTAATGACATCAACTGGAACGATGAGGAACTCAAAGGCAACGAACTGACATTCGACGTACAGGCCGACGGAACGCTCATACCCTGGAAAGACACGTAATAGAGCATTTTCCATTTAGTAAAAAACAGGGGCTTCGGAAATTTCCGCAAGCCCCGTTTTTGCATATTGGTTTTCGCGGCTTGGATAATAGTTATCCTCCTAAAGCGATCATAAGAAGTAAACCGAAAATTAGAATAATAATGGCCAGCTCAACCAGGAAAATAACAATTGTTGCTATTGAGAAACCTTTACCTTTTAACTTTTCCCGTACAGACGTTCTAAGTCCGATGATTGAAAAAACTAATCCGGCAATATGAGTCGCGAAAAGGCAGATTAATAATGGATTGAATACGGCATCGAAAACCTTTCTGCCTAATATATGGACCATTGAGTCATTAAAAATGAAGAACTGACCGATAAGCACAGACAGCATCATAAGGGAAAAGCCTATCACTGAAGCTATACTATATTTTTTGCCCATACTGACCTCGCTTGCTGAAAAATATTCTGCGATAAATAACGATCCAACTATATTATAACGATATGTATCGCTTTATTGGTTCATCTGTCCATACCTGAACTTCAATATAGCGTTCCGGACCATGTGCTCCATCATCATTCCAGTCCTGCGGCAGACCGTAACGGTCGATGATGTCCAGTATTTCCCCGTATGTATAAACCTTTTTTCTGTACTCTTTTCCGTCTTTTATGCGCGGACTAAAAGCCGGCATGGAATCGCCGTAAGTAAACGAAATCTTGCGGGTGTCAAACTCCTCTATCGGAATCTTAATAACGCCGGGATCTTCGAACCATGTACTGAGCCAGGGGCTGTGTTCCACAACAAGATAATGCGGCGAAGGAATGTCCATTATGATGCCCTTTTTCTCCGCTTCTTGTCTGACTATTCTTTCACAGTTCATGCGCTTGGAGATATACCCTGTATCTCTTTGGGCTGTCAGTGAAGAGGGCCTGTCGAGCTTTATCTTCTCGAGGACCGAAAATGCCTCATCCTTCGGAAGGGCAGTGAGGCTCTTAAACGGTCCTGAACGTTTGTCGAAATAGTGATAGAGATACAAATTCTATTCTCCTAATAATGTTCTAAAAAACCTGTGCGATATATAAGCCGAAACAAAGAAAGATAACGAAAGGCAAACATAAAATTCCAAATATTACAGGATGAAGTTTGAACTTGTTGGTAAAAAAGCAGACAAGAAAGAAAACAAAAGAAAAACCAATACCGGATGCCATACCTTTCAGCATGCCTTTCCGGGGCACCATTTCATGATCGTTTTTAGCTTCCTGGACTTTTTGATTGTATTCTGTAACGATCTCCTCGTAGTTATCTAACAACTTATAAGAGAATTCCTCTTCTTTTAATTGTGATTCCGGACCGGTCCAAAATCCGACAGGGTATCCATCTATCCCGTCCACCTCAAAATATACTCCGAAGCCATGAATATCTGTTTCAGGATCATTAATGAAATCATACCGATAGCTATATGAAATACGTAGTTTTCCGACAGAACCGGCCGGAATAAACGTGGGCTCAAATTCTGGTTCATTAGTGCGCTGATCAATCACAGCACCCAAATAATCGAATTCATTAATCGCATAGATATCTTCCTTAAGCGTAACTTCAAGTAAGAACGAAGGATCTGCTGGGATTTTTTCTAAACTCAATGCCGTTTTGGATCCGATGAAGCCCCAGGCCAAAACCAATACTATACTTACGATTACCGGAACTATTTTGCTTACTTTCATAGTATTCCTCTTAATGGCGATTGTTCAGATAAAGTAATTATATCATCCCGCTTAGTGCGTTAAATTGCTATACACCGAACCAACTTTATTTGACAAGAATACAGTCAGACTTGGAGATTCGTTTAGCCGTTATGGGGTGTGAGAATGTTTGGTGGCGTCTCATTGTCACCAGATCCGCAGGGATTAACTGCAGGATGAAGATCCAATGAAATCGCCGCATGATGATAATGCAAACATAAGAATTAAAACAGCGATTATACATCTAGAATCATCTTTTATAATCTACATCTCCCAACAAAATGGGCGTGGGATTTGCCAGGATCCAATCCACGATTAATTCCGTAAGTCTATACAGCGTTTTTTTATCACTTTTTGAAGAAATGCCAATTGCAGTTGCAGATTTGTTTCAAGCCTTATCAGACCCATAAATATCATAAGAGAAGCCACATAATTTTTTGTTTTTACTTTTGTAATACGCATACACTGGAAAAACATCAGTTTGTCGCCATGGTGAAAATGCATTAACAATCTGTAAAACCGGAGCCTACGCGGCGAAAAACGATTTAGCGCACTAAATCGTTGTGATATAATCCTCAACAGAGTTTGATATGACAGACTCGGAATAAGGTATAATCGGATAGATTAAGGAGGTTTCACAATGAAGAAAACCAAGATTTTAGCTGCTCTTTTGGCAGCTTCCCTTTGCGCAGGAATGATCGCAGGTTGCTCCAAGGGCGATTCCAAGTCAGACAGAGATTCGGATTCCCGCACGGATGTTGAGCAGAACGACAAGGATTCTGGCAAGGATGACGATGAGGACGGGGATGTCATCGGATCAGTAGATGAAGTTGAGACAGAAGCTCCCGCTGAAGAGGAAGCAGGCGAGGTTGCTTATGAGATCAAGTCCATGAACTACAGGTTCCACCCGATTACCGAGACCGACAACAACAGGACCGACGCTCACTACCAGATATCCGCGTTCGTATGTCTTGAAGTCTACAATCCTAACGACTTTGAGATCTATATCGGCCCCAGCCAGATCGATCTTCTCGCGAACGGAACCATTATCGGATATGCTTCTGAAGCCAATAAGCTCAACGACCTCTTCATGAATGCGGTCTACTCTCAGATTTTCATTCCTGCAGGCGAGACCGGACTTGTCTGGGCAAATTACGATTTTGTATATACAGATAAAGCAACATCTACCAAGCAGTTCTATACTGCTGAAGACATCAGCGCAAGAATGCAGGAGCTTAATGAAGCTGAGATCACGGTAGATGCAAGACTCGTAGTCGAAAAGTCCAGAAAAGGCGATCCGGATCTTCACGTACCTTACAAAGAGTATAAGGTCCTGTCTTCTGAGTTCTATTTCGAAGGAACCAAGTCCCAAAATAAAAAGCTGGTACTTGAAGGCACGGCAGAAGAATTCGATCCCGATTATGCTCACATTGTGGCAATCTTCTACGACAAGGAAGGCAACGTCCTGAGCGCAGTATCACGCGACTTCGAGAACTACTGGGCATACATGGATGACGGTCAATTCGTCTTTAATGTAGCTTTCGACTACTACATGGTCTCGCTCACAGAAGAAGACCAGGTAGATCACTACGATATTGTCATTGCAGGCTCATACGCAAACTGGTAACAGTCCGTCGATGTAAATAAATTTAAGGCTGTCTCGAAATGCAGCGAACCCCCAAAGTTGAACAAACTTTGGGGGTTTTAATATGCGCATGGGTAAACCGAGCGATATGACTATAGTTTGGTGTGGAACGCTGGCTGTTCTCCTAGCTAAGCTAAAAAGGAGACCTTATGAGGTGACCCGCGTCAAGCATGATGAGACGGAGCGGATCAAGAGACTAGGTGTCTATTACATGTGTATTGATGATCTTCCGCTATAAAACAACCCGGAATTAGTGAAGCCTGCGAGTCATTTTTCGCAGGCTTCTTAGTTAGTTATATTCCTGATATAAACAACTCGCGATTGAATTTTCGATCATAGCAGATTCTTTGGCGGCATTCAGGACATCGGTAATCCTAAATAATGCATCAGCCACATAATAAATACTGATATGCCTAATCCCACTAAGACTATCAGTATGATCAGCAGTATGAATTTCAATAAGTATGTAGGCGCTTCACAGTAAGTCTTGCCGGTCTGTCCGTTGATAGCTACCTGATATGACTCTTTGCCAAATGTATAGCGGGCAATATATACGGGTGCCAAAAGATATCTGAACTTTACGTTATAGTAGTCGGTAGTAAATTTCCTGACGGAGAATCTGCGCTTTCCGACTTCGTACATGTCGTTTCTTATTATTTTCCGCATCTTTATCTTTGAGCGCTCCCAGCTGTCGTTAAGTCCTACCGTATAACGTTCTGCCGGAATGCCTGCCAGGTATTCGGATGAATAAGGAACCATTTTTGTGAAATCGAAATCCTGTACTCTTCCTATTTCAGGCATGCGGATCCTGTCAGAAGCATAGATGACAAGGTCGTCAAAGTAGCGGTTCGAAAAACCTGTAACATAAGGTGCCGGTTCATTTTCCACATCAAAGACTGCACCCAAGTAGGACGTGACAGTTTGAGCATCGAAAGTCCAAAACGGAAGATATATGCCGACTATGTTTTCGAGCTTGCTTCTGGCGACTTTTTGGGAGACAAATGATTTTCTTTTCAAAAAATCAGTGAAGTATTCCTGAGCTTTTTCTTTAGTGATCGAGAACGGGATTATTGCCTGAGGCGCCATGATTTGCACATTCTCAGCTGCAGGTGTTACGCTGGTCGATCCGCAGAAAGGACATGCACCGGTAACCTGCTCGGCGTTGTAAAGAGTCTGGCCGCCACAGTTTGCACAGATGATCAGTTTTTTGATGTGACCCCAGTTTACACTGGCACGCTGCAAAGCAGAATTGAAATCGAGTTCTTCGATGGCTTTGCCTGAACCAGGCTGAGGGAGCTGCGATGACAGACCGCAAAAAGGGCATTTGAGATTCAGTGATTCAGCATCGAACTTGACACCAATAGAAGCTCCACAGCCCGGACACTTAACGTCCGAACTCGAAACATTAACTGCTCCTATTACCCACTTATTCTCAGGCATTGCTTAAACCCATCCCTTTATACGCCTGGCTCGTATAATTCAGAAGTTTATCGACAAAGGATCACCTCTGTCTTGTCATATTATACTCCCGGGATTTAAAAACCGTCATATATATGTTGCCGGCAATTCAGCGATCGTCACCTCATAGCAAAATCTGTCGTGATCTCTAATATATTGCTACTATTGTTCAATATACTTACAAGTCTTTCATCAAGATCGGGATCATTATCATGATAATCAACCTCTCCAAGCCGGGCTCTGACAGGAAAGGCAAGATGCTCTTCTTCAATGCTAAACTCCGCATGAACGTTTTCCTTGTTCCCACGGGCATCAAGTCTTATCCATTTTTTCTGCTCTTCCAGATACACGGTGTTTAATGCATGAATAATATATCCTTCGCTGTCATCTTCGTCTGCTCTCGTTAACAGTTGATAACTGATCCCGGAGGGTATTCCGTTCGCTCTTAGCAAGGCGGCCAAAAGACATGATTTGGTCCAACAGATACCTGTCCTGTTCTCCAGCACATCACTTGCTTTACGGGAGACAACGGTTGATCTGATATCCCATGAATGCGGGATCTCATCCCTGACAAATTCATAGGCTTTAACTATATAATCTATCGCTGTTACCGTATCCGCCTTAAGTTCGGATACCTTTTCCTGTATTACGGGATCGCCATAGTTTATTGTTTTTGTTTCCGAAAGATAATCTTTATTCATTTCTCTGTTGCTAAACTATACTGCTTAGTTATTTATATTCAGGATCTCCTGTTATAACCACTCTTCAACTGTCTTCTTCTAAAGGTTAGCCTTCAGCCATTCTTTTAATCGAATAAACACTTCTTCCTTATCTTCAGCAGGTATAACCCCGCTCTTGTGCAAGGCATAATGATGACCAAACTCGCTGTCAGTATAAGTGTTCCCGTTAAGCACTACCGGCTTATCATATCTCGGCCTTACGTGAATATGCAGATGAGGATCAGGCACTGAATCTTTATAGAAATCATTCATCAGGCAACTCCAATTACAAAGTGCAGCTCCTAAAACAGCCTTTAAACATGCTTCCACTTTACGGACCAAATTGAGAAGCTCGTTCCATTCGTCATCTGTTAACTGTGACAGTGAAGTGCAATGACGCTTTAATACCAAAATGCATCGTCCGATATAATCCTGTTCATCGGAAAGGAAAACATACCATGATCTACTCTCGTACACCTGAAACTGTTTATCTTCTTCTGATAGGCAGCACCAATCACAATTATCCATTTTTTATCACCCGCAAATCCCAATTTGTCTTACTTTGAATTTACCGTTAGTATAAAACCCGTAAAAACTACGCATCCGCCATACCTTCCATTTGCCAATGATTTTTTAAAATGGGTAATACCTCAGATAAGGTATTCATTATCGTTCATATGTGACCTCCCCAAGCTGAATGGGTTGGGGATTAGCCACAACTAAATTTACTATTATCTCTGTTAATCTATAAAGTGATTTTTCTTCTGAAGAAGCTGAAATCTTTTTTATTATCCGGTTTGCTTCATCAACAAGTGCATTTCCGGAAGATTCAAATGAACTCATAAAACCGGACAGGGATTTCAACATCTTCCTATAATTGTCATCCCAATTGAGGCCTCCGTTATCGAGGACCTCATAGGTAACCTTTCCGATAATGCGGATCATCTCACCCTGAACCGTTTGAGCCCTGCCGGATGCAGGCACCAGTTTTGCCCATAATTCATTGTATTGTTCCTTCCAGGTATTCCCGCTTACCGTTATTGGTGAAACTCCATCGTGCTTATCGTTATCAGGAACAACTGCAGGCGCGATCTCAAAGCGGCGGTATAATTCATTCATGATGGTTGTTAATTCATCAAGTTGTTCTTTATCCAGCTCATCTTTTTTCTCCTCGAAAAATTCCCCGACGCGGCTCACACAATCTTTGGTATCCTCAGTCGTTTCCGCTCCGTGATCTAAAAGCATTTTTGCAATACGCAGAGGCTCTGCCACATGATTTTCATCGCTATGACAAAGCGCCAGGTCAACTAAGGCATCTTCTTCACCTGCTGTATTTACCGATGCGCCGGCATCTATAAGATTCCTTACGCCTTCAGTATCCAGACATGTACAGGCTATAGCCAGTGCCGTTCCGAATTGAGGTGACACAACACACTCAAGATCTGCGCCATTATCCAAAAGGCATTTTAAGTTCTCTTTATTCGAAGCCTGGAAAGTGATCGCGGGATAGCTATAACCGCAATCCGAATTAACATTCAAACCGCTGTCAATTAAAAACTGAATGTGTGCAGGAGTAAGGTTTTTGTACGAAAAAGCATTGCAATTGGGATTCCACGTTCTTTTCCCCATTGGTATTGGTGCACGGGTTGCCGAAATCTCACAGGCATCAAATACAGCCTTGAACGCATCCATATCGCCGCTGTCGATTATTGCTTGAAAATCTTCGACCAGTATTTTCTGTTTTGCCATATCGATTCCTCATTACCTCAGGTTTGCGAATCAAACCTTCTCGAAACATCATTCTTGGCTTTGCCAAGAATCTTTTAAGTCTGGATCAAATTTGGTCTATATTTTCCACTCTAAAGTTTCCCTCAGATAAAGTGATTATATCATCCAAGCAAAAAAGAAGCGCGGATTCCAGTATTCTCAATTGAGCAACTGTATGCGAATATATTGAGGTTGTTCCTAAAACAATATACTGATTTGAAAACTAAATAAATTGTGATGAGACCAAAATTCGAAAAAATAAAGAATTACAATGAATTCAAAAAATACCGGTGGACCAGGGCTGAACTGATCAGTATCTGCAAGGAACACGGCCTTAAATTCGTCGGAACTGAAAAAGAACTCAACAGAGTCATTGAGTCTTATTTTAATGGAGTCGTAATACCTCCGCGCCGTAATTGGTATACCAATATGGTGTTATGCAGTTTCGTTAATGAAAACGGGATACTGATGTTCATTCCGCTTGTTATTTTGCTCGTATCGGTAGTGCTGTGTGTCATCGGAATAATAAACAAAGTAAGAGACACTGACAGCCTCTATTATGTTCCGCATCTTGTGTTTGGTGTTATCGGCATGATATTAGCAATAGCCGGTATTGTGTCAGACCGTACTTTCGATGTCATTAAAAGTTATTTTCCACAATGCGGAGATAAACGTTTTACAAGAGTGCAGGTAGATGAACAGGCTAATTCAGAGCAAACAAAATACTTACGCAACACAGGTATTTTTCTTGCTCCCGATATGGTAATCGGTTCATCTGCCGGAGTAGTGGCGGTTGCATATGAAGATATATCTTCTGTTAGGATAAAACAGATATGGCATACAGAACGTGTCGGATCGAGATACAGCCACCGTTATAAAGACTATTATACTTATAAAGTCATAGTAAGAACCAATAAAGGAAAGCATGTCATCATATCTAATACAAATACAAATCCCGAAGGGGATCTGGACGTGATATATCCATGCATTCTGAAACATAATCCGCAAGTTCAGCAACCGGAATTTAAAAAGAGTGCATTAGCAACTGAGAATAAGCCGAAGCAGGTAGTAGAGGGCGAAGGTGTAAAAAAGAACATAGATAAGGCTGTGAGCGAACAGTATTTGACATGTATATCTGTAGACGAAAAAACTAAAAAGAGATTTATCAGATATAAACTGGGAACGGCTTTTATGCTTATTCTTGTATCTTTTGCAGTAGCTGTAATTGCAGCATTTCTTCTTTATTTTGTTTTTGGCCGAATGCATCATGGAAGAGGAACTTTTCCTCTGTTGATAGCTCTGGTTTATCCTGTATTTGCGATACATAGTTTTATTAAAAACATAGTCTCAATCAAAAAAGGGGATATTGGATTTTATTCGGGTGAAATCGTTAATAAGTACGATGATGGGTATGTAATAAGAGGATTGCATTATCATCTCGGATACATCGAAAAGATGAAACCGGAAAATGAACCGATTATAGGAGACAGGGTCATTATTGCAAGACTCATGAATGAAATCAGTCTCGTATCAGAAAGAGTATCCTGAAGTATCTCTTATAGCATAATATTGCGAAATTCCATTCAAAATGTACTGTCTTTCAGCCGGTCAAACGCCTCTGTCAGCATTGAAATGCTATCAATACCATTAGGTACTTCTTTACCAAACCTGTTTAACCATAATGCTCTGATATTTACTGCTGCCGCTCCCTTAATGTCGCTGCTGACAGAATCTCCAATGTGGATTACCTCATCCGGCTTAAGGCCTGTTCCTTTCAATGCGAGTTTAAATAACTCACATCTAGGTTTATACGACCTCGCGTCTTCCGAAGTAAAAACACCCGAAGGTTTTAGACCAAGATATTCAATAGCTTTTAGGATATCTGATGTGTCTATGTTAGAAACTATGTAAACCGGTAAAGGGCTGGTCTCAAAAAAGGCTTTTGATTCTTCGAAAATCGGCGGCTTGATCCAATGTTCAAACATCATGTTACTCAGAGTGTCTGCATCAGCAGAAGATCCGAACTTTTCCAATGTGTGCTCAAGGGATCTTTTCTCCAGTGTACGCTGTAACTCAAAGCGATCTCCATAAGATTCAAGAAACATATTTTGAAAGTCATTCCACCAAAAAGAGCCGATCTCTCCTTTGTTCTCAGCTTTGCCTGTATCAAAAATAATCTGAGTTATCTTCTTAATAACTTCTCCATCTTCATGGGCGACCGTGCCATAAAAATCAACAAAAAAAGCTTTAATCATAAGTATTCTCTTATCTTAAAATTTTATCTACCAAACTCGTTTACTGCACAGACAATGCAGAACAGTTCCGTCTTCCGGTATGTATATTTTCCCCTTTTCGCAAAGGATAACCTCCATACCTGCCTTATTGGCAAACTGTATCAGATCATTTGCTTCAAAAGATTCCCAGTAAATATCTCCTTTGGCATACGGAAAAAAATTATGACCTTTAAGACAATTAGGATGATTCTCTTTCAGATAGTTATAATCATGAGTTGAAAAACTGAGCAGACCACCTGTCTTAAGAACTCTTTTGCATTCCGACAGATATCTGCTCTTCAACTCGTCTCCATACAACAATCCGAGAGTTTGTGCCCAGATAAGCACAACATCAAAAGAATTATCAGGGAAATCCAGATGTTCTCCATCATATTCGCTAAATAATATCTTATATCCTTTGTCAGCAGATAACTGCTTTACTCGTGATATAACTTCTTTCGAAATATCGATCCCGACAACTTCAAATCCGAGATCATGTAATGCGAATGCTTCACGGCCCAAACCGCACCCAATGTCCAGTATCCTTGAGCCAGGAGAAAAAAGTTTGGAAACTGATTTTTCCCATTCTTTCAATGCAGGCCTCCAGTCCAGCATTTCATCAACGTTTTTGGTATTCTCATACCACTTTGAAACTTTATCGTTCATAAGAATAATTCTATCAATCACTAGCTGCGACTTCACTTACGCCCAAACACACTATGATACTTAATGTAATTGATAATACAGATGATCGTTTCTTCATGTTAAAGATTATCTTTCTGAAATTCCCTAGTTGCGCTCGAAACTTAAAATTTTCATTTCTAATGACTTCATTATTCCAAAGTGGCAAGAACGTATTTACATACAATCCCAATTATATAGAACGTCATCGAAGTTCAGGTTTTCGAGATCTTTGCTGTTTATAAAGAAATTGATCACACCGCTGTCTCCGATATAGATCTCCGGTTTGTCGTTACCATATTCGGAATCCAGCTGGAATAACAAGGTGTCGTATTTTTCTATCGATTCAACATTCGTTCTGGGATCATCTTGCGTGAAAAACGGATAACCGAACATTTTATGATTGCAGTCCTTAACTCCCTTTTCCAGATAGCTGTAGTCCTCTTTGCACAAATAAGACCAAAGGAAATCACAATTATATCCGTATTTCTCATTAAGGACCCGTGATGCGATGCCGTCAAAGCCCTCGTTGATAGTATACAGACGGTCTTTCTGCACACTGAAAGATAACGAAAAACAATTCCGGAACGGGAACATTAAGAAATCATCTCCCAGGTCTATATTCGACTTAATTCCACGTTTCCTGATATCTTCTTCGGTGACACTCGTATCGATAACCTCATGATATACGACCTTGGAACCTTTCTCATTATCAAGTCCGATAACGTCATCATTTGCGACAAAGAATTGAAGAAGACCCTTTGACGGAAGCTTGTCAAAGCTGAAATCACTCAAATTAATCTGGGCCAGAAGGACCAGATTGTCTCCTTTGTAATCCGTAGGATATTCTTTGCCAGCTGGCCAGTAAGGAAGTCCTCCGAATTTGCTCGAAAACAGATTCGTATCACCTGTTCCTGTTTCAATAAATACAGCATCGGTCTCAGACTCTTTTCTGACAGTCTCCAGAATATCATCCAGTTTATCTTTGCCTATTGATTTACCTGATATCTTCGGTGGAGTTTTTTCAAACGCATCATCTATGAATTTCGACAGGTTTTTATAGTAATCATCATCATAAGGAACGAATAAATATTCTTCATCCTGAAACTCTTCAGAATTATATTTCAATCCGAAATAGTTCTCGGCATTCTTATCTACACAAGTAGGATATCTGCCGGCATAGTCGAAAGTATAAAACCACTCGATAAATTCCCTGCTCTCATCGGTAAACAATCCGGAACGGATCTTCCCCATAAAATATGTGCTTTTGGCCAAAACTTTTCGGATGTCTCCATTTCCCTCAAGAGCCTGCTTTAAAAGAGGTTCTATTCTGAAAACTTCTTCTTTGATCATCCCTTTGCCGTAAGCCCATCTCATAAAGACGGCAAGATGATTGAAGCCTGACAGCGGCGGGCATGATAAACCCTTACTCTCGATCTTACTCTCGTGAGAAAATCCGTCATCTATCAACTTATCACGCATAAGAACCTCCTGAACTCCAACCATATCTGATTAAGATCCAATATTAAAATATTGTGTTCCAACACTTAATATTTCATCACATAGAACCCGTAAACACAATTACTAAGTTCTCCGCTCGCAAATTCATACTCCTTACCATCTATTATGACTTTAAAAATATCAAACACATCGTCTTCATCATAGGACGGACTTTTAACCTTGGCTCTGCGCCCGGTCGGCACCCATTCATAGTCGAAAATATTAACACCAAACAGAGTGGCATTCCCCTCCACTCCGGTCGTTTCATATTGCCAAGTTGGCTGTTTCCATATCTTCATAATACTATCCCCGAGATAACGATAGACCAACTCTTTCTAGTTTACAGTTTTGATGCCAACATATCATAATATGCAATTTCCAGGCATTCCTGGAGAGTATAGAAGTCAATTGATCTGCTGATGTTTTTGAGCCTTGTATAATACCAGGTCCCGTCTTCATTCCTTATAATATTCACATAGGCGGGAAGCATGGAATACTTGTAATGTGAGGCATCTATTTTTTCCAAAGTGCAGGTTGCACGATTGATATAGCCCGGTATCTGACCGCTAGGATCATCTCCGGCTTGTTCTGAAAAATCCGCAAGAGAGTATTCTGTTTTTACAGTAAGATTCGGTACAAGGAAACCATGCCATTTAGACATAGCTTCCATAAATGAATTCAACATGTCCTGATAGTTTTGTTGTTCAGGAATTAGCACTAAAAACTTACAGTCATCCCAATAGTATGCTTCGCCGAAAAAGTAGTCCAATGCTGACCAGAGAGCCAGACACGCTTCATCACCGGCACGAAGACCGTAGTAAGCGGTGATTTCTTTCCAATCAGTTTCAATTATCAGCTGATGCATTTTAAGATTGCTTTTTTGGCATTCCGCAATCTTTGCACCATAAGCTTTCACGGATAAGTCGCTGTTATAGCAAATGCCTTCTGACATTAAAAACATATCTTTACTTCAAAAGCTCCTTATCTATTTCAATCCAGTCTATCGGATCCCTCCCTTGACTGTTGATATTCATATCTTCTTCAAATAAAAATACTTACTAAGTTTAGAATCATTGTCCTTCCGGACAAATTCCAATTCATATCCAAGTTTTTTATAAAACTCTGGTGCCTGAAACCCAAATGTTGTAAGTGCTATTTTTTCATAGCCCTTATCTTTGTATGCATTCTCTACAGCCTCAACAAGTTTACTGCCAACACCATCTCTTCTGTAAGCCTTGCCAACAATCAGATCTCCAATATGCACCTCGTTGTAGTATGCTATACCAGTGATAACTCCTGCAATTTTGCCATCATCTTCTGCCACAAAACAAAACTCTTCGAAGTTAAGTGCTACATCACAATCAGCAGCATACTCTGAAAACGCTACATTTATGAATTCGCCTATTCTGTCATTATCCTCAACTCGCTTGATTTCCACTTTTTTGCTCTCCCATTAATCAGATATCCTGTTGATTTTTTTGCAGTAAATAACCTAAAAACGCAAATTGTACTTACGGGCAAGATCGGCCAGGTATACCGGAATTCGTTATATGCCTAGCAATCACATTTAAGAAGGTGCGCCAAATATGATCCTAATAAACAAGTCATATATAATCTCTTCACCGTTTTCATCGTTCTTCAAAACATCAAATGGTGCCCTGTCACCAAGAAAAGGAACAGGACTGCATAACCATTCTTTAAAAGCGTCATCCGAGGTGTGCAGTCTTCTTCCGAAAGACCATATAAAATCTGATACTCCGTCTATAGGAGACTTCACAAGCTGCCCTTTGGAAATTAATTCTTGCTTGTCCGTTTCCATTAGATTTTTCATTGACATACTGTTTTCCTATATAGATTTTACTGATGATTTTCTTGACTAAGGGATCACTCCCTCAGACAAGGTCATTATACCATCCCGGTAAAGTACTCTAAGCAAAAAAGAAGCTCCTGAATTACCAGGAGCTTCCTTCGGTTTTGTCTCATTGAAAAGAGTAATATTGTTTGCGAGCGATTTCCGCACAAGCGCAGCGCGGAGGACCTTAGCGAGCAAATGATATTATTCGTACTCGACTGTAGCTGTCGGCTTAGGTGTGTAGTCGTAAAGGACTCTGTTGATGCCGGGAACTTCGTGAGTGATACGGTCTGTGATGCGGCACATGAGATCGTAATCGATAGGTTCAACTGTACACTTGACTACGTCTGTTGTGTTGATCGCACGAACGATGCAAAGCCATTCGAATGCTCTCTTTTCGTCCTTGATACCTGTGGACTTGAAGTCAGGTACTACTGTGAAGTACTGCCATACCTTGCCAGCAAGGCCGGCCTTTTCGAACTCTTCACGAAGGATGGCGTCAGATTCTCTGACTGCTTCGAGTCTGTCTCTTGTGATGGCACCGGGGCATCTTACGCCAAGTCCGGGGCCGGGGAAGGGCTGACGGTAAACCATCTTGCCGGGGAGACCTAATGCGGAACCTACTACGCGGACCTCGTCCTTGTAGAGATACTTAACGGGTTCAACGAGCTCGAAATCGAGTTCCGGGGGAAGACCGCCAACATTGTGGTGAGCCTTGATGCCCTGTTCACTCTCGAGAATATCAGGGTAGATGGTGCCCTGTGCGAGGAAAGCGATGCCGTCGAGCTTTGCAGCTTCTTCAGCGAAGACCTTGATGAACTCTTCGCCGATGATGTGACGCTTCTGCTCGGGATCTGTTACGCCTGCGAGGAGGTCTAAGAATCTGTCTACTGCATCAACATAGATGAGGTTGGCGCCAAGCTCGTCTCTGAATACTTTGCATACCATCTCGGGCTCGCCCTTACGGAGAAGTCCGTGATTTACGTGAACACAAACGAGATTTGTGCCGATAGCCTTGATCAGGAGGGCAGCAACTACTGAAGAGTCAACACCGCCTGAAAGCGCGAGGAGAACCTTTTTGTCTCCTACCTGTTCCTTGATAGCCTTTATCTGCTCATCGATGAATTGATCAGCCTGAGCTTTTGTCGTAATTCTTTTTAGGGATTCCGGTCTAACGTCTGCCATAAAAAAGCCTCCTCTTGTATAAAAATTCCACTCAAACATTTTACAATATTGTGAAGAAGTTTGGGACAGCAAATGATACAATCAGGCAGAACATTTTCAGATATAGGAGATTATTAGTATATGCGTAAGACTAAAATAATTTGTACTATAGGACCGGCATCGGATAACGAAGAGACTTTGTCAAAGATGTGTGAGGCCGGAATGAACGTCGCAAGACTGAATTTCTCACACGGTACACATGAACAGCACCAGGAGAAGATCGACCTCATCAAGAGAGTAAGATCAAAGCTCAATCTTCCTATCGCCATCATGCTCGACACAAAGGGACCCGAGTACAGGATCAAGACATTCAGAGACCACAAGATCATGCTTGAAGATGGTGCTACATTCACTCTTACAACAGATGAGATCGAGGGTGATGAGACACGCGTATCAGTTACATATAAGATGCTTCCCCAGCAGCTTAATCCCGGAGACAGGGTTCTTATCAATAACGGACTCGTAATTCTTGAGGTAAGAGAGATCAGGGGAGCAGACGTTATCTGCGAAGTTATTGTTGGAGGAACACTCTCTGACCAGAAGTCCATGAACTTCCCGAACAAGGTTATGCAGGGTGACTTCTTAAGTGAGCAGGATAAGAGCGACCTTCTCTTCGGTATTGAGAACGATATCGATTTCGTTGCTGCTTCATTCGTGTCCAGAAAAGAAGACATGATAGAGATGCGTGAGTTCCTCGATAACAACGGCGGTGAGGACATCGAAGTTATTGCAAAGATCGAGAACCGCGCAGGTGTTGATAACATCGATGAGATCTCCGAATACTGCGCAGGCATCATGATCGCAAGAGGTGACCTTGGCGTTGAGATTCCCTTCGTTGAGGTGCCGAGTGTTCAGAAGCAGCTCATCAAGAGATGCAGACTTTTGGGCAGAAGAGTTATCACCGCTACAGAGATGCTCGAATCCATGATCAACAACCCGAGACCGACAAGAGCCGAGATCTCCGACGTTGCCAATGCCGTTTACGACGGTTCTTCAGCGATCATGCTCTCAGGCGAGTCTGCTGCAGGTAAGTATCCTGTCGAAGCAGTACAGACAATGTCACAGGTTGCCGAGTATACAGAGAATCACATCAATTACAGAGATCGTTTCTTCAAGCAGGAATTCAAGATCAGAAACAATCTCGACGCTATCTCACACGCTACTTGCCAGATGGCAATCGACGTAGGAGCAAAGGCTATCGTTGTTCACTCAAGAAGCGGCGTTACTGCAAGAATGGTATCCCGTTTCAGATGCCCTATCGACATCGTAGGTATGACAACATCTGAGAGAATCTGGAGAAGACTGAACCTCAGCTGGGGCGTTATCCCGATCCTCAACGAAGAGTTCACTTCAACAGACGTTATGTACTATCACGGATTCAACGTAGCAAAGGATATCCTTGGCCTTGAAGCAGGCGACAACGTCGTAATGACAGGCGGACTCATCAACGGTACTGCAGGTAATACCAACACGATCAAGGTTGAGACTGTCAACTGATGAACTGAATTAATAGATTTTTCAAGGGGCTGTCTCAATGAGGCAGCCTTTTATAAATTTACATAGTAAAAAATGGTTTCCCGATTTTTGCAAGTAAGGGGGAATCGGAATTTACCGACCAAAATTCAATTTTCGCAATTTAGTCGGTAAGGGGTGGGGGTATATGGCCCCGGATCTGCCTGTTTTGAGCTCGAAAAGAGGTCCAGCGCGCTGTTTTTGAAGGCTTTCGGGTTCGGAAAGCCCCTTTTAGCTCTTCAAAGAGGTTTCCAAAACGGATATCGGAACAAAAAATACCGACCAAAATTCGTTTTTTCAATTTTAGTCGGTAAATTTCTTTTCAAATAATATCATATACCCCCTGGGGGTATGCAAAAACCAAGGGTGTCACTTACCTGTACCCGAATATAATTCATTACATAACGATACTAAAACTTTACCAAACTTGTATGCTTTATCAGACGGTGAGGGATATACTTATACCGGCACCCCTGAAAGCCTTTAATTGATGCCGTTTTGATGCCGCTTTGCCACACTTTGCACCAAAAAGAGCGATAGATAAAACAGGGCGCGATAGTATAATTTTCGTGAAGTGTTGGGGACACTGTTTTTTGTATGGATAATAGGACGGAACAAAAAGACCAGCTAATTGAAAAAGGTGCAGTCACCGGTATGAGACCGGGGTCTGAGGTTGCTCAGCCCAAAACTCAGAAAACTGAGAGAACTGCGGTCAAAACTGTCTCTAAGGAAGAGGCGGAGTTAAAGCTCATCAACAGGCCCAAGGCTAAGGACGTTACTCCTCTTGCAAGCATGAAGCTTGCTCCGAAGGACATTCCCGTATTTGAGAATACTCCCGAGAGAAGAGAAAAGCTGGCATTAAGGAGAAAGAGATATCAGAACAGAAAATTCCGTGAGTGGGTCACATTCACGGGTTACCTAACACCGAGTCTTGTCGGCGTATTGGTTTTCTTCTTCATGCCTTTGTTCATGCTCCTTGTAACTTCATTCCAGAAGTCGCCTACGAATTCTGATTTCGTCGGACTTCGCAACTATGAAAGAGTTCTTACGAACGATGCATTCATCAATGCTTCCAAAAACACTCTTACATTCGCTTTGATATCAGTTCCGCTCGCGGTAATACTCGCACTGTTTATCGCGATGCTGCTTAATTCCGGACTTCCCGGAAAGAGCCTTTTCAGAAGCTTCCTGCTTAACCCCATGATGGTGCCCGTTGCATCAGTCGTACTTATCTGGCAGGTATTCTTCAGTTACAACGGAGTCATCAACGGAATCGCCGAAAAGCTTTTCGATTCACCGGAGAAGATAGACTGGCTCAAATCGGAATATGCGCAGATAGTAATAATGCTCTTATTCCTGTGGAAGAACTTAGGCTACAACATGGTATTGTTCCTTGCGGCCCTGAACAGCATTCCACATGAGATCCTTGAGTCAGCCGAGATGGACGGTGCAGGTCCGATTAAAAGATTTTTTGCCATCAAGCTTCACTATCTTTCACCGACGATCTTCTTTGTCGGAATAATGTCACTGATCAACTCATTCAAGATATTCAGAGAGGTCTATCTGCTTACGGGTGACTATCCGTTTGCGAACCTCTACATGCTGCAGCACTTCATGAATAACTCGTTCACGCACCTTGATTACAGCAAGCTTTCTGCGGGTGCGATAATAATGTGCATTGTGATGATAATAATCGTCGGCGGCCTGTTCTTCGCTGAATCCAAATTCGATAAGGATGTGGAGGGCTGACGATGGAAGAAACCAAGCGCTTGGAAAGAAGAAAGCAGGCAACTCTTGCACGCCGCCATATCTTTACGGAGACGGTGCAGCCTGAGACATTCATCACATCGCTTTCGGGAGAGGCAAGAGAGAACTTTTTCGCGAGCGAGAAAAAGAGAATTGAGACCAACTTAAAGAAGAGAAAGATCAAGAAGGGAATACTGACGGGAATAGGCGTATTCTTTGCGGCCCTGATCTCAGCACTGGCCCTGGTACCGATCTTCTTTACGTTCCTTAACTCATTCATGTCATCCGAAGAGATCGTCTCAAACTACCAGGTCGTATTCCAGAGTATGTCAGGACACGCTACCCAGGGTGCGACATACATGTCCAGAATGCCGGTACTCAAACTGATTCCTGAGCAGGTTACGATCAAGCAGTATACGACACTGCTTTTCATGAATCCTGAATACCTGTTCAAGTACTGGAACTCGATCATCCTGACACTTCCTATCGTAGGCGGTCAGATGGTAGTTGCATGCCTCGCATCTTATTCATTTGCAAGATACAGAAGAAGGAGAAGAGAGGTACTGTTCTTCTCATACATTATCCTCATGCTCATGCCTTTCCAGGTAACGCTCGTTCCAAACTACATGATCGCCGATACACTCGGCATCCTTGATACGATCTGGGCGATCATCCTGCCGGGCATCTTCTCGACATTTGCGATATTCCTTCTTACCAAATACATGCGCCAGATCCCGACCGGATACATCGAAGCGGCAACGCTTGACGGCGCTTCCGAATGGCAGATATTCACGAACATCGCACTGCCTTTGTGCAAGAATGCGATATTCGCTTTGACAATACTTTTATTCATCGACTACTGGAACATGGTCGAGCAGCCACTGGTACTTCTTACCGATACGGCAAAGCAGCCTCTGTCGGTATTCCTTTCACAGATAAACGAACCAGAATTGGGAATCGCGTTTGCGGCATCGAGCGTCTACATGATCCCGCCGCTCCTGATCTTCTTGTGGGGTGAGGATTATCTCGTCGAAGGAATCTCAAGATCAGGAATCAAGTAAACATCATGTGCAGGAAAGCACTTACGTAAGATATGGAGGAAATTGAAGATGGCAAAGGGTAGCGCTAGAAGATCAAGAGTTGTAAAAGCGATGGTCACTTTTGTGGCAGTTCTTGCATTGCTTACATTCTTCTCGAACACGCTGATGAACCTTACGATACCGAAGGTTATGGGAGCTTATGCTTCACGAGGCAATCTCTCATATTCAAACAGTGCGAGGGGCACGATCACCGTCGAAAACCAGACTGAAGTAAAAGGTCTGGAAGGAAGAGTTGTCGACCAGGTCAAGGTAACCAATTACGATACGGTCCAGCCTGGAGATACCATCCTTACCTTAAAACCGATTGATGAATCAGAAGATCTTCAGACAAAAAAGGACCGCTTAAAGCAGCTCGAGCGTGATGCCGAATACGATTCAAGAACAGATAACTCCACAGATTTCACTTCATATTACGACTCCATCAACATGGCTAAGGCCACACTTTCCGATGCAGAGGATACTCTGTATGCCGTTCAGAACAAGGACGCAGTAGAAGAGGAGAACAGACAGATAATCAATGATGAATCCGTAAAAGAAGTTTCTCTTAAGGCTACGGTTACCGAAGCTGCGAAAACAGTAGAGGACATCCAGAAGCAGATCGATGCTATCGACGCATCCATTGCTCCGCTCCAGGCACAGATCGATGTTTATACGGCACTCGGAACGCCTACTCCTACACCCAGACCGGATGCTCCTGCTACTACGGAACCTGATGAGACAGAACCCGAGACACCGGTTCCTGAAGGAGCAACACCTACTTCTACACCCATTCCAACACCGGCTCCCGCATACGATGCAGACGGTTTGGATCCCGCATCTCCTACATATGAGATGGAGAAACTGATGCTTAAGATCCAGCAGTACGAAGACCAGAAGGATGCTTTGGAGATCCAGCTCGAGGCTGCACAGACGCGTCTTGACGAAGCTTCAGCCGAGCTAGCAGAATGCCAGGGAAAGATCAGAGACGCAGAGGCTGAGATCGCTGCGCTCGATAAGCTTCCTTCAGAAGCATCCGCACAGAGTGCCGTAACTACAGCTAGAAATGCAGTCAACTCCGCGCAGAAAGCATTAAGCGATGCTCAGACAGCTGCAGGCATTACGGAAGATAAGGCAAGAGATGCCGAAGAGGACAGAGACGAGGAGATCGCAAAGCTCAAAAAGCAGATCGAAGAACTCGAGAAGCAGGCTAAGATCACTGAGATCAAGGCACCTGTCGGAGGATACATTTACAACATTGCGGTATCTTCAGGCGACAGCCTCACGGCAAAGACATTCGTTACTTATATCATTCCTGAGACAGACAGAGTCTGCTCAGTATCCTTCAAGTTCTCTTCTCAGGCTGCACAGAACGTTTATGTCGGAATGGATCTTGAGATCACCAGCGGATTTATCCAGGGATGCACGGTCCAGTCCATCAAGCCTGACCCGGATAACCCGAGAGGCAACAAGATCGTAAAGTGCATGGTTGCAGGCAACGACGCTTGGCCGGGTGAGGAGATCACAGTCAATGCCGGAAGAGGCAACGACAACTATAAGTGCGTTGTACCGAGCAGTGCGGTAAGCGAAGACAACAACGGTAATTTCGTTTATGTCATTGTCGGTTCTTCCACACCTCTGGGTGACAAGTACACAGTAAAGAGAGTTGACGTAACGATCGAAGCTACAGACGGTGCTGCTACAGCAATCAAGGGCGAAGGTCTTGATAAGTACGATGTCATGATCGTCGTAAGAGCCGAGAAGCCTTTGGAAGACGGACAGCGCGTAAGACTTGAAGACTACACATCGAAGTAATCTTAAAGGTGCGAAATAATGCGATTTATAGATAAGACAAAAGAGCTCTGGAATACAGAGAAAGGCAACGCGAAAAGGAACCTTCTAAAGCTCATCCTCGCAGTTCCTTTCTGGCTCATAGTGATTGCAGTTGCCCTTATGGCATTCGGCATCGGCAGGGCAGTCTACCTTATTGATACGAGACCTGACCAGCAGATAGCAGAGATCTGGCAGAGCAACTCTGATACATCTTTCAGACACATGACTGTTTTCGCAGGCGGCATAAGGGCACAGGGTGATACTTCACCCATGACATACCAGGAAGGCGGCAAGTCCATTCACCTTGCTGACATTGCCCTGATAAGACAGGCTCTCCAGACTTCGGCCGATACGGGCTCTGCTGCAGGAAACAAGAACATTCAATACACTGAAGGCAAGCAGCTCAGAGGTTGGGAAGACTGCTATTCATCCACGGTAATGGCTACGATTGAAGCATTAGACGTAGTAGACGGTCTTGAGGTTACAAGCGGAAAGTCCGATGCGCAGCTCGTCGCCGTCGGAGGCAATTACAAGGCTTTCCATCCGTTCAGATATCTGTCCGGCGGATTCCTTCCCGAGACACCCGTTGATACGAACCAGATCGTCATAAACGACGTTCTCGCGTGGAAGTTCTACCATTCATATGACGTTGTCGGAAACAGGGTCATGATCAACGGCGAGATGTTTACCATCATCGGCGTCGTTGAAGAGAGAACCACAAAGGTAGCCGAGCTTGCAGGTGAGCAGGAGAACAGGGCATTTATCTATTTCGGCGCATTGGGATCAATCTACGATACATCGGGCGAAGGTGAAGCAGACGGTGAAGGCACGTACAGCGCTCCTAAAGATTTTGCCATCCAGTGCTACGAAGCAATTCTTCCCGAACTCGTAAAAGGCGTCGGCGTAACGGATTTCAAGAATGCCATGCCCAGCTACTCGCTCTCAAATCCGCAGCTCTACGTCTGCAATAATACGGGACGCTTTGGAGTAACGAGAGTATTCGATACGATGTTCCCTCTTGGCGAGACGGACAGGGAAAGACTGGGATATGAGTTCCCTTACTGGGAGAGGGCAGCACAGCTCACTGAGGACAGACTCTTCTACGATTACACCATCACAGGTCTTGGAATAATCCTTCTTCTCATCGGTTTTTCCATGATCGGCCTTAAGCTCCGCGCGAAAATGGCCGTAAAACCGGATGAGCTTGAAGTAACGGATGTGGAAGATGCGGCCGAGAGAGAAGAAAAAGAACTCATGCTGAAAGAATAAGTCCGTTTTTTAGGATAGAATAATCAGAGATTTTTACTTATAATTCCCTTTAGGTAATTTAACCTGAAGGGAATTTTTTATGCATAGGAAATGCTCTGAGTTAGTCTCAATCGTTTTGACAGCCGCTGTTGCTTTAAGTTTTGCGGGATGTATGTCCGTCCCTGATTATTCGCTGTCTTCAACAGGAGATTCCAATGCAGCTCCCACTGCGCCTTCAGCATCCCAGACAGCCTATGTCAGATCCAGTTTTGACATAAACCAAAACCCTTATTTCGCAATGCTCTCCGAGACGGAGATGAATGCTTATTCTTTCATTTACGAGGGGCTTATTGCAGGGGAGTCTGAGATAGAATGTCCCATCAGGCTTGAAGCTGAGCAGCTCTCCAAAGCAATGGATGCGGTGCTCAACGACCATCCTGAGATCTTCTGGATAGATAACAATTACAGCTATTCATACAACCCCGAAGACGGAAGCATCAAGGAGATCACTTTTACTTTCTACGATTTCGCGGATACTCCGGAGAAGTTCCAGGCTGCAAAGGCTGAATTCGAAGCAGCGGCTGCATCTATAATTGCGGGTGCCAATCAGTATCAGACGATAATCGACAGGGAGCTTTATATCCACGACTATATCTGCGAGAACACCGTATACGACGAATCTGCGCCTTACCACCAGAGTGCATACTCTACGATCGTTCTTCACAGGTCTGTATGCGCAGGTTATGCAAGGAGCTTCCAGTATCTCATGAAGAAAGCGGGAGCTACATGCTATTACGTTACGGGAAGCACCGAGAAGACCGTCGCAGGAAGCGGCGACAGCGGTTCGCACTCCTGGAACATGATCCTTATCAACGGCGAATTCTATAATGTCGACTGTCTCTGGGACGATACGGCAAGCGAATCTTATGGAAGCCCCATCTATCCGTTCTTCAACATTCCCGATTCGGAGATGGTCAATCACAGAAGGATCCAGATGGCTTTGGGCCTTCCTTCATGCACAGCTACGGAATGCAGGTATTCCAACCAGTTCGGCCCCACGATAGAGGCTGACAGCATCGTTTTCGCTGACGACGAGTAACACTGTCCGTTTTCACATCGAAACCATATCTTCTTTATATAATACTTCTTGTTTAAAGGAGCGGCTTTTTGTCGTATAATTATCAAATTGATTTACTAATAAAGTCAGTCTTTAGGAGATGAAGAAATGAAAGAACTTATGCTTGGAAACAAGGCTGTTGCCAGAGGTCTTTATGAGGCCGGCGTAGCAGTCGCAAGTTCGTACCCCGGCACTCCCAGTACAGAGACAACTGAAGAAGCTGCCAAGTACGATGAGATCTATTGTGAATGGGCACCCAACGAGAAGGTTGCCATGGAGACCGCTTTTGGTGCAAGCAGAGCAGGCAAGAGATCTTACTGCGCTATGAAACACGTAGGACTTAACGTTGCCGCTGACCCGCTCTTTACAATGAGCTACACAGGCGTTAATGCCGGTATGGTAATCCTCGTAGCAGACGATCCGGGAATGCACTCTTCACAGAATGAGCAGGATTCAAGACACTATGCAATCGCTGCAAAGATGCCTATGCTCGAGCCCGCTGATTCACAGGAAGCAAAGGATTTCGTTATCGAGGCATACGATATTTCCGAGCAGTTTGATACACCCGTACTTATCAAGATGTGCACAAGAGTTGCTCACTCACAGTCTGTTGTTGAGACAGGCGAGAGAGCTGACATCCCTGTTAAGCCTTATGTTAAGGATGCAGCTAAGTACGTAATGGTTCCTGCAAACGCAAAGAGACGTCACCCCATCGTTGAGGAGAGAACAAGAAAGCTCGTTGCATTTGCTGAGGAATCTTCACTCAACCGCGTTGAAGAGGGAACAGATACTTCTATGGGTATCATCACATCTTCAACTTCATATCAGTACGTTAAGGAAGTTTTCGGAGACAAGTATCCGGTATTGAAGATCGGTCTTATCAATCCGCTTCCCGAAAAGAAGATCAAGGACTTCGCTGCTAAGGTAGACAAGCTCGTAGTAGTTGAAGAACTCGATCCCATCATTGAGACACACTGCAAGACTTTAGGTCTTGAGGTAACAGGCAAGGATATCTTCCCGCTTATCGACGAGTTCTCACAGGGCCTCATTGCTACAAAGCTCGGACTCCCTGAAAAGCCCGCATGCAAGCCCATCGAAGGACTTCCCGGAAGACCGCCGGCAATGTGCGCAGGCTGCCCTCACAGAGGAATGTTCTATGTTCTTTCCAAGAACAAGATCACAGTCATGGGCGACATCGGATGCTACACTCTCGGTGCTACACCTCCGCTCTGCGCTATCGATACAACAGAGTGCATGGGCGCTTCCATCAGCTCTCTCCACGGCTTCAATACAGCTTTGGGCGCAGAGGCTGAGAAGAACACAGTAGCAGTCATCGGCGATTCCACATTCATGCATTCAGGTATGACAGGTCTTGCCAACATCGCATACAACCAGACAAATTCAACTGTCATCATCCTTGATAACTCCATCACGGGTATGACAGGACACCAGCAGAACCCTACAACAGGTTTCAACCTCCGTGGCGACCCGGCAGGTAAGATCGATCTCGAAGCTCTCGTTCGTGCAATGGGCATCAACAGAGTAAGAGTTGTAGATCCTTATAACCTTGCAGAAGCTGAAGCAGCAGTTAAGGAAGAACTCGCAGCAGAAGAGCCTTCCGTAATCATCTCCAGAAGACCCTGCGCTCTCCTTAAGAAGGTTAAGCGCGGTGAGCCTATCCAGGTTAACGCTGACAAGTGCAAGTCCTGCAAGGCCTGCATGAAGCTCGGCTGCCCTGCGATCTCCTTCAAGGACGGACACGCACATGTCGACACAACACAGTGCTTCGGCTGTAAGGTATGCAGCGAGCTCTGCAAGTTCGGCGCTTTCGAGACTTTGAACGGGGAGGCAATCACATGGTAACAAGCATAATGATAGTAGGCGTAGGCGGACAGGGTTCGCTCCTCGCAAGTAAGTTATTGGGCAGAGCCGCTATGGACAAGGGCTACGACGTAAAGGTTTCCGAGGTTCACGGAATGAGCCAGAGAGGCGGAAGCGTTGTAACTTACGTTAAGTTCGGCGACAAGGTAAATTCACCCATCATCGACAAGGGTGAGGCTGACTACATCATCTCTTTCGAGCTTTTGGAAGCTGCAAGATATGTTCAGTTCTTAAAACCCGGCGGACAGATCGTTACTAACTCACAGCAGATCGATCCTATGCCCGTAATCGCAGGTACAGCAGAGTATCCTGCAGGACTCATCGAGAAGATGGAAGAGTCCGGCGCTAAGGTTGATGCAATCGATGCGCTCACGATCGCTGAGCAGGCAGGTTCATCAAAGGCTACAAACATCGTTCTCATGGGTGTCTTCTCAAAGTACATCTCCGAGATCAGCAAGGAAGAGTGGATCAAGGCTGTTGAAGCTTCCGTTCCAGCCAAGTTCCTTGAGCTTAACATGAAGGCCTTTGAGATGGGTCTTGCAGCAGAGTAACGCATATGCCTGAATTAGAAGCAGTAAGGAAATTCTTTGAAGGCGACAAGTACGCTACAGAAGTCAGCGGAATCGTAATCGAAGAAGCACAGAAGGGACACAGCGTTGTATCCCTTGAACCGGACGGAAGACATCTTAATGCTGTCGGAGGTCTGATGGGCGCAGTCTATTACACTCTGGCTGATTTCGCTTTTGCCGTTGCAGAGAACTGTGAGCTCGATTCAGAGACAGTAACAGTTACACAGACGGCACAGATCAACTTCTTAAGACCGTGGTTCGGCGGCAAGGTTACATGCCATGCCGATATCGTTAAGGACGGAAGAGCGATCTGTTTATACGAGGTCAAGGTTTTCGATAAGGACAACAAGGAACTCGCTTTAATTATTGTCAATGGTTTTAAGACCGCACGAAAATAAACCCGCCTAGGAGGGCCAATTATGATTTGGAATGAAGCAAAGGAGTGCATGTCGCGTGACGAGATCGAAGCGCTGCAGAGCGCAAGACTTGTCAAGCAGGTAAACCGCGTTTATCACAACGTTGAGTATTACCGCAAGAAAATGCAGGCTGCCGGACTTGAACCCGGTGACATCAAGGGTATAGAAGACCTTGATAAACTGCCTTACACAACCTATCAGGATCTAAGAGACACATACCCCTTTGGTTTGGCCGCTGCGCCCAGATCAGAACTGGTCCGTGTTCACGCTTCCTCAGGTACAACAGGCAAGCCGAAGATCGCTGTCTACACTAGACGCGACATCGATATCTGGGCTGAGTGCGTTGCAAGATGCCTTTCAATGGCTGGAATCACAAAGGATGACATCATCCAGGTCGGATACGGCTACGGACTCTTCACAGGCGGTCTCGGTGCACACTATGGTGCCGAGTATCTCGGAGCAATGGTTCTCCCTATGTCCACAGGTAATACACAGAAGCTCATCGACATGATGATCGACTGCGACGTTACATCAATCGCATGCACACCTTCTTATCTCCTGCATGTTGCAGAAGATCTTGAGAAGGCAGGCCTCATCGACAAGATCAAGCTTAAGTCCGCTATCTGCGGTGCTGAGCCCTGGACAGATGAGATGCGTGACCAGATGGAAGCAAGACTCCACATCAAGGCTTACGACATCTACGGCCTTACAGAGATGATGGGTCCCGGTGTTGCGTGCGACTGCGAATACCACAAGGGTCTCCATATCTGGGAAGATCACTTCCTTCCTGAGATTATCGATCCTGCTACACAGAAGCAGCTTCCTAAGGGTTCTGACGGTGAGCTCGTAATCACCAACCTCACAAAGGAAGGTATGCCTCTCATCCGTTACAGAACTAAGGACTTAACATCAATCGAATACGATACCTGCGAGTGCGGACGTACAATGGCAAGAATCCAGCGCTTCAGAGGAAGATCCGATGACATGCTCATCATCCGCGGCGTAAACGTATTCCCTTCACAGGTAGAGGCAGCTCTCCTTACAGTAGAAGGTACTACACCTCACTACATGCTCGTAGTTGACCGTGTTGATAACACAGATACTCTCGAAGTACAGGTTGAGGTAGCTGAGAACTTCTTCACAGACGAGATCAAGTCATTGGAGAAGCTTTCAAAGACAGTACACGACAAGCTCAAGATGGCTATCGGCCTTAACGCAAAGGTTAAGCTCGTTGAACCTAACGGCTTGGAGCACTTCGACGGCAAGAGCAAGCACGTTACAGACAAGCGTAAGCTTTATCAATAATTTCAGGAGGTGACACTATGTTCGTAAAGCAGATTTCAGTTTTCTTGGAAAACACTGAAGGCAGACTTGATGAGGTCTTAAAGATCCTTGCGCAGGGCGGTATCGATATTCTTTCTGCAAGTCTTGCAGACACTACGGAATTTGGTGTTCTCCGACTTCTTGCAAAAGAACCCGATAAGGCAAAGCAGATCCTTCAGGATGCAGGTTTTGCAGCCCGTATCGATGAAGTTATCGCAGTAGTAGTTCCTGATGCAGTCGGCAGCCTTGCAAAGGTTGTAGGCGTGATCCACGCTGCAGGCATTAACATCAGCTACATCTATGGTCTTTCAATTGACGGTGAGGGCGCGCCCATCGCCATCAAGACAAATGACAATGCAAAGGCTGAAGCAATCATCAATGCAGCTGGCGTAAAGACACTCGGCATGGAAGATCTGCAGTAAGTAAATATTTTAAGTAAGAATAAAATAGGGGCTGTCTCATAATGAGACGGCCCCTTATTAATTGAAGGCTGAATTTAGGTTACCAATAAAAAAGTCTGCAAAAAGTCCGGCAGCAGTGTGACGTTTACTGTGATTTTTTAATGACAGCGCGAAAAAATCACGCAAATAGTCATAGTACACCCTGACGTTTACTGTGATTTTTTGCAAAGAAGAAAAAAGCCGCAACAAAATGCTGCGGCTTTTGAATTGATGTTTTTAGTCCTGCTTAGCCGGCGGACCCTGGAGAAGCACTCCGCAGAAAGGACATGTTCCCTGGGTGTTGGCTCTTATCTTAAGGCTTGCAGCACAGCTCGGGCAGCTGACTCCGACGAAGGGAAGATTTTCGGGCATGCCGCGGAACTGTGTTTCGGGCTTGCCGGTCTTGTCGGAAAGCAGTACTGCCTTCTGCGACATGCTGTAGTTGCAGTTGATAATGTATCCCTTGCGGATATAGTTGTTGAGCTTCTTGATCATGCCGGGAACTGATTTTCCCATTGCTTTTGCAAGATCTGCTATCGGAACGAAGCCGTCCTGGTCTTTTTCCAGAAGGCTGTTTAAGCGGACAATTACCATGCACTGGACAAACTTGATCCAGAACATGACGGACGGGAAAGTGGATATCACGGCAAGGAACAGAAATGCTGTCCTGTACATCCACATATGTTGCGATTTTTGAAGTATTAAGATACATTCAAAAAACTCCTTCACCCAAAATCAAATCTTTCTTAGGGATTGATTATACCTTGTTTACGGTACGCTTCAATAAAAACCGTATTGGGAAGAGATAACAAACAGGCTGCCTTCAAAGTGAAGACAGCCTGAAATTAATATACAAAAAGTGTTTGCTTAAGTATTACTTCTCGTCAGCGGGAGCTTCCTCAGGAAGTGAATACTTCTTCTCTACAGTAACCTTCTCATCATAGCACGAGAAGATGCCGTCAACCTTAGCCTGTGAAAGCTTGGGAGTGATAAGGCTTACGAGAGGAACGATGATGAGTCCTGCGACCATTGTGACAGCACCTGCATTGATAGGTGATGCGATGAACTTGAGGAACATGTTAGCTACCGTGAAGCCTACACCGAAGATGAAGCAAACCCAAACGGAGAGCTTTGTTGTCTTCTTCCAGTAAAGACCCCAGAGGAAAGGTGCAAGGAAAGCGCCTGCAAGAGCACCCCAGGAGTAACCCATGAGCTGAGCGATGAACGTCGGCGGGTTGAGGGAGAGAAGAACGGATACGACGATGAAGAATACGAGGAGGACACGCATTGTGATGAGCTGTGTCTTTTCTTTCTTCTTCTTATCAGCATTCTTATTCTCAGGTTTTACCTGCTCAATGAGGTCCAATGTAACTGTCGAGCTTGATGTGAGAACAAGGGAAGACAGAGTGGACATTGAAGCGGAAAGAACGAGAACGATAACTACGCCTACGAGAATTGTAGGGAGGTTTTCGAGCATTGTAGGGATGATGGAGTCATACATGACTGTGCCGTCTTCCTTATAGATTGCGGGGTTGCCTTCGTAAAGTCTTGCGAAGCCTCCGAGGAAGTAGCAGCCGCCTGCAACGATGAATGCGAAGATCGTTGAGATGATCGTTCCTGCCTTAACGGACTTCTCGTCCTTGATGGCATAGAACTTACCGACCATCTGGGGAAGACCCCATGTACCAAGTGAAGTAAGGATGATTACGCCAAGGAGGTTGATAGGGTCAGGTCCGAAGAATGATACGAACGCGCCCTGCATTCCGGCAGTAACGGGAAGGTCGGACTCTGTCTGTGAAAGTGTTGTGAGAGCTCCGAGGAAACCGCCGTTGTTGTTAAGAACGGAAACGATTACTGCGGTGATACCGAAGAGCATGATGATTCCCTGAACGAGGTCATTGACTACCGTTGCCATGTATCCGCCAAGGATTACATATACGCAGGTAAGTGCTGCCATTACGATGATGCAGACCTTGTAGTCGATGTTGAAGGCCATGTTAAAGAGTCTTGAAAGGCCGTTATAAACTGAAGATGTATAAGGGATGAGGAAGATGAAAGAGATGAGTGCTGCAGCAACACGGAGAGCCTTGCTGTCAAATCTCTTGCCGAAGAAGTCAGGCATTGTCTTGGAGTTTAAGTGCTTTGTCATGACTCTGGTTCTTCTTCCCAGAACGATCCAGGCAAGAAGTGAACCGATGACTGCGTTACCGATACCGATCCATGTTGAAGCGACACCATATTTCCAACCGAACTGTCCTGCGTATCCGATGAATACTACTGCGGAGAAGTAGGATGTTCCGTAACCGAAGGCTGTGAGCCAGGGGCCTGCGTTTCTGCCGCCCAATACGAAGCCTTCAACGCTGTTTGCTTTTTTGCGGGTCATGATGCCGATTCCGATCATGACAGCGAAAAAGACTACCAGGAAGATAATCTTGATAATCAGATCCATGAATTTTGTTCCTCACTTTTTGCTTCTTCCACCCTCTGAAATGTTTAAGAAGCGTTTTTATTCAAAAAATATGCCTTGTGCCTAAAATTGACACAAGGCTTATATTTTAAGACTGATTTTCCTGTTCTACAAGTCTTTCTGCGCCATATCTCTTACGGAGAACTGGTTTTTCGATCTTTCCGGTGGCGTTTCTCGGAACGTCAGCCAGGATTATCTGCTTCGGTCTCTTGTAACGGGGAAGCTGTGTGCAGAATTTCTCGAGTTCTTCTACGGTGCAATTGCTGCCGGGTTCGATCTCAACGATAGCGCCTGTGATCTCACCGAGTCTCTTGTCGGGAAGTCCGATAACGGCTACGTCTTTTACTTTCGGATATTCCTGGAGGAAGTTCTCGATCTCGACAGGGTAGATGTTCTCACCGCCGGATACGATAACGTCTTTCTTACGGTCTACGAGGAAGTAGAAGCCGTCCTCATCCTGACGTGCCATATCGCCTGTGAAAAGCCATCCGTCTCTTAAGGTCTCCTTTGTAGCTTCAGGATTTCTGTAGTACTCGAGCATGACGCCGGGACCCTTTACGCAGAGCTCGCCGACCTCACCCTGGGGAACTGTGTTGCCTTCTTCATCAACGATCTTGCACTCCCAGCGGTAACCCGGAACGCCGATGGCACCGACTTTGTGAGTGTTTTCGAGGCCGAGGTGAACGCAGCCTGGACCGGTTGATTCAGAAAGACCGTAGTTAGTATCGTACTGATGATTAGGGAAGTAATCCTTCCAGTGACGGATGAGTGACGGAGGTACGGGCTGTGCGCCGATGTGCATCAGACGCCACTGGCCGAGGTTGTAATCAGAAAGCTTGAGCTCGCCTCTGTCCAAAGCATCAAGGATATCCTGAGCCCATGGTACGAGGAGCCATACGATAGTGCAGTGCTCGTCTGAAGCAGCCTTGAGGATTACTTCAGGCTTTGTGCCCTTGAGGAGAACTGCCTTGCTGCATGTCCACAAAGAACCCATCCAGTGGAACTTGGCGCCTGTGTGATAGAGAGGCGGGATGCAGAGGAAGCAGTCGTCCTTGCCTGTGTGATGGTGTACGGCTTCCATCTCAGCTGCCTGTGTAAGGCTTCTGTGAGGGTGAAGGATAGCCTTCGGGAAACCTGTCGTACCTGATGAGAAGTAGATGGCTGCATAGTCATCTTCTGTAAGTTCAATATAAGGATCTCTGCTGGAATAGTCAGCAACCTGCTGCCAGTAATTCTCGGCAAATTCAGGAGCCTGTCCGTCTCCTACATAAAGAAGGAGTCTGTCTTTTGCAAGTTCTTCAGCATTGATGTTGAGACGGTCAACAAATTCGGGGCCGAAGAACATAACTGAGATCTCTGCAAGATCAGCGCAGTATGAGATCTCGTTAGCTGTATATCTGAAGTTGAAAGGTACTGCGATAGCACCTGTCTTGAGGATACCGAAGTAGATGGGAAGCCACTCGAGGCAGTTGAACATAAGGATAGCAACCTTATCGCCCTTTTTGATGCCGCGTCCCAAGAGCATGTTTGCAACTCTGTTGGACTTTTCATCAAAGATCTGCCATGTGATCTCGTGACGGTAAGGCATAGCCTTTGTCTGCTGTACAAGATCGAATTCTTTGAAGGAGATCTTTCTTGTGTCTTCCATTGTGGGGTTGAGTTCGATAAGCGCAACTTCTTCGCCGTGTTCCTTGGCGTTGCGTCTCAGTAAATCTGTTACAGGCATGAATATTCCTCCCTAGTGCTTTATTTATTTAAATAAAGCCAAAGACAATAATATCATCGGAGCCGATGTTCGTCAAAAAATAATAAATAGGAACAATTTTTGAAGTTACATTAATTTTTTTTGTGTTTTATAATAAATCGTCTTAAATTTAATTCGGGTGAAAAAAATGATAAAGAAATTACTTAAATCGGTTCGCCAGTATACGAAGCATTCGATCCTATCGCTCGTATTCATCATCGGCGAAGTTGTACTTGAAGTTGTAATTCCGTTCATAACCGCCGACATGGTCAATCAGATTCAGGCCGGTATCGATATGGAAACCATTCTGAAGATGGGCGGCATTATCACGGTATGCGCGATCATGTCACTTGTCTGCGGTGCTTTGGCAGGTAGTTTTTCCGCTAAGGCTTCGGCAGGTTTTGCAGGAAACTTAAGAGGCGACATGTTTGCCAAGGTCCAGAAGTTCTCCTTCGGCAACATCGACAAGTTCTCTACGTCATCGCTCGTTACCAGAATGACGACGGATATCACCACGGTCCAGAACGCATACATGATGCTTATCAGAATCGCTGTAAGAGCACCGTTCATGTTCATTTTCGCGATTGTCATGGCATACATCCTCGGAGGTTCGCTTGCCACGACATTCGTTATTGTAGTTCCGGTCCTCGGTATCGGACTTGTCATTATCGGTAAGCTCGCGATGCCTGCTTTCCGTGCTGTGTTCAAGAAATACGACAAGATGAACGAGTCAATTGAAGAGAATGTACGCGGCATGCGAGTCGTTAAGGGATTTGCAAGGGAAGAACACGAGCAGAGGAAGTTCGGCCTGGCATCCGACAACATCAGACTTGATTTCACCAAGGCTGAGAAGATCGTAGGTCTCAACTCGCCTCTCATGGAACTCTGTCTGCACTTCAACGTTGTATTCGTTCTTTACATAGGCTCGAAAATGGCCATCACAAGCCAGGGCGCCACAATGAACATCGGCCAGATCTCAGCACTCATGACATACGGCTTCATGGTACTCATGTCCCTTATGATGGTATCCATGATCTACGTTATGCTCACGATGTCCATCGAGGCTGCTAAGCGTATTGTTGAGGTTCTCGACGAAGAGCCTTCGATCAAGAATCCCGCTGAGCCTGTCATGGAAGTAACTGACGGTTCAATCGATTTCGAAGACGTTGCTTTCAAATATTCTGAAAAGGCTGCAAGAAACGCACTTTTCGATATCGACCTTCACATCGACAGCGGAATGTCAGTAGGTATCTTAGGCGGTACGGGTTCATCCAAGACCTCTTTGATCCAGCTCATTCCGAGGCTTTATGATGCCACTGAAGGTGTCGTCAAAGTCGGCGGCGTTCCCGTTAAGGATTACGACGTAAAGACATTGAGAGATGCGGTTTCCGTAGTTCTACAGAAGAACGAGCTGTTCTCCGGAACGATTGCCGAGAATCTCCGCTGGGGTAATGAGAATGCTACTGACGAGGAGATCGTTGCTGCATGCAAGATCGCCCAGGCAGACGAATTCGTCTCACAGTTCCCCGACGGATATAACACATATATCGAGCAGGGCGGTACGAACGTATCCGGCGGTCAGAAGCAGAGACTCTGTATCGCAAGAGCTCTTCTTAAGAAGCCGAAGATCCTCATCCTCGACGACTCTACATCTGCGGTTGATACCAGAACAGATGCTTTGATCAGAAAGGGCTTCATGGAATACATTCCTGAGACCACAAAGATCATAATTGCACAGAGAGTTGCTTCCGTTCAGGAATGCGACATGATCATAATCATGGACGGTGGTATGATCGCCGGCAAGGGTACTCACGAAGAGCTCCTCAAGAGCAATGCGATCTATCGTGAGATCTACGAAGAACAGACGAAGGGAGGATCAGGTGATGAGTAATAACACTAAAGCTCCCGAAAAGAAGATAGAAGCAGCACCCGCACCCGGAAGAAGAGGCAGGGGTCCGGCATCCATGTCACAGGTCAAGGATTCCATGGGCAGCATCAAGCGTGTCCTCTGGATGTACGTTAAACAGTTCCCTGTCCTTACATGGGTCGTAGTAATCTGTAATATCTATAACGCTGTTGCAGCATCCATGCCTGCGGTTTTCCTCCAGAAGGTAACGGCAGTATTGGAAGAAACGATCGATACGGGTGACTGGGAGACAGCAAAGATCAAGATCGTATCTTTCCTTATCCCGCTTATCATTATTTATGCGCTTGCGGCTATATTAAGTATCGTACAGTCACAGATCCAGGCATACATGACACAGAAGTTCCTGCATAAGCTCAGAACTGATCTCTTCAACAAGATGCAGACTCTGCCTTTGAGATACTTCGATACTCATAAGCACGGCGACATCATGAGCCACTATACAAACGATATCGACACATTAAGACAGCTCGTATCAATGGCTCTGCCTACGATCTTAAGAGCAGGTGTTGTCGTTATTTCAGTATTCGTCATCATGGTCAACTACAGTGTCTGGATGACACTTATCATGATCGTCGGTATCATCGCAATGATGTTTGCTACAGGTAAGGTCGGCGCAGGTTCTGCAAAGTACTTCATCAGACAGCAGAAGGCAGTAGCTTCCACCGAAGGTTACATCCAGGAGATCATGAACGGCCAGAAGGTAGTCAAGGTCTTCAATCACGAGGACAAGGTTAAGGCTGAGTTCGACAAGCTCAATAACGGACTTGCTGAAGACAGCGGTAAGGCTAATACATACGCCAACATCCTGGCACCCATCATCGGCAACATCGGTAACATCGTTTACGTTCTCCTTGCCGTAGGCGGCGGTCTCATGACATTGTTCGGCGTTGTGAATGTCTCCATATCCGGTCTTCCGATGGGAATCGACATCATCGTTCCTTTCCTTAACGGAAGTAAGCAGTTCATGGGTAACATCAACCAGCTCACGATGCAGATGAACGCAATCGTTATGGCAGGCGCAGGTGCGCAGAGAATTTTCGCGCTCCTCGACGAACAGCCTGAGACAGACAACGGTTATGTAACACTCGTTAACGCTAAGATCGCAGAAGACGGCACAATCACTGAAGCAGAGCGTCCTACAGGCCACTGGGCATGGAAGCATCCCCACAAGGCTGAAGGCACGATCACATATACAGAACTCAAGGGCGACGTATTGCTGGACAAAGTTGATTTTGGTTATGTACCCGAAAAGCAGGTCCTCTACGATGTATCTGTTTTCGCAAAGCCGGGCCAGAAGGTAGCATTCGTTGGTGCAACAGGTGCAGGTAAGACAACGATTACAAACCTCATCAACCGCTTCTACGATATCGCTGACGGTAAGATCCGTTACGACGGAATCAACGTCAACAAGATCAAGAAGAAGGACTTGAGAAGATCATTGGGTCTCGTTCTTCAGGAGACAAACCTCTTCACGGGAACAGTTATGGAGAACATCCGCTACGGAAATCTCGATGCAACTGATGAAGAGTGCAAGGCTGCAGCAGAGCTTGCAGGCGCTGCTGACTTTATCGAGCGTCTCCCTGAAGGATATAACACGATGCTTACAAACAACGGTGCCAACTTCTCACAGGGTCAGAGACAGCTTCTTGCCATTGCGAGAGCAGCAGTTGCAAATCCGCCCGTCATGATCCTCGACGAAGCTACGTCCTCAATCGATACGCGTACAGAGGCAATCGTACAGCGCGGTATGGATAAGCTCATGGAAGGCCGTACGGTATTCGTTATCGCACACCGTCTTTCTACGGTTATGAACTCTGACGTCATCATGGTTCTTGACCACGGCAGGATCATCGAGCGTGGTTCACACGAACAGCTCATTGCCGAGAAGGGCACATACTACCAGCTCTATACAGGAGCATTTGAACTCGAGTGATATTGTTATGCTCGCTTAGGTCCTCCGCGCTTCGTTTGTGCGGAATCGCTCGCATAATCAATCTCACTCTCAGCAGGCAGGAGACCAAAAGTGCCTCAAAAACTTAGATTTATTATTCAGAGGTTGGCTCAGAAATGAGGCAACCTCTTCCTTTTACTATCGGGAAACCCCATCAGAGTGTTATAATCAAAAAACAATGACAACATATAGGGATAATAGGATAAGACTAAAAGGATAAAAATATATGAAGAAAACGTTGGCGGTCATATTATCAGCAGCAGTATTGTCACTGGTATTCTGCTCATGTGACGGACACACTCCCAGTGCGTTCGATGATGACGAGACTACTCCTACAACTGCTGAGACCACTTTGCCCGATTATACGGTCGCAAGGTCGCCCCATCATGACCTTAACAGAGTCGACCAGACCCAGAATTTCGGCACGATCGATTTGAGCTATAAGGATGCATGGGGTCCCCACCAGAATCTCAGAATGGCGCACGGCACCATCCATAATTACTTCTCGTATTATGCGCTTGATGCTTACGACAACAGAGTAAACGAGAACCTCAATACCGTATCTGCGATAAGCAGACCTACGGTTTTGGAGTATCCTGCTGATCAGGACGGCTATGTTATTTACGAAGTTACGTATACACAGACGTTCCCTATCAGTTCAAAAGAACCCAACAGCGTCCACACGGCATTCTGGTCTTATCATGGTGTAGGCTTCCTGGATTACTACACGGGACAGACATTCCCAACCATCAACCTGTCTACCCAGATCGACAGCTTCAGCGTTACCGGAGAAGTAATCTGGAACGGTAAGACCTATGACATGGGATATTATGAATTCCGTGAGAGTGAATGGGTTAGCAGCACTTCCGAACAGATCGACAGCAATCTCATGATAAGAAAGGAACTGGTAACGATTACTTCCACTTCTTATTTCATCGTACCTGAAGGTTATGACGGCATCGTCATGTACGTCTATGTTGCAGACGATACCAATATGTCTCTGGAAGAAGTCCTTGCCGAAAACAATCCGTACTATACGGAGACAGGTTATTTCGGTGACGATGAGAATCCCAACGATTACGTATTCATCGGCATCAATGCCCCGTCCTGATTGGAAGTTAAATAACAGAAAATTAAAAGAGGTTGCTTTACGGCAACCTCTTATTTGTTTGGTTTAATTATGCTTCCTTACCCGGTTGTTCAAGTCCTGATGTGAGGAGCTTAACTGCTATCGCGCACTCGATCCTCTTACGGAAGATATCACAGCCCATCTCGTAGATGCCGTTGATATCGCCTGATGCGTGATAGGAATTTGCAGCGCATCCGCCGGAGCAGTAGAGCTTTGCCCAGCAGTCCTTGCACTCGGGACGGCTGTAAGCGTTGCATGAAGCGAACTTGTCGCGGAGCTCAAGGTTCTGTACGCCGTCGTAGATGGAGCCCATCTTGTATGCCTCGTCACCGACGAACTGGTGGCAAGGGTAGAGGTCACCCCAGGGAGTAACTGCAAGATACTCGGTGCCTGAACCGCATCCTGCAATTCTCTTATAGATGCAGGGACCGCATGTGAGGTCGAGCATATAGTGGTAGAAGGTGAAAGGTCTGCCTTCGTTGTAACGCTCGACCATGAGTCTTGCGAGCTCTTCGTACTGCTCGAAAACAACGGGCAGGTCTTCTTTAGTAATAGCAGAAGGGCTGGAAGGATCTGTAACGACCGGCTCCATGGAGAGTTCGTTGAATCCGAGATCCAGCATCTGCTTAATATCATTTACGAAATCGATGTTGTAGTGGGTGAAGGTACCTCTCATGTAGTAGCTGAGGTTACCTCTTTTCGCTACGAACTTCTGGAAATTGGGAACGATCCTGTCGTAAGATCCGTTGCCTGCATAGTCGACACGGAAACGGTCGTTTACTTCCTTACGGCCATCAAGGGAAAGAACTACGTTGTGCATTTCCTTGTTGGCAAACTCCGTGACTTCGTCGTCCAGAAGAACGCCGTTTGTCGTAAGAGTGAAGCGGATATTCTTGTTATGGATCTTTTCCTGCTCACGTCCGTAAGCAACGAGCTTCTTGCAGACATCCCAGTTCATGAGGGGCTCGCCGCCGAAGAAGTCGATATCAAGGTTCTTGTGGAAGCCTGAATTCTCAATAAGGAAATCGATGGCCTTCTTACCGACCTCATAGCTCATGATGGCGCGCTCGCCGTGGTACTTGCCCTGGCTAGCAAAGCAGTAAGAGCAGTTGAGGTTGCATGTGTGTGCAACATGGAGGCACAGAGCCTTTATCTTGATGTTCTTCTTGCGGAAGTCCTTGGCCAGATGCTCGTACTTGTCGGGAGCGTAGAGCTTGCCTGCGGTCTTGAGGTCATCGATGTCTGCAATGCATTCCTGCGCGTCATCTCTTGAGATGCCGTGCTTGGCGATAGCTTTCTCGATTACTTCCTCTGCGGGTTCGGTCTCATACCATTGGATCATGTCATAGGCGACTTTATCGACCATGTGAATAGAGCCCGAGTAGCAGTCGAGTACGATGTTAAGGCCGTCAAATTGGTAGCAGTGGATCATAGGAACTCCCGATTTTCATAAAAAAAGGTCCCACGTAAAATGAGACCTTAAAGTTTCAGAATAAGACTCTCTTATTTAGAAAGCTGCTCGCAAGGCTGGTTAGCAACACCGCAAGATGTCTTGCATGCTGACTGGCAAGATGTCTGGCACTCGCCGCATCCGCCTTCCTTAGCTGACTTCTCGAGATCTCTTGTCTCAACTGTAACGATTCTTGTCATAGTAAGTAATCTCCCTTTTTTATAATATGTGAATTATACTTTGCAAGTTCTAAACCGTCAAGGCAAGACGGGTATCAGTCCCTGATAGGGCCTTCCGCCGCCAAGCATAAGCCTGATATCACCGTTCGAAAGGATCTTAACGATGTCATCGGTGATGATCTCACCCGGCATAAGAAGTGGGATTCCGGGCGGGAAGCCGTAAATAAATTCGCTGCTCGGAAGTCCGATCGCAAATTCAGGCTCAAGATCTACTGACCTCATGCGCGCCTTTGCCGCTTCCTGAAGCGTGATCGCAAACTTCGGGAAAGGTCTTGATACGAACTCAGCAGGAACATATTCTCCGTCCGTTGCGTTGTCAGTGGTGATTACCGCATCGCAGAAGCGCTTCAGTGTATCTTCCGTGTCGCCGATGCCTGTCATGGCGATAAGGTGGGAAGGGAAGCTTGCTTCGCATTCGATATTGAATGTTCCTCTCAAGTACTCGAAAAGATAATTGCCCCTGCCCATAAGTACGAATTTGGATCTCTCCCTGACAGGTGCCTGCCAGAGCTTGAAGTTCCTTAATGAAGCAAGGCTGCTCTCGGCATAAGCGATGGCGTTTTCCCACGGCTTTAAGAGCTCGGGGCCTTTCGAATTGACCTGTGCAAGGCACTTGGAAATGCCCTGAAGGAGAATGTAGGAAGGGCTTGAAGTCTCAAAGATATCAAGGCCTCTTCTTATAAGAGATACGTCGATGGGACATCCTTCATGAAGCAGCATAACCGCTGTCTGTGTAGGTGATGAGAGTGTTTTGTGAAGGCTCTTTATTACCAGGTCGCCCTTGGCGTCGGGTCCGAAGAAGTTATCGTCGAGGCCCAGGTGGGCGCCGTGAGCACTGTCAGTAATGAGGATAGCATCGTACTTTCTCGTTATGCGGAAGATCTCATCTGTGTCAGAAAGAACGCCTTCATATGTAGGTGAGGTGATAACGACTGTCTTGATCGAAGGATCTCTTGCAAGGTTCTTTTCGATGTCGGAGGGTGATATGTGGCCTGCGAAAGGAAGCTCAGGATCGAATGCCGGCATCAGAGGAACGATCGATGAACCTGTAAGTTCAATAGCGTTCCAGACAGCCAGATGGCAGTTCATTGCAACAAGGATCTTGGTGCCTGGATTCTGAATGGCAGAACTCCAGATAGCCGCAAGTATCAGCGCGGAAGAACCGTTGACCGACAGGAATGCATTCTTTGCTTTCCATACGGAAGCAGCGCAGTCTTCCATGTCTTTGAGGAGACCTTCGGGTGCGTGAAGATTATCGAATCCGCCGATCTCAGTGATATCGCGCATGAATGCCTGTGATACGAAGTTAGGATTACGCTTGCCGCCCGGCATATGCATTGGCAGCGGATCGGAACCCAGATAGAGCTTTAATGCCGCTCCCAGTCTGTCGTTATCGTATTTCATTTATTAGTCCTTCCTTTTGATTGTAAGTTAACACAAAAGAAAAGGGCTGTCGATTGACAGCCCCTGATTGATTAAGTTAGTGAATCAATTAAGGATTGATTACTGTGAAGCTGTAGCCTGATACAACATCGGAATCCTCATAGATCGTCTTCTGCATCTGGAGAGCAGTAGAGAGGAGGAGTGTATAAGGTGAAAGCTTGCCATCGAGAAGCTCAACGTCTGAACCGTAGCTGATAGCCTGAGCCTCGTCATCAGAAAGAAGCATGTACTGAGAAACGAGGAAGAGGGATCTTACGCCAACGTTCATGTGAACGAGCTTGTTGTTGATGGAGTATGTAGGAGTAGAGCTTGAAGATGAGCCTGAAAGTCTGCTGCTGAAGGAAAGACCCAATGTGGATGTGCTGCTGATTGAGCTGGACTCTTCCTGGATGAAGAGAGGCTTACCTTCGATACCAACCTTACCAACTTCGTGGAAGAGAGCGATGATAATTGCGGATTCTTCATCGAGCTGAGGCATGATAGTATCCTTGATTCTCAAGAGCTGCTTAGCAACTGCAACGCTTCTGATGAGGAGACCCTTCTCGCAAGCGAGGGAACCCTTGATCTCTGCAGGTGCTGTGAGCCAGGAAGTTCTGTTCTCGAGGAAATCGATGAAGTGGTCGAACTCTGTCTTTCTCTTAACGATAGCTGCCTTGAGCTGCTCATAAAGAGTATCAACGTTATCTTTATTAACTTCGATCATCGGCATGATACCGGCAACCTTATCAGACTTGCCTGTAGCTGCTGCTGAAACTGCTGCTGCCTGAGGTGTTACTACAGGAGCGTCTCCACCGCCTGCGCTCTCGTCTGCTGATGTGAATGTATACTTACATTTAGGGCATCTGATGGCCTGATTGGCAATGACCATTCCGCAATCGGGACATTTCTTCATAATTGTGACCTCCTGTATCACGGATGTACGTGAAAGTGAATCCGCATAGATAATTACAATTTATTTTACAACTTGATTTTTACACAATCAATAATAAAACTGTCTTTTATTTAAACTTTTATGTCTAAATTGTAATAAATAAAAGACACTGACGAGGGGGTGTCAGTGTCTTAAGGAGGGTGTTATGAAGTAAGGAACAATTACTTTGAACAACCATATCTTACCATGTGGAATATTTACTTTAAGATTCAAAAAAGGCAAAATAGTGGCAAGAATTTCACAATTTAACCATTTTGGAGGAAATCTGCCTTGAAACTTGAAGGAAGGCTCTTTGTAGCCAACAGGATGACTGAGATCAGGGAAGTCACTACAGAAGATACTGATCCCTCTTATTCCAAGCGCCTTGAGAAGGCCCTTATCGAGCTTTGCAGACAGATGGACATTCCCGTTCCCATGTGGATGAAGAAGAACACCAAAGAGTTTGCCGCTTTCGGCCAGACGATATTCTTCCGTGAACAGTACACTGAGAACGTCAGATTTGACAGATTTCAGATAAGAGTAAGAGAAGACTGATATGAGCACGGTATCACTGGACAGGAACGACCGTAGTTATTATTGGGATAATATAAAGGGATTTCTGATCCTTCTTGTTGTTTTCGCGCACACGCTGTATTCACTGCAGTACAGATCGCCCGCGATTGAGTCTCTGGTCAAATACATCTATCTGTTCCATATGCCGGCTTTTGTATTTGTCTCAGGATATTTCGGCAAATCAAAAGATGCCCACAGCTTCGAAAAGATCATCAAGCTGGTATTCCTTTATTTCATCTTTAACAGCATCACGGTCTTTATCGAATACCACAAAGGATTTACCTCATTTACACAACCTATATATTCCTATTGGTATCTTCTTGCGATGATCGCCTGGAGATCAACGGCCCACCGCATCTCAAAATACAGGATAATCACTATCCTGCTGTTTGCAGTCGCCCTGATCATTGGTTTCTTCCCATCGATAGATAACCATTTCGCTGTCTCCAGAATAATAGGTTTTTATCCTTTCTATATGCTCGGTTACCAGCTTGCTGAAGAAAAGAGCGCAAAGCTTGTCAGCAAGAAGTATGCCGAGAGGGCGCTTCCCGGCATTGCTGTCTTGCTTGGCGCGGCTGCAGTTGCTTTTGGAACAAAGGTTATCTTCGGATATACAGATGAAGTATTAAAGCTTGATGCTTACGTTGAACCGCAGGACATGGTCAGAAGAATAGCCATGTTCGTTATATCTGCCATGGTTATCATGGCATTAAGATATCTGACTTTGGATAAAAAGATCCCGCTCCTTACGATGTTCGGCCGTAATTCATTGTGGATCTTTGTCCTGCACAGGATGTTTACCGTATGGATAAGTGATTATCTCAGAGTTTTCCCTGTGCTTTTCATAATGATCATGTCCGTTCTTGCAACCTTTGCCATCTGCATTGCATTCGGTAATGACACGGTTGCAGGCATCATGAATAAGTTCCTTAAGCAGGGAACGGATATATTCCTTAAAGAAGATAAAAAGATCACCTGGGCAAAGGCTGTGTCCATTCTCGTGGCATTGGGTTTTGTAGTGGTCGCATTGTTCAGCGCATATAATTACGTGCCGTCATTTACATCGGTTACGGAACCAACTGAAACGGAAGAACCTGCACAGGCTGAAGAAGATATCATCTATCCCGTCATGACCGGCAGCCAGAAGGAAGCTTTCGATAATTCATTCAGGATCACTTTTGCAGGTGACCTCATCTTGCTCGAAGACCAGGTCAACCGCGGATATACAGGAACAGGCTACGATTATTCCGATGTATTTGAATATGCGAAGCCTTATATTTCATCTGCGGATCTTGCGATCGGTGTTTTCGAAGGTCCGATGGCAGGCGCTGACAAGGGCTACTCCACGAGCAATTTCTACGACCTCAAGAGCCTTTATCTGAACTTCCCTGATGAGTTTTCCGTTGCCGTTAAGGATGCAGGTTTTGATCTTGTTACGACAGCCAATAACCACCTTCTCGACAAAGGCGAAGATGGTGCTTTAAGAACACTGGATGTTTTGGATAAGACAGGCCTTGATCACACGGGCTCATACAGGAACGCCCAGGATAAGCAGGATAACCACATTAAGATCGTTGAAGTACAGGGCATAAAGATCGCCGTGCTGTCTTACACATACGGAAGTAATTATACGGAAGTAAGTGAATTCATCGACGGCAGGTATTCTTATCTGACTTCGATTATCGGCGGTACTGAGGGTAAAGACTTCGAGAAGCTTAAGGCTTCAGTAGAAGAGGATTTCAGACAGGCTAAGGCAATGTCTCCTGATCTCATTCTCGTTCTTCCTCATCTGGGCACGCAGTTCTCGAACGAGCCTGATGAAGAACAGAAAGTCTGGTTCGAGATTTTCAAAGAGAATGGCGCGGACATCATTCTCGGCGACCATCCGCATGTTGTTGAGCCCGTAGAGATCGAATCCTACGACGGCCGCACCGTGTTTACCGCTTATTGCCCAGGAAACTTCGCAAACATTTACCGCGGTGACCAGGGCGACACGAGCATGCTCATAGATGTTTATATCGACCGTGATTCAAAGCAGGTAATCGGCGGAAGCATCGTTCCTCTCTATACCTATTCTCCGGCAGACGGCAATTACCGCGCAGTTCCGGTCTACGAGATCATGAACAATGCGGAATTGAGAAAGCAGCTGACGACCGACGACATCGACCGTGCTTCAGATGCGCACGGCATCATAACTGACGTTGTTCTCGGACATGAGATGGATATTACTTCTATTACCGAGAGATACTACTTTAATAGCGATGGTTACATCAGATCCAAAGCCACAGGCCTTGTCCTTACTGATGACATGAAGGACAGCAGCCTGTACCGTGCTATGGATGAAGCAGGCAGCATCTGCTTTGTCGGCGACAGTGTCACCGAAGGCACCAAGAACGGCGGATGTCCCTGGTATGAACCGATCGAAGAGTATTTCCCCGGAAAGAACATATCGAATTTCTCGAAGGGCGGATGCACGGTATCTTACTTGCTCGATAACATAGACCAGATACCCGTTGCCGATCTGTACGTCGTAGCAATCGGTACGAACGACGTCCGTTACCGCGATGCATCAGTCTGCGCCATGACTTATGACGAGTACATCAACAGGATAGACCAGTTAAAGAGTAAGCTCGTCGAAAAGTCTCCGAATGCCCGTTTTGTTTTCATCGCACCTTGGTATTCGACGGAAGCTGACATATATAGCCCCTTAGAGTTTGAGGATAAGATAGCCTTGAATAACCAGTACAGCACGGCACTCGAAAAGTACTGCTCTGATAACGGCCTTACATACATTAACGCCAATGACTATATCAGCGGCATTCTTACCACGTCGCCTGACATAACGTATCTGCTTGACCACATTCATCCGAATGCTTCAAAGGGCGTCGTAATGTATTCCGAAGCAGTCCTGCTGTCCGGAAAAGACCAGTAATCTATAGCCGGCAGGGAAATAAGATGTCTCAGGATATTAAAAAGATAGGCATAATCGGAGGTGGAGCAGCAGGCCTTTTTGCCGCATGCCTTATAAAAAAGTATTCATGTGACAGGCTTTGCGAAGTTACACTTCTCGAAAAGAATGAGATTCCGGGCAAAAAGCTGATACTTACAGGCCACGGCCGCTGCAACATCACTAACCGAAAACCCGCATCCGAGCTTAAAGCAGGCTATCACGAAGCAGACAATTTCATTTACCCTGCGATAAAAGAATTCGGTCCTGAAGATACCATCAGCTTCATCGAAAACGACATCGGCCTTAAGACCAAGGAAGAAGATAACAACAGGATCTTTCCTGTGTGCGACAGTGCTGCGAGGGTAAGGGATGAGCTTGTTTCCTATATCACAGATCACACGAAGATAATCTGTAATGCCAAGGTTCTGGACATAAGAAAGGACTCTTCATTTGAAGTCAGCACGGCTGAGGAGAAGTACAGCTTCGACTATGTGATCCTGTCTAGTGGCGGAAGCTCTTTCCCCCAGACTGGCTCCACAGGAGATTCATACAGACTGGCAGGGAAGATGAGCCACACGGTTATTACTCCGAGAGCAGCACTTGCTCCCGTGAAAGCAGACGAGGATTCGCTTGGCTTTATAAAGAATCTTAGTGGAGTATCAGTTACATCAAAGGTAAGTCTTTTCTGCAACGGCAAGAAAACAGTTTCAACTGAAGGCGAGATATTGTTTGCTGAATTCGGTCTTACGGGTCCTGCAGTCATGGAGATATCAAGAGAGATCCCCCGTGACATATCAGACTGTAATCCTTATTTTGAGCTTGACCTTGTGCCTTCATTAAATGATGAGCAGTTCGACCAGGAGTTCCGGAAGCTCATAGGTGATCACCCTGATACCAAGATAACCACGATTCTTGCAAGATTCGTTCCTGCGTCAGTAGCAGGTGAGATAGCGTCTAAGGCAGGCGTGTCAGATCTTTACGCGCAGGGCTTTACAAAGGATAACCGCAGGAAGATAGTCAATGAGATGAAGCACCTTAAGGTCGGGATCGGCAGGGAACCTTCCATCGATAAAGCCTACGTCACAAGAGGCGGCGTGTCCTTGAAGGAAGTAGACCGCAAGACCATGCAGTCAAGGCTTGTCCCCGGTCTTTACATATTGGGTGAAGCACTTGATATCGACGGCATCAGCGGCGGCTATAATCTTCAGGCCTGCATGAGTGAAGCCTATCTTGCCGTAAAGGATATCCTGAAAGTTTAACTGAGTTTTCAGGCGCACGAAGTTACAAAAAGAGGGTGTCTCAAAAATGAGGCGCCTTCTGTTTTTTGTGTTCCGTACTGGTCACGTTTTATACTTGAACGCGCGAAAAATGCCCGCTCAAGTATAAAAATCCGGAAATTTTATACTTGAGGACCCGTTTTTCGCGGTGCGAAGTATAAAAATGCAAGATCATTAAATTGGTTTTCTTCAGGCGCACAAAAAAAGGCATCTCATTTTTGAGATGCCCTGTTAATTCCTTATTTAACTCTGATATCAGTTGTACTTTTCGCCCTGGACTCTGAAGATAACTTCACCGGGATAAACCATGTCGAGCTGTGATCTTGCTACGCTCTCGACATAAGCATCATCTTTACCGAATTCTTCCTGGGCTCTGATCTGCTTAAGCTTGTCCTCGAGCTCTTCTGTCTGGGCAACGAGAGATGCGTTCTCAGCCTTGAGACGTTCTTTCTGCTTAGCGATGTTGGCATACTTGGTGATGCAGAGAATACCTACGACAACGCATACAATGCAGATCATTGTCGTAAGGAAAGAAAAGCCGCCTGTCTTGCGCTTAACTCTGAGCACGTCATGCCTCCTGAAGAGATTTCTATAAAGATATTATTACTTAACCCCGGGTGCAAAACAACAACCCGGGGTTAAACTTAAAGTACTTGTAATATTTCGTTTTGAGAAGGACTCATTCAAGGAGTTCGTACATGGAAGCGGCCTCTTCTTTCCGTACTGTTTCGGGAAGTGCCGTTACCTTGAATCTGACCTCTCCACTTCCGAAAAGGATGCTCACTTCGTCTCCTACCTTGAGCTTTACGGAAGGCTTTGCAGGCTTGCCGTTAACGGTAACTCTGCCGGCCTGGCAAACATCGTTTGCGACAGTCCTGCGCTTTATTACTCTGGAAAGTTTAAGGAACTTATCAAGCCTCATTATTATCTCCCGTAAGCATTACCCTGCCTTTCAGAGCCGAAAGGAGAGTAAGGTCATCTGCGTATTCGATATCAGAACCCATCGGTAGACCTGAAGCCAGACGTGATACCCTGATGCCGGAAGGACCGAGCATTCTTGAAAGATAAAGTGCCGTAGCATTGCCTTCGGCTGTCTGGTTGGTCGCAACGATAACTTCCGTGATCTCCGGATGATCTGCCAAACGCTTGATCAGGTCAGGGATCGTAGTATCGGAAATGCTCGTGGACTTCATCGGATTAAATACTCCGTGAAGCACGTGATAGAGTCCTTTATATTCGTGCGCACGCTCAAATGTTGATACGTCTCTCGGTGACTCGACAACAAGTACGGTTGTCTTATCCCTTAACTGGTCAGAGCAGATGGGGCAGGGGTCTGAATCCGTGAAATTCTGGCAGCATGTGCATCTCTTTGTGGATGCTCTTGCTGACATGATTGCGGATGTCAAAGCCTCGGCATCCTTATCATCCATAGCAAGGATGTGGAATGCCAGACGCTGTGCCGACTTGCCTCCTATACCCGGGAGACTGCTGAGCTGTGTTATTAAATTCTGAATTGAAGGCGAATATCTTGCCATTATCAGAAGGGCAGCTTCATGCCGCCTGTGATGGCACCGATACGCTCCTGGTTTGTCTTGTCGATCTGCTCAAGAGCCTGGTTAGCAGCAGCGATGATGAGATCCTGGAGACCTTCGATATCATCGGGATCAACTACTTCCTTAGCAATCTCAACGCTCTCCAACTGGTGCTTACCTGTAACTACTACCTTAACGAGCTCGCCGCCTGCTGTACCGGTGAATCTCATTTCCTGGATCTCAGCCTGAGCCTGCTCGATCTGTCTCTGCATCTTCTGAGCCTGTGCAACTACCTGATTCATGTTGCCGCCCATACCCATTCCGCCACGGAATCCTTTTGCCATGTTTATAACCTCCGATTAATTGGTCTAATCAATTATATACTTAGTCACCGAAATGAACGTCTGTGGGAACACCCATGTTCTTTGAGCGCTCGTTCAGATCGTCAAGTTTCTTATCAAGCTCTGATGCCTGCTCTCTCTTAACCTGCTCGGAATACTGCTTCTGAGTGCAGATGTAGAGGTGGTCAGCACCGAACTCGTCCTTAATGCCTGCAGATATCTGTCTGAATGCCTGGGACTTCTTGAGATTGGTCAACAGAGTTATGTCCCTGTCCTCGAAAACGATATAAGCAGAATCGCCTTCCTTCTTAAGGCTTGTGCGCTCCAAGATGACAGCGATGTTCTCGTTTGTTCCCTTAAGTCTTGATGTGACATTAGTCCATCTGACAGCGATGTCGGCATCTTCACCCGTAAAAGAAGGAGCTCTGACAGAGCTTGATCTTCCGTCCACGATAAGACCGCTCTTGTCTGCCTGTACGGCAATCTGGGAACGGGGCTGGACGGGTGCGGGTGCTTCAGGCTCGGCGGGTTCTTCTTCCTCTTCGCCCTCAAGGTCGCTTAAGAAAGAAGGGGAAAGATTTCCGAAGATGCCAAGAGGCTGCATCGGAGCAGGCTCTTCCTGTTCTTCGGGCTCGTCAAAACCAAAGCTGAACTTTGATTCTGTATTCTCTTCTTCCTTCGGCATGAAGGAGAAGATCGTAGGCTCTGTATGCTTCTCATATGAAGTGTCAGCCGGGATATATTCATCGTCCGGTGAGTCGTCTTCTTCAGGATAAGCGGGCTCTTCAGGTTCTGCCGGTTCTTCGGGTTCAGGAACGGAAGGCTCCTGGATAAATGAAGAGAACAGTGATCCTGTTGAAAGCCTGGGCTCCTCGGGTTCTTTCACTTCACTTGAAGAAGTGCCGAAAGAGAAAGGAGACGAAGGTGTTGAAGACGGCTGGGGCCTGTAAGGTGCTGCTGTTGCAGAAGGCTGGGGCCTGTAGGGAGCAGGAGGTACCGGAATAGACGGTGCTGCATCGTCAGAAGGTACTGAATCCTCAGTACTTTCCTCTGCCTTATCTTCAGCCTTGGAAGGCTCTTCAGTCTTTTTCTTGAAAAGGCTCTTAACATCCTTGGAAGGCTTGGGTTCTGCTGCGGGCTTAGGCTCTTCGGAAACCTTGGGTTCTTCAGTTGCCTTGGGCTTGTCAGCTTTCTTTTCTTCTTCAGGCTTCTTAACTTCTTCAGTTACCTTAACTGTCTCAGTAATCTTAGAAGCGCTGTCGTTTAATGTAAGTGTTGCAGCTTTTGCAGCCTGGTTCTTTTCGAAGTCGGGAATGACGATCGGAGTAACGGGGAGAGCTGACTTTCTGCCGCAGAGGCGCATCAGCATGAGCTCGAAACTTGTTGCGATGTCAGGTGACTTGCGAAGTTCAGCATATTCCTTTGAAAGGTAGCTGATATAACCGGTCAATGTATCTGCGCTGACCTTTGCGGCAGTCTGATACATATCCTGGATCGTTTCCTTGGGGTAAGGGAGATAGATGATCGGATCTGCCTTGACCCTGATGATGAGGAGATCTCTGAAATAAGCAGCAAGATCAAGTGTGAAACGCGCCTGGTTCTTGCCTGAACCGTTTAAGATCTCGCAAAGGTCGATGAGCTCGTCGAAGCGTGCATCGATAAGGCAGTTTGCCATCTTGAAGAGAAATGAGCTGTCTACAGTGCCCGTGATCCTCTCGACATCCTGAGATGTGATCTCCTTGTCGCCGCCTGAAATAGCGGAAATCTGGTCAAGAAGGGAAAGTGCGTCACGGAGAGCGCCGTCTGATCTTGAAGCGATGAGGCGGAGAGCATCGTCAGTAGCATTAATGCCTGACTTGCCACAGACTTCTCTTAATCTTCCTGAGATAAGATCGATCGGAATCCTCTTGAAATCGTATCTCTGGCAACGTGAGATGATGGTTGCAGGGATCTTGTCGGATTCTGTCGTAGCGAAAAGGAACATTACATGCTTCGGAGGTTCCTCGATTGTCTTAAGAAGGGCATTGAATGCACCCTTTGAGAGCATGTGGACCTCGTCGATGATGTAAACCTTATATGTGGTTCTTGTAGGAGCGAAATTAACTTCCTGGAGGATCGGCCTGATGTCGTCAACACCGTTGTTGGAAGCTGCGTCCATCTCGGTAACGTCAAGGATGGAACCGTCTAAGATACCCTTACATGTGGGACATTCGTTACAGGGATTTCCGTTAATGGGATTCTCGCAGTTGACCGCACGCGCGAAAATCTTCGCGATGGTGGTCTTACCCGTACCGTGCTGACCGCAGAAAAGATATGCGTGGGCAAGCTTTTTTGCGACTACTGATTGTCTGAGGGCAGTGACAGCGGCTTCCTGACCGACAACATCATCAAATTTAAGAGGTCTGTACTGTCTGTAGAGAACGATATGATCTTCCATAGTAAGTTCCTTAAAGCCGAATCGAAATCCAAAAATTAAAAAAGTCCGTCCCGCCCGAACTGCCGTCGGTAAGGCTTGACCCGCGGCGCACTCCGTAAACCGCTTACTGCTGCTTCCTTCCGGACCTGACAGGGTTCACGGCCCGAAATCGCACGGGACCTTGGCCGGCGGCAGACCGCGCGGGACGAACATCTGAATTATCAAACACAAGGATTATAACATAAAAGATTCTATTATTAATTCAATTATAGGGACAACCCTAAATCAGCATCAGGAATAACAGGATTCGATGAATTTCTGCGTATAACCGCCGATCGTTGCAATGGCTGTTCCTGCTGCATCGGGAGAAGCTGCTTCAACATAGATAATGACTGCGATGGGCTCCTTGTAATCCACGATCGCACATTCCATGTATGCGCCTCTTCCTGTATTTCTTCCGAGAACGTGAAGGATTCTCGTACCCTGGGGGAAAGCAGCTGCCAGAGGAGATTCGATCTCGCTGTGGGCCATGTCATTGATGAGACGCTGGTTTACCTGGGGTGTGTTGATGAATACCTGATAAAGATATGAGAGGTAGTTGCCCATGTCATAGCAGGAAATCGTTCCCGGTGCACGGTATTCGTATCCTCTGTAATCTTTATAGATAACTGAATCAGTGTAAGAAATATAGCCGCTGATCTCGTTGACCTTCTTTACGGCCTCATCAAGACCGCCGATCTCTTCGATAACGTAATTGAGTGCAACGCTGTCGTTTCTGATGATCGCGTAGTTTAAGAGCGTACGCATGTAGAACTCTTTGCCGAAGGCATATGTCCTTGCGATATAAGATGAGTTGCGCGCGCCGTTTAAGTTGTCGTCGTACACGATAACGTTGGAAAGAGGTCCCGTGGTACCGGCAATGCTGTCGTAGTAAGCGATCTCAAAAGGAATAGCCATAGCGCCTGCGGGGACTACCGGATCGAGCTCATCAACGCCCAAGCGTTCGCCTGAAGACAAAGCGATAAACTCGAAGCAGATCCTCATGTCAGTATGGGTAATCTGGTAGTTTGTGACTCTTTCCTTGAGCTCGTCTAAGGCAACCGCTCTTTCCTGATAGGTAGCAGTCTGGATGCCCATGGGCTGGAAGCTGAAATCTCTGTCTTCCGTGAACGGGTCAGGTGAATTGTTCTGTGACGTATGGGCCGTTTCTTCAGGAGACGGTGTAGGCGTGGGCGTCGCAGCGAGCACGGCATGAAGCTGTGTGGTCGTTGCAGTCGTCGTTGCCTCTGTAGTTGTCTCTGTAGTTGTATGGACCGGTCTCTGATATTGCGAGTAAGCAGTAGTAGTGCTTGTTGCCGCTCCGACAAGTCCGGGGTACATCTGGCGGTAAAGATCCTGCTTTGCAGCCATGGAACTTATAAACACAACCATGAAGGTTACAACAAGCAGGACACCGATGATTATCAGTGTCCGCTTTTTACGGGATGATTTTATCCCTTCAGCCTTTTTCAGAAATGTCGGATTCGGTCTTACCATTAAATATCAGAAAAGCCCCGTGATCACGCCGTTATTGTCAATGTCGATGTCCATTGCGGCAGGGTGCGGAGGAAGTCCCGGCATGGTAACGATGGTACCTGTAAGGATAACGAGATATCCTGCGCCTGCTGATAAGAAGCAGTCTCTGACAGTAAGTGTGAATCCTGCCGGATTACCGAGCTTCTTGGGATCATCGGACAATGAATATTGTGTCTTTGCGATGCAGATAGGGAGGTTGCCGTAACCCTTTTCGACGAACTCCTTAATCTTAGCTGCAGCTTCAGGAAGGATGTCAACGTTTGCAGCGCCGTATACCTTTGTTGCAACCTTGTTGATCTTTTCTTCAACTGAATCTGTAAGTTCATATGTATATTTAGGATTCTTGGGCTGGTTCTTATCGAGAATGGAAACAGCCTTGTTTGCGAGGTCGATTCCGCCTTCGCCGCCCTTTGCGAAAATCTCTGCCGGTGCGAAGTCAGCGCCTGTAGCCTTGCATGCTTCTTCAACGATAGCGAGCTCTTCTTCAGTGTCTGTAAGGAATCTGTTGGAAGCAACGAGAACCGGAACGCCGAAGTTCTGCATGTTTTCGATGTGCTTGAGAACGTTTGCAAGACCAGCCCTAACTGCTTCAGGGTTGGGCTCTGAGAGGCGGTCTTTGGGGATGCCTGCGTTGTACTTAAGAGATCTTACCGTAGTTACGATGACTACGAGGTCAGGCCAGATGCCGAGATCACGGCACTTGATGTCGAGGAACTTCTCTGCACCTAAGTCAGCGCCGAATCCTGCTTCTGTTACGACGATGTCGCCGAGCTTCAAAGCTGTCTTTGTAGCAATGCATGTGTTGCATCCGTGTGAGATATTTGCGAAAGGTCCGCCATGAACGAGAGCGGGAACACCTTCCAAAGACTGTACGAGGTTAGGGCACATAGCGTCCTTGAGGCATGTTGCAAGAGCGCCTGTTGCACCGAGCTGTCCTGCCGTGACGAGGTTGCCGTCTGTATCGTATGCGATAGCGATGCGGTCAAGTCTTACCTTGAGATCGTCCATGTCCTTTGCAAGGCAGAGGATAGCCATGATCTCAGAAGCAGCAGTGATCTGGAAGATCTCGGGACGCGTAACGCCCTTTGTGCCGCCGCCGACACCGACAGTAACTGCTCTGAGGCATCTGTCGTTCATGTCGAGGCATCTCTTCCACAAGATCCTGTCCTTATCGATCTTGAGTTCGTTGCCCTGGAAAAGGTGGTTGTCGATCATGGCTGCAAGAAGGTTGTTTGCTGTTGTGATCGCGTGAATGTCACCAGTGAAGTGAAGATTGATATCTTCCATCGGAACTACCTGGGAATAGCCGCCTCCGCAAGCGCCGCCTTTGACGCCGAAGACAGGTCCCAAAGAAGGTTCTCTCAATGCGAGAACGGGCTTCTTGCCGATGAGCTTTAAGCCCTGTGCGAGACCGATGCTGACTGTTGTTTTGCCTTCGCCTGCCGGTGTAGGGTTCATGGCAGTGACGAGGATGAGTTTGACATCGGGATTAGCAGGCAGATTTTCTACATAATCCAAAGGGAGTTTTGCTTTGTATTTGCCGTAAAGTTCGAGTTTGTCTGTATCGATTCCTATGCTTTCGGCTACCTTGGTTACGGGGTTGATCTTTGCGTTTTGAGCTATCTCGATGTCACTAAGCATATCTGGCCTCTCCTCTTAAAAAGTAATATGAATACGATTGTATTGTAAAAGGACAGTCATTTCAATCACGGCAATAAGCAGAAGTGCAAGATTTTCAACGGCTCCGCGGCACACCACTATATTTTGTAGGATATGTGGTATTTTTTCACTAAATGTTGTGTTTTTTCGTTGACAATATATCAAGGAAATGTTAGCATTGGTGCATATTGGTAATATTTCCGTAATGTTCCTTTAAGGTTACTGAAATATTTGAGAACTCTAGTCTCCGGGTGGGGGTAATACTTATGATCATCAGTTCCGATTTGGAAATGTGCAAGGCTAAGTTTGAAGAGCTTATCGGCAAGCGTATCGTTTGCAAGACCAACGGCGGCCGTAAGAGAATCATCACTTACATCGGCACAGTTGAGCACTGCTATCCCAACGTTTTCACAATGCTCTGCAATAACGAAGCCGGTAAGCAGTCCATCGTTTCCTTCTCATACATCGATGTTCTCACAAGAACAGTAAGAGTAGGAATTATGCCCGAGAAGGCACAGGAAGACGTAGTAGCTGTTTAATATTCAGCTTAAAGTTAGTAACTTAAAGCGCTGTCACTACTGAGAAGATCAGGTTTTGACAGTGCTTTTTTATTGCCCAGATATATGAAACATAACTGACATAAGGGTTTGCTTTTATTTCCTAAAATAATAAGGTAAAATTGATATATAAAATTCGAAGGGCGATTGATTGGAGATCCTCATGGATTCTTACGAGATCACAGCTAATGCAAAGTTAAATCTGTTCTTGCGTGTACGCGGGATTCTTCCGAACGGATATCACAGTCTGTATTCGATAATGCAGGAGATAGACCTTGCGGATACACTTACCATAAACATTTATCCCGAACCTGATAACGGTTTTGATATCAAGTGCATAGGCAGAAATGATATCGATCCGCAGAAGAACCTCTGCAGAAAAGCCAGAGACAGATTCTTCTCATCACTGCGCAAGAAAGCAAGTGTTGATCCTTCCGTACCCAATGCAAAGCGCTGGGTAAAGGGCAATTTCCCTAACATCGAGATCGTACTTACAAAGGTTATTCCTTCTGAATCAGGCATGGGCGGCGGAAGCTCTGATGCTGCAGCTACGCTCATGGTGCTCCAGGAGCATTTCGGCAATCCTTTTACCGATGAGGAACTTAACCAGCTCGCAGTAAATGTAGGCGCGGATGTTCCGTTCTTCCTTTACGGCGGCACATGTCTTTGCGAGAGCGTGGGCGAGGAGATCAGCCAGCTTGAATCACTTGCCGGCATCCCGCTTCTCATCGTTAAGCCCTCGAAGGGTGTATCAACACCTGACTGTTTCCATGCAATAGACAGCAAGCCTTTGCCGGAGTTCGACGAAGGACGCTATTCTGCTTATATTGAGAATCTGAATAACACGGATAAAACACCTCTTGAGAGATTCCTTGAAGGAAAAGATCTTCTTACGAACGATCTTGAGATGCCTTCACTTGAGATGATCCCTGAGATCAGCAAGGCAATGGAACTGCTTCTTGAGACAGGCGCTAAATTCAGCCGCATGACAGGTTCAGGCAGCGCCGTTTTCGCAATGTATGACAGCGAAGAAGCAAGAGACGGTGCTTATAAGGCCATCAAGGAAAGACCGGAACTTGCCGGCTGTGACGTGTTCGTTTCAAATACGATCTGATCAGAAAGAAGTATTTGCGAAGAGGCCTCTCATATAGCCTCTGGAGTTTTCCGCATCGATAAGTTCGAATCCTCTTTTACCGTAGAACTCGACCATGTTCTTATTCGTGGCTGCGGAGTGGAGAAGCACGCACTTTGTGCCGTCTTCGCGCGCAATGTCCAAAGCTTTGGTGATTAAGTCTATTCCGAGTCCCGTTTTCCTGTAGCTCTGGGTTACCGCAAATCTGGAAATGTAGTAGGAGGGACCGGCTTTTTCGAGAAAGCTTAGTGTCTTGTCCGAGAAGTTGTAGATGATGGGATTTTCGACCCTCTTAATGCAGATGGAGCCGACAATCTCTCCGTCAGATAAAGCAACAAGGCAGGTCTGACGGATTATTCTGTCGGCAACGCTCTCGACACTCTCGGTCATTGCCTCGAGCATTGAAGATGATATTCCCGAATCCGCGCAATAAGTAAGCATCGCGCTCCTAAGCAAGCGCGATACTTCAGCTGCGTCATTGACGGTAGCGACTCTTATTACGGGTTTGGTCTTCATCAGTTAAGGAAGCAGTTTACAAGGATAGCCTTGTGAGCGTGGAGTCTGTTCTCAGCCTCATCGAAAACAACGCTCTGAGGTCCGTCGATAACATCTTCAGTAACTTCATAACCTCTGTAAGCAGGGAGGCAGTGCATGAAGATTGCGTCCTTGTGAGCTACGCCCATAAGCTTGGAGTTAACCTGATAGTTCTTGAAGATCTCAACTCTCTTGGCCTTCTCGGCTTCCTGACCCATGGATGTCCATGTATCTGTGTAGATAACGTCAGCGCCTTCAGCTGCTTCGAAAGGATCTTCAGTCATGACGACCTTTGAGCCTGTAACAGCTGCATCTTCCAGAGCTTCGGCAAAATACTTTTCAGGGCATGTGTAGTCTTTAGGGCTTGCAACGGAGATATCCATTCCAGCCTTTGCGCAAGCGTGGAGGAGGGAGTTAGCCATGTTGTTTCCGTCGCCCAAGTAAGCCATCTTGAGGCCCTTAAGTGTGCCCTTGTGCTCCTTGATTGTAAGGAGGTCAGCAAGAACCTGGGTAGGATGCTGGTCGTCTGTAAGTCCGTTGATTACGGGAACCTTGCCGTACTTTGCGAGGTCCTCAACATCCTGATGCTTGAAGGTTCTGATCATGATACCGTCAACCATTCCGGAAAGAACGTTAGCCGTATCGTAGATGGTCTCGCCTCTGCCGATCTGAATGTCGTTGTTGCTCAGGAAGAGAGCCTGGCCGCCCAGCTGGTACATGCCGACTTCGAAAGATACTCTTGTTCTTGTAGATGACTTTGTGAAGATCATGGCAAGAGACTTACCCTTAAGAAGGTGGTGCTCAATGCCTGCCTTTGTCTTAGCCTTAAGATCGATAGCTGTATCGAGAAGATAATCAAGATCTTCAAAGCTTACGTCTCTGTGGAAATCTATATAATGCTTCATTTTGTTGTATTCTCCTTATTCTCTTTATTCGTCATCGTCAGCGGGTGTGACGTCTTTGGGTGCTGTAAGTCCTGCCGCATCAAGCTTGTCAATCTTAGCGCTTCCGATGCTTGCAGCAGATTCCTTGACCTGCTTCTTTGTAGGGAGCGCGTCCTTGATCTTATCGAAAACATTCTTGGGACCTGCAGTGTTCTTTAAGATCTTATCCAGTGCTTTGACGAACTGGTTTGCCTGAGCCTTTGTGATGATGAGCGGAGGTGCAAGTCTGATCGTTGATTTGCCGATAGCGCTTACGAGGATGCCCATCGTGAAGAGCTGCTCACGCATACCCTGCGCTGTGATCGTATCGTCGAATTCGATACCGATGAGAAGGCCCTTGCCTCTTACTGAACGGATGCAGTTGTACTTTGATCTGAGCTTATTAAGCTTCTCGAAAAGCTCAGCGCTTACTTCCTGAACGTTATCGATGATGCCTTCCTGCTCGATGGTTTCCATTACGGCATTACCTGCTGCGCATGCGAGGGGATTGCCGCCGAATGTTGAACCGTGGTCACCGGGCTTAAAGCCTGTAGCGATCTCGTTTGTTGTGAGCATTGCGCCGATCGGAACTCCGCCGCCCAAGCCCTTTGCGAGAGTCATGATGTCAGGTACGACACCGTATGTCTGGTAGCAGAACATCTTTCCTGAACGGCCGATACCTGTCTGGACTTCATCGAAGATGAAGATGATGCCCTTTTCGGAGCAGAGCTTTCTTACTGCCTGGATGTATTCAAGGTCAGCCGGATGAACGCCGCTCTCGCCCTGGATGAGCTCGAGCATGATTGCTGCCGTCTTGGGATTAACAGCTTCGATCATTGCGTCGATATCGTTATAAGGTACGTGAACAAAGCCCGGAACGTTGGGTTCGAAAGGTCTTGAGAACTTCTCCTGGCCTGTGGCTGCTACCGTTCCCATTGTTCTTCCGTGGAAGCTCATGTTTGCGGTGATGATCTCGTACTTGTTTATATCCTTATAGTAGAAGTAACTTCTTGCGAGCTTGATTGCTGCTTCGTTAGCTTCAGCACCGGAGTTGCAGAAGAATACCTTGTCTGCAAAGCTTGCACGGCAGAGTCTGTAAGCGAGCTCTGACTTCTCCGGAATATAGTAGTAGTTACAAGCATGAACGATGCTCTTTGCCTGTGAGCAGATAGCTGAAGTAAGCTTCGGATGAGCGTATCCCAGGCAGTTAACGGCGATACCGCCGATCATGTCCAGATACTTCTTTCCTTCGGTATCGTAAAGATAGCAGCCCTTGCCTTTTGTGAAGGCAACAGGGAGGAGATTAAATACCTGAAGACAATAGTTCTTATCAAAATCCTGAATCAGGGCGAAATCATTTTCTATACTCATAATGCTCTTTTTTCTCCTTTACTATCATTGTGCCGATGCCGTTCTTTGTGAATGTCTCAAGAATGATCGAATGAGGTATTCTTCCATCAATAATATGTGCTCTGTCGACTCCCCGCAATACGGTATCAAGACATCCTTCGATCTTGGGGATCATACCGCCCTTGATAATTCCTTCTTTTACGAGATCCTTGATGTCGTTCTCATCGAGGACGGGGATGATGTAATCAGTGCCGTCTTCAAGCTTTTTCAATACGCCACCGACGTCTGTAAGTGTGATGAGTTTTGAAGCGCCCAATGCGATCGCAACTTCGGAAGCTACGGTATCAGCATTGATGTTGTAGCTCTCGCCGTCTTTGCCAACACCGATAGGAGCGATGACGGGGATGTACTCGTCGTTTGCAAGCATTGAGATGACCTTTGTGTTGATCTTCTTGATCTTTCCAACGTAACCGATGTCGATCTTGTTGCCTTCAGCATCTTCTGTCATCTTCTCTGCTTCAATGAGGTTGCCGTCGATACCGGAAATACCGATAGCCTTGGCGCCCTTGCCGCAGAGAGTGGATACGATATCTTTGTTTGTTTTACCGATGAGGACCATCTGGGCATAACCCATAGTCTCTTCATCTGTGTATCTTAATCCGTTAACGAAGTGGGATTCCTTGTTAACCTTATTGAGCATGTCGCTGATGTCAGGTCCGCCGCCGTGAACGATGACGGGGTTGATGCCGATATACTTAAGGAGTGTGATATCGTCCATGACAGACTGCTTCAGATCTTCGTTGATCATGGCATTTCCGCCGTACTTGATTACGAATGTCTGGCCTCTCATCTTCCTGATGTAAGGAAGTGATTCGATAAGGATCGAAGCCCTGTCTACGTTATTCTTCATGTCGCCCGTGATTACGGGATTTTCTTTCTGTCCTGCCATGATCAGATACCTCTTACGATATTCTTAAGTCCGGAAGTCTCATCGAATCCGAACATTACGTTTGCTGCCTGAATTGCCTGAAGAGCTGCGCCCTTGCCGAGATTGTCCTGTGCCGTGAAGAGCTTGATGATTCCTGTCTCGGGATCGAAAACACCATTTACGTCAATGTAATTGGAGCAGGCTACTGCCTTAACGTCAGGAAGCTCCTTTCCGGAAAGCACTCTTACGAATGTCTCGTCTTTATAGAATTCCTTATATATAGCGTTGATCTTCTCTGAAGATACGTCGCTGAAATCCTTTGAAGGCTTTGCGTAAACCGTTGCGAGCATTCCGCGCTTGAAGGGTGCCAGGTGGGGAGTAAAGGTTACCGTTACGTCACCGGGATTCTTTCCTGCGAGGAAAGAGCACTGCTCGGAAATCTCTGTTGTGTGGCGGTGTCCTACTGCTCCGTAAGGCTTGAATGACTCGTCTACTTCGCAGAATGCATATGCGAGATCGGACTTTCTTCCTGCGCCGCTTACGCCTGATGTTGCATCGATGATGATCGAATTCTCTTCGATAAGGTGAGCCTTAAGGAATGGAGCGAGTGCGATAAGTGAACAAGTCGGATAGCATCCGGGATTTGCTACGAGATTAGCTGTCTTGAGCTGCTCTCTGTAGAATTCGGGAAGTCCGTATACTGCGTTCTGCAAAAGCTCCGGATTTGGATGTGTAAGCTTATAAGACTTCTCGTATGTAGCAAGATCCTTATATCTGAAGTCACCGCTGTGGTCGATTACCTTTACGCCTTCAGCGAGGAGCTCAGGTACGATCTTTGCAGATACTCCGTGGGGAAGTGCAGTGATAACGAGATCGGAATCCTTTGCAACTTCAGCGTAGGGGAGATCTTCGCAGAGATTATCAACGATGCCCCTGAATTCAGGATAGATATCCGAATAAGGCTTGCCTGCGAAAGTCTGGCTTGTGAGATGGCGGAATCTGAAGTAAGGGTGGTTTGCAAAACCTCGTACGAGTTCTGCACCTACATATCCTGTTGAACCGATGATAGATACGTACTTTACAGCTTCTTCAATTGCCATGTTAATTCCTCCGGTAAGAGTGAGTTGTCCCCACCCTGATGTGTGATTTATGCAATATAATGCATAAATATTCAAAAGTCAACAAAAATATGCATAATTAACTACATATATTATTGGGAGGGGTTAACACGCATAATATCGCTAATAGACCGATCAGGTGCTGCCGGGAGTATTTAAGTAATATAAAAGTAATATTATTTTAGGAATTTTCAGCATGAAAAAGTTATATTGCACAATATAACAAAAGCCCGAAAATGCCTTATTTTGCTTGTTTTGCCTCTTTTTCTTGTACAACACACACAAAATAGTTTAAGGGGTTTTGATATATTTACCAAGCACGGCAAATTACTATGCCAAATTACCAAAACATTTTTTGGGAAATGTGTCATATAGTAATGAAAATTGCGTTTTGTTACTATTCTCGTAGTTATCAAGCCCAGATGTATGGGCACAATTTTGGAGGTTTGAAGAATATGGCAAGTTTATCTTTCCAGCACGTTTACAAAAAGTATGAGGGCGGCGTTGTTGCTGTATCAGATTTTAATCTTGACGTAGCAGATAAGGAATTCGTTATCCTCGTAGGTCCTTCAGGATGCGGTAAGTCTACAACACTTCGTATGCTCGCTGGTCTTGAAGATATTTCAGAAGGTGAAATTTATATCGACGATCGTTGTGTAAACGACGTTCTCCCTAAGGACAGAGACATCGCAATGGTTTTCCAGAACTACGCTCTCTATCCTCACATGTCAGTTCGTGACAACATGGCATTCGCTCTTAAGCTCAGAAAGATGCCTAAGGACGAGATCAACCGTCGTGTACAGGAAGCAGCTAAGATCCTCGAGATCGAGCACCTCCTCGACAGAAAGCCTAAGGCTCTCTCCGGTGGTCAGCGTCAGAGAGTTGCTCTCGGCCGTGCTATCGTTCGTGACCCTAAGGTCTTCCTCATGGACGAGCCTCTCTCAAACCTCGACGCTAAGCTCCGTGTACAGATGCGTGTTGAGATCACAAAGCTCCACCACAGACTTAAGACAACATTCGTATACGTAACACACGACCAGACAGAGGCTATGACCATGGGTACCAGAATCGTAGTTATGAAGGATGGTTTCATTCAGCAGGTTGACTCTCCTACGGAGCTCTATGACAACCCGGTTAACACATTCGTTGCAGGATTCATCGGAATGCCTCCTATGAACTTCATCAATGCTGTTATCAACGTTGAGGGTTCTGACGTATTCGTTTCTTTCGAGAACGTTACAATCAAGCTCCCTGAGAGATATGCAGTTGAAGAAGTTATGGATCGTGACGGTCAGGAAGTTATCTTCGGTGTAAGACCTGAGGCAATCACAGACGATATTACATACGTTACTGATCACCCTGAGTCTGCATTCACAGCTGACGTAGACGTCGTCGAAATGCTCGGTGCTGAGACATATCTCTACGTTACAGTTAACGGATCACTCCCGCTCACATGCCGTGTTGACCCTACAACTTCACAGTCTGCAGTTGGTCAGGTTGTTGACCTCGCAGTTGACTCTAACCGTATCCACCTCTTCGATAAGGATACAGAGCAGAGCATCATTTCCTAATCTGAATAATTCGAGAACCTCAATAAGGGGCCGTGACTCTTGCAAAAGAGCTCACGGCCTCTTTTATGTGGCAAAAAAGAGACAAAAACGGGCGTTTGCTTGCACCTTTTTGCGAATAATAATATTATTTAGAGTAGCGTTTTAGGCGTTCTTATTGATTTCTTAAAGAGGTAGAAGCAATGGAAGAGATTAAGAAATGTATGCGTCAGGTAAAAACAATTATTTCCGCTAACTGCGGTGTAATTGATACGGCGGGCAAGATTCTTGCTGCTACGAATGAGATTGGTGAAGAAGAGACAGATCCTTCCTTCAGAGCAGTCGTATCTTCCGATAATCTTTTCGCTTCCACAGCAGACAGAACATACCTCAAGGTGTTCATCGGCGAACAGCTCAAGTACATCCTTTACATTGAGAGCACAGATCCGGATTCAAAGGTAACACTCCAGCTCATCGCAGAGTGGATGAAGACTTTGGTCAAGGAGAAGGGTACAGATGCCGAGAAGGCAATCTTTATCCGTAACGTATTGCTCGATAACGAGATCAGAAGCGAAGTGCCTATGATCGCAAGAGGCTATAAGATCGACTGCAACGATCCGAGACTTGTTCTCGTAGTAAGAACTACAGCAGAGCAGAGTGCAGAAGCATTTGAGATCCTGCAGAACCTTTATACAGATTCAGATGTTGCCACTGTCATCTCAATGGATGATACAACGGCAATCGTCATCATCGACGCACTTGAATCACAGGTCAGCGAAGATACAAGAGACAGCTTTATCGAAGAGACAGCACAGTCCGTACTGGCATGCCTCACATCTGAAGGCTGCAAGGCAAAGGTCGCTGTAGGTTCTGTCGTAGGTTCATTCATGGATATAAGCAAGTCTTACTCTGATGCCATGACGGCTCTTAAGGTAAGCAAGATCTTTGACGGTGAATCAGACCTTTCAAGATATGACAAACTCGGTCTCGGAAGACTTATTTATCAGCTTCCTAAGCCCCTCTGCGAAATGTTCATCAGAGAGGTTTTCCCCAACGAGGCATTCAAGCAGCTTGACGAAGAAACAAGAACGACTATCGATACTTTCTTCGCCAACGACCTGAACGGTTCCGAGACTTCAAGAGAATTGTTCGTACACAGAAACACTCTCGTGTACAGACTTGAGAAGGTAAAGACCAAGACAGGCCTCGATCTCAGAAAATTTGATGATGCGGTACTCTTTAAGATGGCGACAATGGTCAGAACCTACATCGAATATCTTAACGATACCAATGACAACAAGATCAGGTAACTAATTTGATAGATTTTATTGACGTTGAGAAAACATATAAGTCGGGAGTTGAGGCTCTCAAGGGTGTCAGCTTCACGATCGAAGACGGCGAATTTGTCTTCATAATAGGTAAATCAGGTTCAGGTAAGTCGACTCTTCTTAAGTGCATTACATGCGAAGAGACACCGACTTCAGGTAAAGTCACAATCGACAACTTTGACATTTCACATATGAGCCGTGCGCTTGTACCTGTTTTGCGCCGTAAAATCGGCATGATTTATCAGGATTTCCGTTTGATCGAGACTAAGACAGTCGCTGAGAACGTAGCATTCGCAGGCGAGATCATCGGTGTTCCCAAGCAGAGTTTGATGAATACAGTCCAGATCTGCCTCTCGGTAGTAGGACTTAAAGATAAGGCAGACTGCTATCCGCAGGAGCTTTCCGGCGGTGAGCAGCAGCGAGTTGCCATTGCAAGAGCGATGGTAAACAACCCGAGCCTTATCGTTGCTGACGAGCCTACCGGAAACCTTGACCCTGAGACATCAGAAGCCATCATGGCAATGCTTCTCGAGATCAACAAAAACGGCGGCACAACGGTAATCATCTGCACACACGACAGCACGATGGTTGACCGTATGAAGCAGAGAGTTATCGAGATCGACGAAGGTCTTGTCGCAAGAGACGAGAAGCGAAGCGGTTATAAGGGTGACCAGACAGATACGACTGCATCTGCTCCCCAGACAGCAAGAACCTCGCTTTACGGTTCAAAAGGCGTCGCTTTCGGCGATGACGAGGAATACAGTGATAATTTCGACGATCCTTCTTACGGACCGTCTGAAGTAATAGACCATAACGCCGGTCTTGTTTTCGGAGAAATGACAGGCAGCGATGTCCAGGAATCTGCTCCTGTAGAAGAAGTTTTCGAGACTGAGGAAGTTACTGAAGTTGAGGAAGTCACCGCTGAAGAGGTCATTCCCGAAGAAGTTATTCCTGAAGTTCAGGAAGTAACAGAACCCATTATTGAGGAACCCATACTTCAGGAAGAGCCCGTACAGGCTGAACCTGAGATAATCGAGATCAACATTCCCGGGAATGAGGCACCGGTAGCATTCGGAGACGAGGTTGTAGAAGCACCTTCTGCTCCCGCTGAACCTGAGGAGGCTCCTGTTGAAGCTCCCACAGCAACTGTTTCCAAGCCCGTGGTAGACGATCCTGATATAACTTCTTCTGATGAGCTTGCTTTCCCCAACAAGGAAGCAAATGACGAAGCCAGAGAACTTAAGCGCGAACAGAAGCGCAAAGCACGTGAAGAGAAGCTTGCCCAGAAGGAAGCTAAGCGTCAGGAAAAGCTCAATAAGAAGAAAAAGACAAGAGGCACAAGCTTCACACCTGACAGTGACATAGATATTTTCCCGGAGGACGATGAATAAATGAGCGGCAGAGCGTTTATCAATTCAATCAAGGAAGGCGTCCTCGGAATCATCAGGCATCCGCTTGTTACCATGGCGTCTATTACAACCATCATGATGATGCTCATCATTATGGGTGCTTTCTATATGTTCTCGGTCAATGCGAGAAGAATCATGACCAAGCTTTCACAGAGACCGCCTATTGAAGTTTACATGACACTTCAGTGCACGGAAGAAGAAAGACAGTTTGTGGCCCAGCAGCTTACAAACAACCCGAACATCATCGAATACACGATGTCTTCACCTTTGGAGAACTATGAGCAGTTCAAGGAAAACCTCGGTTCTTCCTCATCCATTCTCGATGACTTCGATTACAACATGTATCTTCCTTACACATTCAGCCTCCGTCTTGCAGATCCTTCTGTTGCGGATACCGTATGTGCTGAAGTTTCTACATATTCAGGTGTATCAAAGGTAGCCCAGGAAAGCAGCGTAATGAATTTCCTTACAAGGGCTTCGAGGATCGTAAACATAACGACGGCAGTGTCGTTTGTGGTCCTTTTCATAATCGCATTGTTCATCATCTCCAACATGGTCCGTATCTCCGTTTACTCCAGAGCAAACGAGATCGAGATCATGAAATTCGTCGGAGCTACGAATAACTACATCAGATTCCCTTACATTACGGAAGGTGCGATCGTAGGTCTGTTCAGTGCTCTGGCTTCGTGGGCAATAGTAACTCTCGTATATAACCAGGTTTACGGCAGAGCCATGAGATCTATCGATCCGAGCAGCTTTTATGCTCTTGCAACGACAAGATCGATCATGTGGCACGAACTCGTTATCCTCGTTGTAATGGGACTGATAATCGGTGCCGTCGGAAGCGGTATCTCGGTACGCAAGTACGTCAGAGTCTGAGGTTTTATTATGGAAACTGAAGAGATTACAGTAAGAACAGGTAAAAAACAGAATCACTTCTTGAAGAAGTTCTGCATGTTATGTGTAGCACTTCTGTCCTGTCTGATTGCTACAGCTTCAAGTTCATGGATGTCTGCAAAGGGCGTAGTTGCCGTAGGCGGTGTCCCGATCATTCTTAATGAAGTAACACAGGCTGACATCGATGATGCGAAGGAAAGAAGAGATGCGGCAAGAGCTGAAGCAGATGAAGCTTCTGAAATGATCTCACAGCTTGAAGACCAGAGAACCGATCTCGAAGGCGAGCTTTCCAAGCTCAATGACGCAAGTGAACAGCAGCGTGAGCAGTACGTTATCATCTACGGCCAGCTTGAGGCAGCTCTTGAAGAGAAGGCAAAGGCTTTGGATGAATTCATCGTTGCCCAGGAAAACCTTGAGGCACAGCAGAAGGTCTTCACGGACAGAGTTACCGTAATGTTCGAATACCAGAACAAGTCAACTCTCGAAGTCCTTTTGGAATCTGACAGCATCGCCGGTTTCTTTACGAACATGGAACTCATCACTCTCATCGCAGATGCTGACGCACAGGCGATCGAGATGCTCCAGACAGCATTGGACGATGCCCAGCTCCAGGCTGACATCAAGCTTCAGTACGCTGAAGAAATGCAGGCAATTGCCGATGAGAAGAAGAGACAGTTAGACGAACTCGAATCCCTTATCGGAACTACAGAAGCAGCTCTTGATAACCTGAACACTGATATCGATTCATGGGAACAGCAGGAAGATGAGCTTGAAGCTTATGCTGAATCTCTTGATGACGAAGTTAGGAGACTTCAGGAAGAGTACGACGAGCAGCAGAGAGTAAAGTATTCCGGTGGCAATGCTTTCCGCTGGCCTACATATAACAGGTACATCACGTCCTATTTCGGATACAGAACACACCCCGTTTACGGCACGACCAAGTTCCACTCCGGTATCGACATCGGCGCCGGATACGGTGACACGATCATGGCTTCCTGCTCGGGTACGGTCATCTATGTAACCGAACCTTACGAAGGATGCAACAAGGGCGGTACCGGTTACGGCAACTACTGCATCATCGATCACGGCAACGGTTATTCCACTCTCTACGGACACGCAAGAGATATCTATGTTTCTGAAGGTCAGTGGGTAGAAGCAGGCCAGTCCATCGGTGAAGTAGGAAGCACGGGTACTTCAACAGGTGCGCACCTTCACTTCGAAGTCCGTGTCTGGGGTGAGACCCAGAATCCTCTGGATTATCTGCCGTAATCTCATATGGACGACAGTTTTTACGACATTCTCGCTTCGCATTACGACGATCTTCAGCTCACAGGCGATACATCCGCATGGGCTCCTTATATCTGCGGACTCATAACTGAATTCTGCAAAAAGGAAAATCCTTCGGTAACGGATCTCGGCTGCGGAACGGGTGTCATCACCAATTATCTTGCATCAAAAGGCATGACGGTTACGGGTGTCGATCTTTCACCCGACATGCTTGCCATTGCCTCATCAGGCGATGAGACGGGAACTGTTTCCTGGATCTGCGCTGACATAACCGAATACGAAGGCCCCGTCTGTGACTGCTTCATATCAACGATGGATACAGTCGGTCACATTACTGATGTTGAGGCCCTCTCGAAAATGTTTACCGCCGTAAGCGGACTTCTTGAAGAAGGTGGAGTATTCATTCTTGATACGACAACTAAGCATCACTTCGAAGATACCATGGGCGATAATGTTTTCTATGAAGACTACGATGACTTTACTCTTTTATGGG
>CAMYXF010000005.1 GCA_947303185.1 uncultured Clostridia bacterium | reverse complement strand
AGGAAGACATTCCAAGAGAAGAAAAATACGAGCAGATGAGTATTTTCGATCTTGCTCAGACGCCGGAAGACAAGAAAGAGACCGAAGAGAAACTTGCAAAGGAAAGAGCGCTCCAGGAAGCGATGCTCGAGCTCAAGCACAAGTACGGAAAGAATGCCGTTGTTAAGGCCAAGAACCTCAACAAGGGCGGCACGGCTATGGAACGCAATGAGCAGATAGGCGGGCACAAGGCATGAGAAATTACGACGACATAATCAACCTCACAAGGCCGCAGTACCACGACCTTCCGCCCATGTCGATACACGACAGGGCAGCGCAGTTCTCACCCTTTGCGGCTCTCGTCGGTTACGATGCTGCAGTCGAAGAGACAGCGCGCCTTACTGACAGCAGACGCGAGATGGAACAGGATGAGATTAACGAACTGAACCGCCAGCTATCTGAACTGAATGAGAGGCTTTCCGAGCGCCCGAAGATAAGAGTCACGTACTTCATCCGCGACAAGAAAAAAGAGGGCGGAAGATACGCATCAAAGATCGGAAATGCCAGAACGATAGATCAGGCAGCAAATAAAATCGTTTTCACTGACGGTGAATCAGTTCCTGTTAAGGACATGTACAGCGTCGTATTTATCGAAGAGTGATCACTGGATCGCTATGACTGTCTTGCCGATCTCATCGATGAAGAAAGTGCCGTTCATGTAGCTCAGCGAAGAGAAATCACTATACGCATAGAACGTAGCCGTTGCACGGTAGTAGTTGCCGTAGAAAGGCTTATCGACCTGGATCCGCATGGCATTCTCGCCGTTCACCCTGACAACGATTATGAAGCAGTCATCAACATAATCCTTAAAGAGCGGATAGTAGTTCTCAAAGATATCTACCGGAATGTTTTCAATTGTATTCTGGTCAATGTAGTCAGTTTCAACGTAGATCGTTCCAAGCCTGTATTTGGCGGTAGGGAAGAATTCCCTATAGTCGTCGCCATAGTGGTAGTTTCCGAGATCGGCGCCGTCGAAAGTCGCTTCAAAATGCATGTTTGGAGCCAGCTGGTATTTGTCATCGAGATAATCGTTAAATGCTTCGTTGAATCCTTCTGCGCCCCAGTTGATGCGGTCATCTAGATTGTCCTGATATCGGCCGTTGAATTCACTGTAATGGAGTTCGAATGTATCTCCCTTTGCAAGGACCGGAGTCGAAATCTCGTAGTGGGGATAATCCTTGTCATACTCGTCCATGTGGATCTTTGCTTCATGTGCAGCAGTCTCGCCGTATGTATCTTTGAGGTATGCCCTTATGGATGCACTGTCGCTCATGATTTTTGCCTGGTATCTGATACCCCAGAAAATGCACGGTGCCGCAAGGAAACCCAGTATTACTAGCAAAAAGATGCCGGTACCTTTTTTAAGCTTCTTATCCTTTGATCTTGCTATATAGAGGATGCCGAACAGCAGTTCATAGATGAAGCATACAGGGACGATCGGGAAGACACAGAGCCAGAGCGCTATGTTGAGTTCTGCATCCAGGCCGTAGATCATGGCACCGCCCAAAAGACCTTCGTGCGTGCCTGCAAATCCGTAACAGCCTATGAAGATCCATACTATGAAGGATGCGAAAAAGAAAAAGCATCCGATGAATCCCCAAATAATCTTTCTGCCGCTCCTGCTATCTTCGCTCATGCCTCTACCTCTCAACCCGTAACCAAAGAAGCGATTAGTTTGACTATCAAACTATTTAAGGGAATAATATCACGGATTTTTGACACGAACAACACCTGGCGCCAAATGCCGCAAATTTATCACATATCACAAGCTTTTATTTTTCTGTTAATATATGGCAAGGATAGGTTTTTCGACAGATCATTGGGGATAGATCCATGAAGAAACAGATTTCAATTACATTGGTGGCGGTAATTCTCGCTTTATCACTGACATCATGTTCCGGAACAGGGAAAACCGGAATTGGCTGGACCAGCGGACAGGGGAGCTCTCGCGGTTCTGGCGGTATCGGCAGTAACAGCAGTTCCGGTAATTCCGGCAATAACAGCGATTCCGATCCGGAAAGTAAATTCTATCAGGGAGATCCTGAATACGATTTTAGTGAGGTGGAAAATGTTTTCCGCCAGCACGAGTATTATCTTGATACGGTAGACGTGCCGTGGGGAGAAAAACACGATCTCCATATGGTTAACGGACAGATCCAGACTTATTTCCGTTACACTGCGTTTGACTCAAACGATAATATCATCAACAAAGACCTGGATAATGTTTCAACGATATCCAGACCAAGAGTCAGGGCATTTCCGGCTGATAAAAAGGGATATGTGGTGTACGAGGTTATGTATACCCAGATATTCCCGATCCGTTCAATAATGTACGGCACTCCGGATTTTGAGTTATATGAATCCGAAGAAGTATATTATCTCGACTACTACACGGGTACAAAGCTTCCGTATTTGAGAGCTTTCGAAAGGAAAACCAAAAACGGCCTTTACACGCAGTTTGTCTATGATGGTAAGCGGTATGATTTCGGATATTACGAGTTCAAAGTCCAGGATGATGGTGAAGCAGTGTATTCTTTAGATGAAGACTGCAACAAAATCTTAACGGAAACTGTAACAGTAACTAGAACAGACTATCTTGTCGTTCCTGAAGATTACGACGGACTTCTCCTGTATGTATATGTAGGAGACTGGACCGATACAAGGCCCGGTTTTACATCAAGGGATCACCAGGATATATACACGTTCCGTCCGGAACCTTTTGACGATGAGGAAAATCTCGACGATTATGTGTTCTTCGGAATATCGAGATCAAAATAATAGAGCTTAAGCTGAGGGGAAAAAGATGAAGAAACAGATTTCAATGGCATTGGCAGCAGTGCTTTTCGCTCTGTCACTTACATCATGCACAGGTCCGGGAAAGGCAACCTCGCCTTTCGATGACACGGACACAGATGACGAGAGTGTCACCACAACTGAGGGTGACAGTTTCTTCTATCAGGGAAATCCTGATTACGATTACAAGAACGTAGATGAACGCAGAAGGCTTGATAATTATGTTCTTGATACCGTTGATGAGCCGTGGGGAGAAACTCATGATCTCCACTGGGTTAACGGACCCATCAAAAACTATTTCATCTATTACACTTTTAACGATTACGATGAGATCAACAATGTGAACCTCAATAATATTTCCACCATATCAAGGCCGAGAGTCAGAGTATTTCCGGCTGATAAGGACGGCTATGTTATGTATGAGGTCACATATACCCAGTCGTTCCCCATCCGTTCAATGGAGAAGGGACATGTGAGCTCTTCAATGTATTCCTTCTATGGTGTCAGATACATCGATTACTACACGGGAACGATGCTTCCGTATATGAATGTTTTCGATAAGGACAGGAGCGGCGGAGTCGACATTGATTTTGTCTACGAAGGTGAGAGTTACAGCTTCGGATTCTACCAGTTCAAGGATCAGGATGAAGAAGACGAAGGTTACGACACAGATGCTGAAGGCAACATCATTACCAAGAGAACGATCAGTGTAACCAGAACGGACTACATTATTGTTCCTGAAGATTACGACGGCCTTCTCATGTCCGTATATGTCGCTGACTGGGTTTCAGTACCGCAGGACGAAGACGGCGATGGTAATGATGATAACAAGAATCCGAACAGAGAGCCGGTCACGATTCACGATCCGGAGCCTTTTGATGATGAAGAAAACATCGACGATTATGTTTTCTTCGGAGTAACAGGACCAAAATAATATCAGGGGATAATCAATGAAGAAAAAGATCTCAATGACATTAGCGGCAATAGTTTTCGCTTTATCACTGACAGCTTGTACTGGTCCTGGAATAATACCCGGGGCTTTCGATGACGTTGTTGATGACGATGTCACCACAGCAGACAGCGACAGTTACTTCTATCAGGGAGAGCCTGAATACGATTACAAGCATGTAGATGAATTCAGACAGCTTCCGTCTTACAATCTTGATACGGTCGATGAGCCGTGGGGAGAAGCACATAATCTCCGTATGGCCAACGGACCGATCAAGAACTATTTCTGTTACTATTCTTTCAATCTGGACGATGAGATCATCAACGAGAGCCTGAATAATATTGCTACCATTACCGTGCCGAGAGTCAGGGTATTTCCGGCAGATAAAGAAGGCTATGTTGTGTATGAGGTTCAATATAACCAGATATTTCCCATCCGTTCACTCGAGCACGGAGTTGCATCTTCTTCAACGTATTCTTACTATGGCGTAAGATACATTGACTACTACACCGGAACTGAACTTCCCTACATGAATGTCTACAATAACAAGAAGAGCGGCTCAGTTGAAGTTGAATTTGTCTACGATGGTGAGAGTTACAGTTACGGATTCTGCCAGTTCAAGAAACAGCAGGAAGAAGATGAAGGTGAAGAAACCGATAAAGACGTAAACAGGATCAATAAGTTTACATTAACTGTAACAAGAACCGATTATATTACCGTTCCTGAAGATTACGACGGACTTCTCATGTCTGTTTATGTCGCTGACTGGGTTACAGAGCGTCAGAACGACGATGACGAAGATAATGATAAGCCGAATCGAAGTCCGGTCCAGGTTCACGATCCGGAGCCTTTTGACGATGAGGAAAACATCGACGATTACGTTTTCTTCGGAATTACAAAACCAAAATAAAACAGATCAGGGGATAGATCAATGAAGAAACAGACAGCAGCTTTATTGGCAGCAGTTTTTCTTGCTGCATCACTTTCAGCCTGTACCAAACCGGTAACGGCTACGACAACAGAAGATGAAACAGAAGAGGAAGAGACGACCGAGGACGACGGCGGCATCATGTACAGCCCCGGATCGCCCTCTCACAACCTCTCAGACGCATCGATAACAGAGACCCTGCCCGATTACTATCTTGAAGAGTATGACGCGCCCTGGGGCTCAAAATACGATCTCAGAACGGCAGACAAAACGATCAAGAATAAGTTTGTCTACTACATTTACGATGCGAACGATAATATCGTCAACGAGTGCCTCAACGATATCTCTACGATAACAAGGCCCCAGGTAAAAGTGTTCCCTGCAGATAAGGACGGATACATCATGTATGAGATCACTTATACGCAGTTGCTGCCGCTCCGCTCCCGTCAGCCTGAGCAATACAGCAGTAACATGTTCTTCTACTACGACCTGGATTTTGTCGATTACTATACCGGCATGAAATATCCCTGGATGAATATCGTACATCACGACGGAGTAGGTTCCCACATCATCCAGGATTACCACTATAAGGACGGAACATACCGTCTGGAATACTACGAGTTCGTCGAATCCGAGACACTTGATTCCAATCAAACGTACGAGGGTAACGGCATGGTCCTCTTTGAGAAGGATATCAAGCGCACGACTACGTCCTATCTCATCGTTCCCGAAGACTACGACGGCATCATGATGTATGTCTATGTTGGCGACGATGTTTTCTGGCTTAAAGAAAATACAGGTGATGATAATCAGGAGACCACAGATAAGGACAGACAGGACCACGCTGTTTACAACGCCGAACCCTTCGGTGACGAGGAGCACATCGACGATTATGTCTTCATCGGAATAACGGTTCCCAAGTGATCACTTAAGGAATTTTCTTAAGACTTTTTCGTCACACTCAAAGTGTTTTCTTATCTGCTTTTCGATCGCGAAAAGTGATTCTTCGGGTGACTCTTTATAGCGTCCCGTTACGTGCTTATATCCCCACAAATATTCAGGCGGCGTCATTATCGCGACCGCCCATCCGTATTCGACACCCTTTTTATTCTGACGCGGCTTGAAATCCTTAACGACCAAATATGTCTGCATCTGAAGTTTTGACAGCACGCCTTCGAAATTCTTTTCTCCGCCTTTGCCGAATCCGGCCTTCTCTTTCATCTCATGCGTATAGAGTTCAGGCGACAATCCCAAAGAGTGAAGGGCAGATACTTTTACGTCCCACATGTCGACTCCTGTCGGCACGAAAAGATCCATCAGGAGTTTTTCTCTGTAGCCGGCTTTGCCTTCATCGTAGAGCGCGTCAAAGTCGTAACCCGAACGTCTGTAATTAACAAAATAAGGAAACCATTTCTTTGAGATAAATCCTGTTTTGTTGCCGAAGAATTTTCCGTAAGCAATTTTTCCGGTGCGCGCAAGAACGCCTCTCCATTCCCACGGATCGACATCTTCATCACCGCACCACCAGCACGAAGGACACGTCATTTCCTCAACGGAGAAACCGGGAACGGAATTACTGAACAGCGGAAGAAAACCGACCTTCTCAATTACTTCTAAGAGCTCATCACTACTGTGAATGCAGCCCTCATCGTCCCAATCGAGACCATCCATGTACCACTGTCCGTCGATTACTTCCATGGTGATTTTTAATCTTTCAGTATTCCCATGTTGCCGACGATCGCTGCAGCTTCACCGACGTAGTCGTTGCATTTACCCGTCAAGAAACCGCGAAGTTCGATGCATTTGAGATGCTTATATTTTTCCTTGAAGCGTCTCTCGAATTCCTCTATATCTTTATCGGTTCCGCCATTCTCTCTGATGACCTGTTCTGCTGCGAGAACAGCACCGCACACACCGCCGTTTTCTCTCGGCCTGGGAGGTGTTGTCTTATTGGGATTATTCATTCCGAGCGAATCGTAAACTGCCATAGCGCAGTTCATTCCGCTTCTGTGATTGCTTCTTGCTATAGTCTCGTAATCGATCATAAAAATCTCCACATTTAATTCTTGATGGGAATAATTATACAGTGAATTCTTCATCGAATATAGAAGGCCGGCATCTTAAAATGCAAGGTCGGGAACCGACCTCTTGAACACTCATTCAGCATCTGCAAAGGCGAGCGGTCAAGGACACCGCAGGTGAGGCATCGCCGTTTCCTTGACGGTGAAGCCTGCAGATGCTATTTCGTTCCCGGCCTAAATGTTTTAAAAATCTTCCTTCCCGGATGTCTAATTTCTTGCAGGTTTCTTGTCGTTTTTTCAGAGTTTTTTGCCGCTAAATCCGACAAGCTTTGTCGGTATCGAACATTCTTTACTGGAGCTTGTATTGAAAGCTTGTATGAAACTTTGTTATATCCTTGTAGGCTCTTGTCGGATGCGGTTAAAATCTTACGCATCCGACAAGATATAACAATTACTCTGTTAGGTTTCGGAGAGTTATCTCTAAAAACCTACACAACCCGACACCACATCTTACAAAGCTTACAAAAATTCAGAGAAAAACCTATGAAAAACCCTGAACAAACCGACAAGAAATTAGCAATAGACTGAGCATGTATTTCAGTCTCATTAATGTAATGCCACTTGAAATCTGCCCTAGTATAATTAAATCAGGTAGAGGCGGTACATTGGATTTCGGAGGTGCATATTATGTGTTTCTTTGGATTATTCAGTTCAAACTCAGAAGAGAAGATTAAAGAGCGCGAGAGACGCTGGCGCGAAGAAGAACTCGAAGAAGAGTACGATGAGATCGACGGCATCGATGATGCGGATTACTGAAATTTAATATCGGCAGCAGTTTGAGCAGGAGGACCGGTATATGACTATTAAAGAGGCTCAAAAAATAATCAGTTCCCTTGGAGGGAAGAATAATCTTACAGATGATGAAGAGTTCGAATATACCGAAGCTCTCAGCTTTCTTATTCAGGAGACTGCCGATCCGCGATATATGATGGAACTTGGCGGTTACTACTATGGACTCAGAAGCTTCGATCTGGCACTGAAGTATTATGACATGGCAGCAGAGCTGGGATTTGAAGAAGCCAATGAATGCCTGGGATATGTCTGGTATTACGGCAGGACCGGAACCAAAGACTATGAGAAGGCTTTCAAGTATTTCTCTGCAGCTGCCGAAAGGGGCAACATTGTCGCGCGTTATAAGATAGCTGACATGTATAAGAATGGCTACTATGTCGACAAGAACTATGACAAATACAAAGAGATAATCAGGGAGCTTTATCCTGAAGTCAAAGATGCGACTTTTCTTGGTGAACCCCTTCCTGAAATATTTACCAGGCTTGCTGCGATTGAAGCAGAAGAGGGAAATACTGCTGAGGCTGTTAATCTGTATTTTCGCGCAAAGCATTTCCTTGCACAGAGGATCATGTACAATCCCTTCTTCGGCAACCTGAATATCATGAAGTGGCTGATAGAAGATCTTTATAAGCTTATCGAACCGGATCATCTGGAAATCGATTTCTTTGATCTATACTACTGGCTAACAAAACCCTGCAAGATAACTTTCAGGGCAGAAGGAAAGAAGCATGAGGTATCCTGTGTTGAGGAGAATGGTGAGAATGTCATCAGTTTCGAAGGCCAGTGGTACAGAAATGTAGATGATTTCTTTAAGAAGGCCACGATAGATGATACGCTCTTAACGGATATGCTGGGTTATTTGGATAACTTTGTTCTGGAGGAAAGAGGGTAACCATGGATCTTATTAAGATAGCTTTAGGTGATTATCCCAGATATGAAGAGCTTCTTTTGCGCAAGGACAAATTCGAAAAGGAAGCACTTCAGTGGTATGAGAATTACATCCGTGAATTCGGTCCGTATCTTATTGCTCTGTTTGAAGTAAAGGTTGAGTGCATCCGCTTAAAGAAATTGATCGCAATGGCTCAGGCGGAGATCAATCAGGGCTTTAATCCGGATATGGACAAGATCAATTCCCAGGTTGAAGAACAGATGAAGTCTTATTACGAAGAACTTAAGAGTCTGGTTAACGACCATGAATCCTCTTTGAAGTATGAACCTGTATCCGAATACTCGGTCATGAAGATAAAGAAGATTTACAGGGAGATAGCCAAGATCTTACATCCTGATATTAATTCTGAGACTCATAAGGATCCTGTTCTTCAGGATTTGTGGAACAGGGTCGTCATTGCATATAAGTGCAACAAACTGGAAGAGATCGAAGAACTTCAGGTCCTGGTAAATACTGCTCTTAGTGAGAGGGGAATAGACGTAACCAAGATCGTAATTCCCAATATCGAAGAGAAGATCAAAGAGGTCGAGAAAAAGATCAACGAGATCATTACGACAGATCCTTATAACTACAAGTTCCTTCTTGAAGACAGAGAAGAAACAGAGCAAAGAAAAAAGGATTACGAAAACGAGAAACAAGAGTACTTAAAATATAAAAACGAATTGGAATCCATCCTGAAGGAAATGACAGGAGACTTATAATGGCTAACGAATTACAAAAGTATGAGACAGGTCTTGTGAGCAAGGCAGCTGAAAGCGGACTGGGCGAACTGTTAAAACCATTACAGCAGGAGATTCACCTTTTTGATTCTTATGTTGCCGGCACTTCACATATTCCGGAACCGGTTGTGTTGGATGAGATAAAAGAAGGCGACATGCTCTTCCTGATAAGAGAAGATAACAAATTTGATTCCAACGCGATAATGATAATGTCTAAAGACAAGAAGAAAGTCGGTTATGTTCCTGAGAAGGATAATGTAGTCTTCGCAAGACTCATGGATGCAGGAAAAAAGCTTTCTGCAAAGATCACCAAGATCGAGAAGAAAGGTTCTTTCACAAAGATCGCTGTGAGTATATATCTGGTAGATTTCTGATTTGGATATTATTGTATAAACAAAAAAGAACAGCCAGGGATCACTCCCGGGCTGCTCTCTTAAAAGGAATTAATATGAGGTTCCTTCAGTTAGTTCTTAGAAAAGATTTACGCTCTTTCCGTCAGCGTCGAAAATCTTCTTCTCGCCAACTACTACGTAAACGTCACCACCGAGCTTAGCAGCCTTCTTCTCGATTGCCTTGTAATCGATCTGCTTGCCGTCGATCTCGAAGATGATCTTTCCGAGCTTCTTAACCTTCTTAGCAGCTGCCTTCTTAGCAGGAGCCTTCTTTGCAGCGGGCTTCTTAGCAACAGCCTTCTTAGCAGGTGCAGCCTTCTTTGCAGCGGGCTTCTTAGCAGCAGCCTTCTTTGCAGCGGGCTTAGCAGCTGCCTTCTTAGCAGGTGCAGCCTTCTTTGCAGCGGGCTTAGCAGCAGCCTTCTTAGCGGGTGCAGCCTTCTTTGCAGCGGGCTTCTTAGCAGCAGCCTTCTTAGCAGGTGCAGCCTTCTTTGCAGGAGCAGCCTTCTTAGCTGCAGGTGCCTTCTTAGCAGCGGGCTTCTTAGCAGCAGCCTTCTTTGCAGGAGCCTTCTTTGCAGCGGGCTTTGCAACAGGTGCCTTCTTCTCTTCAGCCTTAGCGACTACTTCAACTTTTTTCTCTTCTGCCATTAGTGTTTTCCTCCGTATGAAATAAGCATTGAGATTTGTTTTTAAACGTACTATAACCCCATACTACAAATCTTCTTAAAAAACGTCAATAAAATAACTGTTAATAACGATTGAATTGATATTCTAAAATACTTAATTTATTAACTTTCATGTTGAATGGAAAATGTGCGGAATTGATTTTTGCGTTGTTTTTTTCGAATTTTTATGTTGGGAAATTCATGAAGAAATTGATGATGATCAACACTTTGGTTTTCGATTGTTGCTTAATCAACAGATGACATAAACATTGATCATTGGATTAGTTCTTTCCTGATTGCATACTGTAGCCGTTAACACATCAACGGGTCATTTTTCTATCTCCCCTATATATTTGTGATTGCGGGTTGTCTTTATGGCAACCCGTTAGTCTTTTGAAACAGAAAACGAAAGAGCATAAAGATTTTTCTGTTTATCAACAGCCTGGTTTTCACATGTTGTTTAAGCGACAAAACAGAGCATCATTACTGATTGTTTGAGGTGATTGCCGACGCGATAATGACACTATCAAATACAAAACCAGTCACAAAGGAGGACACGAAAATGACAAACGAAAAGATGAACTTTATGGAACTCGGAATGGATGATCTGGAGATCGTATCCGGTGGTACAGTAAGAGAGTTTGATGATCTCGTTTATGAGTTCGTACAGATTCCGGTATTGGCAGATCTCTGCGGCACAGCCGTCGGACATGTTCCCGGTGCAAACAACGTTGCAGCATATGCAGTTGAATTAGGTCTCGAACAATATCTCGGCATCAAGGCTGATATCAGTCTCGGATTCTGCGGAACGGGAATCGGCTCCGATCCCAACAAGTATATTGAGATCTCAACAGGCAAGTCACTGTCTCATGCAGAGGTCATACAGAGAATCAGAAACTATAAAGGCTGATCTGTCCGTCAATTTGGTTTTTAAAGGATGCGGGTAATCTGTTTTACGGATTACCCGTTCTTTATCAGGCTAAACAGTAGAGTTTGTCCCCTATTATCAGTTTTTCCCGCGTGTTAATCTTTTATCGGTAGTAGGAATTGTCACGGGGGAAAAATTGAATATGAGAGCTGTGTGTCCGGTAGCGCTGCATAATGCAGCGTAAGAGTTTTTAGGGCCATAAAGTCCATAATCCATTTCGAAAATTTTATGGTCAATAATTTGCGCCGGACAATTAATCACGAATCTTGCAAGCTTGCAGATAGATCTCTCGAAGGAAGGACCCGCTTCACGGCGGGCCCTTCTTTCTGTTTAAAAAAATTCTGTTTACGATGAAAATTTAAAGTTGACTTAAGGTTGCGCAGTTATAGTTAAGCCATGCTACTTAACGGAGGTATGCAAAAAATGAAGAAACAAAAATTCATAAAGATATTGTCTCTTGCAACTGCAGCATCACTCGCACTGGTTTTCGCTGCGTGCAACGGAAATGTAAATACAAGTGTTTCATCTTCGGAAACTACAACAGCAGAAACTGTTGCTTCAACTTCTGAAGAGACAACTGAATCGCAAACCGAAACTTCCGAAACACAAAAAGCAGTGATTACCGAAAGTGATATCACGATCAACGAAGAGATTGATAATTCTGCTGACGGTGAACACGCAATTGAAGTGAGCGGTGAGACTGCTTCTTATTCAAACATTAAGGTAACCAAAACAGGCGATTCTGATTCAGGCGACTCGGCTGATTTCTATGGCGAAAACGCAGCAGTTTTCGCAACTGACGGTGCGACACTGACTATCGAAAACGCTATAGTCGATACAGACGGCAAACACGCAAACGGCGTGTTCTCGTATGGTGATGGAACCACAGTTAACATCAGTGATTCCGTGATAACTACAAGTGGCAACTGCTCAGGTGGTCTCATGACAACAGGCGGTGGAACGATGAATGCTTCGAATCTGAATATTCATACGACGGGTAATTCTTCTGCCGCGATCAGATCAGACAGAGGCGGCGGAACGGTTAATGTAACAGGCGGATCTTATGTTACGGAAGGAAGAGGTTCACCGGCAATTTATTCCACAGCAGACATTACGGTCAGCGATGCAACTTTGGAATCAACTGTATCTGAAGGAATCGTTGTTGAAGGTAAGAACTCGGTCACATTAAACAACGTTACTCTGGTTGCGAATAACGTTGAGAAAAACAGCGACAAATCGAGCGTGTATAAAGCGGTCATGATCTACCAGTCAATGTCAGGTGACGCAAGTGTCGGTATGGCAGAGTTCACCATGACGGGCGGCTCACTGACGAATAACAACGGTGACATTTTCTATGTTAATAATACGACTGCAACTATCACTCTTGAAAACGTTGAGTTCGTAAATCTTGATGAGAGCGGAATGTTCTTAAGAGCCGAAGCTGCCGGCTGGGGTTCGGAAGGCAAAAACGGCGGTAAAGTAAATCTCTATCTCAATTCCCAGATCCTTGAAGGCGACATCGCAGTCGATGAGATATCTGCTCTGAACATGTATGTCAAATCCGGTTCAGAATTTACCGGCGCCATTAATGCTGATAACGAAGGCGAAGTATATGTTGAGATTGAGTCAGGTTCCAAGTGGATACTTACCGGTGATTCCTACATAACATCCCTTACATGTGAGGCTGATGCGATAGACCTTAACGGATACACGCTTTATGTAAACGGAGTCGCATACAGTAAAGGTTCTTCTTCAGAAGGCGAAGCGTTGGTCTTTACATCTGCTTCATCTGAGTCCGGCGGTCATGAAGGAAAGCCAGGCGACAAGCCCGGCGACCCTCCGGATGGTCATGGTGGTCCGGGCGGAGACGGTGAACCGCCGGCAAAGCCTGATTAACAGAGTCTTACTTTTCGACTAAACATAATGCACATAAATGAAGTGTTGCTAATGAACTTATCTAATCTTTCTGATAAAATATGTTTATCTGCTTCATGACGGATTGAATTACCGATCTGATCTAGTCACAGGAACTATAAAGAAAGGGAGTTTTAATGTATGGGTTTAGTTGAAAAGACTTTCAAAAATGGTGAAGTGATTGTTAAAGAGGGCGATACGGGCAAAAGCTTTTTCCAGATTGTTGAAGGAAGCGCTTACGTATATGCCGGTACCGGAAAAGAAGATCAGATCAAATTAGGTGTGATGGAAGCCGGCGAGTATTTCGGCGAGATGGCAATTCTCGAAGCTTATCCGAGAAGCGCATCCGTTATCGCAAAGGGAACCGTAGTTGTTAATGAGATCCCTGAAACTGAATTAAACAGTTATCTCGCAGAAGATCCCAAGAGGATCATCGAGCTCATGAGACACCTCGGAAACAGAATCCAGAACATGGCTAATGACTACAGCGAGTCAAAGGCTCTCCTTGAACAGCTCAAGGCATCCGAAGCTGCAAAGCAGAATAAGAATCTGTTCTCCAAGATCAAGAAGCATATCGACATGTATCAGAACAACAAGAATAAGATGAGCGAGCCCAGCGCTAATTCACTTGATTCTTCAACAGACGCTCTCGCTGATAACGGCAAGGGTAAGTTCAAGGATTACAGAAAGGGCATGATCGTCTTCAAGGAAGGCGCTGTCGACAACAGCATGTATATCCTTCACAAGGGTTCTGTCGGCATGTACATTAACTACCGCACAAGAGAAGAAGAGAAGGTTGCAGAATACAATGCAGTTACTTTCTTCGGTGAGATGGGCATCATCTCCGGAGAGCCCAGAGGAGCTGCCGCAATCGTTGAGAGTGACAACACACGCGTTGAGACGATCAATGCTGAAGATCTTGAGACTATCTTCAAAGATAATCCGGAGAAGATCAATGCGATCCTCCGCCACATGTCTTTCCGTTTGAGAAAGATCAATGTTGACTTCCTCAAGACATGTAAAGAGATAACAGATATTTATAACAAGAAGTAATTCAGTTGATTCAACACAAAACATTAAGAGTGCCCCATCGCGATGGGGCATTCTTTTTTTCGAGATGTGATTGAGTTTACGTACCTAAAATAGAAAAAGCATTTTTAGGTACGTAAACCTGAAAAGCATTACTTGCTGAAATTCAAAAACTCATTTTCAGCAAGTAAAATTGTGGCAAAAATACACTCGAGCGACTTCAAATTACTTGCTGAAATTGAAAAATGGTTTTTCAGCAAGTAAAAATTCAAAAATATGGGCTTAAGAAGAGCACTTTTTACTTGCTGAAAAAGCAAAACCAAAATCCAGCAAGTAAAATCTCAAAAAACACTCGCTTCAATGAGCATATTTTACTTGCTGAAATTTATAAACTCATTTTCAGCAAGTAAAAAAGGCTGCCTCACTCGAGACAGCCTCTTTGTGTGCATGATTGATTTACCCCTTTTAATTCAATACCGGAGCGGTACCAACTTCGCACAACACTTTCATTCCCTTATACATCTTGATGTGCTGGATGCCGACGTATTCTTCGGTGTCGGACGATTCGATGGAGTGGATGTAGAGCGTGTACTTTTCGCCGTCTTCAGTTACTACCGTGTACTTGTATTCTGCAAAGTGAGTTTTGTTCTTAGCAGAAAGACTTGTGGGTTCGTATGTGACGCTCTTTACGTCACCTTCGATGTAACTGCAGATCTTATCGGCGTCGTACAATTCGAGCGGCGTTCCTGAGTAACTTTCTTCAGCGCATAAACTGTAAAGCGCATTACCATCTTTTTCTTTTAATGCAGACTGAAGGCCTGAGTTCATTGCTGCAATCTCTGCAGAGCTTGCTGAGCTTGTGAGGAAGCCTGCAGTGAGCGCGAACATTCCGAAAGTGAAGCCGACTGATATTCCGGCGATGAGCATTATTCCTCCGCCGACTATTCCGCCGATCCTTCTTTTGCCTTTGACGGTGCTGACGATCGAAAGAATGAGAAGCGTAACGCCGCCTGCGAAGAGAAGAAGTCCGACGATTAAGCCGAAGACTCCGACTGCTGTGATGGATGATTCTGTGACCATGTAAAATATCCCCCTTGTGTTATTCCACACAAGAGTATAGCAGAGTTTTACATGAGTGGAGTTTTACCTTTTTCCGCGCCTGTCGTGATCGTGGTAGTAATCGCGCTTGTCTTTATACATCATGGAATCTATCTCATTTACGATGCCTGATGTGTTTTCGCTGTGCGGATCAAAGATCCTGCCGCCGATAGCAGTGGAGAGCTTATAGGGCTTGCCGGATGTCTCGTTATATTCGTCGAGTTTCTTGTGGATGCGGTCTTTGTATTTGTCGATCGTGGCAGGCTTAAAAACGGGGATGAGGATGATGAATTCATCGCCCGCAAATCTTATGACGAGACCTTCGGAACCGATGGCTTCCATGAGGGCTTTTGCAAAAGCTACGAGCGCCTGGTCGCCTTCTTCGTGTGAGTATGTATCGTTGATGGATTTGAAGTCGTTCAGGTCGAGCATCATGGCGATGAGCTTTTCGCCCCGTCTGTAATGACGGCGCTTTAAGATCTTGTCGAGCTCGTAACGGTTATAAACGCCTGTGAGTTTGTCGATGTAAATGCACTCGTTCTGAAGGGCGATCGTGATGGCGGCAAACGCGACTGCAAAGCTGATCGGCAAAAGTGAGATGCCGTATATCTTCATCTGGACGATGTTACCGACGACGACCGGTGCAAGGAACTCCAGAACAGGGAAGTAACGGAGTGAAGGGTTCCTCAGTTTTGCAATCATGTAGTAAGTGTAGCCGTAGAAGACCAGCACGAATCCCAGTACTACGAACAGGATGTAGTAATCGCCTCTGTGGTATACGTTGTTCTCGTCAATCTCGAAAACGATAGGCTCAAATAGATTGACGATGAGAAGTACCATCTCGACGACGCTCAAGACCCAGAAGAGGATCATGTGAAGTCCTTTGGTCTTGCGGTCGATATGGAGCAGGATCAGATAGATGATTCCGATGCCGACGATCAGGTTATACATGTAAAGATATGTATCGCCGACCATGAGGATGGCGCGGTAGCCGGGTCCCGGTCTGCCGTCGCACTGGAAGACGTAGATGTCTGCAACGCAGTTGAACATGGAGAAGGCAAGGAGAGCCATCATGAGGCGGCTCTCGGTCTTACGGCCCGGCAGACTCCAGCCTCTCGTTACCATAATGATGACGAGGATCGCTATGCCGACCAAATCGGTAACATAAACGGATTGCATGTTAATTGCAGTTTCCATAACCTATTATCACCTTATAGATCTTGCCCTTGAAGTTCTTATCTAGATTATATCTATACAAATATAAATTAGATTTTCATACTGTAAACAAACTAAAAATATATAAGTTGATTTGGTAAACGGCAGCCCCTTATTGTGGCGCTATTATGTCTGATGGATATCAAATACCAATTTCTCGCCATCAAATACGGCGTAGTTTACGTTGACCATCGTTATGCAATCTTTCTCAAACTGCTTGCACGAATACCAGGGTCCTTTGCCGAGCGATGAATCATCGACTTCGCCGAATTCGAATTCCGGTGCATCGGTTTCTTCCCATTCATAAGCTGCCATCAGCCTTTCTGCTTCATCTTCTGTTAAGTAAATGATGCCTCTGTATTCGTACTCTGTAGGTCCGATGGAGAATCCGCCCCAGTCTGCATACACTTCCTCAATATCAAAATCGTCGAACTCTTTGATGCCGGTGAAATAGCGTTCGATAACTTTGTCGGTTTTAACGGGGTTAATGACTATCTTGGCCTCTCTCTGAGCACCGGGGTCAATAGCACCCAGGTCGGTTGCGTCACGGTCACTGCGGTCACGTGAACCTCTTGAGCGTGCGCATGAAGAAAGCATTGATGCCGAAGCTGCGAAAACGAGTGCAACGGCAATGCCCTTTAATACGATGTTTGTTCTTTTCATAATTCCTATCTATCCTTTCAGGAAATATCCCGACCACATAATATATTATTTTGCAGTGTAGTTACCTGTAATGCGGCCGACTGCCACGATATTGCCTGTATTTCCGTCGGCATCGGTATCAAGGCTGTCCATGAATTCCTGGATCTTGGCGGCAGGCGTATTGATGCTGCCCTTAACTCTCTCGACAGGTGCCCTGAGCGCGAAAACATAAATGTTGTACTGATGAGTTTGTCCTGACGGCGGATAAGGTCCTACGTAATCAGAAGAAGGTGCCCATCCCTGAGGGAGGTTTGTCTCCGTTACGTCAGCAGACTTCCAGTGAAGGAAGTTGTTTGCGTTTATATCGACCATGTAGATCACGTAAACTGTAGCGCCATCGATGGGCTCCCATGAAAGCTCCGGTGAGGCATTCTCACCGTCCTCAGTGTTCGAGCATGCTTCGATCCAGATATTTCCTTCAAGGCTCTCTGAAGTGACCGCAAAGGCCGGATAAGCGCTGACGAATTGATCGTCGCTGTTATCTACTGCGGGTACTTCAGTTTGTGCAGTTTCTGTTTGGGCTGCAGACGTGGTCTGAGCTTCAGTATTTTCGCTGCTGACGGGTACATCCTTGCTGCATCCTGCAACGGGGAGCATAAGCGCTCCGCAAACGATTAATGCAAGTGTTTTCTTCATAAGCTGATTCTTAGAGTTTGAGCTCTTTATAAAGTTCCGGATAGCCTTCTCTCAAGGCGATGTTGAACTGTCCTCTGATGATGCCGATTTGGGTGAGATAGATGCCTAATAAGATAATTGCGATGATTCCGAGGTATCCCAGGATCCAGCCTAATAAATGTTCCTGCACTTCCACTGGGTTGCTGTATAGTATATAGCCGAAAAGACCGCCTATGAAAACAGCCATTATAGCTACAAAGATTATCATGAACTTAAATTCCTTCTTCTGTGATGCCTTGAGATTGGCGCTTAGTTCCCTCAGATTCTTCTCAGGAAATTTGCCCATTGAGATCGCATCCTGAACGTTGTTGTTTAATGTCTTGAAACTTATTACTGCCATTTCCGTTACCCCTCGTGTGTTTTAAACACCGCTATTATACAGTATATCCCTGTTCTGTTGGATATTAGGGTTTTTATCTGTTATGCTACATTTATCACACTGATTAAGGGGGATTTATCATGGGAAAACGCATTAAGATTCTGTCTGTGCTGCTTGCCGGCGCAATGCTCATTTCGTGCTGCTCATGCGCCAAGAAACACAAGGGCCCCGGCGTACAAGAGACAGACCTTCCGTCAAAGCCCGAAAGACCTTACGGCGAGACCGTTTTACCGGATCCGACTGAGACGGAACCCACCGATCCTACAGAGACTGATCCGGCACCGACAACGACAAATCCGACCGGTAATAACAGTGGCGTATACGAGATGACTGTCGGCGACGTCATGCTCATTTCCCAGCTCTGTGTCGGTATGCCTGTTGAAGCAGCTACCGAGTTCATTGTTGGCGTTTACGGAATCACCAGCTACACAGCAAGTGATTCAAACTACGGTGAATACGGCGATCCCATGGAGCGTTTCTTAAGAGATCTCAATGTTGATCTTGTTGTTGAAGGTGTTACTTTCAAGAGCATCGGAATCCACAGCACAACTGACGGATTTGTCGGAAGTGTCGATTACACGATGCGTAAGACAGCTATCTTTGCCACCAACGAGTCGTTCGACAGTAAGGGTGCTTACGAGACTCTTTATCCCAAACTAGTGAAAACATACGGTGATCCTTCAGACGATTATTCTGCGTCTTGGATAGACTTCGATGAGAGCGGCATGGACGGCTGGAGATATGGCGAAGATTGCTGGATCTCAATCTTCTGGGGCAAAAGTGCCCAGGGAGTAGTCGGCAACGACCAGCTCGTTCTTGCTTTTGAATGCGATAGTCCTTACGACCATGTTTATACAGATCCGGGCACAGTTCCTACTTCAGGCGACACTGTTCCGACGGCCACAAGAGGCGGCGATTACGACAGCGAGATCTCCCAGGTCTACGACATGATGTACGGCATAACGGGTCTCGACAAGAGCATGGCTCAAAGTAATGTCCAGAGTTACTTCGGCATTAGTCTCGGCACTCCCAGCGTGCGTGACGGTGAATATGACGGTCAGAAGATCTACACTTACAATGCCAATGTCACTATCTGCGGCATAGACTTCAACCAGATTGAGATCAGCACAAACTCATGGGGTGCTGTATATCACATCGGATTCATTAACAATCAGAAATCCGCTGACGAAATTCACGAAAACGTTCTGGCTATGACAGAAGAAGTCAACTCAATCTTTGGTGAACCCACTATCGATTATCCTCTCACGACCGATAACTCTACTATCGAGTTCTACGATCACGATCTCGATCCCAACATCGTAGTCTCCGTCGGAGGTTACTACAGCGATAACTACAACAGCATGTGGTTCTCCTTAGATGATTATGATCTGGAGTGATAATTGAATTTATATTTTTCAAGGGATGTCTCGTGTGAGGCATCCCTTCTTTATTTCATAATTCAGTTTGTTTTTCTGTTAGTAACTGAATTCTGAACTGAATATTTTTCGAAATGCCCGAAAATTCAGTTTGTTTATCAGTTACCAACTGAACTTATAACTGAATTTTCTTGAGGCTGAATTATTTAACCGAATATTCCACCATTACATAGCATCTATCACTACCCGATTCGGCAGGAACGAGCAGAGTGTAGTCTCCCGGCGGAATCTCACCGTACACATTCAGTCTGTAGTCCTGAGTCGTTGTGTCATGTTTTAATGCCGCATATTGGTATGACATAGTGCCGATGGCATAGGTATCGAAGACAGGGTCGGAGGGTATCGAATAATAAGCGCCTTCGATCTCGATTGACAGGAAGTGGCTGTGCGAAAATTTCCAGTCTTTGTCGCTGTAGTTATCGAATTCGATGGTTACCCATTTGCCTCTTTCATCTTCGAATTCTCTTACTGCTTTTGCTTTTACATTGTCAGCTGTTTTCAGCATTTCGGGCGTCGTTGGTTTCAGAAGGTCCTTATTCCATTCTCCGTTTGCCATTGCGAGATTACGGAATGCGCCGGTTGCTGCGGTTAATTCTCTGTCGTATTTATCTTTTCTGAAGTTGAGGCTTTCCTTGATTATAGGATCGAAATCCATATCACATTTATAGACGTCACCGCCTTCGGTGATCAGGTATCCGTTTGTCCATACGACTGATTCTCCAGGTTCGTTTTCTTCACCGAATTCCTTGGGGCTGACAATCAGGCTGATAACGGGGTATGTTATTTTATCTGCAGTGAAATCTGTGGCTTTGGTGCCTTTGCAGGAAACTACTTTTCGCATGGTCTTCTGCATTTCTTTGTATGTTTCCTTGTCGGTTATATTGCTGTTATAACGTATCATTTTATCTTCTTCCTGGTAGAAGAGATATGCAGAGAAGTTTTTCTTTCCCAGAAATTCTTCCATCTTTACAAGCTCAGGAATATCCTGCCTGATGCCTGACGGAAATGCGCACGATGCGAGCGAAAAACAAATACTAAAAACGAGCAGTAAGGAAGCGGTTTTTCTGAACATAATTAATCCCCTTTATTCAGAAAACAATCAAATGGAACGACCTGTTACTTACCGGATAAGAATAGGTTAGCACGCTCCATTTCGTTGAAACAGAGGACAAATTATGAGGATAATACCTTCAAAGTGCAGAAAATCAGATCAGATCGTGATTTTTCGACGAGTCACCGTGATATTTTACGTCTAATCTCTTGATTGTATCTTCGTCAGTCATGTGAAGGTGATACTCGACATAATAGTTGCTTATTACGTCATCGCTGTCGTATTTGGAATCACAATAGAAAAAAGTGATCGAATAAGCATGAGGTTCATCGTCAACAAAATCGAGAATATATTCCTTCATCTCTTCCTCGGAAGGGATCTCTGATTCATCGTCATAGTAAAGGAACAGAAAACAATCATACACCATGTATTTGTCGATGAATTTATCGGCGCCGATATCGTTGACCGGATACCACAGGTTGGTTCTGTGCATCTGGCTGTAGGCTGAGACTTCGTAATCAGAGCAGGGGAAATGCCCGTAAAATAAACGTTCCCATTCTTCTCTTAACTCATCGTCATATTTAAAAGCGAGATAATTGCTGACGAGCTTGCCGTCCTTTTCGGTAACCTCAATGTCGTCAGTTTTATATTTTTTCGAATGCACAGTTATGACGTTGTAGTTTTTTCCATAAAACGAAGAAGGGTGTCCCGCATATTTGAAAGTATCTTCCGGGAATGCATCTTCCATCTCGTCTACCCACTTCTTTTGTTCAGCTTTCTGCCAGGGTGTGCATGAGGAGAGCAGAAAGCCTGCTGCGAGAACTGTTGCGATTACTGATGTTGTCATTAAGCTTTTCAATTGTTCTCCTTTGCCAGATATTCCATGGCCTTTTCGACGACTTCGATCGTACCGGGTGACAGATTGTCGGGAAGGGCATCAATAGGGAAGAAGGCCTGCTCGATGACCTCTTCTTCCTGCACCTTCATCTCGCCTGAAAAGTCGAAGCAGATGTATACGATGCCTGCAAAATAAACCTTATCCTGGTTGGGATATTCGTAGTAAGTGTCCTTGCCGGACCTGAGCATGAGGAGCTTTAACTCGCCGCACAAAAGGCCGGTCTCTTCCTCTGTCTCTCTTCTGGCGCACTCTTCAAAGCTCTCAGCGAGCTCCATCGATCCTGCCGGATATGCCCAGTAGCCGTTGTCGGCGCGTCTTCCAAGAAGGATCTCTTTCTTATCGTTTACGAGGATCACGCCCGCACCCGTGAGGATGATGGGATCATGCCCAAGCTTTTTCCTGATGTCGAAAATATACCCCATATTAATTTCCCTTCAGATTAAGCGTAGTGATACTGGCTTGCCGCAAAGATAAAGAACAGTGCTGCAAGTACGCCTATTACAATGAAAACCGCTGAAAGGATGATGCATACGAGAGCCCACTTGCTCTTGTGGCTTTTAACCTTCGCAACGATTCCGAGGATGAGACTTAAAATCAATCCTCCGAAACAGCAGGCGACGCATATGAGCATCATATCCATTGTCTCGGTGTCCTGCTGCATCTGTGTTGCCGCACCGAACCAGACAAGCATACAGACAGGAGACACAATCTCGCTTAAGACTATAAACGCAGTTGAAAGGCCGCAAAACACTTTGGACAGAGCATTACCTTTTTCTTCGGACATTTGAGTTCTCCTCTCTGTTTTGTTGCTTAATTTTACCGCATTAAATTGTCAGTCACAAAGATTAATAGTGGTGCAGAAATGCGGTTTGTGTTCTGATCGTCGATATTATTGCTAGTAACGCTTTTCGGCGACCTATAAGATTTCTGTTTCTGAATTCTTATAGGCACATTTTTGCCTGATAGGCACGTTTTATGGTGACTGTGTACCTATAAGATGCCTGTTTTCGATTTCTTATAGGTAAATACGCGGAAGAATAAGCAAATTTTGCTAGAAACGTACCTATAAGAAATTAGAAATTTGATTCTTATAGGCACATGCGAAAACCTAAAAACCACAGGGAATATGTACGCACACGGTTTTATTCCGAAGCAGATATTTTCGATATAATAAAAAACAAAAACAGGAGAAGTCCTCATGATACCTGATCTTAACCAGCCGATAGAAAATCCCAAGCTTAAATCACTTTTGAATAAGAGGGGAAAGGTGCCCGAGAACGAGCAGATCGATGTGCTGAACGCGATCGCGGAAGAGATGGCCATGAATGCCCATTTCCTGGCTGTAGTGAACTTCGGAGGCTCTCCCGTGCAGAATAACTCAGACGGCACTGCATTGTTCCCTGAAGGCGCTACAATGTCTTTCCCGGGCCTCAGCCTTAAGGACGGAAGTTCGTGTCTGCCTTTCTTTACGGACTGGGATGAACTACGCAAGTGGGAGCCTTTTAAAGACGGCAACGTAAATACGCTCGTAATGACGTTTGATGATATTCACGGAATGGTCAGCAACGATAAAGGAACGGTCATTATCAACCCGTTCGGCGACGCGTTCATGATGCCCTTTGGCATGATCGACCAGATAAAGCACGTTAAGGATGCAAGGCTCGGTAAGGTCCAGCAGCAGGTTATCGATAAGGATACTAAGGTCACGCTCGGTGAACCAAAAGACTATCCGAAGCAGATGACGGAAGCGGTCTCAGCATATGCCAGGAAGGTCAAGGCCATCAAGGCGATCTGGCTCAAGCTTATGGTCAAGGAAGGCGAGCAGAGCTTCCTTCTTACAGTTGAAGCAGAAGGCGATGCGAGATCATATTTTCAGGGTGTTGCAGACAGCGCGCTGCCTTATCTTCCCAGGGGAATGTATCTGGACATGATTCCTTCAACAGACAGGCTTGCAGAGGCTTCGACAGAAGGCGAGCCGTTCTACAGACGCAAAAAGGGATTGTTCGGCTGATTTAACTGCCGTAAGTATTCATCAGCCAGACGAAGAACCAGGTGTTAAGACCTGAGATCACGAGATTGATGCTGATATAAACGATATTTACAACGGCCCATCTGCTCTTGCGGCACTTTACCTTAGCGATGATGGATGTTGCAAGGCTTCCTACTATAGCAATACCGCATACAATGAGAATGAACGTGGACTGTGCGATGTATTTGCTGGTCTTTTCGAGTATCGAGATCATGTAGAGAAGAACACCGAACGGCAGCACTCCGAAAAACAGGCATGAGATACCGGTTGCAAGGCCGCACATTAACATGGCTCTCTCAACGTTCTTGTCGACGACCAGATAATTATTGTCTATATAGTCGTACTTATGAAGCTTCTTATAGCTGATTTTCTTTTCTTTTTTCTTCTTTTCTTTTGTGTTTTCCATCTTCAAAAAATGCCTTATTCCATTGTAATAAATCCCATCAGGGATAGATTTTACAAGCGGGAGTATATTTTATCAAGCATTACTCGAGGTATGTCTCTCCGCCCAAAAACGGCATGGTAGCTGCTGCTAAAAATGCTGAGGCCATGAACCCTAAAAAGAACATGGCAATGTGAATTACGATACTAACCGCGATCATCCAGGGGCGCCAGTCGTCCATTCTCTTCGCTCCGATAACGATATAGACGATCGTCAATGCAAGATAAATTGCGCCACCGATGACGATTATGATGATTGGCGAAAACAGTGTGCCGGAGAGCTCTTCAACGTTGATTGCAACATCCAGGAAGCACTCAGACATGTACCAGATCATTGTAGAGATAAATAAAGACAATACAGCCTGAATTATAAAATACGGTCCTTTTCTCATAGTAATATCCCTTTTCCTAAAAGATTTTTTACTTCGCTATTGTACCACAGGATTCAATTGCTTCATACATAATTGCATCAACGTCGGCACCTTCGATATCAAGACCGACCGCACGGACCTGGCGGACATCTTCGATTCCGTAGAAACCCTGGGCCAGTGCTTTGACGTAGCCGAAGCCGAATTCTTCAGGCACGAAAGCGCCGCCGGCTGTCGTGACATAGTAAAGACGTGAGGCCCTGCACATTGTGATGGGCATGCCCTGGGGGCTGTATTCGAATGTTATGCCGAGCACATTTATCTGCTCGAAATACTGCTTTAGGGAAGCAGGGAATGAGAGATCATAGTAAGGAGCCGCTACAACGACCTGGTCTGCTGCGGCAAACTGTCTTGCAAGATCGAACATGGGATCGTCCCAGCAGCAGTTCTCTTCGAGTTCATCGCGCTTTGCAAGGAATGCCTCATCGACCACAGGAAAACTTATCTTGCTGAGATCAACTTCGACGACGTCTCCTTCAAGTTTTGACAGAAGGGCATCAGCGAGTTTTCTTGTTCTGGAATTGCTTCTTACGCATGCATTGATAAGTAATATCATGAGGAACCTCCGGCAGGACTTGATGATCTGATTATAACATCAACGAAAATAGAATTTCCCGGGTATGCAAAACGAACTTTTTTCGCGTTCGGCAACACGCAAAAAGCCATGTGTTGCTTTATCAACAAAGGGACATTTCATTGCTCATTGTTAGCGGTATCTGAGGATGTTTTAATGAGGCCATCAAGCAAGACAATACCTGAGAAAGAGAGGGCAATAAAATGAATAACGGAAAATTCGTAGCATTGGCATTAACAGGCGGCGCAGTTATCGGCGTAATGTCGGCACTTATCGTAGTTATTGCAGGCAAGTCTGAACCGGTACTCGTTAAAGCGCAGGTCCCCACAGCTCAGGCAACGGCAGCAACAACGATCGAGACAAGAGCTTTCATAGATAGATCCGAAGAAGAACATGAAGGCCAGAATCCAACAATGAACGTCACCGGCATTTACTGCAGCGACAGGGCCAAGATCAACGTCGAACCCATCGGACTTCAGAGCGCGACAATGACGGTAGTGTGGCCCGGAAGCAATAATTCAAAAGCTATCTGGTACATGAGCGGAAAGTTCAGCGAAGAGACTATGAGCATCGATTATGAGAATGCCGTAAAGAGAGTCATCACATATAACAAGGACGGTATCGAAATATCCGACGTCGAGATATATACAAGCGGCAGAGGCAAAATGACATTCACAGAAGACGGAATGAAGTGGGACGAATATAACGAAGAGATCGCACGCGGCATGACATTCAGGCTCACACGTCCTTCTGAGATCGTAGAAGAAAAGCTTCCTGAAGAACTCGGCACAGGCAATATGGGCATCTACAGAAAGCTCACGACAATGGAAAAGCCCGCCGTAGAAGAGATTGCATATAACGTCCGTAAGGCATACCTCAATGAGGACTGGGATTCACTTAAGAACCTCATTATGTATCCGATCAGGATCAACGATACAGAGATCAGAGACGCAGACGAATTCGTAGAATACATGAACGGAAAAACTCTGAGTGCCGAAGGCAGGAGAGACATGGAAAACGAGACCTGTCACGATATCAACACATCCAAGCAGTGCTTAAATCTCGGTGAAGATGATATCTGGATGGTAGATATCAACGTAGGTTCCGAAAAGCACCCTCAGCTCAGGATCACCCGCATCTGCGGAATCAAATAACACCAACAACGCAGTCTTACTGCTTCATACATCCCCTTTTCTCTCACGGCATATTCCCCTCGCCGTGAGAGTTTTTTATTGGCACGATTGCGCTGATGGATCAGCTTAAATATTGCAGACTGTCTTTATAACAGTTATGCGTTTCTTATCTTGATGTTCGTGATCGCGCACTGGTCACCCGTAAGCGCAACGTAGATAGGATCAACATCACCATTCAATATCGTAGTGGCATGGACCGAGATGCCGCCGTTTGTTGTTGTGGTGTGGATCTTATTACCATCTCTTAAGACGTTTACCGTAACGTCGTAACCTGTGTGGTTATAAGCCTTCCAGGTGTTCCAGTCTGTGAAGTCGGAGGTCTTTGTCACCTTGAGTTCCATCGAACATACGGGGTCGCCTTCCCAGCATTCGCCGTCGAGTCTCATGAGCGTCAATTCGCGGAAGTTCTTGCCGCCTATGGTGCCGTCATTGGATGAGAAGATGCTTATGAACGGGCAGTGCCATACGAGTCTTGCGGTAGGAAGGCTCATGGTATGGAAAGATACCGTGAGGTTGTCTTTAAGAAGGATTCCCTTCGTCGAATCAGTCCTGTAGCCGTCCATCTCAACGTTCGGAATATCGCCTTCGGGGCCGTCGATATAGCTGATCTCTTCAGCGATTCTCGGGATGTAGCTCTCAGGCAATTCGTTTTCTGACTTTGTGATATCAATGTCGGTTAAGAGGCAGTGCTCACCTGTGAGGCCCAGATATACGAATCTTGAGCTGTCGGGGAGAGCCACGATGGTCTCAAATTCCTTGCCGTTGCTACCCTTGATCCTTACGAGAGCATGGTCTTTGATTCTGACTGCTTCGATGGTGTATTTGCCCTTGGATGCGTTGTAACCTTCCTCAGTAGTTGACTCTATCTTGCGTGCGCCGGCGACGGAATGTCTGCCGCCGAACCAGATCTCGCCGTATTCGAAATCGAGCATTTCCTTCTTGTCTTTTTCGAGCTCATGGATGTGTCCGTCCAATGAATCGAAAAGAACGAGCGAAGGCTTCGGAGTATTTCTTGAAGTAGGGCTGTCGGGATTGACGGTCAGCTTGATCGTTGTCATGTTGACACTTAGGAGAATGCCCGGAGCCACGGCGCTTCTATGGTAAGTGAGAAGCAGCTGGTTGTTGTCGCGGATCTCTTTGTTCTCACCACGGTCCTTCATGGCATACTCGGCATCAAGGTCGATGAGGTGGAGCATGTTTCTTGCAAATTCAGGGTCAAACTGCGTGCCGATACCCTTAACGAATTCTTCTCTTACGATGTGCTGCGGAATGGGATCACGGTAACTTCTTCTGGAAGTCATGGCATCGTATGCATCAGCGCATGCGATGATTCTTGCAATCTCAGGAATATCCTTACCCTTGAGTCCGTTAGGATAGCCCTTACCGTCGTAACGCTCGTGATGGAAGTGTGCGCCCACGCTGAGGTAAGAGAACTCGTCGATCTGGGAGAGAATTCTGTTACCCTTTTCGGGATGCTGCTTGATGATGTTGAATTCATCTTCAGTGAGTTTGCCGGGCTTGTTGATAATGGCGTCCGGGATGCCGACCTTTCCTACGTCATGGAGAAGGGCAGTGAAGTAGATCTGCTGGCATTCCTCGTCACTCTTGCCGGCGAGCTCTGCGATCTTGACGGCATACTCCGCAACTCGTGATGAGTGACCATTCGTGTAAGGGTCTTTGGCGTCGACCACCTGAGCGTAAGATTCGATGAGTTCCTGAAGGAGCTTTTGTTCTCTTTCCTGCTGTTCGGCTGTAACGTCGAGATCATCGGCGCGGCGTGCATATGCAGTAATCAGAACTCCGAAAAGTCCGATGCAGCAAAGGAAGATGATGCAGATTATCGATACCCATACTGTGAAAGTATTAATGTAATTGTTGATACCGTTAAGCGAAATGTCGATGCCGACGTAACCCTTGCACTCATTAAGATGCGTGTAAATCGGCTCGTATGCGATAAGGCTCCAGCCTCTTTCATTTTTGATCTCAATGACTTCGACTCTTCCGCCCGCAAGGAAAGTCGGAACGTAATCATCAAAAGCAGGATCGAAAGGGAAGACCTCGCCGAACTCTATGTCGGCAGGCTGCATTCTCGCGTTATGGCGGATTTCAGAATCGTTCGTTGTAAGCGCTGATAAAGTATGGAAACCGTCTTTATCTATCTGTACCAGATACATATTCTGAAGGAACGGTGTGTTGTCGAGAATATGCTGGAGTTCTTCTTCAGTGCGCTCAAATTCCGCATCCGGACCGTTTTCGATCCAATCGTCCATCTTATATGGATTTACAACAGATGCGGCAAGTCTTGCTGCTTTGGCAAGCGTATCTTCTCTATATGCCTTCGCATATTTGGTGAACATGGTGATGCTCAAAAACATACCTGCAATAACAGAGATAACTGCAAGCAGGATAAAGATCATGAACACGCGGATATATCTTTTTCCACGCGTGACCTTTGATCTGGAGATGCGTTCCTTAGACTTTGAATCTGCCACTTTGTATCAACCCTAAATAACAACCCGACCAGGGGTGAACCCAACCACCCTTATATTTTATATTCTTAAATGGTGATTGTGTTGCATTTAGCAGAAAAATAATTAATAAGTAATAAATTCCGAAATCCTTATCTGCAGAGTTTAATTGACGGGATAATCCCGGGTGAACAGAACTATGCTTCCATGATCACATCGATTACATAAGATCTGATATCAGAATGGTTTTCGAGAACGTAATCCTTAAGAGTTGCCGTGTTGAATTTGTCGGAATCAGAAGGTATGCCCGATTCTTTAGCTTTTTCCCACGAAGAAGTTGTACCAAGATATGCTGAGATAATGATATTTCCTTCTATGTAGTTCATCCAGACAATGGATGCATCCATTACGCCGGGCTCTTCAGAGATGAACCAGTTGGTGCCTTCTTCCCAGAACCTGCCTTTATCGAATTCTTTGGATTCGTTGTAATAACCCTCATATGCCTTTTTTGCATCTTCTGCGGAATCGTATACCCAGAATTGAAGATGCTCTATCTCGGACTTTCTTCCGTTCTTTCCGGAATTGGAGATCTGAAGGAAGATCAAACCATTTTCCTGTCTTTTCCAGATGCTCCAGTCGTCAAAGAAACCTGTTTTTTGCTCTTTTAATTCGATGGGATAATCAGTTGCGTATCTTCTGCTTCCGTCATCCGTATATACCGTTTCTACGACAGTTCCGTTCTCTGTTTCAGGAACGGTTTCATCGACGGGAGCCTCAGCGCTCTTCTTTGTGGTATCAGGACTGTAAGTTCTTGATCCGTTTGTTTTTTCTGCACAGGCGGTGACAGATCCTGCTGCCAGTATCAGTGTCATAAGCATCGCTGCTGCCTTTATCTTCATATATGTTCCTCCGCTTTTGCGTTTCGACAATTTCAGTCAGATACCATATTTACAGATAACTTGTCTTTATTGTTGCAAAGTATTTGATCCTTGTGCATTTATGCGGAAAGTCCGCACAAAAAAGAGGATGCCTCACCAGAGACATCCTCTTCGTGTTATATGAAGAAGTGAAGCACTTATACTTCTTCAACTCTTACGTTGGTGATATGGATCGTAGCTGTGTCGCCGTGCTTACCCATATTGAACTCGAGTCGTCCGTTGTTGTCGTCCTTCTCGGTCATGTCGAAAGTAAATTCAAACGTCTGCCATTCTTCCGTGAGATCAATCGAGGTATCAGGGAAGTATCTTATCCATCCGGCGTTCGGTGCCGATACGCACACAATACACTTTCTGGCCTCGTCGGCACGTATGTCGAAGGTTATCTTATATGTGTGACCTTTTCGCATTGGCAGGTCAGGGTGGACTAGCTGGACGGAATATTCTTCGGTACCGCAGTTGGTCGATGTGATAATCATCTCACCATCCTTGATCTCTGCCTGGCCTTCGCCCTCGAAGAAAAGGAGGAACTTCCAGTCTTCGTCGTCTGTGAGGTCTTCTGCTACAGAGAAGTCTCCGTTGCGGATGAAGTTGCCGTCAGGGAGTGCTTCACGGAAAACCATTTCGGGCTTTGTGACGTTGGTGTCGTATTCAGGCTTCTGGTAAACGCGGACGTAATCGATAAGGAATTCTGCGTTGTCGAAATCTGTTGTTGCGTCAGGATTGCCCGGCCAGTCACCACCTACAGCGAGGTTCATCTGAACGAAGAAAGGCTGGTTGAAAGGTGCCGGATAAGGCTTGTCGTCTTCACCCTGTTCTGCAGTAAACCAGTCGTTAACTGTAAGAACGAGTTCGTCGTCTGTGTAGAAACGCATCTCACCGGGTTCCCACTCAACTGAATATTCGTGGAACTGGGCTGAGAAGCTCTCATCGCCTTCTTTTGTGATGGTGCCCTGCTGCTCAGCGTGAGGCTCACCATAGTGAATTGTTGAATAAGAAATTGTTGTGTCGTTGCCGAGTGACTCCATGATGTCGATCTCGCCGCACTTGGGCCACTGGCCGTAGTAGGACTCGTCCTGGGGCATCATCCAGATGGCGGGCCAGAGACCCTGTCCCTCAGGAACCTTAGCGGAGACAACTACCTTACCGTACATAAAGTCTGTCTTGTTCTGGCCTGTGACCTTACCGGATGTGTAGTAATCCTGTCCGTCCTTTGTGGTCTTGAGAGCCTTCAAAACGAGATTGCCGTCTCTTACGAAAACATTGTCAGTGGAAGTCGTGTATTCCTGTAACTCGTTGTTTGTCCAACCGGGTTCATGCGGCTCGTAATTCCACTTTGTCTCATCCATCACATCGCCGTCGAACTCATCGCTCCAGAGAAGATTGTATCCGTCGAGCTGAGGTGTTTCTGTTGCCGGCGCTGTCGCTGCCGTTGTTGCTTCTGTCTCAGTCGGCTTAGGGGTACAAGCTGCCATGGGGAGAATCATCGAAAGTGTCAGGATAGAACTGATGATCTTTTTGCTCTTCATAACTGCCTCCTTGTTCTATATGTCCTTAACTGACCTCAAAATATCAAATTCACCTTGTGGCATTATTGCTTTTTGTTAACTGATTTTTGCTTTTTCTTGCTATAATAATGCGTGAAGTCCTTGTTTATCACGCATATTTGATTTATCAGTTACGGAGATTTTCGAAAATGCCCACGCCGCGCAAAAAGATTTCCTACCAGGAGTTCCTTCACAGAGAATATGAATTCTTCCACGCACCGCTCGCGCCGGAGATGGATTTCTATGAGACGATCCGTTCAGGAAATCTCCGCAAGGTTAAAACACTTTTATCTGAACCTTTCCACAAGAAGACAGGACTCGGCGTGCTTTCAAACAACGCTCTTCAGAATCTCAAATACCATATGACGATAACGACAGCGCTGGTCGCAAGATTCTGCATCTCAGGCGGTCTGTCGCAGTCGGAGGCGTACTCATTAAGCGACTACTACATCCGTCTCTCGGATGAAGCTTCATCACCTGAAGAGATTTCAGAGATACATAATGAGATGTGTCTTCACTACACGAAGCAGATGCTCGCTTTGCAAAGAAGCGCGATCACTTCCAAGGCTGTTACAACTGCGATCAATTACATTTATGAGCATCTTCACACACGTATTACGCTTGAGACTCTGGCGGCGGAAAATAATCTTTCGGCGCCGTACTTTTCGAGATTGTTTAAGAAGGAAACCGGGTATGCGGTGAGCGAATATATCCTGAATAAAAAACTCGAGACGGCGAAGTCGATGCTTGCTTCGTCGGACTATTCGATCGCTGAGATATCGGCATCGCTTGCATTCCCGAGCCAGAGTTATTTTACGAATGTCCTGAAGAAGGACTGCGGAATGACGCCTAAGGAATACCGCATAAAAAACCGCAACAGGGATTATAATATGCAAAGAGCACTGCTCAGCTGATATGGGATGGATGATATATGGGAAATAAACGATTAGTTACGACACTTTGCGTTGCAGGCGCGGGTGTGATCCTGGCCGGAACGGTAGTGTTCGTCGGAGTAAAGGAATATTTAACGCGTGTTTTTACGATCCGTGATGAAGGTTCTCCGGTTACGGTTGTTGTATATACCAAACCAAGTCTGGACAGCGTTTTTGGCGTGGCCTCCATGGGACAGACTTACGATTATGATCTTGTGATCAAAGAGAATAAACCGTTCGGACACAGGCTTTTGAAAGAAACATTCACTTTTAAAGATGATGGTGCGCCGATACATGAGAATGACGTGTCAGTCGAATACGATGAAGATTCTGCATGTATCACCATCAGCGGAAGCGAGATGTCTGACAAGGTGTTTGAAGTGGAACTTGATTAAACAATTACACAAGTTATGCCCAAAACTTATTAAGACTTCAGTGTATAATCCGACACAAGGATTTTAGGAGAGATGAAAATGAAAAACTTCAAAAAGATAATTTCAGCAGCATTATGCGCAGCAATGGTTTTGGGAATTGCTTCATGCGGCAAGACCGGTGAGACAAAACATCATAGAGATGACGACATAGAGACCGAAGCGTCAAAGCGCGAAGGCGATGTCACTACCGAGACAACGGAAATCACAATCACTGATACTGAGGTCACTATAACCGAGAGCTCAGAAACGGAAACGCAGGAGGCAACAGAGCGTCCGACGGCATCTGCCCCGGATACTACTTTTGAGACGGACGAAGATTTTGATCCTGACTTTACTTTCAGCACGACTGACAGAGTCGGCTATGAATGGAACGAGAGCGTTTTCGCGAATGCGGAAGTAACCATGATCAACTTCTGGGAGCCGTGGTGCAGTCCGTGCGTAAATGAGATGCCAGATCTCGAAAAGCTTTACGAGAACTATCAGGACCAGGGTTTCCAGATCATTGGCGTTTATTCTGAAACCGGCATGGAGTACGAAGTCGACCAGATATTAAAGGACTGTCACACGACATATCCGATTCTTTTATACACGACGGAGTTCGACCAGTTCCAGACTGGTTACGTTCCCACAACGATATTCGTTGACAGCAAGGGTCACGTGCTCGACATTCCCGGCGGCGACAACGTGGTCATTGGAGGACAGTCTTACCGTGATTGGGAAGCGATAGTTAAAAAACTTCTCGGTTAAGCAGTAAAAGAAGCGATCTCTTTTTCCAAAAGACGGTATACGTTTGCCACGAGGTAACCGTCTGCAACCGCATGGTTGAGACGTACTGTAAGAGGCATCATGAGACGTCCGTTCTCTTCTCTGTATTTGCCCCAGTTGATTATAGGCAGCAGGTAGATGTATCCGTCAGGAAGTTCGACGTTTAATGAATCGTAGGAAAGCCACGATATATAAGATGCGTCAAACCAGTTAGGGTGGTTCTCTGAATCGAGCATGTATTCGCGTGTCTTTTTTGCATTCTCAACATCGGCTAAAGCGTTCTTGTAAAACACTTCGTAGTTTTTATAGTAGGTCGTATACACAGGAGTGCATGTCTCCGTATCCTCATGGAAAACATACTGGATCGGGTTTAAGACGTCGTAGCAGATCAGCTCGTCTGTCTGCCAGAGATACTGCGTTTTGTAGTCGTCTCTGGAGTTTAAAACCTTGGTTAATAGGTAGAGGAAGTTAATGTAAAACTTGGTGCCTTTTTCCTTCGAATAATCTACGAGTTCAGTCACATCGATGCGCGCTGTCATGGAAACAGAGCACTTGCAATCTTCTGTAAAATGGCGGTATACGCCCTTGCGGTAATAAGTCTCTTTATCGATTATTTTGTAGTTCATGATTCAGTCCTTCTCGTAGAACACGATGTCCATACGTTCGTTAATGTGTTCGATCTTTCCTGTCTGGTGGTAGCCCATTTTCTCGTAAAGATGAAGGTTGCCTTTTTCCTGCAGGATAGTGTCGAGGCACCAGTTATCGGAGCCGTATATTTCTTCAATGGCGAGCATGGCCTGCTGCGCGTATCCCCGGCCTCTGTATTCAGGCATTATGAAGATGGGTGAGATGCGTTTTCTTGAGCCGTCTTTCATGTCGACCACGCGGACTGCTCCGACATCAATGCCGTCTGCGGTGATGAAGAAATACTTAGTCCACGGCTGCTCGAATCTTGCCATGACTTTTTCGAAGCCTTCAGCGGCAGGACTTAAGTCATAGTCCTGATATGTTTCCAAAAGGCCTTTGAATGCTTCGACCTGCATTTCCCAGATCGTCTTCATGTCTTCTTTTACAGCCTGTCTTAACTCAATACTCATACAAGAGATTATAACGCTGAATGCACTCCGAAAATTATCTCGTCAGCACCATGGCCTCGGTCGAATTCTTAAAGCCGAGGCTCTCGTAAAGAGGTCTGCCCATGACAGTCGCATCAAGGCTGATCTCGGTTGCGCCCTTGGCCCATGTAGCATCGATCAGCATCTTGACCATCTTGCGTGCGATTCCCTGACGGCGGTAAGTGTTTCTCGTATAAACGTTCATGAGGTGTGCGCGTTTGCCTGTGGGGTGCGAGAACGTCGGCATTATCCACATGAAGCTCATCGATGCGCAGCCGATTACTTCGCTGCCGTCTAAAACGAGCACGGTCAGCTGGTCGCCGTGAAGGAAATATTCGCGGCTCTCACGAACGATCTCATCTGAAAAAACGTAATCGTCAGACAGTCCGTTTACGACGCGGAGCATCTCCAGACGACTGCTCATTAAAAGTTCAATATCATCGCTTGTTGCAATTCTGTATTCGATCATTGTCTGTTAATCCTTATAGTGATTTGATGAAGTTATCTGCCATCTCAGGCCATACCAGGACTTCGGGGAAACTCGGCATCTTCATGCCTTCAGGGAGGGGCGTGAGGAACGCCAAAAGCGTATCGCAGATGTTGTCCGGATCTTCGAGTTTTCCTTCTTTGATTGCTTTTACGAGTGCGAAGCTCTGCTCTGCCGTGTAGGGCTCTCCGTGGTTGCCTGTTGCCCAGTCATCGTTCGGGACGGCAAGGCCGTGGAAACCTCTCGGGAAAGTTTTGTGTTCGTACTTAACGCCCTTTTCTTTCAAAGCTTCTGCGTAGAGATAACTGTTCTGAACCGGAACAAGATCATCGGTCTCAGTCTGCCATATGAAGCAGGGCGGATGGTTTTTATTAACGTTCTTCTCAAGTGAATATTTATTGAGAAGCGCTTTTGCTTCGTCATCTGTTCTGTCGTAGATGTCACCGCCCAGAAGGAAGCGGAATGAATCCTGATGCGCATATTCTCCTGATGTGATTACAGGGTAGGAGAGGATAGCTGCATCAGGTCTGCAGGAGATATCCTTGTAGTCGGGATTTGAATCTTCTATTTCTTCCCAGTAATTGCAAATGCATCCGCAAATATGGCCTGCTGCGGAGAAACCGCAGACATAGAGTTTGTTTTTATCGATCCTATATTCATCAGCGTTCTTTCTTACTAAGCGGATCGCTCTTGCGAGATCTCTCATCGCCTGTTCCATGACGGGTACTCTCATCGTCTGGTTTGTCGTGTATGTCAAAACAAAGCAGTTGTAACCGAGCTCGTTAAATCTCTTGGCAACGAGTTCTCCTTCGGGAGGAGCGACTATGGCATAACCGCCGCCGGGAACGATAATCAGGCAGGGACGCGTCTTATCGTCATCAATAAGATAAGCTCTTAAGTTGGGTCTGAAATCAAAAGCAAGGGGATAGTTGTATTCACCTTCATTCCAAATCTCTATCTTTTTCATTTATGCGTCCTCTTTTCGAAATAATATCAATATTTTACCCCATAATTGCGTCCGTCCGCTTTGACACTTTAATTCCATTTTATTATCATCAGGGCAAGATGTTTTTCTATGGGGGTTTTAGGATATGGACTTGGATTTTGGAGACGTGCTTAACGCCAATTCAAAGGAATTCCGCAAGGCAATCGAGTACTACGTTGATAAGAATAACAAGTACAGCAAGGACGAACTGTATGATGTCTTTGTCTACGTTACCAAGCGTTATCTTGATGAGGTGATTAGCGCAAGACAGCTCGAGAAACTCTTCGTTAAAAACTACGGCGAGGATGCCACGAATGAGTTTTATGAAGCAGTTGCAAACAGCAGCGAGACCTTGAGTGAAGGCGACATGAACACAGCTTCACAAAAAGATCTCAGGTCGCTCATAAGCGCACAGTTCGACCTTATCGAAGAGCTGAATAAAAAGGGCTGATTGATTCCTGAATAATTATCAGTGGAGTTTTTCCGTGACTGCACGGATCTTTTCTTCTGCGTTTACGAATGCTTCTACAACATCAGGATCGAAGTGATCGCCTGATCCTTCCTTGATGATGGATACAGCTTTCTCGAACGGCATTGCCGGCTTATAAACACGTACTGCTACCAGGGCATCGAAAACGTCAGCAACAGCCATGATCCTTGCAGAGAGCGGGATTTCCTCGCCCTTAAGGCCGCAGGGATAACCCTTGCCGTTCCACTTCTCGTGATGGTAGTGTGCCATATTCTCAGCTTCGCCGAGATAGTTCTCTTTGAGCTCTTCGTTTTCGACGGTCTTCTTAACCGTGCGGATGATCTTTGCGCCTTCTTCGGCGTGGGTCTTCATGATCTCATATTCCCAAGGCTCGAACTTGCCGGGCTTGTTTAAGATCGTGTCGGAAACCTTGATCTTACCGATGTCATGCATAGGAGCGGAAGACACGATGTTGTTCTTGAATTCCTCATCGAGAATGTCGGAGAACTTGCCTTCCTTGATGAGCTCTTCGCAGATGATCTCAACATAGGAAGATGTATTCTTGATGTGCTCGCCTGTTGACTGGTCACGGCTCTCTACGAGGTCTGCCATGACGTTGATCATGCCGGACTGGAACGTGGAGATAGCTTCATTCTTACGCTGAGACTGGTTGATGTAATCGACGGTATCACGCGTGGTTTTCGCCATCGCGTTATAAAGATGCTCGATCTCATCTCCTGTCTTAATCTCAAGATCCTTGATGCTGTCCAGGGTTTCCTTACGTGCTTCGTCGTCGGTGTAGGCAAATTCGCCTGCAACCTTTGCGAGGTTGTTGACCGGAGTAACGATGAAACGCTTTGCAAGATATACGCTCAAAGTAAGGATCGTGATGAAGAATCCCATGAGGAGTGTCGTGATCCTGAAAGTAAATGTCCTCTCGACATCAGTGATGTTAGGCATCGAGACGTCGACGCAGACGTAACACTTGCATCTGTTGTTGCTGTCGTAGACCGGAACGTAAGATGAGAGGAGCCAGCCGTAAGTATCGTCCGTGATGATGGGGTCGATCTCGCGTCCTGCGAGCAGGTCTTCGATATAGGGATCAAAGCTCTCGTCGAACGGGATTACTTCGCCTGTCTCTGATCCCGGAGTGTCAGGTGTGTCGATGTCGAAAACAATGTGGCAGCCGTCTTCCTGGATCTGATATACATACAGGTACTGGATTCTGTCAGAACTGTTCAGGATCAGGCCGTAGTATCTCTTGATGCGGAAATAACCTTCTGCGCTGTCCTTGCGTTCAAGGTATTCGTCAACCATGTCACCGTCGATCATGGAAGCGGCAAACTTGGCTGTATCCGTCGCATACTGTGCTTCAGAATTAACGAGTGTGTCCCTGAACTGTCTGAAACTTACATATGTTACTACTGCTGCAGCAACACCGAAGATCATGGTTACGCAGATGATGATCTTTCCGCTTAATGAAATGCCTCTCTTGGAAAATGATGCAAGGTGGAAACTATCCCTCTGCGGCTTGAACTTCTTCGGATAGGCCTTGTAAATAAGGAATGCCAGGATCGTACTGATTAGTTTGTCCGGAAGATCCATGATAAGTCCGGCATACATCTGAGCCCAGAAAGCATCCTGAACAACGTTTGTGTAGATCTTGCCTGCAAGTGATGAAGCAAGCTCGTCGCCCATTGTATTGCCGTAAAGGCCCCATGTGATGACGGAACCGATTCCACCGCCGATCAGCACGAAAGAGATGACCGGAATGATCATCTTCCAGGTGAACTTTTTGAAATAATGTTGCTGAGAAAAATAAGCCGTAACGAGCGCGATGAGGACGTTGAGGACTCCGTAATAGAGATTCGTGTAGTCCGTGATGCCGCTCAAAATATTGGTGAAGAAACCGACAAGAACGCCGGGCATAAATCCGCCCGTAATTGCAGCCGCAATGGTGCCTATGCAGTCAAAATAGAAAGGGAGATTAAGCAGGCTGACTACCTTGCCGCAGACAAGGTTGAGCAATATTCCGAAAACTACAAGTCCGATCGACCTGAGGTCTTCATGTTTTTTGTTGATGTTATTCATAAATGCTCCTTGTCCCAAAGGCGTCAGACGTCGAGCTAGTATGTTAGTAACGGATATCAGATATATCGTAGCAAAGCGATATATTAACTTCTATTATCATAATGTAAAAATTTATTTATAGAAAGACGTAAAAATCAGGGATATTTTATCCGACAATGCCTAAAGCCCTGCAGATAAGGCTTGCGATGATGTCCAGAATAAAGAGCCCTGCGGGTATAAAACACAGTGCAAGCCAGGGTTTCTTAGGCATTTTCTGCTCTAACTTCTCGAAAAGAGGAACCACTATAAACTGAAGGAAAACGCCCGAAATACCGAAGAAAAGAACGGATCTGACGCATACAAAACCGCCGATGTTGCCGAAGTTCAAGATCTCTTCGTTATAGTCCCAGAGCCTTATGCCCCAGACGGTCAGTACGACCCAGCCTGTAGCAAGCTCAAGTATGCCTGATGCGATGGTGGCAAAAAGGAAAACGACCAGAGGCTTTTTACGGAACGTGAAGGTGAGGCCCAGAATTATCAGCGCGCCGAAGCCGTAGATGGGGATCCAGGGGCCGAATGTCGTGCCGCGCTTTACCCATTCACCCAGGTCGAAGCGGTAGAAGATCTCTTCGTAAATGAAGCCGAAGATGCCGCCGAATGCGAATATCAGCATGAGAAGCGGGAATCTTTTCTTAAGGTAAGCTATGTTCATCCGAAGGTCTCCGTCGTTTTAGTCAGTGGGCATTATTTTAGACTAAGACCGAGTATTATGTCGAGTACGAATAACGAGAAAAGAGATAACGAGACGATCTTGAATGCCTTGGGATGCTTATCCTGGAACTTTTCGACGGGAGGAAGTATCGCATAGATAAAAATGAGCCCGAACAGACCCCATGTCACAACTGACCTTACGCAGATGTAGCCGTTCAGGTTGCCCCAGTTGAGCATGACCAGTGAATAATCCCAAAGTCTCATGTGGAAAAACTTGTCGAGCACGAATCCCGATGCGAGCTCTAACAGGCCGCACGAGAGGGCTCCTATCAGGAATACGAGCCACGGCTTATTGTGGATTTTAATTGTCAGGAAATAGATGAGAAGGCAGCCGAAGCCGTAGATCGGGATCCACGGGCCGAATGTCGTGCCGCGCTTGGCAAAGACGCCGTCGTTGATAAAGACGCAGATCGTCTCGTAAATAAAGCCGATTATGCCTGCAATGACATATGTCAGCATCAGCTTGAAAACGAGTTTTTTGAAAGATTCTTTATTCAAACAGGGCTCCTTGCGGGGGTCTTATGTCTCGGCTTCTTCCTTCGGTCTGTATACATAATGTATTTTCTCATAAGTTGAGTTCTTTGCACTGTTTTCCATGGCAGAGAGTGCCTGGTTGCGTAAAGCTTCCTTGCGCTTGTCCATCGGAAGATCCATGTCGGGAATGAAAGGTCCGTCTACGTAAACGATGGTTCTGGAGCCCGGAAGAAGCTTTCTTTTGTGCCATGTCGTCGTGAAAGTGAAGACCGGTTTGCCCGTCTCGGCCGGGTAATGGAAGGCCGGCGACTTGAACGGGCGGATACCCGTGTAGTGGAGCCAGATATGGGCCTCAGGATACAGTGTAACAATGTGACAAAGCTCTGAATGACGGCGCATCGCCTGTGAAAAGTTCTTGAAGCCCTTTGCGCTTCCCGGGAGCGGGATTCCGCCCAGATCTTCGACTATCCTCCTCGTTCCGGGTATCGAAAAGCAGTCCATGCTCGCAACTATGTAAGCCTTTTTTGGCCAGGCAAGAAGACTCGGACAGTATGCGTCGCCCATCGCCCTGGTGTGGTTGCCGTAAAGGAAGAATCCTTCCTTGCGGTAGGGTTTGAGTTTTTCTCTTCCGATGACTTTCTCGCCGTAAACGATCTTCTGCAAAAGCCATACGAGAGGGCCTGCCGCATGGTAAAAGGCACACGCAAAGCCGCGCCTTACCGGATTCTTCGAAAAATACTGATAATCAGCTGGGAGTTCCTTTGTATTGATGTTCGTGCCTGCAAAATCGTCATTTAACAGGTCCGAATAGTAAACAGTACGCTCTTTCATGGCGTCAGGCCTCTTTTTGACGGGTCTCTGCCGCTTCTTCCAGCATCTGCTCCATCTTGTTCATGCACTCGCCAAGTCTTGATACGTTAGCCTGGGTCTTATATTTTTTTCTGCAGGCTTCAAGTTCTTGGGGGTTCTCCATGAAGTATTCGATCTTATTCTTGAGGTCTTCTGAATTCCACTTCTGGTAAAGGCATCTGTCGTCACGGGCAAAGAATCTTGCAGCGCTTCTTTTGGAGTTGCAGATGATGGGCACGAGGCCTGTAACTATCGCTTCAAGACATGCTATCGACTCGAGCTCGACATAAGCCGTATGAACATAAAGATCTGCAGCGTTGAGCACTTCCTTGAGTTCATCGTGGTCGAAAAATCTCATCTCGCAGTCAACGCCGTTCTTTTTGACGAGTTTCTTGTAGCGTCTTCTCTTGGGACCTTCGCCTGCAAGAATCAGGTGGATCTTATCCTTGTATTTGGATTTTGCTACTGCCTTGATGAGCACCTGCTGGGCCTTCTCGGAGGAGTATCTTCCCACAACGACGATGGTGAACTTATCCTTGTTCTTTGCCTTCTGCTTTTCGATGGCTTCGGGTGGCGCAGGTTCAAAGAAATACTCTGAAACGCCGTTGGATATTACCTTTGAAGGCACATGTTTTTTGATATTGCCCTCAAAATCCTGCTTAATGAATTCGGTGGGGTAGTGCGTATATGTGCAGTGGCTGTATACTTTCCTGTAGAAGTATTTGTAGACTTCCTTGGTGGCAAAAGCTGACTTCATCATGCCGATATGGCATGTGAAATTCTCGGCCTGGACATGGAAGCTCGATGTCATTGGAATACCGTATTTCTCGCATATCTTGACTGCCTTCCAGGAAAGAGGGAACGGCATCAGTAGATGCACGACATCTGCATCTTTTATTGCTTCATCAAGGATGGCCGGATCGGCTTTTGCGGGTACGACTTCATTTCTGGCAAGTGCTGCATTTGCAATCGGACCGAGCTTCATGGTGGGTACGATCTTATAACCGCTCATGCCTTCTTTATCGGCATCGCAACAAACGACAGTGACGTTATGTCCCTGCGATTTCAGATGGTTTATCAGGTTGTAAGCAGCGACGGATGTTCCGTTATTGGGCACACCGAGAACGTCGCAGATGATCGTCACATTCATAACTCTAAAACACCCTTGATAATTTGCATATCAGAGAGATTATACAACAATTTCCGGAAAACGCTTTCCTTGAGGCTTTTTTGTTACTACATTCGTTCGGCAGTGCCGAACAACTATCAATATTTTCCCCATACAAACAGCTGTTTGTTACTTCATTTGTTCGGCTGCGCCGTATTTTTGCCAAACAGGTTTTCGAGATGCTATTCGCGATGCTAAGTGTCCTCGAAAATTCAGTTTAAAAATCAGTTGCTTACTGAAAAACGAACTGAATATTCGCCATGCATGAACTATATTCAGTTTAAAAATCAGTTGCTAACTGAAAAACGAACTGAATATTCGCCGTGCATGAACTATATTCAGTTTAAAATTCAGTTGCTTACTGAAAAACGAACTGAATTTTAAGCAAAATAAAAAAGGATGCCCCATTTGAGACATCCTTTTGACTCGTCTTTATTTTCGAACTGATTAAGACTCTTTGAAATCTTCCCAGGTTCTGTTGTCTTCCTTATAACCCTTGTCGGACTTAACCTTGACGATGATCCTGACGATCAGGCCGGATAAGAGGATAAGTACTGATACGCACCAGCCGAAGACGATATTGGCGGTCATTGAATATCCGTCGCCTGCACCGTAGATACCGCCGCCCGAGATGAGGTTATAGAGGTTCCACGCGAAAAGGCCCATGAGAACGATCGGTGAGATGAACTTGATGGACGGCAGGAACCACCATGCGGGCATCTTGAACTTGTTGGTGTTGCGGTTGAGTTCTTCCAAAATCTTGGTTGTCTTGAAGAGCCATCCTGCAGCGATCATCTCAAGAACGCCTGTGATGATGAGCGTGTAGCTGTTGATGAAGTAGTCAACGATATCAAGAACTGCAAGGCCTGCACCTGTTATGTAGATAAGGCTGATGATGCCTTCGATGATGCAGATCGTGAGAGTGGTTCTCTTCTTATTGAGCTTGAACTTGTCGGATACGGCAGTTGAGATACCTTCGATGATCGAGAACAGTGAGTCGATCGCCAGAGTGATCAGGCAGAAGTAGAAGATGAACGCGAAGATCATGTTGAAGACTCCGTTGTTGGAGATCTTTACGATTGCCTGAGGATAGATGATGAATGCCGTAGCGATACCGGATGCGGACATGTTGTCGAGCATTCCTACGCCTGCCATCGTCGTGAACATAACGATGCCTGCGAGGATACTGATGAACATGTCGGAGAAAGCGATGATAATCGTATCAACGACAATGTTGGATTTCTTATCAAGGAATGATCCGTAAGCGAACATGATCGCCATGGATGTTGAGAGCGAATAGAATACCTGGCCGACAGCGTCTACCCAGAGATTGGAGTCAGAAAGAGCAGTCCAGTCAGGGATGAAGAGCTTTGCCATTCCGGCCATGGCGCCGGGCATCATGATACCTCTTACTGCCATGATGAGAAGGCAGATGACAGGGAGTGATACGGTGAACTTAACTACCTTGCCTACGGTTGTCGTGCCGTTTCTGATGCAGACATAGCAGAGGACCCATGCTGCGATGAGGCAGCCAAGTACAGGCCATGAGATCGTCGTGAAACCGGAAGTGGTTCCTGTTGTCTTGATCGTCTCAGCCCAGAGATTGCTTGCAGCATCGGTGTCGCCTGTCATGTTCATGAACTTGAAGCTCATTACGAACATCAGGATGACCCATGCGAAAACAGCGGCGTAGTAGATTGAGATACCGATACCGTTGGATACGGCGATCCAGCCGATGCTCTCGGCCTTTTTATTGAGAGCGCGCATTGAACCGGGCGCACCCTGTCTTGTGTATCTGGCAACCGAGATCTCCATCATGAGGAGCGGAATGCCGACAACGAGCATAGCAATGAGATAAACGAAAAGGAAAGCTCCTCCGCCATACTTAGCGGCAAGTCCCGGAAATCTCCAGGCGTTTCCCAAACCTACGGCAGAACCGATTGCTGCCAGAATAAATGCTGATCTTGATGACCACTTCTCGCGCATATAAACCCCCTCGCGTTATATAGCATTTCACCGAACAATAATAGCACGCGGGCGTTATTTTGTTTACACTATAACAAATAGTCAAGAAATACTGATTTGTGATACAATTCAACTATTCCCATAAGGAGGGTTCACTATTATGAAAAAGACTAAGGTTTTAGCATGCGTCCTTACAGTAGCTATGGCTGCAGGACTTTTCGCAGGATGCAGCAAGACAACAACTATTACCACAGAGAAGTTTACTAAGGCTTGTGAGAAGCTTAAGCTCGAGGAATTCGATCTTGAGGATTCTGCTTCACCTGACTACGATGACCTCGAAGATGGTCTCTATGCAGTAGCAGATGAGGACTATTGCGAGGACAATCCGGAAGAGATCGAGTCATTCCTTGGTGATCTCGGCCTCGGCGGTGTTATCGATGCTGATGACGTTACATCTCTTGCATTCGCAGCTAAGTGCTCCGGTATGGAAGACCTCACAGAACTTGACGATCCCGAAGATCTCCCTGACCAGGTAGTTGACGGTGCTTTCGCACTCCAGATCTCACTCGCTGACGATTATGTTGGTGATGGTATGGATTTCATTGAGGACATGCTCGATCAGTATGATATCGACGTTAAGGATCTCTCAGGCAAGGAATACTATGCAGGCAAGAAGGACGGTTACTTCAGATTCCATGTAGACATTGCTACAGTTTGTAAGATTCTCCTCCAGAACGAAGACCTCATGGATATGGTTGACACACTCTATGATTCTGACGACTTCGAAGAAATCGCTACATCACTCAAGGGCGATATCGCTGTTTCTTTCGAAATCAACGGCAGCAACATCTTCATCATCGCAGGTGTAGGCTTCAACACAAAGGCTTCCAACCTCAATTCTTTCTCTAAGGCTTTCGGCGCAGCTAGCAACCCGACATCAGTTCCTGCAAACAAGAACGTTGTTGAGCAGCTCATCGAGGATGCAGTAGATAACTACGGCGGACTCCTCAGCGGTGCTGGTTCTTATGACGACGATTACGATGATTGGGATATCTGATCAGTAACGTGATTTGAAATTTATTAAGGGTTGTCTCGAATGAGGCAACCCTTTTTCATTGGTTGTTTACGTACTGGATTAGCGTTTTCCATTTTCAGCAAGTAAAAGGCGCTCATCCGAGGCCCATGTTTTCGAGTTTTTACTTGCTGAAAAATCACTTTCCCATTTCAGGAAGTAATTTAAGCTCACTTGAGTGAATATCGGCTCGTTTTTTACTTGCTGAGATAGAGTTTATGAATTTCAGCAAGTAATGGAACCTGTGACATGAAGCCATTACGTACCTAAACAACATTTTTCGATTACAGGTACGTAAATCTGTCACATCTCGAAAACAGCCATTCGAAAAGAGCTGCTCACCAATCAGAACATTGACGGCGGGAACAGTCTCGACAGTGTTCGGAGTGCCGTGCCGAAGTTTGTGAGATCCATTAAGATTCCTGAGAAGAGGAATGAGAGGATCAGGTATACGGGCAGGATTGCCGAGAAGATCTTGGAGCGCGCCGTGCGGATCGGGAGGAGCGTCATTATGGTTCCTGCAACGAATGCGACGAGCGTGACAATGACGGTGTATAAGATCACGTGAAGCACCGAGAATTCCGTGCGTGAGATCAGGAAGCAGAAGAGGGAGACGATCATGGCAGGGAACGTGAATACAGCTACCTGGATGAGTCCCAAGTAGATCCTCTCGAAAAGCTTAAATCTCAGATAAATGCGGTTGTCCTGGTCATTTAAGAATGCGAGCGTGCCGAGGAGGGCAGCCGTGAAGATGAAGAATCCTGCAAACTTATAAAGCGGGATCGGGACCTTTTCGGATCTTGTAATCGCGTTATAGACCGTGCCTTCGACGCTCTCTAATGCGAACAGATACTGGTCATCGATGTACTTGTCGAAGATCTCTTTAAGTCTGGGATCGTGTGCGTCGACTTCATAACCGAAGTCTGCAAACGTGTCGCTGATTACCTGGCGTGCGCCGTACTCGTAGAAGCTTCCGAAGACCTCTTCTCTGGAGAGGAAAATGAAGCTTGATGCCGGAGTTGATATCTGCTGGACATCGTACTTGGAGCCGCTGTCAGTCAGGTGCTCAGTGAAGTTCTTGGGGAAGATGTAAGCGGTGTTAGCTTTTCCCGATGCGAGGTCTTTATAGATCTCTTCCTCGTCATCGACTTCGTAGAAATGGAAGATGGAATTCATCGAGCAGAGGCGGTCGACAATCTCTTCGGTCTCTTCCGAGTTGTCGTTGTTGAGGACTGCTACAGGAATATATACCGACGTATCCTTCTCGGGTACGAAGATGACGAGCAGGGCCATGAGGAGGATTACTGCGCTCATGACGTACATTGCGGGATTTATGAAGCTTCGCTTTGCGAGGACCGATAATCTGTTTAAGAATAATCTCATAGGAACATCGACCTCATAAAGAACTGGATAAGATAGTACAGAGGATTAAATACCGCTGCGTTCTGGAAGAAGTGCGGCATGTAGTCCAGAGGGATAAGGCCACCTGCAAGATACATGAAGCTCGTGCCTGCACCGAATGTGATATAAGAGACGGTCGTGGGGCTCTTAACGAGATAGCAAAGAGCTGTACCTGTAAGCGCGATGATGAGCACGACCGGAATTACCGTTAACAGGGACAGGATCTTCATCGATTCAAAGACGAAGCAGAGACAGACGAAGACCAGTATGTAGAGAAGATAGATCATGACCGCGGCGCATCCGGATTCGAGCAGGAAGATCTTCCATGTTTTGATGCCCGAGAGCTTTGCGCGCGCCCTGAAGATGTCGCTGTTTCCCTTGTAGAAGAACGAGATGACGAAGACCGACATCATGATTATGTAAAGAGTATAAGATGCAGTGAGACGCTCTCTTACGGCGTACTTAGCGACTAGGTCGTCAACGTCAACCTTGTGGAATAATGACTTACGGTCCATGACGTAACTGAAGCTGTTGTTGGTGACGGCACCTTCGACGGCATAAGCCTGTGAGTCATCAAAGCCCATCTCCCTTGCGTATTCGCCGGCAGTTAAGACTGAGCACTGTGCCGTGCCGAGGAGATTGCTCATGGCATAAAGAAGGTCGTTTACGATGTGCTCTTCGAACGTGTCGGCATCACGGTAGATTATCTGGACCTGTACGGCATCAGGAGTTCCCATCGTCTCAAGGAATCCTTCAGGCACGATGATCCCGGCAATGGCATCGCCTTCTTCAACGAGTTCCACGACCTTTTTCTCAGACCTTACTTCGTTGATGTCTATCGTGTGCTTGACGCTGTCCATCTGCTTGACGAGATTGATTCCCAGCTGGGTATAAGCTTCGTCATCCGGGACATAGCATGCAACCGATACGACGCTGTCCGTGTTGTCTTCGAAAAGAAATTCCGACGCATACATGACGAGTGCCAGCAGCGCAAGGCCGAGCGCTAAGAAATAGCACACTACGTAGGGAAGGAAAAGCAATACTCTTTTGCAGTATGCCTTTATCATTCAAGAGCCTCCGCGGGAGAGATGCCTGAAGTAAGGAGCGAAGAGACGCCGTTCTTTAAGAGGTATATTTTCGAGCAGTGCTTGAAAAGCTCTTCACTGTGGCTCGCGATAAATACCGTGCCGCCCTTGCTCTTAAATGAATCTATGAAGTTGATGATGTCGTTTTTCGCAGGGATGTCCAGGGCTGCCAGGGGCTCGTCCATGAGAAGGATGTCGGGCTTGGCGAGGAGGACGGAAGCGATCGCAAGGCGCTTTTTCATACCGCCTGACATACGCTTGACCTTGAGGTCGATGAATTCGTTTACTTTAAGGATCGAGAGTTCAGTCTCGGTAAGTTCTTTTAAGATGTCCTGTTTGCTAAGAGGGGTCCACATCTTGAGATTGTCCATTGCGGTGAGCTCGTCGATGAGGGCATTTTCCTGGGTAACGAAACCCGCTTTGCCGTTGACCTTGATGGAGCCTGAAGAAGGCTTTCTAAGACCTGCGATGGCGGAAAGCAAAGTCGATTTGCCTGATCCGTTAAGGCCCAGAAGGCCGATGACTTCGCCTTTCTCAGCGTTTATGGAGACGTCGGTGAGGACGGCCTTTTTGTATTTTAAAGAGACTTTCTCGACTGTAACAATTGAATCGGCCATGGCTTAACTAACTCCTTTAGCAATAGGGAGATTATAGCATAAGTCAAATATTACTTATTTATAGGGGATCAGACCTTGCTCTTGAGGATGAATGCCTCGAGGTCGTCAGTGATGATGGCGGGACCCATGAACAGACCTTGGAACTTGTCGCAACCGCTGCCGACCAGGATATCGAACTGGTCTTCCTGACCGACGCCCGTTGCCGTAACGGAGATGTCGATGTCGTGCATCAGTGAGATTGCAGAACGTGTAAGGATCCTGACTGTGGCATCAGTAGCGAGTTCGGAGGTGAAGTTGCCGTCGAGCTTTAAGATGGAGACAGGGAGGAGAGGGATCGCATTGAAGGACGAATAACCTCTGCCGAAGTTGTCGAGCGCCATCTTAACGCCTGTCGTGGCGAGCTCCTCGATCGTCATCCTAATGTCTGCAAGGCTCGTGATAAGGCTCTCTTCCTGAAGGTCCAGGATGAGGTTATCGACGTTGCATTCAGTGGACGAAACGATATTGGAGAAAGACTGGATGAAATCAGCTTCTCTTAACTGGTAGTTGGAGATGTTGATGTTCATCGTAAGCTTGGGATTGATCTTGTTGATGTTTGTGAGGGCGGTTAGCGAATTCTCCATCGAAAAGCTTCCGATCCTTCTCATGTATCCGGCATTCTCAGCTGCTGCGAGGAATACCTGGGGTGATACCGTAGCGCCGTCCTTCTCGAATCTTAAGAAAGCCTCAAAGCCGACGAGTCTGCGCTGTGCGGTGAAGCAGGGCTGGTATACCATGTGCATGCTTCCGTCGTCTATCGCGCGCTCGAAAATCGCGATGATCTCATTCTTGGTCTTATTCTTGAAAACTTCTGCGCCGGGAAGTTCTGCAACTTCATCAGCAACATCAGCGCCATCCTTGGCTGAAGCTGCCCTGCTCATGCGCTCTTCTGCGATCGCGATGAGCTCACCAGCGTGACGTGAATCAGCGGGGTAGTGCGCAAAGCCGTAACGGATGCTTGCGTTCATTGAATCGATGCCTGCAGCAAAAGCTCTTGAAGCTTCCTTTGCGAGCTTGTCGGCATACTTGGTCTCAGCTTCTTGGGTGAGAACTCTCTTGAAGAGAATGACGAAGTCAGCATCGTCGATCCTTGCGACCATGTCAGTAGGATCTGCAGCTTCGCGGAGACGGTGTGCCATGTTCTGTATGAAGAGGTCCATCGACTTGTGACCGATGGTTCTTGTGATCGTGTCGAAGTGATCTAATGCGAGATAGATGATAGAGAAGGGACGGCATACTTCGTCAGGAGTCTCGCTGCCCTGCATGTTTGTGATGTCTTCCCTGATGAACTTATCCGCACGCTCCGTGATCATGTCACGTCCGGGAAGCGTAGTCAGTGAATCGATCGAACCTGAGAGGTTGCGGCCGATGGCTTCGCTTAAATTCTGGTGACTGCCCATTGAATCGTGGTTAACGATGAGGGAAGTACGTGAGAACATCTCGTCTTCAAGCTCCTTGCGTATGGCATTGCTGCGTTCTTCGCGCTTGGATGCTTCGATGCCCTGGATCCTGCCTGCGATCCTGATGATGTAGTACTGCAGGAGCATGTCGATTACCATCGTAACAATCGTCACGGCAAGAAGTACCGGAGCGGATTCGCTCTTCATGACGATGTATTCGTAGGTGTAGATCATGAACTGGACGAAGTTTAAAGCGAACGAGATATAGAATCCGAACTTGCCTTCGAAAATATTCATCGTGAAAGCCAGGAACATGAGGCCGATGCCCACGAAGATCCTGGTCATAGTTATCTCGGTAAAGATCTGGATTGCGAGGAAAGCTATAAAGAGAATTACGCTCACAAAAACGACGGCTACATAAGCCGCGTCGTTCTTGATAAATAATCTGCTGCTGTTCTCTCTCATATGCCCTATTATCTTATGTTTTAGGTGTGTTTTGTGTTACACGCATTTTAATTTACTATTAATTTCTTGCGTTAATGCGAACTGAATGTGTCATTTGGCACCCGGAAGGGGTGGACATTTTCGATAATTTCCAAGGCGTTGCATGCTTATTTTAATATATATAACTGACAATTTGCTTTGATTTGTTAGCATGGGTATAATTTGAGTGCAACAAATCCGCCGCGTCATCTGTATATAGGTTGAAAGCGGTGAGAAAGTCACATAAGGAAACCGATGGAATTAACTTACAAAGCCAATCTGCCGCTTTTAAGAAAGCTCGCCATGCTGCTGGCTGTCAATGTTCAGTCTGGTTCCGGACATCCGTCCGAGAAAGCCACTCTGACCGGAGACCAGGCATATGAGTCTGAAGACGACGTACCCGTAACAGGTCCGTCCCGTAAGACAGACGAGCAGATAGAAAAGGAAGCGGGAGAGATTCTCGATGTTCATGGCAATGCCATCCTGCGTCTTGCGCTCTCTTACCTTCACAACAAGGAGGACGCAGAAGACATCCTGCAGGAGACGATGATCAAGTTCGTCACCGTAAGGCCCAACTTCGAGAGCGAAACACATCGTAAAGCGTGGCTTATGAGAGTTGCTTCTAATCTTGCGAAAAACCGCATTGATTACAACAAAGTCCGTGACACGATGGAACTCAATGAGGAGATAGCGGGCGAAGTGCAGGAAGATCTTGATAACGGCGATGAGTACAAAGCCATCTGGGATGCCGTAAGATGTCTGCCCGTCCACCAGCGTGAAGCAATCCACCTTTTCTATCAGGAAGGTTACCAGACCGCGGAGATCGCCCGTATTACCGGACGACGCGAAGCAACGGTGCGCTCAGATCTGAAGCGTGCCCGCGACAAACTGAGAGAACTGCTGAAGGAGGCGGATGATTTTGAATAAGTATAACGAAATCATGAATAACGTAACTGTTGATCCTGAGATGAAGAGCAGGATCATGGGTGCCGTGTCCGCTGCGATCAAGGAGCAGTCAGACAGCGCCGTTGTTACGAATATTCCCAGAGATAAGAACAGAACTGAAAGATCAGTTAAGAACGACCAGGTCAGAAAGGCCGAGGTCAAGCCCGTTGAGACAAGAAAGAAGGCAAAGAAGACACCTATTGCCCTTATCTCTTCCATCGCTGCAGGCGTACTTGTAATTGCAGGCGCACTGTTCGTTGTGAACTATCTCCATCTGGGCAAGGCTGCCATGACGGCTGATAATACAGTGAAAGATACCGGAAATTATGCTGCAACAGAAGCTAATGATTACGAATTAACTTATGAAGAGACAGTTGCAGGCTTCGAAAATGCTGCAGAAACAACAGAAGCTGAAGGCGTTGACGGTATTTTGAGCGTCACAACTTCAGGCAACACAAACCACTACGCTGCAGATGTCGATACACGCGGTGACGATGTCAATAACAAGACTGTTAACATTGACATAACTGCTCCTGCAGCTACTGAGGACGATGATAATACTGATGAGAGCGAAGTCATGGGTGATGCACGTCTCGACAGGATCTCCAGAGCACTCCCGTTCGACATCAAGGGTACAGGTTCAGGCGTATTCTCCGACTCAATCAGCGAAGAGGTATTCTTCGGTGTAAACGGCGAGAAGATGCTTCTGTGCTCAGCTCCCGAAGGAACTGATGACCTCATCAAGCAGGTATTCCACCAGACTCCTGCGGCAGGCGTTGACGCTACAACTCCTTCCGGAATCCAGGTCAAGCTTTACCGTGTAACTTTCGCAAACGTTAAGGAACTTACAGGTGACGAGACATCTGCTGATGTTAATGCTGCTGTTTTCGTAAAGGGCGGCAAGACATACCTGATCGTCTTCTCTGACGCACAGCCTGCTGACGTTATCCTCGGAGTAGTTGACGCGGTCTGACAGACGGCTCTCTAAAAAAGGCTTAAAACCTACAATTTCCGTTGCTTAATTAAGAAAACAGTGTGTTATTATGAAAGTATCATGTTTATCGGGTGTCTATGCCCGAGGAAAGGATACTTAATATGTTTTGTCCTAATTGCGGTAAGGAAAACCCCGATGGCGTTGCTTTCTGCGGTGGATGTGGCATGTCTTTCGGAGCTCCCGCAGCTCAGGCTCAACCCGCTCCCCAGGCTGCTCCCGTAGCTCAACCTGCAGCTCAGCCTGCACCTCAGCCTGCTCCCGTAGCAGCTCCCGTTGCAGCAGCACCCGTAGCAGCACCCGCTGCAGCAGCTCCCGTAGCTGCACCTCAGCCCCAGCCTCAGGCACAGCAGCCTGCTCCTCAGGCTCAGCCCCAGCCCCAGGCACAGCCCAAGCAGCCTTCTTCAATGCTCCCCTTCGGCCAGCATTTCAAGAACCTCATTCAGGCAGCTATTCACCCCGTTACAGGTCCTGCAGAGATCGCACCTCAGTATGACAAGATCGGCAACGCTCTTTTCATCGCAGGTATCGCAGTTGTTATCTGCTGGATGGTAGGATTCCTCACATCCATGTCTGTAGACCTCATCCGTTATGCTCAGTACGGAAAATACTGGTTCGACAATCTCGCAGTTGAGATCGTTAAGGACTTCTTCTTCCCGTTCATTTACTATGCAGTACGTATCTTCGGTTGCGCCGGTATCTTCATGCTCGCAGGCCTCATCCTCAAGGAGAAGTGGTCTTTCCCGAGACTTCTCGCAATCGCTGCAATGGCTACAACACCTGCATTCATCGTTTCCGATTTCCTGGGCTCATTCGTAGGACTCATCCCTTATGTTGGATTTGGTTCACTCTTCACGATCGCAGCTTATGCTTACTATCTCCTCATGCTCTACGAGGGTATGGGCGCAGAGACAAAGCTCACAGGAAACAAGAAGGGCTTCGTTCTCGTAATCTGCGTAGCAATTACAGGCTTCGTTGCTCACTACTTCTAATTCCGAAGCACGTTAATCACGAATTAAAAGGATGTCTCATTGAGGCATCCTTTTTTCGTGGTCTCGAAAACAAAATCCGCTCTATTTCATACTATATCGCGGGGAGAAAAAATTTTTGATATAATAATTTTCGGGCGCGGAAAAACGCGCGCATGTTGAATAAGGGTAGGGGATAGAGAAATGTCAGATGTAAATGCTACACCGGTTTCTTTAAAATGCAGAATATGCGGCGGAGACATAGTTAACAACTATCTTGCCGGCACTGCTCAGTGCGCCAATTGCGGGAACAGATGGAACATTGCAGACGTCATTCCCGATTACGGCAAGTATTCACGCATAATCGCAAGCATCAACAAGGCTAACGACATTGTTGAGAGCGACTCCAAAGCTGCATCAGGCAATGAGGCAAGGCTCCTTTACAAGACAGCCATCATGGACTGCGGAAAGTTCAATGATCCCGTCTCGGCCGACCTGATCAGGATCTGCGAAGAAGGACAGAAGAACGCTGAACTTCTCTCGATCTACGCGAAGGGCAGGAACTTCTACGAGAAGAAGTCTTACAGCAGCGCGGTGCACGAGCTCTCCAAGGTCAAAGGCTTCAGGGATGCAGATGCGATGGTTGAGATCTGCAAGGAAGAGATCGAGAAGGAAAGAAAGAAACAGATTCCATGGGCTGTTATTTTCAGCCTTATCATTCCCGCGGCGGTCGGACTGTTCTTCAGGGAAGCGTTCAACTGGCCATGGGCAGTGTGCATCATCCTGTTCCTTTTAGGATCTGCAGGATTGGGATATGTCTACTACAGGGGAGGAGTTGTATCGATAATTCTTAAGGTCGTATCGTTCCTCGCGGCGACACCCCTGATAATTTACTCGATACTCGCATACGCACTTCACGTGCCGACGGTGCTCTCGGTAATAATCGCGATAGTCGCACCCATCGTGTTGTTTATCCTGTTTGCATCATTTACTGAACAAATAACGAAGAAAAATAAATAGAAAGGGAGATTAAAGAAATGGTTGAAGCTATTAGTGTAATCAAGTACGAAGGCAGTAACGAAGTACTGGCACACAAGCATGAGAAAGAAGATTTTACGATCGGTTCGCAGCTGATCGTTCATGAATCCCAGGAAGCGCTTTTCTTCCGTGACGGCATGATCTTCGATCAGTTCACTGCAGGAAGACATACGCTTGTTACCAACAACATTCCGAAGGTTCGTGACTACATGAAGCTCGGTACCGGCGGTATCAATGTATTCCACTGCGAAGTTTACTTCATCAACATGATCACCCAGATGGGTATCAGATGGGGTACTGACAGCAAGGTAAGACTTTTCGATCCCGCATCAGGACTTCATGTTGAGATCGGTGCATCCGGTAACTACAACATGAGAGTTACCGACGCAAGAAAGCTTATCTTAAAGCTCGTCGGAACAACTGACGGACTTATCCAGAGCGATATCACAGGCGAAGGCAAGTCTTACGGCACAGGTATGTTTAAGGCGTTGATCATCAACAAGGTCAAGGCTAATCTCGCACGCATCATCAAGGAAGAGAATCTCAACATTCTTGAGATCGACGCATATCTCGACGTTCTTTCTTCCAAGCTCATGGTCGACATCAACGAGGCACTCGATGAGTATGGTCTCACAATGCCTGAGTTCTATGTAACATCAATCGTTACTCCCGATGACGATCCGAACTTCGTAAGACTTAAGCAGCAGTTTGCTGACAAGACTTTGAAGGTAAGAGAAGAGGAAGTAAGAAAGGCAGAGGCTGAAGCAGCTCAGCAGAGAAGAATCGTTGAAGCACAGACTGAAGCACAGCTCAAGGCTGTTAATGCACAGGGAGACGCTGACGCTATCCGCATTAAGGCTCAGGCAGAAGCTGAAGCTTACAAGATGAAGGCTGAGGCAGAGGCTGCAGAGATGCAGATGAAGGGCTACACCTACAGAGACGAGACAGCACGTCAGGTCGGCCTCGAAGCAATGCAGAACGGTATCACTGGCGGCGGCAACGGCGGCGGTGCTGCAGGCGGAATCGGTGATGTTGCTTCTCTCGGCGTTACACTCGGCGCAATGGGCGGCGTTATCAACATGACAAAGGATGCCATGGCTCCCATCATGGGCGAATCCCAGAAGGTCGGCGAAGGCTTCGGTAATGTTGTTGCCGGCAACACAGGCGCACCTGCTGCAGAGGGCGCATGGAATTGTCCTTCATGCGGCAAGGCTGGAATCACTTCAAGATTCTGCCCTGACTGCGGTGTTGCAAGACCTGTCCAGTAATCGCGAAAACATAACTTTTACAAGGCGGAAGGCTTTTGGCTTTCCGCCTTTTTTATTTTTGGAGACGTGACTCCGTTGAGCACGCGAGGATCGAAGCGTGCGAAACAATGATTTGTGCTGTCAAGTATGGTATTTGATACGGCTATAGCCATACTTTTAGCCGTATTTTTATATAAGACAGGCTCGAAAATATGGTTTTTGATACGGCTATAGCCGTACTTTTGCCGTATTCCGGAAGGGCTGTTTTCGAGAGTCCTGATTCAGTGAAAATGTTTCATGCAACATTTCCTGATGTAAATCTGTTTATAGGTCAGAAAGCAAATTGCAGGAACATTTGGAGGTAAGGAATAATGGAAATTTGCTCAAAGAAGGATATTAAGTTCATCACAGGTGTTATGGCAGCATCACTTCTTCTCGGAGGCTGCAACGCAAATATCAACACAAACACACTTAAGGAAGATCCGAACGCTAAGACAAGCTTCAATCTTAATGAGGTCACAACAACTGAATTCGACCAGGATGAGATGGATAAGCTTTACAGAGAATACTGCTTCAACATCTTAAGCCAGACGGTTAAGGATTACGGTTCAGAAGAGAATGTAATGATCTCACCTGCATCCATCATGATGGCACTCGACATGGTTGCTGCAGGTGCTAAGGGAGAATCATTAGAGCAGCTCACAAACCTTTTCGCAGCAGGCAAGGGACCTCTCACACAGCAGGCTTACGCATCAGCTCTCATGGACAAGATCAACGAGGCTGAAGAAGTTGAATTCTCATGTGCAAACGCAGTATGGGCCAACAAACAGTTACTCGGCGATGCGGTTAATCTTGAATATGTACAGTACATCCAGGATACATTTAATGCAGACTACAGAGTACGTGTTTTCGACGACAAGACTGTAGGCGAGATCAACGGATGGGTTGATGAGCACACGGATCACATGATCAAGGAAGTAGTCAATGATCTCAGCAGTGAGACAGTCATGGTACTTGTTAATGCCATCAGCTTTGACGGCGACTGGGCAGATCCTTATGAGGAATCACAGGTAAGAGAAGGCGAGTTCACAACATATAACGGTGAAGCGCAGACAGTCCGGTTCCTTCACGAGACAGGCCATTCTTACTATGAGACAGAGAAGGCTACAGGATTCATGAAGGCTTATGAGGGCAACCAGTACGGCTTCCTCGCAATCCTTCCTGCTGATGAGAATATCAGTGCAAACGAGTTCGTTAAGAACTTCACAGCAGAAGACTATGAGAAGTTCATCGCAAGCTATACAAACGACTACAGCGTAGTTACAAAGATTCCTGAGTTCGAATCAGATTTTGAGATGGAAATGGGCGATACTCTTGCTAACTTAGGTGCAGGAAATATGTTTCACGGCAATACTGCAGACCTTTCCGGTATTGCAGGTACGCCCGGAGAGCTCTTCGTTTCCAAGGTTCTCCACAAGACACATATCGAGGTAGATGCAGAGGGTACAAGAGCTGCTGCAGTTACCGCAGTCTTTGTTGATGGAAAATGTGCAGAGCCTTTTGCAGAGGAGTACCGCTACGTTGAGTGTGACAGACCTTTCGTTTATGCAATCGTTGACATGACAACAATGACTCCTATCTTCATCGGCACAGTAAACGCAGTCTGATATATAGCATTCTAAGTAAAGGGGATATAAACATGGAAATCTGTTCAAAGAAAGACATTAAGTTCATTACAGGTGTTATGGCTGCATCGATGCTCCTTGGAGGCTGTACTGCAAAACTTAACACACACAACCATGAGCTGAAGGAAGATCCGAATGCTAAGACGAGTTTTGACCTCAATGAAGTCAAGATTACGGATTACGACAAGGACGAGATGGATAAGCTTTACAGAGAGTATTGCTTCAACATCTTCAGCCAGACAGTAAAAGATTACGGTTCAGATGAGAACGTAATGATCTCACCGGCGTCCATCATGATGGCACTCGACATGGTCGCTGCAGGCGCCAAGGGAGAATCACTGGACCAGCTCACAAATCTTTTCGCAGCAGGCCAGGGACCTCTCACACAGCAGGCTTATGCATCAGCGCTGATGGACAGGATCAATGAGGCTAAGGAAGTAGAGTTCAACTGTGCCAACGCCGTCTGGAATAACGGCCTTTTGCTTGGCGACAGCGTAAACATGGATTATGTCGAATACATCCAGGATACTTTCCTTGCGCAGTATACGGTTACGGATTTCAATTCAAAGACTCCGGATGAGATCAACGACTGGATCGATGAACACACAGACCACATGATCAAGAAAGCAGTCGACACGCTTGATCCTGATACGGTAATGGTACTCGTAAATGCCATCTGCTTTGAAGGTGAATGGGCAGAAGAATACTCTGACTATGCGGTTAACGAAAGCTTCTTTACAAATGCTGACGGCAGCTCCAAGGAAGCAATGTTCCTGCACGATAATACTTCTGCATACTATGAGACAGATAAAGCGACAGGATTCATCAAGTACTATAAGGGCAACCAGTATGCTTTCCTCGCAATCCTTCCTACAGATGAGAGCATCAATGCAAATGAGTTTGCAATGAACTTCACGGCTGAGGATTACGAAGAGTTTATCAACAGTGTTTCTTACGACTATGAGGTAATTTCAAAGATGCCTGAGTTTGAATCAGACTTTGATATCACTTTGAATAATACGATTGCTGAATTGGGAGCAGACAGCATTTTCAGTCCTGATACAGCAGACTTTTCAGGCGTAGCAGGAAAACCCGGTGATATCGTTGTCTCAAAGATCATCCACAAGACACACATCGAAGTCGACAGAGAGGGAACAAGAGCTGCTGCAGCTACTGTCGTAATGGAGACATGCGGATGCGTAATGGAAGAAGAAACACCCGAATACCGTTATGTAGAGTGCGACAGACCTTTTGCTTATGCAATCGTCGATGTTGAGACCATGGCACCTGTCTTCATCGGCACGGTAAACGCAGTCTGATCCATGATATTCAAAAGGGGGTAACCCAACATGAAGATCTGTTACCGAAAAGACATTAAGTTCATCACCGGGGTCATGGCAGCTGCCATGCTCCTCGGAGGATGCTCCTCATTTACAAGATCCGGCGATGGCCGTACCAGCAGACATGAACTCAAAGAAGATGCGGACATCAAGACAGAGATCGATCTTAGTGATGTCAGAAATACGGATTATGACAGTACGGTCATGGATAAAGAATACAGAAGATACTGTATCGATCTGTTCAGCCAGACCGTAAATGATTACGGCGGCGGAGACAATGTGATTATATCTCCCGCATCCGTCATGATGGCTCTTGATATGGTAGGTGCCGGCGCGAAGGGAAAATCACTTGAACAGATAACTGATCTTTTCGCTCAGGGTCAGGGCCCTCTTACACAGCAGGCGTATGCATCAGCATTGATGGACAGGATCAATGAAGCGGAACAGGTCGAGTTCACCTGTGCCAACGCCGTCTGGAATAACCGCCGCATACTTGGCGATAAGGTGAACATGGATTACGTCGATTACATAGAAGATACATTCAATGCACAGTATAACGTCACGGATTTCAACAAAAAGACTGCGGACGAGATCAACAAGTGGGTCGATGAACACACCGATCACATGATCAAGGATATCATTAGTGATCTTCAGCCTGAGACGGTAATGGTACTCGTAAATGCCCTCTGCTTTGAAGCCGAATGGAGTGGGAAATACAGTGATAAAGACGTCTATGAAGAAGATTTCACATCAGCAGACGGAACCGTTCAGACAGGGATGTTCCTTCACGATGAATCCATAGTTTACTACGAGTCAGATAAAGCGACCGGATTTGTTAAGTCCTATAAGGGCGGAGATTTCGCATTCCTGGCGATCCTTCCGACTGATGAGACCATCAGTGCCAATGAGTTTGCAAAGAATTTTACAGCTGAAGATTACGAGGAATTTATAAACAGCAGATCTTTAGATTATGTAGTAATCTCAAAGATGCCCGAGTTCGAAACGGACTTTAACATTGAAATGAACGATACGATCGAAGGACTCGGCGCAGACACTGTTTTCGATCCTGACGCTGCAGACTTTTCAGGCATCGCAGGAGCGCCGGGCGATCTCTACATCTCGAAGATCATTCACAAAACACATATCGAAATCGACAGGAACGGAACAAGAGCAGCTGCTGCCACAGCGGGCTTTTTGTCCGGATCAGGCGAAAATCAAGTTATACCTGAATACCGTTATGTTGAGTGTGACAGACCGTTCGTTTATGCGATCGTTGATGTTAAGACAATGGCACCTGTCTTTATCGGTACAGTCAACAGTATTTAATGCAGGTTTGATAGCGCACTTGCGGCTTTGGCATTAAAAACTGTATCAAAAGTCAATCAAAAACATCATTTTGACTTGCTATAATATGCGGAGTGTTCAGGGAAACCTTTAAGGTCCCGGCACTCCGCAATATTATTTTCGAGGAATTGACTTGGAAACAGCCGAAAACAAAAGTCTCATAAAGAAGATCCTTTACGTCGTAGTGACGCTTCTTCCCATGGCCATCTACATGGTCGTATACATGCCGACTTTTTTCTGGGTAGAAAGTCTTGAGCCTGCAGGCGGCTTCCACATCATCCACACGGCGATCGATGACATGATCCCCGTCGTTGAAGTATTCATCATTCCTTATGCACTGTGGCTTCCTTATCTGGTCATCGGCATGATCGCCATCGCCATCAGAAGCAGAAAGCTCTCAAGAAAGACATCTTACATGCTCATGGCAGGCATGACGCTGTTCATCATCATCTCACTGGCTTACCCCAATGCTCTTGAACTCCGCGCGCAAATTCCTGACCGCGAAAATATCTTCATGGACCTTATCAAGTATCTCCATTCTATCGATACACCAACGGACGTCCTTCCCAGCCTTCACGTATATGACGCCATAGTCGTCGCTGCAGGCCTTCACCTCACATTCAAGGATAAGAAGATCCTCCTCGTATTGAGCGACGTCCTGACGGCTCTCATCGTGCTCTCAACGATGTTCATCAAGCAGCATTCGATCATCGATGTAATCTCAGCATTCGTGATCTTCATCCCCGTATTCATCATCATCTGCTTCGTAATCAATCCTGTTGGAAAAGAGTCCAAATCAGAGTAAAATGCCTCCATAGGGAGAGCACTTTATGAAGACATGTCCTAATTGCGGAGCACCACAGGCTGATTCACTTCCTACTTGTGACTTGTGCGGATTTTTATTCCCTGGCGCGAAACTTCCAAAACCGCGTTTTGAATTTGCAGGGCTGATAGCCGTTATCTCAGATGCCCTCTCCGTCATAGGAACCTTAGTGTTTTTCTCCATCCTCTGGACCGATACTTTTTACTATAACTGGAGAACGTTCCAGGTGTATCTCGGATTTGTATACGGCTCAATGGCCATAGCTGCACTGGGTCCCATCGTAGGCTTTATCTTTTCGCTTATCGGACTTAAGAAAACCAAAGGCGGAATAGCTAGGGGAAGAGAGCTAGCAAAAACTGGAATCATTACTTCTTCAATCCTGCTTCCGGGGTCGATCTTCTATATAGTTATATTCTGCATTGCAAAGTTTACGACAGTAACGTGATTTCAATTTAGTGTTCAGGCGCCGGTGTGTATAATTGTTGGCTCAAAAAACGGCCAACAATTACATAAATCGGCCTTTTTATATAATTGTTGCCCAAAAAAATGAGCAACAATTACATACGACTTGTTTTCTAAGCCGTGGCGCGAAAACACGATTGTTATTTTTCGCGAAAACAAGGCCGAAAATAACATAAAACCTCATTTCTTTGTTATTTTTGCCCCGAAAAATCGAGAAAAATAACAAACATACAAGCAATATAATAGAGGATGCCTCATCGAGACATCCTCTTTTAATTTGAACTTAAGTTTCAGTATCAGTCGTTTTCGAACTCGACTACGAGCTGGGATACTGTCTGCTTTGCATCGCCGTAGATCATGACGGTGTTGTCCATCGTGAAGAGCGGGTTCTCGATGCCGGAGAAGCCTGTACCCTGACCACGCTTGAGGACGAATACTGTACGTGCCTCGTAAGCGTTTACGATAGGCATGCCGTAGATAGGTGAGGACTCGTCGTTGATTGCTGCGGGGTTAACAACGTCGTTAGCGCCGATGACGATAGCGATGTCTGTGTTAGGCATCTGAGGATTCATCTCATCTGCTGTCTTGAGCTGCTCGTAAGGAACGTTAGCTTCAGCGAGGAGAACGTTCATGTGACCGGGCATACGTCCTGCAACGGGGTGGATAGCGAAGTTAACTTCGCAGCCGTTTTCTTCAAGTACGTCGCAGAGTTCCTTAACAGCGTGCTGAGCCTGGGCAACAGCCATACCGTAACCGGGTACGAATACAACGCTCTTTGCAGCTTCGAGGATAAGGAAAGCATCCTCGACGGACATTGACTTGGGCTCCTTGTGCTCGCCTTCTGCTGTAGCTGCCTTCTTCTTTGTTGTCTTGAAGAGGAGTGATACGAAAGACTTGTTCATAGCCTTGCACATGATGAGTGTAAGGATGACGCCTGAAGCACCTACGAGACAGCCGGATACGATGAGTACCGTGTTGCCGATAGGGAAGCCTGCGAATGCAGCAGCGAGACCTGAGAGTGCGTTAAGGAAAGAGATGATAACCGGCATGTCGCCGCCGCCGATAGTGATAACGAGCGTAACGCCAAGTACCAGTGATGAAAGTGTTGTGATGATGACGCCTGCAATACCAAGGCCGCCGTCAGGTGAGATGCAGATGAAGAGGATTCCGAGTGCTGCTACAGCGAGGATTCCTGCGTTGATGAAGTTCTTGCCGGGAATTACGAAGTTCTTCTTGAAGATTGAAAGACCTGCAAGCTTACCCCAAGCGATGAGTGAACCTGTGAAAGCAACTGCACCGATGAGGATCGTAAGTCCTAATGTAAGTCCTGTGAAAGCATCCTCAGTAACGCCTGCTGTGAACTGTGAGATAGCAACGAGCATTGAGGAGAGACCGCCGAAACCGTTGAAAAGAGCAACGAGCTGGGGCATGCCTGTCATCTCGACCTTCTTGGACCAGATGAAACCTACAACGCTTCCGCCTGCGATTGCGAGAATGATGAGGAGATAGCTGATAAGTCCGCCGTCGATAACGTCCTGTGAAATGAGGACTGCAACGACTGCGATGAGCATACCGACTGAAGAATAGAGGTTACCCTTACGTGCGGTATCTGCTTTTCCGAGTTTCTTGATGCCCATGATGAAGAGGACACAAGAAATCATGTAAAGTACGATGCAAATGTAATCACTCATTTCTTAGGTGTCTCCTTCTTCTTGAACATTGCGAGCATTCTGTCGGTTACGAAGTATCCGCCGATTACGTTGACCGTAGCGAAGAAGATAGCGATCGCACCGAGGATGATGCCGAAAACGTGGTTGCCGGATGCATTGATAGCCGTAGCTGCGATAGCGCCGACGATCGTGATTCCGGAGATAGCATTAGTACCGCTCATGAGAGGGGTATGAAGCTGTGAAGGGACCTTCGAGATGAGCTCGACGCCTAAGTAGGCAGCGATGATGAATACGAAGATCAAGAGCATAATTGTATCTGTGGAAATTTCCATATATTAAGCCTCCTTAAATCTCTCGTGGATGATGGCTCCGCCCTGTGTGAGAAGGCAGCCCTTCATGATCTCATCAGACAGGTTAACTTCGAATTCCTTGGACTCCTTGTTGTAGAAGTGTGTAAGGAATGCGGAGATGTTACCGGAGAGCATCTTTGATGCGTCCCACGGTACCTGACGCTGGAGTTCGTCACCGGGGAGGATGATTACACCGTTATCGGTGATGACTTCCTTTGTAGGATCGGAACCTTCTACGTTACCGCCTGTGGAAACAGCCATGTCAACGATTACGCTGCCGGCCTGCATACGGTCGATGACGTTCTTTTCGATGAGTACGGGAGCCTTGCGGCCGAAGACCTTAGCGGTCGTGATAACGATATTTGCTTTCTCGCAGACCTTAGCCTGAGCTTCCTTCTGCTTAGCGATCTGCTCGGGTGTGAGCTCTTTTGCATAACCCTGGTCTGTCTGGCCCATCTCGCCGAGATCGATCTTAACGAAGTTGGCGCCCAATGACTTAACCTGCTCTTCAACGACCGGTCTTGTATCGAAAGCGTCAACACGTGCGCCGAGTCTCTTTGCTGTTGCGATGGCCTGGAGACCTGCAACGCCTACGCCGATAACGAATACTCTGGCAGGATTGATAGTTCCTGCAGGAGTAACCATCATCGGAAGTATCTTGGGCATTCTGGCTGCAGCATTGAGAACTGCAACGTAGCCTGCGAGTGATGTCTGTGAAGACTGAACGTCCATCTTCTGTGCGAGTGTCGTTCTGGGGATCATCTCCAGAGATACTGCCTGAATGTTGTTCTTTGCAAATCCGTTAAGGAGATCCTTTTCGTTGAAGGGATCGAGGAAGCTGATGTGAACCGTATCGGGATTCATTCCGTCAGCTGAACCGGGCTTGAGGATTCTGACAACAATCTCAGCGTCCTTGAGACCGTCTTTTTCTTTCTTAACGATCTTGGCGCCAGCCTGTTCGTAATCCGCATCTTCAAAGCCGCTCTTGAGACCTGCTCCGCTTACAACGGTGAACTCAAAGCCCATGCCTGTGAGCTTCTTGATGTCATCCGGGATAAGAGCAACACGTGTCTCGGCAGGCAGGCTTTCCTTGCATACCAGAACTTTCTTCATGTGCACACCTCTTTTGACTTGGATTCTGCTCAGAAAAATCTGAACATAAGCCTTTAAAGTATAAAACAAAGCCCTACCGAGTTAAAGGGTAGGGCTTTTAGTCAATTAAAATATTTATTTAATTAAAATTTAGTCGAAATACTCATCCCAGAGGTCTTGTATACCGTCACTGATGTCTTCGGAGAGATGCTTGAATTCGCGGTTTTCCATTCTCGTGATATCAGTAAATCCACCGGGTACGGAAGGTGCCGGATCGTTTCTGTCGATCGTTATTGTCAGCTCAAGAGACTTAACGCTCGGGATCGCATTTCCGTTTGTTTTGATGTTTGTGAGAACGAAGATATACTTGTCACCCTTCTGTGTGAGAGTGCCCTTGAATGTGGTCTTTTCGTCCCACTGGTCCTTATATTCGAGCTCGAAATCAGAGGTCTTCTTGTCCCATTCAATGCTGATCTTCTGCTCTGAATCCCTGGCGCTGCTGCTGTCGCCTCTCTTAGAGGAGATCTTGATCTCAGCCTCATAAAGCTTGGAACTGTTTTCCTTAACGGAATAAACAATGGAATATGTCTCATTGTATTTCTTGTTCTTTGCAGTAATGCTCATCTCCTTTGAAGTTGAGACATTCTTGCCGAGAACGATGGAAAACTCTGTTTCTTCATTATCGATATCGAACTCTGCATCGACCTGGGCAATTCTTCTGCCTGAGCTTGTGATGTAGAAATCCAATGTGATGTCGATATCTTCTTCGGTAAGGTTGTCGATGTTATCCAGGATATCATCAAGGCTGTCGTAGAACTCGTCGATGATCTCATCGGGTTCGTCGTAGTAAGAACCGTTTGCTGCAACGCGGCCCAGGAGCTTTTCGAGATCCTTGTCTTCCTGTGCATACTCGACAACATCAGTGATTGCGAGTGCGAGTGCATCCTGGTCGAGTGAAAGGGAGACTACAGTGCAGGGGATCTTCTCGCCGCCGACTGTGATCGTCTTTGAAGATCTGCCGACTTCAGCGTACTTAACGAGCTTCTCAACGATGAGCTTTCTGTATTTGTTGCCCATGTTGTCGATATCGCGCTCAAGGTTCTTGTTGTCCTTAACTGTTTCCTTGAGGTTGAGGAAGTAATCGAACTGCTCTTCGGTAAGTGAATAATCAGTCTCTTCATCAGGATCGAAAATCGAACCCGGAAGGTTCTTCTGGAGATTCTTGTAATTTACGCCGTAAGCTCCGTCAACGAGCTCGGGGCAGGTGAATGCGAATTTGTCTTCGTTGTAAAGGACTCTTGCCTGAAGCACAGTCTCATCGTCTTCGGCTACTGTCATCTCATAACCGCCCTTTACGTTATCCAGGTCAGTGTAGAGCTTGGCTTCAACGGTAACGTCGTCAGTGGCAAACTTATCGAGATTTGCCGATACTGCTATAGAACCGCCGTTTGCTACATCGTCAGCAACATCGAAAACTTCGATTCTCTTCGCGTCAGAGATCGTGTTGACCAGACCTCTTACGATAAGTGCGCTGGGTCTGTTAGCAAGAACGATCGTAACGACAATCAATGCGACAAGTGCGGCTGCTCCGGCTGATCCGCCGATGATAAGAACCCTCTTTTTCTTATCCATTAGGAGTCCCTCCTGATGTACAAAAGTAAAAAAATTATAACACGATATCGGACATCTTGCTTGTAATGAGGTCAAAATAGGCATTCCGGCCGCCATGTCAAAACTCTGTAACTTGAAATCAAATGGTTACAGTTTTATTATTTATTATGAGGTAAAGGGCATTCTTCGGAAGGGCAGGCTCAATTAGAGTCTGGAAGGAAGCCCAAGGAAGTGTTATGACCGAAAAGAATAGAGAACGCGATATTAAGACGAGGTACGAGTTCCTCATTGCGGGAATCGTTGTTGTCTTATTGTGCATATTAGCTTTCGTAGCATTTAAGATTACGGGTTATCTGAACGGAGCAAGGGCTTCGGGCACCGGTGAGACCACGCTTGAAGCAGTCGACGGAACGGTCCTTATCGAAGTTGCCATCAGAGAGACGACAAATCCGGACGAGACAGCAGAAGAGACGGAAGTGACAGAGCCTGAAGAAGTGCCTGCCGAAGTGGTTATCAACGAACACGATGACATCCATATCTTTACTGCCACAACACCCGGAGAGAACTACTACAAGTCCAAGGAAGGCAGACTCAAGCTTTACGCTGATCCCAAGGAGACAGATGAAGACAGACCGTCACTCATGGAAGAAGCTGCTTTTGAGGTAATCGGATTCTCCAGAGACGGATGGGCTGCAATAACATACGGCGGCCAGAGATATTACGTTAAGAGTGCCGAGATAATTCCTGCAGATGCTCCCGAGAACTGGGAAGAAATGCACAAGGAACCCGTAGACTCACAGTCAGTAAGATTCTTTACTGCCAATTCAGGCAACATCGAATATGTAGTTACCATGGATACAAAGGCATTCAGCCTTCCTGACGTCATGAGCTCAGGCCTTTCAATCGACCTCAAGGCAGGCGAGAGAGTAATCGTCGTAGCTACAGGCGGCAACTGGTATAAGATCATCTACATGAATGCCGAGTATTACGTGCTCAGCTATCTGGAACCCAGAGAAGAATACATCGAAGAACATCCCGAAGAGGATATCATCGACAACACAGGTTATGCTCCTGCAGGTTCTGCTGATGCAGCCGCAAGCGCATCTGCTTCAGGCGCAGCTGATACAGCGAACTCAGGCGGAACGTCATCTGACGGAGATACAGGTTCTGGTTCTGGTTCATCAGATGATTCAGGCTCATCCGGCGGTGATTCAGGTTATTCAGCAGGATACGGTTCAGCTGTTTACGAACTTTTGGATTATGTTAACTCTGAAAGAGAAGCAGCAGGTCTCGAACCTCTTACATGGAGCGGCGAACTTGAGAATTGTGCATGCATCCGTGCCGCTGAACTTCCTCTTCTGACTAACGATCAGAATGCTAACCACCAGAGACCTGACGGATCTCCGTGGTATACGGTAAACGAAGGAGCTATGTGGGCAGAGAATATTGCTTACGGACAGAGATCAGTTTCAGAAGTCCATTATGCATGGGTTGGATCTTCCGGACACTATGCAAACATGATGAATCCTGATTACAGAACATTCGGTGCCGCTCTGTATACTACAGATGACGGATACGGATACTATTGGATCGAGGAATTCGGATATTAATCCCGGGAAAACAAAATAGCTTTAACAGGGACCTGGTCGAAAGATCAGGTCTTTTCTTCTCCTGCGCCCAAAGCTCTGCCGGAGAGGAGGTCTCTCCAGTGCTTTCCTTCAAGCTCGTAGATCATGGAGACGGCAGCACTGATCTCGTCTTCGGTGCCGTCTGAATCAACGAAAGCAAGGAGGCCGGCGATCTGGATCATGTCAGCTTCAATGGACTTTAAGAAATCGCCCGGTGTCGTAATGACGCCGCCGAACTGGCTGTATGAGAAATCGACTGCCGCAAGAGGATAGATGAAGCTCTCGCACTGGTCATCCAACACCTGGGGGAGGACCTGGATGAGTGCGGAAGATACGTCTTCAGGGAGGCTCGCGATGAGATCCCATGTGAGGTCCATCTCAAATTCCGCGTCGTTCTTTATGTATTCGAGAAGGTCGCCGTGCATTGCGAACTGTCTTATGAAATCCTGTTCAACGGGATCGAAAACTCCGTCGGCACATGCGACGCTTAAGAGGACGCCCTGAAGGATCATGTCGAACTGGGCAAGCGTAAGCTCGGCATCGTAATCGCTGCCGGTGACATTCTGGAAGACTTTGTCCATCGCCCTGATGGTTTCTTCAGCGTGGTCGTAAGCCTGGGCCGCTTTATCCAATATGTCCTGTCTGTCGTATTCCATAAGACGCCCCTTTTTAGTTCATGGGGTTATTCTATTACTTACCGTCATGATATGCAAAAAAGGAAAGTGCACCCCTGATGTGCTATAATTCCTTGTTGGAATTAATAAATACGAGGGAGCAGGAATTAAGTATGGCACTTTTCGGCAAGAAAAAGAAAGATGAAGCGAAGGGCGTAAACCCCTCTGAAAATAAGCAAAGTAACAGTGTTACAGAGGAAATGAAGGTCATCCTCGAGGCCCGTGAGGAGGAGCAGAAGGAAAAGCTCGCCAAGGCTGAGGAAAGACAGCAGGCCCAGGAGGAACAGGCCAAGCAGGAAAACTTCCTTGAAGAGCAGTCCAAGAATGCTGCCAAGAAGATCCTTGAAGGCGACGGTGCTCCTGACGGCATGACATTCTTCGTCGTCTGTGACGAGATTCCTTTGAGCGCTGAACCTGAGACAGAAGGCAACATCGTTGTCCGTGGTACTATCAGAGGTACCATCAAGACAGGTTCTGAAGTTTTCCTTTATCAGGGAAAAGGCGAGAAGTTCACTGTTAAGATTGAGAAGATCAGAAACGATAACAGAGAATTCGTTGACGAGATCTCCTACGACAGAGCTGAGATCGAGATCACAAGAGGCGACATTCCGCTTCCGGAAAATCCGGACCAGAACGCTTCGAGCGCTGTCCAGAGATTTGCAGTCCTTACAGACGGTAAGGGCATCGAAGACATGAAGGATGCTGCTTGCAAGGGTATGGCTAATGCGGGCAACCCGAGAACTACTGCAATGCTCTGCGAGTACGGCAAGTTCGGCAAAGATCCTGTTTTCTTCGGTTCAGTAATGGATTCACTCATGACATCCGAGTTCGTAACAATCGCGAAGATCTCTCCCGCGCAGAACGGCAAGAGCTCAATCGGTTTTATCGGCATCACCACAAAACAGGATCCTAAGTCTTCTTTCCTTCCCGTTTTCACATCACAGGCACTCGCACAGAGAGCTCTTAAGAACGGTTTCGGTAAGCAGGGCGGTCCCGACAAGCGCCTCTGCCTGAGCTTTGCGCAGACGGCAGCTATCTCAAGAGACAGCCACCATCAGGGATTCCTGGTAAATCCGGGCGGACCTGTTACCATCACGATCCACAAGGAACTCGTAGATAAGATGGTAGGCACAACGATCTTCAAGGAAAGATTCGGCGAAGGCGCAGGCGACAACGCTTCACTCGCACTGGGTGGCACAGGCAACAGAGACCTCGATAACTTCATTGGAAACGGCGGTCCCAACATGCCCGGCATCCAGAAGGTAATTGTTACCAATCCTTCTGACACACCTGAGTTTGCTGCTATCGAGAACGCAGTAAAGAAGTATTGCGGAGCACACGGTGACATTGCCAAGGTATTGCTCCTCGTATCAACACCTGCAAACAACCGTAACGACAGATCTTATCTGTGCATCATGGACTGCCCGGATGAGACATTTGAGACAGAGTGCAAGGGACTTGCTGAAGCGATCAAACCTTACCTTAAGGGAATCAGAAGGATCCAGTTCCAGCAGTTCTCTAAGATCAACAAGGAGAAGTTCCCGAGCAAGGTAACATGGCTTTATTCGAAGCTCCCGCAATAAGGGGCGGGACGCTTCGGTAAACATATAAGTAAGTACAGGCATTTCGAAAATTTAAGGAATAAGGGTTTTCGCGTGCGTGAATTGTTTTAACCTTCCGAATTACTCGGAATTTCCCAATAATTCACATATATTGTAAAGATTATTCACTGTACGCGTGATAGAATTGCGTTGCTATGCTTCAAATAAGGGATATACGTAAAGAATATAAGACGGGTAGCCTCGTTCAGAAGGCGCTTGACGGAGTTTCTCTGAATCTCAGGGATAACGAGTTCGTTGCGATACTTGGACCTTCAGGTTCAGGCAAGACGACGCTGCTTAACATTATCGGAGGTCTCGACCGCTACGATTCGGGTGACCTCATCATTAACGGTGTTTCCACAAAGCGTTATAAGGACAGGGACTGGGATTCATACAGAAACCACACGATTGGTTTCGTATTCCAGAGCTATAACCTGATCCCCCACCAGACTGTTTTGTCCAACGTAGAGCTTGCTCTTACCATCTCCGGCATCTCGAAAAGAGAGCGTAAGCAGAGGGCTCTTGATGCTTTGGAGAAGGTCGGACTCCGCGAACAGGCACACAAGAAGCCGAACCAGATGTCCGGCGGTCAGATGCAGAGAGTTGCGATCGCCAGAGCTCTTGTTAACGATCCGAAGATCCTTTTGGCAGACGAGCCTACGGGCGCTCTTGATACAGAGACGAGCGTTCAGGTAATGGAACTTCTCAAGGAGGTCGCTAAAGACCGCCTTGTCGTAATGGTTACGCATAACCCTGAGCTTGCTGAAGATTACGCTACCAGAATCGTAAGAGTTAAAGACGGTCACATCATTAACGACAGTGATCCTTTCGAGCCTGAAGAAAATGCAGGCGCTGCCGCACCGGTTCATAAAAACCTCGGCAAGGCTTCGATGAGCTTCCTCACGGCTCTTGCATTGAGTTTTAATAACCTCTGGACAAAGAAGACGAGAACGGTTCTCGTAGCATTTGCAGGATCCATCGGTATCATCGGTATCGCCCTGATCCTTTCCATGTCCAACGGCGTCAACACATATATCGACAGGATAGAGGCGCAGACATTGTCGCAGTATCCTCTGTCGATCGAGTCGTCGTCGATATCTTTCATGTCGATGATGATGGTATCCACGGATACGTGGGAGGCTGCAGGCGAAGGTGAGATCACTGAGGTCCCTTCAGTAGGACAGATGCTTTCAACTGTAAGGACAAACGACCTTATCTCACTGAAGAATTATTTCGACAGCGATGCCACGAACATCTATGAACTCACGAACGGCGTTGAGTATTCATACGGACTTGATCCGCAGATCTTCTACTACGAGAAGAGCACAGGTAATTACAGACAGGTAAACCCCAATAACGATTTCGCATCCATGGGACTTTCTTCAGGAAGCATTTTCTCTTCCGCATACAGCATGAATGTTTTCTATGAGATGCCCGAAAATGAGTCGCTTTATATCAACCAGTACGACATCAAGGCAGGAAGATGGCCTGAGAACTCACAGGAGGCTGTCCTTGTTCTTTCATTGAATGGCGCAGTTACTGACTACATCATCTACGCGTTCGGCCTGAGAGACACCGATGAGCTCGATAAGATGATCCGTGACTTCAGTAACGGTATCGAAGTCGTATCTGACCAGGAATACTACACATGGCATTACGAGGATTTCATGGGCACTACTTTCAAGGTAGTACCTGCCTATGAATTCTATAAGTACGATGAGACCAACAAGATCTACACCGACATGAGAAACAACGACAAGTACATGAAAGATCTTCTCGCCGGTTCCCAGGATCTCAAGATCGTCGGTATCGTACAGCCTAAAGAAGGCGAAGATATCTGGATGCTCGATTCCGGTATCTACTACGGCAAGGATCTCGTTGAGGAATTGAGAGCAAGTGCCGAGGAAGCTGATATCGTTAAGGCTCAGCTCGCTGACCGTGAAGTTAACGTGCTTACGGGCGAGAGATTTGACGAGGAAGAGTCTGACTTTGACATGAGCAATCTTTTCTCGATCGATGAGGATAAGATCCAGGATGCATTCAAGTTCGATGAGGACAAGATCAATTTCGATGAAGAAGCTTTCGGTGACATGAGCGGACTTGATCTCTCAGGAGCTCTGGGTTCTGCCATGCCTAATCTTTCTTCAGACCAGATCTCAGGTCTTCTCGACGGCGTTGATCTGAAGGTTAACACGGAAGCTCTGGGACAGGGACTTTCTGCGATCTTCACTGACTATCTTGATTACGCTTCTGCTAGTCCTTCTACGAATTATGCTGCACTTCCTGATGCAATGTCGCAGTACATCGCTTCACCTGAAGGAAGCGCAGTTTTGAGAGAGCAGCTTATAAAGATCATTAAAGAGAGCGGTGCCGAGAATATCGACAACGCTGTTTTGAATGCTGCCATTCAGGCGATCACCATGGACTTCTCACAGTATGCTTTGGAGAAAGCTATTGAGAAGGGCATTAACCCGTTTGATATGACCCAGGACCAGCAGTCCGAGCTCTTCCAGGAATATCTTGAGACAGAAAGAGGACAGGCAACAGTTGATGCACAGACAGAGATCATTCTGAACGAAGTTCTCGAGAATATCGACATCACACCTGAGCAGGCACAGGAGATCTCACAGGCACTTCTCGAAGGATATTCGAAGTACGCAAATGAGAATAATCTTCCTGATCCCAACGCGCTTGAAGCTTCTCTCAAGGAATACATGGAGACTGACAGAGCAAAGAACATGATCACTTATGTCGTATCTACTTCAGTAAATACTGACGAGATCATGTCCACGATAATGGGCAACGTATCAGGCATGACAGCAGACATGATGGTACAGCTTTCAGCAGGTATCGAGAGCGCGCTCACAATGGTTGTAGAAAGACTCGCATCCAACATGACAACAGCTCTCCAGAGCACTTTCGAAGACTTCGGAAGCGCACTTACGGTCGACCAGGATGCGTTTGCTTCAGCATTCCAGTTCAACATGGGTGAGAGCGAATTACAGTCATTTATGAACGAGCTCATGGGCGGCGGAACATCTTCTGCTGAGGGCAACCTCTCCGCATTCGGATACTGTGCCGTAGACGACCTCCAGTCCATCACCATCTATCCGAAAGACTTCGAATCCAAGGACCAGATCACACAGATCATTAAGGACTATAACAAGATGGTAGAAGATGCAGGTGAGGAAGATAAGAGCATCGTTTACACCGATATCGTAGGCGCTCTCATGAAGTCCGTTACAAAGATCATCAACACGATCTCTTACGTGCTTATCGCGTTCGTCGCAATATCACTCGTTGTATCTTCGATCATGATCGGTGTCATCACTTACATCAGTGTTCTTGAGCGTCGAAAAGAGATCGGTATCCTTCGTGCCATGGGTGCTTCCAAGCACAACGTTGCACAGGTATTTAATGCTGAGACCATGATCACCGGATTCCTCGCAGGTATCTTCGGTGTAGGAATATCCTTGATCTTGCTGATCCCCATAAATGCATTGATCCATAAGCTTGCAGAGTCAAACGACGTAAGCGCCATCATGCCGTGGGCAGCTGCGATCATACTTGTAGTCCTCAGTATCTTCCTGACATTCATAGGCGGACTTATCCCGTCGAAGTCAGCTTCAAGACAGGATCCTGTAACAGCTCTGAGAACCGAATAAGGAAATTAAGCGCTTTAAGCGAAAAGCTTTTTTGTGCTCTTTCTTCTTGTGTTTGCAGGCTTAGAAGCTTCAGCCTTCTCTTTTTCCTTGCGAACGATCTCTTCGTGTTTAGCGATGAGATAATCGGCTGTTTTCTCTGCACCCTTGCCGATGTTGCACCATGTCTGTTCACGCGCAAGGTCTCTGCCCTTTGCAAGTTCTTTTGCGTCTGAGCCGCTGATGCAGTCTTCTACGAGCTTGTCGATGTTCTCGAAGTTACCGGGCGTAAGCTTTCTTCCGATCTTGGGAAGGATCGTATATGTCCAGAGCTCTTCAGTATCCCATGCACAGTCATACTGTGACCAGTCGTTGGAAGGCTCTGTGTAGATAATAGGCTTGTTGAATACGAGCGAGAAATCGAAGATAACGCCGGAGAAATCTGAGATCAGGATATCAGCTTCGTTAAGTACGTCGAAGTTATCAGAATCGCGGTTCCACTTGAGTTTGTCTGATTCGGGGAACTGCTTCATGAGGCCGTCGATGAGGTCTTTCTCGGATGTGAAAGACTGGGGGTGGGGTCTGATTATGACCTTGTATCCTGTCTTGATGAGGTTCTCGATAAATGAAGCTCCGTAAGCCGTGAGAATACCGTTGTTGCCCCATGAAGGTGCGAGAAGGATGGTCTTCTCTTTGTCTGCTTTGTCGGCTGTTTTAGCGTTGTCGAGGCGCTCCTTCATCTTATCAAGATAGGGGATACCTGTAAGTACGACTTCTTTCTCAGGAATCTTACGCATGGATTCGAGTCTTCTGATCTCGTCTTTCTGGTATGTTCCTGATACGAGTACTGCGTCATAGAAATCAAGGCCGAACATCTTATATGTCGTGATGTCGTTCGGCATGTGGGGGATGTGGACATAGTAAGTTGCGCCCTTGGATCTCTTCCACTGGAAGACGTCGAGGCTCGGTGTGGTGGAGAGGACGATGTCTGCCTTGATGAAGTTCATCTTGGAGATACCCTTGTTGCCTTCGCCGATGAATTCAGAATGAACGTGCTTGTAGTCTGCCTTAAGGGCCGGATCGTCAGGGCTTGCCGTCAGATAGTGGATGTCCTTGCCGCGCTTTTCGAACTCATCCAAAACGGGCTTAAAGACGTTCCAGTATCTCTTGCCTTCAGAGAAAACACAGATGGGAAGGCGGTCGCCTTCGGTATTCTTACCCCTTCCGCCGAGGAAGAAGAACTTGAGCTTGATGATGAGGGCATGGCCTGCAAAGATAAGCACGCCTGCAATACCGATGATGATCGAGAAGAGCATGCTTCCCGTGCCGGGGTCGATATACAAAAGTTTATCCAACATAAAAATTCTCCTTCATGCCTCAGGTAGGATCCCCGGGAATCATTGACCAGTTATCTTTATCGAAAATATTATCGTGAACAGTATACCAACGGCGGTCTGCTTCAACAAACTGTGTGCCGTTATTCTCAAGTACGCTGCCGCTTCCCGATACGTAGATATAGAGGTCCTGTTCCTTGGGACTCATGTCTATGGGGTTGCCCGTAAAAGGATTTACCGGTGAATCCACGATGCCCTGGAGCGCAAGCGACGGTGTGTCGGCATTGGTCATGAAATCATAGCTTACGGTAAAGCCTGTAGCGTCAAAATCTTTTACCAGAAGAGCAGGATTGAGCTGCTCTCCGTCGTATCCGAGATCTGTCAGGAGGAGGTCGTCAAAATTGCCGAATGAATAACCGTGGTCAGCAACGATGATGATCCTCGTGTTGTCGTAAAGGTCATTGGCTCTTAAGTAGTCGAACCACTGGCCGAGAATTATGCATGCGGACATTGCGCACTGATAGTGTGCATATGAAAGGTAATCTTCCATGTGAGCGGTGCGTCCGTCAACTGTAAAGCGGTCAGCGTGCTCCGCGTCGTACTGGGTGTTATCGACTACGACTGAAGCTTCATAAGAAGGCTCTGAAAGGAGCGTGATGTCGTGCGTGGTGTTGTTTGCGAACATGAAGAAGCAGTTCTCGGCACTGTCATCGACATAGACGATGTCGTCCAAAGATTCGAGAACGAGTCTTGATCCGAGATAGCCTTCATCAAGACCTACCTGCGTGTGCGCGGGATCTGAAATGACAGAGATGTTGCCGCTGCCGTAGGTATAAAGGTCGAGGTTATCGTATGTTCCGTTGGTATATACGACAGGCTGCAGGAGATAAGGCAGAGTCTTCATGAGGCCGTAGCAGAAGAGGTTACGGTTAAGGCGGAGGTCGTACTCTTCACCGAGTTCCAAAAGGACCGGATCGTCGTATGCCAGGACGCCTGTCATGTTGAATGCGTTGATCTTTTCGTTGTCGTCGTAGATGCTAACATCGGAGAGCCACTCGTAATTTGCATACGGCGGGTCGCCCACCGATACTTTCCATCCGTTATCAGCGAAAATGGTAGGGAGCACCTTAAGCGCTTCGTTATGCTTGTCTACAAGGAGCGTTTCAGGTCTCTTGTTCATGTTGGCCGGTGAATAGTCGTATCCGCCGAAAAGGGCAGGAGCACCGTTATTCGTGCTGTGGCCGAGAGATATCGTATTGGGGTAGTAAGTGAAGCCGTCGAACTGTTCCTTGAGTTCAGGACGCTCGTTCATGATGTAGGGAACATAGCCGCTGACCATACGGTCGAGCATGATGACCACAACGTTCTTGCCGGTCTTGGTCATGGGGATGGCGACTTCTTCAGCGGTGTTGCCGTAGCTGTAGTTATGTCCCGTGGTCATGGCAAGGCTCATGAAAACATTGATGCTCGAGATGGCAATTACGCCTGCAAGAGCGACGCTCATGATGAGCTTCTTATACTTCTTGATCCTGATGAACAGCCATGCAACGATTGCAAGCACTGCGATATCTGCAAGGAGGTTCAAAGCGATGTCCTTGAGCTCGAAACGCATGTTGTATTCATAGATGAGTTTCTTTGAAAGGTTGCCGAAGTTCTTGTTGAAGACTACATAGTTTACGATGCTTACGACTGCAAGGCCCGGCATTATGCCTTCAAGATATTTGGTGAACTTATTCTTTGTGAGCGTGATGAAAAGCGGAACCCAGATCATGAACGTTCCTGCTGCGGTAAGTCCGCTGCTCAGGATATAAAGAACGGGGTTGCAGGGATTTACGCCGAAGGGCTTGATGAGCTCGGTCGGATTCTCGGCGATGACGTCGGAGGGAATCATGACTCCGGTAAGCACTGTAAGCACCGCACAGGAGATCATTACTACTGCAAAACCCTTTTTGTCCAGGCCAAGAACTTCTTTCTTGAGATTGGCTTCAGGCCTTGGTTTTGAGAGCTTTGTAACAATGTTCTTTCCGAGTGAGAACACGTTATTGAGTGTCCAGTAGAAGACAAGTCCTGAAGGTGAGGTGTAGAGCAGCACGAGGAATACGAGAGCGATCGCGACAAGCTTGATCTTTTCTTTTACCATTCCCTTTTCCGTGTAGATGAAGCCTGCAACGATGTTGATCAGGGTCATGAGGATAGGGAGGACGTTGATGCTGACAGCACCGATCGTGATAAGCGCATCGGGAGCACCGAGATCTTTGATGGGACCTAAGGATACGCCCTGAAGGACCTTTAACTCTGACAGGAAGCTGTAGGCTGCCATGAAGAACGGTATCTGCAAAAAGAGTGATACGGATTCCTTGAAAACGGCAGTCGTCTTGTAATTGTTTTCGCGGTAGTAAGCCTGGAGCATCATGACGCGCTCGTCACCCTTGAAAGCTGCCTTGATCTTGTCGACCCAGGGCTTCATGCTCTTCTTCTTTTCGAGCTGCTCCTTCTCGAGCTTGTCGGCGCGCTTATAGAGCGGCAGGACGAGAATGTTGATTACAAGGCTTATAACCACGATTGAAATACCGACGTTGCCGGTAAATTTATAGGCATAGAAGAACACAACTTCGAAAAGAAGCTTTAAAGGTTCAATAAATAAACAAAATAAATAATCAAGAAAAGACATAATCGCCTCAATTATAAAAACATTCTGATATAACCGCAAGCAAACGCTTCTGCCCTGAGACAAAGATAGTCAAAATTCATTTATTATTCACCCAAAAACCAACCTGATTACTCTATAATATGTTTATGTCTCCACGAGGGGCACTTTCATCAGAAGAAAGGGGGATAGCTATGAACGGCAAAGCCATGTACAACCTGACTTACGGACTCTTTGTTCTGACGGCAAAAGACGGCGCCAAGGATAACGGCTGTATCGTTAACACGGTATCGCAGGTTACGACCGAACCGAACAGAATTTGTGTTGCGGTCAACAAGCTGAATTTCACGCATGACATGATCCATAAGACCGGCGAGTTCAATGTCTCGATCCTGACCGAAGGTTCGAAGTTTGAGACCTACAAGCACTTCGGATTCCAGAGCGGCAAGGACATCGACAAGATGGAAGCAATCGATTTCAAGCGTTCTGCCAACGGCATCGCATACATTACGAATGAGACGAATGCTTTTATCTCGGCTAAGGTGGTAAGCGAGACTGACCTGGGTACCCATACACTGTTCCTGGCAGACGTTACGGACGGTGAAGTCTTATCAGACGATCCTTCAGTCACTTATGCGTTCTACCAGAAATACATCAAGAAGAAACCCGGCCAGGACAATGCTTCAGCGCCGGCAAAGAAAGGCTTTATCTGTACCGTCTGCGGATACATCTACGAAGGCGACGAATTACCTTCGGATTTTATCTGCCCGTGGTGCAAGCATGACGCAAGCTATTTCATCCCCACAGGCGACACACCCGCCAAAGAATCAGTGAAAGAAACAAAAATTACCAATACACAGGAGGAATCAAAAATGAGCAAGTACGCAGGCACACAGACAGAGAAGAACCTTCAGGCAGCATTCGCAGGCGAGTCCCAGGCAAGAAATAAGTACACCTATTTCGCATCCAAGGCTAAGAAGGAAGGCTACGAGCAGATCGCAGCTCTCTTCCTCAAGACAGCTGATAACGAGAAAGAGCACGCTAAGATGTGGTTCAAGGAGCTCGAGGGCATCGGCACAACAGCAGAGAACCTCGCAGCAGCTGCTGACGGCGAGAACTTCGAGTGGACAGACATGTACGAAGGCTTCGCTAAGACAGCTGAAGAAGAGGGCTTCCCGGCACTCGCAGCTAAGTTCAGAATGGTCGGCGCTATCGAGAAGCATCACGAAGAGAGATACAGAGCTCTCCTTAAGAACGTTGAGGCTCAGGAAGTATTCAAGAAGAGCGAAGTTAAGGTTTGGGAGTGCAGAAACTGCGGTCACATCGTAGTTGGCGAGAAGGCTCCCGAGATGTGCCCCGTTTGCGCTCATCCTCAGGCTTACTTCGAAGTTAACGCTGAGAACTACTAATACCTGATCTTAATTAGTTAGAGTTGATAAGGAATGTCTCAGGATGCTGAGGCATTCCTTTTTTCGAGGTGCGGTAGGGATTTACGTACCTATTTGAAGAAATGTTTTCTTAGGTACGTAAATCTGAATAGCATTACTTACTGAGATTCAAAAACTTGATTTCAGCAAGTAAAAACCGAGCATATATTCACTCAAGATAACAAGAATTACTTCCTGAAACTTGAAATTGATTTTTCAGGAAGTAAATAATTGAAAATCTGAGAGTGAAACATGTAACTTTTACTTGCTGAAAAAGGAAAACTGAAATCCAGCAAGTAAATACTTGAAATGTATGGCCCGTAAAGAGCATTTTTTACTTGCTGAAATCTAAAAACTCATTTTCAGTAAGTAAAAAGGCTGACCCGAGTGAGCCAGCCTCCGCAATTATTTCTCGATGTACAGCAGTCCGAATGTGCCCGGGCCGGAGTTAACGGCGATGGCAGGCGATGCCTGCTTGAAGTAGATCTCATCGAAATGCATGTGCTTTTCGATCTGCTCGCGGATCCAGTCCGTATCGCGCTTGGAGATGCCTACGTAGGTTACGAAGAGAACTCTCGTGTCGATGTTGGTTCCGTGTGCGAGGATGGAGCTGATGTATGCTTTCCAGGACGATTCTCTTGAGCCGAAGTAGGTCATGCCGACACCCATCTTGCCTTTGCGGAGTTTGAGAACCGGGCGGCCCATGACGGATTTGACGATGTTGGCCGTTCCGTTTCCGACCTGGCCTGCACGTGCGAGGAAGTCAAGGTTATCAACGATGAAGCTCGTGTGGATTTTCTTCTTTACGCCTTCGAGTTCTTTTACGATCTGCTCTGCAGTAAGTCCTGCTTCAGCCATTCTGCAAGCCATGAGAGCCATGAGACCCTGGCCGCTTGAGAGGTGGGCTGAGTCGATTACGAAAACGTTGTCGAAAGACTTGGACGCTTCAAGCGCAGGCTGGTATCCGCTGTGCTCGATCTTGCTTGAGATCGAGATGTGGATGACGTTGTTTGCATATGTCAGCTGCTTGGAGAAGAATTCCTCGACTTCTCTTACGGAAGGACCCATCGGGAGAACCTGGTGGTCCGGATTTTCCATGTATTTGAGGATACCCTGTGTCTCGATCTCCTGACCGTCCTTGAAGAGACCTTCTTCGGTACGGACCTTGTGAGGGAGGACAGGGATCTGGTACTTGGCGATGATCTCAGGTGAGAGGTCAGCGACTGATTCTGTCGTGATTACGATACTCTTACGCTTCTTGGCGCCGTTCATCCAGGAGATGGATTCCTGGGCGATCTCGGATCTGTTGCCGGTGATCTTGACGATCTCCTTAGGGAGATGGTTGTAGAGTTCGTTTTCGAGAGCGTCGCCGCTTACTGGCTTTGCGAGGTAGCCGTCGAAGTTCTCACGTGCGTAGAGTGCTCTGTTCTCTTCATCGGCATTAGCGGTGAGGATGACGATCGCAGTATCACGGCAGCGTCCGCCGGTCTGGTCCTTGATCTGTCTTCTGCACTCGATACCGTCCATCTCAGGCATGAGGTGGTCCATGAAGATTACGTCGTACTTGATGTTGAGAGTCTTTCTCAATGCGTCGGCGCCGCTCGTTGCAGTATCGATGCGGACCTTGGTGTCGCGCAGGAGTTTGCTTACAACCATGAGGTTAGCTTCGTTATCGTCAACGACGAGGATACGCGCCTGGGGTGCTTCGAACTTCGGCAGGTATTCCTTCTTGCGTCCGGTGCTTCCTGCCTTGGCGAAGTCGTACTTGCCGACGGAACCTTCACGCTCGATCCTCTGGGGGATCTCGATTATGAATGTGGAGCCCTTCTTATAGACGCTGTTAACGGTGATCTTACCGCCCATGATGTCTACAAGCTGCTTAACGATGGAAAGGCCGAGGCCCGTTCCTTCAATGTGTTTGGTGGCTGTCTCATCGACACGCTTGAATGCGGAGAACAGGTAAGGGATGTCTTCAGACTTGATGCCGATACCGGTGTCGGAGACCATGTAGATCATCTTGCAGGTCTTGTCTTCCTTCATCTCGCACTGGACGGTGAGGGAGACGGAGCCTTCCTTGGTGTACTTGATCGCGTTGTTGATTACGTTGATGAGTACCTGCTTGATTCTTACTTCGTCGCCGATGAGCTCTGCAGGGATGTCAGGAGATACGTCGACGTTGAAGTCTAGCTTCTTATCCTTTGCCCTGATCCAGAGCATGCCGACGATATCGGAGAGCATGTCGCCTGTGTGGTAAGGCTCGATGAGGAGCTGCATGCTTCCTGACTGGAACTTACTCATGTCGAGGATGTCATTGATGAGGTTAAGGAGGAGCTTACCTGCTGCCTTGATGTTAACCGCATCTTCGATAACTTCTTCGCTGACGTCTTCTCTTAAGATCATCTCGTTGAGACCAATGATCGTGTTGATCGGAGTTCTGATCTCATGGCTCATGTTGGAGAAGAAGCTGTTCTGGGACTTGTTGAGCATCTCGATCTCCTGACGCTGTTTTTCAGCGGTAACGAGCTGCTCATTGAGTCTGTATCTGGTGTAGGACATGATGACGCCCATTACGATCTGGAATACGGAGAAGATCGTGAAGTTTGCAAGTTCGTTAGGCTCGATCGAACCCATGCTTACCATGTAGTACAGGAATAAAGCCATGCCGGCATTCGAGAGAATGGCGAAGATGAAGTAAACGATCGGAGTGAAGTAAACGCACAGAGGAACAACGAGCGCAACCGTCATGAAGAGCGTGGTGTCGCATGTGCCTCTTGCGAGTGAGTTAACGATTACAAGAGAGATTACCCAGAGGTGAAGTGATATACCCAGGAAGTGATTCAGGGCAAATACGATGTGGAATCTCGATGAGTAATCTTTCATGGCATATTTGCTGCCAATCATCCAGATGATCGCGATGGCAAGAACCCAGACATAACATATCTGGTGATAAAGGACTGTCGTTCCGCCAAAGTAAGGCGGATAAATGAATGTCAGCGCAAGGAAGATCGCACCCGCGAGGAATGCGAGAACCATCGTGACCTGTGTAGGTCCTACTGATTCGTAATAGGCAGATTTGATTGCTTCGCGATCATTGCTGGCAGGTTTAAAAAGATACCTTAACATGCCTCTCATGCCTTATCACCTCCTTCGTCCTCAGGCGCAAATTCGAAAACATCTTCATCGTCGGAACCGCCCTCTTCTGAAAGCAGATGGTCCTTGATGTCAGCCGTGATGCGGCCGTAATCGCGGATCATGTCCTCGTGGTTTTCGAGGATGAATCCTTCTTCGTTCTCCTTTGCCGCCATCTCAAGTGATTTGGCTTTCTCTGAAAGATCGGAAATACCGATCATCTTGGAGGTGCTCTTCAGGGCATGAACGAGGATCTCGTAGTTATGCCAGTCGTGCATCATATAGTAATTCTTCATTGAAGCGATCTTGTCAGCGCTTTCCGTCGCGAACTGGATAAGAAGTGACTTGTAGAAGTCCTTATCGCCTACGCAGTAAGTGAGGCCTGCATCAGTATCGATGCCGCTCTTTCTGAGTTCCGTGAGGAAATCCTTTTCCTGTACGGGAGGTACAACGGGTTCTTCCTCTTCAGGTTCAGTTTCTTCGATGTTGCCGTCAGCATCGACATAAGAGATTGCTGATTTGGGGAGGACCTGTCTTAATACACGCTCAAGTTCATCGACTTCGACAGGTTTACTTACGAATCCGTCAAAGCCTTCTGTAAGGAACATCTGCTTTGCAGAGCTCATTGCGTTAGCAGTAAGTGCAACGACCGGGATGGAGCCGTTAAGTCCGGCTACGTCCGTCCTGATTCTCTTCATTGCCTCAACACCATCCATGCCGCTCATCATGTGGTCCATGAATATGATGTCGAAAACCTTCTCGCGGCACATGTCGATCGATTCCTGACCGGATGTGGCGGTGAAGACCTTCATGCCGTATCTGCTGAAAATACTCTTTGCAACAACGAGGTTCATTGTCTCGTCGTCTACTACGAGTGCTCTTATGCCATCGCAGCGGAGCTTCTTAGCGCGCTCTTCCTTGCTGTCCACTGTGGAGTTAAGGATCGATACGACAGGGAAGCAGTAGAAAGGCTTTTCGAGGACTTTAACGTGCGTATTCCTGGGAAGTACCATGCCCTCGTTTGCAACGACTGCTACGACCATTGTCTTGGCGAGTTCTTCGATGAGATCCACGTTATCGTTATATTCTTCTTCAGCGATAAAGAGGTGGGTGAGATGTACGGAATCTCTCAAGAGCTTTAAGTTCTCTGCGTTGTTAACGCGGTGCATCTGGACGCCCAGGCCCTTAACGATGTTGAGTACCATTGAGTTGTAGTAGTCTCGTACGGCCGGGCTGTCGTATTTCTCGAAGTGGAGGAATGCGCCGAGGCAGAGCTTGTCGGGTGCTCCGACGGACATGCAGCTCAGAGGATCGATTACTCTCTGCGGGATACTGACGTGGACTGTGGTGCCTACGTCGGGCTTGCTGTCGATCGTCATGAAGCCGCCAAGGAGCGCTACGAAACCTGATGTGATGGCAAGGCCCAAACCGAGACCGCCGCCCTGACGTGTGCGGCTTGAATCTGCCTGGTAGAAACTGTCGTAAACCTTCTCTAATTCATACTCTGTCATGCCCTTACCGGTATCTGTTACCTCGATGCAGAGGTTGATTCCGTATTCGTGCTTGATGGTCGTGATTCTTACATACACGCCGCCCTTCTGTGTGTACTTAAGACCGTTTGTGATGAGGGACTTAAGGATCTTCTTGAGTTTTGCGACGTCGGTATTCATTACCGCGGGGATTGAAGGATCAACGTCGATGATGAGCTCGACGTTCTTGGATTTATACTGCTTAACGTCATTAACGAGATCGTGAAGAACGGAAGAGAGCATGTAGTCTTCGTTGTTGCAGACTGCCTTCTTACGGTCGATCTCGGAATAGTCGAGAATGTCGCTGATCTGGTCGGCAACCTTACGGCCTGCGTCTCTTACTGCGATGAGGTCACCCTGGATCTCGCGGTGTCTGGATTTGTCGATGCAAAGACTTGTAAGTCCGATGATCGCATTAACAGGCGTTCTCAGTTCGTGTGATACGTTTGCGAGGAAGTCGTTCAAGTGCTCTGTTGCATCTGTGAGCTGCTCGATCTCACCTTCGGATTTCTTCATTACCTGCAACCACTTGTCGATGATGATCTTCGCGAATTTACCGATAAAGATGATCATGCAGATGTGGAGGATGGTTCTTGTGATTATGAGAACTTCGAACAGCTCTCCGGTGATCATCATGTTTACGAGCTCATAAGCCATCGTGACAAAGTAGGTGAACTCGCAGAGGGTTATGAGTGATTTCTTGCCGGTCAGCGTGTTGATCATGATGATTCCGGCCATGACGAGCGCTAAGTCAAACGTGCTGGTCTGGTGAATACCATAGAAGAAATAACACCCCATCATCAGTATCGCGTATACCCAGATACGGACTACGGACGGAGTGTTGTGTCTGATATGAAGGACCCATGCCATGGTTATGCCCACGATTATGATCAAAAGGGCCCACTTCTCCCAGCCGAGGAGAAGTGATTCGATGACAAGGATAATTGCAAAGATCGTGTAACTTACCAGCAGCGTCAGATGGGATGACTGGAACAGATCATTATTATCTTTTGTCGTGCTCATACTGTTTATCCTCTAAATCTAAAGTCTTTATCCTCTTCTACGATATCGAGCATTATCTGTGCGAATTTCGGATCGAATTGCGTACCCATTCCAAGCTTCAGTTCGTCTTTTATCATTTCCTGCGTGAGGTGTGATCTGTAGCTTCTGTCGCTGGACATTGCATCATAGGAATCGGCGACGTTGATTATCCTTGCCTCTTCGGGAATGTCTTCTCCCTTAAGTCCTGAAGGATAACCGGCACCATCGTATCTCTCGTGATGATACAGGGCAGCCTTTTCAAACTTCGGATTGTTTTCTATGTTTTTCAGTATGGAAGCACCCATCTGTGAGTGTCTTTTGATCATTGCGAATTCTTCGTCGGTAAGCTTGCCGGGCTTGTTTAAAATGCCGTCGGGTGTACCGATCTTTCCGACGTCGTGGAGGAGGGCGATCATGTAGATCTCGTCCTGTCTTGCTTCAGTGTATCCGAGTCTCTTGGCAATCATTTTCGAATACTCTGCGACGCGTGAGGAATGTCCTTTTGTGAATTCATCCTTTGTATCGATGGCAGCTGCAAGCGAGCTTACGATCTGGAGGAACAGATCCTTGTTCTCTCTTGTCTTCTGCTCAACTTCATAATAGAGCTGGTGCTGCAGCATTGTAAGTTCGATTATGTTCTTTGCGCGCAAGAGGAGCACTTCGGGTACGAACGGCTTTCTGATAAAGTCCATTGCGCCCAATGCAAGTCCTTCGCTTTCAGAGCCTGCGCTCTCGTCTGCCGTAAGGAAGATGACAGGGATCCTTGCTGCCGCGCTCTCTAACGAATGAAGCTTCTTGATTGCTTCAAATCCGCCCATACCCGGCATCTTTACGTCGAGCATGATAAGGTTAGGCATCTCTGTTTCTTTGTCGAGATACTCGAAAAGAGCTTCTCCCGATTTCAGTGCAACGACATGCATTCCGCCGGAACTTAAGATCTTGCCTGCTACCTGGAGATTGATAACATCATCATCGACGACTACTACTTTCTTGACCTTGTTGGTCACTACGTAATCTGTGTTCTTGCCGATGAATTCAGTCTCATGTGTGATTATGAGGTTTGCGATCTTCTTATTCTTCCAGCCGTCAAGGAGATGGAGAATTACCTTGTCGACGGAGTCAGCCCTGATGTCCGTGAGGAATACGAAATACTGGTTCTTGTTATTCCTCATAAAGATATCGGACTTACGAAGGGATCCTCTAATATGGTTGCCGAACTCATCTACGTTGTCGTAGAAGTCATTGTCGAGTCTTCCGTTTTCGGGTGCAAGAGTGAAGAGGATCTTGCATGCGTTTATATGATGTCTGATTATGTATCTGATTACATAACGGTATACGGGTGAGAAGGCTTCCTTATCGAGCTGGAGAGCGACGTCCTGGATGGAACGCTCACCCAATATCTCGGATATGGCCTTGATGTCGAGCACGGAAGAACGGCCGTCGTCAACGTTGTCATCGTAAACATCGTAACTGTGCTTGCCGTTTTTCTTAACATTATAAAGAGCTTTATCGGCGAGCTTCAAAAGTGCAGTGTAATCGTTGCCGTATCTCGGAACGAAGATACCACCGACGGATACGCCAAGCGGGATGGTCATGTCTTCGCCCATCAGCTCTTTTGCTTTTCTGACGATTTCTTTATTGAACCTGGAGGTTATGTCTGCAACTGCCTCTTCGGTAGTTACGCCTACTGCAAATGCAGAGAATTCGTCGCCGCCGATTCTTCCGATCTTACTTCCTGAAGGGACATTCTCACGGAAAGTATCAGCGCATGCGATGAGAACTTTATCGCCCATCTCATGACCGTAAATGTCGTTTACGAGTTTGAATGAGTCGAGGTCGATCATCATGAGGCATCCGGCACTCTCGGAACACATCTTGGAAAGTTCCTCACCGGCTGCAGCCTTGTTAAGAAGGCCTGTGAGTTTATCTATAGTTGCTTCGCTCTTAAGGCTCTGCATCTCCTGTGAATTCGACATGATGTTGCCGATCCTTCGGAGGAGTACGTCAGGGTTAAAAGGCTTTCTGATAAAGTCGGATACGCCGACCTCAAAACCTCTGGTCTCTGTATCAACATCCTCGTCTGCGGTGAGGAAGATAACGGGTGTCTTCATGAGGCCTTTCAGCTGCTCGAGCTGTCTTAATTTGTCGAGCGTCTCAAAGCCGTCCATGACCGGCATCTTGATGTCCAGGAGAACAAGATCGGGCATGCCGTTCTCGTTAACATATTCAAGGAAGGAACTGCCGGACTTTAGCGCAGTAACACGCATGTTGTTCTTACTGAGAATGTGACCTGCCATTTTGAGATTGGCAGTGTCGTCGTCAACAACGATAATCCACTTAGCCATAATAATCACCCCGAAAAACTATAGTAAATCCATAGTAAAGCACTAGTATTTTAAATAATAGCATAGGAAAAGCAAAATATCTGTTTTTATAAAAAGATATGGGATTTTTGACAACTATCCTTAACGGTACCTTAAATCGGTTCAAAACATATTGAAAACGCAATTTCCCAGTGGCAAACTATCCGCAGTGTTTTAACTTGGGGGTAATTGGATATGTTAGAGGTTAAGAACGTAACCAAGCGTTACGGCAAAAATGTTGCATGCAATGATGTATCTTTCACGCTTGAACCCGGCTCACTTACAGTCCTTCTGGGACCTAACGGTGCGGGCAAGAGTACGATCATCAAGTCCATCATCGGCTTTCTCAAATACGACGGAAGCATCACGATAAACGGAATGAACAACAAGTCCGTTGAAGCAAGAAAGGTATTGGGTTACATCCCTGAAATGCCTTCGCTTTATCCGACTCTTACCGTTATCGAGCACATGGAATTCATCGCAAGGGCATATAAGCTTACGGACTATAAAGACCGTATCAACATGCTGCTTGAAAGATTCGAGTTAGATGACAAGCGCAAGAAGTTCGGCGATGAGCTTTCAAAAGGTATGCAGCAGAAGCTGAATATCTGCTTAGGCCTTTTGCCTGATCCCGATCTCATTTTGTTGGACGAGCCTCTCGTAGGTCTTGATCCTCATGCCATCAAGGAACTCAAGAATTACATCGAAGAGCTCCGCAAGGCAGGCAAGACTTTATTCATCAGTACACACATCATCGACAGTGTCGACATGCTTTGGGACAGAACCATCATCATGCAGAACGGCCAGATCAAGGCCAACGTCACAAGAGCTGAAGTTGACGCGAGCGGCAAGTCACTTGAAGACCTGTTCTTCGAAGTAACTGAAGGCGTTGATAAGTCTTCCGTTAGCGGTGAAGGTGAAGGAGAGGCATAAATGAGACTGTTCCTTTATTACGCTTCCCACTCACTTCTTAACACGCTTAAGAAGATGATGAAGACCTGGGTTGTTGTCTTCGTTATCATGATCGCTTTCGGCGGCATGATCGGAGTCTTCGGTTCCATGCTCGACAAGAGCAGCAGCAATACGGTTGACGATACGACCATAGTTCTTGAGACAGATGAAGACGGCAATCCGGTTGAAGAGATATCTGCATCCGAAGCACGCGACGGATTCCTTAAAAGGCTCATGTCTGAACATGATCTTTCAAAGGAAAACATCGTCGATTTTGCGATCTCTGCTATCTTCCTTCTCATTCTTGCGGTAAACATCATCAACGCAAAGAATTCCAATAAGATCTTCCTGCCGGCAGACGTGCCGATGCTTTTCGCATCGCCTATGAGGCCGCAGTCCGTACTGATGTTCAGGCTTTTGTGCACACTCGGAACGTCGCTTCTGGTATCGGTTTTCGCATTGTTCCAGATCCCTAATCTGACGATAAATGCGGGCCTTAGCATGTGGGGCGCAATCTCGATAATCATCGTTTATGTGCTTTCACTCATGTTCAGCACGCTGGTCCAGGTCATTTTCTATACGATCACATCGAAAATGAAGAACGGCATGGCAAATCTCAACCGCTTCATCGCAGTCGTATATGGTGCGATCGCTGTAGGTTTTGCAGCATTCGTTACCATTAACAAGATGGATATTGTTGACGGACTTTTCGCATATTTTGCAAGCCCTAATACACACTGGGTACCTTTCTGGGGCTGGCTCAGAGCTATTTCTTACTATGCGGTAACAGGCGACACTGTAATGTCCATGATATTCCTCGGAATCTTTGTCGCATCCTGCGCAGTACTCGTACTCCTTATCTGGAAGATGAAGGCAGACTTCTACGAAGATGCCATGTTTGCAGCTGAGCACAAGGCTGAACAGCTCGAGGGCGCAAAGAGAGCCGCAAGAGGTTCTGTTGCCACAAGAGAGAAGGACCGTAAGGAAAACCTCGACAGAGAGGGCTTCCACTACGGCAGCGGCGCAAGCGTTTTCTTCTACAAGGCTGTATTTAACAGATTCAGATTTGCTAAGCTCAAGATCTTCTCCACGACCATGATCGTTTACACGCTTATTGCCGGTGTAGTCGCCTGGTTTGCAAGGAGTGCACCGTTTGAAGACACATTCTTCATTCCCGCTGCAGCACTGGGACTCATGGCTTTCTACAGAACGCTGGGTGATCCGATCCGCGAAGACACATCAAGAGGCTTCTTCATCCTTATTCCTGAAAAAGGATTTGCAAAGATCTTCTATTCGCTCCTCGGAAGCCTTACTGTAACGGCAATCGACCTTCTGATACCGGTTATCGTATCTGCGATACTCGTTCAGGCAAATCCGTTGTCAGTTATCGTCTGGTTCCTGTTCATCCTCTCGATAAGCTTCTTTGCAACGACTGTGGGAACGTTGATCTCCATGTCGCTCCCTGACGAAGTCGCAAAGCTCGTCGGCACGATAATCCAGATGATCTTCTTCTACTTCGGACTTGCTCCTTCAGCAGTAGCAGTAATTCTTGGTATCATGTTCGGCAAACTGATCCTTGCGGTCGCGATCGGAGCAGCAATCAACTTTGTCATCGGCCTTCTGGTAACACTCCTTCTCCCGGTATTTCTCGGCAGAAAATAAGGTTTTGTGACTGTCAATAACAACATATAGACGCCCGTCTATGTAAAGGAATATGTAATATTTCGGTGTTTTACATATTCCTTTTTTGATATTAAAATACAGGGCGGAACAATTAATTTGGATTAACAGGAATCGGAGATAATTATGGATATTTTCTCGTTCGTAACGCTTTTCGGCGGCCTCGCATTCTTTCTTTACGGAATGCGCCTTTTGTCTGAGTCTTTGAAGAAGACGGCAGGCGGTAAGCTCGAAAAGCTCCTCAATAAAGCTACTGACAACAAATTCAAGGGTCTTGCCGTAGGTGCGATCATCACGATCGCCATCCAGTCCTCGTCAGCAATGACGGTCATGCTGGTAGGTTTCGTTAACTCCGGCATTATGGACCTTCCCCAGACGGTCGGCGTAATATTCGGATCTGACATCGGTACGACGCTCACAGCGTGGATATTGTCCCTTGCAGGTATCGACAGCGGAGACAATGTCTTCTTAAAGCTCCTTAAGCCCTCTGTCTTCTCTCTCATTTTCGCTTTGATCGGTATAGCGCTCATCATGATCTGCAAGAAGCAGCGCCGTAAGGATATCGGCACGATGCTCATCGGATTTGCGATCCTCATGCAGGGTATGACCATGATGTCAGCTTCTATGGAACCTCTTAAGGAGATGGACAGCTTCGTATCCATCATGACAGCCTTCAAGAATCCTCTCTTAGGCGTTGTATCCGGCGCAGTTGTAACAGGTATCATCCAGAGCTCTGCTGCTGCAATCGGTATCCTGCAGAGTATCTCCATGACAGGCAAGCTCACATACGGCATGGCTATCCCGCTCGTAATGGGTGCCAACATCGGTACATGCATGACTGCCATCCTCTCATCCATCGGCGTTAACAGAGACGCTAAGAGAGTTACTGTCATCCACGTTGCGATCAAGCTTATCGGTACAGTCATTTGGCTCATCGTATTCTATGCAGTTGATGCATTCTTCAATTTCAGCTTCATGGACAACCCGGTCGGCATCGTAGGTGTCGCTGCCATCCACTCAATATTTAACATCGCAAATACGGTATTGTTGTTCCCGTTCTCCAAGCTCCTCGTAAAGATCGCGCATCTTATCGTCAAGGAGACAGCAGAAGAGCAGGAGTTCAAGCTCGACGAACGTCTCATGCTTACACCTTCCATCGCTGTCGGTGAGTGCCGCAACATGATGGTCAAGATGGTCACGAAGGCTAAGGACGGACTCGATAAGTCTATGGACATGCTTTCAAACGGCTACAACACAACTGATTTCGACTTCATCAAGAAGAACGAAGAGCGTGTAGACGGTTACGAGGACCTTCTTGGTTCTTACCTCATGAAGCTTACAACAACACAGCACCTGAGCGTTGAAGACAAGAACAGGTCTTCAAGAATCCTTCAGGCAATCGGAGAAGTCGAGCGTATCGCCGACCACGCCAACTATCTGTCGGATTCCGCAGAAGAGATCGAGACAAAGCATCTTGAATTCTCTGATGCCGCACGTGAAGAGCTCAATAAAGTCATTCCTGCGGTCCGTGAGATCTATACGATGGCTTTGGAATGCTACTTATCCAACAATGCTGTAAATGCAGACAACATCGGACCTCTGAGAATCGTCATCAGTGAGATGTGCGACAAGTTCAAGGCTAACCACGTTGAAAGACTTGCGGAAGGTATCTGCACCACTGAACAGGGATTCGTATTTAACGACATCCTCTACAGCTGCGTAAGAATCGCAGAGCACAGCCTTAACATCGCCGCCATCGCATACAGATTCAAGCACGCAGGCTCCACAAATCCCGACACTTACATGCACGACTTCAAGCAGCGTAAGGATAAGGATGAGAAGAAGTACCAGGAGTACGTCAAGAAATTCAACGCTTGAGGGTAGGCGAGGGGAATGCCGGAAACGTTATCTTTCAAAGGTATATGCAAAAAGTGTAAGGACCAGACAACGCGTTTTTTCAAGCGTTTTCTGAATTTTTTAAGAGGCATCTGGATCCTTTTCAAGCAGAGCTTCAGAGTAGTCATGCTCTTTATCCTGCTCTGCTCGGTGTTCACCATAATGGCAACATCCGTTCTGAAGGATCTTCTCATCACTCTCATGATGAAGGTCACGGGCGTCGAATATATCGTTCCAGCCAATCTTTCCCATGTGCTTTTTAATCCGATATCGATCGTATTAATGATCATTTTTGCGGTCATAGTAACGCTGATGTCATTATTTGAGATCGCAGGACTTCTCCATGCTTTCTCTATGGGACAGGCGGGAAGAACGACTAATCTCATGAGCATGTTTGCGGCAGGACTCCGTGCCTGCAGAAAGGCACTTCATCCGAAGAACTGGTTCCTGATCGTATTCATTCTTGTATTGTTCCCGCTGACAAGGGTTTTCCCTCTGGCTACGTCCACGTTTAAGCTTATTCTTCCGGGATTCGTTGACCAGACGATCGACTACACCAAAGGTCTTAACGTAGTTTACTGGATAGGTTATATCGCGTTGATATTAATCCTTACTGTATACCTGTTCTCGATCAACAGCTTTGTAATGCAGAAGGACTCATTCATTAAGAGCTGCACGAGATCCAGGCACCTTGAAAGAGGACATTTTGTGGAGACACTTCTCTCGCTGATCCTTTTGACGATCATTCTGAATTTTACGATCAATTCCATTTCTTCCATCATCGTTATCAACTGGAATGAAGCCACAAGCATGCTTCTGGGTAACAGCAAGAACATTATCTTCAAGGCAGAGAATGTCGGCACGTCCACATACCTTCTGCGCCAGATCCTCAAGAGCTTTATCTCGCCCGCGGTAAATAATGCCGCTCTTGCTGTTTTGTTCTACCGTTACGTTGATGAGAGGGACATGCTCCTTACTTTGTCCAAGGATACGTTCAAAGCGAAAAAGACATCCTGGAAGGGCGTCATCGCTTTCCTTATCGTTCTTGCAGTATTCTCATCCGTAACCAGTGTTTACTGGATCAACAGATATGCATTCTTATTCGAACCCGTTGACCAGCCTCTGGTCTGTGCTCACCGCGGCGACAACGTAAATGCGCCTGAGAATACGATGGAAGCATTTGAGCTCGCGGCAAGCGAGAACCTGGAGTGGATCGAACTTGACGTACACCAGACATCAGACGGCGTCATCATCTGCAACCACGATTCAACGATCAAGAGAGTAACGGGAGTGAATCTTTCAATTCACGATCACACATACGAAGAACTTACCGCATGCGAGTTCGGTTCATGGATGCCCGGCAACTACGAGCATGTAGTAGTTCCGACACTTGCCGAAGTCCTTCTCTTTGCTAAGGAAAACGACATGCACGTCCAGGTTGAGCTTAAGGGCCACGCTGACGATGTGAACTTCGAAGAGAATGTCCTTCAGGTAATTAACGATACCGGCATGCACGATAACGTCATGGTAATCGCCCAGGATCTGAGCCGCCTGCAGCGCGTAAACGAACTCGACCCGACGATCACGAAAGCATACTGTGTCGTAGTAGGCCTTGGTGATCTTGAGCACCTTGAGTGTTCTGATAATATCTCGATCGAAGAGTCTTACATCACGCCTGAGCTTGTGCGCGACATGCATGCGCAGGGCAAGAAGGTATTCTGCTGGACAGTCGATAACGACGATACCGTACAGTATCTCGTCAGTTGTGACGTCGATGTAATCGGTACGGATAATCCGATGCTTATCAGCAATGCCGTCGAAAAGAGTGACTGCTCAGGCGGCATTACGAGAATATTCCATATCGTTTTGCATGTAATCGCGAATATGGATAAATAGCGCGAATAACAGATCCTTGTAATTCAGTGGGATTAATCTATCGCAACCTGCCATAGTCTTTGTACAGATCAGCCTTTTAGCCGTCAAGGCTGCCTTACGGCACATTCTGACGAATGCTTGCGGCCTTGACTGCATTTGTCTGATCTGTTTTGGGTGTTCAGGCCGGTTGCGATCATCAGCGATATTCATAAAGAACGGCATCTTAAGATGCACGGTCGGGAACCGACCTCTTGAACACTTATTCAGCACCTGTAAAGGCGAGCAGTCAAGGACACCGCAGGTGAGGCATTGCCGGTTCCTTGACGGCGAGGCCGTCAGGTGCTACCTCGTTCTTAAAACATTGTCCCGGAAGCCTAATTTATTGTCGGTTTTTTCAGGGTTTTTCAAAGGTTTTTCTCTGAATTTTTGTAAGCTTTGTAAGATATGAAGCAGGACTGTGCAGGTTTTCAGAGATTTTTCTCCTAATTTGATCGGAATATTTGTTATGTCTTGTCGGTAGCGTGAAATTTGGCGTGTGACCGACAACGACCGACAAAGAACTGACAAGGTTTCCTACAAGCTTTCAATACAACCACCCGTAAGGAATGTTCGATAGCATTGAAGTTTGCCGGTTTTGGGGACGAAAACCTCTGAAAAGCCGACAAGAAACCTGCAAGAAATTAGAGTTTTTTCTATGTGGAATTGTAGTGATTAGAAAAATTTTTAGAACTCAACAGTGCGGTAGTAAACTTCGTACCTGCCGTCATCTTCCATTTCCATAACCATATAACCGCGCTTTGAGCCGCCTCTGGGTATTGCGATAGAACCGGGGTTCAGAATGCGCGGACCTGAGGGTGTTCCGAAGCCTGATTCGTAGTATCTGTTGAAGTCTGATATCGCGTCACCGAAGCTGTCGTAGGGGACGTGGGTGTGGCCGAACATGCAGATGTCGCATCCCTGTTCCTGAGCCGTGAGAGACAGCGTCAGGAGGCCGTAATTAACGCGCTGGCGGTGTCCGTGCGCGCAGTATATCTTATGTCCGTTGAGTGTGAATACAGCTTCGTTTCTGACGAGTGAAGGATCGAACGTGTATGTGTCGCAGTTGCCCTTAACAAAGATGCATGCAGTCTTGGGAGCACCTGCCCATTTCGCGATCTCAGCCTGGGGATATTCTGAGTCACCCAGGTGGATAAGCATGTCGGGTGTCTCTTTCATAATGGCCGTTCTGAGAGGCCCTGTAGTTCCGTGCGAATCACTTACGATCAGTATCTTCATTGCGTTTCCTTATCAGACTAAATAGAAGTCAGTGTCCCATCCGGGAATGCACCTTGTGTGGATCATGTATACCTTATAATCGTTTCTTATCTCAAGTACTTTCTGTACCAGAGTGAACACGTCTTCGCTTCTGTGATAGCATGCGATCTTCAGTACGGGACGGCACTTTTCAATCGTTTCTTTTGCGCCTTCGATCGCTGCAAGTTCAGAACCTTCGACATCGAACTTGATGAAGCTCACGTTATCAAGCTTAAGCGAATCAACTGTAATTACGTCTATCTCGCGAGTATTCTTCAATTCGACATTGCTGTTCTGCAAAGCCCTCGTTCCTCTGCCTCTTGCTGTGGATACAAGTTCTGTTCCGACCTTGTCTCCGATAAGAGCATTGATGCAGGTGACGTCGAATTCTTCAGCTTCCAAGTCTTCGGCGCATGCTTTGAGCTTGGCAAATGAATGGCGTTCAGGCTCTAATGCTACAGCCTTTTTAAGATACGGATACTTACTGAGATAACGCATCAATGTATCACCATAGTAAGCGCCGAGATCGATAAAGCATCCGGGTTTGATCTGGTCTAAAAGTCTGAATTCTTCATCAGTATCAGACTCTGAATTTTCAAGATATGAGATGTCTCCCGTGAGCTTGTAGTTGATGTAATCTTCGTAGCACTTTTTGGAATTCTCATCTGCAAGTTTTGAGTAAACATCTTCTATCGAATCTTTATTTGATTCATAGAATTCACGGTTGAATAATATGTCACCGTAGACGGGAACATCAGGAACGTAAAGTTCTCTTTCAGATGCGATTTTAGAGACCATCTCAAGCACTTCAGGGCGTGATGAACCGAAGCATACGAGCACGATGAAATCCTGGCCGGCGAGCTTCTCACAGCAGGAGGAATACGATATGACTTTATATTCGTGGAACATCCTGTCCCTGACAAAACCGTCGCTCGCAAAAACGGCGGCGATGAGGTCTTTTAAGCCTTTGCGCTCAAGGACGGTAATTATCTTGTCTGCTCCGTCGCCGGTGCCGTAGAGGGCAATGGGGCGGTGTTCACTTGCAAGATATTCCCAGAGGTCAGATTTTGTTTTCGAGATGTTCATAGGGATAAGTATATATTCTCGGGGAAATTTCGCAAAACAAAAATAGTCTGCAACATTTCCGGGAGCGCATCTGTATTTATGGTAACAACACAGAAGACGGCATAGCCCGTCTGGTATGGAGGATAGAATTATGAAAAAGGGCGCAATTATCGGAATAGTAACCGGAGCGGTGGTTCTTAATATCGCAGCATTCTCGATCTTCGGTTCATTCTTAAACAAAGCAAGTGCAGCAGGCGCGCAGATCAGAACACATAATGACGGCGTTGCAGTTTCCGAAGGTGTTTACTACGACTTAGGCTCAAGTAATAAGGGCGCTACAGCCAATATGGATTTTGCGGCAGAAGCTGAATTTGCAGATGAAGTTGCTTTTACCACAAACATGAGCGGCAGCCCGGTTACGGCTTCACCTGACGATCCCGGTGTTAATGTAGATCCGTCGCAGGGAAGACTTCTCATAAGAACAGTCATGATCACTGCTGAGACAACAAACTATAACCAGGTTGCAGCTGACCTTGAGAGCCGCGTAAGAGAGTGCGGCGGATACATTGAATATTCTTCAATGCACGGCACAGGCAACAACAAGGATCTCCGTTCAGGTTCATATACTGTACGCGTTCCTGCAGACAAGCTCGACTCACTTATTGAAGCAGTCGGCTCAAACTGCACAGTAACAGCTTCCAATGAAAACACAACAGACGTAACACTTGAATACGTTGATACAAAGGCCAGAATCGAGTCCCTTAGAGTTGAGTATGACCAGCTTCTTACACTCCTTTCACAGGCAGAAGATCTCGACACCATCATCGTTCTTCAGAACAGACTTACAGATGTCAGATACCAGATCGAGAGCGCAGAGTCCAGAGTAAGAGTTCTTGAGAACCAGGTCGAGTATGCGACACTTACACTCACACTCAATGAAGTTCTCGAAGAAAAAGAAGTAGAAGAACCCCATGTAGTTACATACGGCGAGAAGGTTTCCAACCAGTTCAAGCAGACATGGGAAAACACAGTTAAGTTCTTCCAGAACGCACTTCTGGGACTCATCGCATGCATTCCCGGTATCGTCGTAATGATCGTTATCGGTGTCATCGTTCTCATTATCGTCAAAGTATCTATTAAGAAGAGAAGAGCCAGAAGAGCAAAGGCGCTCGCAGCTAAGGAAGCTGAAAAGATCGAAGAAAAGAAATCCGAAGAGAAGAAATCTGAAGAGAAGAAATCTGAAGATAAAAAAGAGACAAAGGAGGACAAGAAGGAAGACAAAAAAGAATCAGCAAAAGACTAATCCTATAACAGCATAGATAATATATCTGTAATGGAATCTGAGTAACGGCCGTAGATTAAGGATATTTAGGAATAACGGGTTAAATATATATTGGAATAAGAAACAAGTTCAGAATTCATATACAGAAAAATCACAACCGGCTGCGAAGCTCTCCCAACCATCGGGACCTCCGCAGCCGATGTTGTCATATACCGCACAAGTTCTAAAGCCGCCTGCCTTAGCGCCCTTCATAGCCTGCGGAACGTCGTCGAAAACAACAGCCTTGTCAGGCGTTACGACAATTCCCGGAGCGGAAATATAATCGGTCGCACGAAGGAAAATGTCGGGCGAAGTCTTATCGATCTTATTGCCGAGATCTTCTAACGTGATTACAAAATCAAACATGTTTCTTACACCGGTGTGGACCAGTGAAGCTTCGGCATTTCTGCGCGACAGAGCAGTCGTTACGCATAAAGAAAAGCCGAGTCTCTTTGCTTCATCAAGATATTCTTTAGCTCCTTTTTTGAGGCACACTTCAGACCTGTAAAAGCCGTATACCATTGACTCCCAGGCGTCTACTATTTCCTGCCATGTGAGGGGGATCCTGTACTTTGTCTGGGTATATCTTGCGGCATCTTCAATCGTTGCGCGCTTTACCACATCGGTATATTCGGGAGTTACTTCATAACCGTAGCGTCCCAGGAATTCCTTATCGACATCGTGCCATACGGTCATGGAATCGAGGAGCGTTCCGTCGAGATCGAATATTAGCAACTTAACGCCCTCTTTCGAGAGCGCTTTTAAGTCGGGATAAGGTGCAAAAGAAGTTAAGTCTTTCTTCATTATTCCATGTAGGAGAGTTTGCCCTTAAGGTTCTCTAAAGCTTGTTCTCTCTTTGTGTTGAAGTCGACTTTGTTATTCTCGATAAGGTTGTTGCCGTATGAATCGATGGATACGATCAGGGGTCCGAACTTATCTGCATTAAGTTTCCACATAGCTTCGGGCATGCCGAGATCGAGCCACTCAACGCCTTCAACGTCTACGACTTCCTCTGCTGCAACTACTGCGCAACCGCCGGGGAAGATGGTGTGGATAGCACAGTTATCAACACAGCCCTGAGTTGTCTTGGGACCCATGCCGCCCTTGCCGATGATGATCTTAACGCCTGTCTTTTCGAGGAATTCAGCCTGTGCCTTTTCCATACGCATGGATGTTGTGGGGCCGACGCTGATTACCTTGTACTTGTCGGGTTCGCCTTCAGCGGAGATCTTCTTCATGATGGGACCGGCGTGGAAGATAGCCTTGCCCTTGAGGTCTACCGGAGGTTCCTTGCCGGAGATAACGACTCTGTGATGTACATCGTCTCTTCCTGTTACGATGTCGCCTGTAAGATAGATGACGTCACCGATGTGAACCTTCTTGATATCTTCGTCTGATACGGGTGTTTTGAATTCGAATGTGCTCATAAGACTGCCCCCTTGTGTGTGAAGAAATCGTAGGTGAAGTCAGGCTTGATCTTAATGCCTGCTCTTCTGTGTGCCCAGCATGCGGTGGACATTCCCATCGCGAGTGTTGCGGGGTGTCTTGAAGCCTGCTCGATGTTTACGCCCATTACGGAGAGCTTGCCGCCGAATCCGCCGGGGCCTAAGCCGATCGAATTGAGGCCGTCTTCCAAAAGTTTTTCCATCTCAGCTGCCTTGGGGTTCGGGTTATGTGAACCGACCTGTCTCAAGAGTGCCTTCTTAGAGAGTTTTGCAGCAACTTCGGAAGAACCTGCGATACCGATGCCGACGAGGCAGGGAGGGCAGGCATTTACGCCATATGTTGTCATCTGCTCGAAAACAGCCTTTGCGATGCCTTCGTATCCTTCAAGAGGCATGAGGACTTTGGAGAAGCCGGGCAGTGAGCATCCGCCGCCTGCCATGTAGAAATAGAGCTCCAATTCATCGCTGTCCTTAACGATCTCCCAATCGATCCAGGGGCTGTGTGTACCGATGTTGTTGCCGGTGTTCTTCTCATCGAAAACCTCGACCGCATTAGGTCTCAAAGGCGCCTTAGCTGTAGCTTCCTTTACCGCATCGATAAGAGCATCTTCGATGATGTCCATGTAGGGCCACTTCGATCCGACACGTGCAAAGAACTGCGGGATGCCGGTGTCCTGGCATGAAGGTCTCTTCAAAGAATCTGCAAGCTGCATGTTCTTTTCCATGACGTTGTAGATGTCGGGAGCGAAGCCTTCGTTCTCGATCTCTTTCATCTGTGCTAAACGGAGCTTAACATCGTCAGGAAGATGTCCTGCGGAGTAGCTCATGAATGATGCGACAAGTGCCGATAACTGTTCGCGGGGTAAGTCGGATGACATAAGAAAACCTCCGTAAATTCTTTTCGTGACAATTATATAACAAGTGGCAGTGCTAATGCCCCCACACTTTCAAAAGAAAACCAAGTTCTTTATAATAAGCAAAATAATTAAATGATTTTGGATTATGAGGTATTGAAATGACCGGGGAAATTAAGGCAAAAACACCGTTGATCGCGCAGATCGCATCAGACAAGGTTTTATGCTACATATCGATGGCTCTGCTTGTGGCACTGCCTGTTGTAGAGCTCGTTACAGAGATTTTGAAGAGCACAAAGATGAAGGCGTTCAGAACATGGTATCCTTCATGCCATCAGCCTTATGTTGTCGGAATTTTCGGTATCATCTTAACTTTGATGGTCATCTTATCCTTTGTCGGAAGAGCGGCTGCAGGAAAGTTCAGATTCTATGTTGCTGACGTTTTCTACTTCACGCTCCTGGCATTCATGCTCATCTCCATGTTCTGCTCACAGAACTTCGGCGTATTTTCCGAAGGCCAGAAATACTACATGGAGCATCCTTTGCACTTCCTCTGCTACTACGGACTTTTCTATGCGGGCTCCATGATCGAAGATACAAAGCTCAGAAGAAATGTCCTCGTAACTTACGTGATCGTCGCATTTATTCAGGGCACTGTCGCATTCCTGCAGACAAGAGGAATCGAGATCTCCTACTGCTTATTTGAAGCTGACCGTCCGGGCTATACCGCTACATACGGACTTCTTCAGAATACAAACTTCTACGGAACACTCTCATGCGTTCTTACTGCAGCAACATCAGGTTTGTTCATCATGAGCTCCAAGATCTTCAAGAAGAAGGCTATCAAGTGGGCTATCTTCGCTCTCGCGATCCTCATGTTCTACACAATGATCGCAAGTATGGCTCGTCTTGCATGGCTCGGTCTTGGCGCAATGATCCTGATGTACATCATCTCATTCATCATCATGCGCAAGGGCGCGATCGACAATGATTCATTAAGACAGATCGTCATCGACTTCTTAACGCTCATCATCGGATTCATTGTCGTAATTATCCTCAACATAATCCTTGAGTCTTCCATCACGGATAAGCTCGAGCAGACATCTGAAGACGTTGCCGAGATTACCGAGACAGGTAACGTTAACGTCGGTAACGGCAGAGACGACATCTGGAGAGCAGCACTCTCAAGCGTTCCGCACCACTGGGCTACAGGTATCGGTCTTGATAACCTCACCGCTGCATTCAGGGAACAGCCCGGCTGGCACCAGGGCATGTACGTTCAGGCAAAGGGCCACTGCGAATACATCCACACACTCGCAACACAGGGTGTCTTTGCACTTATCAACTATCTCGCACTTCTCCTTTATGCTACAGTCAGCACCGTTAAGGGTATCGTCAAAGAGAAGAATGACGTAAAGCGCAGCTTCCTCTGGATCTTCTTCGGTATCTTTGTAGCTTATATTTCACAGGCACTTGTAAGCAGCAGTGTCATGAATGTAGCACCTTATTTCTGGATCATATTAGGATTGGTAACACCCAGGACAAAGCCCATTTCTTCAAAGAAGTGACATCAGGAAGGAGGCTTCCCCATGTTCGACTCTCTCATCAGGCGCAAGGTTGATAAGGAAAGACAGACTTTTATCGACAACTGCATTGTCTTTGACACGCCTAGGCTGGAAGCCGAGAAATTTCCTGCAGAATGCAAGACCGAGATGGACATCGTATACAAGGAAGGTGACACTCCTTTAAAGCTTGATGTCTATACTCCGTTCGGATGTGTCGGCGCAAAAGAGTGCTTCATCCTGATCCACGGCGGTGCCTTCGTATACGGCTCTAAAAAACTCGACCAGAACTTCGGAATGCACCTTGCGATCAAGGCAGGAATCCCTGTCGTAAATGTAGATTACACGCTTGCACCCGAAGCTGATCTCCCGCAGATAATCACTGAGATCTTCAAGGCGATGAATTTCGTTTACATCAAATACGGCTTTAAGAAATACCACACGGTAGGTGACTCCGCAGGTGGATATCTCGCATATGCGGTTGCAATTGCCGCAAGAAGCAGACACGTTGCCCACAAGCTTTGGGTTTTCGAGAAGCTTAAGGGAACAGTAGAATCAGCCAACATGATCTGCCCCGGCATCCAGAATAACGTCAAAGGCTTCCCGGGATACTATTTCGAGAAGCGCGTGGATAACAAGGCTGAGGCTTCAAGGCTTCCTGATTATGCTTACGACCTTAATCTCATCGCCGAGCAGGACAGCGGTTTGCGCGTTGCCGTGATCGCGGGCGAGGCGGATTTCCTTTTGGAACAGAACCGCAAGTTCAAGGACAACGTTCCCAGAGTTATGTACTACGAGGGCCATAACGAGGGCGAGTTCATAATGCACCATGTTTACCCGATAGCACATCCGGAATGGCCGCAATCGGTAAAGGCGATAGAGCTTATTGCCGAGAATGCGGTGGGAAGAAGATAAGGATTTTTAAATCACTAATTGCATAAATTGTTTTGATTTCTATGTCGGGTTGCTTATAATCAGGTTTATATGATGAATGTAATGAATCTTACACAGATGCTTGAGTTTTCGCAGAAAGGTGACGAAAGAGGCCACCTTGTTATTGTTGAGGGTATGAAAGACATACCTTTTGAGATCAAGAGAATCTTTTATATCTACGGTTCTGACAAGGATGTTGTAAGAGGGCAGCATGCCAATAAACTCAGTGAATTCGTGCTTATCAATGTGGCAGGCACCAGTAAAGTAAAGGTTAAGGACGGAAAGGGAAATGAGACTGTTTATGCCCTGAACCGTCCGCATACGGGAGTTTATCTGCCCAGGATGATTTGGAAAGAAATGTATGATTTCAGCGAAGATTCCGTTTTGCTGTGCCTTGCAAGTACACACTATGATCCTGATGAATATATCAGGGATTATGATGAATTCCTGAAGTTCGTTAATGAATCCGGAGAAGAGACATGAAGGTTTCAATAGTAATTCCGGTCTACTATAACGAAGATAATCTCCGTCCTTTGTATGCTGATATCAAAGAGAAGTTTATCGACAAGACAGATTATGATTACGAGATCATAATGGTTAATGACGGGTCCAAAGACAAGAGCTACCAGGTTATTTGTGAGCTTGCCGAGGAAGACCCCAACATCCGTCCCATTTCATTGTCAAGGAATTTCGGATCACATGCAGCCTGTCTTTGCGGACTGTCTAATGCCACCGGAGATTGTGCCGTCATAAAAGCTGCCGATCTTCAGGAACCTACCGAACTGCTGCTTGAGATGATTGAAAGCTGGAAGTCCGGAAACAATGTTGTCCTTGCCTGCAGGGAGGAAAGGGATGAGAGCAGGACACAGGTCGGATTTGCCAATATGTATTACTGGTTAGTCAGAAAGACGTCGCTTCCAAACATGCCCAAGAACGGTTTTGATATCTATCTGCTCGACAGAAAAGTCATAGACGTTCTCGAAAAGTTTGATGAAAAGAACAGCGCGATAACGGGACAGATCCTTTGGAGCGGATTCAGGACAGGCATTGTTTATTACAAGAGACAGGCGCGTGAAATCGGCACAAGCAAATGGACATTGAGGAAAAGGATCCGCCTGGTTTCTGATACCCTGTTCAGTTTTTCAACGCTGCCGATAAGAGTCTTGGAAATAGTCGGCGTTATTTCATTTCTGATCGGCATTATCTGGTCAATAGTCGTGCTTGTTGCAAAACTGACCGGTAATATTCCTGTCAGCGGTTATACGACACTTATTATTTTTAACTTTTTCAGTTTTGGCGTGATAATGCTTTCCATGGGCATCTTGGGCGAATATCTTTGGAGATCTTTTGATGCTTCAAGAAACCGTCCGCCATACATTATCGAGGACAAGGATAAAAGGGAAGAAAACAGGAAATGATCATCTTAAGAGAATTGAAAGAAAAAGATTCGCCGTTCATGCTCGAGTGGATGCAGGATGCTGATATCCAGAAATGTTTTAAGAGGAGAATGGCCGATTCAACTGTTGAGGATGTTCTGGCGTTCATTAAGAAATCAGCATTACCGGATGCTGTTACAACCGGAACCGACCTTCACTATGCCATAGCAGACCAGGCTGATGACCAATATCTTGGCACGGTCAGTTTAAAGAATATCGACCTTGATAACGGCAACGCAGAGTTTGCGATCGTGACCAGGAAAGAGGCTCACGGCAAGGGCATAGGACACGAAGCAACCATTCTGATGCTTAAGAAAGCATTTAATGAGATAGGCCTGCAGAGGGTATATCTGAATGTTTTCTCGAATAATGCTGCTGCGATCAAACTCTATGAAAGATGCGGTTTCAGACCTGAAGGCGAGTTCAGGAATCATTTCCTGATCGACGGCCGGTATGTCGGCTGGAAATGGTACGGCATGCTTAAAGACGAGTTTGATGAAACCAAATAAGGGTAGATGATATGGACAGAATAATGCCTAACCGCCTGGACAGGGGCTTTTATAAATATCAGAGCGAATATGAAAATAAGGCACTGGAGGTGCTCCGTTCGGGCTGGTATGTCCTGGGGCATGAAGTCTCAAGCTTTGAAGAAGAATTTGCATCTTACACCGGCGCAAAATACTGTGCCGGACTTGCAAGCGGACTGGACGCTTTATGGATAGCTTTCCGCATACTCGGCATAGGTTCCGGCGATGAGGTCATCGTTCAGGGCAACACGTATATTGCCAGCGTAATGGGAATTACGATCAACGGGGCCACACCTGTATTTGTAGAGCCAGATGAGTACTTCAATATCGATACTTCAAAGATAGAAGAAAAGATTACATCAAAGACAAAAGCGGTCCTTGTCGTTCATCTGTACGGACAGGCTTCGGACATGACTTCGGTCGTAGAGCTTTGCAGGAAGTATGATCTGTGTCTGGTCGAAGATTGCGCTCAGTCACATGGCGCCAGATGGAACGGACAGCAGGTCGGAACATTTGGAGACATCGGATGTTTCTCGTTTTATCCTTCCAAGAATCTGGGAGCTTTCGGTGATGCCGGAGCCATCGTTACGAACAGCAAAGAGATTGCAGATGAGGTTAAGGTCTTCAGGAATTACGGTTCCGAGAAAAGGTATCACAACAAGGTTGTCGGTGCCAATTCCCGCCTTGATGAGATCCAGGCAGGTTTTCTCAGGGTTAAGCTCAGCCATCTCGATGAACTTGCTGAAGAGAAGAAAAGAATATGCGAAAGATATTCTGAAGAACTGAATAATGAGAAGATCGTTCTGCCAAAGACCAGAGACGGTGCCACACACATCTGGCATCAGTATGTCATAAAGTCTGATTACCGTGATGAACTCATCAGTTACCTTGATGAACAGGGAATAGGAACGATCATCCACTATCCGATCCCGCCGCACCTGTCTGAAGCATACAGCTATCTGGGATTAAAGGAAGGCAGTCTGCCCATTACCGAGAAGTATGCGAAAACCGTTCTCTCGATTCCCCTGTATAACGGAATGACGGAAGAAGAACAGGATTACATCATAGAGAAGATTAACCGCTTTTAACTTATGAATACTCTGAAGCAGTTCATTAAATTCGGATTGGTAGGGGTCTCCAATACCATCATCGGTTATCTTATATATGCCTTATCCCTTAAAGGAATGAGGCTTTTAAATCTATGGCCTTCATACGACATTTACATAGCGCAGTTCATCATGTTCGTCCTGAGTGTGGCATGGTCTTATTTCTGGAACAACCGTTTTGTATTTAAGGGTAATGTAAAGACAAAAAAGGATATTGTTATTTCACTGCTTAAGACTTACGCAACTTATGCTTTCACCAGCCTTTTCTTAAGCGAAATCCTTCTTATGTTCTGGGTCAGGATCGCAGGGATCAACGAATACATTGCTCCTGTCCTGAATCTTCTGATCACTGTTCCTTTGAATTTCCTTTTGCAGAAATACTGGGCCTTCAGGAAAAAACCGGATAAAGAGGATCCTGAACTGAATAAGAGTTCTTCATCCATAGTTCTCAGGCACAGGATTTATCTCGCAATTATTTATACCGCCGCACATTTTATGCTCTGTCTGATCTCAGGTCAGTGGTGGGACGACTGGTGCTATTGGATTAACGGTCCTCAACAATTGGTCAGGTCATATACAGCAAGTGGTATACCGGTGCAGGCTTATTACATAATTAGTGTAATGTGGCTGCCCAATTGGGGATACCGTATCGTGGTATTTCTGTTGTTCCTTTTTGTTGCACTGATATTTTACGAAATTCTTCGCCAAATGGATTTTTTTGCCGAAGAGGATGCGTTTTTTATAGCTGCGGTTGCCATGACGGTTCCGGTTAATGACGCGAGGACTGTACTGAATTGTTACGCATATACTTTTGAGATATTTCTTTTTATGTGCGGTTTTTTGCTTGCAATAAAGTTTAATTTGTTTTCCGGCACAAAGAAATATCTGATTCGCGTTATTTCACTAATCTTGCTGGTCGGATCGTATTCGATGGAATCATTGCTGGTATTCACTGGGATTATCTGGTTATACTTCCTGTATGATATTACGAAAAACAATAAGGATGAAAAGCCGGTACGAAAAGTCCTTCTTTTCATCAGATTTTATTGGGATTATATAGTGCTTCCGTTTGCATTCTTTGTTTTGAAAAGGATTTTTTTCAAGCCATATGGTCCATATGTCGAATATAACCAGCTCACAACAGATTCATTAATTAGAGGAACGATTCTTTCTCCAAAATCAGCGTTTTTTACTGGTGTGGATATCGGCCGTTCTTACATAGCTCAGGCAGAAATTATTCCGCTCGTTGTGATATTGGTTGCAATTGTCGGATATCTTGTGTTCAAAAAACTTACGGCTAAAGATCCCGGAACTGAAAAGAGATCACCGAAAAAGCAAATTAAGAAATGGTTGATAATACTTGTTTTGGGCCTTGTTACATATTTTGCAGGCATATTCGCATACGTGGTCATCCGTAAAGGGGAGACGTTGGCTGTTACTACGGTCGACAGCCGAGATGTCATGCTAGCCGGATTCGGGATCGCGATATTCATTGTTGCCGTATCGCGCCTGATTCCGGTAAAAAGGACCTTCCAGAATCTGTTCCCGATAGTGTTTATAGTGCTTGGCATTTTCCATTTTAATGAGTGGTATCTCAACTATCAGGAAGACTGGTATCAGCAAAAAATTTTGGCGTCAGTAATTGAAGAGTATGACGGATTCGGAGAAGACAATACGATATATTGTTATTTTTCAGAGCCGTCACAGGTTGCTACAACACGTGTTTATACGATAAACGGTATTTCGTATACTGTTACGGGGAAGATGGATAAATTATATATTCCGCGCATTTCCGATTTAAAATACGGATATATAAGACATGACTTCTCGGGTAGTGGATTTAACTGCCTTGATTACGATACTTCAGACTTAACCATAGATGGTGTTTTGTTTATAAACGTTGTTCCGGTCAGTGACAGCGACCTGATTAAAATGCGTATGCACGAGGTTTTTAATCCAGATCTTTTTGAAGAGGACCTGAAACTATTAACTAATGCAGAATATGTGAGCATCTCTAAAGACGCTTCAGATAAGATATATGAATATTATGGTAGCGGAGAGCTTACGTCTGACACGATTAAGGAAATTGTTGACGGACAATAACTGTTTGAAATAGGTTTGTCAGATATTTGATTTTGGGATGATATAATATCTGTTGCGGTTAGTTAGTAGGCAAGGAAATCACCTTATGTTGGATATGTCGTTTTGGTTGAAATTTTTATCGTTCAAAATGCAGAGAATTAGCACAAAGATCAACTTATATCTGTTTTTCAGTATATTTTTAGTTTTATTATGCATGCATTTCTGTTTTGGGATAAATGAATCCCAATACTATTGGGATTCCGGAAATTATTACATTATTGGAAAAAGCATGTTTATTGATGGAAAGTTTTCTCTATTCAATATTTGCAGTGACTTTAGGGGTGTTGTTTTTCCGTTTTTTATGGGCGTTTGTTATTGGATAGAAAACACTTTGCATGTGAATAATGCATTTTATTATCTGAGCAGTGCCATTCTGTCAATTTTGATCTGTGTTTTTTTCAATTTTACTGTATTGTTGTTTGCGAATACTAGAAAACTATCAGGAAAAAGTATAGTTCTAAGATGCTATGGTGCTTTGGCTTTATTAATAATCTTTTTTTATGGATTAATAGTTTATCCATTAACGGATTTGTATTCTGCGCTTTTATGCATAAGTTCTGCATACTTATTGTTGGTTTGTTTTATTGAGTTTAAAGAATTAAATTATTTTCTTTGTCTATTAAGCGGTTGTTTTATCTATTTGGCATATAACATCAGACCGATTTATCTGCTTTCTTTACTTGTTTTTAGTGTGCTCCTTTTCTTTTTGGGATATAAAAGAATCCAGTGGTATAAGCTAGTAATATGTGAAATGCTATATTGCCTTGGAGTAGCGATAGCAGCTATTCCTCAATTCATCCTTAATTGGCATCTGTATCAAGAGTTTTCACCATGGGTTAAAAATGACAACTTGTTTGCTCAACAGTTATATTGGGGATTACAGTATTCAAGATACGCTACTTATACTGGAAGCAGCCTTGCTACTTCAAAACTTTTTTTCATTGATGAAGCGGGTGTTCAGATAGCTAACGAATGGGTTGCGCTTGGTTATCCTGTTACATTAGGCAGTTACATTAAAATGATCATAACTCATCCATTGCAATATGCTGGCATTTTAGGACGACACATAATTAACGCATTTTTTATTCTGTTTCCGGAACAATATATTACAACACTCAACAAGAACACAATTATTTTTGCATTTATTAGTTTGCTTGTGGTTTTTGCAGGTTTGGTGTTGATTTTTGTCAAAACTCGACAACACACCATTAGTTGGGGAAAATGCATATTGGTATTTAGCGTTATTTTGCCAAGTATTGCTATTTTATTAGGTGCAGTAGAAGAGCGTTTTCTTGTCTTACCTTATTTGTTGTTATATGGGTATATTTCTTTTTTTGATTGGAGTATTTTAAAATCACATATTAACAAAAAAAGTGTAGTTTGCACTATTTGTTTTTTAATTGTTTTCTGTGTAATAAGTATAGTCGTTGAAAATGACATTCTTAGTAACCTAAAAGATTTTCCTTTACACTTAATGTGGTAAATTGATCCAATTATAGACAACAAAAAAGCTGCCCCGTGTGAAGTGAGGCAGCTTTCCTGTTTTTTGCTTATACGATTACTGTTTGGCGTGGGTCTCGTCGTACGTCTTGTTGATAAGCTTTGAGATGGGCTTATAAACAAGGAACGTGATAAGACCTACGACTATACCCTTGAAGAGATTGAAAGGAACGAATACTGCGAGGAGCAGTGTGATCTTGTCCTTTACAAGCGGGTTAACTTCAGCACTCATTCCTACGATGGCTTCGATGGGGAAGTTCATCATGGAACCATAAAGAGGGAGAGTGATGAATGCGTTAACGGGAACTGATACTGCAGCAAGTACGAGTGTAGCGATTGCCATTGATGTGGCAGCGCCTTTTGTTGTGCGGAACTTGCGGTAGATGAGACCTGCTGTTCCGACATAGATTACACCCGTGATGAAGTTTGACAACTCGCCGATGCCCATGGTCTGTGTAACGGGGAGGTGGATGAGGTTCTTAAGAAGCTCGATCACGATGCCCCAGACAGGACCGAGAGCGAATGTGCCGATGAGTACGGGAAGCTCGGCAAAGTCGAACTTCAGGAACACAGGCATGAACGGGAGCGGTACTTCAAGATACATGAGCAATACAGCCATTGCTGTGAGAATTGCGCAAGCGGCAATTCTGCGGATCATGATCTTGCGCGTAGCACGAGAATCCGCCTTAACGGTTACTTGGGTTTCAGTCATAAGAAATACACTTCCTTTCTTCCGGACTTTACCGTCGGCCCCTGGAATCACACCGGGTCAACCTCATTTTGAACAAAAATTAATGAGGCTTGCGGGCTTACGCTTGTTGGCGCTCACCGCCGGTCGGAGAATTACACTCCGCCTTGGACGCCTCAATTATACCCTCAGAGCGCTGATTTGCAACACTTTTTATGACAATATGGTGCAGTTATGTGGCATTTACATTAAATAACTTGACTCATGTTCAAAATAGGTGTAGAAATGACCCGATATTAAACATCGGAGGTTACTATGAGCCTTACAAGAAAACAGTTCGATGTGTTGGAGAAGATGGCTGTTCAAACAGATTCTTATACACAAAGAGATTTAGAAAAACTTACAGGTCACAGCCTCGGAACGATCAACAGGGTCATCAAGGAACTGACGGATCTCGGATTTGTTTCAAACGGCGCTATCACTGAGAACGGATTGAACGCTCTTGAACCGTACAGAGCAAAGAGGGCAGTTTTCATCGCTGCAGGCTTCGGCTCCAGACTTGTTCCGATCACGTTCAATACACCCAAGCCGCTCGTAAGAGTTAAGGGTACAAGGATCATCGATCATCTTCTGGATGCATGCCTTGAAGCAGGTATCGAAGAGATCTACATCGTCCGCGGTTATCTCGCAGAGCAGTTCGACCAGCTCCTCTATAAGTACCCCACGATCAAGTTTTTGGAAAATCCTGTTTACAACGAAGCTAATAACATCAGCTCTTCCATGATCGCGAAGGAGCTTTTGTCCAACGCATATGTTTTCGAGGCAGACCTCCTGTTATCGAACCCCAAGATCATCACAAAGTATCACTACACATCCGACTTCCTCGCTATCAAGAAGGACCGAACGGACGACTGGTGCTTTGAGGTCAAGGACAAGGTCATCACAGAAGAGAAGGTCGGCGGTGAAGACTGCTGGCAGATGGTAGGCATCAGCTACTGGAACGCTGAAGACGGCAAGAAGCTCGCTAACGATATTCCTGAAGTTTATTCAATGCCTGGCGGCAAAGAGAGATATTGGGAGCAGGTGCCCCTTGTTTACAAGAAGAAGAACTATGCTGTTGAGGTCCGTGAGTGCTTCGACGAGGATATCGTCGAGATCGACACTTTCAAGGAACTCAAGCAGATCGATCCCACATACGATGTTTAATGGAGGCGAAAATACATGGATCCGGTAAAAAGAAACGTTTTGCTCAACCCCGGTCCGTCCACAACGACGGATACGGTAAAGTATGCTCAGGTAGTACCTGACATCTGTCCCCGTGAGAAGGAATTCGCAGGACTCATGAAGGGCCTTCGCGAAGACCTCGTTAAGATCGTTCACGGCGATCTCGAAAAGTACACAAGCGTCCTGTTCTGCGGTTCAGGCACTATCAATATCGACATCTGCATCAACAGCCTTCTTGCTGAAGGTAAGAAGGTTCTTGTCATCAACAACGGCGCTTATTCTTCTCGTGCCGTTGAGATCTGCCAGTTCTACGGTCTCCCTCACATCGACCTCAAGTTCCCTGTAGACCAGAGACCTGACCTTGCAGTAGTTGAGCAGACATTAAAGGACAACCCGGATATCGGACTCGTTCACACAACTCATAACGAGACAGGTACCGGAATCCTTAACCCAATCAGGGAGATCGGCGCTCTCGTTCACAAGTACAACGCTATCTTCACTGTTGATACAACATCCACATATGCGATGAGACCTATCAACATCGAAGAAGACAATATCGATTTCTGCATGGCTTCAGCACAGAAGGGCCTCATGTCTTTCACAGGCCTTTCATTCGTAGTCGGCAACAGATCCATCATCGAGAAGTCAAAGGATTTCCCGAAGAGAAGCTACTACTGCAATCTCTATCTGCAGTATGAGTGCTTCGAGAAGACAGGCGAGATGCATTTCACACCTCCGGTCCAGACGATCTATGCTACGATCCAGGCTCTCAAAGAGTACTGGGCAGAAGGCGAAGAGGCAAAGTGGGCTCGCCACACACGCGTATTTAATGCTATCAACGCAGGTCTTGATGAGCTCGGCTTTAAGCAGGTAATCAAGCCCGAAGAAAGAGCAGGACTCGTATCTTCTGCAATCTATCCCGACGATCCTAACTGGAGCTTCGAGAAGGTTCACGATTACTGCTACGAAAGAGGATTTACCATCTATCCCGGTAAGATCAGCACGACAAACACATTCCGTCTCTGCTCACTCGGCGCTATCGATGAAGCAGACATAAAGGATTTCTTTGTCGTATTTAAGGAAGCACTCGTATCAACAGGCGTCCAGGTGCCCGTTCAGTATAAAGGTTGAGGAGAGAATATGAAGACTGCATACACTTGTTTTTGCACTGATGTTATCCATGAAGGTCATTTAAACATCATCAATGAGGCTAAGAAGAGAGGAAGAGTCATTATCGGCTGCCTTTCAGACGCTGCCTCCATCCGTTACAACAAATTCCCCACTGTAAGCCAGGAGGAAAGACTCAAGCTTTACAGAAGCATCGAAGGCGTTGATGAAGTAGTCATCCAGAATGACATGCTTTACGATGATGTAATCAACCTCATCAAGCCTGACTATGTACTTCACGGCGACAACTGGAAGGAAGGTCCTGAGAAGGCTATCCGTGACCACGTTGACGGTCTTGTAAAGGAATACGGCGGAGAGCTCGTTGACATTCCTTACACATACAACGAGAAAGTTAAGAAGATCGACATGCAGCTTCGTGAAAAGCTCGCTATGCCTGAGTACAGAAGAAAGAGACTCCGCCAGCTGATCTCCATGACACCTATCGTAAAGGCTATGGAGGCACACAGCGGTCTTACAGGTCTTATCGTAGAGAAGACAGTCGTTGAGCATGACGGAAAGCTCGACCAGTTCGATGCAATGTGGATCTCATCACTTTGCGATTCAACAGCAAAGGGTAAGCCTGACATCGAGCTCGTTGACATGACATCAAGATTCAGAACTATCGATGATATTACCGAAGTTACAACAAAGCCTATCATCTTCGACGGTGATACAGGCGGACTTACAGAGCACTTTGTATATACAGTACGTTCACTCGAAAAGATGGGCGTATCAGCTGTCATCATCGAAGATAAGAAGGGTCTTAAGAAGAATTCCCTTTTCGGAACTGAAGTAAAGCAGACACAGGCAACCATCGAAGAGATGAGCGCAAAGATCGCTGCTGGTAAGAAGGCACAGCTCACAGATGACTTCATGATCATCGCACGTATCGAGAGCCTTATCCTTGAGCAGGGTATGGAAGATGCTTTGGCACGTGCACACGCATTCGTTGCTGCAGGTGCTGACGGCATCATGATCCACTCAAGAAGAAAGGAACCCGATGAGATCCTTGAGTTCTGCGATGAATTCAGAGCTGACAACAAGGAGACTCCTATCGTTGTCGTTCCTTCAAGCTTCAACGTAATCACAGAAGAAGAACTTGCTGCTCACGGCGTTAACATCGTCATTTACGCTAACCAGCTTACAAGATCTGCTTTCCCGGCAATGCAGAAGACAGCAGAGGACATCCTCCGTTATCACAGAGCCAAGGAAGTAGATGACAGGCTCATGAAGATCAAAGACATCATCACTCTCATCGATGAGTTATAATATACCCTTTTAGGAGATCAGAATGAAAGTAGAAAAACTTGTTGAAATAATCGGCGCTGACTTTTACTCCGGAGTTCCGGACAGCCAGCTTAAGGCACTCTGCAATTACCTTATGGCAACATACGGTATCGATCCCAAACATCACGTAATCGCTGCAAACGAAGGAAACTGCACGGCTCTTGCTGCAGGCTACCACCTCGCTACAGGCAAGGTTCCGGTTGTTTACATGCAGAATTCAGGTGAGGGCAACATCATCAATCCTGTTGCTTCACTCCTGAACGATAAGGTATATGCGATCCCGATGGTATTCATCGTAGGCTGGAGAGGCGAGCCCGGTATTCACGACGAGCCCCAGCACATCTATCAGGGCGAAGTTACCATTAAGCTTTTGGAAGACATGGACATTGCTACATTTGCCATCGGCAAGGACACGACTGATGAAGAAGTCGAAGCAAAGATGGCAGAGTTCAGAGAGATCCTTGCTACAGGTAAGGATGTAGCATTCGTCATCCGCAAGGGTGCTCTTTCTTTCGACGGAAAAGTCGAATACAAGAATGACAACAAGATGATCCGTGAAGAGATCATCCAGCACATCGTAAAGGCTTCAGGTGAAGATCCGATCGTATCAACAACGGGTAAGGCATCAAGAGAGCTTTTCGAGACGAGAGTAGCTAACGGACAGTCACACAAGTATGACTTCCTTACTGTAGGTTCAATGGGCCACTCTTCATCCATCGCTCTTGGCGTTGCCATCAACAAGCCTGATACAAGAGTATGGTGCGTTGACGGTGACGGCGCAGTGTTGATGCACATGGGTTCCATGGCTGTGCTCGGCGCTAACAAGCCCTCTAATCTCATCCACGTTGTGATCAACAACAGCGCACACGAGACTGTCGGAGGAATGCCTACAGTTGCTGGATCGATCGACGTAGTTGCCATCGCTAAGGCATGCGGATATCCCAATGCAGTATGCGTTGATAATTTCGATGATCTTGATAAGGAACTTGAGGCTGCTAAGGCACGCAAGGAATTAAGCCTTATCGAAGTTAAGTGCTCCATCGGAGCAAGAGACGATCTCGGAAGACCGACTACAACAGCGCTTGAGAACAAAGAAAACTTCATGAATTATCTTAATTCATGCGGTAACTGATCGGAGTTATTTACTGATGGGTAATAATGTCGAAGTAAGTATCGTATGCAATACGTATAACCATGGCAAGTACATAAGAGATGCACTGAATGGTTTTGTAATGCAGAAGACGGATTTCAAATATGAAATCCTGGTTCACGACGATGCTTCGACTGATGACACTGCAGATATAATCAGGGAGTTCGAAGAAAAATATCCCGATTTAATCAAGCCGATCTATCAGAAGGAGAACCAGTACCACAAGGTTTTCTCGATCCTTTGCCAGTTTCAGTATCCGCGCGTAAAAGGCAACTATATTGCCATGTGTGAAGGTGACGACTACTGGACGGATCCTTTAAAGCTTCAGAAACAGTATGACAGCCTAAAAGCGCATCCCGGCATCGACATCTGCGCGCATTCATCTGACCTGATAAATGCGGAAGACGGTTCTTTGCAGGGTAAAGTCCATCATTACGATGAAGTAACTGTCATACCCGTTGAAGATGTTATCTCAGGCGGCGGAAGCTTTGTTGCTACCAGTTCGCTGTTCTTCAAAAAAGAGATCGTAACTGAACCTAAGAAATTCTTCGAGATAAACCCGATCGATTATACGATCCAGATCGGCGGTTCTTTAAGAGGAGGCATGTTATATCTCCCGGATAATATGTCTGCTTACCGCGTTTCTGTTCCGGGATCCTGGTCGGTTAAGGTTGATAAAAACCGCAAAGCAAACCTTGTCTCTGTTAACGAGACAAGTGCCTGCTTAAAACAGCTCGATATCGACACGGGGAAAAAGTATCACAAAATGCTGTCAAAGATGATCTTCAGATTGTTCATTGCAAAGGTGCATCTGAAGTTACTGATATTGTTTAACAGGTAAGAAGATGGAAGCAGATCAGACGAAAAGCAAAGTCCTTTCGGGTTTTTTATGGAGACTGTTTGAACGTTTCGGCGCAAGAGGCGTTGAACTTGTTGTCGCTCTGGTATTGGCGAACGTATTGGATCCTGACCTGTTCGGCTCCATCGCGCTTGTACTTGTAGTCATAACCATAATGCAGGTCTTTGTAGACAGCGGATTGGGTAATGCGCTGATCCAAAAGAAAGATGCCGATAACAAAGACTTTTCGACGGTATTCTTTTTCAACATCGTATTCTGCGCTTTCCTTTACACGATACTGTTTATTGCATCACCGTTCTTTGCAAATTTCTACGACGATCCGTCGCTTACACCTATCATCAGAGTATTAGGTCTTACCGTAGTATTTTCCGGCGTTAAGAACGTACAGCTGGCTTATGTTTCCAGAAATCTCCAGTTCAAGAGATTCTTCTTTTCCACGCTTGGCGGAACGATATTTGCCGCTGTTGCGGGAATCGTTCTCGCGTTCAAAGGCTACGGCATGTGGGCGCTTGTAATACAGTCAGTCTCAAATACTGCGATCGACACGATCATCCTGTGGATAACCGTTAAGTGGAAACCCGAGTTTTATTTCTCATTCAAGAGACTCAAGGTGCTGTTTGCATACGGATGGAAGCTTCTGGTATCGCAGCTCCTTGATACAGGTTATGAGCAGCTCAGATCACTGATCATAGGTAAGATGTACACCAAAGCAGATCTTGCTTTCTATGACAGGGCAAATCAGTTCCCGAGCTTTCTGACAACGAACATCAACACTTCGATCGATACTGTTTTGTTCCCTGCGATGTCAGGAGTCCAGGACGACACTGAGCGTGTTAAGAGCATGACCAGAAGAGCCATGAAAACAAGCATTTTCCTTATGGCTCCGATGATGGCAGGTCTTGCCGCATGTTCTACACAGATAGTCTCGCTGATACTGCCTGATGTCTGGGCTCCGGTTGTTCCTTACATGATCATCCTTTGCGTTTCCTACACATTCTATCCGCTCCATACGGCTAATCTGAATGCGATCAAAGCACTTGGAAGAAGTGACATGTTCCTTAAGCTTGAGATCATAAAGAAAATCGTGGGAATTACACTGCTCCTGATCTCAATGTGGCACGGAGTAATGGCAATTGCAGTTTCCATGCTCATAAACAGCTTCATCTGTCAGGTAATCAACACCTGGCCGAACAAAAAACTCATCAACTACGGCTACTTCGAGCAGCTTAAGGATATTATCCCGACTATCCTTCTGGCCTGGGGAATGGGCGGAATCGTTTACTGTGTAAACTTCCTCGGATTAAGCGATCTCATTACTCTTGTGATACAGATTCCCCTTGGCGTTGCTATATATGTCGTCTGCTCAAAACTGTTCAAGATGGAAAGTTTTGACTATCTGTTAGACACGATTAAGGGTATTATTGGTGGTAAGGAGAAGAAGGCATGAGAAAAAAGGTGCTCGTATTTCCGGCAGGAACGGAAATAGCATTTGAAATACATAATGCATTAAAGTATTCCAAGTTTGTTGAGCTCTACGGTGCCAGCAGCGTTTCTTGCCATGCCGAATTCCTTTTCAAGAACTATATCGAAGGCGTACCTTTCCCGGGCGATCCCGGCCTCATAGACGCGCTTAATAAGATCGTCGACGAGTACGGTATCGACCTTATCTATCCGGCACACGACAGCGCATGTCTGACGCTTACCCAGGAGCAGGACAAGCTCCATTGCAAAGTAGTAACTTCTCCCATTGAGACTGTTGATACGTGCCGCTCGAAAACAAAGACTTACGAATTCTTCAAAGGCGAGGAATTCATCCCCAGGACTTTTGCATCCGCTGATGAAGTTAAGAGCTATCCGGTATTCTGCAAACCTGCAGTAGGGCAGGGCTCAGAAGGCGCGATGAAAGTTAATGACAGAGCTGACCTCGAGAAGCTTTTGTCAGGTGACGAACAGTATGTCATCTGCGAATATCTTCCGGGTGATGAATATACAGTCGACTGTTTCACTGACAGGAACGGCAAATTGAGATCTGCACTCATCAGAAGAAGAGAGCGTATCAGATCGGGAATCGCAGTAAGAAGCAGAGTCATTCCGATGGAAGACAGCGTCATGGAGATCGCAGAGAAGATCAATTCAAAGATGGTTTTCTCAGGCGCGTGGTTTTTCCAGCTTAAAAGAAATACATCAGGAGAGTTCCGTCTTTTGGAGATCTCCGCAAGAATTCCGGGCACGATGGGCACGACCAGAAATCTCGGAATCAATTATCCGATGCTTACGATTTTCGACATGCTCGGATATGACATCGACATCATAAATAACGGCCAGGATGTTCTGCTCGACAGGGCGTTCATCAGCCGCTACCAGACAAGCGTTAAATACGGCAAGGTCTATATGGATTTTGACGATACGCTTTACCTTGACGATAAGGTAAACATCACGATGATATCTTTCGTTTACCAGTGCTTTAACAAGGGCATCCCGGTGATCCTTCTGACGAAGCACGCAAAAGATATCTACGATTCTCTGGACAGATTCAAGATCTCAAAGGATCTTTTCGCTGAGATCATTCATATTGAGAAAGACAAAGACAAGAGTGAATACATTGATGCAAAAGATGCAATCTTCATTGATGACTCTTTTGCAGAGCGCAAGAATATACATGATAAGCTCGGCGTTCCGGTCTATGACCTGGACATGATCGAGAGCCTTATCGATTGGAGAATGTGATATGGATCAGATACAGGTAACAAGATCTTCAATGCCTGATATTGAGGAATACACAAACGAGATAAAAGAACTCTGGGATTCCCACTGGCTCACCAACATGGGTATTAAGCATAAGCAGTTCCAGAGTGAGCTCGAAAAGCTTCTGGGCGTTGAGCATGTTGCCCTATACTGCAACGGACACCTGGCTTTGGAGAATATCCTTGAGGCAGTCCAGCTCCCCAAGGGCGGTGAGATCATAACATCACCTTTCACTTTTGCATCGACTACACATGCGATCGTAAGATGCGGATATACTCCCGTATTCTGCGACATCAATCCTGATACTTACACGATCGATGCGGACAAGATCGAAGCACTCATTACGGATAAAACTGTTGCGATCGTTCCCGTTCACGTATACGGAAATATCTGTGATGTTGAGAAGATCGCTGACATTGCAAAGAAGCATAACCTTAAGGTCATCTACGATGCGGCACACGCTTTTGCTGTTACATATAAGGGCGTCAACGTTGCTAATTTCGGTGATGCTTCGATGTTCAGCTTCCACGCTACAAAGGTATTCAACACGATTGAAGGCGGTGCCGTATGCTATCACGAGGATTCGCTTGAGCAGCGCTTAAAGGATCTCAAGAACTTCGGCATCCACAATGCAGAGGAAGTTGCGTTCGTCGGAGGCAATGCGAAGATGAACGAGTTCTGTGCTGCGATGGGCATATGCAATTTAAGACACCTTGATGAACAGATCAAAAAGAGAGGCGCAGTCGTTGCAAGATACAGAGAACTTCTCAGTGGCATTAAGGGACTCCGCATCTGCAAAGAGCAGGAAGGCGTAGTTACCAACTATGCATATTTCCCTGTCGTTTTCGAAAAGGATGAATTCGGTGCAGACAGGGATGAAGTCTTCCACAAGCTTGAGGAGAACGGCATCTGTGCTAGAAAGTATTTCTATCCGATAACGACTGCTTTTGACTGCTACAAGGGAAGGTTTGACCCTAATGACACACCGGTCGCTTTGGATGTATCTCTCAAAGTCTTAACGCTTCCTCTTTATGCCGATCTTGCATTGGAAGACGTAGACAGGATCTGCGGTATAATCCTCAGCCTTGCAAAGAAGTAACTGAAGTTTAAAATCAAAAACATATAGATTTGTTAGGAGAATTAATATGGTAATCATCGTAACAGGCGGAGCAGGTTTTATAGGCTCAAATTTCGTTTTCCATATGCTCAAGACATATCCTGATTACAGGATCATCTGTCTTGATAAACTGACATACGCAGGCAATCTGTCCACATTGAAGAGCGTAATGGACAACCCGAATTTCAGATTCGTTAAGCTCGACATCTGCGACAGGGAAGGCGTTAACAAGCTTTTCGAAGAAGAGCATCCTGATATCGTCGTTAACTTCGCTGCTGAGAGCCACGTTGACAGAAGTATTGAAGATCCTTCAATCTTCCTTCAGACAAACATCATCGGTACAAGCGTACTCATGGATGCATGCAGAAAGTACGGCATCAAGAGATATCACCAGGTATCTACTGACGAGGTTTACGGAGATCTTCCTTTGGACCGCCCTGACCTTTTCTTTACGGAAGAGACACCTATCCACACGAGCTCACCTTACAGCTCATCCAAGGCAGGTGCTGACCTTCTCGTACTGGCTTACCACAGAACTTTCGGCCTGCCCGTTACGATCTCACGCTGTTCAAATAACTACGGACCTTATCACTTCCCGGAAAAGCTCATCCCCCTGATGATCGCAAACTGCTTGAACGACAAGCCTCTTCCGGTATACGGTGAAGGACTTAACGTCCGTGACTGGCTCTATGTTGAGGATCACTGCAGAGCTATCGATCTCATCATCCACAAGGGTACTGTCGGCGAAGTTTATAACGTCGGCGGCCACAACGAGATGAGAAACATCGATATCGTTAAGCTCATCTGCAAGGAACTCGGCAAGCCTGAATCACTCATCAAATACGTTGAAGACCGTAAGGGTCACGACATGCGTTATGCCATCGATCCCACAAAGATCCATAACGAGCTCGGCTGGCTTCCTGAAACCAAGTTTGCAGACGGCATCAAGATGACTATCCAGTGGTATCTCGATAACCGTGACTGGTGGGAAGAGATCGTCAGCGGTGAATACCAGAACTACTACGAGAAGATGTACGGTGGAAAGGTATGAGCAATACAGAAGTCACGCCTGAAATGATACATGACAGATTGTATTATGTGGCTAAGTCTGTTATTGCTGTTTTAGAGAAACACAACATACCATATTCCTTAGCTTACGGCACGCTTCTTGGAGCCGTAAGACATCAGGGTTTTATTCCGTGGGATGATGACTTTGATCTCTGGCTTTTCAACGATTCATACGATGAGGCCATTGAGGCCCTTCGAAATGAATTGCCGGATGATGTATTCCTTGAAGATGAGAAGTCCGAACCAAACTATTTCCACGGCTGGGCACATGCCAAGGACCTGAGATCCGAAGTTACTTATGACAGATTTCCGCAGGATGCTGCTTATAAGCACCACGGATTGCAGATAGATCTGTTCAGATGCACCCTGATGAAAGAATCTGAGATATGGAAGTTTTTCGACAACGAAAACAGAAAGTATCTGAACAGAAGGAAGAGCAAGGGTCTGATGAGCGACGAAGAGTATAACGTCAGGATGGAAAAGCTCCGTCAGGACGAAGAAGCTCATGCTTCTTTTAATGGCAATCCTGACAAGAATGTTTATACATTCGTCGACGAGAGAAAATATATCGATGCGGAGGGAGTTTTCCCGCTTGTGCGTTATAAGTTTATGGACTCCGAGTTCCTTGGATTTAACGATGCAGATAAAATACTGACGGCCTTTTACGGCGATTATATGAAGCTTCCCCCGGTCGAAGACAGGGTCAGACTTCAGCATCACGGCACGGTGAGGTTTCTTTGATACCATGGCAGAATTCAGCGTATTGATGTCGCTCTATATTAAGGAGAAACCGGAATATGTCGAGCAGTGCTTCCAGAGCCTTTTAAGACAGACGGTAAAAGCTGCTGAGTGGGTAGTCGTTGAAGATGGTCCGCTCACGGAAGAACTTTATGCTGTTCTTGAAAAATACGAGAAAGAGTATCCCGGACTTCTAAAGAGAGTTCCTTTCAAAGAGAACAGGGGACTAGGCCTTGCTTTGCAGTCAGGTGTTCCTGAATGCACTTATGACATCATCGCGCGTATGGATACTGATGATATCTGCAGGGAAGACAGGTTCGAAAAGCAGCTTGCCGAGTTTGAGAAAGATCCTGACTTAGACATTATCGGAAGCCACATCGACGAGTTCGAAGACACTCCCGATACGATAGTTGCTAAAAGACTTGTCCCCGTTACTGATGCCGAGATCAAGAAGTATCAGAAGAAGAGAGATGCCTTCAATCACATGACCGTCATGTACAAAAAGAAGGCTGTTCTTGATGCAGGCAACTACCAGTCATGCCCTCTGATGGAGGATACATATCTCTGGTGCCGCATGATGAAGAACGGCGTAAAATGCATGAATGTCGATGATTCTCTCGTGTATGCGCGCATCGGAAAAGACATGTTCGACAGAAGAGGCGGATGGGCCTACTTCAAGAAATACAAGACCGGAAAAAAGATGGTCTACGATACCGGATACATCTCATGGTTTGACTATGCATCCGTAATCGTTATCCAGTTTTTCGTCGCATTGGTGCCGAGACGCCTGCGCGGCTGGATATTCAAGAAGATGCTTCACAAAAAGAAGTAATCTTCTGATCAGTCGAAATAGATTCCGCCGACAATTTCCTTTTTGTAGTAGTCACAGAGGCGGATCGCATCTTTTACATTGCTGTATTTTGTCTTTCCGGAACCGGCGCAGATAACAACAGAATTCAGTTTGGAAATACTGCTGTCGCTGAGTTTTCCGTCAAGCTTTACCACTTCAAGCTTCGTAGAATTCTTAAGCTTACTGATAACTTTATCGCACTGGGAAGAATAATCTTTCATGTTGCCTGCAAGGATTATGCCTGTTTTGCTGAGTCCCTTTTGTTCACAGGCTGTAAGAACAGCATCTGCTACGGCATTGACAGCCGGATCACCCATGCTGTCTTTACGGTGCATCTTATAGAAGACTTTGCCGTGAACAAGTGCCGCAATGCCCTTGTATCTGTAATTGCTTACTGTGCCAAAACTCCTGATCTTGTATGTCTCAGCGAAAAAATCGGGATTCTGGATAATGGAAGAGAACACGATATATACAAGATATATGAATGCGTAAAGAAAGATTCCGACAACGAATCCGATAGCTATCCTGCCCTTGGAGAATTCTATGCTTGATGAAACAGGCTGATTAATATATGCATCGATTTCTTCCTGTGAAGTTGTGAGCATCCACAAAACGGTACGCTGTGAATCATTCATTGCATAATAGACACCATCGTATCTCTCTTCAAGAATCGACAGGTCATACATTTTCAAGACGATCTCTGCTGCGAGTTCATCATATGCAAGCTCCTGTTTTTCAGAAACGATAAATGTCAGATCATGTTTGCCCAAAGCGCTCTCGATCTGTGAATGGATCTCTTCGATCCTTGATTCAAGGCCTTCAGCAAGTGCAGCTTCATCTGTGCTCTCAGGCATAATGACTTTAAGGTCCACACAGCCGTCACTTGAGGTAAGTATCATCTCTCTTATATAGCCTTCATCAATATCCTTAAATGCATCTCCGAATGTGCCTCTCACGATATTTACGGTGTTGGAATCGCGGAGAGCAGATGCATAAGCAGAACAGATTTGAGCTGATTCGCTTCCGTTCACTACGAATGAATAATGAAGGACAACGAAATTATCAGAGTCCATTCCGGCAAATATGGAATTGTCATTGTAAGAAGAACGGTTCTTAATGAGCTGATCGAGGTATGTATCTAATAAGACAGCATTTCTCTCATCATAATTCAAAGTGTCCAGTATTTCCTCGCGGCTCATAGAAGACAGGTTTTTAACTGCTTCCTGATCTGCTTTTCGTGCACGAATATCCTTGAGCGAGAGTGCAACGGGAACCAGTACTGCAAAGACCAATCCTGCAGCAATAATGCATTTCCACTGTTCAAGCAAAGACCAGAAGTATTCTTTAAGATTGATTTTGACTATGTTATCAGATGTGTTCATTTTCCCTGATTGCCTCCACTGTATTTCTCTCGCAAATCATTGTTTCAAAGTATAACATAATGATCAGGCTTATCCCTTTGGGGCAAAGACCTTCCGTGCCAAAGGTGGCGATACTGCTATCATCAGACCGTACATTTTGCTCTTAGCTTTGTATCCCGAGAAAAGATATTTCCATATACCTTTCCTTATGGTTATGATGATAAATCTCCTGTCCGTTTCATCGTCGTAACTGCTGGAAGACATATCTCTGAAATAAGATATTGCCTGTCTTGTGATTCTGTTCCTGATCACCGGAATGAGATCAGGATCAGTGTCCTTTATGCCTGATGTAACCTCTTCTGCAACATCAAAAAACTGCATCTTTCTGTGATAGAAAGGAGAGCCTGTGATACCTGAAGGGTTCGGCCTGTAGAAGTATTGCCAGTCTTCGAAAGCAACGGTTTTGGAAGACTTCTTTATGACTTTATATATGGTCGCGAAATCCTCAAAGATCTTGTCAGTCGGAAATCTTATATCTTTCCAGAGTTCGGAACTGTACATCTTTCCACTTGCGGAAGTCAGGATAGTATCATCGGAGAAGATGCATCTGAGTGCACCGTGAGAATCAAAGACGGAGACTTTACCGATCTGACCTTTGTCGAGCATCTCCCGTTCTTCGGTCATCAGTGAAGATACGATCTGTGCGCCTGTTTCATCTGCTTTCTTTACCATCTCGCTGACCATATTCAAAGAGATGATGTCGTCGCTGTCAACAAAGATAAGATAATCACCGGTTGCTATGTCCATACCTGCATTTCTGGCGGAAGATAACCCGCCGTTGAGCTTGTGGATGACGACGATTCTGTCATCCTGAGCTTTGTAATTGTCGCACATATTTCCTGAAGAATCCGTCGAGCCGTCATCTATGAGAACGACCTCAAGATTGGAGTATGTTTGACCGAGGATGCTTTTCATGCACTCATCCAGATATTTCTCGACATTATAGACTGGAACGATTATGGAGACTTTATCCGATTTCATCAGGTTTATTCTCCTTGTTGTGCATGTGCCAGATAACAGCCATAGCTACTGCAAAAGCGAATGTTCTGTATACCTGTGCATCGAGTGTAAGTCCTTCTGCTATAAATCCTGTCAAAGCAAGTATGCCAAACAGGTTTTTGTTCTTTGCCGCATATTTGTAAAGTGCCGCAAAGCATGTAAACATAAGGCCGAGACCGAGAAGACCGCCCTCAAGAAGAGCGTTGATAAACATATTGTGTGCGATATAAGGAGCTCCATGACCTATGGCAACATAGCGTACGGCCGATGTGTAACTGCCGTGTCCGTATCCGAAGATAACATGAAGCGGATCTGATGATAGGAATTTAGCGATGCCGGCTTCCCATATCTGTTTTCTTCCGGCTCCTCCGTCTGCAATCAGTCTGGAAATGCTGAATCTGGCGAGAATCTTGGGGCCGATACCGTTTTCAGCACAGAAAAGAACTATAGCCGCAACAGCAAACAGTGCAAGCAACAGTTTTAATCTGACAGGACCTTTAAGATTGAATAGCCAGACAATGACAATGCATCCCAAAGTCAGAAGACCACCTCTGGAACCTGACATCAGAATGATCACTCCTACGCTTGCGATGCAGATAAGATTCAATATAATACGTTTTTTCTTTGTAAGCTCAACAAGGAATAATGAAACGACAATAGCAAGTCCACACGCGAAATCGTTTGGATCCATATAACTTGTAATCCAGATCATCAAACGCTTTCCGGGTTTTGGGAGATTCATCAGGGTGCTGATTACCGCGATGAGAATACTAATATACATTGCTATCTTAAACAGCTTTATTTCTTTTTCAGAAGTGCGGGTTACGGTTATGCATAAAATTATTGCAGTTGTTATAGCGAACTGTCCGAAATACCAGTCTGCATCAAAATATGCGTTCCAGAGACAACTCAGTATAGTGAAAAGAAAATACGCATAAACGGGAAGAAGATCGTGATCTACTTCAAGTCTTTTATATATGAAGACAATTTCGAAAAGAGATACGAAAATATATAGAACGGCACAAATGGTCATGATCGAAGGCCCGATGAAAAGATCCGCTAAAGCAGTGCTGACAGGCATAAACATGATATAAAACGCAAATATCCAGGAACTAGGTCTGATCTGCGTTTTTAATATGTTTACCAATTCAGTTTTCTGCAGTGCTTGTTCTTGCATAAGCAGATCACTCCACCTTTGTCATTTCGAATACCCCGTAAGTTCGGAATACAATCCGACAGTTTTAGTTGCGATTGCATCCCAGGAATAATCGGATCTGACAAAATCCATTCCGTTCTTTGATTTGACAGGTAAACTGTCAGTGTTGTCAAGAACTCCTAAAAGCGTTTTTGCAATGCTTTCTGCATTTGTTTCAGCCATCCAGCCGCAGTTGTGGTCAGTAATCTGCTCGCCTAATGTAGTTCCTCTCGTAACAAGGCAGGGGAGACCGTAACTCAGTGACTCAAGTATTCCGAGAGGCATTCCCTCAAATCTTGAAGTCTGAACGAAGATGTCAGAATCCAAAAGGATCTGTTCCTTCTCTTTGCCTGAGACTTCATGGTGAAGAGTTACGACATCTCCGACATTAAAATCAGCGATAAGCTTCTCGACATTTGCATATCTGCCCGCATAATCAGGACCGTATATATCGAGTGACGCTTTATGTTCCTTCATCTTGTCCTTAACGGAACTGACTGCTTCAAGAAGGATATCAATTCCCTTATGGTAAGCATCAAGACGTCCTATGAAGACCAGTCTGATACCGTCTTTACAGAAAGACTCCTTATGACGCGAAGGAACGGTAACACCATTGGTTGCGATTATCTTCTTTTTGCCGAAATTGGTAACATCGTATTCTCTTTGTGAGAGACACTGTATTGCAAGGGCCTTATCGGTGAAGCGGTTGAAGAAGACAATATTGGCAAGGACCTTCTTGAGGTGCTTGCTCTTCTGGGCTTCATTGCCGAGTTCTCCGTGAGGGATGATTATGTAGGGTATGTTCCTCTTTTCGAGCTGCTTGCCGATCTTGGGATACCACTTCCTGTAGCATTCCTGAAAAACGACCAGGTCAGGCTTGTTGAAAGGCGCCGGCATGGAATCGATGCTGAATGGATCGTTATTCGGGATTTGACACTTGATTTCGTTTATCGTTTTGCCTTTGCAGTTATAAAGAGCAACTGTATTTCCAATGCTCTCCTGTGAGAGCAGATAGCGCGGAACAACAACGCATACGCCTGCGAAGGGATCATTATCGATCGAAGCGATGTGCAAGATTATCATGGTGTTACTTCCTAATGCATTATTTCTTGATTATATAATTGCGCGTAGCTCACGAACCCATTGTACCATAAGGTTTTCAAGATAAATCAGAAATAATAGGTGTGATCTTTGCTGCCGACGATAACGCCTTCGAGAGGATCGGTGCCGGGATTCTCTTCAAGATAGCTTAAGATGAAGTCGACCATCTGGAGCTGCTCTACGGATACATAGTAACCTCTGCCGTTGACGGATACGTTGAATTCTTCTGCAGGGCGGAGGTAATGGGGAAGTATCTTTATCTCGAGATTGTCAGTGATTATGGTGATCTCGGCAAGATAAAGCTCTAGATCTGAACCCTTGGGAGTGGTCCATGTGCCGATCTCCTTATAGGGTGCGAAAGTAACTGAAGTGTCTTCGTTGTAGAAGCTTAAGAAACGGTTTGAGTAGTCATAAGCCTCCATGTCGAAAGTCCACTCGTAGATGTAAGAGTCAAACCAGCTGCACTTAACGCTTCTTGCATTATAGTCGTATATGGTGCTGTCTTCGGGAGTGATCAGCATCGAGATATCATTCTGCGAATGGAATCTGACATCGCCAACCATGAAGCCGTAAGGGCCGTAACCGATATCAGAGTTGTTTACCATTGAAGTCTCCACAAGCTCAGTCTCTTCTGTCTCCCCGGTTTCTTCGTCTTCTGTTTCTTCAGCCCATTCAGTCTCTTCGGAAGTCTCTTCGGAGGTTGCCGAAGTTTGCGTTGTTGTAGTTGTCGGGGCTGCAGTTGTCTCGGTGGTCTCGGAAGTGGTGATTTCCGAGGTCATTTCAGATGAGCCTGATGAAGGTATTTCCGTTGCTGCCGGTGTGCAGGCACTCAAAAGAGAGCCGGATAAAATGGCCATGGCAATAACGGGTGTGATGAGAGTTTTCCTATTTAAACGAATCATATTGCACGTTCCTATTCCACATATTCCAAACACGTGCAATTATATACCATCCCGATGGATAGTCCAGTCGGATATCAGCTTATCGTCTTTCCTGTCGGCTTATTGAAGAAGATTTTCTCGGCAGTGAACCCCAATACGACGCTTCCGTTTCTGAAGAAAGAGAAAACGGAAGACTTCTTGCCGTGGTCGTTCTTGACCAGGAGCTTGTCGAAAGTGCCTGTCTCACCGGTTTTGGCCAGGTATTCAACAGCGTCGTTGCCGTATTCTTCCGGGATAGAGAAATCCAGTCTGTCGCAAAGTCCGGCACGGAGGAGCCAGGGCTGTACGGACAGCGATAAAGGAGCGTCGGCACCCGGGAAAATGGAGTGGCGCTTGATCGTGAACTTATATCTCTTGCTCTTAAGTTTCTTAACGTTGACCGAGTAGTAAGCGGGGAACGGCGGGCCCGTGAAGTCGTCGAAAACATCAGAGATGTCCTCGTTGCCGAGATCCTGCCATCCGGAATTGATCTTTACGCGGTCATCCTTTTTAAACTCGTTTATAGCCTTGTCTATCTCGGCCTGGACGTCCCTCGAGAACTCAAGGTCAGAATAAAGCTTGTTCGTCTGGTGACGGACAAACGATGAATATGTCGCTTCAAGAAGGAGCTTTAATCTCTTGACCTTCTGGTCAGGGAAGAGACGGAGGGCACGAGCGATCCTTATCGCGCTCTCAGGCAGGTTTGCACCGTAATCGCCGGATTCAAACCTGATCCTTGCATCGTGATATACCTGAAGGTAGATGTTGTAGGCGAGGATCGGGTCAGGATTGCCGGCATCGCCCATGAGGAGCATGTCCGCAAACTTGAGCTTTGCCTCGGAAACATTGTAATTGGAAGCTATCGCAAAGTAAGCGAAAGCCTTGTCGTAGTCGGGCGAACCGAGCTTGCCGTCGTAGTAGATGAAGCCCAAAGCATTGGCCGCATATCCGAATCCGAACTCCTTGAGGAGAATGGTAAGGAGCCTTACGGCTTCCTGGTAATCGCAGTGGAAGGCACTGTTGCCGCCGTTGCACGCGAATGCCTTTATCTTGAGTGCTTCGAAAACATGGCTCTCGCAAAGTTCATTCGTGAAGTCCACAAAGTGCGCGATGACATCTTCGGGAGCATCTGAAAGGAGCAGATTGTTATCCCAGTGATTAAGGAATACGAGCATCTGGTCCTTTGTGTATGTGCGTTCTTCGGGCGGAAGTTCTTTATTGTCTTCGTAATTGTCGATGAGGTTAAGAAGGGCAGGGATACCCAGAACCGTGGAAGCCGTGCCTGTGGGGAACTTGCCGTTCTCATCCAACGCATCAGCTACTCTGGCGATCTTTATGAGGATCGTCATTATCATCTCTTCATCCGTCTCAGGGAGGGGAGGAAGAGGGAAATCAAGAATGCTGTCAGGATCTGGTCCCAGAAGCTCATCAAGGCAGAGGTCTTCGTAGAAATAGGTGGTTATGGGACACCACCAGTCAAAAGCGAAGTCCTTGAAAGATGTCTTCTCTTCTTCAAAATGCTGGAGCGCAGTCTTAAGATCCGATAAAAGCATCGGATATTCATTCTCGCACTGGACATCAAAACCTGCTTCGGGATAAGCGTCAAGATCGCTTCCGCCTACTGTCTCGATCCAGCCTATGTCGTATCTGCAAAGATCGATCAACTTGTCCTGTGTCATAAAAATGTAGGGTCTGCGTTTGCTCATGCTTACATTATATACGCGCTTTTATATGTATTAAAGACTTGACAACCCCGATATGAGGACAGATATCGGGGTTGTTATTGGTTGTTGTATTAAGTTTTCGGGATGAGTTACTCTACCGTAACGCTCTTTGCGAGGTTACGCGGCTTATCGACGTCGAGACCTCTTGCGCAGGATACGTAGTAGCCCAAAAGCTGGAGCGGAACGACAGCAAGGGATGCTGCGAAGAGCTCGTTGATCTTGGGAACGTAGACTACGAAGTCAGCCGTATCTTCGATCGCATAGTTGCCGAATGATGTGAGGGCCATGAGGTAAGCGCCGCGGGCTCTTGTCTCAACGAGGTTGGAAAGCGTCTTCTCGTAAAGGTTGCTCTGTGTGAGAACACCGATAACGAATGTGCCTTCCTCGATAAGGCTGATAGTGCCGTGCTTAAGCTCGCCTGCTGCATAAGCTTCGCTGTGGATGTAGGAGATTTCCTTCATCTTAAGGCTGCCTTCGAGTGTGATCGCATAGTCGATACCACGGCCGATGAAGAAGATGTCCTTCTGAGCTGCAAGCTTTGCTGCGAACCACTGGAGACGTTCCTTATCTTCAAGAACCTTGTTGATCTTTGCAGGGATCGACATAACTTCTTCCGTGAGCTCTCTTGCCTGTTCTTCGTTGATTGCACCCTTTACGAGAGCGAACTTTATTGCAAGAACATAGCATATTGCGAGCTGTGCTGAGTATGCCTTTGTTGTAGCAACTGAGATCTCAGGGCCTGCAAGAGTGTAGAGGACATAGTCTGCTTCACGTGCGATTGATGAGCCGACAACGTTAACGATAGCCAGAGTCTTGATTCCCTTGGACTTTGCTTCTCTTAATGCAGCAAGGGAGTCAGCAGTCTCACCGGACTGGCTGATGATTATTACCAGTGAATTGTCTGCATAAGGCATTGTTCTGTATCTGAATTCTGAAGCGAGCTCGCATCTTACGGGAATGCCTGCCAGAGACTCCATGATGTACTGTGTGCAGCAGCCTACGTGGTAAGCGGAACCGCATGCAACGATGTAGATCTGGTTGAATGTCTTGATATCCTCGTCTGTGAGGTTTGTTGCCGTAAGGTCGATCTTGTAGGAATCGCCGTCAGGTACGACTACTGAGCTGAGCGTATCTGATACTGCCTTGGGCTGCTCGTGGATCTCCTTCATCATGAAGTGCTCGAAGCCGCCCTTTTCTGCAGAAGCTGCGTCCCAGTCGATCTCTGTCGGAGTCTTCTCGATGACGTCGCCGTCAAGGTTATAGAAAGTAACGTTGCCTGCTTCAAGGCAAGCCATCTCAAGATCATCGATGTAGTAAACGGATCTTGTGTACTTGAGGATAGCCGGAACGTCAGATGCGAGGTAGGAAGCGTCCTTGTCGCAACCGATGATCATAGGGGAATCCTTACGTGCAACGAAGATCTTGCCCGGATGATCCTTGAACATTACTGCGAGAGCATATGAGCCTCTTACACGTACCATTGTCTTGGCGAGTGCTTCGATCGGATCGTGTGTGTACTTCTTGTAGTAGTAATCGATAGTCTTGATAGCGACTTCGGTATCTGTCTCGGAATAGAACTTGTAACCCTTGCGGATCATCTTGTCGCGGAGTTCCTGATAGTTCTCGATGATGCCGTTATGTACGCCTACTACGTTGTAGTCATCTACGATGTGGGGGTGTGCATTGTTCTCGGTGGGTTCGCCGTGGGTTGCCCATCTTGTGTGGCCGATACCGCAGCTGCCCTTGAGAGCGGCGCCGCCGTCAGTCTTTTCTGAAAGGACCTTAAGTCTGCCCTTTGCCTTGACGACAACAGGATTTGCATCGCCGTTTCTTACAGCAAGACCTGCTGAGTCGTAACCTCTGTATTCAAGCTTTGCAAGGCCGTCTAAGAGGATAGGGGCTGCTTTCTTCTTTCCTGTGTAACCAACGATTCCGCACATATGTAAGAAATCTCCCTCTTATTTTTTAATTGAGGTATTTTATCACATCTGGACAAGTGTGTATAAAAACTCTATGGGTATGATTACTATGCTCTTACGGTATAATGTTCACAAAAAATTTTCGTCATATGTCGAAAATAACTATTGATAATTGCTCCCAAACCATATAAAGTAAGTTGGCTTTAAAAAGAAAGGAGCGGTCACATGCTTGAATTGCAGAACATCAGCTTTCATGCCGATGACAAAGACATCCTTAAAGATATAAATCTTAAGATCGACGACAAGTTCGTCGCTATCACGGGACCCAACGGAAGCGGTAAGTCCACATTGCTCAAGATAATCATGGGCATCATCACGCCTACGTCAGGCAAGATCCTGTTTGACGGCCAGGACATCACGGACCTCGCAGTAAATGAGCGTGCCAACCTTGGCATGAGCTTTGCTTTCCAGCAGCCTGTAAGATTCAAGGGCCTCAAGGTCAAGGATCTTCTCAGCATCGCTGCAGGCAAGGATGTCAGCAAGGACTGCTCATACCTCAGATCAGTTGGTCTCTGCCCAAGAGATTATCTGAACCGTGAGATCAACGATACGCTTTCAGGCGGTGAGATGAAGAGAATCGAGATTGCCATGGCAGCTGCAAGAGGCGGAAAGATGAGCCTTTTCGATGAGCCTGAGGCAGGAATCGACCTCTGGAGCTTCCAGAGCCTGATCGAAGTTTTCGAGAATCTCCGAAACATCACTAACGGAAATATCCTGATCATCAGCCACCAGGAGAGGATCCTGGAGATCGCCGACAAGATCATCTATCTCAAGGACGGTCAGGTCGACAGATACGACGAATCAGCCAAGATCATGGATGAACTCAATATGAGAAGAAAGGGCGGATGCGACTGCGCATACGGCCAGAAGGGGGTGTCCTGCAATGGATGATCTTGAGAAGAGAATGCTTAAAGAAGTAGCAGAATTAGACAGCCTTCCGGTAGGCGCTTTCAACATCAGAAGTAACGGAAAGAGCGAGGGCAGATGCTCTACTGCAAATATCCAGATCGATTCCAGGGAGTCCGGCGACGGCATCAACGTCTACTTTAAGGACGGTACCAAGAATGAGTCATGCCACATCCCGGTAATCATCTCAAAGTCCGGCCACAAAGAGTGCGTTTATAACGACTTCTTCATTGGCGAGGACTGTGACGTTACCATCATCGCAGGATGCGGAATCAGCAACTGCGGCGGTCACGACAGCCAGCACGACGGTATCCATACTTTCCATGTCGGAAAGAATTCAAAGGTTAAGTACATCGAGAAGCACTACGGTGAAGGTAACGGAACCGGCAAGAGATTCATGAATCCCACCACTGTCGTATATCTCGAAGAAGGTTCCACTATGGACATGGATACGTCCCAAATCGCCGGAATCAATGACACTTACAGAATTACAAAGGCTGAGATCGGCGCAGGCGCTACTCTCATTATGCACGACAAGATTCTCACAAACTTCGACCAGACCGCTAAGGCTGAGATCACGGTCGATCTTAACGGTGATGATTCCGTATGCGACATCGTAAGCCGTGGCGTTGCGAAGGGAGAGTCCGAGCAGGATGTCATCATCGACATCTCCGGTAATGCAAAGTGCAAGGGCCACGCTGAGTGTGACTCCATCATCATGGACAAGGGCGTAATCGTTGCAACTCCTAAGCTCAAGGCTACATGCGTTGATGCTTCCCTCATCCACGAGGCTGCAATCGGCAAGATCGCAGGCGAGCAGATCGTCAAGCTCATGACTCTCGGATTGAACGAGCAGGAAGCTGAGCAGAAGATCATCGAGGGATTCTTGAGATAAGAGTTTGTTTTTACGGATTTTGAGGGCGTCCCGCGTTGTGCAGGGCGCCTTTTTGTTTGGGGGGTTGAGGGGCGGGGGCGCGCTAGCTAAAACGGGTGATTATTTGGGTTTTTAGACAGCCCTCAGACTTAGCGTTATCTAAAAGTAGTGATTTTCGGGCCATTTAGATAAAAAATCTCGTAATTTTCTCTAAAATCGACTTTCCGAGAGCATTTTAGATAAGTTTTTCCAATTTCTTCTCTAAAATCGACTTTTCGAGGGCATTTTAGAGAAGCTTTTCCATTTTCTTCTCTAAAACCGGGTTTTTGAGGGCATTTTAGATAACTGCTATCGAAAACTGGTGCTTAGAAGGGTGTTTCGATAGAAAAACGATGATTCTCTATCGAAAACTGGTTTTCGGAGGGCCATTTCGATACAAAAACGCTGATATTGTGTCGAAAACCGCTTCTTCAAGAGACAATTTCGACACAAGAGCACTGAACCAATGTAGAAATCACTCACCAATAAACCGGTTTCTACACAAATTCCTCATATTCGTGTAGAAACCACTCGATTAAAGGCCAATTTCTACACGCCAGGCCACTATGTGCCAGACATATTTTCAAATAATTAATTGTGATAAAATAACTTTAACATTTTTCACCGGAGGGTTGTCATATGGGACTTAATTTCCGCAAATCCATTTCATTGGGCAAAGGCTTGAAGCTTAACCTGAGCAAATCAGGACCGAGCGTTTCTTTCGGAAAGAGCGGATTCAGACAGTCCGTTAACCTCAAGGGCCAGGCAAGGACCACTGTCGGCATTCCGGGAACAGGTATTTACTACACAAAGACAAACAACGTAAAGAATCTTGTCGGAGGTCTTACCGGCAAGGACGATTCCAAGGGTAAGAAATCCACCAAGAAAGATACAGCCACAAAGGGTTCTTCAACCAAGGCAGCCAAGGCAGCACCTGCAGGAAAGCAGGTAAATGAGGAGCTTATCGCCCAGTCCAAGGCAACACTCGAAGAGTTTGCAGCAGGAATCGAAGCACTCAAGTCCGTACATAAGCAGTCCGATGGTTACATCGACTGGGAGGCAGTTGCAAACGGTGCGGTATCAGGTCAGATCAGGGAGCTCCAGCCTTTCGCACAGAGCGTTCTTGCAGGCGATATCGATGCATATTTCAAGGTTATCGAGCAGGTTGGACCGTTTGATGATCTTCTCGAATACGGAAGCGGATTTGAGGTTGGTACTGACGATCCCAAGATGATGGAGATCGAGTTCCAGGTTAAGTCTGATGACATCATCCCTACACAGTATCCTGACATGAAGGCAAGCGGCGAGATCGTAATGAAGGACTTCAGCAAGTCTGCTTACTATGAGCTCGTTCAGGACTATGTATCAAGCACGATGCTCAGAGTCGCAAGAGATACTTTCGCGCTCCTTCCCGTACAGCAGGTAATCATCCACGCTGTTGATAAGGTCCTTAATCCTGCAACAGGCAACGATGAGGAAGTAACGATCGCATCTGCAAAGATCAAGAGAGACGCGATGGCTACACTTAATTTCGAGCGTATCGATCCTTCTGACTGCCTTGAGAGCTTTGAAAGCAACGTTAAGTTCAAGAAGACAGCCGGTTACTCACCTGTTGACAGAGTTCTTCCCTGAGCGGACGGAAACATCGGACACAAAAAGCACGTTTATTGACAGAATGTAAACTTTCAGTCAGAAACGTGAGAACAAATCACAAGGTTTATTGTTTTTGAAAATTGTTCTGATTAGACTTTAATCGTAGGTGTTTTTTCACCTGTAATTCAGGACAGACCACGAGGGTCATTTATGGCTGACCGTAAGAGAATAGCTTTACTATTAGCCCAGGCTGATGAGTATTATCAGGCTCAATTCGTCGAGGGATTTATCGGCAAGGCATTTGAGCATGATGCTGACGTTCTGGTGTTCGGAAGCTACCTCAAGTATCAGAATAATCTCGGCAGAGAGACCGGTGAGACTTCGATATTCTCACTGGTTCCTTTTGAGACTTTTGATGCGATCGCCGTTATGGCAGATACCCTCCAGTCTCAGGGTCTTTCTGACAGTCTTGAAGAGATGATCCACGAGCGCTGCAAGTGTCCTGTTTTATTCATCGACAAGGAAAGCAGATATTTCCCGTCGATCTTCCCTAATCACTACGGCGCCGTTAAGAAACTTATCAACCACCTTATCGAAGATCACGGATATACGGATATTGCGTATCTTACCGGTAAGGCATGGCACCACTATTCCAAAGAGAGACTTCAGGCATTCATGGATGCCATGACCGAGCACGGTCTTACTGTCGGCAGGGACAGAGTATTCTATGGCGATTTCTGGTATACGAGCGGCGAGAGCTTAGGCGACCGTCTTCTCAAGAAGGGCGAGAAGCTTCCACAGGTAATCGCATGTGCCAACGACTGCATGGCGATCGGTCTTTGCAAGGCGCTTGAAGCAGGCGGCCTCAGGATCCCTGAAGATATTGCAGTTGCAAGTTACGATTCCAATGAAGAGGGAAGATATTCACCCAAGCCCGTTACATCGGTAAAGATCCCGTCAAAGGAGATGGGTGCTTATGCCATGGAGAAGCTCTTTAATGACCTCGATGGCAAGACGACTCCTCCTTTTGGAGATCTCGGCGAATTCTTCTGCGGAAGAACATGCGGATGCCCTGAAGATAAGGTCCAGTATGAGACCAAGCTCCGCAAGCAGTGGGATACCGATACTTCACATAACAGCGTATTCTCATCCTTTAACCACCTGGATGAGGACCTTGTAATACAGAACGATTTTGAAGGACTCATGAAAACTGCATTCTCTTATGTTTTCCAGATAAGGGATTTCGAGAGTTTCAGCATCTGCCTTAATGACCACTGGCAGCAGAAAGCAAAGCTTCTGAGCGGCGCGATCGATGAGTCCAGGATCTCGCCTGAGAGGCTTTCCAACCCGGACAAGTTCTTCACGAGAAAGATGATGCACGTCATCGCGTGCAGACCTGAGTCGATGAACTGCGACCGCGTAAGTGACGACGTTTTCTTTGACAGAAACGTTCTCATTCCGCGTTTGGACAGCAACAGAATGAAGCCTGAGGCTTTCTTCTTTACCCCTCTGCATTTTGAGGAATCCACATTCGGTTATGCCGTTCTGTCTTACACAGAGCCTAAGTCTTACAAGAAGTCTTACCGTTTCTGGCTCCATAGCATTATGAGAGGACTTGAGAATTTCAGAAGATACGATGAACTCATGGTCATCAACAAGAAGCTTGAGGCAAGCCTTGTAAGAGATCCTCTGACAGGTATCTTCAACTACACCGGATTCCTGAAGCAGACAGAGGATATCCTCATCATGAATCCGTTGAGGGAAGGCGAGAAGGTCGGCGTTCTTGCGATCGATATTAAGAACCTCGCGAAAATCAATAACGACAACGGAAGAGCGGCAGGCGACCAGGCCATCATCAGCGTCGGCAACTATCTCGAAGAAGTATTCAAGACCGGACGTGTTTACTGTATCGGTAACGGCGAGCTGGTTGCTCTTGAAGTAATGGCAGAGAAGGAAGATGCGTTAGAGCTTCTTGGCGAGAGGGTTAAGGCGCTCTATGCAAAGATCGAAGAATACAATAATGATCTTGAAGAAGGTTCAAGAAAGCTTGAAGTATATCACGGAACTGCTGAGGGCATGCCCAGAACAAAGGCTGATTATGAGAGCCTCGTAAGCGTTGCGCTGTCCAGAAAGAACGGACAGAAACTAAATCTCCAGAAGATGAACGCTGACGGCTTTGATGCAGGACAGATCGAAGAAGCAAAGGTTGTTAACGACATCCTTGATAAGAATAAGATCAACTATCACTTCCAGCCTATCGTCAATGCCCGCACAGGTGATATCTATGCGTATGAGGCTCTGATGAGAGTTGATACCGTTCCTTATGTACAGCCGCTGCTCGTCATCAAGTACGCAGGATTTTTCGACAGGCTTTACGATGTCGAATATGCGACGTTCAATAATGTTTTGAATTACGTTAAGGATAATGCCGGCAAGTTCAAGGATGATGCCAAGATCTTCATTAACTCCATTCCGGGCCAGCGCCTCAAGAAAGAGGATATGAAGAACATCTATGATATGGCAAGAGATCTTGCCGGAAAACTCGTAGTTGAGTTTACCGAGCAGTCCGAGATGGATGACATTGAGCTTGCCGAGATGAAGAAGGAATATCAGAGCTTCGGATTTGAGACTGCGGTAGATGACTACGGCACGGGTTATTCGAATGTCAGCAATCTCCTTCGCTACATGCCGAACTACGTTAAGATCGACAGGGCACTTCTTGCAAACATCCAGGATTCCCCTCAAAAGCAGCATTTCGTAAAGGACATCATCGAATTCTCGCACGATAACAATATCCTCGCTCTTGCAGAAGGCATCGAGACCACGGAGGAGATCGAGACTGTAATCAATCTCGGCGTAGACCTTATCCAGGGTTATTACACTGCACGTCCTTCCGAGAACATCATCAAGGAGATCAATCCAGAAGTTAAGGAAGAGATCGTCAAGTACAGCAGCAGTAAGGCAAAGAACCGTACGAGAAGAGACTATGTCGCAGGCAGAGAGGCAAGGATCTCACTCCCGATCCTCATCAAGGAAGGCTATAACACCATCCATATTACGTCAGGTCACGTTACACACAGAGACCTCCATATCATTGGCGTTCCCGGTGATGATGCCGTTATCGGCATTGAGATCGAGAACGGTTACAAGGGCAAGATCGCATTCGAGAACTGCTGTTTCACAGGCAGAATGCGTGATGCTGCGATCACGATAGGTGATGACTGCGAAGTCGTCCTCTCGCTTACCGGTGAGAATACGCTTTCGGGCGGCGGAATCAAGGTATCACCCAAGTCGACACTCACATTCGAGGGTGCCGGAAACCTTACCATCAACACTACCGGTGTTGAGACATTCGGTATCGGAAACGATATGGATTCTTATCACGGAGATCTCGTATTTGACCAGGACGGCAGGATCGAAATATCCGTTAATGCCAATAAGAGCGTCGCGATCGGAAGCGGACTCGGCGGACACATCACCGTCAGGAGAGGTATGTACAGGCTCAATCTCATGGGTCAGAATTCTGTCGGTATCGGTTCAATCTCCGGCGATATCGATCCGATCATAAGCAACTGCTACATGGAAATTAATAACGTTGCCATCTCTGCGGTCGGAATCGGTTCTGTCATGGGCAGATGTGACATGATGATCGAGCATGCATCCATTAAGATGGAATTCAGCGGTACCGATGTAGTCATGATCGGTTCCAAGCGCAGCGAAAAGCTCCGCTTAAGCATTTACAGCTGTACGGTCAACTTTACTGCCCAGGTAGATGACGTAACGGTATTCGGTTCATCTTCAGGCAATCCTTCCAATATTACGATCGATTTCGTTTCCATCAGAACCGATATCGGCGGCAAGACGGCTGATATTTTCAGAGGCAAGGATAAGAGCGTAAAGGTCAGATTGTCCAATTCCAGGGTAGAGGGCTCTATCTTTACAGGCTTCAAGCATGTCAATCAGACAAAGGACATGGATTTCAAGGTCACAGGAGCACTTGTAAAACTCGACATCAACGGTGAGATGTATATCGAGAATACAATGAAGTCTGAAGACAGCGAAGAAAAGGAATAATCCCGGAGATTATTTGAGATCAAGATAGATCGGGCAGTGGTCCGATCCCATGATGTCTGTCATCATGTTGGATTCTTTTACTCTTGAATTAAGTCCGTCAGTCGTAAAGAAATAGTCGATTCTCCAGCCTACGTTACGCTCTCTTGCAGCAGTCTTGTAAGACCACCAGGTGTAGCATTCCTTGTCGTCGGGATGGAGCATTCTGAATGTATCGGTAAGTCCTCTTTCGATGAACTTGTCCATATATGCGCGCTCTTCAGGAAGGAATCCTGAGATCTTGGAGTTTGCCTTGGGGTTGGACAGGTCGATCTCCTTGTGGGCGGTGTTAACGTCGCCGCAGCAGATGACCTCTTTGCCCTGTGCCTTGAGGGCGTCGACCTGGTCAAGGAAGCAGTCGTAGAATCTGAGCTTGAACTTTACGTAATCGTCTCCTCTTCCGCCGTTCGGGAAGTAGATGTTGAAGAGTACGAAGTCACCGAAATCAGCCTTGATAACACGGCCTTCGTGGTCGAACTCTTCGACGCCGAAGCCGAACTCAACGCTCTTGGGTTCGATCTTTGAATAGAGGGCGGTGCCGGAATAACCCTTGCGCTCAGCGGAGTAGAACCAGCTCTTGTAGCCGGGAATGTCTGTGATCTCAGGTCCAAGCTGCTCCTGGAGAGCCTTGATCTCCTGGATGCCGATTATGTCTGCGCCGATCTTTTCGAGGCTTTCTGCAAAGCCCTTTGTGGCAACTGCTCTTATTCCGTTTACGTTCCAGCTCGCTATTCTCATATATAACCTCGTGAATTATAATTGTCTCGTAAATTCTACTATTGTTTTGTGTTGGAAGGAAAGGGATATGCGAATTTTGTGTGCAATGCTCGGAGGCACGATAGCTTCGTCTGACGTCTCCGGAACGATAACTCTCGGAAAGCAGTCTTTTGTAAAGGATTTCCTTCTTGAGTATTCGGCGGATAATGAGTATTTCTTCCCTGATCTCGAGATCTATTCTTCTGAAGATGCCACGCCTGAGATGTACCGCGAGGCATTAAAGGAGATCGTAATTGAATCCAGAAAGACCAAGTTTGACGGCATTCTCATCACTCACGGCACCGATACATGTGCTATTTTCGCGCAGCTCGCGTACAGGGTATTGTCCATACTTAATATTCCGTTCGTCATTACGGGCGCGATGAAGTCTCCTGACAAGGACCCCGAAGAATCGGCCTACAATCTTCTTTTTGCCATCGGCTGCATCGAAAAGGGCACGAGCGGCGTCGTATTCAGGAACAGCGACAGGATCCCCAGTCTTTATAAGGCTTATGCGATCACGTCTCCTGACCTGGACGGCATTTACAAGGAGTGCAAGGACTGCGTTGAGCCCGAGATAAAGGACAGGATCGATTTCCTTACAAGGGATAAACTCCCGAAAGTGCTTGTAATTCCGGCATTCCCCGGTGCTGTTATCCCTGAAGAAGGTTTTGACAGGGTGCTTTTATGCTGCAACCACTCCGGAACGGCTTCAGCCAAGCTCGTACCACTGGTCTCCAAGTGGACTTCTGAAGGCAAAAAGGTGTTCATGGCACCGATTCCCAAGAAGGGCGGATACTACGAGAGCAGGAAGAAGCTTGTTGAAGCGGGCGCTATCGAACTTCCCGGAATGCCCATAGAGGGCGCATGGTGCGAGGCCTTGCTCAGATGAGTCAGCCACCTAAGATAATCGACAAATACGGCATTGAGTCGTTCGGCGGAAGCCAGATGTGGCTTCCTGACAAGATGCTCCTCAACAGCGGATGCGGCATTATCGCCGGCCTTGACGCGATCATGCGTCTTAAAGGTGAGGAAAGGATGCCCAGGGAGGAGTATTTCGACAGGTTTTTCGATGCCAAGGACTATATAAGACCCATTACGATCGGCAAGAACAGGGAGCCTAGAAAGCTCTTCGGCAAGGAGTTTCTGGGAAGCCTGGGCGTAAGCGCGGGAAGGTTCAGAAGGGGCATCAAGAAGCTCGCCGTCAAAGAGGGCCTTAAGATCAGGGTAAAGCCTTTCAGGTTCAGATGGTGGGAAAAAGTCCCCAAATATCTTGAGGGCGGCGACCCGCTGGTAATGCTCGTTACGGCTCCTTTTGAGAACGTTTCTATTGAGCTGCCGACCGGAACCAAAGGGAATCTGGGCTTTCACTGGGTTACGATCACGGAGATGGACGGCGACACGCTCTGGGTATCTTCATGGGGAACCAGATGCAAGATGTCGGTAAAAGAACTCAGACGCTTTAATGTCATTTTGCACTTTTATGCCGTTTCGTTGGAAAATCAGAGCAACATAGTGTAAGGTTATGGGCGGAGAATTTATCTTTTAAATATATTTAGGAGGATTTTGAATATGAATAATGAGATCGCTGAGCAGATCAAGGGAATGCTTGTAGAGAGACTCAGAATCCCTGCAGACGAACTCGAGTACGATTCAGAGCTTTTCGGTGAGGACATCGGACTTGATTCCATCGATTCCATCGAGATCATCGTAGGTATCGAGAACCTTTTCGGAGTTGATATCTCCGGCGCAGGTGCCACAAGAGAGGACTTCCGTTCAATCGAGACACTTACTGCATTCGTAGAAGCACATAAAGAGGACTGATAGATAATGCCAATGAACGAAAAGCGTTGCGTAATCACGGGCCTTGGCCTTGTGAGCGCAATCGGACACAATACCGAAGAATGCTTTGAAGCAGCTCTTAAGGGTGTTTCCGGCATTACGGACGTTAAGAGTTTTGATACTTCCGACTGCTACTCCCACAAGGGTGCAGAGGTAGATCTTTCAAACGGGGAACTTGCAAACGGCAGATACGACAGAACCACTGCCCTTGGAATAAAGGCAGCAGGCGAAGCCATTAAGGATGCCGGAATCGACATGGATTCCGAAGATGCATCCGAGATCGGCGTTATCCTTGGAAGCTGCATTGCCGGCGCTGCATGCGTAGAGAAATACTACAAGCAGAAGTGCAACGGCGAGAAGGGCGAGATCGAAGATCTTAAGGCTATGCCCGCTTCCGTAATCGCAGGTAACGTCGCTGATTACTACAATGCCGGCGGAATTACCGCTAACATCGTAAATGCCTGTGCAGCAGGTACTTTGAGTATCGCGCTTGCCATAGACCTCATCAGAGGCGGCAAAGGCGAGATCTTCCTTGCAGGCGGATGCGATTCATTCTCATCACTTGCTTTCTCGGGTTTCCACGCTTTGAGGGCACTGGACGCTACAGAGTGCTCTCCGTTCAATCACAGTGAAGGTATTACGTTAGGCGAAGGCGCAGGCGTACTTGTAGTCGAGAGCTACGAGCATGCCGTTAAGCGCGGCGCGAAAATATACTGCGACGTCTTAGGTTCAGGCGTAAGCTCTGATGCTTATCACATCACGGCTCCGAGACCGGACGGCGAAGGCCAGATGAGCGTTATCACTCGCGCGGTCAAGAATTCAGGACTCAAGTTTACAGACATCGACTATGTCAACGCACACGGTACGGGTACGGCAAAGAACGACGAGTCTGAGTTCCTTTCTTTGAAGACATGCTTTGCGGAGAATGACCATATCTCCGTAAGCTCAACAAAGTCCATGACAGGACACTGCCTTGGTGCTGCAGGCGCCATTGAGGCAGTAATGACTGTTAAGGCACTGGTAGAGGGCAAGCTCCCTCCCACGACCGGATACACGGAAGATGACCTTAAGGTCCTTGCCGAGAAGTCCGGAAATATTGATTTCATCGCCAACACACCCAGGGAAAGAGACATCAAGTATGCGATGTCCAACTCTTTCGCGTTCGGCGGAAACAACGCAAGCATCGTATTTGCAAAAGATCCCAATGTTCTTAATCTTTCATGCCCGAAGCAGGAACTCTACGTTACCGGTATCGGCATGGTAAACGGCGAATACGACGAAGCAACAAAGAGCTATGTTGCAAATCTCGACACCGAAATATTTAAGGCGTATGGTGTTAAGTCAGCATTCTTAAGAAAGCTCGACAGACTCTCACAGCTCCAGCTTTTGAGCGGTGTAAGAGCTTTGGAAGATGCCGGAATCACGGTTACTGACGATAATGCGGGCATCATCGGTATCTGCATCGGAACTAACGAAGGACCGATGACTGAGATTGCTAATTTCCAGAAGGGAATTATCAAGGACGGCATCGACAAGGGTTCAGCATTTGCTTTCCCGAATACCGTATACAACGCAGCAGGCGGATACCTCAGCATTTTCACAGGCATCAAGGGCTATAACGCAACGATCGCAAACGGATTCCAGTCAGGTCTCCAGAGCGTTTGTGCCGCAATCGGCGTAATCATGTTCGGTTATGAGAACATCATGCTCGCATCAGGAACAGATGAGTGTACCGACATCGATAATGAGATCTATTCAGACCTCGGCAAGACCGGCGCCGGCAAAGCAACTCTCGGTGAAGGTTCCGTAACATGCGTTATCGAAAAGGATTCAAGCGCAACTGAAAGAGGCGCCAAGAGATATGCGAAGATTGCAGGTTTCTCTTCTGCAAGAGATACGTCAGGCGACAGAACTGACAACCTGAGATTGTCCGAAGCTTCACTTACGAACGTCATCAACAATGTTCTTGATGAGGCCGGCATGAAGCCTGAAGACGTTAAGTGCATCTACGGCTTCGGCAACGGCATTGAAGAAGTCGACAGCTTCGAGATGGGCGTTTATAAGAAAATCTTCGGCGACAACATCGAAGTTAAGCTCGTTAAGAAGGACTATGGTGAAGCAAGAGCAGCTTCTTCATCTTTGCAGTTCGCAAAGCTTGCACAGGATATTTACGAGGGCAAGTTCGAGAATGGCATCGCCGTATCATTCGGAACAAGTGCTCTTTATTCGGCAGTATTACTCACAAAGGCATAATTTCTAAAAGGAAGGCAGGATTATGGGCAAGACAGCAGTAGTTACAGGCGGCTCAAGAGGAATTGGCAAGGCGATCGCTTTAAAGCTCGCACAGGAAGGCTATGACATAGCCCTCAACTATGCTAATAACGATGCTGCCGCTGAAGCTGCAAAAGCAGAGATTGCTGCCACAGGTGTCCGCTGCGAGATCTACAAGGCTGACACATCAGACATGATGCAGGTCAAGGCGATGTTCAAGGACATCAAGAAAAGCTTTGAGACTATCGATGTTCTGGTCAACAACGCAGGTGTCGTTGATGACGCATACCTTCTCATGATCAGACAGGAGTCTTTGGAAAGAAGCCTTGCGATCAACATCAAGGGTTATATCAACTGCGCACAGGCAGCAAGCCTCAAGATGTGCTCACAGAAGAGCGGCAAGATCATCAACGTATCTTCCGTAAGTTCCATCCTCGCAGTTCCCGGCCAGAGCGTTTACAGCGCTACAAAAGGCGCGGTCAACTCCATGACACAGACGATGGCAAAAGAGCTCGCTCCTTACGGCATCCAGGTAAATGCAGTTGCTCCGGGCTTTATCGGCACCGATATGATCAAGTCCATTCCGGGCGATCTTGCAGAGAAATACTTAGACAGCGTTCCCATGAAGCGTTTTGGTACTGCTGAAGACGTTGCAAACTGTGTAGCAAGCCTTCTTTCTGAATCATTCAATTACATGACAGGCCAGGTAATCGTTCTCGACGGAGGTTTGAGCCTCTGATTTTTCGAGAGGTTATATATATAAATGAAAGTACTTATTCTTAACGGCAGCCCCAAGATCGAAAGAAGCAACACGCTCCATGTAACGGATGCGTTCGTTTCTGGTTTTCCAGAAGGCACTGAAGTAAAAAGAATAGATATTTATGCCAAGGACATTAAGCCCTGCAAAGGTTGCTTTGCATGCTGGGCTTCTTCTGACGGCACATGCGCTATTAAGGATGACATGGCAGAGATAATCGCTGCCATCAAGGAAGCTGACGTCATCATCGAGAGCTTCCCTCTGTATTTCTACGGTATGCCTTCACAGCTCAAGGCAGTTACCGACAGGTGCCTCGCACTCGCTGAACCCTACATGGGTACCAGGTCTGACGACGGCCAGACATTTAACAAGATGAGAGATCCTTCCATCTTCGAAAAGAAGTTCGTAATCATAAGTTCCTGCGGCTATGTCGAGCTTGAGCCTGTTTATCCGGCGCTCCTGGCACAGTACGACCTTATCTGCGGCGGCAGGGACAGATATACTGCAATCCTCTGTCCGATGGGCGAGGTCTTCATGACCGGTAAGGCAAAAAGACAGATCAGGGTCTATATGGACGATCTTAAGAAGGCAGGTGCGGAATACTGCGCCAACAACTTTAAGCTTGATCCCGAGACGATCAGAAAGCTCCAGATCCCGCTCCTTTCACCCGAAGGATTTGCCACGCTCACAAGCTCCCATCTGAATGAGGGCGGCTGGGCTGCAAGCAGATTCGAAAAATAATCTGATTTATTTTGAAGATAGAGATGCCGGACAGGGTGTCCGGCGTTTTTGCTTTATATGACTATTTGAAAATGCGGCTAAATATGCGGCTATGCCGCACTTTTAACCGCAAATTTTAATAATTTCAGTCAGAAATGCGGTTTTCTATGCGGCTATAGCCGCACTATTAGCCGCATTTTTTGATTCGCGAGACTGACAGGATCTGTATTTTCGGTTTCAGGAGAGAGGCAGCAACCATAAGATGCAATTACAGACCTTAAACACCTTATAAATCCACGAAAATCAAGGCTTTGACAAATTCCTTTGAGAATCAAAGGACTTGACAATGTTGTCTGTTTGTGGAATACTTTGACAATCAAACTAATTAACCTGAGGACAACTATGCCCCAATATAGTTACTCAGGCAGGGCAGAATAAGAGGTTCTAATAATGACAGGCAGAATTATCGGACTCGGATCTTACATCCCGAAGAAAGTCGTAACCAACGACGATTTCGCTAAGATTCTCGACACAAGCGATGAGTGGATCACCGAGCGTACAGGAATAAAGGAAAGACATATCGCAGACCACGTTACTGAGAAGCCTTCAACAATGGCTGTCGAGGCTGCAAAGAGAGCAGTAGAGGATGCAGGAATCGATCCCAAGGATATCGATTTTATCGTTACAGCATCTACAACATCAGACAGTGTTATCCCTGCTTTATCATGCATCGTCCAGAAGGAACTCGGTGTATCTGAGAACTGCGGATGCTTCGACGTAGTATGCGCATGCCCCGGATTCATCGTTGCTTACAATACGGTTCAGAGCTTTATCGAGACAGGTAACTCAAAGCTCGCTCTCGTAATCGGTACAGAGTGTAATTCAAATTTCGCAAACTTTGAAGACAGAGGAACATGCATCCTCTTCGGTGACGGCGCAGGTGCTGCAGTTCTTAAGGCTGAAGACATCAAGCGCAATGAATTCATCATGAGATCTTCAGGCTACAGGGGAGACTGCCTCACATGCCAGGCTGCAAGACAGCCCGACAGATGGGAAGAGGAAGGCTTCAAGGAATTAACATCTTTCGCAATGCAGGGAAGAGAAGTATTCAAGTTCGCTGTTACTGAAGTTCCGCAGATCATCAAGGATCTTGCCGAGAAGTACAACTTCGACCTTGAAGAGATCGACTACTTCATCCTTCACCAGGCAAACGCGAGAATCATCGAAGCTACTGCAAAGAAGCTCGGTATCTCACGTGACAAGTTCCCCATGAACATCATGAATTACGGAAACATCTCATCTGCAAGCATCCCGATCCTCCTCTGGGAGATGAAGCAGGACGGCAGACTCAAGCCCGGCATGAAGCTCGTTCTCGCAAGCTTCGGCGCAGGCCTTACATGGGATGCAAACTACATTGTTTACTAATCCATTTTCGAAAATATAAAGGAGATAAAGGACATGACAAGAATCACAGATTTGATCGGCATCAAGTACCCCATCTTCCAGGGTGGTATGGCATGGGTAGCTGACTGGCACATCGCTGCAGCAGTTTCCGAAGCAGGCGGTCTCGGTATCATCGGTGTCGGCGGCGCTGACGAGAACTGGCTCCGTGACCAGATCAAGAAGTGCCGTGAAGCAACAGATAAGCCGTTCGGCGTAAACCTTATGCTCATGAATCCCAGAGCTCCTGAGATCGCTAAGGTTATCGCAGAAGAAAAAGTTAAGGTAGTTACTACTGGTGCTGGTTCACCGGAGAAGTATATGGAGATGTGGAAAGAGGCAGGCATCATCGTAGTTCCTGTTGTCGCAGGTGTTGCTCTCGCAAAGAGAATGCAGCAGTGCGGTGCTGATGCCGTTATCGCTGAGGGCACGGAGTCCGGCGGACACATCGGTGAAGCTACGACAATGACACTGGTTCCCCAGGTCGTTGACGCAGTATCCATCCCCGTTATCGCAGCAGGCGGTATCGCTGACGGCAGAGGCGTTGCAGCTGCTTTCATGCTCGGTGCCGAAGGCGTTCAGTGCGGAACTGTTTTCTGCGCATGTGACGAGGTAAACGTTCACCAGAACTACAAGGATATGGTCATCAAGGCAAAGGATAACTCAACAAGAGTTACCGGCAGATCTTACGGCCACCCTGTAAGACAGATCAGAAACGCTCTTTCCAACAAGTATCTTGAGATGGAGCAGAGCGGCGTTACTTTCGAAGAGCTCGAGGGACTCACAGTAGGAAGTCTCCGTAAGGCTGTTGTCGAAGGTGACGTTAAGGAAGGAACATTCATGGCAGGACAGATCGCAGGTCTTGTCAGTGAGATCAGACCTGCCAAGGTCATCGTTGAGACGATGTTCGAAGAGGCAGACAAGCTTTTAGGAAGGAAACTCGAAGCATAATGAGTATCGCATTTTGTTATCCGGGCCAGGGCGTACAGCACGTTGGAATGGCCGAAGGTTTTGTTAAGGCAGACAGCGCTTACGCTGAAATGGTTGCTAAAGCTTCACAGGCTTCAGGCATCGACATGAACAAGCTCCTTTTCGAGGAGAACGAAGACATCAACATCACAGAATATACACAGCCTGCACTTGTTACTGCATGCTGCATCATCACTGATGCGCTCCTTAAGGCAGGCATCAAGCCTGACGTAACTGCAGGTCTTTCACTCGGTGAATACTGCAGCCTTTATGTTGCAGGTGCACTCGGATTTGAGGACGCCGTAAGACTTACGAGAATCAGAGGAAGACTCATGTCCAACGCTGTTCCCGCAGGCGAGGGCACTATGGCAGCAGTTATCGGTCTTACACAGGAGCAGGTTGAAGCAGTTACAAATACGATCGAGAACGTATGGCCTGCTAACTTTAACTGCCCCGGCCAGATCGTAATCACAGGCAAGAAGGAAGCAGTTCACGAGGCTATGCCCAAGCTTTCTGAAGCAGGTGCTAAAAAGGTCGTTGAGCTTAACGTATCAGGACCTTTCCACTCACCTCTTCTCAAGGTAGCAGGCGAGGAACTCGGAAAAGAACTTGCAAACGTTGAAATGAAGGATCTCAAGATCCCTTATTTTGCAAACGCAAGCGCAGAAAAGATAGAAGACAAGGCACAGATTAAGGATCTTCTTGAGAAGCAGGTCTACAGTCCCGTTAAGTGGGAGCAGACACTTTATGAGCTCGAGAAGATGGGAGTCGACACGATCATTGAAGTTGGTCCCGGAAAGACAATCGCAGGATTTGTCAGAAAGACGGTTCCTTCAATCAAGGTAATCGGTGTCGCTTCACCTGAAGACATTGAAACATTAAAGGAAAAGCTCGGCTGATTAAGGAGGTACAGATCATGTCAGAGAACACAAGAAAAACAGCAATCGTTACAGGCGCTTCAAGAGGTATCGGTAAGGCTATCGCAATCAAGCTTGCAAAGAGCGGCTATAACATCGCAATCGTTGATGCATGCCCCCTCGAAAACAGCAAGGAAGCTGAGGAAGAAGTAAAGGCACTTGGCGTTGATGCAAAGGCATATCAGTGCAACGTTGCTGATTTCGAGAAGGTTGCTGAGACAGTAGCCCAGATCAACGAAGACTTCGGCGGCATCTACATCCTCGTTAACAACGCAGGTATCACAAGAGACGGACTCCTTCTCAAGATGACAGAAGAGAACTTCGATACAGTTATCGCAGTTAACCTCAAGGGTACATTCAACTTCATCAAGCACGTAACACCTATCATGATGAAGAAGAAGGAAGGAAGAGTCGTAAGCATCTCTTCAATCGTAGGACTTGAGGGCCAGGCAGGACAGGTCAACTATTCCGCTTCAAAGGCAGGAATCGTAGGCGTTACAAAGTCATGCGCCAGAGAGTTCGCTTCAAGAAACATCACATTCAACGCTATCGCTCCCGGATATGTTGAGACACCCATGACTGCTGTTCTCACAGACAAGCAGAAGAGTGCGATCTTCGATCTTATCCCTCTCAAGAGATACGGACAGCCTGAGGATATCGCTAACGCAGTTAACTTCCTCTGCTCTGAAGATGCTTCTTACATCACAGGTCAGGTTCTTTCCGTAGACGGCGGAATGCATATGTAATTAAGGTGCTTTTGGGGAGCACCTCGAAAATAAAAAACTAACGGAGAATTAAGTAAATGGCAAACAGAGTCGTAGTAACCGGTATGGGTGCAATCACACCTCTTGGTAACAGCGTTGAGACTTTCTGGGAAGGTCTTAAGAAAGGAAAGGCAGCTACCGCGCCGATTACAAAGTTTGATGCAAGCGGTTTTAAGGTAAAGCTCGCATGCGAAGTAAAGGATTTCGATCCTCAGAACTACATGGATTTCAAGACAATGAAGCGTATGGAACCTTTCGCTCACTACGCTTTGGCTGCTGCTAAGGAAGCTATCGAGCAGGCAGGACTTGATATGGAGAAGGAAGACCCTTACAGAGTAGGTGTCATCGTAAGCTCCGGTATCGGTTCAATGCAGGCTCACGAGAGAGAGCAGATCAGATTCGAGAAGTCCAATAAGATTGCTCCTATGTACATCCCTATGATGATTGCAAACATGGCATCCGCTAACATCGCGATCCAGTACGGAATGAAGGGTATCAACACATGCGTAGTTACAGCATGCGCTACAGGTCTTCACTCAATCGGTGATGCTTTCAAGGCTGTTAAGTACGGCGATGCAGACGTCATGATCACAGGCGGATGCGAAGCAGCTGTATGCAGAACAGGCATCCAGGGATTCGCAGCACTTACTGCTCTTTCAACAAACGAAGATCCTGAGACAGCTTCAAGACCGTTCGATAAGGACAGAGACGGCTTTGTTATCGGTGAAGGTTCAGGCGTTCTCGTTATCGAGAGCTATGAGCATGCCAAGGCAAGAGGCGCTAACATCCTCGCAGAGATCGTAGGCTACGGCGCTACATGCGACGCATATCACATCACATCACCTGCAGAAGACGGAAGCGGCGCAGGCATGGCAATGATCATCGCAATGCAGGAAGCAGGCATCAAGCCTTCTGAGATGGATTACATCAACGCTCACGGAACTTCCACACACCACAACGACCTTTTCGAGACACGTGCTATGAAGTATGCGTTCAAGGAAGATATCAAGAACGTATCAATCAACTCCACAAAGTCCATGATCGGTCACGTTCTTGGCGGTGCAGGCGGCGTAGAGCTCATCACATGCGTTAAGGCTATCCAGGACGGATATGTTCACGTTACTGCAGGTTCCAAGGAATCTGAGGGCGAGATGGATCTCGATTACACATTCATCGAACCTAAGAACCGCAACATTGTTTATGCAATGACAAACAACCTCGGATTCGGCGGACACAACGCTTCCATGATCGTTAAGAAGTTCGAGGAATAAGGGAGATATAACATGGCAGACAAGAACATCAAGACAGGTCTGACATTGGAAGAGATGACCGCTTTGATCAAGGCTGTTTCCGAATCAAATCTCGACAGCTTCGATTACAAAGAAGGAGACTTCTCTTTATCACTCCATGCTTCAAAGGGATTTGTCCAGCAGGTATCACAGCCCGCTATGAACGTTGTATCAGTACCGGACATTTCCATGGCTATGGCACAGGCTGCAGAAGCAGCAAGCGGTGAAGATGACGAGGACAATGTATTTGTCATCAAGTCACCTCTCGTAGGTACTTTCTATGCGGCTCCCGCACAGGACAGCGATCCGTTCGTAAAGATCGGTGATCGCGTAAAGAAGGGCCAGGTACTCGCCATCGTTGAAGCAATGAAGATGATGAATGAGATCGAATCTGACTGCGACGGCGTAATTTCGGATATACTTGTAGCTAACGGTGAGGCTGTTGAATTCGGTCAGCCTCTGTTCAAGATCAGCTGATTATAAGGAGGCTAACGACAATGGCTAATGCTCTTAACACACAGGAGATCATGAAGATCATTCCCCACAGACATCCTTTCCTTCTCATCGACAAGGTAGAGGATTATGTTCCGGGTGAATATTGCGTAGCATATAAGAACTTCACATACGATGAGTATTTCTTCAGAGGACACTTCCCTGAAATGCCTATCGTTCCCGGAGTTATCACAGTTGAAGCACTTGCCCAGGCAGGCGCTGTTGCAATTCTTTCAAGAGATGATTTCAAGGGAAAGATCGCAGTATTTGCAGGTATCGACAAGTGCAAGTTTAAGGCTGCTGTCGTTCCCGGCGATACAGTAAGACTTGAGACAAAGATCACTGCCATGAAGGGACCTGTTGGTCTTGGCGAAGCAGTTGCTACAGTTAACGGCAAGGTTGCTGTTCAGGCAACTCTTAAGTTCGCTATTCTCCAGTCAACATAATATTCCGGAGATAATATAAATGTTCAAGAAAGTCCTTATTGCCAACAGGGGCGAGATTGCTGTGCGCATAATCAGGGCGTGCCGCGAGATGGGTATCGAGACGGTTGCGGTATGTTCCGAGCCTGACAGAAACGCCCTTCACGCCATGCTTGCAGACCATACGATCTGTATCGGTCCTGCCCAGTCTTCCGAGAGTTACTTAAACATCGGAAGGATCATCAGCGCCACGATCACATCAGGTGCCGACGCGATCCATCCGGGCTTCGGTTTCTTATCCGAAGATTCAAGATTTGCAAGGATCTGCGAGAGATGCAACATCGCATTCATCGGACCTACATCCGACATGATCGCAGCATCAGGCAACAAAGCCCAGGCAAAGAAGACCATGATGGATGCAGGCGTTCCGACTATTCCCGGAAGCGCCGTTGCAGTTAATACGGTCAAGGAAGGACTTGAGCTTGCTGACATCGCAACCTATCCCGTCATGATCAAAGCCTCATTGGGCGGCGGCGGAAAGGGCATGAGAGTCGCAAGGAGCAAGGATGTTTTCGAGCAGGCCTTCTTAACGGCCCAGACCGAAGCAAAGAACGCATTCGGTGACGACATGATGTACATCGAGCACTATGTCGAGCACCCCAAGCATATCGAGGTCCAGATCCTCGCAGACAAGTACGGCAACGTTGTTCACTTGGGCGAGCGTGACTGCTCTATCCAGAGAAACCACCAGAAGCTCATCGAGGAGACTCCCTGTGCTGCTTTGTCTGAGGACCTTCGAAAAGAAATCTGCGAAGCGGCTGTAAGAGCTGCAAAAGCAGTTAACTATGAAAACGCCGGAACGGTTGAATTCCTTTTGGAACCTTCCGGAAAGTTCTATTTCATGGAAATGAATACGCGTATCCAGGTTGAGCACCCCATCACCGAGTGGGTAACGGGAATCGACCTTATCAAGGAGCAGATAAGGATCGCTGCAGGCGAGCCTTTGAGCTTCACACAGGATGACATAAAGATCACGGGCCACTCCATCGAAGTGCGCATCAACGCAGAAGATCCCGACCACAAGTTCAGACCGTGTCCCGGCAAGATCGAGATGGCTTACCTTCCGGGCGGCAAGGGAGTACGTGTTGACTCTGCCGTCTATTCAGGACTTGAGATCCCGCCTTACTACGATTCAATGCTCGCGAAGTTATCCGTATGGGCAAAGGACCGTGCAGAGGCTATCAGAAAAGCAAGAACGGCATTGGGCGAGGTCATCATCACAGGCGTTAAGACCAACGTCGATTACCAGTACGGCATATTGAGCGAACCTGATTTCGTTGAAGGCAAGACCGATATCGATTTCATCGAAAAGCATTCGCATAAGTAAGGTTAAAAATGGAACTCAGATATTTATTCAAGAAGACACAGACTGACGACATCGAACAGGAGAATAAGGCAGCTTCGGAAGCTCCCAAGACTCCCCAGGGTCTGTTCCACAAGTGCGATAAATGCGGTCAGACGATATTTGCTGAAGAACTCAGACAGGAGCTTTTCGTATGCCCCACATGTGGCAACTACTTCCGCATGTTCGCATCTACCAGGATCGCAGACATAATCGATAAGGGCACCTTCGAAGAGTGGGACAACGACATCGGAGAGACCAACCCTCTTAACACTCCCGGCTACGAAGACAAGGTCAGAAGACTTCAGGATAAGACCGAACTTGATGAAGCAATCATCACGGGTAAGGGACTTATCAACGGACATCCTTCATGCATCGGCGTAATGGACTGCCGCTTCATGATGGCTTCCATGGGAAGCGTTGTAGGCGAGAAGATCACGCGCATGTTTGAGCGTGCAACAGACGAAGGTCTTCCGGTAATAATCTTCACCGCATCAGGCGGCGCAAGAATGCAGGAAGGCATCGTATCACTCATGCAGATGGCTAAGACATCTGCTGCTATTAAGAGACATTCCGACAAGGGGCTTCTTTACATAACAGTTCTCACTGACCCTACAACGGGCGGTGTTACGGCAAGCTTTGCAATGCTCGGAGACATCATCCTCGCTGAGCCCGGTGCATTGATCGGCTTTGCAGGTCCCCGTGTAATCGAGCAGACGATCGGCCAGAAACTTCCTGAAGGATTCCAGCGCGCTGAGTTCCTTCTTGAGCACGGTTTCGTTGATGCCGTCGTTGCCCGCAAGGGAATGAAAAAGTATTTAAGCAACATCCTTAAGTTCCACGAGAATAAGGGTGAATATGCCTTCGACGGCGCTAAGGCCAAGAAGAAGGCTGTAAAGAAGAATAAGCTCTCTGCATGGGACAAGGTCATGATCTCAAGAGGCAAGGACCGCCCGGTTGCAGAAGATTACATCAAGTCACTGTTCCCTGATTTTGTTGAGTTCCACGGCGACAGATTCGTCAAGGACGACCAGGCGATAATGGGCGGCATTGCAACCTTTGCAGGCCGTGCAGTTACAGTTATAGCAGAGTCAAAGGGACACGACACCAAGCAGAACGTCGAGCGCAACTTCGGTATGCCTTCACCTGACGGTTACCGCAAGGCGTTAAGACTTATGAGACAGGCTGAGAAATTCGGCCGTCCGGTTATCTGCCTCATTGATACTCCAGGTGCATACTGCGGTCTTGAAGCAGAAGAAAGAGGACAGGGAGAAGCCATCGCAAGAAACCTCTACGAACTTTCTTCACTGAAGGTTCCGGTATTGTCGATAATCATCAGCGAAGCAGGTTCCGGCGGAGCTCTTGCTCTCGGCGTATCCGATAAAGTCTGGATGCTCGAGAATGCCATCTACGCAATCCTCTCACCTGAAGGTTACGCAAGCATTCTCTGGAAGGATTCCAAGCGCGCGCCCGAAGCTGCAGCAGAGATGAAGCTCACTGCAGAAGACATGCAGGAATTGGGCATCGTCGAGAAGGTCATAAGCGAACCAGAAGATCTTACTCAGGCAAACCTCTCCGAAGTAACCGAGCAGATCGCATCCGACCTCGCAAAGTTCATCAAGGATAATCTTGAGTTTGACGGCGAAGCGCTGATAGAGGCGAGATACGAGAGATACCGTAAGTACGGTGCATAAAAGATTTCAAAGGATGTCCCAGGGCATCCTTTTTTATTGCGTGAGCTTTGATATTTTTTCGATTTTTCGAGGCAAAAATAACAAAGAAACGAGGTTTTTTGTTATTTCTGGCCCTTTTTTCCTTGAAAAATAACAAACAGGATTTTGATGGCGGATAGCCGTGTACATTTTTTCTCATTTTAGGGGCAACAATTATACAAAAACGCCGATTTGTGTAATTGTTAGCCCTTTTTTAAGCAAACAATTATACATCGCTGATTTGAATCTCATATTCCGGAACACTTTGAAACCTATGTTATAGTTAAATCAGTTAGTTGGGCTCAGTGATATGACTTAATGAGGCGGAATATGAATACAAAGAAATTTCTCAAAGCCATGACCGTTGAAGACAAAGCCAGACTCCTTTGCGGATCGTCTGATTTCATTATCGGAGGGTTCCAGTCAGCCGCGGGATATGTTCCTGAATTGAGCATGCAGGATGGCGGCACGGGCATTAACCACCAGCACTTTTTCCAGAGACTGTTTAGAGAACCGCCGAAGGATGAAGATCCTGTAGCCGGTATGCATGTCTTTTTCAATTTCTATGAGCCCGAAAAGCTTTCAAAGAAAGAGAAAGCGTTAAGAGAAAACATCAACTCCGTCATGACCGAATACAGATGCGGGATTGATGCCGGACCGGGTTCATATCCTCCGGGAATTCTTCTTGCTTCAACCTGGAATCCCAAGGTTGTTTATGAGACGGGTAAAGCACTGGCTATGGAAGCTGCTGTCTACCGCATCGGAGTTCTTCTGGGCACACCCAATTGCAATATCTTGAGAGAACCCGTTAACGGAAGATTCTTTGAAGGTTATTCCGAAGATCCGTTCCTTGCGAAAACGCTTGCACCCGAGATGTGCAAAGGCGTTGAGTCGGAGGGTATCGCTTCGAACGTTAAGCACTTTGCGTGCAACAACCTTGAGATCAACAGAACAAACATAGATGAGCTCATAAGCATGAGGGCGCTCCGCGAGGTGTATTTGCCTGCATTTGAAGCGTGCAGCAAGGTCGCGACGACTCTCATGACTGCATATAACTCTGTAAACGGAAAGCACTGCCATGAGAATCCCTGGCTCCTTAAAGATGTCCTGAGAAAAGAGTGGGGCTACACGGGAGTTACCATGACCGACTGGGGTGCATGCAGGGAAAGAGCAGGGGACGGAGAAGCTGCCGGACAGGATCTGTTTATGCCGGGTCCCTTTGATCCTTCGGATATCGTTAAGGCCGTAAATGACGGAAGACTTAAGGTTAAAGATCTTGATGCCGCTGCATTAAGACTCCTTGAGCTGATTGACAGATACGGCGAGGTAAAAGCACCGGAAGGTCTTACAACTTCCAAGTATGTGAAGGCGGGAGACAAGGCTGCATACAAGGCAGCATGCGAAGGCATCGTCATGCTCAGGAACAACGGAAGCCTTCCTCTCAAGAAGAATGCGAAGGTCGTATTCTTTGGTCCTGACCATTTCCAGAATACGGGATGGGGAAGCGCCGAAGTTAAGACGGACAGAACGACATTCATGTCCAAAGAACTGGCCGGTATATTAGGCGAAAAGCATGTCCTTAAGGACGATATCGAAGCATTCAGAAAAGGTGCCACGGCAATAGTCATTGAGACGGTTAATTCGGGTGAGAGTGCCGACAGGCCTGACCTGAAGATGAATAAGAAGACAGTAGCCCTCATCAGGAAGCTTGCTAAGAACAAGGGAAAAGGAAAGATCTGCCTTATCCTTAACGTTCCCGGTCCTGTTGAACTTGAGGGACTGGAAACGGTCGTTGATTCTGTTTTCGCAGTGTTCTATCCGGGCATGATGGGCTCAAAGGCAATGGCGGATATTCTTACGGGCAAGGTCAATCCTTCGGGCGCGCTGCCGTGCACATTCCCTGTCAGGTATGAGGATACGCCTTCGTATCTTTGCTATCCGGATAACATCACATGTAACTACGGCGAGGGAATCTACGTGGGTTACAAGGGTTATCTCAAGCGCGGTATCAAGCCGCTCTATCCGTTCGGATACGGTCTTTCTTATTCGAAGTTTGAGGCAGGCAGTATTTTCGGAAAGCGGAAAGGCAGCAAGTTCAGCGTAACGTTCAGCCTTTCAAACAAGAGCAACATGGACGGCAAGGCAGTCGTGCAGCTCTATGCTTCCAAGACAAAGCCCAGAACGGCAAGGGAACCTCTCAGGCTTGTAGGTTTTGCAAAGCCTATGGTAAAGGCGGAGAGTGACGCTGAAGTAACCATATCCTTTGATAAGAATGAGCTCGCATATTTCGATGAAGAACTCAATAAGTTCCTGGTTGAGGGCGGCAATTACGACCTGTTCTTAAGCCTTAAGGGCTGTGAGGATCTGATCCCGGCAGGAAGCATTTACATTGCCGACTGTTCGGAGGAACTGAAGTGCGGACCTATGTGGAAGCTTAACCAGATCATGGGACAGAAGGTCCTGACTGATGCGATAGCTAAGGACTGCGAAGCCATGGGAGAGCCTTATATGGGCTTTGCGATAATGGCTAAATGGTATCCGCACCAGACGTTTGCAGAGACGGTGAAGACACCTGAGAAATATCCTGAATTCCTCAAGGCAGCAGCAGAGTTCAGGGAGGAGTAAACCGCTCATTTTAGGCAATGCCGGCAAAATAGTGTATTATTATCACGACTTTAGGAACGGGAGGCTTTCTGATGAGCGAATATGATTTCCTCATTGTAGGAGCAGGACTTTACGGTGCTACATTTGCGCGCCTTGCGACTGATGACGGTTATAAGTGCCTTGTTATCGACAGAAGGCCCAATGTTGCGGGCAACATCTATACTGAGGACGTTCACGGCATCAATGTCCACAAGTACGGCGCACACATTTTCCACACGAGCGATAAGGAAGTGTGGGAGTTTGCGAATAAGTTTGCCGATTTCAACCGCTACACCAATATGGTCGTTGCAAACTACAAGGGCGAGCTCTATTCGATGCCTTTCAACATGTATACGTTCAACAAGATGTGGGGTGTTGTAACTCCTGCAGAGGCAAGGGCCAAGCTCGACGAGCAGATCGCTCTGGGCAAAGTGGATGAACCCCAAAACCTTGAAGAACAGGCGATATCACTTATCGGTCCCGACATCTACAACAAGCTCGTAAAGGGTTATACCGAGAAGCAGTGGGGCAGAAAAGCTACCGAACTTCCGGCATTCATTATCAAGAGACTTCCCGTAAGACTTACTTACGATAACAACTATTTCAACGACAATTACCAGGGCATTCCGATCGGCGGATACACAAAGTGGATCGAGAATATGCTCGACGGAATTGAGGTGAGATTGGGTATAGATTTCCTTAAAGAGAGGGATTCTTTGGGCAATATTGCCTCGAAAATCATCTATACGGGAATGATTGATGAGTATTATAATTACTCGTTGGGTAAACTCGAGTACAGAAGTTTGAGGTTTGAGACGGAATATCTGCCTGATACTGACGACTTCCAGGGTAATGCGGTAGTTAACTATACCGATGCCGAGACACCGTTCACGAGAATCTTGGAGCACAAGCATTTCGAGTTCGGAAAGGGCAAAGGAACGGTTATCACACACGAATATCCTGCCGAGTGGAAACCGGGTGACGAGCCCTACTATCCGCTCAACAACGACAGAAACAACGAGCTTTACAGGAAGTACGAGGAACTCTCCAAATCAGACGGCAACGTTATATTCGGCGGAAGACTCGGCAAATACAAGTACTACGACATGGATGACACTATCGCTGCATGCATGCAAGATTACAAAAGGATAACTACATGAAGATGAAGAAAATCGGAGCATCAATCCTCTCGGCAGCTGTTGCCGCTTCTATTTTTGCAGGATGCTCACAGCCAACTGAAGAAACAACCGTTACAGTTTCAGAGACAACAGTAATGACAACTGCTCCTGCTGAAACTACAACTGCAGAAACAGAGTTCGAGATCCCTGAGTCCATGGAAGAGGTTTATGGCAATCAGATCACGAATTACCTTAACCATCAGTATTACTTTGACGGCGAGCCCATTCCCATGTGGGAATCCAACTACTATTTCATGGAGACATTTAACGTTTTAGCCGAGTCAGCAGGTTACAACGGTGCTCCCATGACTACTTACGGTTTTGTTGATCTTGCAGCCGAATATCCCGGCGAAGATTTTGCAACTTATGGTGATTTTTTAGTCAGACAGGCTGAGGAAACCATTCAGAGCAAATGCATTTTGTGTAAGCGTGCTGAAGAAGAGGGAATCACTCTTTCAGACGAAGCATATACAAAGATCGATGAGCTTGTCGAAGATTACAGAAATTATGTAGCGCAGCTCAACATCACTCTCGATGACTATCTCAGAATCAGTCTTGGACCTGACATCGACGAGACTACATTCAAAAAGATCTGGGAGATCGATTATCTCTCAAATGAATATGCAAATCAGTACTGCGCTAATTACGATGCAACGATTCCGCAGATAAGATACGTCTTTTTCCCTGCAACCGAAGCAGATGAGCAGTCGGTTAGAGATGCTGCTTCCGAAGCTGCTACACAGATGAAGGATGCATGCGAAAACGACATCGAAAAGCTCGCTACTCTTGCAGCGGAAGCCCAGGCGGCAGGCACCAATCTTGATTACGGCGATATTTCAATCCCGCTTGAGCAGTTCCCCATTAATCTTGAGGAATGGGCATGGGCAGAAGAGCGTTCCGTAGGTGATATCGATATCGTAGTTGAGTCAGATTTGGGTTATTTCATTGTTGCCTATATCGGAACAACTCCTGACACAGAGAAGGCAACTGAGGCCCTCATCGCTGAGATCAGAGTTGATATCGACGAGAATACATACGATTTCCATACAGATGAGCCTTTCCAGGCAGCTCCTGCAGCTCCCACGGCTACACCCGTACCGGAAGCAACAGAGGCTCCGGCCGAGACTTCAGCACAGGTCTCATTTGATCCCAATGCTACAAGTCCCACAACTCCTTCAGGTTCTACTGCTCCGCTGAGCAACGCGAAAACAAATGATGTTATCGCTGTCGTATTGTATACACTTGCGGGCGTAGCAATCGCAGCTGTTGTAATCCTTCTTATCGCTGCCGCAGTAAAGAAGAGCAAGAATGCTCCTGAAAAATCCGAAGCGTTTGACGATGAGGAAGATGATGAGTCTGAAGCAGATATCGATGAGTCTGACGAAGACGATGAAGATGACGGTGAGTAACCGTATCTGACTAAGATTTAGCGTAATTACAGAGGCTGTCTCTTGATTGAGGCAGCCTTTCGAAAATAAAGAATAACAGGAAAAACCGAATGAATATAAGAAAAACCGGATCGATACTTCTTTTAGGCGTATTTGCCGCATCAATGTTTTCGGGATGCGGGAAAACAATAGCTGAAACCGATACCACGAATGTTACCGGTGAGACGTCAGCAGCACTTACGTTACCCTCTGAGACATTATCGCAGGATCCGGTCACTTCTGATAAACCGAAAACTTTTGAGGATGTCTATGGCAATCAGCTCATGGGATATCTTAACCACCAGTATTACTTTGACGGCGAGCCGATTCTTTTGCAGGAATCAAACTTCTATTTCATCAATGCTTTTCTTGAACTGAGCAGCGATGCAAACATGGGTTATTATCCGGTAACACCTTCCGGAAGCATTGATCTGGCTGCCCATATCGAAGTCGAGATCGAAGATTATGAGACTTATGGTGACTACTTCGTCAAATATGCGGAAAACGCACTCGAGATGTCTTTGACCCTCTGTGCCTATGCCGAGGCAAATGAAGTACCGCTCTCAGATGAAACCAAGCTTGCGATCGATAACATGATGGACAATATCAGGTACGGAAGCGCAGCAAGTGCCGGTATGTCATTGGACGATTATCTGCAGCTTTACTACGGCCCCGGAAATGACGAGGCAACATTCAGAAAGATCCTGGAAAGATACTATCTTGCTGATGCTTATTCCGATAAATACTGCAAAGAATACGAGTTCTCCGACGATCAGATCAGAACTCCCTACATCAGATATGCTCTTTTCTATGCTCCCGACTCAGCTGATCAGGACACCAAAGATCAGGCTTATGAGGCCGCAATGAACATGAAGAATACATGCAAGAACCTTTCTGATCTTAAAACGCTGGCGCAATCCGCTTATGAAAACGGCATTGTCCGCGAGCAGGGCGACAGTGCGGCTTTGACAAGCGAGCTCAGTGATTATCCCGGACTTTGGGACTGGACTTACGAAGAAGAAAGACAGGAGGGCGATATCGATATAATCTACGAGCCCTCAGTAGGCTACTATGTCATCGGTTTCCTTGGAATGAGGGATCAGATCACATATCTGCCTTGTGTAAGATATGCTCTTTTCCAGCCTAAAGATACTGACACAAACGCAATGACGGAAGCTTATACTGCAGCTAAAGCCATGAAGGATGCCTGCGGCACAATAAGTGATCTTACAGGCCTTGCCGAGACTGCTTACAAGAACGGCGAGATCCTTGATTACGGCGATATCCTCGTTACGAAGGGCCAGCTTGACCAGAATTTTGAGGACTGGGCTTATGACGAGAACAGAAAAGAAGGCGAGATGGATGTCATTTATTCTCCCGATTTCGGATATTTCGTAGTTGGTTACGTCAGAACTGAAAAGCAGATATCCAGCCTTCTTTACGACATCGCAATGAAGGACCTTACCAACGCTGCCCTTGCAGAGTCAAACAGCGGAATCCACGATTTCCACACGGACGATGAATACCTTCCGGCTCCCGCAGCTCCTACGGCAACTCCGGTACCGGAGATCGCATTGCCTGATGATGGCACGGAAGAGTCTGCTTTTAATCCTGAATCTACCGAAGCGTCCGCACCTGCCGGCAACCAGTCCCAGCAGAATACTTCGACGAAGACCGCTGATGTTCTTGTCGTAGTTTTTATTACTCTTGCAGGTGTTGCCGTAGCTTCGGTTATTGGCGTGCTTATTTACTCGGCATGGAAGAATCATATGAAAGCAGCCGGTGCTTCTGATGAGAATTCAGATGATGAATCTGAAGATGAGGACGCTGACGAGAGCGAAAAGAACAGTAAGAAAAACCATGAAGACGAGTATGAAGAAGACGGAGAAGATGAGGCCGAAGAAGACTGAGTTTCAGGGCCTTTTTCCGTCTGTTGATGACTTTCATGGTGATGATGTAGTAGACTATACCAATATTTCATAAGACAACGAAGGGATTTAAGATGAAAAAACTCGGTGCATTTATCCTACTTTCAGTTATGATCCTGACTGTATTTTCGGGCTGCAGCAATGCCGGAACCGTATCAGTCGCTTCATCAACATATCAGCCGTTAATTGATAATTACGGTGAGCAGCTGCCCCAGTATCTTGATAAGCAGTATTACTATGACGGAAAGCCGGTTTCCATCCAGGAATCGAATTTCTATTTTATAAACGCTTATCTTGATCTCAGCACTTATGCCATGTACGGTTACTTCCCGGCAAATGCAAAGGGATACCTTGACCTTTCTGCTGCATGTTCTGAACCAGAGTATGCTACTTACGGTGAGTATTTCGTTGAATATGCCGAGAACTCTCTCGAAAGCACATGCATTTTGCTGTCACGTGCCGAAGCAGAAGGTGTGACTGTTAATGATGAAATAAAAGCATCTATCGATACTTCTCTGAATGATATGAGAACAAACTATGCGGCACCTGCCGGAAAGACTCTCGACGATTATCTCCAGGCTTATTACGGACCCGGAAATGACGAAGCTACATTCAGAACGATCCTTGAGAGATACTATCTTGCTGACGCATATTCCAAGGTTTATTGCGAGAATTATGTATTCTCTGATGAGGAGAAGTACGTTCCTTATTTGAGATATGCACTTTTCTATGCACCCGAGACATCTGACCAGGCAACAAAGGACAAGGCCCTTGAGACTGCAACAGCCATGAAGAATGCCTGCAGCACCATTGATGACCTTACAGGACTTGCCCAGAATGCACAGGCTGCAGGTACCGTTTATGACCAGGGCGATATTCTCGTTCCGAGAGGAAGAATGGTAGCCAAGTTTGAAGAATGGGCATACGGAGAAGGAAGAACGGAAGGCGAGCTCGATATCATCTATGCTCCCGAATACGGATACTTCGTCGTAGGTTATCTCGGAAAGCAGGAGCAGACAAAGTCCGATCTCGACCAGATCGCTTTGCAGGCATTGAGCCAGTCACTTCTCGATGAGATCAATGCAGGAACTCACGATCTCCATTCAAAAGACGCTACTGTCAGCTCCCTGAGCAATACAGAAGTCCTGACTGTTGTATTCCTTACACTTGCAGGAGTTGCAATTGTAGCAGTTGTCGTAATCCTTATTGCAAATGCGATGAAGAAGAACAAGGACACCGGTTCCAAGGGTAAATCTTCTTCAAAGCCTGCTTCCAAGCCTTCAAATTCAAAGGATAAGGCAGCAAAGAAGCCCCAGCCTTCGAAAAAGCGTCAGGAGGAAGAAGAGGACGAAGACGAAGACGAAGAATACGATGAAGACGAGGATGAGGACGAAGACGACGAGTAATCGTTAAAACCCTTAGTAATTCAAGGAGCTGTTTCACAAAAGTGGGGCAGCTCTTTTATTTACTTAAAAATAAGGGCATGTTAAAATTCTATGATTAAGCATCTATCTAAAATGAAGTAGGAGTGTAATTTCATGGAGATTACCAAGGATCTGGTTCAGTATCTCGAGAATCTCGGAAGACTCGAACTGAGCCCTGAAGATGAAGAAAAGACACAGAAAGCTTTGGGCGATATCTTAGGTTATTTCGACCAGTTGAACGAGCTTGATACCGAAGGCGTTGAGCCCTTAAGCCACGCTGCAGGCGTATCGAACGTAACACGTGAAGACGTTATCGCAAACGAAGATATGAGGGATGCGGTCTTAAGCAACGCACCCGAGACAAAGGACGGTACGATCCTCGTACCGAAGACCTTTGATTAAGGGGTGTGCATATGACTGATATTGAGATCCGTAAATTAGGAGCCCTTGAGATAGGCTCAGCAATCAAGGAAGGAAAGATCACCTCTGTCCAGGCGACAAAGGCATTCCTCGACGCTATCGAGAATTTAGACGGTGAGTACAAGACATATATCACCGTTATCCGTGATGAAGCTCTCACAAAGGCCGCAAAGGCTGACGAGGCCATCAGGGCAGGAACACTTACAGGTCCTCTTGCAGGCGTTCCGATAGCAATCAAAGACAATATCTGCACGAAGGGAATCAAGACGACCTGCGCATCCAGGATGCTCGGCAACTTTGTTCCTCCCTACGATGCTGAAGTTATCCGCAAGATCGAAGATGCCGGAATGGTAATCCTCGGCAAGACAAACATGGACGAATTCGCAATGGGTTCCACAACAGAGACCAGCTATTTCGGTGCCACATCCAATCCGTGGGATAAGGACAGGGTACCGGGCGGCTCATCAGGCGGTTCAGCTGCCTGCGTAGCTGCTGCACTGGCACCTGTTGCGCTCGGTTCAGATACAGGCGGATCCATCAGACAGCCTGCTTCATTCTGCGGCGTTACAGGCCTTAAGCCTACATACGGTTCCGTATCCAGATACGGTCTTGTTGCTTTCGCTTCTTCTTTGGATCAGATCGGACCCATCGCAAGAAAGGCAGAAGACATCGCAGCCGTTTACAACGTTATCAGCGGCAAGGACCAGAAGGACCAGTCTTCTCTCGAATCAGAGAAGATCGATCTTTCAGCTGTTGAGAACTACAGCCTTGAGGGCAAGAAGTTTGGTATTCCGGAAGAATACTTAGGCGACGGTATCGACGCTGACGTTAAGAAGGCAGTTCTTGATGCAGTAGAAGTTCTTAAGTCCAAGGGCGCTACGGTTGAGACATTCTCAATGCCCATCATCAAGTATGCGATCCCGACTTACTACATCATCTGCTGCGCTGAGGCATGCTCCAACCTGTCCAGATACGATGGCGTTAAGTACGGCTTCAGACCTGAAGGCATTGAAGATCTCGGCCAGCTCTACATCAAGTCCAGAAGCGAAGGATTCGGACTTGAGGTCAAGAGAAGAATCATGCTCGGTAACTTCGTTCTCTCATCAGGTTACTACGATGCTTACTACAACAAGGCTTTGAGAGTTAAGAATCTCATCAAGCAGGCTTTCGATGAAGCATTCACAAAATACGATGCAGTCTTGGGACCTGTTGCTCCTACGGCAGCACTCAAGAAGGGCGAGAGCCTTTCAGATCCTTTGAAGATGTACCTCGGCGATATCTGCACGGTACTCATCAACATCGTCGGCATCCCCGCAATGTCCGTTCCCTGTGGTTTCACTTCAGAAGGACTTCCCGTAGGTCTTCAGATCATGGGCAACAGATTTGCAGAGCAGACTGTTACAGGCGTGGCTTCCGCTTACCAGAAGGCTACAGCTGACCAGGGATTCGAGAACAAGATTCCTGAAGAAGTCTTAAGAGGGGAGGGCTGATAACATGCAGGATTATGAGATGGTAATAGGCCTCGAAGTACACTGCGAGCTCTCGACAGAATCAAAGATCTTCTGCGGATGCTCTGCCAAGTTCGGAGGCGAGCCCAATACACACGTTTGCGAAGTATGTTCCGGTATGCCGGGTACGCTTCCTACGCTCAACAAGCAGGTAGTCGAGTATGCCGTAAAGGCAGGACTCGCGCTTAACTGCGAGATCACAAGAAACAACAAGTTCGACCGTAAGAACTATTTCTATCCCGACCTTCCGAAGGCATATCAGATATCACAGCTTTACTATCCGATCTGCAGGAATGGTCATGTCGACATCAAGACATCACAGGGCATGAAGTCCATCGGCATCCATGAGATCCACATGGAAGAGGATGCCGGCAAGCTCGTACACGATCCCGTTACGGGCATGACAATGGTCGACTTCAACCGCTGCGGCGTCCCGCTCCTTGAGATCGTCTCAGAGCCTGACTTCAGAAGCGGTGAAGAGGTTATCGCATATCTCGAAAAGTTAAGAGACACGATGCAGTATCTCGGAATTTCCGACTGCAAGATGCAGGAAGGTTCCATGAGAGCTGACGTTAACCTCTCCGTACGTCCCAGAGGACAGAAGGAATTCGGCACAAGAACAGAGATGAAGAACATCGCATCTCTTAAGGCCATAGAGCGCGCTATCGAATACGAGCGCGACAGACAGATCGACCTCATCGAAGAGGGCGGCAAGGTTGTCCAGGAGACAAGACGCTGGGACGACGAGCAGGAGTACACATACTCCATGCGTTCCAAGGAAAATGCCCAGGATTACAAGTATTTCCCTGATCCCGATCTCATGCCCATCAACATCTCCGATGAGTTCCTTGCAAAGGTTAAGGCGGAGCTCCCTGAGTTCGCTGACGCTAAGCGCGAGAGATATGTAAGTGAGTTAGGTCTCCCTGAATACGATGCTGAGATCATCACGGGAACACCTGCACTGGTAAGAGTTTTCGAGGCTGCATGCGAAGTTACATCAAAGCCTAAGGATTGCTCCAACTGGCTCATGACAGACCTTCTTAAGATCGCCAAGGATGCCAAGGTCCTTGCCGGCGACATCGATTTTGACGGTAAGGTAATGGGTAAGATCATCAACCTCGTAAACGAGGGCAAGATCAACCGTAAGTCCGGCCAGAAGGCTCTCGAGGAGGCATTCTTAAACGGCACCGATCCTGAGAAGTACATTGCTGACAACGGTCTTGCACTGGTATCTGATGCAGGTTCCATCGAGCCTGTAATCAAGGAGATCATAGCTAGCAACGAGAAGGCCGTATCAGGCTATCTCGCAGGAGAAGAGAAGAACCTCACGTTCCTTATCGGCCAGTCCATGCGTGCCCTCAAGGGCAAGGCAGACCACCAGGTCGTAAGACAGACACTGATCGACCTTCTTAACGGAATGAAATAATGGACACACTGCTGAGCATTTTACTGGTCTTATTCTTCGTTCTCGTCAATGCCTTTTTCTCAGGCACCGAGATGGCAGTCATCTCGCTTAATGATGCGAAGATGCATAAGCTTGCCGAAGACGGCGACAAGAAGGCTTTGCGCGTTATCAAGTTCCTTGATAACCCCGGAAGCTTCCTTGCGACGATCCAGGTAGGCGTTACGCTTGCCGGATTCTTATCGTCCGCTTTTGCTGCCAACAGTTTTGCTTCCAAACTGGCGCTTTGGGCCGATCCCGAGTCGATCCATCCCTGGATGGAATCCTTGTGGACCGTCGTAATTACGCTGGTTCTTTCCTATTTCTCGCTTGTTTTGGGTGAGCTCGTTCCCAAGCGCATTGCCCAGAATTACCCTGAGAAGTGGGCTTTTGCCGCTGCCAATATCGTCAAGTTCATCGGCGCGGTCTTAAAGCCGTTCGTATGGTTCCTTACCAAATCCACGAACTTCATCCTCATGCTCTTCAAGATCGATCCCAACCAGACCGATAAGCCGGTTACAGAGGAAGAGATCCGCATGATGGTAGACGTCGGTTCCGAATCAGGCAACATCGAGGATACTGAAAAAGAGATGATCGAGAACGTTTTCGAGTTCAACGACAAGGAAGTGTCAGAGATCATGACACACCGGAAGAAGATCATCTCACTGCCCATCGATGCGGAATACGACGAGGTCATGCGCGTCGCAAGGGAAGAGAAGTTTACGAGAATCCCTGTCTACAAGGATACGATTGATGACATCATCGGAATCCTTCACATCAAGGACCTTATCGGCATCATGCCTCCCACGGAGGATAAGCCTTTCAAGCTCGAGAAGTTCATAAGAGAGCCTCTCATCGTTCACGAGACACGTAAGATCTCATCTCTCTTCGGCGAGATGAAGAATTGCGGTATGCAGATGGCCGTTATCGTTGACGAGTACGGCGGAACGATGGGTATCGCCACCATTGAGGATATGCTCGAAGAACTCGTAGGTAACATCACGGACGAGTTCGACGATGAGGCAGACGAGTTCGTTAAGCTCTCTAACGGCGATTATATCGTCAGGGGCGACATGACCTTGAGCGACCTTGAAGATGTCCTCGACATTGAGCTTACAGATGATGAATACGACACGATCGCAGGCCTTGTCATCTCACAGCTTGACCGTGTTCCCGAAGAGACGGAGCACCCTGTCGTTAACTACAAGAACCTGAGGATCAAGGTATTGAAGGTCGAGGAGAATGCCATCGCCAAAGTCCTGATCCACATCAATCCCATTGCCGAGCCTGATGAAGACGGCAAGGACGAAGGTGACAAGGGCGATGAGTAAGTACGACCTCGTTTTATACGATCTTGACGGAACGCTCTGGGACTCTATCCCGCTCATTATGGAATGCTATAAGAAAGCATACGATGTTGTGCTTGGCGGTACCGACAGGTCTGATGACGATCTTCAGAGCTATATCGGAAGGCCTCTGGGCGACACATTTGCCATGCACGATGATGAGACAAAAGAAAAGCTCGTCAATGCTTATCTTGAAATTAACTGCAGAAGGCTCAAGGAAAATGCCATCCCGATCTTTCCCGGTGTTTATGATTTCCTCGCGAAAATCAGGACTTCCGGCGTAAAGCAGGGCATAGTCACGTCCAAGCGCGAGACCTCAGCCATGATCACCATAGACCTTCTTGAACTGGAAGGTTATTTTGACGTCAAGGTGTTCAGGGAGGCGACGGAGCGCGCAAAACCCCACGGCGACCCGTTGATCGAGGCAGCAAGAAGAGCCGGAATCACGGACATGAGACATGTTCTTTATGTCGGGGATGCAGTTCCCGATATCCTGTCAGCGCGTGATGCAGGCGCTGATTTTGCCCTTGTAGGCTGGACAAAGATGCCGAGAGAGGAATTAGACAGCATCGGACCCGACTATATTATTGAGGTTCCGGAGCAACTTCCTTGCATTATCAAGGGCTCCGAATTATAATACTTGTTGCTTTTTAATTTTAATAATAATAAATAAGGTGGGCAGGCAAAATGGCAAAGACCTCCAAGTCCGGAAAAAAGGCAAATAAGACAATTGTTTCTGGCGGAATGATGGTAGTTATCGTAGCTATCATTCTTGTTATCGTTTGCTTCTTTACATACATTTCCGGCGTACTCCCTCAGACCCTTACCGGTGTCGGAATCACAGAGACTCTTTCCGACGGTACAACAAAGACTGTAAAGAACTTCTCTGTTCTTGAGACAAACTTCCACTTCAGAGAAGTCTATGACACATACTCACAGTATGGCATGGTTTCTGAAGATCACCTCGATGAGGTTTACGATCCTTCAACAGGCGAGACTTACAGAGACTGGCTCCTCAGAGAAGCTGCAAGCCAGATGAAGCTCCTTGCTCTTGTTGAGCGTTCAGCACAGCAGAGCGGATTCATGCAGTATTCCAAGGCTCGTGAGCTTGCTGCAAAGAACCTCGACACATTGGATCTTTACGCAATGATGTACGGCTATCCTTCCGGCAACAAGTATCTCCAGACTCTCTACGGAACAGGCATGACAAGAAGACTTTATATCGACTTCCAGTCACGTGAGGTTCTCGTTGAGGAATACGCTAACTACCTCCGTCAGTTCGATCCTACGATCGTTCCTACAGATGAGCAGGTACAGGCAAGATACAACGAAGCACCTGATAAGTACTACGTTTACGATTACAACTCATATTACGTAGCAGCTGAAAAGGACGATGCAGGCCAGGTTATCAATTTCGATCAGTGCGTTGCTGCAGCTAATAAGATCGCTAACGCAGCAAAGGATTCAGCTTCCTTCAGACAGGCTGTTATGGACTATCTCAAGGATTCAGGCAACGAGACAGCTCTTGCTGATTATGAGGAAGGCGCTGACCCGACATTCACACAGGATATGACATACTCTCTCGCTACTTACATGTCACCTGACGTTAGAGCATTCATCTTCAGCGACAACAAGCCCGGCGACGTAAAGACTATTGAGACTGATTTCGGTGTATATGTTGTTTACATCGCTGACAAGCATCTCCCTGATGAGAAGACTGTTTCTTACAGATCTTTCGCAATCAGCACAGGTATTACAACTGAGTCAACACCTGAAGAGATCACAGCAGCAGTTAACCAGACAATCGCAGATGCCCAGGCTTACTGCACACAGGGTATGGACCCTCTCTCTTTCTACAACGTAGTTAAGAACCACTCAACAAGTTCTGACGTTATCCTTACAGGCGGTTACACAGATGCAGCAGTAGCAGCTGATTTCCTTCCTGCTGAAGGCGAGGGTACAAATACTGCTACAAAGACAGCAGGCGAGTGGCTTTTCGATGACAGCCGTAAGCAGGGAGACGTTACATTTATCGTTTCCGACGACTCAAGAAGCGTATATGTTTACTACTTCGAAGCATCAAGAACTTCATTTGAGTCTGCAGTAAGAAACGAGATCATCAATGCCAACTATACAACTTGGAACACAGCTCTCGGTGATTGCAATCCTGAGTATTCAGTCAACGCAGGTCTTTGCAGATATCTGATTTACTGATAAACACTGAAGTTGAATCTAAACAAGCACCACTGTTAAAGGTGGTGCTTTTTTATTGCATTTGCCAAGTACACGGCTTGCGGTTTTGGTTATAAGATTAAATCGCTTTTATAAGGTAATATTATTATTCTTATTAATTTGTATTACTTAATAAGGAAAGCGTGTTATTTGTAAGGAGGATAATTCAATGTTTAAGAAAGTAATGGCTCTCTTGCTTGGTCTTTCTATGATGCTCAGCATCGCTGCATGCGGTAAGAAGGTTGAAGTACCTTCAAAGGGCGACGTTAAGAAGGCTGCTGCTGAAGAGTATGACATGGAGTTCAAGGTAGATTCCGAGGAGATTTCCAAGGATCAGAAGGAAGCTGAGTGGGTATTGATCTCTAAGGACGGTTCCCTCGAAGTAACAGTTACATGGAACGCTAAGAACCCTGATGAGTTCGAGTTCGATGCAGAAGAGCACCCTGAGGCTACAGAGACAGAACCTGAAGTTTCTATCGAGACTTCAGACGAGACATCTGAGACAACAGAAGCAACAACTTCTGCAACAACAGCTGCAACTGAGACTTCTGCTGCTGGTTCAGAGACAAGCGGTTCTGATACAGTTGCTACAACACCTGTTGATCCCAGCGGAAAGACTTATGTTAACTTTGATGAGATGAACTTCTACGTAAACGGCAAGAAGTTCACACTCGGTAAGACAACACTCCAGGAAATGATCGATGCAGGCGTACCTTTTGATCCTGAGGATCTTCAGAACGCAGGCAACAACGTTAAGTCAAACAGCGAGTCTGACTGCTTCAAGATCATGATCGGTGATTACTACTATGCAAGAGTTTACTTCATGAACGATACAGAAGACGGTAAGCCGGCTACTGCATGCTTCGCTCACGAGATTTCATTCCGTTATGATGATCCTCAGGATGTCGTAACTTTCGATTTCCCTTTCGACATCACAATGGATTCTCTCAAGGCAAACTCCGGTGAGCCTAACGAAGATCCCTTCCACTACGATGGAGACGGAGATTATTACTCTGATACTCTTAAGTACACAAAGGAATCTGAGAGATACTACAACGATAGCGTATACGAGTTCGATTTCGTAAGAGGCGAGTTCGACAGCATCCGTATGACATACATTCCTTAATCAGATCTGATCTGAAAGTAACTGACAATGCGGGGTATCTCATAACAGAGATGCCCCGTTTTTATATTTGCGATTGACAACCCACCGTTCATATAGTATTTTTATCTCAATTTAATCAAACCGTTGACGGAGAGTGAGTAGCTTCAGACACACCTGTCAAAGAGAGCCCGGGATGGTGAGATCCGGACACAAGGAGTTTTTGGCGAATGGACTTCGGAGGGCGCGAAGGAAAGGGTGATTCCCAAGTATATTGCGACGTAAGGCATACGTAAATTGCCGGAGATATGTTGGTATCTTGCTAAGCGCATGGGCAAAGCCCGTGAATCAAGGTGGCACCGCGGATAAGTTTTTATTCGTCCTTGACAGAAGATAGAAGATCTTTTGTCGAAGGGCGTTTTTTATTGCCTTCCGGCAAAGCGAAAAACCGGAGGTGACAACCATGAAAGTAGTGCCGTCTGTTGAAGAGGTCAGAGAATTAGCCAAAACCGGCAAGTACGATGTCGTGCCCGTAAGCTGCGAGATATTGTCTGACTTTACGACTCCCATCGAGACGATCCGTATCCTTAAGAATGCATCGACTCATGCATATATGCTCGAGTCAGCACAGGCAGACGAGAAGTGGGGAAGATATACTTTCTTAGGCTTTGACCCCAAGCTCGAGATCACATGCATCAACGGTGAGCTCACCTACGGCGATAAGACCGAGAAGACTGACGATCCTTCCAAGATAATAAGAGAGATCATGTCCCGTTTCAGAAGCCCCAGGCTTTCTTACCTCCCTTCTTTCACGGGCGGCCTTGTCGGATATTTCTCCTACGACTATCTGGGATATGCTGAGCCTACTGCAAAGCGTGACGTAATCGACACCGAGAATTTCAAGGACGTCGACCTCATGCTTTTCGATAAGGTCATAGCATTCGACCATGTAAGACAAAAACTCATCTTCATCACCAACATGTCACTTGAGGACATCGATGAAGGATACAAGGAAGCTACAGAAGAACTCGAAGCTTTGGTAGACCTTGTCAGAAACGGCGAGAAGGCTGAAGAGAACGACGGAAAGCTGCTTTCTGAAGTAACCCCTCTGTTCTCAAAAGACGAGTACTGCGCTATGGTCGAGAAGGCTAAGCGCCACATCCACGAAGGTGATATCTTCCAGATCGTTCTGTCCAACAGACTCTCAGCGTCTTTTGAAGGAAGCCTCCTTAACACATACAGAATATTGAGAACCATCAATCCGTCTCCTTACATGTTCTACTTTGCTGGTACGGACGTAGAGGTAGCAGGTGCTTCACCTGAGACATTGGTTAAGCTTGAAGACGGCGTCCTTCACACATTCCCTCTTGCCGGCACACGCCCGAGAGGAAAGACAGAAGAAGAGGACAAGAGACTTGAAACTGAGCTCCTCGCAGATGAGAAGGAACTTGCAGAGCACAACATGCTCGTAGATCTCGGCCGTAACGACTTAGGCAAGATCAGTAAGTTCGGCACCGTTGAAGTCGAAAAGCTCAGAAGCATTGAGCGTTACTCACACGTTATGCATATCGGCTCCACAGTCCGTGGCGACATCGCAGACGGCTACGATGCCCTTGATGCCATCGAAGCAGTGCTTCCTGCAGGAACGCTTTCGGGCGCGCCCAAGATCCGTGCGTGCCAGCTTATCGGCGATCTCGAAAACAACAAGCGCGGCATCTACGGCGGTGCAATCGGCTACATCGATTTCACCGGCAACATGGATACCTGTATCGCGATCCGTATCGCTTACAAGAAGAACGGCAAAGTCTTCGTAAGAAGCGGTGCCGGAATAGTAGCAGATTCAGTCCCTGAGAAGGAATATGAAGAGTGCCTCAACAAAGCAAGGGCAGTCCTCAATTCACTGACGCTTGCGCAGGAGGTATAAACGATGATTCTTCTTATAGATAACTACGACAGCTTTTCATATAACCTTTACCAGCTTATAGGCGAGATCAATCCCGACATAAAGGTGATCCGTAACGACGAGATGACTGTAGACGAGATCAGGGCTTTATCACCTGACCACATCATCCTGTCACCCGGCCCGGGAAGACCGGAAGATGCAGGCGTGATTGTTGACGTTGCAGCATCTGTTCACGACATCCCGATCCTTGGCGTATGCCTCGGCCACCAGGCCATCTGCAAGGCGTATGGCGCGACTATAACTTATGCCGAGCATCTGATGCACGGCAAACAGTCTGATGTCGGACTCTATTCTTATTGTCCGATGTTCAAGGGGATTGGCGACCGCACAAAGGTTGCAAGATACCACTCACTTGCTGCTGACAGGGAGACGATCCCCGAGTGTCTCCAGATCACTGCAGTTGCAGATGACGGCGAAGTCATGGCTGTACAGCACAAGGAGTATCCGATCTATGGAGTTCAGTTCCATCCCGAATCTATCCTCACGCCTGAGGGCAAGAAGATGCTCATGAACTTCCTATCAAATTGCTGATTATCGTGGTGATAACCGTTCCTTAATGTTAAAGGGATACCTCAAATGATGTGGTATCCCTTTTTAAATTTTTATCTTTTTGTCTAGCAAATGTACGGCACTGCCGGACATTTGCAGTGAAAAACTGTCATTTACAAGGCGATTATCATAGCAAAAGTACGGCACTGCCGTACTTTTGCCGGACACTCAGGTAAAGATCAGGAATACATGTTCCTTACATGCTCAATGAACTTCATGGCAAGAGCGCTCGGCGTCTTCTCCTTATCCCAGGAAAGAACGTAGTCTACGTTAACTTCCGGAACGAGAGTCTTTACCACAACTTCTGAATCTGCAGAGATGCTCTTTGCGACTGAAGCAGGGAAGATGGCGATACCGATGTTGCGGTCAACGAGTTTTGCGGCGTTGGACGAGTGCGCGGTCTTTACGACGAAGCGCGGTTCCTTGCCTGTGCTCTCAAACCAGCTCCTGATCTCTTCTTCTCTTGAATGTCTTGAGGAGATGATGAGATCGGTATCAACGATGTCCTTGAGATTGACGGTCTTCTTCTTGCTCTTTGCAAGAGGGTGGGAAGAGGGGATGATCGCTGCCCATCTGTCACTGTAAACGGTGATGCCGTCAAGCTGTTCCGTGTTAAGGGGAGTCATGGTGATGGCAAGTTCCAAAAGGCCGGACTTCATTCTGTATGTGAGGTCGTCCACGGTGCCGCACCATAAGTTATAGGTAACGTTAGGGAATTCCTTTTTAAAGCTGGAGATCCACTCTGCTGCAAGGGAAGGGCCGTTACTGTCTACGTGTCCCAGATAAAGAGTTCCGCTAAGGCCCTTCTTAACGTCGGTTATCTCTGTTTTCGCAATGTCTGCAAGAGCAAGGATCTGCTCGCCGCGGCGCTTTAATGCAAGACCTTCAGGTGTGAGGGTGACGTGGCGCTTGCCGCGGATGATGAGAGTGCAGCCCAGTTCTTCTTCAAGATCCATAAGGGCTCTTGAGAGCGGGGGCTGTGATAAATGCAGTCTCTCTGCTGCACGCGTTATATTACGTTCTTCTGCTACTGTTAAGAAATATCTTATCTGACGTAGATCCATATCGTTTCCTCCTGAATCTTATCATACCTCAAAGGTATCGTAATGCGAATACTATTTGTATTTTATTTCCAACGCCGTTGGAGATACAATCTTGCTTGAAATCAATTAACGATATTCTAAACGCATTGAAATTGAATATCAATACTCTTTGAGAATGATTTTACAAACCGGCATTAAATCATGGTGGATGAAAGTTAGAGATGCCGGCAGGGTGGAGGAAATTATGAGACCTTATGAGAAGAAGTACGTCGATGAATGCTATCAAGCAATGCAACAAGAGCACGATGCCTGCGGTATCGGCCTCGTAGTAAACATCGACGGCAAGAAGGAATACCGCACATTAGATGATGCACTTTCCATTGTAGAGAAGCTCGAGCACAGAGCAGGTAAGGACGCTACCGGTGAGGTAGGCGACGGCGTAGGTATCCTCGTTCAGGTATCACACAAGTTCTTCAAGAAGGCTGCCAAGGAAGCAGGTATCGAAGTTAAGGACGAAGGTGATTACGGTGTAGGAATGTTCTTCCTTCCCCAGGATACAAAGAAGCGCACGCTCGCTATGCGCATGTTCAAGGTAATCTCTGAGAAGAACGGCCTTAACGTTATGGGTTGGAGAGAAGTTCCCACCAATCCTGATATCCTCGGCAAGGTTGCAAGAGATGCAATGCCCGTTATCATGCAGTGCTTCGTTGAAAGACCTGCTGACTGTGAGAAGGGCCTTGCCTTTGACCGTATGCTCTATGTCGCAAGAAGAGAATTCGAGCAGAGCACAGATGAGACATATATTACTTCTTTGTCTTCAAGAACTATCGTATATAAGGGAATGTTCCTCGTCGGACAGCTCCGTAAGTTCTATAAGGATCTCCAGAGCAAGAACTATGAGACAGCAATCGCAATGGTTCACTCAAGATTCTCCACGAACACAACTCCTTCATGGGAGAGAGCTCATCCTTACCGTCTCGTAGCACACAACGGTGAGATCAACACGATCAGAGGTAACTTCGACAGAATGCTCGCACGTGAAGAGACATTGTACAGCCCTTCACTCGAAAACGACGTCGACAAGATCTTCCCGATCATTCACAAGACCGGTTCCGACTCCGCAATGCTCGACAACACATTGGAGTTCTTCATGATGAACGGAATCCCGCTTCCTTTGGCAGTCATGATGATGATCCCCGAGCCCTGGAAGAACGATTCCTACATGGAGCAGGAGAAGAAAGATTTCTATCATTACTATGCAACCATGATGGAACCCTGGGATGGTCCTGCTGCGATCCTCTTTACTGATGGTGTTATCGCAGGCGCTACATTAGACCGTAACGGCTTAAGACCTTCAAGATATTACATCACAGACGATAACAGACTTATCCTGTCATCCGAGGTCGGTGTTCTTGATATCGAGCCTGAGCATATCGTTAAAAAGTCCAGATTACAGCCCGGCCGTATCCTCTTGATCGATACGGAAAAGGGATGCCTCGTATCTGATGAAGAGTGCAAGAAGTACTATTCAGAAAAGCACCCTTACGGTGAGTGGCTTGCAATGAGCCTCCTGCACTTATCTGAACTCAAGATCCCCAACAAGAAGATCCCGGTTCACACACAGGAGATGAGAAACAAGCTCTATAAGGTTTTCGGTTATACATTCGAAGACGTTAAGAACGAGATCCTCCCCATGGCCATGAACAAAGTCGAAGCAACGGCTTCCATGGGTACGGATATTCCTCTCGCAGTTTTGTCCGAGAAGCACCAGCTCCTGTTCTCATTCTTCAAGCAGCTCTTCGCACAGGTTACAAACCCGCCGATCGACTCTATCAGAGAAGAGATCGTTACGGATACTACTGTTTACATCGGTTCAGACGGTAACCTGTTGGAAGACAAGAGCGGCAACTGCCGTGTACTCGAAGTAAATAACCCGATCCTCACAGGCGTTGACCTCATCAAGATCAAGTCTTTGAACCAGCCCGGATTTAAGAGCGCAACAGTATCTATCCTTTATTATAAAAATACTTCATTAGAAAAAGCTTTGGACCAGCTCCTTGTCACAGTAGACAGAACATGCAGCAAGGGCGCGAACATCATCATCCTCTCAGACAGAGGAATCGATGAGAACCACGTTGCGATCCCTTCACTCCTCGCAGTATCTGCTGTTGAGCAGCACTTGGTCCAGACAAGAAAGAGAACAGCCGTATCTCTCATCATCGAGAGCGGCGAGCCCCGTGACGTTCACCAGATGGCAACTTTGCTCGGTTTTGGTGCACGTGCGATCAACCCTTACCTTGCACACGAGTGCATCGCTGAGATGATCGACAAGGGAATCCTCGACAAGGATTACCACACGGCAATCGACGATTACAACTATGCGATCCTTCACGGCATCGTTAAGACATCTGCAAAGATGGGTATCTCCACATTGCAGTCTTACCAGTCAGCAAAGATTTTCGAGGCTGTCGGTATCTGCAAGGACGTAGTAGATAAGTACTTCACAGGCATCGTAAGCCGCGTAGGCGGAATCGGATTGGACGAAATCTCCGAGGGAATCCTTTTCAGACACGACAAAGCATTCGATCCGATGGGCCTTGAGACAGAGACTACTTTGGACAGCACCGGCTTCCATAACTTGAGAAGCGGTGACGACAAGGAAGACCACCTCTACAATCCCAAGACTATCGTTGCCCTGCAGAAGGCAGTCCGCGAAGGTTCTTACGAACTCTTCAAGGAATATACGGCAATCGTTGATAACGAGAAGCCGCATACATTAAGAGGCCTCCTCGCATTCAAGAAGACGGGCAATTCGATCCCGCTCGAAGAGGTTGAGCCTGCATCCGAGATCGTTAAGAGATTCAAGACCGGCGCCATGAGCTACGGTTCAATCTCAAAGGAAGCACATGAGTGCATGGCAATCGCTATGAACCGCCTGGGCGGTAAGTCCAATACCGGTGAGGGCGGTGAGTCACCTGAGAGATTCGGCACAGAGAAGAACTCCAAGATCAAGCAGGTCGCATCAGGTAGATTCGGCGTTACAAGCGAATACTTAAACAGCGCTGAAGAGATCCAGATCAAGATGGCACAGGGCGCCAAGCCGGGTGAAGGCGGACACCTCCCCGGAAAGAAGGTTTATCCCTGGATCGCAGAGAGAAGATATTCAACACCGGGTGTTGCTCTTATCTCACCTCCGCCTCATCACGACATCTATTCGATCGAAGATCTTGCACAGCTCATCTACGATCTTAAGAATGCAAACAGAAAAGCAAGAATTTCCGTAAAGCTTGTTTCTGAAGCAGGCGTAGGAACGATCGCATGCGGCGTTGCTAAGGCTGGCGCACAGGTAATCTTGGTTTCAGGTTACGACGGCGGTACGGGAGCTGCTCCGGCAAGCTCAATCCACAACGCAGGTCTGCCTTGGGAATTAGGCCTTGCAGAGACACACCAGGCTCTCATCGAGAACGGTCTCCGCGGAAGAGTTGCAGTCGAGACAGACGGTAAGCTCATGAGCGGAAGAGACGTTGCGATCGCAGCACTCTTAGGTGCAGAAGAATTCGGTTTTGCTACAGCACCGCTGGTATCCATGGGATGCATGATGATGAGAGTCTGCAACAAGGATACATGCCCGTTCGGTATCGCATGCCAGAACGAAGAATTAAGAAAGAGATTTAAGGGTAAGCCCGAGCACGTTATGAACTTCATGCTCTTCATCGCAGAAGAGTTAAGAGAGATCATGGCTGATTTGGGATTCAGAACAGTGGACGAGATGGTCGGAAGATCCGATCTCTTAAAGGTTAAGGACAAGCAGATAACCAAAAGAGCTGAGATGGTCTCCCTCGCACAGATCATCGATCCTGAATATGCAGGATCCGAGGTGCGCCATTTCGAGCCCAGCCACGTTTATGACTTTGAGCTCGAAAAGACGGTCGACGAGAGAGTATTCCTCCCTGAACTCGCGAAAGGCCTTAAGAAAGGTTCGATCAAGATCGACAACGTTAAGGTATCGAGTACCGACAGAGCAGTAGGAACTATCTTGGGTTCTGAGATTACTGCAAAGTACGGAACGGATCTTGCCGATGACAGCGTCATCGTTGAGCTCACTGGCGGCGGCGGACAGAGCTTCGGAGCATTCATCCCGAAGGGTCTCACCATTAAACTCACAGGTGATGCCAATGACGGCTTCGGCAAGGGCCTTTCCGGCGGAAAGCTCATCATCAAGCCCGATGAGAATTCCGGTTTCGATGCTTCAAAGAACATCATCGTCGGTAACGTCGCACTTTACGGAGCTACGAGAGGAACTGCTTATGTATGCGGTATCGCAGGCGAGCGTTTCATGATCAGAAACTCCGGTGCAACAGGCGTATGCGAAGGAACGGGCGATCACGGACTTGAATATATGACAGGCGGAAGAGCTGTCATCCTGGGTGAAGTAGGAAAGAACTTCGCAGCAGGTATGAGCGGCGGAATCGCTTATGTATTAGATGAACATCACACTCTCTATACAAAGATCAACAAGGCTCTTGTAGAGATGAGTGAGATTACTGAAGACGCAGATAAGAACGAGCTCAGACAAATCCTCGAAGGATATGAGCAGGCAACAGGATCTTCTAAAGCGAAGGCAATCCTTCAAGATTTCGACAAGTATGTTGAAAGCTTCAAGAAGATCATACCGACAGATTACCGTCACATGCTGACCCTGATCGCAAAGTACGAAGAACAGGGCATCCAACACGAGCAGGCGGTATACGAAGCGTTCAAAGAGAGCACTAAAGTCGGCGCTTGATATATCGGGGAGGATCTTATGGGTAAAGCTACAGGTTTTTTGGAATTTGACAGAAGGGACGATTCCTGGGTCAACGAAGAAGCAAGAATCACGAACTTCGATGAGTTCCACAATCATTTAAACGAAGAAGAAAGACGCTGCCAGGCTGCAAGATGCATGGACTGCGGAGTGCCGATGTGCCAGTCGGCAATATGCCTCAAGGGCATGGTAACGGGATGTCCCTTACATAACGTTATCCCCGAGTGGAATGACGAGATCTATAAAGGCCATTACGAACATGCACTGGCAAGACTTTTGAAAACATCCAACTTCCCGGAGTTCACCGGAAGAGTATGCCCCGCGCTTTGCGAGAAGGCATGCATCAACGGAATCAATTCCGGAGCGGTTACGATCCACGATAACGAGCTCTTCCTGATCGAAAAGGGTTACGAGATGGGTTACATGAAGCCCAGGATCCCGAAGACCAGATCAGGCAAGAAGGTAGCAGTTATCGGTGCAGGCCCTGCAGGACTTGCGGTTGCGGACCAGTTGAACCACAGAGGCCATGAGGTTGTGGTTTTCGAGCGTGAAGACCAGATCGGCGGACTTCTGATGTACGGAATACCGAACATGAAGCTCGACAAGAGCGTCATTGAGAGAAGAAGAAAACTCATGGAGGCTGAAGGAATCGTTTTCAAGACAGGGACTGATGTCGGAAACGGTGAAGCCTTCGACAAGATAGTAGATGAATTCGACGCGGTCGCACTCTGCTGCGGAGCGAAGAAGGCAAGGGCAATTACTGCAAAGGGCGTCGGCGAATGTAAGGAAATGTACTTTGCGGTTGATTTCCTGAAGCAGGCTACAAAGGACCTTCTGTCCGGCAAGCAAGGCAAATGGACCATCAGTGCCAAGGACAAGAACGTAGTTGTAGTCGGAGGCGGTGATACGGGTAACGACTGTGTCGGAACATGTATCAGACAAGGCTGCAAGAGCATCACACAGCTCGAGATGATGGCAAGGCCGCCTAAGGAACGACAACAAAATAACCCCTGGCCCGAATGGCCGAAGGTCGAGAAGACCGATTACGGACAACAGGAGGCCATAAAGGTTTTCGGATCCGACCCCCGTATCTACGAGACAACAGTAAAAGAACTCGTAATGCAAAAGGGAAAGCTGACTCAGATAAAAACAGTCCAGGTCAAGTTCGAAGACAGGAAGCTGGTTGAGGTAGAAGGAACCGAACAACTTATAAAGTGCGATCTTCTGATAATCGCCGCAGGATTTGTCGGATGCGAAGACTACATTGCAAAAGAGAGCAAAGTCGAGCTGACACAAAGGGGAACAGTTAAGACAGAACCTGAACAATACCAGACATCAGTTCCCAAGGTATTTACGGCAGGAGACATGCACAGAGGACAATCGCTCGTAGTGTGGGCAATAACAGAAGGCAGGCACTGCGCGGCAGCAATGGATAAATTCCTGATGGGGTACACCCCGCTGATTTAAATAAGTTTATAAATTTTAGGAGGACATAACTATGGAAATGAGATCTGTACCGGAAATGTTCGGTGAAAACGTTTTTGACGACAGAGTAATGAGAGCGGTCTTAAAGGATGACGTTTACCAGTCACTCCGCAAGACCATCGATGAGGGCGCAAAGCTTGACTCAGGCGTAGCCGATCAAGTAGCCTCAGCAATGCGTGACTGGGCACTCAGCAAGGGTGCAACACACTTCACACACTGGTTCCAGCCTTTGACAGGTATTACGGCTGAGAAGCACGACTCATTCATTGAGCCTTCTCCCGACGGCGGTGTCATCATGGCATTCTCCGGCAAGAACCTTATCCAGGGCGAGCCTGATGCTTCTTCATTCCCTTCAGGCGGCATCAGAGCTACATTTGAGGCCAGAGGATATACAGCATGGGATCCTACATCTTATGCTTTCATCAAGGATAAGACACTCTGCATCCCTACAGCTTTCTGCTCTTACACAGGTGAGGCTCTCGATAAGAAGACACCTTTGCTCCGTTCAATGGAAGCTTTGAACAAGCAGGCACTCCGTATCCTGAAGCTCTTCGGAAATGAAGATGCAAAGTATGTTCATACATCAGTAGGACCTGAGCAGGAGTACTTCCTCATCACAAAGGAAATGTACGACCAGCGTCCTGACATCAAGTACACGGGAAGAACACTTTTCGGTGCCAAGGCTCCCAAGGGTCAGGAAATGGACGACCATTACTTTGGTGTAATCAAGCCCAAGGTCCAGGAGTTCATGAATGACCTTAACAAGGAACTCTGGAAGCTCGGAATCCTCGCTAAGACAGAGCACAACGAAGTTGCTCCCGCACAGCACGAGCTTGCACCTATCTATGCTTCAACAAATATCGCTACTGACCAGAACCAGCTCATGATGGAGATCATGCAGAAGGTTGCTGCACGTCACGGTCTTGTCTGCCTCCTCCACGAGAAGCCGTTCGCAGGCGTTAACGGATCAGGTAAGCACAACAACTGGTCAATGGCTACAGATACAGGCATCAACCTCTTGAGCCCCGGAGCTACACCTTATGAGAACGCACAGTTCCTGCTCTTCCTCTGCGCAGTAATCAAGGCAGTTGACGATTATCAGGATCTCCTCCGTCTCTCAGTAGCTACAGCAGGCAACGACCACAGACTCGGTGCCAACGAGGCTCCGCCGGCAATCATCTCAATCTTCCTGGGCGATGAGCTTTCTGCAATCCTCGACGCTATCGAAAACGACAAGCCTTACGTAGGTGCAGAGAAGAAGATCATGAAGCTCGGTGTAGACGTACTGCCCCGCTTCGCACGTGACACTACAGACCGTAACAGAACATCACCTTTTGCTTTCACAGGCAACAAGTTCGAGTTCAGAAGCCTTGGTTCTTCCAACAGCATCGCTTGCGCAAACATCATGCTCAACGCAGCAGTTGCAGAGTCTTTGAAGATCTATGCTGACAGACTTGAGGGCGCTGATGATTTCGAGACAGCACTCCATGACATGATCAAGAAGACGATCAAGGATCACAAGAGAATCCTCTTCAACGGCAACGGTTATGACGATGCATGGGTTAAGGAAGCTACAGAGGTCAGAGGCCTTGCAAACTACAAGACAACACCTGACTGTATGCCTCACCTCTTAGACGAGAAGAACGTTAAGATGCTCACATCACACAAGGTCTTCACAGAGGCAGAGCTCAAGTCCAGAGTCGAGATCATGCTCGAGAACTACAGCAAGTCAGTTCTTATCGAAGCTAACACAATGCTCGAGATGAGCAGAAGAATGATCCTTCCTGCAATCGAGTGCTATGAGAATAAGCTCGCAGGCGCAGTAGCAGCAAAGAAGGCAGTTTCTCCTTCCGCAGCATGTGTATATGAAGGTGATATCATCGCCAAGCTCTCAGATCTCGCAGATAAGGTTTACTCAGGAGCTAACGATCTTGAGAAGGCAATCGGCGAAGCAAGCGGCGAATCTGACATCATCAAGGAGAGCCTCTCCATCAAGGACAACGTTATCGCAGCTATGAACGATGTCCGTAAGGCAGCAGATGAAGCAGAGACATATGTATCCAAGGAATGCTGGCCGCTTCCTTCCTACGGTGACCTGCTCTTCAGTGTAAAATAACAGATCCTCATATTCCACCCAACTAAGTAACCCCCGGAGTTTTCGCGAACTCTGGGGATTACTTAGAATTTTTCATTTATAAGAAAAGAGATTATTACCATGACTAAATATATATTCGTAACAGGAGGTGTTGTATCGGGCCTGGGCAAAGGTATCACCGCAGCATCTCTGGGAAGACTATTGAAAGCAAGGGGACTGAAGGTTGCAGCCCAAAAGCTCGACCCCTACATTAACGTCGACCCCGGTACAATGAGCCCTTACCAACACGGCGAAGTTTACGTTACCGAAGACGGCGCAGAGACGGATCTCGACTTAGGTCACTATGAGAGATTCATCGATGAAGACCTCAACAAATATTCAAATCTCACATCCGGTCGAGTTTATTGGAACGTCCTCAACAGAGAAAGAAGAGGCGAGTACTTAGGCTCGACCGTTCAAGTTATTCCGCACATTACGAACGAGATCAAGGAGTTCGTATACCGTGTCGGCAAGAAGACCAACGCTGACGTGGTAATCACCGAGATCGGAGGTACGGTAGGCGACATCGAGTCACAACCCTTCATCGAAGCAGTAAGACAGATATCTTTGGAAGTCGGCAGAGAGAACAGCCTCTTTATCCACGTAACTCTCGTTCCTTTCCTCAGAGGTTCAGACGAGCATAAGTCAAAGCCCACACAGCACTCCGTAAAAGAGCTGCAGGGAATGGGAGTCAATCCCGGCGTCCTGATCCTCCGCTGCGACGAACCGCTTGAAGATGAGATCATCAAGAAGATCGCACACTTCTGCAACGTTAAGGAAGACTGCGTAATCGAGAACAGAACCCTGCCCGTCCTTTACGAGGCACCCCTGATGCTCGAAGCAGCTAACTTCTCCGAGATCGTCTGCAGGGAATTGGGCCTTGAGACACCCGAACCTGACCTTACACACTGGAAAGAGATGGTCAGCAAGATCCATCAGATCGAAAAGGAGGTCAGGATCGGCCTCGTAGGCAAGTATGTCCACCTCCACGACGCATACCTCTCGGTTGCTGAGGCATTGAGAAGTGCAGGCTATGCCAATGACGTTAAGGTAGTTATCGACTGGATCGACTCTGAGCTCATCAATGAGAATACCGTATCAGACATGCTCTCAGGCATGGACGGCATAATCGTGCCGGGCGGCTTTGGTGACAGAGGAATAAACGGCATGATCCTTGCTGCTAAATACGCGCGCGAAAATAATATACCTTATTTTGGTATATGCCTCGGAATGCAGATCGCGGTCATTGAGTATGCACGTAACGTTCTGGGCATCGCTGACGCCAACTCAGGCGAGTTCGACGAGCAGTGCGCCAACAAGGTAATCGACTTCATGCCCGGCCAGAGTGATGACATCGACAAGGGTGGCACGCTCCGTCTGGGTGCTTATCCCTGCAAGATCGCTCCTGACAGCCTCCTTCACGAGTGCTACGGCCAGGATGAGATCCAGGAACGCCACAGACACAGATATGAAGTTAATAACGACTACAGGGCAAAGTTTGTTGAGAGCGGCGCGCGCTTCGCAGGTACTGCTCCTGACGATTCCCTTGTTGAGGAGATGGAGATCCCGGGCCACAAGTTCTACCTTGGCGTCCAGTATCACCCTGAGTTCAAGTCCAGACCTGACAGGGCTCACCCCATCTTCAAGCGCTTCATCCAGGCGGCTAAAGACTGATCATTTACGGAAAAACCTTCAATATTGCCAAGACAGAAAGGGTGTCTCAGAAAATGAGATCCCCTTTTTGTTGTCTTTGTATCTGTATCTGAAGAAATTTCGTTTAGAATTCAGTTTCTAACGGAAAACCAAACTGAATTTTCGCGCTTTTAGTAAAATGTTCAGTTCAAAATTCAGTTGTTAACTGAAAAGAAAACTGAATTTTGAGTGTTGAACAGGATGTTCCGGAGTTTGGAAACTGTTCTGCATTTGGAAGTACAGAAGGTCCTTTTTTTCTTATTTAGCAAAATTACCTTAACACGCACTAAAAAAGTTGTTGACAAGAATTGTTTGCTTCTATATAATTCTTTACTGCGTCGTAATGGGTTTGGGCAACTATGCCTATTTCTCTTGACGGAAAAGAATTTTTATGGTAAATAAAAATGCTTTTCAACCAAGAAACCGCTTAAACCATGTGTTTTTAAGCTTTGTGTGAGGTGATTCGTTAACAATGGTCCATTCCGTAAAACAAGGCAAGACAGAGCGACAGTCGTATTCCAAGATCAAAGAAGTAATCGAGGTGCCTAACCTTATCGAGAACCAGAAGCAGTCCTATCAGTGGTTCATCGACGAGGGTATGCAGCAGATTTTCGACGAAGTATCGCCGATTACTGATGATCAGGGTAAGTACGAGGTCTATTTTGTCGGTAAGATCTTCGATTCTGAGAACCCCTGTGATCCCACAGGCAAAGAGAAGGAAGGCAAGGGTAAGAAGAACAAGGAACCCAAGAATCCTGTTAAGCTTACCAAGTCTGCAATCATTGACAGCTGCAAGAAGAACGACAGCAACTATGCTGCTCCTTTGAGCATCCAGCTCAGACTCCATAACAAGATTGACGGAACAGTAACTGATGAGACAGCTTTCGTCGGCAATTTCCCTATCATGACTGATCAGGGTACATTTATTGTCAACGGCGCAGAGCGTGTAGTAATCAATCAGATCGTAAGATCTCCCGGAGCTTATTACAGCGAGATGAGATCCAAGATGGGCAACAGACTTCTTTCCGCTGAGCTTATCCCTTACAGAGGATCATGGATCCTTATCGAAGAGGATGAGAAGGAAAGCAAGCTCAATGCTAAGGAGAGAGCTCTTAAGGCTGCAGGCGCTCCCGATGCAAACACCGATCCTGAGGAATATAACCTTATCTACATCGTAGTAGATAAGTCACATAAGATTTCCCTCTCAGTATTCCTGAGATGCTTAGGCCTCGTTTCCGACGAGGACATCATCAACATGTTTGGTGATGAAGAGTGCCTCAGAATGACACTTGAGAAGGATGAGACAAAGAATGCTTCCGATCCTTACACGGCAGCATTGCAGGAGTTCTTCAAGAAGGTTCGTAACAACGAGCCCTTCACAGTTGATAATGCGAAGAACATCCTCAACAAGACATATTTCGATTCTTTGAGATACGACCTCGAGAGAGTTGGTATCTATAAGGTCAACAAGAAGTTCGAGCTTTCAGCAAGAATCGTCGGCAGCAAGACAGCAGACAATGTTGTTTCTGAAGACGGTGAGCTTATCTGCAAGAAGAACACTGTTGTTACTGAAGAGATCGCTAAGAAGATTGAAGACGCAGGCATCATGGCTGTTCAGATCTTCCCCAGAAAGCTCGTTCGCGCAGCTGATGAGGATGAGTTCGAAGATGTACCTCTCAAGGTCATCGGCAACGGCAGAGTTGACGCTGAGGCTTTCATCGCTAACAGCATCACAAAGACAGAGTTCAAGAAGTTCGATCTCGAGAGAACAGGCATTAACGAGAAGGTTAGAGCAAGCATCTTGAGAGAGATCATCGAGGCAGTTAAGGAAGAGGGCAAGAACGACATCGCTTCTAGACTTGAGGCTGCTATGGCTGAGCGTAAGGAAGACCTCATGCCCAGAAACCTCACAATCGACGATATCTATGCTTTCGTTTCTTACTACATCGGTCTCCACAGAGGCGTTGGTAGAATCGACAACATCGACCACTTGGGCAACCGTAGAGTTAAGTCTGTAGGTGAGCTCCTCCAGAACCAGCTCCGTACAGGTATCCAGAGAGTCGAGAAGAATACAAGAGACAGAATCTCCCAGATCTCCAGCAAGGAAGGCGAAGTTGTTACAGCTACAAGCCTCGTTAACACAAGACCTTTGTCTGCTGCATTCAGAGAGTTCTTCGGATCATCACAGCTTTCAGCTTTCGCTGACCAGAACAACCCGCTCGCTGAGCTTACGAACAAGAGAAGACTTTCAGCTTTGGGTCCTGGCGGTATCTCCCGTGAGAGAGCTTCAATGGAAGTCCGTGATATCAACCCTACACACTATGGACGTATGTGTACGATCGAGACACCGGAAGGTCAGAACATCGGTCTCATGACCTCACTGGCTATCTACGCTCGTATCAACAAGTACGGATTTATCGAGACTCCTTACAGAAAGTTCGATAAGGAGAACCTCAGAGTTACTGACGAAGTTGTTTACATGTCCGCTGACGAAGAGGATGAGTACAACATCGCTCAGGCTAACGAGCCTATCGATGAAGACGGCCGTTTCATCGGCAAGAAGATCGTATGCCGTTACTTAGACCAGTTCCTGCAGCTCGATCCTGAACAGGTCGACTACATGGACGTATCTCCTAAGCAGCTCGTATCCGTATCTACATCACTCATTCCGTTCCTTGGTAACGACGACGCTAACCGTGCTCTCATGGGCTCCAACATGCAGCGTCAGGCAGTACCTCTCATCAAGCCTGAGGCAC
>CAMYXF010000004.1 GCA_947303185.1 uncultured Clostridia bacterium | reverse complement strand
TGTTAACCGAAATGTCACAGGTTCAAGTCCTGTTCGGGGAGCCAAAGCACCAATCACATGATTGGTGCTTTTTTATTGCCTGTTTTTATTGTTATTCCTCCTTCTTTCCAATAGAATTGACCTATCAAAAGATGTGAGGGTAATATGATTTCGCTTTATAAAGGTTTATATGCTGTTTATTTGTCAGTTGCAGCCTTGTGTGCAGCAGGTGCAGCTGTAGCTGTTTATTTCTATCCCACGCAGGCAATCTCTATCGTATCCATTGCCATCATCATTTTCGGTTTTACCGGAATATTCATTATCAGGATCACGAGAGAGAAGTTTAAGAATGAAGTAATGTCTCTTCTTTATAATTGCCGCGCACAAGATTTCATGGATAAAGTTGACGAGCTCTTTAAAGATAAGCATTCCAAGGCTCACAAATCTACTTATGCCTGGCTTAAGGCTCTGGGATATGATGTTCTCGGTGATTTTGATGCGATGTATGAGTGTTGTCAGAACATCACTAAGAAATCCCATATGAGTGAGTATCACAGGCGTATGATCACTTACTATGTTGAGAAGGATAACCTCGAGCGTGCCAAAGACGAGATCGAAAAGCTTAAGGTCCTTAGCAGCACTACTTCAGGTCCGGACAAAATGATGATCGACCGTTATATTGGCGAAGGTACGCGTGCGATAAAGCTCAAGCTTCACGATGTTGAAGGTATGGATTCGTATTACGAAGGCGAGTCCGATAACACAGGATCAGTACTGATTTCCAAGGTAAGTTTTGCAGAAAGCTACGGCCAGGTCCTCATAATCAAAGGTGAGAAAGAAAAGGCAAGACAGCAGCTGTTGTTTGCATCTGAAAACGGCGGCGATACCAAGTATAAGAAGTATGCCGATAAGTTATTGGCTGAACTTGATTGATCACTCTTTTCACAAGTTAAGTTTAAGTTAAGGTTTACCGATTTTGTGGTTAAGGTTCATTACGTAGAATGATAAACGTAAGGGATGGAAACCTACAAAATAGATTAACTTGTATATAGGAAAAGAGGTCGCAAATATGTGGACAAGGAAAAGTGTTAAGCAAAGAGGAAAGAAAGCCTTTACGCTGAATTATTGGAAGTGCGTATTGGTAGCGTTGATCTTAAGCATCATACTTGGAGCAACGTGCAACAGCTGGGGCGGAGCGTTCCCTTCAATTACAAACAGCTTCAGCGGTTCGAATATTGAAGAAAATGTTGATGATCCGGATGACCTTGTAGAAGATCCTGCAGATGGTATCAATGACGAACCCGGTGTTATCTTCGATATTGATTTTGACGATATGACCGATCAGGACAGAGCAGGACTCATCAGTGCAATCGCAATAGTCCTGATTCTCGGATTCATCGTATGGATCGTAGCTACGGCAATCTCGCTGGCAATCAAGTATTTACTTCTCGCACCTTTCGAATACGGATGCAGGAAGTTCTTCAGAAAGAATCTTGATGAACCTGCAAAGCTCAGCAACATCGTATATGTTTTCGATTCCCACTATAAGAATGTAGTAAAGACAGCATTCATGACAGATCTTTTCATCTGGCTCTGGAGCTTGCTCTTCGTCATTCCGGGAATTATCAAGACATATGAGTACAGATTAGTTCCGTACATCGTAAGCGAGAATCCTTCTATCAGCTACAAGGATGCATTGGCAGAGAGCAAGAAGCTCATGAAGGGCAACAAGTGGAAGACATTCGTACTTGATCTTTCATTCATCGGTTGGGAAATTCTTGGAGGACTCACATGGGGTATCCTCGATATCCTCTTCGTAGGACCTTACAAGGCTTCTACAGATGCAGCTCTCTATGAGGCAATCAAGTACGGTATTGATGCAAAATAATAGGAATAGGAATAGGGTATAATAAAGCAGCCGGAGGAGATTCGTCTTCTCCGGCCCGCTTTGGTAATGGAGGATTTTATGGGTTACAAGGTATTGATCGCAGATGATGAGAATGAGATAAGAAATCTCTTAAGACTCTATCTCGAAAACGATGGTTTCACAGTTGAAGACGTGGCATCAGGTGAGGCAGTAATGCCTGCACTGGATAGTTTCAAACCAGACATCGTACTTCTTGATGTCATGATGCCCGGAAAAGACGGCATCCATGTTCTTAAAGACATCAGAGAGACCAGCAATGTTCCCGTAATGATCATTTCTGCTAGAACAGCAGATGCAGAGAGGATCTTAGGACTCAACGTCGGCGCTGACGATTATATCTGCAAACCGTTTAATCCTTTGGAAGTAGTAGCAAGAGTAAAGTCCAATCTCAGAAGATTCTATGCATTGGGCGGCGGTGAAGAGAAGACAGAGACGATTGCTTGTGGGGATCTCGTTCTCGATACCGAGAAGTGTCTTCTTATCAAGGCAGGAACTTCCATGGATCTTACTTCAGTTGAATATAAGATCATGGAGCTTCTTATGAAGCATCCCGGAAAAGTTTTCACCAAGCAGCAGATATATGAATATGCATGGGGTGAAGATTACTTCATCGCAGACAATAACATCATGGTTGCGATCAGCAAATTGAGAACAAAACTTGATGAAGATCCCTCAAAGTACATAAAAACACTTAGAGGTTTAGGATACAGGCTTGAGGCCTGAAACGCAGTAAAACAGGCACTGTAACATTGTTACACAGGGGTAATTGATGGGTAAAAACAAGAAAAGCAGTGAGAAACAGCTCAAAGGCTTCCTTCTCACAAGATTTTTTATCGTCCTCGTAATTGTCAGCGTGGTCGAGCTTATTGTCGTTGCCCTCACTAACACATATCTGATCCCTGTGACCATAAAGATCACCAAATTCGGTTCCGAACTACAGCTTGACGGAGCGGAAGGTCTGTTCATTGTTGCCTTCGTTCTTTTAACTACCTGGCTGGTAAATAAGATATTCCCTCTGGTAAACGCTTCTCCTGCCCAGGTAAATGATTTCCTTGAAAATATACTTGCAAAAAGAGGATTTACCGGAATCAATACAACGGACGCAAGTGAACTGATCAGGTTAATCAGCGATGAACCTAAGGCGGTCGCTTCACTTATCATTTCAATGATTGTGATAGGAATAATCCTTATTACTCCTTATGTTGTCGGAGGAATTATTTTCTCAATCTCTGTTGCAAAAGGTATCAGAAAACTTGAGCGTGAACAGGAAGAAAAACGAAAGGCGGAAGAAAAGCGCCGCTACCTCATGATCTCCAATATCGTTCACGACATTAAGACTCCCATGACCACTGTTTACGGCTATGCAAAGGCAATAAACGACGGTATAGTACCTGACGAAAAGAAGCCTGAATATCTTGAAGCAATCATGGCCAAGTCCAACAGGATGAATGAGGTTGTAGCGCTCCTTCTGGATTACGTTAAGCTCGACAGCGAGGGATTCACGATCAAGAAAGAACGCATCGATATCTGTGAGCTTGTACGTTCATGCTGCGCATTCAGCTATACGGACGTTGAAGCTGCAGGAGATGAGATCGATATCGATATTCCGGAGTATTCAATCTATATAGAAGCAGATAACATCCAGTTATCACGCGTAGTTACAAACCTCATAACAAATGCGATAAAGCATAATCCCAAAGGAACGAAGATAAAGGTATCTGTTACTTCCGAATCCAAGACGATGGCTGATGATGTAAGAATCTTCGTGGCTGATTCAGGCAAGGAGATCCCTTCTCCTTTGTGCGAGCAGATCTTTGATCCTTTTGTTACGGGCGATGAGTCACGCGCATCAGGAGCCGGAACAGGTTTGGGACTTGCGTTATCCAACCGCATCTGCGAGATGCATGAATTTACATTAAAACTTGTCCAGGTGCCTGAGATACACAGATACCGTTTGGGAGACGAGTATCAGAAGGTTTTCGTAATAGCGACATAAAAGTTGTTTTGAAGTAAAATTATTGGTGGAACTAAAAAGGGAATAGGGGAAACACATATGGATTTCATCAAAAGACATTATTCAATGACAGTCTGCATAATGCTGTTGGCTCTGCTTATGTTCTTATGCTCATGCAGCATTTCGAGCAAAAGGACTCTTGTAAATTATGCGAAAGATCATTACGGGGCCTGCAAAGTCCTTCGTGAAGAACATAAAGGATCAGGGAACGATGAATACCGCAGAATATACTTGCAGGATAAGGAAACAGGTATTGAATATACGGTAACTTCGAGCCTTCACGATTTCAATGTCGACGGCAGCAGCTTCGGATACGTAAATAACATCAGTTCAACCTTCGAAAAAGAATACGCGGATTATCTGTTGTCTGAGGCTGAGAAAGAACTTAAGTCACTTGAAAGAGATAACAGTTGCTCAATTGTGTATGCGACAGAAACGGTCAACATATATTTCGATAACCGTGTAGAAGTTGATGTGGCTTACGATGTAGCGAAAAGATGCGACAAGATCCTGTCTGATTACGATGTTAAGGACATGCGCCCTGCAGACTACTGTCTCTATGCGGAAAAGACTGCTTATTTAGGTTACTATAATGCAGAAAACAGATCAGAGCAGGCATCGAATACATATAATGTTGTCGATTATGTTCACAAGAATTACGATGCGGGCGCAGTATATTCAACTTCGCTCGGAGCTTATGCCAACCAGTTCCTGACATACGATGAAATAGACAGGCTGTTACCTGACGGTGACGGTATGCCCATGGGCACTGCATACTATTTCAAAGGTTCTGACGGAAAGACTTTTGTAGCGATAGATCTAAAGGATTTCGGTGCTGCCAGGAGTGAGATCCGCTTGTACCGTGATACATCTTCAGGTATGGAAGAGATTGATTTTTAAGGAGTTTTCATGAGATACGACTGTCTGATTATCGACGATGAAAAAGAACTTGCGGATAACACCTGTGAATACTTCAACATGTTTGAAGTAAAGACCGCAGCAGTTTATTCAAGAGCGGAAGCAGATGCTTTCTTAAGCAGCAACGAACCTGCTCTTGTTTTGCTCGACATAAATCTTTCAGACGGAAGCGGATTCGAGCTCTGCAAAAAGATAAGACAGACACTTAATATTCCGATACTTTTTATCTCAGCCAGAAACACCGATGACGACAAGATAATCGCGCTTAACATCGGAGGCGACGACTACATCGAAAAGCCTTATTCTCTGGGCGTTTTGCTTGCAAAAGTTAAGGTTGTCCTCAAGCGTTTTTCGAATGTTTCCGAAACAGATAATTCGAAAAAAGAAGGCTTTGATGACGGCTATTTAAAACTCGATTCAGTTAACAAAACCGTTTTCGTAAACGGCGAAGAAAAGAAGATCACATCGATAGAATTAAAGCTCCTCGAATACCTTATCGAGAACAAAAATAGACTCGTTACCAAGAACGAGATCTTCGATAAAGTATGGAACGATAAATTCACTACTGACGGCACATTAAACGTGCACATCAGAAAGATTAGAGAAGCAATCGAGAAGGATCCGCAGGATCCGAAGTACATCGTAACCGTCTGGAAAGAAGGTTATAAATTCGTAACTGCAGGTGATAATTAATGAAGAAGGCTCCGTTTATCGTACTTCTGGTAATCACCTTTATTGCTGAAGTTCTGGCATGCTTTTTCCTGACGACAAGATTCCAGGATATTAAGACCGATCCCGTCTTGGTAAACGAGTGCATGTATTCAATCTCAGATAATTACGGTGACACTTCAAAGTACAATAAACAGCTGGATTATGCGGTTATTGATAACGACGGAAATCTTGTTTTCAAGACGCGTGACGGCGTATGCGAATCTATTAACGAAGCAATAAAAACCAGAGGTCTCATCATTGATCTTGAGATAGACGGAGAGGTAGTCGGAAAGGTTATTTTCGACTACAGTCTGGATGAACAGATTGAGGGATTTAAGCGCAATATCGTTATTGGTTTGGCACTTATCGGAAGCATTCAGGTAGTGATAATTATAGCGTGGTATGTCTATCTGAAAAAGTCTTTGATAACACCATTTAAAAAACTCAGTTCATTCGCTTCAAGAGTCGCGGAAGGTAATCTCGATCTGCCTCTTGAGATGGATAAAGGACATGTTTTTGGTGAGTTCACGGAGAGCTTTGATCTCATGAGATCCGAGCTTAAGAAAGCGCGTATCGCAGAGAAAAAAGCAAGCGACGAAAAGAAGGAAATGGTCGCAAAATTATCACACGATATCAAGACTCCCGTCGCATCTATCAAGTCAACATCAGAGATCGGAATGGCAATAACAAAAGAAGAACGAACAAAGGAAATGTTCGGTGTCATCAACGATAAAACAGACCAGTTAAAAGCACTTGTCGATAACCTCTTCACATCAAGTGTACAGGACATCACGGAGATCGAAGTTAACCCCGGCCAGCAGCCTTCTGAGATCATTACAACGCTTATCAAGAACTCTGATTATCTTAACCGTGCAGGCACTTATGAGATACCTGAATGCAGCGTTTATTTCGATAAGTTAAGACTTCAGCAGGTGTTCGATAACATCTTCATGAACTCATATAAATATGCTGATACAGATATGAGTGTTGCAGCTGAAATAAGCGGAGATTATCTCGTCATAAGAGTCAGTGACAAGGGCCCCGGAGTTAAGGAAGAAGAGATACCTCTCCTCAAGGAAAAATACAGAAGAGGCAGCAACACAAACGAGAAAGAAGGCGCAGGTTTAGGCCTTTATCTTGCAAACTATTTCATGGAAAAGATGGACGGCCAGCTGGGACTCAACAACAAAGAACCGGGCTTTGAAGTTTCCGTTTATTTAAGGATAATCTGATACCGGTTAACTCTTAGGCAGAGAGATCGTTGCAATGGTTCTTGCGTCTTCAGTCTCTGTTGCGGGAATGCCTTTTATCGTAAGTGTTCCGTTGCACATCATCTTCAGTCTTTCATTCATGTTGTTAAGAGCGATATGCGGATCGTCATTCTTGATCTCACCGAAAGCTGCGCCTGTATTTTCAACGATTACATCGACACCGGTTTTCGTCTGGACTGTTCTGATAATGAGACGAAGTATTCCGCCGTCAGGTTTTCTGCCGTGCTTAACAGCATTTTCAGCTAAAGGCTGAAGCGTAAGCGACGGAAGTTTGAAATCGGTATAAGAGATGTCATATTCAACATCGATATCATCATCAAATCTTGTCTTCTCAACCTCAAGATATGCCTTTGTATGTTCCAATTCATCTGCAAAAGGAATCGTGTCTTCAGAAGATAAAGCAGTGAAATTTTTCCTCATATAGGATGTGAATGCGAGGATAGTGCTTTTCGCTTTCTCTGTGTCTTCATCGCAAAGATAATAGATGCTGGTTAATGTGTTATAGATGAAGTGCGGACGCATCTGCAGGGCAAGAATGCTGGCCTTCTGATCAGCATTCGTTTTTACTGTATCCATTGCATTGTCCACATGATCTTCCAATGAGAAGATGAACATGTAAAGTGATGCAATAGATGCGCATAAAGCAATGGTAACTATTCCGAAGAAGAACATCTGAATCACTGTTCCTATAAGAGGAATAATCAGATATATGGTAAATGCTCTTCTTTGTCTCGGTGTGATCGTTTTCCATCTCATTATTACGCCGACAAAATTAATTACCATCATTAGTGCAGGCGGAACTAAAAGCAGATAATAGTAATCGCCTCTGTGATAAACATTATCCGGAGTAAAGTAATAGATGAATGATGTAAATTGAGTTATTGACAACAGAGCTACGTATACTATCCAAATAAAAGTGGATAACCTGGTCAGCATTGTGCCTTTTATGTGAGTTTTGCTGTTTACATTAATTATCAGATACGAAAGCATCAGTGTCGGAAGAGAAGATGCAATCGAGTATATGTACATAGATATTTTGGATAAGTAATAATCTTCCGGTTTAGCAGCTGCCATTGATAAGATGCATACAAGATTAAAACCCAGGTATACAAGCATTATCGTGAATAGTGTTACGAAGAATGATTTATACCAATGTGCAAGAAAACGTATGGCCAACATAAGCAGCAAGCCGGAAAGTGATATTGCCAAACCGATTATAAGTATAGTGTAGTTAATGAATGTTAAGTCGGTCATAACATCAACTCTCCAATCTGTTGACCGGGTAGCGCAAGTGCTCCAATTGCTTTCTTAAAGATTCTTCAGTAATTGGCTTTACCATAAAACCTGATGCACCTGTGCTCCAGGCGTCTATTGAATAGTCTGCATATGCTGTTAGAAATATGATGTTGGTGTGGGGATTGATCTTTAGAAATTCCTGACTGAGTTCAATGCCGTTAGTTTTTCCCAACTCAATATCTGAGAAAATGATTCTGACATTATTCGTCTTAGCATAGGTGATAGCATCTGCAGGATTAGCGAATCCACTAATTGATGCGTTGGGCATAACTTTTTTAAGCGTGGCCATCTCGCCTCTTAAAATGATCTTTTCATCATCAAGAACAATAACTCTTGGCTGGGGCTCTTCCTCGTCGTTTACGGAAGTCATGAGCATTCCGATATCAACACCTAATGTTTCAGCGATTCGGGTAATAAGAAGGGCATTGGGCACTCGTCTTCCGCTTTCCCAGTTTGCAATGCTCGAACGGTCCACGAAAAGCTTGTCAGCGAGCTGCTGCTGTGACAATCCCTGCTCCGTTCTAATCTGTTTTAATGTGTCGGCGAATGATTTGCTCATAAAGTCAACTCCAAAGTTTATGGTTATATATTACTTTTTTTTAATTAACTCTAAAGCAAGGATTTGTAAAGTAAGTGTTTCAGATTGACACACCCTGACCTTATAAACTTTTTATTACGAAAGGCCAATAAAACGAGATTTTTATAAACCTGATTTCACTTCAGTGTTAACAAAATGAGTCGTGTCACTATGACACAACCGATCATAAATTATTGGTGTAAAAACGAAGTATCAATCGTGGTAATTGAAATCAAAACAGGAGGACATTGATATGAAACATCGTAAATTGTTATCTACTCTCCTTGCAGCTTCTATGACAATCAGTGTTGTCGGCAATCTGGCTCCGACAGTTTTCGCTGATACCCTTGAAGATCCCGAGGAGATCGTCGTAGCTGACGAAACATCCGAAGAGGATGAGAACGCAGAAGCTTCTGAAGACCTTATTGAAGAGGCAGAGGCAATCGAAGAAACAGATTCCGAGAACGTTGAAGAAACTGGCGCTCAGGAAGAAGCAGAGCAGACAGAAGCTGACCAGGAGATCTCTGAAGAAACAACAGAGTCCGAAACAGCTGAAGAGATCTCAGAATCAGAGATCGCTGAAGAAACAGTTGAATCTTCCGCAATTGAAAACGAAGAGCTCAACAACGAGGAAGCAGCTGCTGAAATTATCGAAGTTCCCGTAGCAAACGAGCCTGAAGCAGTTGAGGTTCCTGAAGCCCTGAATACCGAAGAGCCTGCAGCTGTTGAAACTGATAGTGTTGCAGCTTCTGAAGCAACTGTAGTTGAAACAGAAAAGGAAACTGAACTCCCGTTGTTCTATGATGAAACAACAGTTAACGGAATACTTATTACAGTTAAGGCTGACAGAGGCGTTTTCCCGGTTGGTTCTTACATCGCAGTTACGCCCGTTAACGATGCAAAGGCAAACGCTCTTGTAAGCGAAAGCAGAGACGATAACGTTAACGTAGCATACTCAACGACATTCGATATCACCGTATATAACGCAGAAGGTATCGAGATCGAGCCAGACAATTCCAAGGGTAATGTCTATGTATCTTTCAAGGATACAAGAGTTGCTGATAACAATCTCGATGTTGACGTATATCACATCACAGATAACAAAGCAGTTGAGCTCACATCTGAAGTGGCAGAAGATACAGTAGTTGCAGTTACTGACAGCTTCTCATACTACACAGTAGAGTTCACATATGACAGCCTTCAGTACGTTCTCGAAGGCGATTCCACAGTAGCCCTTTCAGTTATTCTCGATACAGTAGGTCTCGAGGGTGAAGCTACTGATGTCACAGTAAGTGACGAGAGCTTATTCGACGCTTACAACGAATCCGGTGTCTGGTACGTTCGTGCAAACCAGGCGTTCACTTCTAATGAGTGGATGAAGGTTACTATCGCAGGAACAGACTATGAGATCACAGTAACGGATGCAGCTTCCGTAGCATACTATCAAAGATCATATGGTTATGATATCTGGGGTCTTAATCCGGATATTAGAACAACATATAATGATTGCGGATATGAGACTCAGATGTCTGTAGAAGGAGGAAGAAATATTTCTTTCAGTAGTTTTGAATTTGGTAAAGAATACGGAACTGATGAGGTAAAAGGTAAAGTTACTGCTGCATTGGCTCCTGCCGGAAATGCTGTAATAGTAACATATACAGTTACAAACTATTCTGATGAATCAAAATCTGTTAGGATCGGATCATCTGCTGATACCAAGGTTGGCGATGATGATTATGCAGCAGTTAGTTTGACTACAAACGGAGTTAAGATGAGATCCAGCAACGGCAATGAATTCTATTTGATTCCGGGAAACGGTGATTTTACAACTCGTTGGACGGGATGTTATTACAATGCTTCCAGCAATGTATTTACAAATGCTACAACATATCAAGGCACAGATAGTGACAGTGGAATATCATTTTCTTGGACAATAATAGTACCTGCTAACAGATCTGTAACAAAAACTGCAGTATTCACAGCCGGTAATAACTTAACAACATATTCGATTTCATTTAATGCAAATGGCGGAACCGGTACGATGAACAGCGCTACTTTTATCAGTGATGTTCCAGGTTCACTTCCTGAGTGCGAATTTTCAAGAGATCGTTACACATTTATGGGTTGGTCTGAAAGCGCAGATTCTACAACAGTAGCATACGAGGATCAGGGCCAGATCACTGTTACAGGCAATAAGCAGCTTTATGCAGTATGGTTAGAGTCTTCGGTAGTATTAGTTCCGCCTACGGCAGCCACAGGCCTTGTTTATGATGGTTCAGCAAAGACACTTCTTGCTACACCCGGTTCTTGTGAAAACGGCACTATGCAGTACAGCATTGATTCTGTTACCTGGGTAGACACAATTCCTACAAAGACAAATGCAGGTACATATACAGTTTACTACCGAGGTCATGGCGACGGAGTCTATTACGGTGATTCTGAACCCGGATCATTCACAGTAACTATTGTTCCCGGCCCGAATGTAAGAGAAGACCTTGTTTATACAGGCGAACCGATTCAGCTTCTTGATGATCCTGACGATATTCCTAATGGTTACGATGTTGAATACAGTATCGATGGCGGTGAAACATGGACTGAAACACCCCCCAAAGGCACTAATGCAGGTGATTATGAGGTCTTGGTAAGATACACAGATACGACAGGAACTCAGACTCCCAGCGTTATTACAGGGACAGTTACAGTAACTATTGACCCTGCGGAAGCACCTGATCCTGAAACCATCGAAAACGATCAGATTCCTACAGGTATCAACAATCAGACATTTACAGGTGAAGATTTAGATCTCGTTGAAGAACCTGAAGACACACCTGATAACTATGACAAAGTCTTATACAGTATCGACGGCGGTAAGACATGGACAAGTGAGATTCCTTCTACTGATGCAGCAGGAAAATACGTTATAAACGTTAAGTATGTTGATAGCACTGGTAACCACGCGGATTTGATGGGTGAAGACATCGTAGTTAACATCGCAATCCCTAAGAATCCTACAAGATTTGGGTATGATTTTGAAGGCTGGTTTGCAGATGAAGATTTTACAACAGCATTCGATCCAGCTTCTCTCGACGGCAGTGGTACGGTTCCTGCATATCCGAACTGGGCAGAAGTTAAATACACGCTTATTGAAGGTAATGATCTCACAGTCGGCGGATCAGACGGAGATGAAGCAATATTTAGAGCAGTACGAAACAGAAACGAAACAACTACATTCTCTCACCACACGTACGTGGAGTTAGATGCAGAATTACTTAATGAAGAAAACTACACAAAGAAGAGCGGAAGTGTCATTATCGAATTGAATCCTGAATATGTTGCAAAGCTCACTCCAGGTGAACACACTATCGAGATTTTCTTTGATGACTCTTATTCGGTAAAAACTACTTTTGTAGTAAATGCAGCTACAACTCCGGCAGAACTTCCTTCTACAGGTGAGACTGTTAACTACAGAACGATTGCTATCGCAAGCACTCTCTTTGCTATCAGCACAGCTATTGCAATCGGCGTAGTTATCACAAAGAAAAAAGAGGATATTCAGTAATTAAGAAGTCAGAGGATGTATTCATAACATTTCTCTCCACCACGATTTGCCCCCGCAGAGATGCGGGGGCGCTTTATTGGCGGAAATGCGGCAGCTGATATCAGGTTTGTGTACGCCTGAATTAGTTTGGTAAAATACACCTATCAACAAAATTTACAGGAGGCCGTTTTCGATGCATTACAAAGAAGAATTAACCGGACTGTTAAAGGAATCTCTTAAGGAGGCCGTTCCTGCGCTCGTAAAAGAGTATGGCAACGAGAATATCACTGTCATTTCCATCGATGCAGACAATACTACCGGCTTTGGTGATGATTATTCTTTCACACTCTTTGTTAATACTGAAGAGAATCAGGACAGACGTATGAAGGATGATGATAAGAATCCTGATCCATGGTATTACAGATTCTGCGAATATGAGATGTACATCATTCCGGATCCTGATAACTTCGATAAGGTGCTTTCTTTCCTCAACGAAGGCTATGCTTCCAACATGGATATGGCTGAGGTATACGAGTGCATCGTAAACGCAGTCGAGCAGCTCCGCGCTGAGAAGTTCTTCGATTCAGTATTCCCTCACGACATCCTGATCGCGATCAACGGTTCTGAGGTATTTGATGCTGAAGAATTGGTCAATTTCATTGTAAGAATGAACGGAGAAGAACTCAGCAAGGATTATGTTGAGAACGCAGATTCGTTCATTTAATTTGTAATAACCCTAATAAACTTTGAGAGGGATGTCTAAACGGCATCCCTCTTTTTGTATGTAGAGCTTTTTGTTTTATACTTGAAGTCGCGAAAACGAGGTCGCCAAGTATAAAAATCTGAATTTTTTATACTTGGACGGATGTTTTTCGGACTTTCAAGTATAAAATCTGAATAGCGAATCGCGATTTAAGAACTATTTAAGATTCTCTTAAAGGCATTTAAGGGTTGAAAAAGTATTCTTATGCCATAAGGAGGTCGCAAGACATGAAAAACATTATTGAAACAAAGAAACTTTGCAAGACATTCTCCAATGGCGGAGTACAGCAGCACGTATTAAGAAACGTAAACCTCGAAATATATGAAGGTGACTTCACGATCATCATGGGTGCATCCGGCGCAGGTAAGTCAACACTTCTTTATTCACTCTCAGGAATGGATAAGCCGACTTTAGGTTCCGTTTCATTCTGTGGAACAGAGATCACAAAGATGAATACAGATGAGCTCGCACTCTTCAGAAGAAGCAACTGCGGATTCGTTTTCCAGCAGGTTTACCTCGTAGAGTCAATGAGCGTTCTGGATAACATCATGGCAGCAGGACTTCTCGTTTATAAGGATAAGAGAACACTTCTTAACAAAGCAGGCGAGATCCTTAAAGCAGTAGATATCGATGAACCACTCTGGAACAAGTTCCCCACACAGATCTCAGGCGGTGAGGCACAGAGAGTAGGAATCGCAAGAGCATTGATCAATGACCCCAAACTTGTTTTCGCTGATGAGCCAACAGGTGCTTTGAACTCACATACGGGTAAGGCAGTACTTGATACACTTACGAAGTTCAACGAAAAAGGCCAGTCGATCGTAATGGTCACACACGACATCACAAGTGCAAGAAGAGGCAACAGGATCCTTTACGTTAAGGACGGTGAGATCGCAGGTGAGTGCAACCTCGGCAAGTATGTGACCGGTGATAAGGAGCGTCATCAGAAGCTCAATGATTTCCTCGCAAAGATGGGGTGGTAATCATGAACAAGACGTTATTACTTACAAAATCGAACCTCAGGAAAAACAGGGGTACGTCAGTAGGACTTTTCCTTCTGATGGTTATCGCAACCTGCCTTATCGGAATATCACTCCTCATCTTTATGGATTGTTATCCTTCCGTAAGCAGAGAGGCCGTAAGACTTAAAGGCGGAGACGGATACATCAGTATTACCGGAGATCTTGAAGGATTTACTGATGAGAAGATCGCAGAGCTTTTCGAAGACGATACAGACAGTTACTATGCTTATCACGATCTTAAGCTTTCAAATCACCCTGTAGCTTTCGGTAATGGTGAAGTTGTAATCTCCGTTGATATCTGTGACGATTCTGCTTTTGAAAGACCGATGAACACATTTGAAGTGATCACAGAAGACAGTTCTATCGCGGATAACTATGTATATCTTCCTTACCAGTTTAATACTTCGGGCGGATTTAAGACCGGTGATGTTTTCGAGATTGATAACTCCGGCAAGACATACAGTTATACGGTAAAAGGATTTACCAATGTCGTATACGGCGGCTGCAATAATACTGCTTTGTTTGCGCTGGTTCTTGATAACGACAGCTATGAGACACTCTGGAATGATACTCATGAAGAATTCGAAAATATCAACGTCATCTATGATCTTAAGGACGGTGTAAAAAACGGTGAATTCAGGATCAGGACATTTAATGAAATCCTTAAGGTAAGCCCTCTGGCAGTTACTGAAGGATATGACATTGATGGAGTGATCAGCAACAGAACATTTATCGGACTTATTATCGCGGTTTCTTTCCTGGTTGCTACATCACTCATAATCGTAGCAATTGCAATGATGCTCGCAAACAGCATCAGCAACTACATCAAAGAGAACATGAAGACCTTAGGCGCTCTTAAGGCAATCGGCTATACCGGAAAAGACATAAAATCCTCACTCGTTGTCTGGTTCCTCGTTATCGCAGTTTTATCCAGCATCATCGGTATCGTTTTAGCATACCTTGTCATGCCTGTATTCGCGTCGATCGTTATCGGCCAGATGGGTGTTCCTTATGTTGAATCATTCAACCTTTTGGCAACGCTGATACCTATAGTTTATGTAATCCTTTTCACTCTTGTTGTCACGGTTATCTGTGCTAATAAGATCTCTAAGATCCTTCCGATCGTAGCACTCAGAGAAGGCGTTGAATCACACAATTTCAAGAAGAATCATGTGGCTCTTTCCAAGTCTTCATTAAGCCTTAATGCAAGCCTTGCAATGAAGACATTCTTCAGCAACATGAAGCAGAATGTAATCACATTCATCGTTCTCGGATTCATGGTATTCTGCTGCGTTATCTCTCTTCTCCTTTACGAGAATTTCAGCCGCAAGCCGAAGCTTGATATCCTTACTACAGAGATCTGCGCAGGTGTTGTCACATCCGATTATGACACCAGGGAAGAAGTACTTGAGTATCTCGAAAACAGATCTGACATAAAGAACATCAGAGAGATCATCAACATGAATGTTTACTATAACGATGAGGAGAGCCTGTTCTGCTATATCGTTAAGGATCTTTCAAAGATGAACAATAAAAATCTCTGCTACAAGGGAAGACTTCCCGAGTACGATAATGAGATTGCAGTAAGCGGTTCTTTTGCCAAGGCATACGGATTTGGTATCGGCGATGAGATCAAGATCGACTATGGTGATAACTCATATGATTATCTCATCACAGGATTTATCCAGACCACAAACAACTCGGGCCGCGAAGCGATCCTCTCCTACAAGGCAGCAGATCACATCATGGACATTGACAACATCCCCGGCTGGTACTGGTTCGATCTTACCAATGAGTCAGATGACGTTGATGAGAATATCGATGAAGTTAACCGCATCATTGAAGAGTGTGAGGATAAGTATGGCAACCATATCATCAGCACAATGAACTTCTACAAGATGATCGGTGGTGCCATGACTACTTTCCAGGGAATATCAGTAATGATGCTCATAGTAATGTGCTCCATCTCCGTTGTGGTAATCGCCCTGATCTTGTACCTGCTCATCAAGTCACTTGTATATCACAAGCGCAGGGACTACGGAATCTATAAGGCATTGGGTTACACATCCGGAAGCCTCATGCTCCAGACAGCAATGAGCTTTATGCCTTCGGTCATCGCGTCAGCAATTGTTTTCTCGATCGTATCGTACAATGTGGCAAATCCCTATATCTCCATGTTCATGCGTGCGTTCGGACTTATGAAGTGCGACTTCGCGATCCCGGTGCCGGGTGTGGTAGCTATCGCAGCAGGCTTAACAGTCGTATCCTTCTTCCTCGCTCTCTTACAGACAAGAAGGATCAAGAAGATCGAAGCATATAACATGCTCGTAGCCGAATAAAAAACGACATAGTAATAGGGTATAGATTGAGTTTGTTTGGAGGATGTCCTTTAAGGGCATCCTCCTGCTTTTTGTGTTGCGTTGGGAGGAGATTTTCGCGAGGACCACATATGATATAATCAATCCTGTCGGATAGGGAAAAACGGCAATTGAAATATAGGGGATAATTGGGAGGAATAGATGATTACTCAGTGTAAGAACTGCGCAGGGCAGCTTGTTTTCGATCCTAAGAAACAGAAGCTCGTGTGCGATCATTGCGGAAGCGAATTCAAACCCGAGGAGTTTGACGTATCAGAAAAGATCCCGCTTTGGGAACAAAAAGCAGAGTCGATGAACGACATCTACGGAACCGATTCCAAGGAGTTCATGGACTGTTATGTTTATACCTGCCACACGTGTGGCGGCGAAGTCATTATCAACGGCACCGAAGCATCGACGAAGTGCATTTACTGCGGCAGCTCAACGGTAGTATTTAACAGGATCTCAAAGCAGAAGAGACCCAAGTACATTATTCCGTTCAATTTAAGCAAAGAAGATGCTGTCGAGTCGATCCGCCAGCGCTTCAAGAAGGGCATGTTCATTCCGAGAGACATCAAGCATTTCCAGGCTGACAATGTGCGCGGAATTTATATTCCTTACTGGGTCGTTGACTGCGACCATAAGGCGTCCGTTGTCGTCAGCGGAATCGTCGGAAGCGGCAAGCATTCCAGGACCGTTTACTATGGAAGAGCAGGACATTTGAATCTTTCCAAACTTCCTTTGGACGCTTCGAAAATGTTATCCGACGAGAGCAGCTCCAGACTTGAACCTTTCAATTTGGAAGGCATGAAATCATTCGACGAGGATTACCTTTTGGGATTCTATTCTAATGTTTCTGACGTTACATACGGCGACCTGAGAAAGGCTGCGTGCAAGCGTGCGAATGAATACTTTAACCAGCTTGTTTTAGACAGCATCAAAGGTGCTTCAAGTAAGAAAGTTATTGCATCAAATACGCTGACAAAGATTGATTACAACAACTTAAGATATGCGATGTTCCCAGCGTGGTTTGTTACTTACTACCACAAGGGCAAGCACAACACGATCCTCGTCAACGGACAGACCGGGAAAGTGGTGTGCGGCGTGCCGTGGAATAAGGTTCTGTTCTATACGCTCCTTGTGATCACGGGCATCGCTCTGACGGTTGTATCTTTCATTGTGTTAAAGCCCATTCTTGAAGCTATGTTCACGTCTTCAAGTCATTCAAGCTCATCATCAGACAGCAGGTTTAAGCTCATTGCTTTCTTTATTGTTGCTGCGGTCGGTATGTTTACGCTCGGCATCACGAAGATCAGAAAAGTTATCAGGAGCATTAATCTTACACAGGCACAATCTATTTTCAACTTTGTAAAGAAGAGACAGGAGTAAGGTATGGGAGTATTGGCATTTTTACTTGCAATCGGATTGGGATTCGGCCTTGCTTGCCTGATTTTCGCGTCTGTCCTTGCTAAATCCAATGACATCGGAAACAGCGTTGCAAGCTCGGGACGTTATTCTGTAGGAATCAGTTACGACAGAAGCCGTGACAAATTAAACAGGAATGAAAGAGAGACCTTTACCACCGGATATATTCATCCTGAAGATTACAATCCGAACGAACCGGCTTCCGAAAAGCTCGTCGACCAGACAGGAAAGTAAAGTGGATTTAGAGGTATAAACGCTAGAGTTTGTCCTCTGTTTCATTTTCTATATGCGTGCTAACCTAAAAGAAAAATGGGGAAGGATAACGCGTATGAAAAGGTTTACCAAAATAGCAGCAGGCGTGATGTCACTCACGATGCTGCTTTCTTTTTGCTCATGCAGTTCACACAAGACTCATTCGGGACGTGAGTACAGTGATGAGAAATCAAAGCCTGAATTAAGGACGACTGAAGTTACTGTTCCGCCGGACCTTACGGAGCCCACTGATCCGTCTGATGCATCTGATCCGACGAAGCCAGTCGCTACGCCCAGACCCACAACTACCGGGAATGACGACATCACAGACATGACGATGTATATCTCTATGGTAGGTTCCGAGAAGAATAGAGATAACGAGATCCGCGAACTCATTGCCCAGAAGACCGGTGTACGCGTAACGGAATCTTATCTTCCTGCGATGACACAGGAGGAAGCCATAGACGTTATTATCGCTTCGGGACAGTATCCTGATTTCATATATGGTGGAACTGAAACCTACAGACTTTACGAGAATGACCTTCTTGTAGCGTGGGATCCTTATCTTGAGATATATCCGGAACTTAAGGCGCTTTATAGCGATGACGAATGGAATATGTTCCGTCAGGACGACGGCCATATTTACTGGGCTAATGTTTTCGACAACCACTATGAAAAGAACACCGAGACCGTTCACAACGGCTGTGCTTTCTGGATCCAGGTGCGCGTTCTTGAATGGGCAGGTTACCCTGAGATAGAGACGCTTGACCAGTATTTCGAGCTTCTCGAAAAGTACACCGAGGCTAATCCCGAGATGCCCGACGGTTCGGCTGTTATCCCGTATACGACGCTCTGCGAGAGCTGGAGATATTACAGCATTGAATGCGCGCCGATGTATCTTGACGGCTATCCGAATGAAGGATGCGCCATAGTTAATACTGACGATGGTCCGTACGATCCCGTGGTGGTCGATTACAACACGACTGACACCGCGCAGAAGTATTTCAAAAAACTCAACGAGGAATACAACAAGGGCATGATCGATCCTGATTTTGCCACACAGAATTACGATGAATACATCACGAAGCTTTCATCGGGCAGAGTACTCGGTATGTGCGATTACTATTGGGATTTTGCATACAGTCTCATGGGCGAGTATACGCAGTACAGAACCGCATCAGACGGCAGCACATATACGCTGAGCGATATCGGATGTGATTATGTTCCGTTGGGTCTTGTTGCCGAAGAAGGCATGTCCCAGCAGTGGCACACATACGAAGAACAGAGAGATTATTCATCAGGAACTGCCGTTACCATCGGCTGCATAGATCCTGATCTTGCATTCAAGTTCATGAATGATCTTCTTTCACAGGAAGTGCACGATCTGAGATTCTGGGGAGTAGAAGGAAAAGATTACTTTGTCGATGACGCCGGACTTTTCTACAGAACTCCCGAAATGCGCGCAAACTGGATCGACAGCAGCTTTGAGGCAATGCATACATGCGAGTATTCTTATCTGCCGAACTGGCATGGCATGAGCCGTGACGGAATAAACCGCATGAGACCTGAAGAACAGCCTTCTGAATATAAATCTTCGCTGCCTGAAGCAGTGGTCAGATGCTTTGATGCTTATGGCGCGGATAATTACGTTGATTTTATCGGATCAGAATATGCGGAACGCATGCCGTGGACACCGCTTTATACATGGTCGAATAATCTTTCATATGACACGCCCGAAGGCCTTGCATGGCAGCAGATAGGCGAGTGCAAACACCAGTGGCTTCCCCAGCTTGTAATAAGCAGGGATTTCGACAAGACATGGAAACAGTACATGGACGAATACGCCAAGTGCAATCCTGAACTCTTTATCGCTGCGGCGCAGGAAGAAGTATACAACAGACTGAACGACGCCTTATCAAGAGGCTGGTCGGTATGATCAGATCTTAACTACCTGCTCAGCTCTTGCGAGAGCATCGTCGATGTGCGCGCAGAAGTTTTCCTTGCCGAGCTTTTCTTCAAATCCGGCCTTGTGGATAACCTTCATGGGCTGCTCGTTAACGTGTGACATGATGAGTTGTACGCCTCTGTTCTGGCAGTCCTCGAAAAGCAGTTCGAGATTGCGCATTGCCGTAGCATCGATAGTGCTTACGCTTCTCATTCTTAATACGAGAGCTTTTGTATCTTCCTTAGGTGTGATCTGAAGGATCTTGCCTGCAGATGCGAAGAACATAGGACCTGAGATCTCATATACGATGGTGTGCTCAGGGAGTACGCGAAGATCGATCGAATCGGGATCGTTCTCGGGATCGAAATCTTTCCAGCCTTCAACCTGCGTAACCTCGCTCATTCTCTTCATGAAGAGAACAGCTGCAAGGATTACGCCTACTTCGATAGCAACGACGAGATCGAAGATAACTGTAAGTGCAAAAGTGATGAGAAGTACGACGATGTCGCTCTTGGGTGAGCTCTTAATTAGCTTAACGAATCTTCTCCATCCGCTCATGTTGTATGCAACCTGGAAAAGAATAGCAGCGATGCAGGGCATAGGGATGAGCTTTGCCAGAGGCATAAGGAATACGACTACGAGAAGAAGTGTAACTGAGTGAACCATTCCTGCAACAGGAGTGCGTCCGCCGTTCTTGATGTTTGCTGCAGTTCTTGCGATAGCGCCTGTAGCAGGGATACCGCCAAAGCATACGGATGCGACGTTACCTACACCCTGAGCGATGAGCTCGGCGTTGGGGCGGTGCTTGGAACCGATCATGCTGTCTGCAACTACTGCAGAAAGGAGTGATTCAATACCTGCGAGGAACGCGATGGTAACGGCATTTGTGAACTGTCCTCTGATTGCCTCAAAAGAGAACATCGAGAGGTTAATGCTGAAAGGAGGAAGTCCTGCAGGAATCTCTGCGAACTGCTTTCCGATAGTATTAACATCCATGTGGAAGAATTCAACGAGTGCAGCAGTAACAACGACTGCGATGAATGAACCCGGGATCTTCTTGAAGAGAAGAGGCCATACGATGAGGATGATGAGAGCAATTGCTCCGATAAGAATCGACTGCCAGTTTGTGGTGGCGATATTATTTACGAGAGCCATGATCTTTTCGCCGGTCTCAATGGGCTTCTCGCCGTTCATGTAAGAGATGCCCGTGAAGTCCTTTATCTGTCCGATAAAGAGTGTGACCGCGATGCCGGCAGTAAAGCCTGTGGTGATAGGATCAGGGATATATTTCAAAAGGCTTCCGAATCTGCAGAAACCCATGATGATGAGGATGATGCCCGCCATGATCGTCGCGATGATGAGGCCTTCTTTGCCGTCCTTCATAACGATGCCTGCAACGATTGTTGCGAAAGCCGCCGTAGGACCTGCGATCTGAACTCTGCTTCCGCCAAGGAAAGCTACGATGAATCCAGCTACGATCGCCGTGTAGATACCTGCCTCAGGACCGACGCCTGATGCGATAGCAAGTGCAATTGAGAGCGGGAGTGCGATGATTGCGACAATGATTCCAGCAACGATGTCTTTGACAAGCTGGGAGCCTGAATAGTTCTTCATTACCGAGAACAGCTTCGGTTTGAATTCCTTCATCATAAATACATCCTCTTAATTTTCTTATTTCAAAAAACCAGAGAATTATAAAAATATAGGAATTCATTATCAATTCGCTATTTTCACGAATGAAAACGGGTCTTTAACCCCGTCACTGTGCATACCAGATACTAATATGCCCTTAAAACGCCCTTACTGGTCCTTATTGTGCCTGTAATACTCGTTCACGAGACTTTTATAGCCCATGGCCTTCAGCTCGTCGTAGCGCACGTTATAGCGCGATTTGGTGTGCGTGCCGCTTATGAGGTAGCGCAGGAGCTCCTGTGCGTATAGGTCGATCTCGTGAAGGCTCTTGGAAGTTGTTATGACAGGGAAGAACCAGAGGCTCCAGGTGAGGTCCGAATCTTCGTTAACTTCCAGAAGCTTGTGATTGAATATTCTAATGAACGCTGCCGCCGCTTTTGTGCGGTCTAAATTATTCCTGTATCTCCATCTGTCGAGCGCTCTGGCCTTGCGTCGCATCTTCTGCTTGAGCTTAACGACCGACGCCGGCGCGATGTCTATCTCGCCGTTCTTAACCTCAATCCCCAAGAAGCAGAATCCGTCTTCCGGCCTTGCGAAAACTTCCTTCGCCGGATTGACCGTGAGCTCCTTATTCTTCAGGTGCTCAAGAATGACTGTCTTATATCTTTCAATCTCTTCTCCGTTCTTCGCGAAAACGATGATGTCATCAGAATATCTTGCATAAAGAATCCCTCTGTCCCTGAACCATTCGTCGAGATCTTTGAGATAAAGATTCGCATAGAATGAAGCGATCGGAGTGCCCGCCATTATGCCTTTCTTTTCTGCGACTTTCTCATAATCCGAGATGACGTATTTCTCATTGAGAAGCGCCTTCATGAAGTTTAAAAGATCGACGTCATCGGTGATGGTGTCATCTAAGATATTGCAAATTCTGTCGACAGGTATCGAGTTGAAATAATCGCTCACGTCGATCTTGTATGAATAGAGAGTGTGCAGATCTCTCGTTCTGCAGATTCGTGTAATCGCATCCTTTGCACATACGCCCGGACGGAACGAATAAAGATCAGGGGAGTAGATGTGATCGTATTTTCGGAGGGTCAGAAAAGTCAGGAGCTTTAAGACCATGTTGAAGTCGTACGGGTATTTGTAGACCGTGCGCTTCTTACGGCTGCTCATCTTGCTGATGACTGACTTTGTAGGGAGAGGAAGATTGGTGCACGATTTTATCTCGGCTGCATATTTGAGGTAAGCTTCTGAGTCAATATATACGCGGAGTTCTTTAGTGAAACGCTTCGAACAACGGAGCGCAGACTTGTAGGCATAGAACTTTTCCCAGCTGCTCTTTTCGAACAGCATGTCGATCAGTGACAACTTAAGATTCCTTTATCCTTATATTTGTGAGGGCGCACTGGTCACCCGTCAGAGCTACATATACATCTTTTGAAGGATCGTTGATGGTAGTGATATTCGTGATCTCAATGCCGCAGTTGGCAGTCGTGAGCGTGACTGTGTCTCCTTTTCTCGTCAGGAAAACTTCGCAGTCAAATCCGTCTTTATTCTGTGCTTTCCATTTGTCCCAGTTAACGAAAACATCAGTCTTGGTAACTGCGATCTTGTTGCTTCCGAATTCATCCGAATCCCAGTTCTCACCGTCAAGTCTGACGAGTCCGTATTCGCGGAAATCAGGGCCGTTAACCTGGCCGTTATCAGATGAGAAAATGATGAAATAAGGGCAGTGCCAGACGAGCCTTGCGGTAGGAAGACTCATGGTGTGGAAACTGATCGTGAGCTTGTCCTTAAGAAGTATTCCGCCGGAAGTTGCAGACCTGTATCCGTCAGCCTGGATGTTGGGAATATCTCCCGCAGGACCGTCGATGTAACTGATCTCTTCTGCAATCCTCGTGATGTAATCCTGAGGAATCTTCTCATTGCTCCTGTCGATGCTGACATTGCTTATCTGGCAGTGTTCGCCGGTAAGGCAGATGTACGCCCATCTTGCACTGTCAGGAAGCGCGATCGTAACGTCGACCGTTTCCTTGTCAGACATGATCTTGATCCTGACGTGATCTTTGATCTTAACTGCTTCGATGTTATAAGAAGTGCCATCGTGTTCGGCATCTTTGTTATGGACTTTGATATCAGGCTGCATCTTGCGCGCGCCCTTACGGACGACATTGCCGTCGAACCTTATCTCGCCGTACTCGAAATACATGAGCCTTGCGATGTTCTTCTCGTCCTGGTGGATCCTCGCGTCAAGCGAATCGAAAAGCACGATCGAAGGCATGCTCTTCTCTGCAGGATATCCCGGAACAGGAGTGCTCGTAAGCTTGATATTTGTCATCTCGTTCGTGATAACGATACCTTCTGATACAGCCGATCTGTAATCATCGCAAATCAGTTCGTTCCTGCCCGCAAGCTCCTTGACCTCTTCCTTTTCCTTCATCTGGTATTCTTCGTCGAGGTCGATCAGGTGGATCATGATCTTGCCGAAAACAGGATCGAACTGCGTGCCCAAGCACTTAACGAATTCTTCTCTAACAACCTGCTGCGGAATCGTCTCACGGTAGCTACGGCTTGAAGTCATGGCATCGTACGCATCCGCAACTGCAATGATCCTTGCAATCTCAGGAATGTCGTCGCCCTTAAGTCCCTGCGGATAACCTCTTCCGTCATATCTCTCGTGGTGCGATCTTGCGCCGATGCTGAGATAAGGCGACTCGCTGATACTCGATAAGATCTGCGCGCCGATATCCGGGTGCTCCTTGATTACTTCGTATTCCTCGTTGGTAAGCTTTCCGTTCTTGTTGAGGATCGATCTTGAGATGCCGATCTTTCCTACGTCATGAAGGAGTGCCGCATAGTAGATCTCTTCGCACTCCTGGGGATTCTTGCCGGCAAGCTCGGCGATCTTTTTCGAGTACTCGGCAACTCTGGCGGAGTGACCCTTTGTATACTTGTCCTTGGCATCGATCGCGCTTGCAAGTGCTTCAGCCGTCTGTTCGAAAAGCCTCTTGGTTCCTTCCGTCTCGTTCTTCAGGTAATCGATCTCGATTTTCCGCGCACGCTCGACAGCCTTATTCATGTCATGCAGCGCGAACAGATACAGAAGGGAAGACAAAAGTCCGGTCGTGATGTTGATCAGCGACAGTCCGTATAGCTTAAGCTGAAGAATGCCTGCCAGAAGCGGCATCGTCGTAAACAGGATCAGTGACAGGAACAGCGTGGTCGAGAATTTCTTGCGGTACTGTATTGCAAATGATAACTGCAGCAAAAGGATAACCATGGGTATTATCACGCCTATCGGATATCCCGCTGAACGCTGGTAGTGGTTGGTCGCATCAAATGTGTAATAGAGTCCCGTGAACTGCGATACGATGATAAGCACTACGCCGGTGAGGCAGAGATAGTCAATGAACTTAAGTCTGAACAGTGCCTTCTTGTGTCCGGTCTCGTCAAGGTAGATGTCCTTAACATACTGATTGAACGCCCACAATATCATGAGCACCATGGTATAGACCATGAAGTTGCTGATCCTTACCATCCAGAAACCGAAAGCCGTTGTGTCGCCTCTGAAAATATAAGCAGCCCTGTCGAAATTCAGGAGCAGCACTGAGCAGACATTGGTCAGTATAAGGAAAGTTTTGCGCTCTTTATCAAGGCTCCTCGAAAAGGCAAGGAAAAAAGCAACGGCTGCAGAAATGCCGCTCAACAAGAGCATTACATCAAGCTGTACTTCTTTCAGAATCTCAATCATGCTATTAGGACCCGGGATGATTTATCTATTCTGAATTATAATGCTTTTTTGATATTGTTGTTTTAACACTTTATTAACCGCGCGTAAATAATGACCTTTTGCCGAGAAGTGTTTTCCGGGATTGGTATAATAAATGCGTAAATCACATAAACCTATGGAGTAAACATGAAAAAAGGAATTATTTTCGATATGGACGGCACGGTCTGGGATTCATCCGCGAACGTCGCCAAGGCCTGGACCGTCAAAGTCCACGAAGCGGGCTACACTGACAAAGTCGTAACCAGGGAAGACATCCAGAGCGTCATGGGCAAACCCATGGACGTCATCGCGGACACTCTGTTCACATACACTGAGAAGGGTCCCGAAAGAGACGCTCTCCGATCCTCCTGTGAGAACTACGAGAACCAGTACTTAAGAGAGCACGGCGGTCTTTTGTACGAAGGCGTGTTCGAGACCTGGGCCAAGCTCAAGGAGATGGGCTATCACATCTACATCGTAAGCAACTGTCAGGAAGGCTACATCGAGTCATTCCTGGGTCATTACGAGATCCGCTACGGCCACCCGGAAGACCTTGTCGAAGACATCGAATGCTACGGCAACAACCTTCTCCAGAAGGACGAAAATATTAAGCTCCTCGCCGGGCGCAACGGCCTCACCGCCGCATGCTACGTCGGCGACATCCAGAGCGACTACGATGCCACGACCAAAGCCGGCCTCCCGTTCATCCACGCGAAATACGGCTTCGGCGAAATCAACGCTGAGGTTCCGTTCATCATGAGCTTTGACGAGCTGATCAAAGTGGTGCCGGAAGTAATAGGGTAAGAGAAGAAGAGTCACACGACAAATACATAAGCGAGTACACGACATATTCATAAGCGAGGTAGATCACATGCCCAAAGACGAGATTGCTATCCCTTCAATCCTTAAGATCGAGCGCGGCGTAACCGCCCACATCGGTGACTTCCTGAAGGAAGCTGACATCACCCAGGTCACGATCCTTTTCGGCAACGGCCTTACCGATATGTTCGGCGATACGGTGTTCAAGTCTTTCGAGAATGCCGGTGTCAAAGTGCTCCACCATCAGGAAATGGACACAGTCGACTTCAACGACATAACAAATCTCGCTTTTGAACTTCCCAATAAAACACAGGCCGTCATCGGCATGGGCGGCGGCAAGGTAATCGATGCTGCAAAGTACATCGGCTACGTTCTCCGCATTCCGTTCATCAGCGTCCCGACGAGCTCATCGTCTGACGGTTTCTCAAGTTCATCTGCATCACTGATCGTTGACGGACACCGCAAATCGCTCCCCGCAAAGATGGCTTACGGCATCCTTGTCGACACCGATGTCATCAAGAGCGCGCCCGTCAAATTCCTCTACTCCGGCGTAGGCGATATGGTCGCCAAGATCTCTTCAACTTACGACTGGCAGCACGAGGAAGACATGGGTTACGACGAGGTTAATGACTTCGCATTCATGGTCGCCAAGAAGGCCGCCAATTCATTCGTCCGCACACCATTTGAGTCAATCGAAGAAGACCTCTTCCTGAAAGAACTTCTCGACTCCCTCGCAATGAGCGGCGTCGCAAACGAGATTGCCGGCTCCAGCGCACCCACAAGCGGCAGCGAGCACCTCATCTCACACGCATTGGATTCATTCCTCGAGCGTCCACAGCTCCACGGAATCCAGGTCGGTATCGCAACCTACATCATGTGCAAGATATGCGACCACCGCTGGAAGAGAGTCGATAATGTATTTACCAAGACGGGTTTCTGGGATTACTGCGCTACATTGGACCTCAAGGCATCTGACTTTAGCAAGGCAATCGACATGGCGCCTTCGATCAAGCCCCACCGCCACACCTATCTCCACGAGGAGAAGTATAGGGAGCTTGCAAAGGAATTACTTACGAGTGACGAGAGGCTGGTAGCGATACTGCATTAAGATATAGTTCTCCAAAAATGTGATGATTCATAGCGTTTAGAGAAAAACTGCTGACTATTTCTCTAAACGCTGTTTTATTTGAACTGTTTGGAGAAGATTTTGTCAATTTTTCTCTAAATGCGGCCTTTTGATGTGCTTTTAGATACCGTTTCTCTAAAAACGCAGATTTGAGCATTACTTAGATGACAAAAAATGTTTTTCGTCTCTAAATCAGATGCGATTACTTCGTTTTAGAGAACATTTTGTGATTTTTACTCTAAACATATTGTTCAAACGACTATTTAGATAACGGCATCTTTGAGACTAGTCTCAATTTTTGCGAAAAAGTCTCAAATACGACCCTATATTTTCAATTTGCAGCACTTTGCAACCAAAAGGTTATTCTGCCGTCATATGATAACCAAAACATTGGAGGTGATTTTATGGCTAATCAAATACGTGACAACATGAATACGCGCAGCATTCTCCTCTCAAAAACGATTAAAGAACTAAAGAGAAGAATTACTCAATTTCCTGAGGGGAACATCAATGTAAAGTTCAAGAACGGCAGAGCATATTATTACCATTACGATAAACAATTCGGTCAGAAATATCTCATCTTAAACGACAAAGACACCATCACAACTTACCTCCAAAAAGACTATCTCCAAAGGGTCTTGAAAGCAGCGCAAATTGAGCACACCGCGCTAATTAAAATGCTGGCTTTATACCCTGATGTTTTAGCTGAAGACGTATACGATCAGCTTCCTGAATCGCGAAAACAATTCGCCACGTCAATAGTTCTTGGCGACGAAGAATATGCGCGCCAGTGGCTCGAAAACCCATACACGCATAAGGGGTTCCCAAGTGATGCTCCTGTATACTTCACGATAAAAGGTGAGCGCGTCAGATCGAAGTCGGAAATGATCATTGCTGACAGGCTTTTTGCGAACGGTATTCCGTACAAATACGAGTGTCCTTTGAAGATTGGAAAAGCAATTATACATCCCGATTTCACTATCCTGAGAATGAGCGACCGCCAGATACTTTATCACGATCATTGCGGCATGATGGATAATGCCGACTACACCGATGAGATGGTGTACAGAGTCAACGAGTATAACCACGCTGGAATATTGGTTGGAGACCGCTTGTTCCTCACCTTTGAATCATCGAAAACACCCCTTGATGTGAGGGTAGTGGACCAGCTGATTAACACGCATTACAGGTGAGAAATCAACCGGTGAAACCACCCGCTTCAAGGCAATGATCACCATTGATAATGGCCCATATAACCCTCTTTTTACCACTTGGTAACCCACAATGTACCGCTTGGTCGCAAACCTATTGAGCGCATAAACAGCGCCGATATAATGACCTCAAAACCAAGGAGGTACAAGACAATGACAGACATTACAAACACAAAGGCAGTTAAGAAAACTAAGACATACGGAAATGATTACATGGCCATGAAGACTGAGGCTATGATCCTGCAGAAGAAGGGTGCGCCGTTTATGATGGCATCGGTCGTTATCTGGACACTCGTTACAATTACGAGAATGCTTCCGGTGGATATCATGACGAAGAATCTTTACACATTTTACTGCCCGGGATTGCTGCTTCCCAGCGTGTTGATTTTCTCCAAGTTGATCGGCGCACATGTTTTCAAGAACAGGAACAATCCTTTCAACAAATTGGGATTCATCAATACAGCAAACCAGATGCTTTATCTGCTCATAGTTATGTGGGCTTTCAATCAGAAGCCGGATGCAATGCTCATGCTTTTCGCGATGGTATTCGGTGCACATCTGCTTCCGTTTTCATGGCTCTATGACAGCAAGACATATCTTGTTATGTCACTTGTTACGACATTCGGTTCAATGCTTATCTCGATCTTTGCAGGCGAGGTTTATGTAGGAATTTTCATGATCGTTTGCCAGGTTATCATGTCAGTGCTTCTTCTCGTTGAGTGCAGAAAACTTGACCGTGCTCAAAAAGAGAATGTTGAATTATAATGATTCCATTATTGGTTATTGGAGTCATTGATGAAAGTCACGATCACTAAGGATATTGAGTCAGGCACGGCGGTGGAGATCCACTGCCGTGAAGTGACGTCTGAGACGGAGAGACTCGAGCGGTATATCAGCCGCTTCGACGAGCGTTTGCAGGCGACGTCGGAGGGCAACACTTATAACGTCCAGATCGACGAGATCCTTTACATCGAATCGGTTGATAAGAAGACGTTTTTGTACACGACGGGCCACGTGCTTCAGACTGAGAAGAGACTTTACGAACTTGAGGAGCTGCTCGATGAGAAGACGTTTTTCAGGGCCTCGAAATCAGTCATCGTGAACCTCAACAAGATCACGAAACTCAAGCCTGAAGTTACGCGCAACATCCTTGCGACGCTTACGAATGGCGAGGTCATCGTGATCTCAAGGAGAAACGTAAAGGCTCTCAAAGAGTTGATCGGCTTAGAAGGATAGAGCCTAAAAGGATACACATATGGAAGACTTCAAGAAATTACTCACATATTTCAGGAATGCGCTCGCGTTCTCATATTCATGGCTCGTGCTGTGTGCGGCAATCGCAGCCGGGATGCTCGCTACAGAAAAAGCAACACTCAGCGTCAGCTTCCTCTTAAAGCTCCTGCTCCTTTGCGCGTGGGCGTCGTTCACTTTTGTTTTCGCGTTCTGCACGAAGTTCATGAAGAAGAGGGGATTCGTGTTTGACCTGACGGTGTTTTTCGCGATGTTCGTACCGGTGGAGATACTGATGTTCTACTGGATGAAGATTTTCACAGGCAGTGGATTTACAATGTTCTGGATCGCTTTCGTGGCAATCGTAGTGGTCTGCTATGTGACGGCGCTCATGATAGACGTGCTGATAATGAAAAAACGTGCGGGAGAATACACGAAGAAGCTCCTTGAATACAATGCGAAAAAGACCGCCTGACGGGAAATCGCAAGAAACGACAACCAAGATAGCAACATATTTTATTTACAAACACTTGGAATAAAAGTATTATCAAAAGACTAAAAAGTATTTCTATAAAGAGGTGCCTATGAAAAAGAACGAGAGAAAAGAACTTGTCACACACATCTATACGGCAGATCCTTCTGCACACGTATTTAACGGCAAGATCTACATTTATCCTTCTCATGACGAAGATAACGACCTCCCTGAGGATGACGACGGTGAGCAGTATGTCATGAAGGATTATCACATCCTTTCCATGGATTCACTCGACAGCGACTGCGTTGATAACGGCGTTGCTTTGAGAGAAGAGGATATCCCGTGGGTAGGAAGACAGCTTTGGGCACCTGATGCTGTATATACAAACGGTAAGTACTATCTTGTTTTCCCGGCTAAGGACAAGAACGAGATCTTCAGAATCGGTGTTGCTGAGTCTGATTCTCCTGTAGGTCCTTTCAAGGCTCAGGAAAATGCCATCGAGGGCAGCTACAGTATTGACCCTGCAGTCCTTCTTGATGACGACGGCAAGATCTGGTGCTACAACGGCGGACTCTGGGGCGGCCAGCTCGAAATGTGGCAGTCCGGCTCATTCAATCCCCAGGAGCACAGACCTGAAGGCGACGAGAAGGCTCTTGGACCCTTGGTTGCACAGTTCAAGCCCACAATGGACGGCTTCGTTGCAGCTCCCAAGATGATCACGATCCTTGACGAGAACGGCGAGCCCCTCAAGGCTAAGGACGAAGACCGCCGTTATTTCGAAGGTCCCTGGATGCATAAGTTCAACGGTAAGTACTACCTCTCATATTCAACAGGTACAACACATTACCTCTGCTATGCTGAAGGCGATAATCCGGAAGGACCTTTCACATACAAGGGAAGGATCATGGAGCCTGTTATCGGCTGGACAACACACCACTCAATCGTTGAGGTTGACGGCGAATGGTATCTCTTCTATCACGATGCCAAGTTCTCCGGCGGATGCGATCACAAGAGATGCGTTAAGTTCACAAAGCTCAACATCGCAGAAGACGGCACTATCGAGACAATCCACCCTTACGATCACGAGTAAGATTTACAAAAACAAAAAACGCGGGCATCTCATTACGAGGTGCCCGTTTTATTTGCAATAATTAAGCAGAAAGAGAAATCATTAAATTCAAGTGTAACTTGAATTCTACAAGATCGTACACGAACCGGCTGCCTGCGAAGCCTATAAAGATTCGTGCCGGATCCGCCACAGGCGCTAAGCGTTCTCTTTCTGCCGGGATAGATTATACACACCGTATTTTCTAAATCAAATTTGATTGGCCCGATATCGTGATATAATTTCATTTGGAATAAATAAGGGGAGAGATGTGCATGACTACTTACTGGCCGGATTACTGTCAGGATTTCAAATGCAAAGCCGGTAACTGCGTTCACACTTGCTGCGCGGGCTGGGTAATCGGCATCGACAAGGATTCTCTTGCAAGATTTAAGGCTGATCCTGATGTTGCGTGCAAGATCAAGGACGGCTGTTTCGTACTCGAAGAGGACGGCAGATGCCCTTTTTTAAGGGACGACAACCTCTGCGAGATGATAATCAAGCACGGCGAAGATTATCTCTGCGATATCTGCAAAGAGCACCCGAGATTTTATAACGAGTTCGAAAACCACACGGAAGCCGGCATCGGTCTTGTCTGTGAGGAAGCATGCAGACTCGTCCTGACTTATGACGGAGAATTCAAGCTTATCGGCGACGATGGCTCGAAAATGGAACTCCCGGACTACGTAAAAGCAATTTACGATGCCGGAAAGCCTTTATCAGAAAGACTTAAGGCCATCAGCGGCGGCCGCAGGGCAAACTCAAAGCTCAGGGCAGAGATCTTCGACGGCATGGAAGTCATGGATCCCAAGTGGAGCACTCTTTTGAGCAAGATAATCGAAGAACCGGTCGATGAGGCAGAAGAGGACAAGGCAATAACAGAGAACGAGAAAGAGTTCACGAACTTTGCTGCTTACCTCCTGTACCGTTACAAAGGAGCAGGAAGATTTGCCGCAGAGGCATGCTGGCTCCTTGCTGACCTCCTGATCAAGGGGTGCGGAATGGAAGATGTCGCCAGAGTTTTCTCCTGCGAAGTCGAGTATTCCGATATCAATATCGATGAGGCGCTCGAGACGTTCAATTAGGGGCGCGCAGGGGTGGAAAACGGCAAAAATGACAGGAAAAACGCAAGTGTAACAATGTTACAAAATCCTAAAACTAGGGCAATACGGAGGATTTTATGAAAAACGACTACAATCAGATGGAATGGACACCGAATCCGGCTTTCAAGGGCGGTGAGGGTGTCTTTTACAACAAGATGTTCACCGACGGCGTCAACAAAATGATGCAGGGAAAGCTTCCTTCAGGAGCATCCATCGGTTACCACAAGCATGAGGGCACCTGTGAGGTGTTTTTCATATTGGAAGGTGAGGGAAAGATACTTTTCGATGACGAGGAATATCCTATAAAGTCCGGCGAAGTTCACTATTGCCCGGAAGGACACTCACATTCATTGATAAACAACGGCACGGAAGACCTCGTTTTCTATGCTGTAGTACCTAAACAATAAGGGATAAAGGGGAGGATTAGGAAAATGCCACATTCATCAGGCGGCGGTTCGCACGGAGGCGGATTTCACGGCGGCGGTTCATCCGGAGGCTCAAGCAATCGTGTATCGAACCATTACTATCCGGGTGCAAGACGCTACATAAGACATCACAGAAACACCGGTGTAGACGAGTATGTTTACGCAAGGACCATGCCCCAGAGGTCGGGTCTGTCCGGATTAATCATCGTCATTGTTATGGCGCTGTTTTTCCTCGGTGTGACGAGCATGGTAATTTTCCAGGACAAGCCGAGAAGACTGAACGGCCTTTATGATTCGCCGAAAGTCTATGACGACGCAAACGTTATTGAAGACGATGACGCGCTTACTGAGAAAATCGAAGAATACTATGTTCTGACCGGAATCTGTCCGGTAATTTACACGGTTAACGATGAAGAATGGAACTTCAGATACAATGAGAATCTGACACATTCATATGATGATCTTGAATCGTATACTTTCTTCAAATACACGGACAATTTCCAGGATGAGAAACACTTTGTAATCGTTTATTCGGTTCCCAAGCAGAGCCAGAGTCTTTACGAACAGGGCAAGATCGACGTTCCCGATTATTCATGGGAAGCAGTGCAGGGCGATGATACGGATCTGCTCATAACCGAAACGATGTTTGAACGCTTTGGAAAGACCGTTCAGGAAGATCTGGAGAAGGGCGCAGGTCCCGGCGTTGCTTTTGAAGATGCATTCGAATATGCGGTAAAAAACGCTGATTCCAAGCTCAATCCGACTCTCGGAACGAGTTTTTTAAGGGTGCTTACTTCATCATTCCCGATGCTGTTTTCTATGGGCATCTTCATCCCGATGATCATCATGTCAGTTAAGGCTTACAAGAGAGACAGAGATGTTGAATATGAGGAAGTTCCGCTTGATGTGAATGATGTCGCTGAGTCACCTTCGATAGGCGGTGTGCCCGTAAACGGTTATTCAAAATCGTTTAGCGAGAGCACGGAAAAGATTTCTAAGGTTGGATCCGTTTTCAGCTTTCTCTTCATAATTCCGTTCCTCGTTGCCGGCGTAGGCATTACCGTCACAGGCCTCGTCACATTAGGTTCTGCGAATGACCCAATGATGGGCATTTTCACCATTATTTTCGGCGTCGTTTGGAGCATCATATCTTTTACGGTTTTCTTCCAAACGGTTAAGGGTCTTATCAAGGGCAAAAAGAAGGCTGACGTGACTCCGCTCACTGCCGAGTATCCGAAGGCGGAGTATCCCAAGGCCGAGTACCCGAAGGCTGATTATCCTGACGTTTCAGGCACAAGCCAGCCTGCTCAGCCGTTCCAGCCTAGCGAGCCGGAATTTGATCCCGCATTCTTCCAGTCCGCGAAAAGCGATATCGAGGATGATGACGAAGACTACAAACGCATGAAGCGCAGGGGATACGAGTAATACAGTAAAAAGAAAATATCTCAGGGTGATCTTGAAAAAGGGGCTGTCTCGATTTATGAGGCCGCCCCTATATTTTATCCTTCGTACTGTCTGAAAATGTCCGCGTACCTGAGGTTCGGTTTGATGTACACGGGCTCTGCGTAGTCGGTCGCTAGCAAGATCTCATTGACCATGACATATGTGCCGTCGATGTCGATCCAGACGTAAGCTAATGTTCTCTCGTACTGGTCGAACTGAGCTTCATCGTATTCGAGATAGACGACCTCAACGTCTTCCAAAAGTTCTTTCATGAAAGCGGAAGCCTGGCGTCCTTCTTCGGTGTTCTTGCTCTCGTCTTCGTGAACCGATTCGGGAGCGTTGATGCCGGTGAGTCGTACTCTGAGACGATTGCCGTCGGGATCGTGGACAATTATCGTGTCACCGTCGACCACACGCTCAAGGTCACATTCGATCAGGGAAGAGGTGTCGATCTGGATCGTGACACCGTAAGGAAGTTCGCCGTCATTTGAAGACTCTTCTGAAATGGCACTCTGGACGGGCTCTTCCTGAACGACCGCCTGGGTCACAACATTCGTCGGCTGATAGTCTGTCAGGGCAGGGTCATCAATAAGACAGCCGGTCAGCGGAACGGCTGCAAGTGTTAAGCCGAGTGCGATGGTAGGTATTAAACGCCCGGAAAGGCCGGAATTAAGGCTTTTCGCGGTGCGTGAATCGTTATAACTGTCGGGCTTTATTACATTTTTCATGAAAGTATTCTAATCCATAATTTTTGCTGTGCAAAGTACGGATAATCTGTGATAAAATTCTACGCAGTAATTTTATATAAGTCCTAATAAGAAAGGGGCAAGAATATGCCAAAGAGAGAAGATATCAACAAGATCCTTATCATCGGTTCAGGTCCTATCATCATCGGCCAGGCATGCGAGTTCGACTATTCCGGTACTCAGGCATGCAAAGCTTTGAGAAAGCTCGGTTACGAGATCGTCCTCGTTAACTCAAACCCTGCTACCATCATGACAGACCCTGATGTTGCAGACAGAACCTACATCGAGCCGCTCAATGTTAAGCGTCTTGAGCAGATCATTGCTAAGGAGCGTCCTGATGCGCTTCTCCCTAACTTAGGCGGACAGTCTGGTCTTAACCTCTGCTCTGAGCTCTCACAGGCCGGCGTTCTCGAAAAGTACAACGTACAGGTTATCGGTGTTCAGGTTGATGCCATCGAGAGAGGCGAAGACAGAATCGAATTCAAGGAGACAATGACATCTCTCGGAATCGAGATGCCCAGATCCCACGAAGCATATTCAGTAGAAGAGGCAATCAAGATCGCAGAAGATCTTGGTTACCCTGTAGTTATCAGACCTGCTTACACAATGGGTGGCGCAGGCGGCGGCCTCGTTTACAACATCGACGAGCTCAAGACAGTCGTTGAGAGAGGTCTTGCAGCTTCCATGATCCACCAGGTACTCGTAGAAGAGTCCATCAGCGGTTGGGAAGAACTCGAGCTCGAGGTAGTAAGAGACGCTAAGAACAACGTCATCACAGTCTGCTTCATCGAGAACATCGACCCTATCGGCGTTCACACAGGTGACTCTTTCTGCTCAGCTCCTATGCTTACTATCTCACAGGAAGTACAGGACAAGCTCCAGGATTACTCATACAGAATCGTTAAGGCTATCGAGGTTATCGGAGGTTGTAACTGCCAGTTCGCTCACGATCCCAAGACAGGAAGAATCGTTGTTATCGAGATTAACCCGAGAACATCAAGATCTTCTGCTCTTGCTTCAAAGGCAACAGGATTCCCGATTGCTCTCGTATCCGCTATGCTCGCTTGCGGTCTTACACTTGATGAGATTCCTTGCGGCAAGTACGGCACACTCGACAAGTACTATCCGGACGGCGACTATGTCGTAATCAAGTTCGCAAGATGGGCTTTCGAGAAGTTCCACGGAGCTCAGGACAAGCTCGGCACACAGATGAGAGCCGTAGGCGAAGTCATGAGCATCGGCAAGACATACAAGGAAGCTTTCCAGAAGGCTATCAGATCTTTGGAGAAGGACAGATACGGTCTCGGCTTTGCTAAGGACTTCAACAAGCTTACAAAAGAAGAGCTCATGCTCAAGCTTACACAGCCTTCTTCCGAGCGTCAGTTCATCATGTATGAGGCTCTCCGCAAGGGCGCTACAGTAGATGAACTTTTCGAGCTCACAAAGATCAAGCACTGGTTCATCGAGCAGATGAAAGAGCTCGTTGAAGAAGAGGAAGAGCTCCTCAAGGGTGCAGGCAGAATTCCTGCTGAGCCCGTTCTCCGTCAGGCTAAGCTCGACGGTTTCTCTGATAAGTATCTCTCACAGCTCTTGAGCGTATCTGAGGACCTCATCAGAAAAGCACGTTATGAATACGGAATCAAGGAAGCATGGGAAGGCGTTCACGTATCCGGAACACAGGATGCTGCTTACTATTATTCTTCCTATCATATTGAAGACAAGTCACCCGTTTCAAACAACAAGAAGATCATGATCCTTGGCGGCGGTCCTAACAGAATCGGTCAGGGTATCGAGTTCGACTACTGCTGCGTTCACGCTGCTCTGGCTCTCAAGAAGCTCGGCTTCGAGTCCATCATCGTTAACTGCAACCCTGAGACGGTTTCTACAGACTACGATACATCAGATAAGCTCTATTTCGAGCCTCTTACACTTGAAGACGTTCTCGCAATTCACGAGAAGGAGAAGCCTCTCGGCGTTATCGCACAGTTCGGCGGCCAGACACCTCTGAACCTTGCTGCAAGCCTTAAGGCAAACGGCGTAAACATCTTAGGTACAACACCTGAGACGATCGATCTCGCAGAAGACAGAGATCACTTCCGTGCAATGATGAACCGCCTCGGCATCCCGATGCCTGAAGCTGGTATGGCTATCAACGCTGACGAAGCTATCGCTATCGCAAACAAGATCGGCTACCCCGTAATGGTTCGTCCTTCTTACGTTCTCGGCGGAAGAGGAATGGAAGTCGTTCACGATGATGAGATGATGCGTGTCTACATGAATGCCGCAGTAGGCGTTACACCTGACAGACCGATCCTCATCGACCGTTTCCTGCACCACGCAACAGAGTGCGAGGCAGACGCTATCTCCGATGGTACAAACTGTTACGTTCCTGCAGTCATGGAGCACATCGAGCTTGCAGGTATTCACTCCGGTGACTCTGCTTGCATCCTGCCTTCGAAAAATCTTTCACCTGAGATCGTTGAGACGATCAAGGAGTACACAAGAAAGATCGCTGTCGAGATGCATGTCGTAGGTCTCATGAACATGCAGTACGCAATCGAAGACGGTGTCGTTTTCGTACTCGAGGCTAACCCCCGTGCATCAAGAACAGTACCGCTCGTATCAAAGGTTACAGGCACAAACATGGTTAAGATCGCAACTGACATCATGACAAGCCACCTCACAGGCAGACCTTCACCGGTACCGGAACTCCACGATAAGGTAATCCCTCACTACGGAGTTAAGGAAGCTGTATTCCCGTTCAACATGTTCCAGGAAGTTGACCCTATCCTCGGACCTGAGATGAGATCCACAGGTGAGGTTCTTGGTCTTGCAACTCACTTCGGTGAAGCAAGCTTCAAGGCTCAGGAAGCAACAAAGACAGAGCTTCCGTTAGAAGGCAGCGTACTCCTTTCAGTATCTGACCTCGACAAGGTTGACCTCATCGAAGTTGCACAGATGTTCTCGGATCTCGGATTCAAGATCTTCGCTACAGGCGGCACATTCGACATGATCGACAAGGCAGGCATCAAGGCTGAGAAGGTTAAGAAGCTCTACGAGGGAAGACCTAACATCGGCGACATGATCCTCAACCGTGACGTTGATCTCGTAATCAATACACCTGCAGGTAAGACATCTGCTCACGACGACTCCTACATCCGTAAGGACGCAATCCGCCAGCACGTTCCGTACATCACGACAATGGCTGCTGCAAAGGCTTGCGCAGAAGGTATCAAGGCCGCTAAGGAGAGAGTCTTCGAGGTAAAAGCACTTCAGGATTATCACGCTGATATTAAGTAATAGATTATTAGATTACTTTATAAGAGGCCGGGCGTTTGCCCGGTCTTTTTTTGTTGCCGGTTGTATTTGGCTCGGCATTTGTTCGGCATTTGTTCGGCACTGCCGAACAAAAATCGTAAAAACCGGCCTAAACCGGCGGATTTGTTACTACATCTGTTCGGCTATGCCGAACATTTGCCGAACAGAATATAGCGGCTATCGAACAGAACTTAGCGGTTCTGAGAAATTCAAAAAGTCCGACTGTAGTGCCCTTTTGCCACAGATTTCACTTAATAAATCTTGCTATCCAACTCCGCAAGAATTGTATAGCAAATTTTGTAAAAATCGGGTGTTTTTCAAGCTCTTGAAAATGATGAGTGTCCGTGAATATTGAAAAGTGCTTTTCGAAAGTTAGCAAAATCAGATCAATGGCCAAATCGCAAAAAGTGTCGAATTTGTTGAACACGCATAACTTTTTTTGAATAATATTTGCATTTTGGTAAATGCCATTTATCTTTTAATCATTTAGTATGTTTCTTGTACAATTACGCGAATCGGGAGGTTCATATGTATTTTATTGGTATTGATCTCGGTACATCAGCAGTCAAGTTGCTCCTGATGCAGAGCGGTGGAAAGATCATCAGAACTGTTTCTGAATCTTACCCCGTAAACTTCCCTCAGACAGGCTGGTCTGAGCAGAATCCGGAAGATTGGTTTGACGGCACTATCAAGGGCCTTTCAAAGCTCCTTGAAGGTATCGACGGAAATGAAGTTGCTGGTATCAGCTTCGGCGGCCAGATGCACGGTCTCACACTCCTCGACAGCGAAGGCAAGGTAATAAGACCTGCTATTCTCTGGAACGACGGAAGATCACAGGTTGAGACAGACTACCTCAACAATGAGATTGGTAAGGCTAACCTTTCCAAGTACACAGGCAATATTGCTTTCGCAGGCTTCACAGCTCCGAAGGTAATGTGGGTACATAAGAATGAACCCGAGAATTTCGCTAAGATCGCTAAGATCCTTTTGCCTAAGGATTATCTCGCATACAGACTTTCAGGTGTTTACGCTACAGACGTATCTGACGCTTCAGGCACGCTCTATTTCGATTGCGAAAACAGAAAGTGGTCTGATGAGATGCTCAAGATCTTGGACATGAAGGCAGAGTGGCTCCCTGAAGTATTCGAGAGCTATGAGGCCATCGGTAAGATCTTACCTGAAATCGCAGAAAAGACCGGAATCAATAAGGATTGCGTTATCGCTGCAGGTGCAGGTGATAATGCAGCAGCGGCCGTAGGTATGGGAATTATAGGTAACGGCGGATGCAATATCTCTCTTGGTACATCAGGAACGATATTCATTGCTTCGGAAACATTCAAGAATGATGAAGCTAATTCACTTCACGCATTCGATCACGCTGACGGCGGATTCCATCTCATGGGTTGTATGCTCAGTGCTGCTTCCTGCAACAAGTGGTGGATGGATGAGATCATCGGCACAGCTGATTACGCTAAGGAACAGGAAGGCCTTGAGGCACTTGGTACAAACAAAGTATTCTTCCTTCCTTACCTCATGGGTGAGAGATCACCTCTTAACAATCCTGACTGCCGTGCAATGTTCGTAGGCATGTCCATGGATACAACACGTAAGGATATGACTCTTGCAGTTATGGAAGGTGTTGCTTTCGCATTGAGAGATTCTTTCGAGTGCGCTAAGAAGATGGGCCTCGACATCAAGAGCTCTTCAATCTGCGGCGGCGGTGCTAAGTCCAAGCTCTGGTGCACGATCGTATCCAACGTATTGGGAATCGAACTTACTCAGACAGAGAACGACGAAGGTCCTGCAATGGGCGGCGCTCTTCTCGCAGCAGTTGCATGCGGTGAGTACGCTTCAGTTGCAGATGCTTGCGCAGCTACAGTTTCAAAGCACGTTTCCGTTGTTCCTACACCTGAGCTCGTTGCTAAGTACGACGAGAGATATAAAGAGTTTTCAAAAATCTATCCCGCTATGAAGGAGGCAGGTTTATGGTAATTTACGAAGCAACATCTTCCAATTTCAAAAAGTACGGAAGAATTGTTAAGAACATCGATTTTGCACCTGTTATCGAGGCACTTAATCAGATCGCTATCCCTGCAGACAGCGTTGCTTATGAGCCCACAGTTGCATCTCTCGAAGAGGCATCTGCAAAGGTTGATGTTTCAAGACTTTTCGGCGGTGAGCTGAAGCTTGAGACAGGTTACTGCGCAGGTCACAATTCTCTCCTCAACGCAGTTGAGTATCACAGATCTTCTGAGGTAAACGTTGCTGCTACAGACTGCATCCTTCTTTTGGGATCACAGCAGGATATTACTGATGATTTTAAGTACGACACTTCTAAAATCGAAGCATTCCACATCCGCAAGGGAACAGCTGTTGAGCTCTACGCTACAACACTTCACTATGCACCCTGCGGCATCGAGAATGACGGCTTCATGGTAGGCGTTATCCTTCCTTACGGAACAAACTTCGATTTAGAAGAAGATCACATTGACTGCCTGGCTGATTCAGGCGACGAAGATAAGCTCCTTACAGCAAAGAACAAGTGGCTTATCGCTCATCCCGACGCTCCCGGTGAGAAGGGACATTTCCCCGGACTCATTGGTGCTAATATTGAAGTTAATGTAACTAAAAAACAGATGGAGGAAATCTAAAAATGTCAAAGAAATTATTTAACGCACCCGACGTTAAGCTCGCTATCGTAGCAGTATCACGTGACTGCTTCCCGGAATCACTTTCCGTAAACAGAAGAAAGGCTCTTGTTAAGGCTTATACAGAGAAGTATGGTGCTGATGACATCTATGAGTGCCCCATCTGCATCGTAGAGTCTGAGATCCATATGCAGCAGGCATTGGCTGACATCAAGGCAGCTGGTTGTAACGCTCTTTGCGTTTACCTCGGAAACTTCGGACCTGAGATCTCCGAGACAATGCTCGCTCAGCAGTGGGGCGGCCCCGTTATGTTCTGCGCAGCAGCTGAAGAATCACAGAATGACTTGGTTGGCGGCAGAGGCGACGCTTACTGCGGTATGCTCAATGCTTCCTACAACCTCAAGATCCGTGGCGTAAACGCTTACATCCCTGAGTATCCTGTCGGAAACGCAGAAGAGTGCGCTGACATGATCAACGAGTTCATCCCTGTAGCTAGAGCTCTCGATGCTATGAAGAACCTCAAGATCATTTCTTTCGGTCCCCGTCCGCAGAACTTCTTCGCATGCAACGCTCCCATCGAGCCTTTGTACAGAATGGGCGTTGAGATCGAAGAGAACTCTGAGCTCGACCTTTTCGAAGCTTTCAAGAATCATGAAGGCGACGAGAGAATCCCTGCTAAGGTTGCAGAGATGGAAGCAGAGCTCGGCGCAGGCAACAAGAAGCCTGAGATCCTCGAGAAGCTCGCTCAGTATGAGCTCACACTCCTTGACTGGGTTGAGAAGCACAAGGGTTCAAAGAAGTATGTTGCAATCGCCGGTAAGTGCTGGCCTGCATTCCAGACACAGTTCAAGTTCGTTCCTTGCTATGTAAACAGCCGTCTCACAGGTATGGGTATCCCGGTTTCCTGCGAAGTTGATATCTATGGCTGCCTCTCTGAGTACCTCGGATATGTTATCTCCGAAGATATCGTTACTCTCCTCGACATCAACAACTCCGTACCTCACGACATGTACGATGAGTCCATCAAGGGCAAGTTCGATTACAAGTTCACAGATACATTCATGGGCTTCCACTGCGGTAACACATGCTCCAAGAAGCTTGCTTTCTGCGAGATGAAGAACCAGATGATCATGGCTCGTGCTCTCCCTGTAGAGGTTACAAACGGAACACTCGAGGGCGACATCGTTCCTGGCGACATCACATTCTACAGACTGCAGTCTACATCTGACGGACAGATCAGAGCTTACGTTGCAGAGGGTGAGGTTCTCCCTGTTGCTACTAAGTCCTTCGGCGGTACAGGTGTATTCGCTATCAAGGAAATGGGCAGATTCTACAGATACTTCCTTATCGAGAAGAACTTCCCTCACCACGGTGCAGTTGCATTCGGTCACTATGGAAAGGCTCTCTACAACCTCTTCACATACCTCGGCATCTGCCCGTGCGACATCGGTTACAACAGACCTGAGGGCGACAGATATCCGAAGGAAAATCCGTTCAACGCTCCGTTCAACTGATACAGTTTGGTTTAGAAATAAGGCAGCCTGATCTCTCGTAGGTCAGGCTGACCTATGAAAATAAATCTATAGAAAAAGGGTATTTCTTAAATGACTAATAAAGAACTTCAACTCACAGCAGCTAATGTCCGTAAGGGCATTGTTACAGCTGTTCACAGTGCAAAGTCCGGTCATCCGGGCGGATCACTTTCCGCAGCAGATATGTTCACATATCTCTATTTTGAAGAGATGAATATCGATCCCAAGAATCCTAAGGATCCCAATAGAGACAGATTCGTTCTTTCTAAGGGTCACACAGCTCCTGGTCTTTATTCAACACTCGCTAACAGAGGTTATTTCCCTGTTGAAGATCTCACAACACTTCGTAAGCTCGGTTCTTACCTCCAGGGTCACCCCTGCATGACAGAGACTCCCGGCGTTGACATGAGCACAGGTTCATTGGGCCAGGGCGTTTCAACAGCAGTTGGTATGGCTCTCGCTGCAAAGCTCAACGGCGATTCTTACAGAGTTTATACTCTTACAGGCGACGGTGAGATCCAGGAAGGCCAGATCTGGGAAGCTTTCATGTTCGCTGGCGCTAAGAAGATCGATAACCTCACAGTTATCATCGACAACAACGGACTCCAGATCGACGGTAAGATCGATGACGTTTGCTCACCTTATCCGATCGACAAGAAGCTCGAAGCATTCAACTTCAACGTTATCTGCATCGACGGTCACGATTTCGACCAGATCAGAGATGCTTTCGCTAAGGCTAAGGAATGCAAGGGACAGCCTACAGCTATCATCATGAAGACTACTAAGGGTAAGGGCGTTTCATACATGGAAAACCAGGCAGGCTGGCATGGCAAGGCTCCTAACGACGAAGAGTACGAGCAGGCTATTAAAGAGCTTGACGAACAGATTGCAAAGATAGGAGAGGCATGAGTATGGCAGACGGTGAAGTAAAGAAGATCGCTACACGCGAAAGTTATGGTAACGCTCTTGTAGAGCTCGGTAAGAAGAACCCCAACGTTGTTGTTCTTGATGCTGACCTCGCAGGCGCAACAAAGACTTCTACATTCAAGAAGGAATTCCCGGACCGTCATATCGACTGCGGTATCGCAGAAGCTAACATGACAGGTATCGCTGCTGGTCTTTCAACATGCGGCAAGATCCCGTTCGTTTCTTCTTTCGCAATGTTTGCAGCGGGCAGAAACTTCGAGCAGGTTAGAAACTCAATCGGTTATCCCCATCTCAACGTTAAGATCGGCGCTACACACGCAGGTATCACAGTAGGTGAGGACGGTGCTTCCCACCAGTGCCTCGAGGACGTTGCTCTTATGAGAACTATCCCCGGCATGACAGTTATCGTTCCTTCTGACGATATCGAAGCAAAGGCTGCAGTTATGGCAGCAGCTGAGACTGAGGGTCCCTTCTACATGAGATTCGGCAGAGCTGCTGTTCCGGTAATCAATGACAGACCTGACTACAAGTTCGAAGTAGGTAAGGCAGTTGTTGTTAAGGATGGCACAGACATGGTCATCTTCGCTAACGGCGTTTGCGTAGCTGAGGCACTCGGCGCAGCAGAAAAGCTCGCAGCTGACGGAATCAACGCAGCAGTTGTTAACGTTCACACAGTTAAGCCTATCGACCAGGATACGATCCTTGAGTTCGCTAAGAAGACAAACAAGGTATTCACAGTTGAAGAGCACTCCGTAATCGGCGGCCTCGGCAGCGCAGTATGCGATGTATTGTCTGAGAACTATCCTGTTAAGGTTAAGAAGATCGGCGTATACGACAGATTCGGAAAGAGCGGCCCTGCAGGCGCACTCATGAAGGAATTCCAGCTCGACGCTGAAGGAATCTATAACCAGATCAAGGCTGCACTCTGATCTATATAGATTAAAGTATTAAAATAATAATATAGGGGGCTGATCAACTACTGATCAGCCCCATTACTTTTTCTATTGATTCTATATATAAGAAAGATTACATCTTATCTGTGTCTTCCGCCTTGAAATTGATGTCGGCGCCAAGCTTTTCGAAGATCCTCTTAAGGAATAAAGAAAAGAATAAAGCAAATAATGAGAATCCTAAGAAGACCATCTGGCTCATTGTGATGGTAGGGAACTGGTAAACAAGGAATGCGAGACCTGCACAAAGTGCGATATACATTATGGTAACGGGCAGATTCGTCAATGCGATAAGCAGGGAGTTCTTGAGGATCTGCTTGAATGATTCTTCAAACCAGGCAAGGATCGGGAATGCGTAGAATGAAGAAGCAAAGATAACAATAATAAAGAAGAACGGGAAGAATGCCATCCACTGATAGTTTTCAGCCATCATGGTGCGGATCATGTAGATCTCGAAAACGAAGAATCCGGCAAGTGCTGTGTAAAGCAATAAAAGACCGGTAGCCTTGGCAAAGTTTTCTTTAAAGCATCTGAAGTAGTCCTTAATTACTGCCGGATTGTCGCCTGCGAGAATGGCGATCGTAATTCTGTAAAGTGATGTGACAGCAGCTCCTATTGTGAAAACAGGAATGCAGCTGATCATGAATATGAAATTAAGGAGCAACAGATTACATATCGTGGTGAGGAATCTGGTTCCTTTGCTCTTAGGGTCAAAAAATGAAGAAGCCATATAAGTCTCCGTTTAATCTCTATATAATAAACGTACCAATCTTATCACATAACTCTTTGGGCGAGTAGCACTAATGCCCGGCCCCCTAAAAGAGGGGTTTGCGAACGATTTGCACAAGTGACATCAAGTTGGCTTGTAGAATCTGCGAACTAAATATCAAGAATTTATGCAATTTACCCTCTGCGAAAGCAAAAATTGTACAATATACTCAAAAAAAGCAAAAAATGTATAGTTATGGATAAATTGTAGCAAGAAATGTGGAGAAAGAAATTGTGTTTATGGCTAATATGTACACTGTAGAAGGGCCGAGAGGCCCCGAACAAAATCATTAAGGAGGAAACTTTATGAAAAAGGTTATTGCCAGTGTTCTTTCAGTAGCTATGGTAGCAGCTGTTGCAGCAGGTTGTACAACAACACCTACAGACGCTCCTGTTAGCACAGAAGGTTCAGGCAGCGATGTTGTTGAGACATCTGGAGATGACACAACAGAAACATCCACAGAAGAGACAGTAGGCGAGGAGACAACAATCGGTACAGGTCCCGAGGTTATCAATTTGTGGACATTCACAAATGAGGTTATCGGCATGGTTAACTACTATGTTGCTAACGTTAACCCTGAGTTCGGTACAAAGTACACAGTTAAGTGCACATACATCAACGGTGCTGAGAACTATCAGCCTGCAGTTGACGCTGCACTCGTAGCTGGTGGCGATTCTGCTCCTGATCTTTACTGCGCTGAGGCTGACTACATCCTCAAGTACACACAGGGCGATATGTCCAGATTCGCTGCTACTTACAAGTCACTCGGTATCGATGTTGATGCTAAGATTGCTGACGCTCAGATCGCTCAGTACACAGTAGACATCGGTTCTCGTGATGGTGAAGTTGTAGCTCTCGGCTATCAGGCAACTGGTGGTGCTATGATCTACAGAGCTTCTATCGCAGAAGAAGTTTTCGGTTCTGCAGAGCCTGCTGACATTGAGGCAGTAGTTGGCGCTGGTACAGGTAACTGGGACAAGTTCTGGGAAGCAGCAGCTCAGCTCAAGGAGAAGGGCTATTCTGTAGTTTCTGGTTCAGGCGATATGTGGAATGTTTGCAAGAACGCAGGTCAGCCTTGGATCGTTAACGGCGAGCTCACAATTGACCCTCAGAGAGAGGCTTTCCTTGACATCGCTAAGAAGCTCAAGGATGAGGATCTTTCTAACGACGCACCTGGTTGGGATACAGCTTGGTACAACGACATGATGGGTATCGGTGACAGAGGCGTATTCTGCTTCTTCGGACCTGCTTGGCTCATCAACTACGTAATGGTTAGAGACGGACAGAAGGCTGAAGGCGAAGGCACATTCGGTGACTGGAGAGTCTGCACACCTCCGGTTGGCTTCTTCTGGGGCGGCACATGGCTCATGGCTAGAGAAGGAACAGCTCACGCTGAGGCAGTTGCTGAGATCATTGAGTGGGTAACACTTGATACTTCAGAGACAGGTCTCCAGTATCTCTGGGCTAACGACCTCATGGGCAACGGCGCTAAGGATACAGTTGCTTCTGCAGTTGTAATGGGTAAGTCTGATGGATCTCTCGCATTCTGCGGTGGCCAGAACATCTTCCCTACATTCATCGCTGGTAACGCTAACGCTACAGGTAAGGGCATGACACAGTATGATGCTACAATCAACACATACTTCACAGATGCTGCTGGCCAGTACGCTGAAGGCAACCTCGACAGAGACGCAGCTATCGAAACATTCAAGACGAATGTTGCAGATAACCTCTCTTTCTAATAGTATTTAATATTTAAATGCTGTGGGCGGCAGGGTAGATCGGTATTTACCCTGCCGCTTTTTAAAACTAGAGGAGGCTGATTTTTAATGAGAAACAAAAAACTAGTCAACTACGCAAAATACGGATACTTTTTTTCCATTCCGTTCATTCTTACATTTTGCGTATTCACACTTTATCCGGTTGTCTACACCTTTGTAATCGGTTTTACTGATTTGAAGGGTGCAGGTAACACAGATTGGCATTTCCTTCCTACAGTAGGAAAGAATTTGTTCGCTAACTTTAAGGATGTATTGACATCCGGAACATTCCAGAAAGCATTCAAGAATACTTGGATCATCTGGATCTTAAACTTTATTCCTCAGATTGGTTTCGCGCTTTTGTTCACAGCGTGGTTCACTGACAGAAGATCCAAGGTTAAGGGACAGGGCCTCTTCAAGATCTTGTTCTACATGCCGAACATCATCACAGCAGCTACACTTGCTATCTTGTTCAACGTTATGTTCGGTTATCCTAAGGGACCTGCAAACGATATTCTTATCGGTATCTCTAAGATCTTTGGTGTTGAGAGAAAAGCTTATAACTTCAACGCTAACGAGTGGCCTGTAAAGCTTATCATCGCTTTCGTACAGTTCTATCAGTGGTACGGCCATACAATGGTAAACCTCATTGCAGGTGTTATCGGTATCAGTCCTGAGGTATTCGAAGCTGCCGAGATCGACGGTGCTAACAGAGTTCAGACTTTCTTCTTAGTCACAATTCCTTGTATCCGTCAGATCATGTTGTTCGTTCTCGTAACATCACTCATCGGTGGTCTCAACATGTTCGATATTCCGCAGTTGTACATCGGTACAAATGCAAACAATGCCGGACTTACAACGAATATGTATATCCGTAACCAGGCATTCTCAGGTAGTTATTTATACAATAGAGCAGCAGCAGCAAGCGTTATCTTGTTCATAATCATTGTCGTTCTGTCTTCAATTCTCTTCTATATCCTCAGAGATAAGGATGAAGCAAAGATTAAGAAGCTTAGAAAGCAAGAGCTTAGAGCTGCTAGGAAAGGTTTATGAGGTGAGAAGATATGAGTGATAATACTATTAAAGCATCTTCCATTAGAAAGAATGATACATGGCTTAAAGTAGTTATCTACATCGTAGCTATCTTCTTCTCTATCATGACTCTTTTCCCTTTCGTAATGATGCTTGCGAATTGTTTTAAGAGCTCCGACGAGGTTCAGCAGAGTGCACTTACATTCTGGTCAGCTGATCCAATCGGAAACTTCAAGAAGAACTGGACATTTATCATGAGTAAGGAATTTAAGCCTGCTGTAGGTTTCCTTAATTCCTTCATCGTTGCTACATGCTCCACAATTCTTAACGTATACTTCTCATCTCTTACTGCTTATGCTATTTCTGCATATGAGTGGAAGTTCAGAGAAGCATTCAACGGTATGATCATGGCAATCATGATGATCCCTGGTACAGTTACAACAATCGGTTTCTATCAGATGGTATATAAGCTTGGTATGGTTAATAAGCTTTCCATCCTTATCATCCCTTCAATCGCAGCTCCTATGACGGTATTCTTCATGCGACAGTACTTACAGGCGTCGCTCTCGATGGAAATCGTACAGTCTGCCCGAATCGATGGTGCAGGAGAGTTCAGAATCTTTAACCAGATCGTTGTACCTCTCATGAAGCCGGCTATTGCTACACAGGCTATCTTCGCTTATGTAGGAAGCTGGAACAACCTCTTCATGCCTTTGATCCTGTTGACAGACAAGGAAAAGAGAACACTCCCTGTAATGGTATCCTTGCTTACAAACGACAGTTACAGAACTGAGTTCGGTGCCGTTTATGTAGGTCTCTTCATTACAGTTCTCCCGCTTATCGTTGTATATGCATTCCTTTCAAGATACATCGTCGAAGGTGTTGCATTGGGCGGTGTCAAGTCATAAGACTTATACCTTCCGTTATGCGGAATTCAGCTTTTAGCTGAGACAACTTACAAAAACATACGCTGCGTCTTTGATCATTTGCCTCCTCAAAGACGCAGCTTTTTTATGCAAAAAAAATACCGGCCGCGAATGGCCGGTATAATCATTTATCTTGAATTATTAAAGGGATCTTTTCTTAGTCCTTCTGATCCTGTTACGGAACTGGGAAGGGGAGCACCCGTACTGCTTTTTGAAGCAACGGCTAAGTGACGTCAGATTGTTGAAGCCGCAGGACATAGCGATGTCGCTGATCTGAAGATCTGTATCGGCAAGCTGTCTTTCAACTTCCTTGAGCTTTAACGTGGTCTGATAGTCGTTGAAAGTCATTCCCGTATACTCTTTGAAGAGACGCGCGAAATGGAACTTGGAGTAGCCTACGTGCGTTGCAGCTTCGTCCATTGAGATATTCTCGGAGCTGTGCATAGCGAGCCATTCAGCGAGTGTCTTGAACTTGATATAGACTTCACGCTGCTTGTCATTCTGGATGACTGCAAGGCTGTCAGAATAGTCCTTCTTCATGAGCATTCCGAAAACGTCCATGAGCTTTCCGTAAATGGATATCTCTTTTACCGTAGTCGAGTAGAAGAAGTACAGATCGTTTATCTCCATGAATCTCTCGAAGATCAGGCTGTAGATATCAGGATGAGTCTCGGGAGTGATGAGGAGAGGCTCTTTTATGAGCTTCTGGAACTCATCGTAATCGAAGAAGCCCTTAAGGAAATCTACGTTGAAAAGATAGATGAATCTGATACCTGACTTTGTGCCTGCGATCTTATGAAGCATGTCCGGCGGTACAAAGAGGATCTCTTTCTCCTTAAGGATTATCGTTCTGTCATCGAAAATGTAAGTATAAGACTTCTCAATAGGGATGGTAATCTCAAGACAGCTATGTCTGTGGACAGGGTAGTCCTCAGAGCGGTTGTTGTACCATATACGCATGTTGGAACCGGGAATAAAATCTACTTCCTCAACGTCGTTGCTGACGATTCTGCCTGCAAAACTGCCGATAGGCTGCTGATACTTGCCCGGTACTGAATTATCGTTAAACTGCATTAATATCCCCATCCTTAAAAGGTCAATTGCTACAATTCTAAATGCTCGGAATACCATTTTCAAGAAGAAATAGCAAAATCTGTAAAATAAAACCCAAATCCACGACAATATTTGACTGACGAATAATTTATAATATGCGTAATTAAATACTTTTCGACAGGAGAAAACTGCTTATGAACAGAGAACAAGCCGTTAAGAGAGCCGAAGAATTAGTTGCTAAGATGACAGTTGAAGAGGCTGCTTCGCAATTGAGATATGATTCTCCTGCGATAGACAGATTGGGCATTCCCGAATACAACTGGTGGAACGAGACACTTCACGGTGTAGCAAGAGCAGGTACTGCTACGAGCTTCCCTCAGGCAATCGGCCTTGGCGCTACATTTGATACAGAGCTCCTTGGCGAAGTAGGCGAAGTCTGCGGTAACGAGGGAAGAGCAAAATATAACGAATACATGGCCCAGAACGACCGTGATATCTATAAGGGACTTACATTCTGGTCACCTAACGTAAACCTTTTCAGAGATCCCAGGTGGGGCAGAGGCCAGGAGACATACGGTGAGGATCCGGTCCTCATTTCAGATCTTGCCGTTCCTTTTATCGAAGGACTCCAGGGTGACGGCGAATACATGAAGACTGCTGCTTGCGCAAAGCACTTTGTAGTCCATTCAGGACCTGAGGCTGTTAGACACCAGTTCAACGCTACATGTAATGATAAGGACCTCAACGAGACATATCTTCCTGCTTTCGAAGCATGCGTAAAGGATGCCAAGGTTGAATCCGTAATGGGCGCTTACAACAGAACAAACGGCGAGCCCTGCTGCGGTCACTCCTATCTTAAGGACATCATCCGTGACAAGTGGGGTTTTGAAGGCCACATCGTATCTGACTGCTGGGCTATCCGCGACTTCCATGAGCATCACAAGGTAACAAAGACGATCGAAGAGAGTGCTGCTCTCGCACTCAAGAAGGGATGCGACCTTAACTGCGGATGCACATATATCCATCTCATGAGCGCTTATAAGCAGGGCCTTGTTACAGAAGAAGAGATCAGAACAGCTGCAGTAAGACTCTTTACAACAAGATACATTCTCGGCATGTTCGATAAGACAGAATATGACGGACTCAACTATCTTGATGTTGAGACAAAGGAGAATCTCGCTGTTGCCAAGAGAGCATCAGACGAGAGCATCGTTCTCCTCAAGAACGACGGAATCCTTCCTATCGACAAGAACAAGAATAAGGTCATCGCCGTAATCGGCCCTAACGCTGACTCCAGAGCGTGCCTCATAGGAAACTACTATGGAACATCATCCGAGTACATCACGGCCTTAGAGGGCATCAGGAACGCCGCAGGAGACGATACGAGGATTCTCTATACCGAAGGATGTGACTTAAGCATCCCGAAGCCGGACTTCCTCTCACGCGAATACCACAGAATCGCTGAGGCAAAGGCTGTAATGAGCAGAGCTGATCTCGTTGTCCTCGTTATCGGTCTTAACGAGAATCTCGAAGGCGAGGAAGGCGACCAGGGTAACCAGTACAAGTCAGGTGACAAGCCGGATCTTCTTTTCCCTAAGACACAGCGAAAACTCATCGACACTGTTATTGCATCAGGCAAGCCTTTCATCACTGTAGTAATGGCTGGTTCTGCTATGGATCTCAGCGTTCTTAACGATAAGGCTTCTGCTGTTATCCAGGCATGGTATCCGGGCGCAAGAGGCGGCCAGTCCATAGGCGACATCCTCTTCGGCAAGGTAAATCCTTCCGGTAAGCTTCCGGTTACATTCTATAAGGACACAAACGATCTTCCTGACTTTGAGGATTACTCAATGAAGGGCAGAACATACCGTTATATTGAGACAGAGCCCCTCTATCCGTTCGGCTTCGGCCTCACATACGGCAAGATGGACATCACGGCTGTTGATAAGACTGGCGATGATCCTAAGAACAGTGGTCTTACGATCAAGGTAGACGTCAGCAACACAGGAGATATCGCTACTTCTGAAGTAATCCAGGTCTACATGAAGGCTGAAGACAAGAATGAAGTTATGAACACCAGACTTGCCGGATTCTCAAGAGTAACTCTCGGAGCAGGTGAGAAGGGTTCAGTCGAGATCAAGATCCCTGCAGCGAGATTTACGGTAGTAAATGATGCCGGTGAGAGAATTCCTGCAGAAGGAAAGATCAATTTCTACGTCGGATTCGGCCAGCCTGACAGCCTCACAGAGAGCCTTACGGGCAAGAAAGCGTTCAATTTCTCAATCTGATAATAGCCTATAAACAATGGATTTGAAGGCTGTGTAACATTGTTACACAGCCTTATTTTTATCTTTGCGTGAAGAATGAACCGCATCATTCATGGTAAGAAGATAATTACAGTATTGATTCATGCTGATACCTTCTCTTTTTGCATTTATAGCAAGAGATTTATGTAAACTTTTAGGCATTCTTAACTTAAATTGTCCTGAGTAATCTTCAAGTGGAGCTTCTTCTGAAGGTTCTATGATCTCAATCCCATCTTCAAGAGCAGCCATCAGCCATGTCTTTTTTGCATCCTGTGCATTAGCGACTACATCCACAATTCTGTTTCCACAGGTAATACATCCGGGAAGATCGGGAAACCATGCAGTAAAACCGCCTTCTTCAACATCAGGAATTATCTCCATCTTATAGGGAAGAGACATATAGTATTCAATTGTCTTTTTCTTTGTCTTCATTTTCATTCTCACTTTCTATTATCTCTTTAACCATTTCAACATAGGCTCTCTTTATAGGATCGTGTTGAGGTATAGTGATTGTTGTTTTACCTGCCTTTCGAAAAGACTTATGGCTGCTACCGCCAGAAGGGCCTTCCATTTTGTATCCGTAGTGTTCAAGGATCTTCTTTAGTTCTTCAAATCGCATATTCTTATCCAGAGAATAGATTTTGCGAAGAAGTTTATCGAATTTCGACATAAACACCTCCTATAACTGAATTATAAGTGGTGTCATATATGGTGTCAATTTGATTAATGGGACAGGATCAATTCCATCCAAATATAAGCCTGATCATGAGATCTCCGAAAAGCGTAGCCGCGCCAAGTCCGTATGCGAGGAACGGAGCGAGCCTGAGCTTTGATTTGGGACCTGCTTTTTTGCGGATGAGAAGATATATTCCGTAAAGTCCGGCTGCAAAAAGACCTACGGCAACGCCTGCAACTGTGTATTTCCAGCCGAGATAAAGACCAGCTGCTGCCATGAGCTTGATGTCACCTCCGCCGAATGCGCCTTTGATGATCAAAGCCAGTAAAAGCATCGGAACTGATACGCATACCGCGCCGATCAGATAGGGAATGGCGGTATTGATTGAAAACGGTTCCGTCACCAGGAATTTCACAACAGCCAGAACAGCTATGAGAATAACGATAAGGTCAGGAACGATTCCTGCATTAATGTCAGCTACGGCACACGCTGTAAGGAACAGCAGAAAGAGGGTAGCGAAGATGCCATACGGATTTAAGCCGGCCACAAAAAGACCTGCAAAAACAGCAACCGCCGCAAATATATAAAACATTGGCGACGGAATGCTCTTTAGATCTTTTATAAGTTTCGGTAAAGCCTTCGGCGTATCAGTCGTCATAGTAGGCGATACGCTCAAGTTCTTCCATGGTTGTGATGCCCTTTTCGACAAGAGATACAGCAGCTCTCTTCAATGTCTGCATGTTCTGGTGCTCGATGGCATACTGCTTCATTTCTTCAGCTTCAGCACCTGATGTGATGAGCTTTCTCATGTGCTTATCGACAACGAGGACTTCGTGGATGGCAGTACGTCCGAGGTAACCGGAACCGTGGCACTGACCGCATCCTACAGCCTTTCTGGCATTAGGAATGTCGTGACCTACGAACTCGATCTGTCTTTCTGTAAGAGGCTCGATTCTTGAGCAGTAAGGGCAGACCTTACGCATAAGTCTCTGTGCTACAACGCCTACCAATGCTGATGAGAGCATGTAAGGTTCTGCACCGATATCAACGAGTCTTACGATAGTTGAAGCTGCGTCGTTGGTGTGCAGTGTGGACAATACCAAGTGACCCGTAACAGCCGCTCTGATTGAGATTGAAGCTGTCTCAGCGTCACGCGTCTCACCGACCATGATTACGTCAGGGTCCTGACGCATAAGGGCACGAAGACCGACTTCGAATGTGAGACCTGCGGTAGGGTGGACCTGTACCTGGTTAAGCCTTGGCAGGTTCTTCTCGACAGGGTCTTCGATGGTGCTGATATTAATAGGCTTCTGGGATAATGATTCGAGAGCCATGTAAAGCGTTGTAGACTTACCTGAACCCGTAGGACCTGTGATGTAGATAAGGCCGTTAGGGGACATAAGCATGTTAACGAACTTGTCGTAAGAGTCTTTGTCCATACCGAATGTTGAGTTGTTATCGATGTGAACAGCTGAGACGATAAGTCTCATAACGACCTTCTCGCCGAATACGGTAGGGATAACGTTAACACGGACATTGATGATCTGTCCCTGGATCCTTACACGGAAGTGACCGTCCTGAGGGATACGGCGCTCAGCGATATCCATCTCGCCCATGATCTTAATTCTTGCAACGAGTGAATCCTGAACGTTTTTCTGCAGCTGGATGTAGTCGATGAGAGTACCGTCGATACGCATTCTTACGACTACGTTTGTCTCGAAAGGTTCGATGTGGATATCTGATGCGTTATCCTGGAAAGCCTTGTCGAGAAGGGAGTTAACGAGGTTGATGATAGGAGCATCGTCAGCACCTGCGCTGGTGTCGATGACGAGCTCGTCGATGTTCATGCCTGCAGTATTTGCGTTAGCGTTCTCGGCAGCCATCTGCGCCTTGATGCCGGCATACTGATAGTCGATAGCGTTCTTGAGTACGTGCTCCTGAGCGATAACCGTTCTTACAGGCATACCGACCGTCTGTCTGATATCCTCGATTGCGTAGAGGTTAAGAGGGTCGTTAACGGCCAAAATAATTTCTCCGTTATCCTGTCCGATAGGGAGCATTACATACTGCTCAGCCATCTGCTTCGGAACGAGCTTAACAACCTCTGTATCGATCGCATATGAGTTCAGGTCGATAACCTGCATATCAAGTCTGTTGGCAAGTGCAGAGAGCATCTGCTCTTCGGTAACGTAGCCCATCTCAATGAGGACCTGACCGATTCTCTTACCTTCAGACTGCTTCTGTATTCCAAGTGCTTCCTTGAGCTGGTCGTCGGTAATATAACCGGCTGAGACCATCAAGTCACCTATACGAATCTTTGAATTATCTGCCATAGATTAACCCTCCACTCCGGCAACTTCATAATCGGCAAAGTCTGCCATATAGAGATTGACATTAAGTACGAGTCTTACTTTTCCGGAGTCAACGTATTCATATACACCGGTCGTCGGATTAAGACGCTCAACCGGATCGAGCTTCTCCCATGAAAATCCTGTGATGCGTACTGCAGGCTTGGTGCAGAGGTCATCGATCATGGCCTGGCATGCTGCCTGTGAACCTGTCATTGTGATTGAGAGGCCGACACACTGGACGCCGGAAGAAGATGTGGAATTAGTATTGTTTCTAGCGCTGTCATAAGGTGCAAGAAGTGTTTCAGCACCGTTATTGTTGGTAGTAACAGAAGATGTTGAATGACTGCTCGTGATCTTTGAATAAGCATAAGGACGTTCTTCAACATTACCGTCAGGCATCTTGATGCTGAGGCTCTCAGAGAAGAGACCTGAGTTAAGGACATAAGAAGTAACCATGCGGTCGATCTCAGAGCTGTCCATTACAGGATAGAAATCAGCTGTGGATTCATTAAGATCAGTTACTGCTTTTTCATAAAGTGCCTCAGAACTTGAAAGATACATGATCTTGTTCTGGTACTGTGTCTTTGTAATCTCAGCCTGCTCGATCTTATCGCTTGTTGTCGTGATGGAAGTTACCGTAGGTCTGATGAGGAACCATACAATAGCAAATATCAGGGCTGCGAAAAGAACTACTGCAATAGTCTTCTTATCTTTTTCGTTGAGATTGGTCTGTAAAGCCATATCAGTTCACCTCCTCTGCAGCAGGTTCTCTTCCTGCAAGAGTACAAACAACATTGATCTGCCAACTCTTTCCGTCGGAAGATAAAGAGTAACCTGTGTAGTTGACGTTCTCGAAAATGTCCATTGCCATGAGGTCAGCGATGAACTGGTTGATATCTTCAACTTCAGGAGAAGAAGCGGTGATGCTGAAGACACCTGTTGAAGAGCTGTAAGAATTGAAATCAACAGAAACGTCGTGTTTCTTTGCTGCTTCAAGAATGGATTCGTTGATCGAAGAATCAGGAACAGGGTAGGAGTTGAGGTCATCCATGAGGATATCCACGCCGCCCTGGATCCTTCCCATCTCGGCCATGTTCTCGTACATTGCGTCGTACTCGGCAATCTGGTCGACAACGGTCTGGTTATTGATGTATTTCTCGAGATCTTCGAGTTCAGCCTGTTTCTTCATCTTGAGCGTAAGGCATACGCCATATCCGATAAGCGCAACTGCAAGAACAAGAATGAAGGGAACGATGAGGCTTGCCATGAAGCTCTTTTCTTTCTTCTTCTTGCTGGCCTGCTTTGTATTCTTGAGAATCGGCATTCTCTCGTCTATCTTGCGCAGACCTGCGATAGGATAAACGAAGAAGGGGAACTGTGCCTGGTCAGAACCGACCGATGTTCCCTGAGGCGGCTGAGCAATCGAGATATCAACCGTACTGTCGAGATTCAATATGTCGTTTGCCAGTTGGTTAACGTGTGAATAAGCCAGACCGCAGAACATGATGTCCTTAACTGTTTCTGTGAGGTGCTGGGCTGAAATGAACTGTCTGATTGAAGAGATTGAAGCGTAGATCTCTCGTGCGAACTCAGGTGTTCCGGGCTGTGCGAAAACACGTGATGTTGAGTCGTAGTAGTATTTGCCTTCTGCAAAGAAGATGGTAACAAGTGACTTGCCGTCAAGGATCATGTAAAGGACTGTCTTGCCGGCTGCCTGCTTTGTGAAATACTCGGTAGCAAGCTGTACGCCGTTGTGAATGGTCTTTAACTTAAGTCCTGCTTTTCCGAAGATATCAACATACTTATTTACGAAGTCGATCTCGGCTGTCTCGTAAACGACTTTCTGTGTCTTTGCTTTTGCGTCTTTGCCTACAACATACCAACCGGTGATAGGATTCTGGAATCTGCCGTATTCAGAATCACGTGTCTCACGCTCGATGAATTCGGTTGTCTTTTTATCAGCAAGAAGCGGCGCATCAACTCTGTTTGCACGGAGCTGGGGGCTGTTGATGATGAGGGTAACCTCTGACTTGGGGAGCTTATTTGCCTGCCAAGCGAGCTTGATGGCCTCGACCACCATATCCGGATCCATTACGACACCGTTAAGTACGGCGCCTTCCGGAAGCGGGGAAGAAATCAGCTTCGATACTCTGACGCCGTCGCCGGCAGCAGAACCTGACGCGATCTGGATGTTGGTATTCGACAGAAATACTACTTCAGACATTTGCTTTGTTTCCTTTCGTTTACTGTCCTGATCTTACGATCCTGCGCCGATCGTCTGATAAGACTGGTATATCGGATAAATGATGGAGACCATGATGAAGCCTACGACTACAGCCATGACTACGATCATTACCGGTTCAATGTATGATGTCAATTTGAGCAGAGCCTGCTTTGAATAGAAGTCGAGGTCATTTGCAACGGATTCAAGCATGTTCCCGAGCATACCCGTTTCTTCGCCGACCTTGATGGTGGCAGGGAGCTTTTGTACGAATCCGTCAACTTCGACGAGGGCTGCAGAAAGAGGCATACCGCCTGCAACCTTCTTTTCGACTTCAACAAACTGTGCTTCGATGTATTTGTTTCCGATAGTACTCTTTGCGATCTCGATGCAGCTGTGGATCGGGATGCCTGCAGAGTATAGAGAACTCATAGTACGAGCAAATCTTCCTGAATAGATGATCTTTGTAAGCTTGCCCCATTTGCCCATGACTTTGATGCGGTCGATGAGCATCCTGACTGCAGGGATCTTTACTATCATCTTTCCGAAAATGATCGCCAGAACAATGACTACTGCCAGAACATACCACTTGTTGGCGACAAAGTCGGAAATGGACATGAGGATCCTTGTAGGAAGAGGAAGCTCCGGAAGTGTAGCGAAGATATCTTCAAACTGAGGAAGTACATATCCGAAAAGAATAGCTACAACGACTACGATGAGTGCGCTCAAGATCTTCGGATATGTAAGTGAATTCTTTGCTGTCTGCTCAAGCTGTGCTTCGCTTGTGTACTGTTCAGCAAGTCTCAGGCATGTAGTATCGAGAGTACCTGAAGTCTCTGCCGCCCTGATCATGAAGATGAGGAGGGGAGGGAATGCAGGTTCAAGTTCTTCCATAACAGTAGAAAGAGAGACACCCTGGACGATACGGTCGCGGAGTCTTAAGTAAAGCTGTCTTTCGTAATCGGTAATGGATTCGTCGTTTGCGATGATCTCAATAGCTTTGATCAAAACGACACCGGCCTTGATGAGCGTGCCTAACTGGCGGCAGAAATCCGCAAGTCTGGGCTTCTTCAAGGGCTTTAATGCCATCTGCTTTATGATCGGCTTGGCCTCCAAAAGAAGGAGTCCCGAGTCATGGAATCTTTTCTGCAGATCAGCTTCATCAAAGGCGTCAGCCTTACCCTTAACGATCTTGCCTTTACTGTCCTGTGCCTGGTATCTGTATTCCGGCATAACTGGAGTCCCTTTCTTAAATCCTTATTTATTCGGCTTCATATTTAAGAAGTTCGAATGAGTAATACACTTTAAAATCGCCTTCAACGCCCGGCTGTATTCCGTTCTCGTAACCTGTATCGATATAAACAACGCGGTAAAGACCGGTATGGTATTCAAAACTTATAGGGCCGTTTGTTGCAGCGTCCCATTCATACAGGGTGACATCTCCGTCGCGCTGGGAGAGAGCAGCTATTCTTTCAGCTGCACCTTCAGCAAGACCTGTACTGCTGTGGGGATCATAGATGGAAGATGCTTCGCCATAGTATTCAGTACCTACGGCTCTCAGAGCTTTACGAACGTCGCGTGCCTCTTTGTAAGCTCTTCTTGCACCGGAATCGATCGCAAACCAGAGAATAAGGAATGCCAGACAGACAAATACTACAAGCGTGATTACTACGATACGGAATACATCCGCAATGTTGCTGCGCTTGTAAAACTGCGTTCCTTCAACATGTACCTGGTTGGAATTGCTGTCCGACACGTGGGGCATCCTCCTAATAAGTTAAAATAATTTTAGCACGAAAAAATGTTAAGGACAGTTAATAAAATAAATTGTTACAGCATAGTCATAGTTTATTAATCAGGACTGTTTCAGGACGGATTTTCCTTTAAAATTTCACAACATTCAGACATTGAAACAAAAAATTGCTCAAAAGAATTTTAAAATTTTGGAAGGGCAGGTTTTTATCGAACAGATCAGTGTGAGCAATGCTCAAAAATGCACATTTTGTAACATTGTTACACTGCGAAAAATGGTCTTCGAAATCAGGATTTTACAAAAGTACCACATACCTGAAACAAAAGATTAACATTGCATTATTTGAATATTGGCAGTCCAAATCTTATAATTTAATAAAATATATTTGCTATAACTGTCGGCTCTAACAGCTACACGGAGGATGAATGGCAGGATTAAGAACGACAAACAGATCAAACTTCGGAAGACGTGGTAGAAAGCACCACGGCTTTACGCTGGTTGAGCTTATCGTAATCCTTGTCATCATCGCCATCCTTGCCGCTGCAGGAGTAGCTACAGCTTTAGGCTACATCAAGAAGGCCAAGTACGATAAGAACTATCAGAGCGCTATCTCCGTATACCAGACTGCACAGACTGCTTTGTCCAATAAGATGGCTAACGGCACCATTGAGCGCTGGATACTTGATCTTCCCGGATTCGATGCATCAGATGTAGACTTCACATCTGAGACTGAGACCAACTTCTCACAGCATAAGACAGTAAGCCTTACATATAATCACCAGACACCGGGCGGAGTTCAGGATAAGTATCTATATGATTTCTTATCACCATATCTCTATTACCCGACGATCTTCGGCGGAACGCTTTCTGTCGAGTTTGATATCTGCATTACGAAAGATAATGGTCACCTGAGTTATTCAGCAAATGTTAAATCTGCTTTCTTCAGCGCAGAGAACGATTCTGAGACAGGCGGCTGGGATCAGACATGTCTTGGCGGATCTACTGACGGTCTTCCTAACAGAAGTGAGAGCTATTGCCGTTCGACTAGCCTTGTAGGTTACTACGCTGGTTCTGACAGCGACGTAAATGTTGTTTCTGCAGTTACACTTCCTTGGGACTCTGACTATGAACTCGAAGGTCACGTTGTAGGACCGGTCGAAGGTGACAGACAGGCAAAGGGATATCTCTTCAACATGAGAAATGCCGAGACACTGGATGTGTCATGGGCAGTTTTCGATGAAGACAGAGATCCTGAAAGAGCAGATGACGAAAACTATACATATCAATACACATTAAAATCCGATCACGATGAGAATCTCTATATCTACATCATCGACGTTGATGGTGATGACAATAGTAAGTTTGAGATCCTTGTCAATGAGGATGCTCTTGATAGTGTTGAGTACGGACAAGAATATATAACTTATGAAGTAATCGACGGAAACAACATTACAAGAAAGTCTCAGTCCGGATTTATTACTCTTACGGTTATCCGCGGAAGTTATGTTAACACTTATAAAGATGGAACTGTTCCTGATTCTTCAAAGTGCAGAACTTACACTTTCCCAATTACAAGAACTCTTGTTACCGGCGACCCGAGAACAGGTGTTCCTGCAGCCAAGGAAATCGGTTACTACGAATACAGCCTCGCTCTGGATTCCATCAGGGTTCGTACAAAAGCAGCTTACGAAGATGGCAAATCGAATATTTACAAGACTTATTACGGCAGCGCAAGATTATTCGGTAACACAACTCCGAAAAACATCTGTGCAATTCTCGGAAGCAAATCAACATGGAATTACACTGACAACAACGGCGTAACCCAGGCTAAGACTGATCTGTATGAGACATATGCTGCAAGAGCCATTAACGATCCGGTTTATTTCGAAGGTGCCGGAATGCGTGAAGGCGAGCTCAAGTACTGCTATCAGGTAAAAGAGCATTGCGGAAAATTCGACGGTGAAGATGACACCACGACATATGATGAATATATCATCACAGGCAGAGCCGTAGTTAATACTTACTTCGGTGATAAGGTCTATGAGAATACCAAGGATCCTTCCGGCAAACCATATTACATCGGCGGAACGATCTGGGGAAATACCGATAAGTCGGCAGTGCTCACAAACTGCAGACATCTTTATAACATCGGAATCCTGACAACCAATGACCTGGTTACATACAGAATCGTTTCGGATATCAACTGGTATTACCATGAGACTTATAAAGATGGAGAAGATACAAATGATAAATATGCGAGTGAAGTCCGCGTATTTACAAATAATGGTTCTAAGACACCTGTTGAAAGCGACGGATCTTTACGCGTCGTTGCTTTCCCTGCAATCAACTCGTTGCAGTCTAATGCTACGCTGACTTCAATTTCCGATCTGAACAGAAGAGTATATTCGATCAATAACATCCAGCTCAGAAAGGCATCCTTCATCAATGGTACAGATACCGGTTACGGAATCATCTGCAGCAACTCCGGTACTATCTATAATCTCTATGCGAACAGCATCAGCAATGTGCTGATTGATGTTGCTGACGGAACAACTTCTGATTATTCGTATATCAATTCTGATTCTGCGGTTGAAGTAGGGTCTGCTACTGCAGCACTTAATAAGAACCCTGTCGGAACACTTATCGGACACAACAAGGGAACGATTGGATCTTCAACAGAGACTGCTGATAACAAGAATACAGTCAGAGTCAGCAACAGTGTTGTAATGTCAGGCGGATACTGGAAGTACAGTGAGACATACACCGACGTAGGCGGCGTTATCGGAAAGAATACCGATAGATCCGAAGGCGTCATCTCAACTTATGGTGTCATCGAAGTCTGCGGATCATTTGCTGCAGTCGGCGCGAAGAGTACAGGCGGAATCATCGGATACAACGATTCAGGCGTTGGTGCAAGACTTGTTGTTGACGGTTCTTCTGTAGGCAAGAGCGAATTTGATCTTCCTGCAATTAAGATTCAGGGAACAGAGTATGCTTGTTCCTGTGCAGTTATTTCGAAAAACAGAGCAGCAGGCGCGATCGGATATTTTGACGGCGGTGCTAATGCTAAGCGTTATTTCACCGGTGTCGCAAATCAGTATTCGATGACAGGCAATGAATTTGATGCTCTTCCTGATTCAGACTTTAATATTGTCGTTGATCTGCCTTCAAGCGGCCTTATCGCAAATCTCGTAGGTGGTGAAAACGATGCTACTTCAGCAGGCGCAATCGCTTGCCTTTATAACTGCGCCGGTGATTATCTGGCCATCAGAACGAACATTTCCGGAAAGATCATATCCGGATATACAGGTACAAGTTATTCACATACCGGCGGTGCTATCGGTAAAGAGTTCGGTAAATCGAGCGGCACAACTAACAACAGCGTAGTTAAGGCAATTTATCTTGACTGTACAAACAATGCCGGATCTGTAATCGGAGGAGTCAATTCATCTGTTGGTGCAACATGCACCGGTGGTGCTATAGGTAAGTTTGAATCATACCAGACAACCATTGCTCGTACTGTTGCGATCAATATCGTAAATTACGGTGCGATCCGCGCAAGAGGTAACGGTGATGCTACCGGTGCCGGTGGTGCTATCGGCGGCTCAACAAGGAGCAATAATCCTTTCATTATCAGGGCTTTTAACGGTTCTGGTTCAGAGATAACCGGATACGGTGATAACATCACAGGTACCAACGGAACAGGCGGTGCTATCGGCGGTATGGCTGAAAATGCCAATGACAACTGCAAGCTGCCTGCAGATTCATGGATCTATGTAGTCAATTTCGGAACGATCACCGGACCTCACCGTGTCGGCGGTGCGCTCGGAAGCTCACCTGTAAACAGCGGAACAGTTTATGCTGAAAACCACGGTACGATTACCGGCGGCTATTTTGTCGGCGGTGCAGTCGGATGCAATCCTAAGAACCAGTACGGAACGATTACTTCTGTTTTAAATGGCGCCACGATTACCGGTAAATCATTTGTCGGCGGTGCCATCGGAAGATGTTTATATTTCCGCAATACAGCTACGCTTGAAACATACGTATACGGTTCATCGACAATTTACGGTTCAGAATATCTTGTCGGTGGTGTAGGCGGAGACATTTCTGTTGCTGATAACGGTTCTACAGCAGACATTAAGCTCATTGGTTCAAGCACCAATCCTACATTAACCATTACAGGCGAATTAGACGGAGTAGGCGGCGTAGCCGGTATTCTTCGTTCGCAATACACACATTCCGTAGAAATCACCGTCTCTTCACAGACCGACCTCGACAGACTTGCTGTTGTTGTATCCGGTCAGAATGACGTCGGAGGCGTTATCGGAAGATTGTTATCTGCTTCAGGCACTGACTACGGCAGTACAGAGCCGATGAAGTTTTATAAGAACACTACAGGTAAGAACATTGATATTGATCTCGATGTTTATCTTAATCCGAGAACAAAGATTACAGGCAGCGGTTCAAATGTCGGAGGCGCTATTGGTATTATCAGAACGGCCGGAGCAAGATTTACGGGTTATATCAATGTAACTTCAAGATTTGCCGCTGATGACGGTGCCATCGTGATCGAGGGAACCGATAATGTCGGCGGTGCCGTCGGAAAGTTTGAAAGCCCGATTCCTTACAACGATGGTTCCGAAACAGGTATTAGCGTTGACTTCACGGCTTATCCTGTTAATGTTACTGCTACTGTCACAGGTGAAGCCTCCGATGCCAATGCCGGCGGAGTTGTCGGATGCCTTATAGCTGATACTGCTTTTAGTAACAGCACACATTTCAAATTGACTGCATATCTTGGTGATTCCAAGATCATTTCCGAAGGTTCTAATGTCGGCGGCGTTATAGGTTTTAACAACGGTTCGCTTATAGCTACGGAAACAGATGTCACGCTCGATGCCGATGGCGAGATCATAGGCGGTGGCAAAGTCGGCGGAGCCATAGGAAGAAATTTCTGTAAAAAGAAAAACGGCATAATCAGCAGTGTTACTGCGACGATAAATGGTCATGTTACCGGTACGGGAACAGGTGTTGGTGTTAGTGTAGGTAAGGATAAATGGAGTGATAGACGTACTACTATTGGCACCGGTGATTGTGTCGGCGGCGCAATCGGATATAATCATGCATTTGTCGAAAATGTTAATGCAACTATCGAAGGAACAATATCAGGAAGCGCTGACAGTGTTGGCGGTGCCATCGGTTATTGTCACTCCGACGATGCAAGCTATTGGGTACTGAACATTATTACTATCCTCCAGGGTAATGCTGAGATAAAGGGTGTATATAATGTCGGCGGCGCTGTCGGTGAAAACATCTGCAATATTTATAATATTGATACTACTATAGTTGGTACCGCCCATATCATCGGTGATATGCGTGTCGGCGGTTCTGTCGGATTTGCTTCTGCCAAGTCCAATACGCTCGGCGATACTGTTAGAGACGGTGGTTCCTGGGGACGAATCGATATCATTAAGACTAAGATTTCTGCAGACTATGCTCTCAGTGGCAATTCCAGAATCGGAGGTTGTGTAGGTCAGCAGGGCGATAAATGGGGCGATGGAGCAAATTATATTTCTGCAGCGCTTTTGAAAGTTGAAGCCGAATTAAATACTGCATATTTATTTGAGGCAAGCGAGACAGGTCCGGATGATATAGATGACAGTGCCTGTGTAGGTGGCATATTCGGTATTTTCGTAGACGGACGAGTCGGCGGCAACTATAAAGAATTCGCTGTTAAAAGTGACGGTACATGGGGTGGTACCGGCATGACAAAAGCCGGTGAAGGTGCCATCTTAAGCGGTACCGGCGGATTGGTAAGACTTGATTACCCGAATCAGTCTTATACTCATGCCGTACTTATTTCCGCCAAGGGACGTTCTGTTGGTGGTATTGTTGGTCAGATTGGTGTTGAATCAAAAAACAAAAAAGAAACATGGCTCAATCAGAATGTTTGTATGTCTGAGATCAAAGTCGCAGAAGGTGGTCCTGACATTTGTGTCGTTTCGGTAAACGGAGCTGACAGAATCGGAGGATGGATCGGAAGCGGTTTTGCTGCTCATGGTGGAATCGGTGCCGATAAAACGACAGACCCTATGGTTACTTACAATGTAGAAACTGTTAAAACAGTATTCAGCAGAGGTGACTATGTCGGAGGTTTCTGCGGTTATTCAAGCGGATTTAACAACACAAGTACACAAAGAAACTATACACACGCTCATATCAATGTCGTATTGGACAATGCGAATGTTATCGGACGCACCTCGGTAGGTGGTGTATTCGGTGGTGCGGTATGCTGCAATTTCAACCAGGGAAGCATTAATGTCTCACTTATCAACCGTACCAATGTCGGTGATCTGGTCGGTAATGCTATGCCCGGCGACGAGACAGATTATGATGCTATCTGCTACGATGCCGGCGGCGTATTCGGAAGCGTAGTTAATAAAGATCGTTGGGATAACACAAAGAAATCAATAATTGCAGTCGAAGTGAATGTGACCGTTGATGAGGCGTCAAGGATCTGCGGATACGGAACGGAAAATACAGATGTTCTTAGTGCTTCTGATGCCGGAGTTGGTGGTGTGTTCGGAAGATGTGAAGCGGATGTTTATGATTCTGGAAACGTAAATAAGATTATTCCTGTAAGAGTAGTTTGTACCGATCCCGGAAATATAGCTAGAGTTAACGCTTCAAATAACGGTGATTCGGACGTCAGCACTTCTGTATATTCGAAGTACTCTAATGCCGGTGGTATTACCGGTGTGATGAATACAGGCACGGTTAAGTGGTGTTATGCATTGATCTCAGTCAGAGCTGATGCAGCCGGTGCCTGTGTCGGCGGTGTTGTCGGAAAGATGTCTGCAGGTACCGTTGAAGGCTGTCATTACGGAATAGACAGCAAATACAACCCTGCTGATAACACAACGATTAAGGATTACAACTACTATGTAGCTTCTGTCGGCAATGAAGCTTATACTGGCGGCTTTGTCGGATTTGCAGGTACCGGCATATCAATTAAGAACAATTACACGACTGCGACTGTAAAAGCATTGGCAGGAACCGCAACCGGCGGATTCGCAGGCTCGGCAAGTACTGGTACGATCGAGAATGACTATGTAGGCGGACGCACATATTCCGGACAGTATCTTTCTAATTCCGGAGATGTTACCGGCGGCGGCAAAACCGGCGGATTTGTTGGTCAGACTACAGGCGATGTAACGATTAAGAACAGTTATACAACTGCATCCGTATCAGGAAGCGGTACATATGCGGGTGGTTTTATCGGCAGCAGAGACGATGGAACAACTATTAATAACTGCTACTGTACAGGTCTTGTAATCACTCCTGCAGAAACTGTTGCAGGTGCCTTTGCAGGTGCTTCGGCCGACACTAAATACACTTCCACATATGTATTGATAGGCGTTAATAAGAATAAGAAACTTGTAGGTTCTTCAGATGCGGAATCCATAACCGGTCTGTTATTTGCTGAAAGTTCGACCATAAGCGGATCCAAGACTTATACAGGTCATCCGTTTGATACGTCACTTGGTACTGATTATCCGCTCAAACCAGTGATCAATGATGAGCACTGGGGTGATTGGCCGACAGTTTCTTCAGGTAGCAAAGATATATCTAGTCTGGCCATTAATCTGGATCCGACTGTTTTTGATTATGATAAAGATGGAGTTACCGTAGATAACTACCTGCAGATCTATGATGAAAATATTGGCAGGAATCTTGTTTTGAATGATGAGTATACGCTTACATATTCTAATAATGATCGTGTTGGCACTGCTCAGGTAATGATTGTAGGTAAAGGTGAATACAGCGGAGCAACTACATTGCCGTTTACCATCGTGGAGAAATCCATTAAGGATGCTACGGTCGAGATTGAAAAAGCAGGAGATCCTCCTAAGGCTGTATATGAATACACAGGCGCTCCTATCGTACCAGTTATTACTGTTAAGGTAGGCGATGACGAGCTCGTTCTTAATACTGATTACTATCTTACATATGATCCCGGTAACACGGATATCTGTGAAGTAGTTACTGTTACTGCTCACGGCATCGGTAACTATAAAGATGTTGCCCTCATGACAGATACATTCCAGATCATCGGTAGAAATATCGGCGATACTGACGACATTGAATATACAAAATCATTTGTATTTACTGGTGAGCCGATTACACCAGACGTAATTGTCAGAATCGACGGTAGAACACTTACCAGACAGACCGATACTGAGACGGGTGATTATAGAGTTGAATATTCTAATAATATTCATGCCGGAGATTCCGCTATTATCAAGATCATTCCTACGAATCCGGAGTACAGCGGAGAAAAGTATGTCACGTTCAAGATAACTACTGCAACCAATGCAGTAACGGCTGAACCTGCAATTGACGGCTGGACATGGAAGGAAGAACCAGAACCCAGTGCACTCACTGCTGAACTTCAGACCAAGTTTGGTACTACTCATGTATATTCAGTATATTCTGATGAAGCATGTACGGAGAATTGCCTTGTCGATAAGGTTAGCGCAGCTGTTCTTCCCGATGAGATGAAGGACCTTGATGCAGGCACTTACTATTTGTATGCAGAGGTTGAGAAATCTGATGAGTACCCGGATGACTACACAGTAGTATCCGCTAAGGTTCCGTTTACTGTCGCACCGGCTGATTTCACAGGAGAAGTAACGATAGACCTTCAGTACGCTACTATTGCTTACGATGGCACAGCGAAAGAACCTACCGTTAAGGTTACTTATAAGGGTGAAGAACTGGATGCCAACAACTATTCTGTTGCATACACGAATAATGTTGAACCGGGTGAAGCAACAGTAACTATTACAGGTAAGGGTAACTGCAAAGGAACTGCTTCTGCACAGTTTACGATCAATCCTGTTTATACAGTTACATTTGATGCGAATGGCGAAGGTGCTGTTTTGAATTCAGATGCTACCGTAGATATCGAAAAGGGTTATGGTATCAGCGAGCCTGAAAACGATCCTACATGGACCGGATACAGATTTGACGGTTGGTATAACAACGAACAGTGCATTGGCTTGCCTTATAGTTTCGGCAGTGCTGTTGACGACAGCTTTACACTGTATGCTAAGTGGGTAAAGGTTTATACAGTTACTTTCGTTCTCTACGATGATGTGGAAGAGTCAGACGAAAAGGACACGGGATATATACTTACAAGGCCTTCGAAAGATCCTATAAGACCCGGCTATGTCTTTAAAGATTGGTATGCTAATTCTCCGGACGACGGTAGTGCTGATAACCTGTGGCCTTTCGATCAACCGGTAACGGATAATCGGACAATTTATGCACACTGGACTGAAATGCCTAATGTTACGGTTGCTTTTGACACTTGTGGAGGCACACCGGATGCTATTGATGATCAGTCAGTTCTTTATAATGGTTATGTTGAAAGACCTGCTGATCCGACCTATGAAGGCCACAAATTTGGCGGATGGTATACTGACGAAGAATATAATGAGCCGTTTGATTTTGATGTACGTGTAACGAGCGGTGTAACTTTGTATGCTAAATGGGATGAAATAGAGGGACAGGGCTGATATGAGACGAATCGGTAAATCTGGTTTGATGAAGAGGACATCTGATATTCTCCGCAGTAATGACGGTGCCAGCATTGTTATGGTCACAATTATTGCGGTAATAATCGTGGCAGGTGTAGTCATCCTTTCTATCAACTCAAGCACATTGCTGGCATTTGCTGATCATCAGTACAGTAAGGACCAGGCATATGAAGCAGCAACGAGTTTAGGTATGGCGCTTGATGAATATATAGGCAAAGGCAGTATTGAACTTGATAAACACGATGGAGAAGAGATCGTAACTGATTCATACAACGGTATTGATGTTACTGCCAGGGTTGACGGTAAAGGTACTGATACCTATGTTGTCAGCGTAACAGCGCTTTCACGTGGTTCAGAATATGTTTTTTCAGCTACATATACCGGATCCGGTTCCACGTACTTGAGGGTGTCATGATATGAAGAAAATTAATAAATTATACAGACACCATATAAGTGATAACCGTGGTGAGACCATTGTTGAAGTAATAGTAGCCTTTGCGCTCCTTTCTATTATGTTGGTTTTGTTCTCACAAGGACTGGCTGCTGCTTCGAGGTCCGACATGAAAGCAATGGAGACACGCACAGCGGCTGATAAGGCGATGCTGGCGCTTCAAAAAGATAAGGTGGATAATACCAATCCGCCGAATAAGGCACCCTTTTCAAATGTTGACGGTAAAGTAATATATAGACAGATTTATCAGATTACTGATGAACAAACCGGTGAAAAGTATACTTATGTAGTTTATTCTGCAGGAAACTAATTTTATGAAAAGGATAAGTAATACAAGAAAGACCAGAAAAGCAATAACGCTTGTCGAGCTGATAGTGGCGATGGCATTAACAGCCATGTTCGCTACTGCTTGTATTGCCCTGATCCTTCCTATTACGAAGATCTATACAGAGACAAATAAGATATCCAGATCCCAGCTTGTTGCTGATGCCGTGGTAGATGCTTTGAGAGCAGAGTGCTCAAAGACAATAGTAACGGATACGGGTGATGTCTGGCTTTATAATCCGGCAGATTACGACGGCAAAGTCCTTACTGATGCACAGGTCGATCCTTCTTATGAGAAGGGTACAGTTTTGGTGTTAAGACGTAACAGCACATATTGCGAGACCATATCTGCTAATTATGTGATCAGTGATGAGCTGGTTCAGAAAGTCAGAGAAAAAGATATGTTCATATCAGGCGCTGACGGCAGCGGTAATGTTACCAGCAAATCTGTATACAACATCTCTTCTGATGATGCTGCAGAAGGTTATGTCCACTTCGGATACTTTATGAGCGGCGCTGTGTTAACAAAGGGATTCACATATATTTATCCTTACGATTATTTCGATTATACAAACCCTTATACAAAGGATTCTTATATGGGTTATACAGTATCTTTGTATTTCCATGATATTAAGTACGATTCTGACTTAAAGCCCGTATATGTACTGTGTGACGTAACAGTTGAGGGTGAATCCGGAGCTGTATGCACCAGAAGCGTTGTGCTTTGTTTCTCCTGATATTTCTTTGATATCTGTTTGATATTTTCCTGGCGTTTTTATTGTAAATTCCGTTTACAAACCGTTTGCAAAAAGGAGTTTTAGCGGTATCGGGTTAATAATTTGTTACTCACAAATGAATTGTGGAGTAAATGTGTTGAAGTCTGTTTTTCGATGGGTTATAGTAAGACCATCAAGCAAGTCAAACACATTTGACAAATTAACAAACAAACTCACTTAAGGGTGAAAAGACGAAGGAGGTCACAAAATGAAAAAAGTTGGTAAGTCATCAAAGAAGGGTTTCACATTAGTTGAGCTCATCGTAGTTCTCGTTATCCTCGCAGTTCTCGCAGCTATGCTCGTTCCTGCCCTCGTTGGTTACATCGACAGAGCTAAGAAGGAAAAGGAATTCCAGGCAGCTTCTACAGTTTACACAGCATGCCAGGCTCTCGCTACAGAAGCTTATGGTCAGGGTAAGACATCCGCACAGGCAGAGACATATGCAGAGAATATTACTGAGATTAAGAAGCTTACAGGCATTGATGTTGATAAAGACGGCGTAGATGTTACAATGGTAAAACCTGGTGATGCTGGTATCGAAGGCTATACAATTAAGCAGATCAAAGTTACATTTGATGGTCACGCTTACTACTACACACTGAATGCTGCTACATGGGCAACAGATGGTTATCCTACAGTTAATGCATCTAACAACCAGCAGGCAGGTACTTAATCTTACTAAAGATTAATAAACCTAATTAAATCAAATCAGACCGGGTTCGAAAGAACCCGGTTTTCTTTTTTGGCTTTTTGCATTTTCTATCAGAGTGTATAATCAAGGGCAGAAAAACCAGTTAAGGAGATCCTGCCCTTGAATCTTTCATTTCCTTTATTTGATATGCCTGTAGTAGGCATTTATCTGATTGTTATCTCATTTTTGTTTGGTGCCGTATTTGCAAGTTTTATTACCTGCACGGCATGGCGTGTTGTAAGAGGCGAGGACTGGATGCTGGGACACAGCCATTGCGATACTTGCGGTCATGAATTGTCTACGGCAGATCTTTTCCCGATCTTTTCTTATCTGGCACTTAAAGGTAAGTGCAGATACTGCGGATCTAAGGTACCGCCCAGAGATCTTATTTTCGAGATCATATTGGGATTTGTATTTGCAGGAACGCTGGCATTGCACGGTGCTATTGATGCTCCCGTCGTTGCAGCTCTGACACTTGAAGTGCTTTTGCTCGGCCTTTCACTGGCTGACTGGGACTCAGGAGTTATTCCTGACGGCTTCCTGGGCGCCATTCTGGTCACATGGATCATTACGGTAGGATTTATGCCCGATATGCAGGCGTATGCCGTAGAGGGCGTTATTTCGGCTGCTTGTGTTGGCATTGTCATGGTCATCGTCACAGCAGTTATCGGCAAGGTTAAGAAGACTAAGATGAGCTACGGCCCCACAAAGCTTGCTATGTGCCTGATGCTCTTCCTGCGCTATAGAGGCACATGCGCTGCAGTTTGTGTAGCAATCGTACTGGGAATCGTTTTCGCGCTCGTATGCAAATCAAAGAAGAGAAAGATATCCCTGGCACCTGCTATCTCGATCGCTGCAATCGTCGCTTTACTGCTTAAAGACGTGCCGTTGCCGTTCATCGGTTAACAGGGTTTGACTTTGGAGTAGGCGTCCTATATAATATCCGAGTTTGAAATCCACGCACGAGAGGGGGGATAAAGATGTCTGAGATTAAAGTTAAGGAAGGCGAGTCCCTTGACAGTGCACTTCGCAGATTTAAGCGTTCTTGCGCAAAGTCAGGCGTTCTTGCAGAAGTTCGTAAGAGAGAACATTACGAGAAGCCTTCTGTAAAGAGAAAGAAGAAGTCTGAAGCAGCTCGCAAGAGAAAGCATTAATAAGACTTTATGAGAGGTTACCTGAAAGGGTAACCTCTATTTTATTGCAGTGGGTGATGGTTTTCGATGATGCCGGGAAATTGAGGTAACAAAAAAGCGGCTAAAGTTGAGGGTATAGCCGTATTTTTAGCCTCAATTTTGCAGACGCTATCCTAATATGCGGCTAAAGTTGAGGCTATAGCCGCATTTTCAACCGCATTTTTCGAGTCCGGTTATGTTGGCAGTATAGATTATCTCTTCTTTGTAAAGCGCTGCTTATTCCGCTATAATAAGGTCAATAAAGATAAAGTTGAGATTAGTTATATGTTATTGACCGGTAAGAACTGGCGCTTATCGGCATCCCAAAAAGTAGAGGATGCTGATACGCTCCTTAATGTTTTGCTTAAGAATCGCGGTATAACCGAAGGCCAATCAGTAGAACAGTTTTTGTCTGAAGATGACGGTATCTGGCACGATCCGTTTCTTTATAATGACATGCAAAAGGCTGTCGACATCATTAACGATACGATCGACAGGCACGGCAAGGTTCTCGTATACGGCGATTACGACTGTGACGGCGTTACGGCCACATCCATTCTCGTAAGATATTTCAGAAGCCATCAGGTAAATGTGCAGTACATCGTGCCGCACAGATCTGAGCACGGCTACGGACTTACTGAGAAGATCATGGACAAGGTCATTGAGAAGAAGCCTGACCTTGTCATTACCGTTGACTGCGGCGTTACCAATATCGATACGGTTCAGGAATTAAAGAACCGCGGAATACAGGTTATCGTAACCGACCACCACAACGTAAAAGACGAGCTGCCGCCGGCAGACTGTGTTATCTGCGCCAAGAGACCTGACAACACATATCCTTTTATCGACTTGTGCGGTGCAGGCGTTGCTTTAAAGCTCGTTGAGGCTCTGGGCAAGAACGGCAAGCATAAGGTCACGGGCAACATCTGGCGCCAGTCTGTAGAGCTTGCAGGACTTGCCACGATAGCTGACCTGGTATCCGTTACAAATGAGAACAGAACGATAATTAAGCGTGCTTTTAAGAGCATGCAGAAGCCTTCCAATGTCGGCGTAGGCGTCATGAACGACATGCTTCTGGCTCCCGGCAAGACTTTGGATGAGACTTTCATATCCTTTAACTTCGTGCCGCGTATCAATGCTGCAGGAAGACTTTACGATTCTGCAGATGCTTTAAAGCTCTTCCTCGAAAACAATCCTACGGAAGCAAAGCTTGCGGCCCAGGACCTTACACGCCAGAACGATGAGCGTAAGGAGATCGAGGCCAAGGTTTTCGACGAGGCCAGAGCCCAGCTTGAGAACCCCGCAAGACCTGACAGATGGTCTCTGACAAATACATGCGGCCCCATTGTCGTATACGGCAAGGACTGGCACCAGGGCGTTTTGGGAATCGTTGCGGGCAAGCTCTCGCAGTTCTATGGAAGATCTGCTCTTGTATTTACTGACGATGCTACAGAGCCCGGATGCGCAAAGGGTTCCGGACGCGCGTTCGGCGACTTCGACCTTTACGAATGCCTTGAGAGAATCTCAGATAAGCTCGTTAATTTCGGAGGACATAAGAAGGCTGCAGGTCTTCTCGTAAGAAAGAATGAGATGGGCACCTTCATGGAGGCTTTGGAAGCTGAGGCTGCAAAGATCTACGAAGAGAAGGGTCAGTCAGGCGAAGAATCAGAAGAAGACCTGATCAATGCAGAGTGCGAGATTGCGCCCTGCGGACTTACATTTGAGTCCTACCGTGAAGTATGCAAACTCCGTCCGTTCGGTATCGGCAACCCTAAGCCGATATTCATTACAAACGGGCTCGTAATCACGAACATCGCACAGATGAGCGGCGGCGCCCACATAAGGCTCGACCTTACTGATTCTACGGGCAAGGCATCCGTCTCTGCAGTAGGATTCGGAATGGGCGATTATTTCAACATCTTGAGAGCCGGCGACAAGATCGACATCGCATATACACTTAATGAATATTGCTACAGGGGAGAGACTTCATTGAGCCTTCACCTTGAGGATATCAGGCCTGAATACGGTGGCGGGTTCATGTGGCAGAAGGCTGAGATCGCCGAAAAGCTTTATACGAGCGGACTTGCAATGGATCAGATCGTAAAGATGGCGCCTGGAGAGAACATCGAGAGCTCAATGAGACCTACATCTGAGCAATACGGCGTCTGCTACAAAGCGATCGAGCGCTTCGGCGGTACGGCGATGTCCACGGCAGATATCAGACTTCTTGCAAGATTAGTGTCTAACAATTATGATGTATCGGTAACTCCGTTCCAGGTGAAAAGATGCCTTGAGGTTTTCGCTGACTGCAACCTGATAAGGCTCAGAACCATATCACCCACAAGGGTATGCTTCAACATACTGGCAACGGGCAATAAAGTAAAACTCAGTGAATCTGAGGTCTATAGGAGAATACAAGGTGAATAAGGGCAAGAATGACAAGGCATTTAATCCCGTTACTGAAGAAGAGGTGCAGGCTGAGGCCGAGCGCGCCTATCTTGAGGACGACAGCCAGAAGCCCGAAATTCCCCAGGATCTTCAGGAAAGATTCAATAAGATAATCTCCATTTACGACGATTACGCGCGTGCCGCAAAGCTCGAAGAGAAAGATATCGAAGAGGACAACGAGGAGATGGAGAAGGCCTTCATCTTTGCTTATAAGGCACACCGCAACCAGAGACGTAAGACGGGCGAGCCTTACATCATTCACCCCGTTTCAGTTGCCCTCATCCTTGCTGATCTTAAGGTAGACTCAGCTACGATCCAGGCAGCGCTTCTTCACGATACGATCGAAGATACGATAGTTGACGATGATATGGTCACAAAGAAGTTCGGACCTGTCGTATGCAGCCTTGTTGACGGCGTTACAAAGCTCAATTTGAGCCTCGATAATGTAGTTTATAACTCCAAGCAGGACATCCAGGCATCCAATGTGCGCAAGATGTTCATTGCGCTCACGGACGACATCAGAGTCATATTCATCAAGCTCGCAGACCGTCTGCACAACATGAGGACATTGAAGTCCATGAGTCCTGAGAAGCAGATCGAAAAGGCCCAGGAGACACTTGATATCTACGTTCCTTTCGCAGGCAGATTCGGTATCTATAAGATCAAGTGGGAACTTGAGGATCTGTGTCTGCGTTATCTTCATCCGGACGATTACTATGAGCTCGTAAAGCTCGTTAACGGTAACCGTGCGCAGAGAGAAGATTTCATGGAAGACGTTGTCTCCGAGATCCGCGCAAAGCTTGAGGAGAACGGCATCGTACATTACGACATTGAAGGCCGTCCGAAGCATTTCTACAGCATCTATAAGAAGATGCACGAGAAGGGTAAGACGATCGACGAGATCTACGATCTTTTCGCGTGCAGAATAATCGTTGACGAAGTCATTGAATGCTATCAGGTATTGGGTATCATCCACGAGATGTACCAGCACGTACCTGGCCGTTTCAAGGACTATATCGCGATGCCCAAGGAGAACAAGTACCAGTCCATTCACACGACTGTCGTAAGCCACACGGGCACGCCTTTCGAAGTGCAGATAAGAACGTTTGCGATGCACCAGATTGCTGAGTTCGGTATCGCCGCGCACTGGCACTATAAGGAAACCGGTAATTCACAGGAATTCAAGGCTGACAGATACGATACGAAGATCAACGAGATGAGGCAGATCATCGATTCGCAGAATGAGCTCACCGATTCAGGCGAGTTCATGGAAGCGTTCAAGATGAATATCGCGCCGGACGAGATTTTCGTATACACACCTAAGCACGAAGTAATCAAGCTTCCTAAGGGTTCATGCCCGATCGACTTCGCATATGCGATCCACTCAGGTATCGGTAACCACATGCACGGTGCGAAGGTTAACGGACGTATCGTTCCTTTGTCCTATGAACTTAAGAACAGCGACATCGTCGAGATACAGTCTTCGGCAAAGCTCGTTAAGGGCCCTTCACGTGACTGGGTATCCATCGCGCGTACGGCTAACGCCAAATCCAAGATCAATTCCTGGTTCAAGCGTGAAGCGCGTGCAGACAATATCGCTACAGGCCGTGAACTTCTTACAAACGAGATCACGCGTAACGGCTTCGATCCGGCAAAGCTCCTGATGCACAAGTCGATCGAGATCATTCTGAAGCGCAATAACTTCCAGTCCCTGGACGACATGTTCGCCGCTTTGGGATACGGATCCATCAGCGTAAGCAAAGTATTCTCACGTCTCCGTGACGACTATATCAGGAATATTCCTGAAGAAGAGCGCCGTGCTTTAGGCTACCGCGTTACTGCAGACGGTAACGTCGCATACAGCCCTAACGAACTTCCTATCGAACTCGGTAAGGCTGACCAGACACGTAATATCAAGGGCGCGAAAAGTAAGCCGGCTGAGAGCTCCAAGCAGGTTCTCGATTACGACGTTACCAAGATCAACGCGCTTAACGTCGATCCTCACCAGACTGCCGCACCAGGCACTCCCAAGGGCAACGAGGCACTCGCAGCAGCAGCTAACGCCAAGCCTTCTAGAGGCGCAAGGACTGATTCTGCAAGACGTGCGCAGAGTAATGATGCAGTTGTCGTAAACGGACTCGATTCGCTTGTTACTCATATCTCTAAGTGCTGCCATCCTGTGTTCGGTGATGAGATCATCGGTTATGTCACACAGGAAAAGGGCGTAGGCATTCACAAGGTATCCTGCAAGAACATCCAGAACATAATCAAGAACCGCGGCAATTCCGACAGGGACGAGCAGAGATATCAGCGTCTTGTTGAAGTAACGTGGCTTTCAAAGGCAAAGTATTCAAGCTACGACGTACAGCTCGTTGTCGTTGCCATGGACAGAAACGGCCTGCTTATTGACGTTCTCGATAAGATCAGCGAAGAGAAGATCAACATCGTTAAGCTCAACACGGTAGTTGACGGCCCGGAGGCCCGCATTTTCGTAACCGTGAATATTTCCGGACGCGAGCAGCTTGACCGCACATGCGAGAGGATCCTGCGCGTAAAAGATGTTGTTGATGTCATAAGGAACTAAGGCTTAAATAGGCTGTCAGGTAGGTCATTGTGTTGCAATGACCTATTTTTCGCGTTATAATTATAACGAATACGATATAAATATAACGAATAAGGAGGTTTTGGATATGGTAGCTAACGAGAATAGACATAATGCAAGGACAGGAAACGAGATAATCGATGATTTCATCAAGATCAGAAAGGCCAGACACCTGTCGCAGACTGAGATTGCCAGGAAATCAGGTCTTCATCAGGCTGCTGTCGGAAGAATAGAGAATAAGAGTACTGAGCCCAGGCTTGAGACTCTTCTTAAGATGCTTAATGCAATGGGGCTGACACTTGCGATAGTACCTGAGTACTTTAAGCCTGAATATGCGGTAAATCTTGAGATAAGCGAAGTTTTGGAAACGCTTAAGATGGAGAACCGGGAGAGGGTAAAGGTCTATGCTGAAGGATTACGCGAGGAAGAACTGAAGCGGAAGAAGGAAGCATTTGATGAATTAATGAAACTTTGCAGACCGATTGATATCGGGGATGACTACAAGGCAATTCTTGAAGAGGAGTTAATCCGCAAGCATGGAGGCATTGATCGCAAGTATGAAGGTACTGATTGATACAAACATAATGATAGATGCTCTCACTAACAGGGATGGCAGATCAGGCTTTTCAGCTACGGTTATCGACCTTTGCGCAAAACATGTTATTGACGGATATGTTGCGCTTCACTCTATTAGCAATATGTATTACATTCTGCGAAAGCAGTATTCAGATGCTGAAAGACGTACTATTTTGAAGCGGTACAATGAGATTTTAAAAGTGGCAGAAGTGGGTAATGATGTTGTAGACACAGCAATAAACAATACTGCAATCTCCGATTACGAAGATGCACTTCAATATGCCTGTGCTGAAACAGTTGGGGCAGACTATATAGTTACACGCAACACAAAAGATTACGGGAAGGCTGAGATCAGAGCCATTTCGCCTGAAGAACTTTTAAAGCTATTGGCGTAAAGGGTAAGCTTTTACCTGTCTCCGTAGTACTCGTCATCGTCAAATCCGCCGACATAGCTGATGTTGAAGATGATCATCGGTCTCTTACCGGACTTTGAATTTACGAAGCTCTTTATCTGCTCTCTGAAGTTGCGCTTCTGGATGAAAGCTTCGATGCTTCCGGCCTTGTTGCTTGCCTGCTTAAGAAGATCGTCAACCTTATCGGAGATAAGCTCATAAAGTACGTCGATGTTTTCCTCGTCATCAAAGCAGCCGATTGAGTTAACGGCAGGGGAGCAAGCAAGATCTCCAGTGTCTTCGTTAACTGTAATGGCGATTGCAAGACAGCCGTCTTCGCTTAAGTGGATTCTGTCGGTGAGTACTCTGTCGTCAGCATCAACAGTGCCTGTACCGTCGATGAGAACGGGTGCTGCAGGAACGTGATCCGTGATCTTTGCTTCGTCTTCGGTGAGTTCGAGAACTGCGCCGTTTTCGAGGATCGAGATATTGTCTTCGTTCATGCCGAGGCCTACTGCCATCTCTTTGTGGAGGCAGAGCATACGGTATTCGCCGTGAACCGGAATGAAGAACTTAGGCTTGATCAGGGTATGGAGCATCATGAGCTCGTCTCTGTATGCGTGGCCTGATACGTGAACGTCTGCTAGAGACTGGTAGATAACGTGCGCGCCCTTCTTATAGAGCTCGTTGATGACTCTGTAGATAGGCTTCTCGTTGCCCGGGATAGGGTCTGCGGAGATGATTACCGTATCGCCCTTGGTGATGTCTACCGAGCGGTGAGATGAGTATGCCATACGTGTGAGGGCGCTCATCGGCTCAGCCTGTGAACCCGTTGTGAGAACAACGATCTGGTTGTCAGGGTAGTTGTCGATAGCATCGATGTCGATAAGTGTATCGGGCTGGATGTCGATATATCCCAGAGTGTTTGCGATGTTGAATACCTGGACCATTGAACGGCCTGAAAGGCAGACGTGGCGGCCGTATTTTTCAGCTGCCGTGATGATCTGCTGCATACGGTGAACGTGTGATGAGAATGTAGCAACGATGATACGGCCTTCAGCTTTTCTGAAGTAGTGTGAGAAAGCTTCGCCGACGTGCTTTTCGGAGGGTGAGAAACCTTCGATCTCAACGTTCGTGCTCTCGCACATGAACATCAGGACGCCTTCTTTTCCGAGCTCACCCAGGCGCTGGAGATTGATTGTCTTGCCGTTGATCGGAGTGTAATCGATCTTGAAGTCGCCAGAGTGGACGATGCGTCCTACGGGAGTGTTGATGCAGAGCGCATATGAATCCGCGATGGAGTGGTTAACTCTGATGAATTCGGCAGAGAATGAATTGCCGAGGCGGATAATGTCGCCGTTCTTGCAGGTTGAGAGCTTGATGCCTTCAAAAGGCACATTCTTATCCTGGAGCTTGAGCTTGATGAGCTCGATTGCCATCGTGCCGCCGAAAACAGGACACTTGAACTCTCTTAAGAAGTAGGGAAGAGAGCCGATGTGATCCTCGTGTCCGTGTGTGATGAGGATGCCTCTGAGCTTCTCCTTGTTGCGTCTGATATAAGTGAAATCCGGGATGACGCAGTCAACGCCCGGCATGTTCTCTTCAGGGAAGCTCATGCCGCAGTCGACGATGATGATGTCGTTGTTGTATTCGAAGGCGGTCATGTTTTTGCCGATCTCTCCGATACCGCCCAAAGGAATGATCTTTACCGGATTGGTATTCTTATATTTCGGGTCTTTAAAACTATGTCTTTTTGAATTGCTGCTCATAATTGTTCCTTCTATAAAAGCGCAAATACTTCTCTTTTGGGGAGAAGCATCGGGCGTAATGTTTACTGGTTTTTACTGGGCGTAGACTGTGCGTGTGCAGGTGTGGTGTGCGCCTGTCTCGCCGTCGTCTGCGTAGATATCGATGTGGTAACCCTTAACACCGGGACCTCTGTCTTCAACGGTGTAATATCCGTCTCCGCCCAAAGGATCGTTCTCAATGTAGATTACTGTTCCTGCAGGATAGATGGACCAGTCAGCTGCGCATGTGCGGCCTTCGGTACATGTTGTTCCTGTTGCTGTGCTTGTGTTGTAGGTGCCGTCTCCGTTGGACTGGGGACCATAGAATGTGATCGTGCAGGAGTTGCCGCTGCCGGAAGGTGTATCGTATACTTCCTCTTCGGTAGTAGTTGTTGTGACTTCTACTACTTCTTCGGTCTCTTCCTCAGTCTGTCTTGTAGTCGGCTTGGAAGTATTTGTTGTTGTAGCAGAGGGTTTCTTCTCTGATACATAATCCTTACTTACATAGTTGCCGTTATATGTCTTGTACCAGCCGTTTGAAGTCTCAGCGATAACGTCGATCTGGTCGCCCTGGTTGAGACCCTTTACGACATCGTAATTTGTGCCCGGACCTGATCTTACGTTGATTGCAGTAGTTGCATATACGGTAATGTAAAGTTCGCTTTCAGTAACCTTCTCTGTCTCTGCAGCTGTTGCTTCTGTCTCTTCTGTTGTATCAGTATCATCAGAAGATGTTTCTGCTGTCTCTGAAGTTTCTGCAGTACCTGAAGGTGTTGTGCCTGCAGCAGAAGCGTTTGTTGACGGATTTGCAGATGCCGGTGCAGAAGATTCGGCAGGCTCGGAGACTTCAGTGTTTTTAGTCTCTACTACATCTGTCTCGCCGGGGTAGAGAACTGTAGTTTCAGTTGCCTCAACAGGCTGAGCCAGAGAGGAAGTGGAATTAAGTGCTGTATCTACGGAGAACATAGCAATGGAGCAAGCCGTAATGACTATGCCGCAGTTCACCGCCGAGATGATCTTGGCGCGTGTAATGTTATAGAATTCTTTTACTCCAACAAGCTTCAAAAACCTTATTTCTCCTTATGTTTATTGCGTTCTATCTGAGCGCATAATTACAAGATTATTATATCATACATATGTTTTACGCCATTCTAAGTGAAAAAGTGGGTATTTTTGAAGCACTTTCCGCCGCTTTGTTTTGCAATATGCCCAAGTTTACAGGGCTGCCCTATACCGCTAATCTCATTTTGAGTAAAGCGTTTTTCGAAATCTGTAAATCGAATGTCACATATCTGCAAGGTATGTAATTTTTAATGCGTCTATAATCTAGACACCGCGAGGGAAATTTTATGTGGGGGGTGCAGCAAATGTCGTTGGGACGTGTCCGTAAACCGGCCAGAAGAGAAAGCTACGGAACGACAGAGCGCGATGTCGAGAAAAAGCGTGCAAGAACCTACATAATATGCGCCCTGATCCTCATAATCTGCGGTATTCTGGACGTTGTGTTCATCTTAGGAATCTTAAATACTTAACGGGTTAAATACTATTTGGGAAAGGATGTCGGAAGGCATCCTTTTCTTTTGGTTGTGGGTGTTTTCGATAGAGAATCAGCATATTTCTATCGAAAAGATGTTTAGAAATCCTGTTTTTATAACGCTTCTACACAGCTGTAACAGTGTTATCCAAACGATGCCAAAATCATCTGCTTTAGATAACGAGCCTGCACCTTTTTCTCCAAACTCCGCTCTAATTAAGGCTTTTAGAGAAGAATCGGCGAAAAATTCTCTAAAAGTTGTCGAAAAAACAAGCCTTAGAGAACAAACGTCGAAATCTTCTCTAAACACCGCCAGAATCACACGCTTTAGAGAATAGACAGCCACCGTACTGTTTGAACAGCCTTCAAAACAAGCCTTTTAGACAAAAGGCGGGCTCACCGGAAGCAGCCGCACCTCCGCCATTAATTTCAATTGCAAATTGCAACCCTCTCGTATATACTTACACCCGTATAATTATTAATAATATAGGGAGCAAGTTAAATGAGAGTTTCCGAACTTTTTTTGGCTACACAAAGAGAGATCCCCGCAGATGCTGAGATCCCGTCACACAGACTGATGCTTAGAGCGGGTTTGATCCGCAAGATGGCATCCGGCGTTTATTCATTCATGCCTATGGGTTACCGTACCTACAGGAAGGTTGAAGCAGTTATCAGAGAAGAGATGGACAAGGCAGGAGCACAGGAGCTCATCATGCCGGCACTTCTTCCTGCTGAGGCTTACCAGGGTTCAGGCAGATGGGAGAAGTTCGGTCCTGAGATGTTCAGACTTACCGACAGAGGCGGCAGATCTTTCTGCTTAGGTCCTACGCACGAAGAGCCTTTCACAGAGGCTGTAAGAGATTCAATCAGATCTTACAAGCAGCTTCCTGTTACTCTTTATCAGATCCAGCACAAGTACAGAGACGAGAAGCGTCCGAGATTCGGCGTTATCCGTGCAAGAGAGTTCGTCATGAAGGATGCTTATTCCTTTGACGTTGACGAGGCTGGTCTCGACATCTCCTACAAGAAGATGTACGACGCTTACAGAGCGATCTTCGACAGACTCGGACTTGATTACACAATCGTTGATGCAGACTCCGGCGCAATGGGCGGTTCCGGCTCACAGGAGTTCATGGTTAAGAGTGAAGTCGGTGAGGATGCTATCTGCTTCTGCGACGAGTGCGGTTATGCTGCAAACGAGGAGAAGGCAGGCTGGACAAGAGGAGAGGCTGATACAGCAGCTGAACTCGAGATCGAGAAGATCCACACACCTGACGTTAAGACTATCGAAGAGCTCTGCGGTTACCTTAACTGCGGACCTGAGGCTTTCGTTAAGACGATCCTTTACAACATTGACGGCAAGTTCGTTGCTGCTATGTGCAGAGGTGACAGAGACATCAACGAGACAAAGCTCGGCAATCTTTACGATGCTACAGAGATGGAGCTCGCTGCTTTCGCTGACGTTGAGATGATCACAGGCGCAAAGGTTGGTTTTGCAGGTCCTGTTAACCTCAAGCAGAAGGTTGATATCGTTGTTGACCCTGAAGTTGCAGGCATGAAGAACTTTGTAGTCGGCGCTTGCGAGACAGACTACCACTTCAAGAACGTTAATATCGGCAGAGATTTCACAGCTGACAAGACAGCTGATATCACAAACGCAAAGGCTGGCGATATCTGCCCCAAGTGCGGCAAGGGTAAGCTCGGCATGGCAAGAGGCGTTGAGGTTGGACACATCTTCAAGCTCGGTACAAAGTATTCCGATGCTTTGGGTTGTGTATATCTCGACAACAACGGTAAGGAACACAGCATGGTAATGGGATGCTACGGTATCGGCGTATCCAGAGTACTTGCTGCGATCATTGAGCAGTATCACGATGACGACGGAATCATCTGGCCTTCAATCGTTGCTCCTTACAAGGTTATCGTTGTTCCTACAAAGGCTAACGATGAGGAGATCATGGGCGTAGCAGAGAAGATCTACGGTGACCTTACTGCTGCTGGCTGCGAAGTTCTCATCGACGACAGAAATGAGCGTCCGGGCGTTAAGTTCAAGGATGCTGACCTCCTCGGTATTCCGCTCCGTATCACGGTAGGCAGAAGAGCCGGTGAAGGTATCGTAGAAGTTAAGAGAAGAGATTCAAGCGAAGCTTCCGAGATCACAGTTGACGAAGCTGTTAAACTTGCCAAGGAGATCTAAAAGGTGTTTTTGAGGGTAGCCGCATCTGTTATTCTTTGCGCAACAATTACCCTTAACGCTTTTCCGGGAATTTTCAGGAAAGGTGATTTTAGACCTGCGATATTTGATTCGTATGAACTGACCCTCGCTGACGGTGCGACTGTTGATTTCAGTCTCTCCGGAGGCAGGGCCATTTTTTCTTCCGATGTCAGCAGGGAGTACGATATCACGCTCTCGAAATGCAAGACCATGAAGACCGTCAGGACTTATTCCAGAGGCGGCACTTCTTTTGACGTCGACTTTTCGGCCGACATGAGTGAAGACGAACTCTACTATGTCACGCTGACTTATGAGGCTTTCGGAAGATCCGTTGACAACGGCAACAACATTATCTATATGAGCGGTGGCAACCTTTATTTCTGGAAGTCGCCTAATTACGAATTCAACCTGAAGTCATGCGAAGAAATGTGGACTGACGAGCAGTCTTTGAAAGAGTGCTTAGAGCCCATGAACGACATCGAGTGCGACGATCCGGTACTTATCGGTTATTCCGATCAGATATGCAACGGTGCAAAGGATGACTGGGAAAAGGTTTACCGCATCTATGTATACATCGCGCACCAGATGGCTTACGACAACGAAGAAGCATATAGTGATGCAGGCGGATATCAGGACAGCGCAGTCGATATCTTAAGAGACGGCAAGGGTATCTGCGAAGGCTTCGGCAACTGCTTCACCGCTTTGTGCAGGGCACAGGGAATCCCCGCAACCGTTGAGTTCGGTATCGGTATGGGAAGCTACGATGAGCAGGTAAATTACACGCCTTCTCCGTCTGATTATTCAGACCACGCATGGGCTGCTGTTTATCTTGGAGATAAGTGGCATTTCGTTGATCCCACATACGACATGTCCAGGTACTACAACAAAGAAGGCGACGTCGATGTTTACGAAGATGCGACGCTTTATTATCTGTTGCCTTTAGAGTCATTCTCGAACGATCACAGGATCCTTGATGCGGATACAAGACACTGCCAGCCGGTTGCAGGACGCTGCGGTGATTATGCGACATATGAACTCACCAGAGACGGCACGTGCATTATCTCAGGCTACGGATTGCTTGAAATGCCTGATGATGTGAACTGTTTTAACAAACTTGTTTTCGCTGAGGGTTCAGCGATTAATTGCATCGGACCCAATTGCTTCGATGACTGCGATCTTGTGACTACGATCATTCTTCCGGATACCATAACGAGGATCGATGACTACGCGTTTAATACATGCGAAGACCTTGAATATGTTTATATTCCCGAGAGCTGTACGTATATCGGTGTTCAGGCATTCTGCTACTGCGATGAATTGAGCTATGTCTACATTCCCGACACTGTCGAGACGATCAGGGAGTGGGCGTTTGACGACTGCCCGAGACTTTATATCAGCGTTCCGAACCAGTGGTACGACATAGCTTCTGACTACGATACGCAGCCGTTTCACATCGAACGAAGATAATTCATTTTGTGCTTTGAGCACGGAGAGATTTTATGTCATATATTGAATTCCGAGATGTCAGAAAGATCTATAAGACCGGTTCGGTAAATGTTACCGCGCTTGACGGATGTTCCTTCCAGATCGAAAAGGGTGAGCTCTGCGTTATCGTCGGCCAGTCAGGTGCCGGCAAGACAACGCTGCTCAACATCCTTGGCGGAATGGACAGACTTACGACCGGCAGAGTTTACTTAGACGGCAAAGAAATATCGATGCTCAATGCCAACGAACTTGCACTTTTCAGAAGACAGAACGTAGGATTCGTTTTCCAGTTCTATAACCTCATTCCGAACCTTACGGCATATGAGAATGTTGAGATGGCAGCGCAGCTCGTAAAGGATCCGATCAGCTGCGATCTTCTGATGAATGAAGTCGGTCTCGCAGACCGTAAAAATAATTTTCCCGCACAGCTTTCCGGCGGCGAGCAGCAGAGAGTCTCAATAGCTAGAGCAATCGCCAAGAACCCTAAGCTTCTTTTGTGCGATGAGCCTACGGGCGCGCTTGATTACCAGACGGGTAAAGCGATACTTAAACTTTTGCAGTCTCTCAGCACCGAGAAGGGAATGACAGTTGTAATAATCACGCACAATTCCGCACTTACGGAGATGGCTGACAGAGTCATCAGAGTTAAGAACGGCAAGATCACGAGCATGATCACTAATGAGCATCCCGTAAGCGTTGATACTATCGAGTGGTAATGAGTCCTTACGTCAAGACAATATTAAGATCCATCAGGATGACCTTCCCCAGATTTATCGCGATATTCGCGATAATTGCTCTTGGCGTCGGCTTTTTCTCAGGCCTTAAAGTAACCACTCCTTCGTTCGTTTATACAGCCGATATTTACACCAAAGAGACTTCAATGTTCGACTTCAAATTGCTGTCGACTATAGGCTTTACCGACGAAGATATCGACGAACTTGCAAAGCGTACAGGATGCGTTGTTGAAGGCGCTTATTCTGCTGACTGTTCCGCAATCATGGGAGACAATGTCGCAAGTGATACGGTCAGGTTTTTATCCATCACACAAAATGTCAATCACTTAAGTCTTGAATCGGGAAGACTCCCTTCAAAACCCTATGAAATCGTCATTGATGCTTATATGTTTCCGGACATTGAATTGGGAACAAAGCTGGTCATTACTGACGAGACGACCGAACAGTCTTTGGACATGTTCAAGTACAGGGAATATACGATCGTCGGCACGGCGAGAACTCCCATGTATCTGAACTTCCAGAGAGGTACTTCGAATGAGGGTTCAGGCAGTATTTCGTACTATGTATGCGCGCTTCCCGGAGCCTTTGATTCTGAATATTTCACTGAAGCATATCTTTATGCGAACACCGGACTTTACATCTATTCTGATGAGTATAAGGACTGGGCGAAGAGCGCAGAAAAGCAGTACAAGGTTATGCTCACGAGCGTAATCAATGACCGATTCGAAGAGACACTCCGCGAAGAATACGACAAACTTTACGACGGTATCGATGAGTTCAACGAAGGCATATCCGACGGCCGCGACGAACTTGAAGACGCACGCAAAAAACTTGACGATGCGCGGAAAGAATTAGAGGACGGCCAGACCGAACTTGATAAGAAACGCAAAGAGTTGGAAGACGGAAAAGCAACGCTTGATGATTCCAAGAGCCAGCTCGACGATTACCAGAGAGAACTTACTTCGACCAAAGTTCTTCTTGATGCTGCAGGCAGCAATGTCGACAGGGAGAAGGCCGAACTCGATTCGCTTAAGGAAGACATCGATTCGCTCTATCAGGAGATTTTCGACGGGCGTTCGGACCTCCGTACTGCAAGGAGCCAGACTACATCCAGAATAGCTTCTTTGGAGTTCTCCATCTCGACTTATGAATCCACGGTCGCATCTTTAGAGGCCGGCATCGAAAACAACAAGGCAGCGCTCGAACAGGCTACTACAGACATCGAAAGACAGCGTCTTGAAAGCCAGATCGCAAGCCAGGAAGAACAGCTCGCAAACTATCAGAATCTTATAGCAGAAGCGCAGGCTGAGATTGCTGAACTTGAGGCGACCGCAGCAGGTTTTGACGACATCGAGACTGAGCTTAATGAGAAGCAGAAAACATACGAAAGCCTGCTTTCAGACTACAGCACAAAATACCAGACTTATATGTCTGACAAGATGCAGTACGAGATGAGCCTTTCTTCATATGAGAGTTCCAAGGCGCAGTTCGATTCCGCATACTCACAGTATGCTGACGGATTGGACCAGTACTACGACGGCCTTGAGCAGATTGAAGATGCGCAGCAGAAGATAGATGACGGCTGGAAAGAATACCATGACGGCGTTTACGAATACTGGAAAGGATATAACGAGTTTTCCTACACGGCTGACACTGTTTACAGGTCGAATCTTGTCTACGGATTTGAGCTGCTTGAGAGCGTTGATGATCCGGAAGTATATATACTTGGAAGAGACAAGAATACGGGCTATGTCTGCTTCGATAACGATGCGAAGATCGTTGACGGCGTTGCATCTGTTTTCCCGATATTCTTTTTCGCAATCGCGGCACTCGTATGCTCCACGACAATGAGCAGAATGGTTAGCGACGAGCGTGGAATAATCGGCACCATGAGAGCTCTCGGATACTCGGATTTCTCAATCGTGATGAAGTATTCGATCTATGCAGGCTCAGCTGCGATTCTCGGAACCGTTCTCGGATTTTTGGGAGGCACGAAAGTGTTCCCGGCGGTAATCTGGGAAGTCTATAAAATGATGTACGGCTTTACGGAAGTCTCGTTTGCCACGAGCATTCCGCTCTTCATCCTGGTAATAATCGTAGCGCTTTTGTGCACCGTCGGAGTTACTGTGTATACGGCGCTTTCCGCGCTTAAGGGAATGCCCGCTGAACTCATAAGACCCAAGGCACCGCTTCCGGGCAAGCGCATTCTTCTTGAATACATCGGATTCATCTGGAAGAGAATGAAATTCCTCCATAAAGTGTCGGCGCGTAACGTATTCCGCTTCAAGAGAAGAATGTGGATGATGATTGTCGGCATCGCCGGATGCACTGCACTGCTCATCACTGCTTTCGGTCTTTACGACTCCATCTGCAACGTCGTTAACATCCAGTACGACAACATCATGAAGTACGACCTCGTGGTATCTTTCGATGAGAAGTACAGACAGTATGCGATTGAAGATGCTGCCAAGGATGCTCTGGCAAATACAGGAGTCGAATTCGAATACGTCATCGTCAAAGGCGACGTAGCCAAAAACAGCGGTTCAGGCTATGTAAGAGATCTCGAGATGTTCGTATCAGATGATCCGAATATTACCGATGTCTTCGGCATTACAGACGTTAAGACCGGAGAGGAACGCGCGTGGCCCGCTGACGGCGAGATCGCTGTCTCCGAAAAACTCGCCGAAAAGAACAACGTCAAAGCCGGCGACTATATCACATTGATTTACGGCGATGACGAGCACGAAGTAACGCTCAAAGTCGGCACCGTTTTCACGAACTACACGATGCACTATGTGTTCATGACACCAAACACTTACAGGGAAGCATTCGGCAAGCCTTATACACCGGAGACTCTTCTCGTTAAGACCGGCTCGAAGGAAGTTGCTGATTCATATAAGATCGCCTCTTATCTTTCCGATAATTACGACATAAGGACCTGGTCTTCAACTGCGGATTCCAGAGTCAGCTTTTCATCTACCATGGAAAGAATGAACTATGTCATAGTGCTCGTAATCGCGAGTGCCGCCGCACTGGCATTCATCGTGCTCTTTAACCTCAATAACATCAACATCACCGAGCGTATACGTGAGATCGCGACCTTGAAGGTCATGGGCTTCAACAAGATAGAGACCGGCGCATATGTCACGCGCGAAAACGTGCTCCTCGTCCTCATGGGCTTCCTGGTCGGAATCCCTCTGGGCTTCCTTTTGCACCGCTTCGTAATGGCGCAGATAGCAATGGATATGGTCACTTATCAGGTAAGGATCGCGCCTCTGAGCTACGTATTCTCTTTGGCCTTTGTTCTGGCATTCTCGACGGTAGTAAATCTCATAATGCGCGCCAAGATCGAGAAGATAAACATGGCCGAGTCGCTGAAGAGCGCAGAGTAAGGCGTGCTCGTGCGCTGTGTTGGTTCGCAATGTTGGTGCGCGTTCTCTATATTGAATGATTTATGGGCGTTTAGAGAACTTTTCGCGGATTCTTCTCTAAACGATGTGATTAGAGAGGTGTTTAGAGAAGATTTTTGGAAATTTTCTCTAAAAGCCTTTTTTTTGAGTGCTATTTAGACAAAGATTCTCTGATTATCTGTCTAAAACGTGGTTCAGGGTGTGTTTGACCAGCAGGTTATCGAAAAGCTTTGCGCAGAGGGCTGTTTCGATACATTTTCGAGAACATTGTGTCGAAAAGAACTGCTCCAAGAATCGTTTCGACACAAAAGCGCTGTTATTGTGTCGAAAGGATATACTCCAAGCTTCATTTCGACACACAAAAAAGGGATGCCTCAACGAGACATCCCTTTGTTTATTTGAATTAAATTGAGATTCACTCTTCGCCTTCGCCGTTCATCCAGCTCTGGTGGTAGTTCTTACGGCGGTATTCCTCAGGGGTCATGCCGGTAGACTTCTTGAAGACCTGAATGAAGTGGGACTGTGAGGAGAAGCCCAGGTAGTTTGCGATGGTGAGGGAAGACTCGTCCAGGTGTCTTAACATGTTGCATGCGACGTTGATCTTCTGGTCCCTGATGTAGCGGCTTAACGTGATGCCCATTTCCTGCTTGAAGAGTTTGGAAAGATAGCTTGAGTTAAGCGAGAGTGAGTCGGCGATCGATTCGACCGTGAGGTTCTCCTGGATGTGTGATCTGATGTAGTCGATGGCTACGACGATGTGGCGGGAGACGACGCGGTTCTTGGAAAGGTCGCTCATCTTGCGACAGTAAGAACGCAGCATCTCGTTCTGGACGGTATAAACCTCGTCAATTGAGCCTGCAGCGTCGATGAGTTCGATGAAGATGTCGCTCAAGTTATATGCTACGGAAATCTCAAGGCCGGCCTCGATGCAGAATCTGCTGACGAGGGCAGTGAGGATTACCGTGTGGTATTTGACGTTGCGGAGCTTGTCGGGGCTGAGTGTGCCGAGATTCTGGGTGGAGCCGATTGTCTTGAGGGCTTCCTCGAATCTGTGCATGTTGCCGCTTGCTACGAGTTCGTAGAAGCTGATTTCGTGGTTGTAAGCGATCTGGCGGTTGCCTGATTCACCTTCGTCCATAAGTCTTTTCGCGAGTTCTTTTTCTATATTCATATTCCGGCCCTCTAAAAATCAAATTTTCATGTCGAATTTCCTAGAAAAATTGTATATTTCTTTTGAGGTTGTGTAAAGCACACTTGAGAAATAGGAAATGGAAAAATATTACAAACTAGTAAGAATAGGGCGTTTGAGCACAAAATCTTATTGAGTTATTTTGCAAAAAGTAATAGAATTTTTTTATTAAGGAAGATGGAGGGATGTGCATTCATGACTGATGAGTTAAAAGACATCATTTATGCCGATTTGTTCAGATACACCGGCAATGCACGTCGCTACAAGAACATCTACGCATGCTATCTTGAAGAGAGAAGATCATCCCCGGAATTCAGCTATATCAGCGTAATGAGACGTACGCGTTATTATGCTGACCAGATCAAGAAGTGGGACGGCATCAAGAAAAAGCTCTATCAGGTTAAGTTTGCAGTGACTAACTTCAGACTCGACAGACTGAGCCGTAAATATCATTTCCAGATTCCTTACGATACGGAGATCGGCAAGGGCTTTTACCTCGCGCATTTCGGCCGTGTAATCATCCACCCGAAGAGCATTATCGGCCATAACGTCAACGTATCGACCGGCGTAGTCATCGGAACCCAGTTCAGAGGTAAGAGAAAGGGTTCTCCTCATATCGGTAATTATGTATGGATTGGCGCAAATGCCGTCATCGTAGGTAATATCAGGATCGGCAACAACGTTCTTATCGCGCCCGGCGCATATGTTAACTTCGATGTTCCCGACGGCTCTATCGTAATCGGCAACCCCGGTCTCATCAGAAGATCACCCGGTGCAACACTCAATTACATCAACAACACGATCCTCTTCGACGAATACAATGTCCGTTCGGAAGGCGTCAAGCAGTGGTAAGGTAACTGATGGCGATAGATTCATCTTTTTTCAGACAAAACAGAGAGCGCTTTGCCGCCGCGTTGCCGGACCGCACCGCGGCGCTGCTTTTCTCGGGCGAAGAAAAGCACATGTCGCGCGATTCTGACTACAGGTTTTTCGCAGACCGCAACTTCTACTATCTGACCGGACTTGAGCGCCCGGGCTTTGTTCTCGTGATCGAAAAGAACGGCGGCGAAGTAACCACTAAGATCTATGCTCCCGCAAGAGACTCCATGGAGGAGCGCTGGCACGGCAAGAGAATGGGCTTTGATGACATCGCAGCCCTGACCGGCCTTGCTTCCGATAACGTGCTTGACCTCGAGAAGTATGAAGAGAAGGAGTTTGAGCTCATAAAGGATACGGACATCAGGATCTATCTTGATAATTCATCCGTTATGGCCAAGCCTTTCGAGCTTAAGAAGACCATCGAAAAAGACGGCAGGAAAGTAGCCGATCTGTCAGAGATAACCACCCCACTAAGACTTGTTAAGAGCCCATGTGAGGCTGATGCCATCAGGGAAGCTGCAAGGATCACCGAAGAGGCGATAGAGGAGATGAAGACCCTCATCCGTCCCGGCGTTTCTGAGTACGAGCTCTACCTGAAGCTTGAGTATGAGATGGCGAAGAGAAGCTCCATGGCTTTTGCTTTCGAGACCATCGTATCCTGTGGTACAAATGCTTTCTATCTGCACCATTCTGACCCTGAGAAAGAGGGCGACGGCATCGCAAAAGAAGGCTCCATCATCCAGATCGACTGCGGCGCCAGGGTTGACGGATACTGCGCTGATATCTCACGCGTATTCTTTGTCGGCGCTCCCAAGGACGAAGACGATAAGAGAATGAAGCTTTTGGGCCTGATCCGGGACTTGAGGAAGGCTGCTTTCGAGTATATTGCACCCGGAAAAACTTTCGCCGGGCTTAATTCACAAATGTATGACATTGCAGGCAAATGGCTTGCGGGACAAGGACTAATACCTGATAATTTTACAGTGGAGGAAGTGCGCCGTTACTACTGGCACAACACTTCACACTATCTCGGTCTGGACGTTCACGACGTCGGCCCGAGGGACAAAGAATTTGAAGCAGGTAATTGCCTTGCCGTCGAACCCGGTGTGTATATTCCCGAATGGGACACCGGCTTCAGGATTGAGGACGACTGCCTGGTAACTGAAAACGGCTGTCAGCTCCTGAGCTCCGGGAAGGACAGCCCGGAGGGTATAATTGCCGGATAATAGTTCTGCTGTAACCGCCATTCTCGTTGCGGTACTTATAGTGCTTTTGGTCATCCTCATCGGAGGAGGACTTTTTGTGCTGTTCATGTCCTATACCGACAAGCTCTTCAAGAGGATCTTCAGAAGACCTAAGCCCCTGCCGCAGGTAGACAGATCTCCCAAGAAGATCGACAGGAGCACGATCATAGGACGCGGCAAGAACTGGTTTTATACATTCCACAACGAATGGCTCGGCGTAAGGGTGACATCCTTTGACGGATGCAAGCTTTCAGGCTATTACAGACCTTCATCTGATTCGACATGCCGCAACATGGTCATCTTAGTTCACGGCTACGACGAGTCGCCTGCCGAGATGGCTGCTTATGCAAGACTCATGATGCGCAAGGTCCAGTGCCACTGCCTCATTACACACATGAGAGGCCACGGCATGAGCGGCGGCAAGAATTTCACATGGGGACTCATGGAGAGCGTCGACCTTGATGCATGGTATGAGTTCACGAAAAGAAGACTCGGCAATAACTGCAGGATCTATCTGGTTGCAAGGGGCGCAGGCGCTACGGCATGCCTTCTCGCTGCACAGCAGAAGGAGTTCGACCGCTGTGTATGCGGCATAATCGCTGATTCGCCGATGTCTTCGCTTAACGCATTTCTCAGGAATAATCTTCCGAACAGCACGAAAATGCCTCCCGAGTGGCTTATAGGCAGCATCAGAAAGAGTGCGCAGCGCCAGTTCGGTTTTGACCTCAACCGCTGTGACGCGGCTACGCATGCAAGCAGCATTAAGATCCCCGTACTGATCTTCCAGGGCGGAGAGGACGAAGTTACAACGCCTTCTGATACGCGTGAGATCTACGATAACCTGCGCTGCAGGAAGAGAATGGTAATCGTCAACAATGCAAAGCACATGGAGTGTTACGAGAAATCCCAGGCCATGTATGAGCGTGAGGTCCAGAAGTTTATCGAATCCTGCATTGTAAGACTTGTTAAGATTGGACGCCTTTAATAGTAATTATTTAGTATAAGGTGTCATCTACTTAGATCCTACTTTCGCGATATTATTTCATGGTGTAATTTGAAGCCTTTCTTTTAGCACGCTTTTTGCGTGAGAAATATCGCGATAGTTTTATATGAGTTCTTTATTAAGACCCGGTAAATCAATGACTGAAGGAAGCCTGTGGAATAAGATCCTCGGGTTTGCTTTTCCTTTGGCATTTACCGGTATCCTCCAGCAGCTTTTCAATGCGGCTGACGTCGCGGTAGTAGGAAACTTCACCGGTGAACTCGGTGAAGCCTGCATGGCCGCAGTAGGAGCCAATACTCCGCTGATCGCTCTTATCGTTAATTCGTTCCTCGGCATATCGCTTGGAACAAACGTAGTCATTGCAAATGCCGTCGGAAAAAAGGATGATGAGACGGTCAGCAAGGCGCTTCATACTTCCATGATCGTAGCCGTTATCGGAGGAATTATCATTGCGTTGATCGTTGAACTATTCGCTGCTCCTATCCTCAGATCGCAGAACATTTCCGAAGAGTCTCTCGGCATGGCGATCACTTATTTCCGAATCTACATTGGCGGACTTCCGGTAATCCTTTTGTATAACTTTGAAGCTGCCGTTTTCAGGGGAATGGGCAACACCAGGATACCTTTTATTGCGCTCATTATCTCAGGTATTATCAATGTAGGATTAAACCTGTTCTTTGTTGTTGTCATGCATGCCAACGTTGAAGGAGTAGCAACTGCAACGGTTATCTCCAACATGATCAGCAGCATCATTCTTTTGTTTTTCTTAAGGAAGTCCAAGACGGCTGCAAAGTTTGACGAGAAGAAGCTTAAGATCGATTGGAGGATATTATGGAAGATCTTAAGAATCGGCCTTCCCGCAAGCGCGCAGGCGGCAGTTTTCTCTACTGCAAACATCATCATCCAGGCAGCGATCAACAGCCTCGGAACGAGCGTTGCCGCAGCATCTTCTGCAGCATTTAACATCGAGATCTTCTCATACTATGTACTTAACAGTTTCGGTCAGGCATGCACTACGATCACGGGCCAGAACTACGGCGCCAAGAAGATCGACAGATGCAGGAAGACATTAAAGCTCTGCCTGCTTGAAGGCATAGTAATTGAGGGCCTGATGGTCTTCGCGCTGATCTTATTTGGCAAGACGCTTATTGCGATATTTAATCCTAATCCTGAGCTTGTTGAGATCGGATATATACGTATCGTTCTAATCACGACGGCGCATCTGTTCTCTTTGTTCTATGACGTAATGAGCGGATATATGAGAGGTTACGGAATATCACTGACGCCTGCAATCATCACCATGATAAGTGTCTGCGGAATCAGGATCTTCTGGATATATACGATCTTCCAGCAGTATCACACTTTCGAGAGCATCATGACGGTATACCCGGTAAGCCTCGGTACGACTTCAGTTTTGATGTTTATACTGCTTCTCATATGGCATCCGGCCAAAAGATTCGGTAAAAACGACAAGGCCTGATGCCTTGTATTAGATATATTCATATAGTATATTTTTCGCGACAAACGGAAATCGGGGAGCTTAACCGCTGAGAGGGATTAATGATCCGACCCGCTGAACCTGACGGATAATGCCGGCGTAGGGAACCTTATATATATTTCATAGATCCTCTTGTCTGTGGCATAGACCGTGAAGTTCGAGCAGTTGCTCCGGTGTCCGTAAGACGGAGGTGTTTTTATGTCAAAACAATCACTTAAATCAAACCGCGAAAACATACTGAGGATATCCACAGGCGGTGTATGCCTTGCACTGGCATTCGTGCTTTCACAGTTAAAGCTTTTCGAGATGCCGATGGGCGGAACCGTAACGCCGGCTTCAACATTGCCCATCATCGTATATGGTGTTGCATTCGGACCGGTTTGGGGCTTCGTTATCGCTTTTATCTTCAGCCTTTTGCAGCTTATCGGAGGCTGGCTCGTAACTCCTTTCCAGGTTGTTCTCGATTACACTATCGGATATACTGCTCTCGGTTTTGCAGGCTTTGCTGCTCTTAAAGCTGACAGCAGAACCAAGATCTCTGATGCGCTCGGAAGATTCAGGGCTACATCAGTCATTAAGATCCTTACTTTCGCTGCAATCGCTTATATCGTAAGATGGCTCAGCTCAGTCGCTTCAGGTGTTATCTTCTATTCGGAATATGCAGCTGATGCAGGCTACGACAGCGCGCTCGTTTATTCCATGGTCTACAATGGTTCTTTCCTCATGGCAGACCTTGCGATCCTCGCAGTAGTTCTCGTTATCCTTTACATGGTTATTCCTTCTTCGAAAAAGGACGAGACAGTTATTACTATCCAGAAGTTTACTGCTGAATTCATCGGCACATTCGTACTCGTATTCGTAGGATGCGGCACTGCAATGGCAGTCGGCTGCGATGCTTCAAACGGCAGCGGATACATCCTTACGGCTTTTGCTTTCGGTCTTGTTATCGTTGCTATGGCTTACTGCATTGGCAATGTATCAGGTTGCCACATCAATCCTGCAGTATCACTTGCAATGCTCATCAGCAAGAAGATGACAGTCAAAGAATTCTGGGGCTACATCGTATTCCAGACTTTAGGTGCTGTTTCAGGTGCAGGACTTCTCCGTTATGTATTCGAGCTTACAGGCAAGGTAGACATGACAGGTGTTTATGATGAAGTCGAAAATGAGATGGCTGCATGGGGACTCGGTTCCAACGGTCTTGCAGGATGCAACGGAAACATCGCCGGAGGCCTCATCATTGAAGCAGTTCTCACATTCATCTTCGTACTCTGCATCCTTGGTGTTACAGACAGCAAGTTCAAGCACGGTTCATTCGGCGGACTTGTCATCGGCTTTGCGCTCGTGCTCGTACACATTATCGGAATCAGCTTCACCGGAACATCAGTTAACCCTGCACGTTCCATCGGACCTGCGCTCCTTGCTGGCGGCGACGCTCTCAAGTACCTTTGGGTATTTATCGTCGGACCTCTTGTCGGCGGTGCCGTAGCTGCTCTTGTTTACAAGGGAATCACACTTTCCAAGGAAGACAAAGAAGCTAAGGAAGAAGCTTAATTTTTGAATTTCAATCGGTATCGAAAGATGCCCTTCCACGTTGCTTACCGGTCAGATCACCCGAATGGTCTGGCCGGTAAGTTCAGTTTTGGGTCAAAAAATATTTACAAAACGCCCCCATACTTTATAATTTATCTAAATTGAAAGGGGATAGTGAAAAATGGCAAGAGGCGGACATCACGGTGGTGGATTCCACAGCGGTGGACATCACGGAGGCGGCTTTCATGGCGGTGGCTTCGGCGGAGGTTTCCATGGTGGCGGAAGCTTCCATGGCGGTGGCAGCTATCATGACGGCGATGACGACAATTTCGGCTTATTAGCTTATATCATAAGAGGCGTATTTATCGGCGGCTTCTTTCTGTTCTATTATTGCACGGAAATCGCTGAAGGAAATGTGCCCTATGTGAACCTGTTAATGGTCGGCATATACATAGCCGCAGTGGTCTTTTTTGTTCTCGGATTAAAAGAGTCAAAAAGAACAGCGGATCTTTATCAGCTTAAAAGAGCGACAGGCAATAACTCGCTCCAGGTCTATAAAGCTGATTTTACGGAGTATGCTTCTAATTCTGTCAGTGACAAAGTATCCTGGGCAGGCAAGTATGAGACTAAATACCGCATAGCTTTTTATGACCGCGATTTCGGTGAAGATAACATCGATAAGGTCAGGGAGATGATGGATAGAACTCCTAAGATCGTTTGGATGAGACCTGTAGTATGGCTTGTTCTCGGTATCATCAGCGCTGTAAGTAATTTCTTCTTCTATGAGCTGGTAATTCCGGTTTTCGAGAACATGATAATGACCGATGAAGCATTTGCATTTATCGATGAATTTGTCTTCTATTTCCCGGCAGGTTTTACGCTTCTGTGCGCGATCTTATGCTTTGCGATGATGAAGGTAAAGGACAGCCTGCTTCATAAGTGCGCTTTGAGGATCGTCCAAGATAACAATGCGGCATATGAGAAGATGAAGACGCAGAATTTCATTGCTAAAACACTGAGCAATAAGTGGTATTACAACAATTGTCCGAACTGCGGCGTCGACGCGAAAAAAGACATGCGCATCTGTACTCACTGCGGTACTTCACTCGAAGTAAAGGACATTGCAACAGAACCGTTATCTTCGGTTCACCGCATTTCATCAGAGGCCGAAAACAACGGTAAGGTCAAGAAGTTCGAAAGGTAAAAAGGGATAGGAAATGGCTAGGGGCGGATTCCATGGTGGTGGATTCCATTCAGGCGGACATCACGGCGGTGGTTTTCACGGTGGCGGCTTCCACGGAGGCGGCTTTCACGGAGGTGGCTTCGGTAGCAGCTTTGGCGGAGGTTTCCGCAGCGGATATTACGGAGACAGCTACAATGGTGGCGGATATAATGACGGTTCCGAAGAAGGCATGGGAGAAGCCAACTTCGCAATCAAGAATATGCTGCTCTTTGTTGTTATCGGTCTTGCTTTCGTAGCTGAAGTCGGCGTAGGTCATATTCCCGGAATGGATCTGGTCAATTTGACCATGTTCATTGTGGCCATGCTTTTCTTCTTACTCGGCATAAGGGAATTCAAAAGGACAGCGGGAGTTTACCGTCTGAGGAAAGCGGCAGGTCCAATTCAGGTCCAGGTATGGAATTCCGACAACAGAAACTGGATCCCGTCTTTTTCTATAAGTGACAAAGTAAGCTGGGCGGGCAAGTACGATAAGAAATACCGCATAGCTTTTTACGATCAGGATTTTGGCATGGAGAACGTCATAAAAGTCAGGGAGATGATGAAAAGAACTCCTAAGATCGTATGGATGAATTCTTTTGTCTGGCTTGCGATAGGCACTATCGGCACGATAGGAAATTTCTTTTTCTATGAGCTGGTAATTCCTGTTTTCGAGAACATGATAATGACCGACATAGCTTTCACGTTTATCGATCACTTTATTTTCTATCTGCCGGCTGCAATTACAATGCTTTCTGCGATTGCATGTTATGTGATAATGAAGGTGAAAGACAAACTTCTTCATGACTGTGCTGTCAGAATTATTGAAGATAACAACGCGGCATATGAGAAAATGAAGACGGAGGATTTTATCGCGTCTTCTTTGAGCAAGAGGTGGTATCACAACAAGTGTCCCAACTGCGGTGCCGGTGCAGTAAAGGACAAACGAAGCTGTACCCATTGCGGTACTTCGCTTGAAGTAGAGGACATAGATAAAGAGCCGGTTTATTCAGTTCACCGCATTTCAGCGGATGCCGAAAGATTTGCACAGGGAGTCGGAGACGACAAATAACGGGGGATTAGAGAAATGGCAACAGGTGGTTTTCACGGTGGAGGATTCCATTCGGGCGGTCATCACAGCGGCGGCGGTGGTTTTCACGGCGGCGGATTCAGTGGCGGTTCACATGGTGGCGGTTTCGGAGGAGGCGGCTTCCACAGTAGCGGTGGTTTTCGTGGCAGTTCCGGCGGTTACCATGGCGGTGGCAGCGATTACGGTGATGAATACTATAATTCCACCCGGTATGTATATGAGACGATGTTTTACATGGCTGTGCTGACAATCGGCGCTGCTGCTGTTATCATCGGTTTTCTCGGTATGCTGATCCTGCAGGGCGATATTCCCGGATTGAATTTCATTAATCTCGGAATATTCTGCGCAAGTCTTGCTATTTATTTCCTGGCTTTAAAGGAGACGGGAAGAACTTCTGATCTTGATGCTTTTGATCATATCGATCTTAACAGGGTCGGAGGAAGAGTCTGGAAAGCAAAAGGATACCGTCCTGCTGATGCGAAAGGAGATAAGCGTACTTGGGCATCAAAGGAAAAATGCCAGTACAGCATCTCTTTCTTTGACAGGGAATTCGGTGTGGATAATGCGAATAAAGTATATGAAGCTAAGCAGAGAAGCCCGAAGATAATCTGGATGAAGACTAAAGTCTGGGGCACATTAATGCTCATCAGTTTTATCGTCAACTTCTTCTTCTATGAAGCGGTAATTGATATTTTCGAGAACATGATAATGACGGATATTGCATTCTTCTTTATCGATGAATTCGTATTCTATTTCATGTCTGTTTTATCTTTGCTGTTCTCGATTGCAGCGCTCGTCTGTATCAATGCAAGAGACAAGATTCTTCACGAGGTCGCATTAAGGATCGTTGAAGAGAACATGGCTTTTGAAGAAAGAAATAAGACGGAGCAATTTATTAATTCCCAGCTCAGCAAGAAATGGTTCTACAACACCTGCCGCAACTGTGGTGCGGAAACTTCACAGGCATTGTCTTATTGCTTAAGCTGCGGCTCGTCTCTGGAAGTTCCTTCCTTTGCAGATGCATCACCGGGTTCAGTACACCGCATATCTGCGTTTGACCCTAAAAAGCATAAGTCAAAGCAGGCAGCAAAGGAGAAGGATTAAATGAAAAAGTTCTTTAAATATTCTTTTGTCATCGGTCTCGTTGGAGCAGTGCTTAATCTTATCCTGTTTGTTACCAATGCGTACTATGAACTGGTCGTACCTGTGATCGAGAATTCAAGCCTTGAAGAAGGCCCTGTATTCGACTTTTTTGATAACCTGATCTACTTCACGCCGTGCATCTTCATGGTGCTGTTTGTTCTTTACATAATCGCAGGAATTATCTACAAAAAGAAATTCCACGAGAAAGAAGAAGTGAAAGTCACAGAAGAACTTGTAAAGAAGAATACTGCCATCCAGAAAGAACTTGATGTTAAGGCAGAGTTTTTGAAGCACAAGTATTACACCAACTGTCCGAACTGCGGATCGGTCAGAGTCGAGAATACGAGCGTGTGCTCATTCTGCGGCGCATCGCTTGTTATCGACGAAGATAAAGAGAAATAATCTTTTCAGGCTCCGAAAACTGAATCGCAGTATCTTACCGTGCCCATTGCATCTTTAGCATATGCATCGGCACCGATCTTGTCTGCGTATTCCTGGGTCATTACGGCACCGCCGACAACGACTTTTGTGCCCGGCTTTTTCTCTCTAAGTAACTTGATCGTATCTTCCATAGAAGCGACGGTCGTAGTCATGAGAGCGGAGAGGCCGACGACTTCAATATTGTTCTCGATAGCGCAGTCGACGATGACTTCAGGCGGAACGTCTTTGCCAAGATCGATTACGTCGTAACCGTAGTTTTCGAGCATTACTTTTACGATGTTCTTTCCGATGTCATGGATGTCGCCCTTAACCGTTGCAAGGATTACCTGGCCCTTAACATTTCTGGGCTTATCTGACATCGCTTCCTTTACGACTGCGAAAGCTGCTTTTGCGGCATCCGCACTCATGAGAAGCTGGGGAAGGAATACGGTTCCTGCTTCATATCCTTTACCTACGCGGTCGAGCGCAGGGATGAGTTCTGCGTCGATTATCTCAAGTGATTCTCTTCCTGAATCAAGCTGCTCTTTCATTGCCTCTGCAGCTCTTCCGGTTACGCCTCTCTCGATCGCTTCGGCGAGTGTAAGAACCGCGTTGGAAGATGCGGAAGATGCCTTCGCTCCTGATGAAGCGGCAACGCCTGAGCCCGGAACATAATCGCTATACGCACCGATGAATTCCTCGAGCTTGGGGTCAAGATTCATGAGTGCGTTAAATGATCTTACTGAAGCCATCATGGGACCGTTGCAGGGATTGATGATGGCGCATGACAGACCGTTCTGCATTGCCATTGCAAGGAAGTATGAATTGATGAGTTCTCTTGCAGGAAGTCCGAAAGAGATATTGGAAACACCCAAGATCGAATGACCGTTGTAAATGTCTCTTACGCCCTTAACAGTATCAAGTGTTGCGATGGCTGAATCAGGGTCAGAAGAGATGGTCATTGCAAGACCGTCGATGACGATGTCTTTTCTGGGGATGCCGTACTTGTCGGCAGCTTCGTAGATGCGCTTTGCAACTGCAAGTCTGCCTTCTGAAGTAGCGGGGATCCCGTCTTCATCCAAAGGAAGTCCTACGAGAACGCCGCCGTATTTTGCAACGAGAGGCATGACAGCTTCGATGTTCTCGACCTTACCGTTAACGGAGTTGACCATGGGCTTACCGTTGTAGATACGAAGACCTTTTTCAAGCGCTTCGATATCAGTCGTATCGAGCTGCAGGGGAAGGTTAGTGATCGACTGGATCTTCAATACGACGCTCTCCATCATGACGGGCTCATCGATCTCGGGAAGACCTACGTTAACGTCAAGGATATCCGCGCCTGCAGCCTCCTGGTTCAAAGCCTCGGTAAGAAGATAATCTATGTTGTTGTCGCGGAGGGCCTGCTGGAGCTTTTTCTTGCCGGTAGGATTGATCCTCTCGCCGATTACGACAGGCTTTCTGCCGATCTCAACGCAGTCTGCAAAACTCGTGACGTAAGTGAAATTCTTTGTTACGGGTTCGGTGAAGGGAAGAGCCTTAACCTTGTTGATCATTGTGCTGATGTGGTCCGGAGTCGTTCCGCAGCATCCGCCCATTACGTGGACGCCGAGCTTTGCGATCTCGCCCATGATCTCTGCAAATTCTTCAGGATCAACATCGTATACGGTCTGGCCGTTTTCAGTTCTTGGCAGACCCGCATTCGGGTTAACGACGATAGGAAGTGAGCAGCATTTAACGAGGCGCTCTGCGATGGGGAGCATCTGCTTCGGGCCGAATCCGCAGTTGATGCCGATCGCATCGACCTTAAGACCTTCGAGCATTGCGACGGTGCCTTCGACTCCGCCGCCTGTAAGGAGCTTACCTGTCTCATCGTAAACCATCGTGACGATGACGGGGAGGTCGCATACTTCGTGGGCAGCAACGACAGCAGCCTTTGCTTCGTAAGAGTCGCTCATGGTCTCGATTACGACCACATCTCCGCCGGCTTCTGCACCTGCCTTGATTATTTCTTTGAATACTTCTACCGCATCGTTAAATGCGAGATCACCCATGGGCTCTAAAAGCTTTCCTGTAGGGCCGACGTCGATCGCAACATAAGCGTCGTCTTCGCGGCCTGCTTCTTTCCGGGCCTCCTGGCAGAGCTTAACTGCAGCAGTAACTATCTCGGTAACGTTATCGAACTTGAATCTGTTTGCGCCGAAAGTATTGGTGTTTACGATGTTTGAGCCTGCATCGAAATATCCCTTGTTAAGATTCTTGATGTCTTCCGGTCTGTTGAGGTTCCAGAGCTCAGGCAGCTCGCCGCCCTTAAGACCCAGTTCTTGCAGGATCGAACCGGTACCTCCGTCGCAGAATAACCATTCTTTACCAAGTCTTTCGCGTAAGCCCATGCTTTAAGCCCTTTCTTTTGAGAACTCACAGGTGTCGTGCCTGTTGCATCCTTTGCACCCTGTGCATCCTGTTTTACTCTTATCGATTCCGATTCCTATTATCGCGGTAACGGATTTGGTCGGAACCATGAGGAGAGAATCGGTAAGTTCAATACCGATCTGTTTTGTAATGTCCAATAGCCTGAACCAGTCCTTCTGGTGCTCGAGTTTGAGATCTCCGTAGCCCGGCGAAAATCTGGGGCGGAGGAAAAGTCCTCTTGCTTCGTAACTTGCCTTGAGCTTGTCGTTGTAGTCGTCAAGGAATGCTTCGATCGCTGCAGCACCGGCTGCCTGATATACCGCAGCATCTGCAGCAGAAGTAATGCTTGCTCTTCTTACGAGCATGTCGCACGCAGGGCCGACCGTTGCTGCAAGTAGAATGGCTACGCAGCATCCTGAAAGATTTCTTACGAGACCTTCGGATTCAAAGGTGACGTCTTCGTTTTCTGCATGAAGAGTGACAGTCTTCTCGGAGACTGTAATGCGGTACTCTTTAGAGATGATGCGGGGGTGTGACTGTGTGCCGAGATGTTCGATCGCTTTATTGATTTTTTCCTGCATCTCGGGTGCGATATCAACGATACCGTGGTAACCCATGTATCTCTGGACTTCTTTAACGGGTATTTCCACTTCTAAAGGCATTAGTTGATGATTCCTTTGAGGTTATAGAGAATGTCTGAAGCAACGTCGGGCTTATTCATGGAATAAACGTGAACGTGTGTAATGCCGTTTGCGATAAGATCGATGATCTGCTCTGTCGCATAGATGATTCCTGCCTGGCGCATTGCGACGGGATCGTCACCGAATCTGTCTACGATGGCCTTGAAACGCTCGGGTACTGCAGTTCCTGAAAGCTGTACGGAACGTGAGAGCTGCTTTGCAGTTGTGATAGGCATGATGCCCGGAACGACGGGAACGTTGATGCCTACATCCTTAACCCTGTAAAGGAAGTTGTAGAAGATGTTGTTGTCGAAGAACATCTGGGTTGTAAGGAAGTCACAGCCTGCGTCGACCTTTTCCTTGAGGAAATGGATATCATCGGATTTGTGAGCGCACTCGATGTGGCCCTCCGGATAGCATGCACCGCCGATGCAGATGTCGGGATCCTGCGCTCTGATATCCCTGATGAGGTCTGATGCGTGGATATAATCTTCGCAGACGATTCCGTCCTTAGGCTTGTCACCTCTTAACGCCATGATGTTATCGATGTTATTTTCGCGTATCTGCTTGAGCATGTTGGCGACATGCTCTTTTGTTGAAGCAACGCATGTGAGGTGGGGCATTACGGGAACTCCGTGAAGATTCTTGATGTCTGAAGCGACTTCGATGGTCATTTTCGAAGTTGAGCCTGCCGCACCGTATGTTACTGACATATAGGATGGGCTGAGGGCCGCGATGGCGCCTGCTGCCGTTTTTACGTCATTAAGGCCTGTCTCAGCCTTGGGCGGGAAGACCTCAAAAGAGATCGTAGGTGTCTTGTCTGCAAGTATTTCGTTAATCTTCATAATAAAAAGCCCTGCTTATGCATAGTTTTTTGATATACAACAATTGCCCTCAAGTATATCTCAATAGATTATAATTTTACACGAAAATAGGAAGTTTTATATAAGAGACATCTTATGACTTTCTGATTTTGGAGGTTAATTATGAAAAAGTTACTTTCAGTTATTTTGGCAGTAGTAACGACGATTTCCTTTGCTACCGGCTGCGCAAAACTCACTGAGATCAAGGAGATGGCAGAAGAATCTGATTTCTCCGGTCTGGTATCCGTAGGTCAGGATATTGTTGAGGAAATGAACATCGAAAAGCCGACACAGGACCGTGCAGGCAATGCGATCACTGTTCCTGACAATGTCGAGAAGATCGTTTCAATGGCTCCTTCCACTACACAGGTTCTCATTGAGCTCGGCCTTGGCGACAAGATCGTCGGTATCGATACAAACTCTGCTGCTTTCGCAGACCAGCTTCCTGCAGGTGTTGCACAGTTCGACATGATGGCACCTGACAACGAGGCAATCGCAGCTTTGAGCCCTGATATCGTTTTCACATCAGGCATGAGCTCTGTAGGCGGCACTTCTCCTTTCCAGTCACTTGTTGACAGCGGAATCTGCGTAGCAGACATTCCCACACCTGATTCAATCGAGGGTGTATGCGATGACATTAAGTTCATCGGAACATGTGTAGGCAAGGGCGCTGAAGGCCTTGCATATGCTAAGGGACTTACAGTATTCATGGAAGGCGTTGAGGAATACGCAAAGACAATTCCCGAAGGCGAGCAGAAGACAGTTCTCGTAATGATGAACGTTCCTTCAGCTGATTATCCTACGATCTATACTTTCGGTAAGGGAACTTACATGAATGAGATGATCGAAGATCTCGGTGCAAAGAATGTTTTTGCTGACCAGGAAGGCTGGCTCTCAGTTTCTGTTGAGGATGTTATCGCAGCTAACCCTGACGTAATCCTCATGGACTGCAACTGGATGCCCGATGCAGCTGAGCAGGTTAAGGTTCTCGAAGGATGGGAGAACGTAAATGCCGTAAAGAACGGTGACGTTTACCAGATCGATGAGGACACATGCTCACGTCCGAACCACCACATCTCTGATGCTACAATCGAGTGGGCAAAGTGCATCTATCCTGATACATACGGAGATTTCTCCAAGTCTTTTAACGACATCAAGGATGATGTTCTCGAGCAGGTTCTCGGATAATTCCAAACGGGTAATACTATGACTAAAAAGGGCACAGGACTAAAGATAGCGATATCGGCCGTCCTGTGCCTTTTTATACTCGTTCTCGCGATCAGGCAGGGAAGCGTTTACATCTCGCTTAAAGACCTCTTCGGTATAATCGGAGGCCACATTACGGGCAAGGGTACTCCCGAAGGAGTTGAACCCATGATGGATTCGATCTTCTGGACCATCAGAATGCCGAGAGCGATCATGGCATTTCTTGTAGGCGGGGCGCTCTCTATGAGCGGTGCGTGCATGCAGGCTTTGCTCCAGAATCCGCTCGCTTCTTCCTATACTCTTGGTGTATCTTCCGGCGCTTCTCTGGGTGCCGCGCTGGTACTTATCCTTGAGATATCAATTCCCGTTTTATCCGGATTCATGCTTCCTTTTGCAGGCTTCGTTTTCGGCCTTGCAACAGTAGTTATCGCATTAATGCTTACGTCTGCAATCGACAAGAGCGTATCTAACACCACAGTAGTGCTGATAGGTATGGTCTTGTCGCTTTTTGTAAACGGCATGATGAATCTCTTATCAACGCTCAACGCCGATCACTCCAAGCAGCTTATCCTCTGGATGATGGGCTCGTTCTCGGCAAGGGGATGGAAGCACTGCGCGATCCTTTTCCCGGTGTGCATTATCGGGTTTGTCTGCCTTATGCTTATGTCTCGAAAAATGGACATCATGAGCTTCGGTGACCTTCAGGCACAGGCCATGGGCGTCGATGCGAAAAAGACCAAGATCGTTGCGATCCTCGTATGCTCATTGCTGACAGGTGTATCCGTCGCATTCACCGGCGTAATTGGATTTATCGACCTTGCTGCACCTCATGTCGTAAGAAAGATCTTCGGACCTTCACATAAACTCGTTATACCCATGTCGTTCATTTACGGCGGTGCTTTCATGGCACTCTGCGATTTCATATCAAGAACGCTTTTATCTCCACAGGAGATACCCGTAGGTGCAGTAACCGCTCTTATCGGCGCGCCGTTCTTCGCATATGTTTTCTTCGCTTCAAGGAGGAAACGCAAATGAAGATCGTAGTAAAAGGAATGAGTGCAGGATACGGTTCTTCCGAGATCTTAAAAGACATTAATCTTGAGATCGGTTCAGGTGAAAAAGTCTTTGTCGGAGGTTCAAACGGTTCGGGTAAGACGACTTTGCTTAAGGTCATGTCGGGTCTTATTCCGCATAAAGGTGAGGTAACTGTAGATGGTAAAGAGATCTCCAAAATGAAGAGGAAAGAAGCTGCAAAACTCATATCTCTCATGCCGCAGACGAGTGAAGTTTATTTCCCTTATACGGTACGTGAGACGGTGCTTTTGGGTACCTATGCTTCATCAGGAAGCATGCTCGGAGGAGCGCCTGCTTCTGCAGTGGAATATGCAGTTAAGTGCATGGAAGACTGTGGCGTAGCTGATCTTCAGGACAGGCACCTTGATGAGCTTTCCGGCGGACAGCTTCAGAGAGTATTACTTGCACGCACTTTTGCACAGAGATCACCGTTCCTTTTCCTCGACGAACCGGGCAATAATCTCGACATCAAATACAGGGCTGAACTCTGCGATAAATTAAATGTCTGGGCAGCAGGAGAGACCGCTGGAATACCCAATACGCTTGTAGCGATTTTCCATGATCTTGAGCAGGCGAGAAGGTGCTGCACGAGGGCCGTAATGCTCAAAGACGGGCATATTGTTTTCGACGGTGACATAAATGAAGGAATGACACCCGAAATGCTCCAGAAAATTTATGATTTTGACGTAGCCTCTTACATGCGTTAACCCGCCTGCTTTGTGCAACTTACACCCTTTCGAAGGTAGAAGGGGAGATTAAAATGTCGAATGTATTATTTCTCAATAAATACGGGCAATGATATTATTTTGTCAATAATTTTTCCCGGAGGGGTTGAATATGGGTAAAACGAAGGCTAAGGAAAAGAAAACTTTCAAAGAGTTTTTGAAGAGCAAGGATATCAACGTATCCGCAAAGACCTATTTTGTTGACGCTATGGGTGGTATGGCACAGGGTCTTTTCGCTTCTCTTCTGATCGGAACAATTCTTTCAACAATCGCAAAATATCTTGGAATGATCGACAATCCGTTCTTTGTAACTGTCGCTCATTTTATCGGCCAGGCAGGTTCTCTTGCTTCAGCTGTTACAGGTGCTGCTATCGGTGTCGGCATCGCATTTGCACTTAAGGCACCCATGCTCGTTATGGCATGCGCTGCTGCAGTAGGTTACTTCGCTAACGCTTATCCGGGTTCAGTCGGACCGTGCGGAATCTTCTATCTCGACAAGCCTTATACAGCAGGTCCTTTGGGAGTATTCATCGCAGTTATCTTCGCTGTTGAATTCGGTAAGATGGTTTCAAAGCAGACAAAGGTAGATATCCTCGTAACACCTATTGTTACTCTCGGTGTAGGTCTTGGCGTCGCTTACGTAACATGCCCGCCGATCGCCATCGCTATGAACTGGCTTGGTGAATTCATCAACACAGCTACAACACTTCACCCGTTCCTCATGGGTATCATCATCTCTGTAGTAGTAGGAATCATACTTACGCTTCCTATCTCTTCTGCAGCTATCTGCGCATCAATCGGTATCGCAGGTATCGCAGGCGGCGCTGCTCTTGCAGGATGCTGCGCTCAGATGGTAGGTTTTGCAGTTGCTTCTTACAGAGAGAATAAGTGGGGCGGAGTTGTCTCACAGGGTCTCGGAACATCAATGCTCCAGATGCCTAACATCATGACACATCCCCAGATCTGGATTCCTGCCACACTCGCATCTGCTATCACAGGCCCTATGGCTACAATGATCTTCAAGCTCGAGTGCAACGGCGTTGCAGCTGGTATGGGCACATGCGGTCTCGTAGGTCCTATCGGATGCTTCTCAGCAATGACTGAGTCCGGCAATCTTAACTGGTATGCATGGCTCGGAATGTTCTGCATCTGCTTCTTCACACCTGCAGTTCTCTCACTCATTTTCAGCGAGATCATGAGAAAAATCGGTTGGATCAAGCCAGGCTACATGAAGCTCCAGGGCTGATCCGGCAGTCAGGGCGCCGTACAAATCTCTAATGCAATAAATTAGCGATTTTGCGCGGTTTTCAGGGTGAAATGCTTTGTAAATCGAATTGTTGTTTTTGCATATTTTCGCCCAAAGTTTGCCATAAAGATAAGGGCAATTTGACATCCTTGCAATTTACAAAAAACTACTATAATGCAGATAAGGGAACTTCAATAGGAACCCTGAGCATTTAATTAGTGATTTAAATGTTTTTTGTTTCTCATAGACGCGGCTTCCACCAGGGAGCCGCGTTTGCATTTCAGGGATTTTGTAATTATTTATTTCTGTGGTAAAAGTAGCATAGAACAACTACTGACTGAATAGGTTTATCTAAAGGAGAAGTGTTTTATGCCACCCGGAGGAAGAGGTATGGGCGGCCCGATGGGCGGGCAGTTTCTGACGGAAGAAGAGAAGAAAAACCAGCCTAAAGTTACGCCTGAACTTTTGAAGCGTGTATTCTCATATCTGAAGCCTTACACGAAGCAGCTGATCCTCGTTCTGCTTTGCATAATCGTATCGTCTTTTTTCTCACTTTTGCCTTCGATAATCACGGGTAAGATCCTTGATGACGGTCTCTTAAAACAGGACTTCAAAGCACTCATCTATTACATCGTTTTATCCCTTGTGGTAACTCTTGCGGCAAGCCTTATCGGCGTTGCCGAGACATACATAAATACATGGATCGCGCAGCACATAACATTTGATATGCGCAACCAGATGTACAGGCATCTGCAGAAGATGTCACAGAGATTTTTCACTACGAATAACCAGGGTGACATCATCACCAGAATGACCAGTGACATCGACGGAGTTAAGACCGTTGTCACCAACACTTTCAGCAGCATTCTGTCGAATTCGATTACACTCATTATCGCGATGATCGCGATGTTCCAGAAGAACTGGATCATGGCTCTCGTGGGTATAATAATCGTTCCGCTTTTTACTTTGCCGACCAGAAAAGCAGGCAAGAAAAGATGGACTCTTACCAACGAATCACAGCAGGTAAATGACGAAGTAAACGGCATCTTAAATGAGACACTTTCCGTCAGCGGACAGCTCCTCGTAAAGCTCTTCGGAAAAGAGAAATATGAGTACGAAAGATACGAGAATGCCAACCGCAAAATGATCGGTCTTAACATCAAAGAGAGCATGGCAGGACGCTGGTTCAGAGTGGTCCTTACGACATTCACTAGCGTAGGTCCGATGCTGCTTTATCTTGCAGGCGGCATACTCATGATGAAGTATAATTCCGACCTCACGATCGGTGACATCACGGTGCTCGTCTCACTCCTCGGAAGGATGTACATGCCGGTTAACAGCCTGCTCAACATCCAGGTCGAATGGATCAGATCCATGGCTCTTTTCAAGCGTATCTTTGACTACTTCGATATCCCTGTCGAGATCGAAAATGCGAAGGACGCTGTTACGCCTGATAAGGTCACCGGAGACGTTGTTTTCGAGCATGTCGAATTCTCTTACGAGAAGTCCAAGAAGATCCTTAAGGACATCAGCTTCACGCTTAATGCGGGCAAGAGCATCGCTATCGTAGGACCTTCCGGTTCGGGCAAGAGTACGATCGTAAATCTCATCCCGAGACTTTACGACGTCGATTCGGGAACCGTAACTTTTGACGGAATCGATGTCAGAAAACTCGACCTCAAGTTCTTAAGGGACCAGGTCGGCGTTGTCTCACAGGAGACGTATCTTTTCAACGGAACCATCAGGGACAACTTGCTCTATGCCAAGCCTGACGCGACGGAGGAAGCAATGGTGGAGGCGCTCAAGAAAGCCAATATCTGGGACTTCATCGAGAAGCAGGAGAAGGGCATCGATACCGAAGTCGGAAACCGAGGTCTGAAGCTCTCAGGAGGAGAGAAGCAGCGTATCTCGATCGCGAGAATAATCCTCAAGGATCCGACGATATTCATTTTCGATGAGGCGACATCAGCACTCGATTCTATCTCCGAGAAGAAGATCCAGGATGCGATCGATCCGATCATCAAGAGCAAGACGAGTATTCTCATCGCTCACCGCCTGTCGACCATTCTTGCAGCTGATGAGATCCTTGTCGTTAAGGACGGCATGATCGCCGAGCGCGGCACGCATAAGGAACTCCTGGGTAAGGAAGGCGTATACAGGGAACTCTATGAGACACAGTTTTCGAAGGCCCTCGTCGAAGAGGACGGAGTGTCCGAACTCGAGCAGTACATCTGGGGCGCCCAGCCGGCCGACGAGCCGGCGGATGAGGCCTAAATCATTGAAAATATACTAATGGGTTGGCCCTAAGGCCTTCCAATTCGTACATTCGCCAATGGGAGCATCTCCCTATAAAATGTCAAAGATATAGTATAATTACTTCTTGGTTAATCCAGGAGGATAGATTAAATGACAAAACCATTTTCAGTTACGGCTGAACAGATAGCACAAGAAATCGACACAGACCTGGTCAAGGGTCTGACTACAAACGAGGCATCTTTAAGATATGCCAAGAACGGTCCGAACTCTTTAGGTGAAGAGAAGAAGGTACCTCTCTGGAAGAGATTCCTTCAGCAGTTTGCGGACGCGATGGTAATCATCCTCATCGCTGCAGCTGCACTTTCCGGCTACATGGCATTTAAGAGCGGCGGCGGAATCGAAGAATGGATCGACGTATTCGTCATCCTTGCGATCGTAATCCTCAATGCCGTACTCGGCGTATATCAGGAAGGTAAGGCAGACCAGGCTCTGGCAGCTCTCAAGAAGATGAGCTCACCCCAGACAAAGGTCATCCGTGACGGTAAGCTCGTCATGGTAGATTCAGAGAACGTAGTCGTAGGCGACGTCATCTCCATCGATGCAGGCGACAGCATCTCAGCTGACTTAAGACTCATCGAGTCCAGCTCACTCAAGGCTGAGGAAGCATCACTCACAGGTGAGTCCGTCGCAGTCGAAAAGGACGCTACGGCAGTTCTTCCCGAAGATTGTGCACTTGGTGACCGCAAGAACATGCTCTACATGGGTACTGCAGTTACATACGGCCGTGCAAAGGGTGTCGTAGTAGCTACCGCAAGAGATACTGAGCTTGGTAAGATCGCTACAAAGCTCACAAACATCGAAGATGAGGAAACACCTCTCCAGGCAAGCCTCAACAAGCTCGGCAAGATCCTTGCAGTTGTATGCATCATCGTATGCCTCATCGTCTTGCTCGTAGATATCTTCGTACAGAAGCAGCCTTGGGAAGACGCTCTCATGACAGCAGTTTCACTCGCTGTTGCAGCTATCCCTGAAGGTCTTGCAGCAGTTGTAACGATCGTCCTTTCGATCGGTATGACAAAGATGGCAGAGAGCAACGCTATCGTAAAGAGACTTCTCGCAGTAGAAACACTCGGATGCGTAGACGTTATCTGCTCTGATAAGACAGGTACACTCACACAGAACCAGATGACCGTTAAGGTACTCTATGACGGCCAGAAGAAATATAACGTAGAGGGCGGCGGATATGCTCCCGAGGGCAATATCGTTGACGAAGGCAACAAGCCCGTCAAGATCGAAGGCGTCCTCAAGAGACTCATCCTCTCATCCGTTCTTTGTAACGACGCTGAGATCGTAAAGCAGGGTGACAATGATTATTCCTGCATCGGCGACCCTACAGAAGGTTCACTCACAACTCTCGGTATGAAGGCCAAGATGCTCCGCCGTGAGACAATGGTTGCTTACCCCAGAGAGACAGAGCTTCCTTTCGACTCTGACCGTAAGATGATGACAACATTCCACTCCGGAATCGAAGACGGCAAGTGGATCAGCTTCACAAAGGGTGCTCCCGATATCGTAATCTCACGCTGCACATCCATCCTTACACCCAATGGTGTTGAGAAGATGTCAGACGAGAAGCGCGCAGAGATCCGTGAGATCAACCACAACTACGCAATCCAGGCAATCCGTGTCCTTGCATTTGCTACAAAGGAGCATGGCGACGGTTCCAAGGCAACATTTGCTGACGAAGAGAACATGACATTCCTTGGTCTCATCGGTATGATCGACCCTGCCCGTAAGGAAGCAAAGGATGCTATCGCAGTATGTAAGGAAGCAGGCATCCGCGCCGTAATGATCACAGGTGACTTCAAGGATTCCGCAGTTGCAATCTCAGACAACCTCGAGATGCGTGACGAGAAGCACATGGATGCATACTCAGGCGAAGAGCTTGATAAGATGTCCGACGAAGAGCTCCTCGAAGTCGTTGAGAGAACAAGCGTATATGCGCGTGTATCTCCTGAGCACAAAGTCCGTATCGTTACAGCTCTCAAGAAGAATGACCACATCGCTTCAATGACAGGTGACGGCGTTAACGACGCCATGGCTTTGAAGTCTGCTGATATCGGTGTCGCAATGGGTATCACAGGTACAGACGTTTCCAAGAACTCTGCCGACATGATCCTCATGGACGATAACTTCGCAACTATCGTTAAGGCAGTAGAGCAGGGAAGAACGATCTATTCGAACATCAGAAAGTTCGTAGGATTCCTTCTCTCCTGTAACGTAGGTGAGATCCTCGTAATCTTCCTGCTCTCACTCGTACCTAAGTCACTGGTTCCCGGCATTGCTGCTCCTTTGACGGCAATCCAGCTCCTCTGGCTCAACCTCATCACAGACTCATTCCCGGCTCTCGCACTTGGCCGCGAAAAGGCTGAGCCCGGCATCATGAAGATGCCCCCGAGATCCAAGAAGGAGCCAATCATCAACAAGAGCATGCTCGGCCACATCGCAATGCAGTCAATCGGACTTTTCGTATCCGTTGCAGCAGCTTTCATCATCGCTCTCATGAGCATGAACAACGGCAGCACATTCTTCTACTCAGGTGTACTTGCTGACGCTGCAGCAAAGGGCGTTCACCCCATCGACATCGCACGTACGGTAGCATTCGCAACATTGATCTGCGCTGAGCTCTTCAGAGCATTCGCTGCAAGATCAGAGAGAATCTCAGTATTCAAGCTCGGCATCTTCTCCAACAAGATGATGAACATCGCCGTAGCGCTCTCACTCGTAATGCTCGTAGCTGTTATCTACATCCCGGGCATCAACGGCATCTTCAACAACGTTGCGATCAATCCTCTTGCATGGGTCGTTATCCTGCCTCTGGCTATCCTGCCGTTCGCAGTCAGTGAGATCAGCAAGCTTATAAAAGGCGGTTGCAATAAGTAATAGCCATGTGGTATTATTCATAGGCTAATCAGTAAAGGGAGGCACAGAACAGATGACAGTATTGAATATCGTTCTTAGTGTTGTTGATATAATTTTGGCAATTGCCATCATCATTCTCTTCCTCGTTCAGGAAGGTAATGACAGAGGTATCGGTGTAGTTGCAGGCGGTTCTTCCGACTCATACTACAACAAGGCAAAGGGAAGAACATTGGAAGAGCAGCTCAAGACTTGGACAGTAATCTGCTGCGTACTCTTCGCTATCGTTTCAGTAGTCCTTTACCTCTCAATCGCCAAGGCTTGGTAATAAGAGCTTAAATTTAGTCTTCAACGGGGTGTCTCAATCGAGGCACCCCGTTTTGTTTTGTGGTGTCTGTTTTGAGGCGGAGGCAGCGGTTTGGCGGGGCGTTCTCTAAAAGTGGGGTTTTTCGCTGCGTTTTAGAGAAGAATATGGTGTTTGTTCTCTAAAAGTGGGGTTTTTCGCTGCGTTTTAGAGAAGAATATGGTGTTTGTTCTCTAAAAGTGGGGTTTTTCGCTGCGTTTTAGAGAAGAATTTGGTGTTTGTTCTCTAAACGCTACGATCTTGGCTTGGTTTGGAGAAGAATTTGCTACTTTTTCTCTAAAAGCCCATGTTTTTGGCAGTTTTTAGATAAGAAAACACTGATTTGCTATCGAAAAGCACCTGCCAAAGCACATTTTCGATAGGGTTTTGTCGATTATCTATCGAAAACTACTCAGCGTGAACCCTTTTCGATAGCGGTGGAAAGACAAGAGAAGAAAACCTACTCTTACAAATCTCTTGTAGTAAGATATAGAAAAATGAATAGAGGGAAGATTATGGAAGAAAGAAAAAGAAGAGCAGGGTTTGCCGAGAACATGAGCGCAGCCCAGAAAAGAAGAAACAGAGTAATTAAGGCGAAGGAAGAGCAGTCATCGCTTCCTCAGACGTTGGCTGACCAGGCGCCGAGAGGACCGCTGCAGGTTAAGAACCAGGTAATCGGTATCCTGAGACAGACTCCCACGGGCGGCGTTGTAATTCCTGACCCGTCATTCAGAAGTACAGATTACGGCGCTATCGAGATCGATAAGAATCACTTAAACGGCGCTCCTTTCAACATGGTAGTCGTTTGCGAGGTGCTTAACCCCAACTGTGACAAGGGCGACTGCAGGGGAACGATCACCGAAGTATTGGGTGACTACGGCAATAACGATGTCAGGATGCTGACTGTTTTAAGGCAGTTCGGTCTGTCGCAGACATTCCCTGAGAAGGTGCTTGAAGAAGTTGAGCCGCTGCCGGTAAACCCTGATCCGGAACTTATAGTTAATGAGATCGCGAAGGGCAGACGTGATAAGCGTGACCTTCTGACGATCACGATAGACGGTGAGGACGCAAAGGATTTGGACGACGCCATTTCCATTGAGAAACTCAGGAACGGCAACTTCAAACTTTATGTCCACATTGCTGACGTCTCAAATTACGTCAGGGAAGGAACGGCGCTTGATGCAGAAGCGTTCTCTAGAGCTACTTCGGTTTATCTCGTTGACCGCGTTATTCCGATGCTTCCGCCGAAGCTCTCAAACGGTCTTTGCAGCCTTAATCCCAATGTCGACAGACTTGCAATGACGGCTGAGATGCTGGTTGACCGCGAGGGCAGCATTTATGGCGGCGACCTCTATGAGAGCGTTATCAGATCTGACAGGAGAATGAGCTACAAGGAGTGCTTCAGGATCCTTACTGATCCGCAGCCGGAAGACGATGAAGAATACGGCGATATCATCCCGATGCTCATTCAGATGAAGGAGCTCGCTGAGATTTTGAAGTCGATGAGAGACAGGCGTGGCGCGATCAATTTCGAGATGCCTGAGACAAAGGTTATCCTGAATGACGACGGTACTGTTAATGACATCATGGCTTACCCGATCAACTTTACGAACGGTATTATCGAGTCGTTCATGATCTGCGCAAACGAGTTTGTCGCAAAGAAGTTCTTCGACCTTAAGTATCCTTTCGTATACCGTGTACATGAGGATCCGGATCCGATCAAGATCGCGAGATTCTCTAATATTGCGAGATATTTCGGCGCATCGGGAAGGCTTTTCGGAAGAATATCGCCTTTGGATGTCCAGCGTTTCATGGGGACCATCGGCGACAAGACGGCTCTTCCGGCGTTGGATGAGATCCTCTTAAGGTCGATGGCGAAGGCAAGATACTGCTCCGACTGTTTGGGCCACTTTGGTCTGGCATCGAAGTTCTACTGCCACTTCACGTCGCCTATCAGACGTTATCCGGACCTTTACATTCACCGCATAATCAAGAGCTATCTGCATGGCGAGAATTCCAGAAGCCACTTCGCGGGACTCGTTGACAACGCAGCCGAGCATTCGTCCGACATGGAGCGTAATGCGGTCGACGCAGAGCGCGCATCTGACGATATCAAGATCTGCGAATACATGGCTGACAAGATCGGCGAGCACTACGACGGCGTCATCTCATCCATCATCGACGCCGGATGCTTCGTAAGGCTCGAAAACACTGTCGAAGGATTCGTTCCTTTCAGATCTTTGAGAGATCACTATTTCTTCGATGAGAGGACATACAGGGCGATCGGCGCGCACGGCGGTAAGATACTTTCGATCGGCATGCCCGTTACCATCGTGGTCGAGAAGGTCGATACTGAAGAAAACAAGATTGATTTCTCATTTGAATACGGCTTCGAAGAAGAGCGCGATCCTATGGAAAGCCGCTTCTCAAAAGGCAGGAAAGAGCCCCATAAGGTTAAGAAGGGCGGAAGAAGCGGCAGAGGCGGCGCAGCATCTGGCAGATCCGGAAGAGGCGCATCCAGAGGCAGCTCACCCAGAGTTAGCTCTTCCAGAGACCTCCCCAGAGGCGGCTCCAGGGGTGGTTCAGGCAGATCAGGCGCAGGCGGATTTGCAGGCAAGCCCAGGTCATCAGGAGGAAGATCCGGCAGAAGCGGAGGAAGAGGCAGAAGATGAAAAGCTTATTGATTAAAGATACAACCAGAGAAGAGCGCGAGCAGATCGTTGCGGAGTCCATCGGATATATCGAAGGCAGCTGTGACGGCTGCATGGCAGGTCTGGCTGATATGTATCAGGACTACATTGAAGGCAAGCGTGAGATAAAGGATATCAATATGGAATTCCGTGCACATTACGAGTCAGGCGATGACGGTCCGACAAGAAGTTCATGCGATTACCAGCGTTGAAGGAAATAACGGTAATGGAAAAGCTTAAGAAGATATTTGTATCAATTCTTGCTGCAGTGCTTTGTGTACTCGCATTTGCCGGCTGCTTCGGTCAGTCCAAAAAGGAACCTTTGGATGTGAAGAAGGTCACATATCTGATCTATTGCGGAGACATTCAGGAAGTGGAAATGTATGTCATCACCGACGATCTTAAAGTCACGCATTATACTATCTGGCCGGAAGACGGCAAGGACTATGATTACTTTGCAGGCGAACTGCCTTCTGAAGACAACTATGAAGTAACCGAATCTGAGATGACGGAAGAGAACTGGAAGAGTATGGTAGATGGTCTGACTGAGGCAGACTTCATGACTCTTCTGGAAGAATTTACGAATAACGGTACTATGGATGCCTCGACTTACTATATCCGCGTTGAGACTTCGGACGGCGTTCATCAGTCAGGCGGATATAATGCAGGCGGCAGCAAGGATCCTGAAAGCAGGAGATACTCTGAAGCCAGACAGGCCATTGAACGTGCGCTGGATCGTGGAGTCTACTGAAACTTTGGTTTAGAAATCCTATTCTGTATCCGTTAATAGAATACTTACAGCAAATTCACCTTTTGATTATTGGTTTAGGGCTTAAGTTCAAACTATACTAATCTTATAGTCCATTATTGGTTTTTCATAACAGTATAAGGAGGTGTTGAAAGTGATAAGTAAACGAATAAGGATCTTAGCTTTGCTTACTTCTCTGGTAATGGTATTAGGCGTGCTTTCTTCCTGCGGCTTTACCACAAACGGAACCAGCAAACGTCACCGCGATGATGATGACGATGACCGTTATGAATATGACGATGACGAAGATGAAGATAAGGGCAAGGATAAGGACGACAGAAATTCCGGCGGCTGGGGTGATTCAGATGCAAGCCAGAAAGGAAGAGAAACAGAAACTGAGACCGAAACCGAATTGGAAACTGAGATCGTAATGGTCACTGAAACCGAAGCATCTGCCGGTTACTGGGAACTTGTCGATACGAAGATAATCAGGGCTGAACCTCATCATGATGTTCCTGACTATCAGACGACATACGGTGCAGACGAATATATCCACTCATACTCGGATTATCTTCCGGATAACGGTTATCACGATGCCCAGAGCTGCGAGTTTACAGCAACCTGTTCAGAAGTGCCGGGAAGGATAGATCCGGGCGTGACTTATGTTTACCATGTTTCACTGTCGATGTCCGATGGTGCGGATTATCTGTTCGAAGCCATGGCGGCCATGTATTTCGACGGTCCGTACGATCCCACGAAGTCTGTTTTCGGCACATCGGGAATTAAGTTTTTGCCCACTGATGACAATGCTCCGAATTATTGTGCCATGGATACATGCGGCAATGAATACGTTGAATCCATTGAAGTATACAGGATATTTGATCCCGGCGACGAAAAGGGCGATCTGATGTGTTATTCGTTCTACGGTTGTGAATCAAGTACCGTCTGGATATACAGGTGGGTGGAATAAACATAAACCTTTCAAACCGGGAGCAATCCCGGTTTTTTTTGTCAAGTTTATTATATTGACAACGGGCTTTTAAATGATGTAGTATTACGCATTATGCGATGACGGAGACCCCAGTAGTCGTGGTATGTCGCCTTCAGAGAGCTTTGCCCCCGGGCTGAAAGGCAGAGCGGAAAGAGGCCACTGACGAATAACAACTCTAGCAGCATTCCGGTTTAAAGAGATTTCGCTTTTCGCGAAGTAAATCAGGTGGCACCGCGGACATGTTTTGTTCGTCCTGAACTTAAAGGAGATTTAAGTTCGGGGCGTTTTTTGTTTCCCCGAAGAAAGGATTGGAATATGGCAAACCAGTACAGAGACAGGATCATCAGCTCCCTGTCAGAGAAGGACGTAGGAACTGAACTCCGTGTATGCGGATGGATCGAAAACATCAGAGACCACGGCGGCGTTTCTTTCATCGATTTGAGAGACATGTACGGCACACTTCAGGTCGTTATGCGTGACACAAGTCTTCTTGACGGACTCGTTAAGGAAGAGTGCATCTCAATCGCAGGTAAGATCGAGCACAGAGACGAGGAGACATATAACCCCAAGATCGCAACAGGTACTATCGAGCTTGAGGCTCATTCCGTTGACGTTCTTGGTAAGGTATACAGCCAGCTTCCTTTCGAGATCATGACATCCAAGGAGATCAGAGAGGACGTAAGACTTAAGTACCGTTATCTCGACCTCAGAAACCAGAAGGTTAAGGACAACATCATCTTCAGATCTAACGTAATCGCATTCCTTAGACAGAAGATGACAGAGATGGGCTTCCTTGAGATCCAGACTCCTATCCTTACTTCATCTTCACCTGAGGGCGCAAGAGACTACATCGTTCCTTCCAGAAAGTGGAAGGGTAAGTTCTATGCGCTTCCGCAGGCACCCCAGCAGTTCAAGCAGCTCCTGATGGTTTCAGGATTCGATAAGTACTTCCAGATCGCTCCCTGCTTCAGAGACGAGGATGCAAGAGCAGACAGATCACCGGGAGAGTTCTACCAGCTCGACTTCGAGATGAGCTTTGCCACACAGGAAGACGTATTCAGAGCAGGTGAGGAAGTTCTCACAGCTGCATTCGAGAAGTTCGCACCCGAAGGCGCACAGGTTACTGCTGCACCTTATCCGGTAATCTCCTACAAGCAGGCAATGCTCGAGTTCGGTTCAGATAAGCCCGACCTCAGAAACCCTCTTAGAATCATTGACGTTTCCGAGTTCTTCGAAAGATGCACATTCAAGGCTTTCCACGGAAAGACAGTTCGTGCCATCAACGTTCACGCTAAGCTTTCAAAGGGCCAGCACGAGAAGATGCTCAAGTTCGCTCAGGACGAGCTCGGAATGGGCGGCCTTGGCTACCTCGAAGTTCTCGAAGACATGAGCTACAAGGGACCTATCGACAAGTTCATTCCTGATGACATGAAGACTGAACTCAAGGATATGGCAGGCCTCCAGGCAGGCGATACGATCTTCTTCATCGCTGACAACGAGGCGCGCGCAAACGAGTGCGCAGGCAAGATCAGAAACGAGCTTGGCGCAAGACTCGACCTCATCGAAAAGAACGCATTCAGATTCTGCTTCGTTAACGACTTCCCGATGTATGAATGGGATGCTGAGACAAAGAAGTACATCTTCACTCACAATCCTTTCTCCATGCCTCAGGGCGGCCTTGAAGCACTCAATACAAAGAAGCCTGAAGAGATCCTCGCTTACCAGTACGACATCGTCTGCAACGGTATCGAGCTCTCATCCGGTGCTGTAAGAAACCATGACCTCGACATCATGAAGAAGGCATTCGAGATCGCAGGATATTCTGAAGAAGAGCTCAAGACAAAGTTCGGCGCTCTCTACAGTGCATTCCAGTTCGGCGCTCCGCCGCACGCTGGTATGGCTCCGGGCGTTGACCGTATGATCATGATCCTTCGCGGTGAGGAGAACATCAGAGAAGTTATCGCATTCCCTATGAACGGTAATGCACAGGATCTCCTCTGCGGCGCTCCGGGCGAAGTTACAGAGCAGCAGCTCAGAGAGACACACATCAAGATCAGACAGTAATGAAAGTCTATTTCTTAACATTAGGATGCAGAGTTAATCAATATGAGACAGACGCCGCAAGGCGCCTGTTTCTTGATAATGGGCATATTAATGTCGATTCTCCCGAAGAGGCTGACGTATGCATCGTAAACACCTGTTCCGTAACGGGTGAGGCCGACCGTAAGTCCAACCAGATGTTAAGAAGAATGGCCAAGAACAACCCTTCCGCAGTCATCGTCGCGATGGGCTGTTCATCCGAGATCTCCAACGGCGAAGTGCCTGCGGATATCGTTATCGGAACTCGCGAAAAGAACACGGTCGTCACACGAGTCGAAGAGTTCCTTAAAGCACGCGAAAACAATGCGCTTGACCACAAGACAAGCCACGTAAGACCTGAAGTCAGCAAGACCGATGAATATCACGATTTCGGAACCGTCTTATCACCTGAAGGAACGAGAGCGTTCATCAAAGTAGAAGACGGCTGCAACAATTTCTGTACTTACTGCATCATTCCTTATGCAAGAGGAAGAGTAGTAAGCAGAAGTGAAGAGGCATGTGTCAAAGAGGCTGAATTCTTAGCTCAGAACGGATATAAGGAGATCATCGTATCCGGCATACATCTTTGTTCTTACGGCAAAGATCAGGGCAAAGATATAACTGCGCTTTTAGACCTTCTCAAGAAGATCGATGCAGTACCGGGAATCGAAAGACTGAGACTCGGCTCTCTCGAACCTAAGTCCATGACACCTGAATTCATCTTAGGACTTAAGGAATTAAAGCACCTTTGTCCGCACTTCCATCTGTCGCTCCAGAGCGGCTCTGACACGGTCCTCAAGCGCATGAACAGGAAATACGATACAGCTGAATACGAAGACCGCGTAAACGCGTTAAGAGCCGAATTTCCTGACATGTCCCTGACTACGGACATCATCACCGGTTTCCCGGGAGAGACTGAGGAAGAATTTGAAGAGACAATTGCATATGCAGAGAAGCTTAAGTTTGCGAAGATCCATGTTTTCCCGTATTCGGTAAGGGAAGGCACTAAGGCTGCAGATATGCCGCAGATCGACATGTCTGTAAGAAAAGCAAGGGCAAAGCGCCTGATCGAAGTGTCTGACAGGCTTTCAGCCGAATTTGCTGCTGCGATGAACGGAAAAGAAGCAGACATCCTAATCGAGAAGATCGAAGAAAAAGACGGAAAGATGGTCGCAGAGGGTTATACGGCCAATTACATAAGGACTTTTGCAGACTGTGAAGGCAGGGAGTTTTCGAGAGGCGATATCGCAAAAGGCGTGATTACCGCTTCTGACAAAGAGACATGCCTTATGAAGCTTGGTAAGTAAAAATACGGCAAAAGTACGGTGGCAGCCGTATCGGATGCCGTATTTTCGAAAACAATACTGCTAAAAATCCGGCTAAAAGTACGGCTATAGCCTGAGGGGTTACCGTATCTCGGAGCCACTGCATGCGTAACTTTTTAGACTTTTAGCGTAAAAAATTAATCAAATCTTTATAACATTTAATATTTACTGTGTTAGAATGAAACCATTAAGAAAACTTCATTTGGGGGTTGTCTGTGGACAGTAACACAGCAAAATTTGATTTATCCGGTGATAGAACCGCTGATGTACACGCTCTGATGTCTTATGTATTGAGCGCGTTGAAGGAAAAGGGCTACAACCCTATCAATCAGCTGGTCGGATATTTTATTTCCGGCGACCCTACGTATATCACCAACTACAAGGGAGCAAGAGGTCTCATCAAGAGAATCGACAGAGACGAGCTTCTTGAGGTAATCATCAACGATTATTGCTCCAGACTGTAAAAGGGTTTAAGATACCGATGATAAGCGGTACCGGCGGCTTATGCCGCCTTATTTTTTGTTTTCGAAAGGATATAGGATTATGGGCAGTGCACCCGGCAGAGTAATGGGAATAGATTTCGGAACCAGACACATAGGTGTCGCGGTATCAGACGAGTTGAGAGTAATTGCCAGGGGCATTGAGACGGTCAACTGGAACGGCGAAGATCCCGAGTGGGCGTTAAACCGCATATGCGAGATCATCAAGGAAATGGACGTAAAAGCCATTGTTCTGGGCCGTCCGGCAAGAACTGACGGCACCAGGTCTGAGACGCAGGACAAGGCAGAAGCTTTCGGCAAGAGCCTTGCAGAAAGATGCGGCATTGAGCCTGTTTTCAAGGATGAACGTTATACGACGGTCCTTGCTTCAAGATATCTGCACGAGAGCAATATCAAGGCCAAGAAGCAGAAGAAGGTCATTGACCAGGTCGCTGCGGAGATTATTCTGCAGGATTACCTTAATACTTTGTAATCAAGCAAGTTACCCGATTGTTTGTTATAATTAAAAATTATGTTTACGCGCGCGTGCGTAAGTCTTAAAGGAGAAAAACTATGACAGAAGATAACAATATGCCTGAGATCGGACCTAAGGACGAACTTATTGATGCTATCGCTGAGCTCGACGACGAAGGCGATAGAGTGATCGAACTCAAGGACGAGGAGACCGGCGAGACAACAAAGGCTATCGTTGAGAGCACATTCCTCTTCAACGGCAACAACTACGTTGTTCTCATCCTCGATACTGACGAGACAGACGAAGACGGCGAGATCATCCAGGATTATGTAATCATGCGCTTTGTTGACAAGGGCGGTGACGTTCTTCTCGAGAGCCTTGTCGAGAAGGAAGAAGACGTAATCTACGATTATTACGAAAAGCTCTGCGATGAGCTTTACGGCGACGATGAAGAATCAGAAAACGAGTAACAAGCCTACCGGTCTTAAGAAGAAGATCGCCATCGAGAAGGACCGCAAGGCCAAGCTCGCAGGCGAGCATCTCAAAGACAGCAAGAACGACGAACTGATCGTGTTAAGGGATCCTTACAGCAAGAAGGATTACTACATGTCGCGCATCGATTCGTTCACGCTCATGAAGACCGAGTATGTTGTCATGTATAACTACGTGCCTGATGACGGTAGCCATTCCAAGCCGGAGCTCGTAATCATGCGCACGGCAATAGGTGAGAACGGCGACAGGGTTTACTACTCCATTAAGGACGGCGAAGAGCTCGAAAAGGCTTTCGTGTTCTTTATGAGAAGGTACTACGGAGCGCAGGCACCTGAGACAAGAGCTAAGAACGGAGTATCCTCCGGAGATCAGAAGTAAATATGAGTTTTTGGCAGAAAGCCTGGATCAAGTTACGGACATTGCTTATAGCGGCGTTGGCGCTTGCTGTCTTTATCTGCCTTGAATATGTTGTTTTCTCGGTTTTTGCTTATTTTGGCATAGACCGTAAGATCTACAGGGGAACTTATAATTTCGCAACCTGCATTTTGGTTTTCATTGCCATGTTCGTCTATAATCTGATCTGCACCAAAAGGAAGCAGCCAATCTTCAGGATGAGCAAATTAAGACCTGACCAGGTTGCTGCTTTGATGGTTGTCGGTCTCGGAATGCTCGGATTTGTTACGACTTATCTGGCCATTGCCGAGAAGATCGCCGAATATAAGAAGCCCGTAAGCGATGCTATCCAGGATTACCGTGAGAGCGTCGACCGCTTTGCCGAGGTACCTCAGGTTGTCATTCCTTTATGGGATTCGATCCTTTACGTCGTTACGTTGAGCTTTATCGTACCCATAACAGAAGAGATGACTTTCAGAGGCGTTTTCTTCGGTCAGCTCCGAAAAGGTTTTAACCCCTGGATTGCAGTAATCTTAAGTGCCATCGGCTTCGGATTAATGCATGGCCTTACAGTGCATATAGGTTATGCGATCGGCTGCGGCCTGATCATTTCTTCTTGCTATTATCTGACCGACAGTCTTATTGCGCCGATATTACTTCACATGGTATTTAACATTTTCGGTTCGGGACTGCCGACGACATTGTCCTTTGAGTTTCTTAAGCTTCCATCGGAGAGTACCAATGCATTCATGAGAGGTGTCAGCACGACATCCATCATGTTCATGCCGGTCTCAGTTCTTGCGATGGCATATCTCGTCAGCGTAAAGCGCAAGAAGGAAGCAGAGGCTAAGGCTAAGTCGGAAATAATTTCAGTTACTGTTCCTGCTCAGGAAGAGTCTGTAGAAGAAGCTGTGGAAACAGCTGATATCGTTAAAGAAGACGGAAGTGAGGCTGACGCATGAAAAAGCATGCACGTCTGACATTCGGAATAACGAAGAAAAAGCGTTTTGGTGTAACGCTTCTTGTTGTTGCTGCCATTCTTGTCATGGCTTCAATGCTTCTGGGTTACGTTGGAGTTTTCGGATTGAGATCAGAGCTTTGTGAGATTGCCGTCTCAAACGATAAGGCAGGTGATACCTTCGGAGGAACGGGAATCAACTGTGATCTTATTCCGAACATTAATCTCATCAGGGATGCTTCTTTTGAGAGTTCTACTGATTATTCGAGCATGCTCGTTGCAGGCGCTTCGGATTCAAGTGTTTTCTTAACTCCTGATGCCGTTGCTGCAGCTGGTTATGACACAAATAACTGTGAAGGCGATACGGCAAGGATCATCTCCATTGACAGTGACGGCGTAATGAGCGAGAAGTTCACCGGAACCATCACGGGATTTAAGCCCGCAAGACTCGGTGTAGTCACCGAGATAAAAGATACCAAGGGTCTTTGGAATGAAGACCATATCAGATACATGGCATTCTACGGCAATACTGCAGTTGCTCTTACCACAAACGGAAGAATGCTCTACGATGTCACGAACAGCCAGCTTGCAGGTATCGTAGATACAGACGAAAAGTTCGTGCTGATCGATTCCAATGACACGGGTATTGTTGTTGCTTCATTAACCGGTTCAGTATTTTTCTCACAGGACGGTAAGAACCTTGTTCTTATGTATGAACCCGGTGACGAAAACAGAGGCACGCTCTGCGGAATCGGAAGCAATGAATCCACATTCGCGGTCTGCTACAGTGACGGAACTGTAGTTACCGTAAACAACGGAAAAGTAGCTGTATCAAAGCTTCCCGATTCAGGCATTACTTCTTTCACATCTGACGGTGAGAAGTTCGTTGCAAGCGATAACAAGGGAAATATCTATTCATCTTCCAACGGAATCATTTTCGAGCTTATCGGCAGATCCAATCTTTTGAAAGACGATACAAAGCCTATTGCACGTGCAAGCGATGGCATTTTCTGCTTTGTCATCAATAATTCCAAGGCAGTTATAGTAAGAACAGATGATGACGGCTGCGTGATCGAAGATACAGATATCTCCAAGTCCACTGGCGCCCAGCTTGATTCGGTCTATCTTACTGATTCAGGACTCATCATCGCAGGTACGAAGGATAAGAAAGCATTTGCGATCAACCTTCTTACAGGCAAGGTAGCAGCTCTTAATTCCGAGAACGTCATCATCGAAAACATCATCGGCGTAAACGGCGATAAGGTCTATTACGATTCAGGAAAAGAGATCTATAAGTCACAGATCCTTTCTGAGTTTACTCTCGAAGGCAATCTTGAAGGCGTTGACATCATTTCCGACGACATTCTCATTGCCGGCCATATGCAGAAAGCCGCAGGAGGAATGGTTGTATCCGCAGGCGACGAAAAATGGGATATCTCCGATGAATCCGCATGGAACGTATATGGTGAAGGAACGACAGTTGCAGTTACCGACAGAGCCAACAGCGGAAAGAACGGTGCAAGACTTACCGGAAACGGCAACAACGTCCATGCACTTACACAAGAACTTCCCGGACTAGCAGAAGATAACTTCATTCCCGGTACGTTCTACAGATTAAGCTTCTATGCGATGTCCGATAATCTTCCCGAGAAAGCATACTGCTGGCTCGAAGGAGACGGATTCGGAAGATACGGAATCGAGCTTACACAGCTCGGCGGCAACTACAAGTACTACAGCTATGTTTTCGCTGTTACTGACCAGGTCGTTTATGCAGGCTCCGTAAGGCTCAGCATTGCGTTTGAAGGTTCCGGATCCATCCTTATCGACAACTTCTATTTGGGACCTGACAGCTACAGCACGGCAGGCATTCCGCAGTACTATGCGGATACTCTTGCATCAGGACAACCTTCCGCGATCAGACTTAATAATCTTAACATCGGTAAATCCGGTTTCGCCGAGACATCGCTTTACCTCATGAGTTCCGACTCTGTATCAAACAGCTATGAAGGCACGGTAAGCACGGCCCAGTACAGCGAAGGTTATACAGCTGTTTCGGATTATACGGGAATGTCCGTAACAACTTCGCTTGAAGAAAGCTTAAAGCTTGTAAAGCAGTGCAATTCTTCACCTTGGCTTGTTATCGGACCTTACGTTAACCAGAGCGATATCGATAAGCTTTTGGAATACCTCTGCGGTTCACTTACTTCCGAGTACGGCGGACGCAGAATCGATAACGGAACCGCGCTCCCGTGGAGCAGACAGTTCACGAGATTCTACATTGAGATCGATGACAGCGGAAAAGTATTCAAGAGTGACGTCCAGAAAGCTGCTTACGTAAACTATGTAATGTCAATGTTTTCACAGTCTGAATATTTCAGCGACATCAAGGATAAAACGGTATTCCTTGACGGCATGAACTACGACGGCGGCACGATGATGTCTGATGCTGACAATCACACGATGGAAGCTACTCTTGTTGCCAATGACAGCACTGAAACTTACATCGAAAACATTGAGACAAGCTACGTTCTCGCGCGTTACGATTCACCTCACGTCGTATCAGGTACAAACGGTGGAGAATACATTAAAAAGCTCTATACCAGCGGAAGCAACTGCGGCAAGATCTTATCAGCAGTGCTGACCGGAGAAGCCGATTTCGCGGAGATGATGCTCTTTGACTGTTCGATCAATTTCGTTCCTTCGAAATACACGGATAAAGACATGTTCACGGGCAAGAACGAGTTCATCAACATGATGACCGTCTCCGGCCTCATGACCGATTTTACGGGCTACGAAGAGCTCTATATTGATATCAAGGAGCCTCTCGACCAGTCTTCCACACAGAACGTCGATACCTTCGTATCGAATGTTACTGCCGCATGCTTCAACAAGGGACCGAAATCCTACATGGTTATCGCGAATGCTTCCAACACGCAGCAGAGTTTCCTTATCAACGATAACAAGTTAGGTCACACAGACGGCGTTATCAGACGTTACGATGACAAGGGAAGACTCTTAAACGAGCGTGCCATGGGTACCGAGCACTTAAGACACATCCTCCAGCCCGGAGAATTCATAATCGTCGAGATAGTTTCAAAAGGATAAGATCAGGAATTCTGACCTGAAAGAATGAGCTTGATAAGCTCGTCTGAAGCCTTTGTACAGCTGTGTTTCCACTGTTTGCAGAGTTTTGTAGCCGTAGCTTCGTCATCTACTGTAAGCGTTGCAGAGAAAGGCTTTTCGCCGCCTGTATAGCTTAAGTTTACGCGGAATTTGCCGTTCTCGATGATCTCCATGGAGGCATTGATGCCTGAATTTGCAGCCATCTCGCTGATGATCGCATTTGCAGCCTCATCAAGACGTGCGCGCAGGGGAGCGTTGAGGGAGGACAAAAGGTCGTTTAATACGGCCTTTCCGCCGTCAGTGAGAGTAAGATTCTCAGTTGAACCTACGGCATCACCGGTAAAAGCGCCGGAACTGCTCTTATCCATGAGATTGCCTGATATCAGTTCTTCATATGATCTCGAAAACGTGAAGAAGTCCGTATAGAGCGACTCCATGCACTTTTCCATCAGAAGATGGTAGCTTACGCCGGGCGCACGGTCTACGAGATAAAGAATTTGTATTTTCGATTCTGCAATAGAAATATCAGACATGTTTATTCCTTGGCAAATGTAATGAAATCCTGATGCAATTATACTCGTAAATCGATTTTTTCGGGTGTATACTCTGTATGATTTTTGAATTAAACCTGTAAGGAGAACTAAGAAAATGATTACATTTGATTACCAGAACGCCCTCGACTTCATCGGCGGCGAAGAGGCAGTCGCAAGAATGGAGCCCCAGGTTAAAGCCGCTTCTGATATGCTTCACAAGAAGAACGGCCCCGGAAATGATTTCCTCGGATGGCTCGACCTCCCCACAAACTATGATAAAGAAGAATTCGCACGCATCCGCAAGGCAGCTCAGAAGATCAGAAGAGATTCTGACGTCCTCGTTGTAATCGGTATCGGCGGTTCATACCTCGGCGCACGTGCCGTTATCGAGCTCTTAGGCCACTCTTTTGCTAACGCAGCATCAAAGAAGGTTAGAAAGAGCCCCCTCATCCTTTTCTGCGGTAACTCCATCAGCGCTACATATCTTGCAGACATGATGGACATCATCGAAGGCAAGGACATCTCCCTCAACATCATCTCCAAGTCAGGCACAACAACAGAGCCTGCTATCGCTTTCCGTATTCTCCGCGCTTACATGGAGAACAAGTACGGCAAGGAAGGCGCTAAGGAAAGAATCTACGCTACAACAGATAAGGCCAGAGGAGCTCTGAAGGGCCTCGCTGATGAAGAAGGTTACGAGAGCTTCGTAGTACCTGATGACGTAGGCGGTAGATTCTCCGTTCTCACAGCCGTAGGACTTCTTCCTATCGCTGTTGCAGGCATCGACATCAGAGAACTCATGAAGGGCGCTAAGGACGCTTCCAAGGCTTACAAGAAGCTTCCTTTGGCAGAGAATCCCTGCTATCAGTATGCTGCAGTTCGTAACTGCCTCCTCCGTTCCGGTTATTCCACAGAAGTTATGGTCAACTACGAGCCTTCTTTCCACTTCATGACAGAGTGGTGGAAGCAGCTCTACGGTGAGTCTGAGGGTAAGGACAGAAGAGGTATCTTCCCGGCAGGCGTTGATAACACAACAGATCTCCACTCCATGGGTCAGTTCATCCAGGACGGCGCAAGAATCATGTATGAGACAGTTGTCCAGATCGACCAGCCCAGAAGAACTTTCGAGATCCCTAACGACAAGACAAACCTCGATGGTCTTAACTTCCTCTCCGGCATGGACATGAACGAAGTTAACGCAAAGGCAATGCAGGGTACTATCCTTGCTCACGTTGACGGTAAGGTTCCGAACCTCCTCATCCACATGCCTGACCAGACAGCTTACTCTCTTGGTGAGCTCATCTACTTCTTCGAAAAGGCTTGCGGCATCTCAGGTTATCTCCTCGCTGTAAATCCTTTCAACCAGCCCGGCGTTGAGGCTTACAAGAAGAACATGTTCGCTCTTCTCGGCAAGCCCGGCTATGAGGACCAGAAGGCTGCTCTCGAGGCAAGACTCAACAAATAATTAATAGGCAAGCAATTGCTTTGAACAGACGGGGGTTCGCGTAATGCGGCCCCTGTTCTTTTGCGCAAATTCCGATTTGTTTATTCTGTATACGCGGCCTATATAGACAAAGATAATTGAGAAATCCCATAATATTGCTCAGGAATAAGGTTCTCCAGGTGTACTGGAGTACGCGCAAATTAATAGGGGGTATCTATGAAAAGAAAATGTTTATCAGTTGCAATGGCAGTTGTCATGACCGTGGCATGTCTCACAGGTTGTTCCGGTTCAGGAGATTATTCTAAGAGTTCTTTCATAAGTGCAGCAAAGAATAGCGGTATGAAAGAACTTGAAGAAACCACAGGACTCACTCATATGTTTGCAGATCCGGGAGAGCATATTACGTTTTACTATGAAGATAAAGACATACAAATGGTGGAGTACGTGGGCAACCCTCTTTCGGATCATGTTTCTAAAACTGATGTGAAGGAATTCGCTCTGGCCGTTGATAGTATAGGAGCAACCGAAGATCACGGCAGATGTACAACACGAATTCTTTATCTGACCGTCAGAGACGATGATATGGCAGAGGATATCTATAATTCAGTAAAAAGAGGTCTCGTGAAGCCGGAAGAAGGCAAGAAGAATGGCGTAACTTATACTATCAGCTATCAGGGACCGACATCCAAGGATGACTCAACGGTTGAGCTTGCGATTGGAGTTTATTTATTTGACAATCATGTTGTCTGGATCCGCAGTGATTATGATGCCACTCTGAAAAACAAAACCGTCGCAACCTTTTGCAAATCATTCGGATTAGTATCACCTTATACATTGAGTTAAACAAAACTATGAAAAACAGCATTTTTCTAAAAACGCTCGCAGTCGCCATGACGGCTGCACTTCTTGCAGGATGTTCGGATAAACCTGCCGGAGAATCTGATAACGGCATAAAGAGTTCCGTTGCTGAGAGTTCAATCTCTACTGAGTCTTCAGTAATTGAGACAGAAAGCTCTATTGCAGAGACTGAGATTCAGGCAGAAAAGGACATCCCTGATGTTGCGAGAGCTTACGGCATGACGAAGGTCACTGACTGGCAGGAAATGAATAATCTGTGGGGCGGCGGCTTTGATTCTGCATCGGTCTATTACGTTTCCAAGGACAGCAATGAAGCTATGTCTATGTATTCTTCGCTGTTTAACCAGGACGCCAAGTCTGTTCCTGATGTCAGGGCAGATGAACTGGTAATGTGCCTCGACAAAGTGACTTCCGAATCCGACGGCAGATCTACGACAACTCAGATCTACAAGATTACTCTCGCTGATGCTGCATCGGCGCAAGGCCTGTACGACTCTTTTTCGCAAATGAAAGATTCGTATAAGAGTTCTACGGGAACAGCTAACGGATACACATATACGATAGGATTTTTCGAATCTGCCAACGGCTGCGTCGCAGTAGGAACATTCATGAAAGACAACGTCGTCATAAGGATGCTCAGCATCGGTGATGTTGAAGCGGCAGACAAGTGCTTAAGTTTCTTCTGCGGTGAACTTGGATTCGAATCGCCGCTGACGTTGAAGTAATAACTGACTTATGGGGGCCGGTTTCGGCCCCTTTTGCTTATATTTCTGTGGGATTTCAGAAACGTACCTGTTTTAGGTTCGAAAATTGAAATAATACGCGAAATTTCAGTTTTCGTGCTGATTTGGCAGGTGTTTTTGAAATTTGGCAGAAATCGCTGACAGGACGGAGTTCTTCAGGCAAGTTTTCGGTAAGTAAATGCCTTATTTATTATTTGAATAAAGAGACTGTAACTTGTATAATTAACCGCGTAATTTATGCATAAATGAGGTAACGACTATGATTTCCACACTCGAAAACGGCGCTTGGCTCATTAACGGCGTCGAACTCATCGAAGATGCGGCTGGTGCAGCTGAAGCAGTTGCAGCCAAGTCAGGCAAGACAGCAGACAAGGTTTCCGCTAAGCAGGGCACAATCGCTTACGGCATCCTTAAGGATCACAACACATCAGATAACATGGATCAGCTTAAGATCAAGTTCGATAAGCTGACTTCACACGACATCACATATGTAGGAATCATCCAGACAGCAAGAGCTTCAGGCCTTGAGAAGTTCCCGATTCCTTACGTTCTCACTAACTGCCACAACTCACTTTGCGCAGTAGGCGGAACGATCAACGAAGATGACCACATGTTCGGTCTTACAGCTGCCAAGAAGTACGGCGGAATCTATGTACCTCCTCATCAGGCAGTTATCCACCAGTATGCAAGAGAAATGCTCGCTACATGCGGCGGCATGATCCTCGGTTCTGACTCACACACACGTTACGGTGCTCTCGGTACAATGGCTATGGGTGAGGGCGGTCCTGAGCTCGTTAAGCAGCTCCTCTCACAGACATACGACATCAAGATGCCTGACGTAATCGCTATTTACCTCACAGGCGAGCCGATGAAGGGCGTAGGTCCCCAGGACGTTGCTCTTGCTATCATCGGTAAGGTATTCAACTCCGGCTACGTAAAGAACAAGGTTATGGAGTTCGTTGGCCCTGGTGTTGCAAGCCTCTCTGCTGACTTCAGAATCGGCATCGACGTTATGACAACAGAGACAACATGCCTTTCTTCAATCTGGCAGACAGACGAGAAGACAGAGCAGTTCTTCGACATTCACGGCAGAAAGGGCGACTACAAGAAGCTCGCACCTGCTGACGTTACATATTACGACGGCGCTGTTATCGTTGACCTCTCAACGATCAAGCCTATGATCGCTATGCCTTTCCATCCTTCAATCGCTTACGAGATCGAGTATGTAAATGCAAATCTCGAGCAGATGATCAAGGAGACAGAGGAGAGAGCAAAGGTTTCTTTCGGCGACAAGATCGAGTATTCACTCCAGAACAAGATCCAGGGCGGCAAGCTCATGGTAGACCAGGGTATCATCGCCGGATGTGCAGGCGGCGGATTCGAAAACATCTGCGCTGCAGCTGACATCATGAAGGGTAAGTACATCGGAGCTGACAAGTTTACAATGTCCATCTATCCTGCATCCACACCTGTTTACATGGAACTCGTAAGAAACGGCGTTGCTGCTACACTCCTTGAGACAGGCGCTATCCTCAAGACTGCATTCTGCGGACCTTGCTTCGGTGCAGGCGATACACCTGCTAACAACGCATTCTCCATCCGTCACTCCACAAGAAACTTCCCGAACAGAGAAGGTTCAAAGGTTCAGAGCGGCCAGATCTCTTCCGTTGCACTCATGGACGCAAGATCCATCGCTGCAACAGCTGCAAACAAGGGCGTTCTCACACCTGCTACAGAGTTCACGGGCGAGCTTAACAACTACGCTTACACATTCGATTCAAAGATCTACGCCAACAGAGTTTTCGATTCCAAGGGCGTTGCAGATCCCAACACAGAGATCCAGTTCGGACCTAACATCAAGGACTGGCCGAAGATGGAAGCACTTCCGGAGAACCTCGTTCTTCAGGTTGTATCTGAGATCCACGATCCTGTTACAACAACAGACGAGCTCATTCCTTCAGGTGAGACATCTTCTTACAGATCAAATCCTCTTGGCCTTGCAGAGTTCACACTCTCACGTAAGGACCCTGACTACGTAGCACGCGCTAAGAACATCCAGAAGGCTGAGACAGCACTCGTAGCAGGCGAGAAGGCTTGTCAGGCAGTTGAGGGCCTCCACGATGTAATGCAGGTTGTTAAGAGCCTCATTACTTTCGAGCACGGCGACGTTAAGTCAATCGGTTTCGGTTCATGCATCTTCGCAGTTAAGCCGGGTGACGGTTCTGCAAGAGAGCAGGCTGCTTCCTGCCAGAAGGTACTTGGCGGATGGGCTAACATCGCTAACGAATATGCTACAAAGAGATACAGATCCAACCTCATCAACTGGGGTATGCTGCCTTTCATCATCGAGAAGGGCGATCTGCCGTTCTCTAACCTCGACTACATTCTCTTCCCGGGAATCAGAACAGCAGTCGAGACAAAGGCTGATACGATCAAGGCAATCGCAATCAAGGGAACAGAGACAAAGGAATTCACTTTGACTTTGGGCGACCTCACAGACCGTGAGCGTCAGATAATCCTTGACGGATGCCTCATCAATTTCAACCGTCAGAAATAAGAGCTTATGAGGGGTGCCCAAAGCGGCACCCCTTTACACATTACGGAATATGAGCGAAAAAACTGTGCCTCAGAAAAGAGAACAACCGATTACGATAAACTACATGTTCAAGCAGTGGATTGCACCGCTGTTCTTTATCACTGTGGGTGCGGTTATCGCTGCTTTTGCGCTCGAGGAATTCCTCGTTCCGTTCACGATCCTAGACGGCGGTGTCGTCGGTATTTCGATGATCATAAGCCAGCTGTCAGGACTTCCTCTCGGTATCCTTACGATCGCTCTGAACGTTCCGTTTATGATCCTTGGTTTCAAGCGCCTGGGCATAAGGTTCCTCATTAAAGCCATCTATGCGATGATAGTGTTCTCAGTCTTCCTTGGTGTTTTCGAAGACATGAAGGCAGTAACAGAGCAGGAGATCCTGGTAGTCGTATTCGGCGGCGTCCTCCTGGGTGTCGGCGTAGGTCTTATCTTAAGACACGGCGGATGCCTGGACGGTACTGAAATCGTCGCGATGTTCCTGTCGAAAAACACTGAGTTTTCCGTAGGCCAGATCGTGTTGTTTTTCAACATCATTATCTACGGCGTTGCAGGATTCCTTTTCGGACCTGACAGAGCGCTTTATTCGCTTCTTACTTACTTCATCACTTCCAAGATCATCGACATCGTCGAAAACGGAATGGAGCAGGGCAAGTCGGTAATGATCATTACCGATCACGGAAAAGACATTGCTGACGCCATCTATACGCAGCTCGGAAGAACATGCACTCAGATGGAAGGTAAGGGCATGGTAAGCAACGGCAAGAAGACCGTCCTTTACTGCGTAATCACGAGAGTTGAAGTTCCTGCGATCAAGAAGATTATCAACGATGCAGACGTATCTGCGTTCATGACCATTTCAGACGTTTCCGAGATCGTCGGAAACCACATTAAGAAAAAGAAGGCTCCCGTTCACAAGAAACCTGCTGCTCCCGTAAAGCATTAATCTGTATTGTCAGTTCCCGATAGTGTATGATGATACATGTAGGGTGATTGGCGGCAGCTTTGGTTTAATGGTGGGGATGCTACATGCCTTCAGGTCATAGTTCTAGTTCACATTCAAGTTCGAGTTCCGGTTCAAGCTCCGGTGGTTCCCATTCCGGTTCTTCCGGCGGATTTTCCAGTGGCGGTGGCGGCGGTCATTCTCACCATAATGACAGTCTGTATCATGACAGTCACAGCATTTTCCCGTCTCACATACAGGGTCTCTTTTGGTTTATCGGAGTTGCCGTTGTATTCGGTATTATCCTCTGGAAAGTAGATATCAATGAAGAGCTGAACAGGCATTCTAATTCAAATCCGGTCATCTATGAAACTGTAAGCAGTACCGGCACTTCCGGCGCGGCAAACACTTCTTCAAATACTGCCGCAACCACTGCGGAAACTTCGCGCAGATCGACACAGAGTTTCAAGAAATATTCTCCCGGTTACGGAATCATTCACGACCGGATCTATGTTCCTGAGATCGGCCGCGAATGCGTATATGATGCCGGTAGCGATAACTATTATGATAAGGTGACAGATTGCTATTTCTGGCTCAATAACACCTTGAACACGCCCGTCTGGCAGTACTGGTATGAGGGAATCTCTTCCGATTACGGCGATTACGGCTGGATGGAATACGATTACAGTAAAAACGCCTGGTTTATTGAGACCGAGAAGGATAAGTGGGAAGAGCTCCCATCCTATTACGATACAGACAAGTTATGGCACATGGATAAGCCTACGCAGGGAAGATACCACAATCAGGATTCCATTTATGTTCCTGCACTTGGAAGGAACTGTCCTTACAAGGAATATGTGAGCTGTTACTACGATGAGGAGACGAACACATACTTCTACTACAATACGTACCTAAGGCCAGCCCAGTGGCTCTACTGGTATGAAGATTACGGATGGCTGATGTACGATTCACAGACTGCCAAGTGGTATCACCTGGATGAATATTTGAATGGCGTTTCCCTGAATGAGATGCCGCGGGATTGGAATGATCCTGATGTCTGGCATTTTTCGGAGTAACTGATACGCCTACTGCAAAAAATCACAGTAATTGTCATAGTGTACTGTGACGTTTAGCGTGATTTTTTTTTCTCCGGTTTCGAAAAATCACACTAAAAATCACGCAGCTGCAGACTTTTTGCTGACTTTTTCTGTATAGCTTTCAATTATTCAGGGGCCATCTCACATGTTTTGAGACAGCCCCTTATTTGTTTTTCTTTTGGATTAAGAATTACTTCTTGCCGAATGTGTTATTGAGAGTATCAACGTCGGGAAGGTCTACGTTTACTTTCTTCTCGACTGTCTCAATAGCCTGATTAGCTACCTTTTTAGCGTTCTCGTCTGCAGCAACCTTGCCCAAAGCATCCTGGGCAGCGCCTACAGCCTTGTTTACATCCAATTCCATAAAAGGCACCTCCTGGTTTTTTGATATAATCATTTTATCACTATCGGTTTACATTGGAATAACAGTCAATACCGCGCCCGGGATTTCAATAAGTTCAGATTTGTTTTGTATGGTCATAAAGAGGTCACATCTTTTTTCTATACTCACGATGAACGAAGACGGATGTCGTGGAAAGGAACAGAAAAGATGAAAAAGAATTATTTGAGATTCGGGTTAGTGTACTGTGTTTTGGCACTGCTTATCTTCTCGGTATTGATTTCGTTTTATACAAAGAAAAAGGTCGATGAATTAAATTCCTCTTTTAGAAACAGCTTTATTTTCCCTGAATTTATGCTGGCAAATACAACCGGTCAGGACCGTGGAGATACGATGAGACGGGTGATCGGAACATGGGATATTCTGTCTAGCTATGGTGAGGATATTGGGTTCTATTCTTCCGTTGTTGATACCACTGATGGCAGAACAATGTTTGAATCAGGGAATTTTCTGGAGTTCCGCTATTATGGCGAGTTCGAATATGAAGTTGTTGAGGATAGCGAAGACAGGTATGAAGCGAAGGAGACCCAGGTGGCTCCCGGTGATGTCAGATACATGTTTTTCGATGAGCCTCTGGTGCTTTCTCAGGACGAAAAGTCAGATCTCCGTAGTCCATACGGAAATGATATCGTGGTAGCAGGTGCAAGATGCGATGATACATTCATTTCCGGAGGTACTCTTACTTTCACCGCTGATAACAATACAAGGACAGTAAAAATCTCTGAACCTGAATTGTTCAACGAAGAAATAAGCGTTCCCTATGAAGAGTGGATCGTCGAGCTCAATGAGATTGAATATTATTCCCTGGGCGGCAGCGGCCGCATAAACAATAAGGCGCATAAGTTGAACGATGTGTATGTTGCTAAGTACCTGAACGGCGAGATGCCTGCAGGTACAAATATTAAGGCAGGTTTATTTACTTCAACTGTTTCGGCAATCTATGTTTTCGACAAGGGAAATTATATCGTTACATATTATCTGGTAATGAATCCTTTTAAGATGGTTATAAGAGACCACTTAGGTGTCTATATCCTGTCAGTGCTGGCACTTGTTATCGTTGAAGCAGTAATTATCTATGCGGTTCGAAAACTCTACCTCAATCAGAAGAGATTTGAATTAAGAAGCGAAAAGCTTACCAAGGGCATTGCATACGATCTTAAGGGACCTCTCTCTGTTACCAAAAAGTATCTGGATAACTGGGAAAACGCTGACGAAGACAAGCGCTCTGAATATTCGGAAAAGATCATTTCTGAAGTTGACCATATGTCGTCCATGGTAACGAGGCTTCTTGAACTTTCAAAATTGCATGACGGCAGCGTTAAGCTTAACAGGGAAGACGTCGATCTCCTTCTTCTTACGAATAATCTGAAGAAAAGAAACATGGAGATGATCTTGGAGAAGAATATCGATTTTACTGTCGAATGCGATGAATCAGTTGATGCTTTCCCTGTATATGCAGATCTTGAGATGATGTACATCGTGCTAAATAACTTCATGACAAATGCCATCAAGTATTGCGAGCACTCTATCAAGATCAGACTCAAAAAGTATAGAAATTCAGTAGAGTTCAGCATTACGAATGACGGTACGAGAATCGATAAAGAAGATCTGGATAAAGTGTGGGATGCTCTTTATAACTCCGGTAAAGGCAAATCAGAAACGGATGAAAACAGCGGAGTAGGTCTTTCCGTTGTTAAGAGCATACTTGATGCACATAATGCTAAGTACGGATGTTACAGCGGCGCAAAGGGTACGAATTTCTGGTTTATGATGGATGAATATGAGGAAGCATAAATGAAGAAGCAATATATAAGATACGGAACGATATTCGGCATGGTGGTGCTGATGGCTTTTGCTATAGCGTTTTTCATATATACGGGAAATAAGATAAAAGAGTATAACAACATATTTTATATGCCATTTGTAACAGCCAACATCGACGATCATGATGACAACGCCGACCATTACCTTGAGCAAAAAGTGATTAAATCCTGGGAGTACTATATTGAGCGCGGAAACGTGAGCTATACAGGTTTTTACTCTTCGATAACAGTTGTTAATAACGGCAACGTTTTCTTTGATTCCGGAGAATATTTCAGTTATGCCGGCAATACTTATGAAGAAAAGCTTAATAACGAAGCGCGTTTGTTGAGTGAAGAAGCAGAACGGACTTATACCTGTCCCATGGGTGCCCAGGTAGAAAAAGGCATATTCAAATCATCATCATCTCTGATTTGTGACGCCGGCGATGGCAGATTCCATGTCAGTTATTGCATTGTAGGAAGACCGTTTAAGAGCGTGATAAGTGATAACGCCATGACATATTTATTCATGATTGCGGGATTCGTTTTATTAGAGGCTGCAGTCGTTGTATCGTTTGTGATGCTCTACAAAAATCAGGTGAACTATGAGGTCAGGAACCAGAAGCTTACAAGAGGCATTGCGCATGAGCTAAAGACCCCTCTTGCCGTTACAAAAGCAACGGTAGAGAACTGGGATTATTTCGATGAAGACCGCCGAAAAGATTATTCGAAAAGAGTCGTAGACGAAGTTGATCACATGTCTGACATGGTGGATAAACTTCTTGATGTCTCGAAAATTAAAGAAGGCGGCAACAAGCTCAACCGCGAAGCCGTTGACCTGAAGAAAATGACTGATGAGATCATCGCCGGGAGCAGCGAGCTGATCCGCGAGAGGAATATCACGGTTACATTTAATCGCGATGAAAATCCTTATACGGTATTTGCCGATCCTGAAATGATGAAAATGGTAATCGGTAACTTTATGTCGAACGCGATTAAATACTGTGATCAGGTCATAATGATCAGGCTCGAACGGAACGGCCGTAAAATTGATTTCAGCATCACTAATGATGGTGCTAAGATAGATAAGAAGGAACTGGACAAGGTCTGGGATGTTTTCTATACGACAGATAAGGCAAGGACAGACAGAATGAGCAGCAGCGGCGTAGGACTCTCAGTCGTAAAGAGTATCCTTGATGTCCATAAGGCCGATTACAGCTGCACGAGCAATGACAAGGGAACGGAATTCAAGTTCTCGATGCCGGCTTATGAGACGGCCTGAAAAAACGGATAAGGATGTAAAGAATGTACCGGATTTTGCTTGCAGAAGATGAGATTACATTAAGAGAAGTTGTTGAAGTCTTTTTCCGTAAAAACGGATTTGAGATAGACGCGACAGATAACGGAATCGATGCATGTTCGTTGGCGGATAAGCAGAAGTATGACGTTGTCATCTTAGACATCATGATGCCCGGCAAGGACGGCAAGGAAGTGTGCCGTCATATCAGATCCAAGTACGACGTTCCGATCATCTTCCTTACGGCTTTAGGTGATGAGTGCGATATCATCTCAGGTTATGAGATCGGTGCTGATGAGTATGTCACAAAACCCTTTTCGACTAAGGTGCTGCTCATGAAGGTTAATGCTCTTATCAGCAGATATCACGGCCTTCTTGCAAAGAACGGATGCTTTGTAATAGATGAGATCACGATCGATCCTTCAAGGCATCTTGTAAGCGTAAACGGAAAGAACATTAATCTCGCGCCCAAGGAATATGATCTGCTTCTTATGTTTATCGATCACAAGGACATCGTCCTTACTCGTGACCAGATCCTTGATATGGCCTGGAACTCTGATTTCGAAGGCTATGACCGGACTGTGGATTCACACATAAAGAAACTCAGAAAAGCCCTCGGTAAAGCCGGCTATCATCTGGAGACCGTTATCAAGACAGGATACGTCTGGAAGAGCGGGCAGCAGTAAGTAATCCGTGTCAGAGAACGGAGATAAACCTCATGAAGTCTTCTTCGTTCTTGTAAACGCCTGCGCATTCCAGGACCTTTGAGAATGTCTTACCGATCTCGATCTTTAATGCTTCGTTGATCTTTTCAGCTGAAGTAAGATCGTAGTTATCTTTCCATTCACCGATCCAGTCTGCGTGTTTGGATATCTCTTCAATAGAACGGATATCTTTTCCGCTGATAATCGCATCTTCGATCAAAGACATTTCTTTCTTAAGTCTTGCGGGAAGAACAGCCAGGCCCATTACTTCGATGAGACCGATATTCTCCTTCTTGATGTGATGGTATTCTGCGTGCGGATGGTATACTCCCATCGGATGTTCGTCGGTCGTGATGTTATTTCTGAGAACGAGATCAAGCTCGAAAAGACCGTCCTTATTTTTCCTTGCAATAGGAGTGATCGCATTGTGGGGAACACCGTCAGTTTCAGCGAAGATAAATGCATATTCATCGGTGTAAGATTTCCACTTGGTAAGTATCATGTCAGCACAGTCTGTAAGACGCTCAATGTCGCTGCCCTGAAGTCTTATTACCGACATCGGCCAATTGACGATGCCGGCAGTAAGATCTTCATATTCAGGGATAGAGAAAGTGTGTTTGTATGTGGCTCTTGCCATGGGGAATACATAGTTTCCGCCCTGGAAATGATCGTGGCTTAAGATGGAGCCACCGACGATCGGGATGTCTGCATTGGAGCCTGCCGTGTAGTGAGGGAACTGCGCAACGAAGCTTAAGAGCTTTTTGAAGGTTGAGCGGTTGATCACCATCGGGATATGTTTCTTGTTGAGGATGATGCAGTGCTCGTTGTAGTAAACGTAAGGCGAGTACTGAAGGAAGTATTCGTCACCATCCAATGTGATCGGGATGATCCTGTGGTTCTGTCTTGCAGGGTGCGTGAGCGTTCCGGCATAACCTTCATTCTCGGGGCAGAGGAGGCACTTCGGGTAAGACGTGCTCTTTGCTTTTCCTGCTGCTGCGATGTCTCTCGGATCCTTTTCGGGTTTGCTTAAGTTTATAGTGATGTCGATGTCTCCGAATTCAGTCGGAGCGACCCACTTAACGTCTTTTGCGATGCGGTCTGTACGTATGTAATTCGTAGCTTTGGAGAACTCATAGTACCAGTCTGTCGCATCTTTGGAGGACTTGGAAAAGAGTGTATTAAACTTGCTTATCACGACTGAAGGCGGAGGTGTTATCGCGCCCATGAGCTTTGTATCGAAAAGATCTTTCTGCGCGATCGTATCGCTCTCCATTACGCCGTGCTCAAATGCCCAGTTCATCATGTCTTCTAAGATAAGATTAAGTGCTCTTTTTGCCGGTACGGATTCAGGCTCGGAATACTCATCAAGACCCATCAGTTCGACGAGTCTGTTAACTGAATATACGCGGTCAAGTTCATCGATAAGACCGTTCTTTATTCCGTAATTAACAAGTTCAGTTATGTAAGTGTTGATCATGGACTCCTCCATTACAGTACTCTGATGCCGCCATATTTGCGGATCGATAAGATCTCACAGCTTCCTTTGCCGAAAACCTTATCCATGTATTTCTGATAGCGGTTTGCGTTCTGCTTTTTAACAAATGCCTGTATTGTTCCTGCAAAGCCTCCGCCGTGTACTCTTGATACTTCGTCGGGATTTAATATCGTGTCACTTACTGCGAGCGCAAGTGAAACGTTCTGCACGGTAACGTCCCTGTTCGTATAAACATTCTGAAGATACTTAAATGACGAATCTCCTGACTGCTTAACGAGTCTTAGGAATTCATTCAGATCACCATCCTGCAGTGCCTCTGCTTCGTCGTGAGCGCGAAGGGATTCGTTAACGAAATGGATTGCCCTTAATACTGCTCTGTCTCCGGCTTTTTCTCTTAACATTTCGATGTTGTCCATTATGTCTTCGAAATCTACAGGGCGGAGTACATTCTGACCAAGAAGGGATGCGATCTTCTTCATCTCGGAAGGAACCGCTGCATATTCATCAGTTAAGTCAGCGTGTGAGCCCTTTGTATCGGTAATGCAGAGTACGTAACCTGCCTTTGTAAAATCGAATTCAACTTTCTCCACTACAGGTGCGGACGGATCTTCAAAGTCGATGTGTACAAGGCTTCCGACTGAACATGCCATCTGGTCCATAAGACCGCAGGGTTTGCCGAAGTATTTGTTCTCGGCGAACTGTCCGATCTTTGCAATCTCGACAGGATCGATATTCATGTCATTATAAAGTCCTGATACTATGGTTCCGATAAGTGTCTCGAAAGCTGCAGATGAAGAAAGGCCTGCACCGATAAGAACGTCACTTGTTATGTAAGCATCAAAACCGCCGAGTGTATATCCAACATTTTTAAGACCAGCGAGGACGCCGCGGATAAGGGCAGGGGTAGATCCTTTTTCATCTTCGCGGAGTTCGAGATCGGATATAGAGATGTTGGTCATGCCAAAGCCTTCAGCGAGTACATTAACCTTGTCATCTGATCTCTTGGCTACGATTGCGATCGCATCCTTGTTGATCGATGCGGCGAGGACTTCTCCGTGCTGGTGGTCTGTGTGGTTGCCGCCGACTTCTGTTCTGCCGGGAGCAGAGAATATTGCTTCGGGTTCTATACCTTCAAATGCTTTTGTGAATTCTGCTATGGCTTTCTCGTATCTGTCCTTCTGAAGAGCGGCAGATTCATCCGTACAGTAAATGTCTATATATTTAATAACTGATAGATCAAGCATAGTAAGCCTCCTAGGGGGACCTTTATAGCATGATTATAGATTGTTATCTCAAAACAGTCACATGCGCAATTTACACAATACTCGGAAACTAAATTTGTAAAAACAGTTTCCGAACAAAATTCCCTATTTGTCGGACATCTTGGTATTATTTAAGCGGAAACTGAAAAGTTTATATCGAGTTTCCAAAGGAGATTTCCATATGAAGATGACCGAGATCCGCGAGAAGATTCTTTTAGGAATCATACAGGTTTTCAATAAAAAGGGATTAAAGTTCACGATGGACGATGTCGCTGACGAGCTTAAGATCTCCAAGAAAACTATCTATAAAGAGTTCACGAGCAAGGAAGAGATGTTCGAGACGATGGCCGATTATGTTTTCGACAACATAAAGGTAAGAGAAGAAGAGATTCTTAATTCAACTGAATACACAACAGCGGAAAAGATCAGAATGCTCCTGGCGGCAATGCCCGAAGGATACAGGAACATCAACTTCCAGGAACTCCACCCGTTAAAGGAGAAATACCCGAAGGTTTATAAGAAGGTCCAAAAACGCCTTGAGACCGGATGGGAGCCAACTCTGAAGCTCATGGAGCAGGGTAAGGAAGAAGGCATCATAAAGAAGGATGCGGACCTCAAGATTTTCAAAATGATGATGGAAGCATCGCTCGAGAGATTTTTCGAGAAGGACGTCATGAAGGGCGGACACAAGAAGTACAACGATTATCTTAACGAAGTAGTAGACATTCTCTTAACAGGCATTGCAGAAAGTTGAGAATAAAAATGGAAAAGTCCAAAGTTATCTTTAATAACGTTCAGTCTGATTCGGTTTACAAGAAGGCCGTAAAGTCCAAGGCGAAGTATGCCAGAAAGTTCGGCGACGATTCAGATAAGAATTATTCGGCAAGGGTGGTCGGTAATGAATATATCGGAGATATCCTGGGCGTCAGGAACATTGCTGTAGGTGACAGCGATGCCGGTGTATCTGAAGGTTTTGATAACGAAAAGGGAATTATCGTAGGCAACATCAGAATGGGATTCGGTCACTACCGTATCTCAATGGCTATTGCGTCTGCAGCAAACTCAATGGGTTATGTTCCTTACTGGATGGATCTTAACTCATATAAGCAGACGACTTGCACGAAGGTTATCTCTGCGCAGAACGATCTTTATTCTACAGGTTCGAGACTCTCACAGAAGTCTAAGCTGTTTAACAAGATCGTATGGGAACCTCTGAACTACGAAGGCTTCAGAAAGCTTTCTTATAACGCGGCAGACCAGAAGAATGCAGAGCTCATGGCTCCCGTATTTGCGAATGTACCCAAGGGCATTCCTGTAGTAGCAACCCACGTATGGCCTGCACAGGCTGCGATCCATGCGGGTATGGAAAACGTTGTAAATGCGATTCCGGATAACTGGCCGATGGCGCTTCACTTCGCAGAAGGAAGCATTCACACTGTGCAGACTCATTATGCATATCAGGGCTACCGTATCTGCAATGGTATGGACGGCAAGAAAGTTTTAAATCCCATGCCTGAAGAAAGCCTTAAGTATGTCGGTCACTATATCGATCACGAGCTCGTTGCAAATATCGAAAACGACTGCGCACGCCGTCTTGCACGCAAAGCAGAAGGAAAGCCCATAAGATTCCTTCTTACCATCGGCGGTGCAGGCGCGCAGAAAGAAATCTTCGCAGCGATCATCAACGAGCTTATGCCGGACATTAAGAAGAATAAGGCAGCGCTCTATGTGAATATCGGTGACTATCAGAACGTCTGGGAAGACTTAAAGAAGATGGTTCCCGGAATCAGCGATACAGCAAAAACGCATTTCAATGACTGGGAAGAAACGGTGAAGTTTTGCAGCGATGCATTAGAAGGCGACGTTGAAGGAATACATCTTTTCTGCCACGAAAATATCTTCGAAGCAGTATATGCGACGAACCTTCTCATGAGGTCATGCGACGTTCTTGTTACCAAGCCTTCTGAGCTTGCGTTCTATCCCGTGCCGAAGCTCTTTATCAAGAGAATCGGAGGTCACGAGCAGTGGGGCGCAATCCATTCAGCAGAGATCGGTGACGGCACATTGGAGTGCAGGGACATTCCTCATACATTGCAGATGATAAGGCTTTTCACAGATGACGATACGACGCTTGCGGATATGTGCGGAAACATCATAAGAAACAAATCGTTGGGAATCTACGATGGCGCATACAGGGTAGTAAAGATCGCGATGGGAATGAAGAAATAAGGAGACTGAGAGATGAGTACTAGTAAAGGTTTAACCGGCAAAGAGAAATTTGCATACGGTATCGGTGCCGTAGGAAAAGACATGGTCTACATGCTCTCGGCTTCATATGTCCTTTATTACTTCCAGGACATCATGAAGACAAGCGCGATCGCTATGGGCGTCATTCTTCTTGTAGCAAGAGTTTTCGATGCGTTCAACGATCCGATCATGGGCGTTGTCGTCGCGAAAACGAAAACACGCTGGGGCAAGTTCCGTCCCTGGCTTTTGATCGGTACGATCACAAATGCAGTAATCCTGTTCCTCATGTTTGCAGCACCGCCGGCATTGGACGGTAAGGGCCTTGTTGCTTATGCGGCGGTATTCTATATCCTCTGGGGCATTACATACACCATGATGGACATTCCATACTGGTCAATGATTCCTGCATTCACTGAAGGCGGTAAGGAGAGAGAAGGTCTTACTACTCTTGCACGTTCATGTGCAGGCGTAGGCTCTGCTCTTGTTACGGTCTTTACCGTTATGGCTGTAACTTCGATCGGAACATCACTTACGGCTAACAGCACTGACAACATAACAAAGCAGTTTACGTCTGCAGATACAGCGATCCACACATACGTTATCGAGCTTGACAGTGACGGTAACCCTACTGAAAACGTGATCGAATACGCTGAAGATAAGACTAACGTTTCAGTAACCATTGTCGGTTCTGAAAGAGCTTTTGAAGGTGTCTATTCATTTAATAACGATAACACGAAGTATGACTTTACGATCAACGGTGTCATTGCAAAATCTTCCAAGGTAGAATTCGTTATGGATTCTGAAGCTGCAGGTGAAGCAGGACTTGTTTTCTATGTTGATTCTGAAGCTTATGACGCTATCAAGAACAGTGATTCAATAACTGCAGATCTTACTATGAATTCAACATTGGAAGTTGAGAGAGTCGGCTTCAAGTACTTCTCGCTTGTTATCGGAATCATGTTCATCATATTCATCGGCGTTACATGTCTCTGCATCAAGGAGAAGTCTTCCGTTGACATGAATACTCCTTCCGTAAAGCAGATGTTCAAGGCGCTTCTCAGTAACGACCAGGCAATGACAATCGTAATTACTATCGTGTTGTTCAATACGGCTACATACATCACTTCGAACCTGTTGATCTACTTCTTCAAATACGATATTGCAGGATCGAACTGGCAGGGCAACTACACGCTGTTCAATATGTTCGCAGGCGCGATGCAGATCCTGGCGATGATGCTGTTCTTCCCGTTGCTTAGAAAAGCATTCTCAACACTGAAGATTTTCTATATCGGCGTCTTCGCTGCGATTGCCGGATACGTCATCCTTCTCGTTCTGTCACTTATCGGAACAAAGAATGTATACGCTTTCTTCGTACCCGGATTCTTCATCATGAGTTCTGTCGGAATCCTCAATGTTATCTGCACGATCTTCCTTGCAAACACTTGCGATTACGGCGAACTTAAAAACGGCAGAAGAGATGAGTCAGTTATCTTCTCAATGCAGACATTCGTCGTTAAGCTCGCTTCAGGTATTGCAGCTCTGGTAGCATCCGTATGTCTCACGATCTTCAATATCCAGCAGAACAGCGATGTTGACATGAATCTCAGCGTTCTTCTTGAGAAAGTAAGTTCGATCAAGAACAATGTTGTAGAGACGATCGACACAAGCGCAGTATTCGGCCTTAGAATGGTAATGACGCTTGCTCCGATATTTGTTCTCGTAATTGCATTGCTTATCTTCAAGGCAAAGTATATTCTGACAGATAAGAAGCTCAAAGAGATTTACAAGGAACTTAAGTCAAGGAGTTGATTTCTATGATCACCATAAAAGGAGATAAGACACCGTTATTCATCCTTGATACCGCTCGTACGACATATGCTATGAAGGTATTGGAGTCGGGTCATATAGAACATCTTTACTACGGAAGAAAGATTCACCTGGACAGTGAAGACGGTCTTACCGAGCAGCACGAATTTGCTCCCGGAACTGCTGTGGTATATTCATCCGATCACGGCAATTTCTCGCTTGAGGATATGCGCCTTGAGATGAGTTCTTACGGCAAAGGTGATGTAAGAGAAGCATTTATCGAAGTAGTTAATTCCGACGGCAGTTTCACTTCGGATTTCCTCTACGAGAGCTTCAGCGAGAGCAAGGGCAGAGACGGCGGTACTGAAGGCCTTCCTACATCTTACGGTGAAGATGCAGAAGTCCTGACGATCGTACTGGCTGACAAAGAAAACAACTTAAAGCTCGAACTGATCTACTGCGTCTATTCTGACACTGATGTTATCACCAGAACCGCGCGTCTCATCAACGAGGGCGAAGGCGACATTAAGATAAAGAAGATCATGAGCTGTCAGATCGATTTCGATCCTGATAACTATGTTTTCACGACGTTTACCGGTGCATGGGCAAGAGAGATGAAAAAGACTGATATGTCCGTGTCATCCGCGCGCCTTGTTAATTCATCTTTTACGGGCAATACTTCCAACCGCGCGAATCCGTTCGTCATGATCTCGAAAAGAGGCGCCAACGAAGAATACGGCGACGTCTACGGATTTAATCTCGTATACAGCGGCAACCACTATGAGTCCGTTGAGAAGAGCCCGTTTGGCAAAGTAAGATTTTTGTCGGGAATCAACCCGACTTCATTTGAATGGAAACTTGCGAAAGGAGAGTCTTTCCTGACCCCGGAAGCGGTCATGACATATTCCTCTTTGGGATATAACGGAATGAGCGGGCAGATGCATGACTTCGTGTCTAAGCATATCCTGCGCGGTCCGTGGAAAGACAGACTTCGGCCAGTTCTCTTAAACTCATGGGAAGCATCTTACTTCAAGATCAGTGAGAGCAAGCTCCTGCGTCTCGCGCGAAAAGCAAAAGAAGCAGGCATTGAACTCTTCGTCATGGATGACGGATGGTTCGGTGAGCGCAATGACGATACGACTTCATTGGGTGACTGGTTCCCTGATACAAAGAAACTTCCGAGAGGCGTAAAAGGAATCTGCGACAAGGTCCGTGCGTTGGGTCTTGATTTTGGTATCTGGGTTGAGCCTGAAATGGTAAACCGTGAGAGCGGTCTTTACTTGGCGCACCCTGAGTGGGCGATGGAGATACCAGGAAAGAAACATTCCGAAGGAAGAAACCAGATGGTATTGGATCTTGCAAGTGTTGAAGTGCAGGATCACCTGATAAAGGTAATGAGCAAGGTTTTCTCTTCTGCTGATATCTCATATGTTAAGTGGGACATGAACAGAAACTTCTCTGATATCTTTTCAAGATCACTTCCTGCCGACAGACAGGGCGAAGTAACACACAGATATATTCTTGGTCTTTACCGCGTAATGAGAGAACTCACGAAGAAGTTCCCTGATATTCTTTTCGAAGGATGCGCATCAGGCGGTAACAGATTTGATCTCGGCATATTGAGTTTCTTCCCGCAGATCTGGGCGAGCGATGACACTGACGCAGTGTGCAGGGCAGAGATCCAGAACGGATATTCATATGGTTATCCGATGCGTACTGTCACTGCACATGTCTCTGACTGTCCGAACCATCAGACTCTGCGCCGTACTCCTATTGAGACAAGATTCAATGTCGCATCATTCGGCGTGCTCGGTTATGAGTGCAATCTCAACGACATGAGCAGCAATGATTTTGAAGCGGTAAAAGCGCAGATTAAGATGTATAAGAAGTGGCGCGAAGTAATGCAGTTCGGAAGGTTCTACCGTTCGAGGTCGATGAACGATTCAAGGTCATGTGACGGTGATGCTTTGGGCGCCCCCGGTTACAGCGTTCTTGATTCCGTTCCAGGCAACGATATCTCATGGACTGTCGTATCTCCCGACAAGACAAAAGCGGTATCTATGACGATGCAGCTTTTCACTCATCCGAACACTCAGTGGGGTGTGTTAAAGCCTGTAGGACTTGAATGTGATTACAAGTATCACATCGAAGGAAGAAAGATGAAGTTTGATGTCCGTGAATTCGGCGGCCTGATTAATTATGTCGCACCGATCCACGTTAAGCAGGACGGCTTATCGCACAGAACGATCGCAAGATTTTACAAGATGAGTTCCGAGACTGAAGAGCATGACATGTATGGTGATGCGATGATGTATGCCGGCGTTCATTTAAGGAGCGCGTTTGCTTCAGGCGGATATAATGAGAACATGAGATATTATCCCGATTTCGGTTCAAGGATATATACTATTGAGAAGATTGGATAAAAAATTTTGGGAGCGCCTGTATGAGAATAGAATTTAACAACGGTTGGTTGTGGTCACCTGAATTCACTTCTGAAATGATCGAGCCTGTTTTCAGTAATGAAGACAAGATGGAACAGGTGCGCATTCCTCATACGGTTAAGGTAACTCCGCTGAATTATTTCGACGATAAGGATTACCAGATGGTCTCCTGCTACAGGAGAACTTTTGACGCTCCTTCAGACTGGAAGGGCAAGAAAGTATTCGTCACTTTTGATTCCGTTGCGCATGAAGCGGAAGTGTACATCAACGGCAAGTTTGTAGTTAAGCACTCGTGCGGTTATACGGCATTTACAGCTGACATTACTGACCATATTAAGTTCGGCGAAAAGAATGTGATCGCAGTTAAGTGCGACAGCCGTGAGAGCCTTAATGTTCCACCGTTCGGTTTTGTAATCGACTACATGACATATGGCGGTATCTACAGAGAGGTTCATCTCGATGTAAAAGAGAAGAATTATATCCGTGATGTTTTCGTGAGCGCTGGCGCCGATAAGAAGGTCAGGATAAAAGCTGACATCGGAGGTGAAGGCGAACTCGTTGCCATGATAACAAGCATTGATTCGGGTAAGGTCCTTTTTGCAGAGCCGTGCGAAAAAGAGTGCGAGATCACGGTAAGCGAAGCGGAACTCTGGTCACTTGATAAGCCCAACCTTTATGAGCTTTCAATGACCTTAAGAAACGGTGAGTCCGAAGATACATTTGTAACAAGATTCGGTTTCAGGGATGCCGTGTTTAAGGCTGACGGATTCTATCTTAACGGAGAGAAGATAAAGCTCAGAGGTTTAAACCGTCATCAGAGCTGGCCTTATGTAGGTTATGCAATGCCGAAGTCCATGCAGAGAATGGATGCTGATATTCTCAAGAACGAACTTGGATTAAATGCCGTAAGGACTTCACACTATCCCCAGTCACATCACTTTATCGACAGATGTGATGAACTGGGCCTGCTCGTGTTTACTGAGATCCCCGGCTGGCAGAATATCGGTGACGATGCATGGAAAGAACAGGCAGTCATCAATACGCGCGAAATGGTATCCCAGTACCGCAATCACCCTTCAATCATCTTGTGGGGCGTAAGGATAAATGAATCTGTCGACTGTGATGAACTTTATACAAGAACAAACAAGGAAGCGCATGAACTTGATCCGTACCGTCAGACATCCGGCGTCAGGTATCTCAAAAAGAGTTCTCTTTTGGAAGACGTGTACGCATTTAACGACTTCAGCCACAACGGAAAAACAGCCGGCTGTGAGCCCAAGAAAAACATAACTTCCGATATGGATAAACCGTTTTTCATAAGCGAGTACAACGGCCATATGTTCCCGACTAAAGTTTATGATTCCGAACTGCACAGACAGGAACACGCATTAAGGCACTGCAACGTGTTGGACAGTGTTATGTCTTACGACGACATCTGCGGTTCGTTCGGCTGGTGTATGTTTGATTACAACACGCATAAGGATTTCGGTTCAGGCGACAGGGTTTGTTATCACGGCGTTATGGATATGTTCAGAAATCCGAAGATTGCTGCTTACGCTTATGCGAGCCAGAACAAAGACATAGATCCCGTTTTGGAGATCAGCTCTTCTATGGATATCGGTGAGCATCCTGCGGGAAACAGGGGAGAGATCTATATCTTCTCAAACTGTGACAGCGTGAAGATGTATAAGAATGACACGTTTATCAAGGAGTATACGCGTGAAGATTCATCTTATAAGCACATGATCTGTCCGCCTATGCTTATAAATGATTACATCGGCGATCAGATGAAGGAACAGGAAGGCTTTTCCGACAGACAAAATAAGATCGTCAAAGACGCGTTAAACTTCTCGGCTGTATACGGGATGGAGAACATGCCTGCCAAGATGAAACTTACCATGGTCGAGGCAATGGCCCGTTATAAAATGAAATATGAAGATGCTTACTCTCTTTTCGGCAAATACATCGGTAACTGGGGCGGCAAGGTAACCAGGTTCAGATTTGACGGCATAAAGAACGGCGAGGTGGTCAAGACCGTTATTAAGAGCTCTATGAGCAGGCTCTGCCTTGATCTGAAGGTTTCATCTCATGAACTTGTTGAAGCTGGGACATACGATGTGGCAGCCATAAGGATACGTGTAACAGACGAATTCGGAAATGTGATGCCTTTTTACAACAGACCGGCCGGGATCGAAGTATCAGGTGATGCAGAGGTGTTGGGACCTTCTTTTGTGGATATCAATGGCGGTATGGGTGGTACATACATAAGGTCAGTAGGAAAAGAAGGCGGAGCAACCGTAAAGATATCTTTGCCTGATAATGGACTGACAGCATCCTTGGATTTTACGATAGGAATGAATTAAGGAATGCTGTGAAACTTAGCTGCATCCTCTAAGAGAATAATGATGAATATCACCGAGACGATTATCTGAGCTATGGAGAAAAAGAGCGTAAATCTGTACTGCTTAATTTCCTTTTTGGCGATCTTATAGATGAGATTTGAAATCAGCAGTATGATGCCTGATATTAAAATGACGACTAAAGCATTTACAAAACCGACTCTGTCAGTCTTGGTAAATATCTTCTCGGTTTCATTGTATTCACCGAAATAAATAGAAAAATAGAATGGTTTGCTGAACTGTGCATTGTGAAACTGAGCCAACTCAATATATCCTAATTGCGCAACGGTCATAAAGGTGGAAAGGCCGCAAAGCGACGGAATCAAACTGATATTAGAGAAGAGATTCCCAGAGTCGGTAACTGCTTTTTCTGAAGTCTCTAAAGTAAGAATGTTGAAAATATTGCTTTTCCGATTCACCCAAAAGATGTTAAAAACTCCAATCCCTGTAAGAATTGCCACATAAACGGTGTTCATGATCCTGACTGACTGAATTGTTTTATCAGTTAATCCCAAATACATGACCGGTCTGTAGAAAACGAAATTATGTCCGATAATACCCATCAGGGTCATAAAATATGAATTCTTCCCGAATGCTATAAATTTGTTAAAAACCAGCCACAGGACTACCGCAATGATAATGACTGATGAGGTTGTGACAAGCGTCCTGGCAAGTTTTTCGTTTTTGATCCCATTTGATGAAGTGAAGATATCCTTACTCCAAAGTTTACCAAGGTTCATTAATATAGCTGTAAACAGGACTGTGAAAAGCACTGCGATCAGCATATAAGCAATCCTGTGATGCAGTTTACCAAATGCCGGCAAGTGTTTTTCTGCGAAATCTTTTATCTTATAGCAGATAAAGTAAGTCAGCCTCGCAAAAGGAAGATTAGCGAGAAAGACAACCAAAATGCCCGAAATGAAGGCGCGCGATACTTTCCTGTCTGCGATAAAGAGCATTAGTGACGCAGCAAATAAAAGGGTAACAAACATAAGACCTCCCCAAGTCCTGTTTCCTACATTAATTCTTTTGCTTTTAAGGTATTATTGCTTATGGTCATCAGATAAGTCAACTTTGGTTTTATCCGTATGTTTACTTTTCTTTGTTGGCAGATGGTATGACAACATTTTTTCGATTTCTCATTATTTTTTTACATTTATATAACACTTGCGCTTTTAAACATAGTAAAATAGTCTTATCTATTCTTTGTTGAGGTGCATTATGGATGGATACAACTCAAAAAAGATAACTTTTGATGAGATTGCCAAGGCACTCTCAAAAGACTATGAAAGCATTTATGTAATTGATTCAAATGATGACAGTTATGTTGAGTATATAACTGAAGGCGAGGATAAAAACCTTGTAATCCGTTCTTCGGGTGATGACTTTTATTCTGATGCCATCCGAAATTGCCGTTTGATGGTTTACCCCGATGATCAGGAACTTTTCTTAAATTCATTCAGAAAAGAAACTGCAACAGAGGTGTTAAAGAACGGAAAATCGTTTTCTCTTAATTACAGACTAATGGTAGACGGAAAGCCGCTCCACTATTTCCTTAAGACCATTAAGGGTGCTGATGACAAGGTCATTATCGGCGTCCAGAATGTTGATGCGCAGCGTAAAAGAGAGATTGCCGCAGAAGAGCAGATGCTTACATACAGCCGTATTGCCGGTGCGCTGGCGAGCCGTTACGAAGTAATCTATTACATAAACATCAACAGCAATAAGTATACGTTATACAGTTCCAGCGAAGTGTATTCTGATCTCGGTACAACTAAACAGGGTAAAGACTTTTTCTCTGATTTGATTACTGATGTAAAAAGATACATCTTCAAGGACGATGTTGATTACGTTTTATCCGAACTGGACAAAAAGACGCTTCTTAAGAATCTGAGGGAAAACGGAACTGTCTCCATGACTTACAGGCAGCAGCTGGGCGACGGCATCAAGCATGTCTCTTTGAACGCTGTTGTTCCCAAAAACGATCCTGCTCATATCGTAATGGGTGTTCTGAATATAGATTCCCAGATGAAACGCGAACAGACGCTCATGGAAGAGAGCGAAATGTTCAATCATGTTGCGATGGCTCTGGCTTCAAGATATGAAGTAATCTACCGTGTTAATCTGAATACCAATGAGTATTATGAATTCAGTTCCAGTGAGAAATACACGAAGCTTGAGGTGGGCATCAGGGGTGATGATTTCTTTGCGGATTCACAGCGCAATATGACGCGTGATATCTATGAAGAAGATTATCCGATGATGGCCAAGGCTATAACCAAAGAATTTATTCTTAAAGAGTTTGAGCACGTGAATAAGATTTATCTTCATTACAGGCTCAATCTGGACGGACGCCCGCAGTATGTCTCTCTGGTAATTATGCGTCTGGCAAAAGATTCCGAGTACATCATCGTGGCACTCGAAAATACCGATGAAGCAAAGCGCAAAGAACTGGAGTTTGAAGCCAAGATCGGATCGGCTATGGATCTGGCCAACAGGGATGCCCTGACCGGAGTAAAGAATAAATACGCATATCTGACTGCAGAAGCTCATCTGAATGAACAGATCGAAGCCCAAACCGACGGCCTTGAATTTGCAATTGCCGTCTGTGATATCAACGGCCTGAAACAGGTAAATGATGAGAAGGGTCATAGCGAAGGTGATGCATTCATTAAAGACGGATGCGCGATCATCTGCGACATTTTCGACCACAGTCCAGTCTACCGTATAGGCGGAGATGAATTTGTCATTATCATGAGCGGCAGTGATTATGCTAACCGCTATGACCTGTTAAAGCATTTCTACAATATTCAGGTCGAGAACAGACACAACGGTAAGGTAACTATTGCTTACGGAATGGCTGAATATATTCCCGAAAAAGATCTTACTCTTCAGGATGTTTTCGAGCGTGCCGACAACCTGATGTATGAGAATAAGAAGAGATTTAAAGACCAGCCGATAAATGAAGAGGTCCAGTCGATAGAGAGCTATTCGTTCGTAAGATTCTATGAGCTTTACGAGCAGCTCCTGTCTGCTATGGTTAACTTTGAAAACCTGGATGTTCCGCTTATCAATGAACTCCTTGGCAAGATCGGCCGTATGTTCAGACTGTGCAAAGGTGTTACCAGGGTTTACCGTAATCCTCAGGAAGAGGCCATGGGCTTAGGCGAGACACTGATCCCGTTTGACTACCACGTTGAAGGAACAGAGGTTTTGAGCGTAAGAGCCGTAACAAGCGTTATGTCGAGCACTACCTGTACTGTTTATATGGCTAAGGGTGAAGAACCGTTGAGCCCTGAAGAGCTCAATAAGATCGAACTCGTTATGAGGACGGTAGTAAGTTTTGTCAGCCGTAACAGACTGAGAGATATAGTTTATGACCTGGCATATTTTGATGAATCAGGCTATCCGAACCTCAGGAGCCTTAACTCCGAACTGGGCAAGATCGTTGATACCCACAGTTTCAACAATCTTATGGCGGTGCGTTACAATCTGAGACACTTCTCGATCATTAACCAGGAGTTCGGAAGAGAAGCAGGCGATAAGATAATGAGAAGCCACTACGATGGCCTTGTGGCTATCCTTGGTGAAGGCGGCCGTGTTTTCAGACTGGGCGGCGATAATTATGTTGCAGTGGGTCCGCAAAACAAGCACAAAGAAGTAGCGGAATATCTTTTCGAAACACATATTAAGATCGATGATACGAGCAGTGTAAGAGTTCCTACCAGCGCGGGTATCTTTATTCCGCCTGAAGGTTTTGAACCTCAGAATCCCGGTGACATCATGGGCAAGATCATCAATGCTTACCGCGTTGCTCAAAATGGCGGCAGAGGCCACGTTATCTACTATAATGACGATCTGATGCTGATAAAACAGAAGTATGCCAAAATCCAGCAGATGCTTTCTGAAGCTCTGGCTAATGAAGAATTCGTTCCGTTCTATCAGCCCAAAGTTGACATCAATACCAACAGGATAATCGGCGGAGAGGCCCTTTGCAGATGGTTCCATAAAGGTAAGATAATACAGCCGGCGGAATTCATTCCGGCTCTGGAACAGACAAGTGATATCTGTAAACTTGACCTTTTTATGCTTGAACAGGTATGCCGTAACCAGAGAGCATGGCTTGACGGCGGTGAAGGACGTAAGCTTGTCCCGATGTCAATCAACTTCTCGAGAAAACATATTATGAATCTGGAGATTCCGGATGTTATCGAGAGGATAATAGATAAATACCGTATACCTCATTATGCTATTGAAATCGAGTTTACGGAGACTACAAATGAGGTTGAATTCAGCGACCTGAAGCGTGTGGTATGCAGCCTGCATGACAAAGGAATTGCAGCTTCCATTGATGATTTCGGTATGGGATCTTCATCTATGCACCTTTTGAGTGAGATTCCCTGGAGAACGATCAAGATCGATAAAAGCTTTGTTCCCGAAGAGGGTGATGATCCTAACGGTATGAAGTGCACAATGTTCAAGGGAGTCGTATCAATGGCAAAGAGTCTTGGATTTGAATGTCTTGCTGAAGGCGTTGAAACCAAGTTCCAGATCGACATTATGCATCAGGCAGGCTGTGACATTGCCCAGGGTTTCTATTTCGACAAGCCGCTGCCTAAGGCAGAGTTTGAATCCAGGCTTGTTACAAAGATTTATGAGTCTCAGGATCTTGAAAACAGGGATTCATAAATCCGATTACGGGAGACAATATGCCGGTTTGCGTATCAACTGAAGTAATGCGTTCCAGTGACAGGTGGACGATCGAAAACCTCTGCTCATCAAAAGAACTGATGGAAAGAGCGGGGAAGGCAATCTTTGAACAGGTCCGTTGGAAAGGGCCTGTAGGTATCATCTGTGGCAAAGGCAATAATGCGGGTGACGGTTTTGTCGTCGCATCTCTTCTGAAAGATCACGGAATCGAATGTGAGATCGTTCTTTTGTATGAGGACTCTTTTTCTGAAGACGGAAAGTATTTCTTCGACAGGTGTGTCGCAAAAGGGATACCTGTAGTAACAGTAGGCGATTACGGTAAATACAAGACCATTCTCGACTGCATTTTCGGAACGGGATTTAAGGGTGAAGTAAGAGAGCCAGCCAAAAGCGCGATCGAGAGTATCAACGCTTCAGATGCATATGTCGTAAGCGCAGATATTAACAGCGGACTTAACGGAGATACAGGGTTGGGAGATCTTTATGTCATATCCGATCTCACGGTATCTATTGGAACATTTAAGTTTGGTCATTTCCTTGGAAATGCAAAAACAGCGATGAAAAATAAAGTTAACTGCGATATCGGAATTAAGATAATAGGCGAGACAAAAGAGTTGAATTAGTATACGGATCAATCAATATAAGCTGCCATATAGATATTTAAGTTGAAGGGGACATATGTTTATGAACGATAACTACGGACTTACAGATATTTTACATGGAAAAAAGAGGGGGATTATTGAAGATTACCTCATCAAATACGACAAGCGCTACATAGGCAGCAAGAATAAGGATTTTCTTATCAATGAGGTTGCCCGGCAGTTCGAGAGTAACGACAATCCGTTCAGGAAAAATGGTTCGGATTATAACGATTCCATGTCTCAGGTATGGGAGAGTTATAGACGGAAACTTATGTCGGAGAAAGACTGATTTTAAGGGCTGCCGCAAAAGAATAAGAAGCTACTGCAGAATTCCGCTAATATCGACTTTATAATATTGTCAAATTATCTCTTTGAAATCTTTTTATGAATGGTAAAATCTTCATTGATATTTTTTGATTGTTGAGGAGAGGTTATGATCAAGGGTTTAAAGAAAGTCGTTGACGGCAAAGTGTTCCAGGGTATTATCCTGTTTGTCATTATCTTCAATGCTGCAATTATGGGCGTTGAGACAATTAAGGGTCTTTCAGAAGGAACAATAGGTGCACTTGCACTTATCAACACTATCTGTCTTTGGATATTCATTGCGGAAATCATTATAAAGTTCCTGGCTTACGGTCTGGATTATTTCAAGGATCCGTGGAACTGGTTTGATATGATCATCGTGGCAGTATCAATGCTCTCAGGCCTTTCTTTCATGTCTGCATTCCGTGCGGTAAGAGTATTCAGGGTATTGAAGTCTTTGAAGGCTTTGAGAGGAACAAAGCTCATCGGTCATGTACGCCATCTTCAAGTCATCATCGGTGCTATCGTAAAGTCAATTCCGAGCATTTTGTGGACAGGAATCTTATTGCTCCTGATTTACTATATCTTTGCACTTATTGGCGTAAATCTTTTCGGTGAAGCATTCTACGACTGGTTCGGAACGATCGGAAAAGCAATGTACACTCTTTTCCAGGTAATGACACTCGAGAGCTGGTCAATGGGTATCAGCAGACCTGTTATGGAAGTGTTCCCTTATGCTTGGGCTTACTTTGTACCTTTCGTACTCCTTTCATCTTTCGTTGTCATGAACGTTGTTGTCGGTATCGTTGTAAATGCGATCAGCGAAGTTACAGCTGAGAACAATGCAGAGAATGCAGAAGAGAAGGCTGAGGCTCCCGCTTCCAATGAGGAACTTATCAAGGAGATCCGTTCACTCAAGGATCAGCTGAACCGTTTGGAGAGTTCATTAGGTAAGAATAAATGAGATTTGAAGATAGAGAGATAGTCTTAAAGGACGGCAGGAAATGTATTCTCAGACCTACTTCACCTGAGTATGCAGATCAGATGATCGAATACCTGGAGAAGACTTCTGCCGAGACACCGTTTCTTCTAAGAAACCCGGATGAGGTTGGCTTCACGCTTGAAAGCGAGAAGGAGATCTTAGGCAGGCTTTTGGACGACCCTTACACTATCATGATGTGTGCTGTGGTTGACGGTAAGATCGCCGGCAACGGAAGCATCAGCGGTATCGGAGAAAAGCGCAAGATCCGTCACAGATGCAGCATGGCCATAGCTCTCTATAAAGACTATTGGAATCTCGGTATAGGAACTGCAATGATCAGTTATATGACTGAGCTTGCAGGCAAGATCGGCTGGCATCAGGTTGACCTGGAAGTTGTTGCCGAGAATGAACAGGCTCAGATTTTATATAAGAAATGCGGTTTCATTGAAACGGGCAGAAGACATAACGCACTTCTTTTCGATGACGGAACATACCATGACGAGATATTGATGTATAAGAGCCTTAAATGATTCTGTAAGGGGTTTTGGATGGATCACAAAGAGTATCTCAAACTGATTGATGAGACGATCGATAGCGGCCGGTACAAAGCCGACTGGAGCTCTTTGTCAGGCCATAAGATCCCTGAATGGTATAAGAAGGCAAAGCTTGGTATATTCATCCACTGGGGAATATACAGTGTTCCCGCATATGCATGCGAATGGTATCCGAGATGGATGTATTGTGAGGGTTCACGCGAATACGAATTCCACAAGAAGAATTTCGGTGATCCCAAGGATTTCGGATACAAAGATTTCATCCCGATGTTCAAGGCAGAGAAGTTCGATGCTGAAGCCTGGGTGGAACTCTTCAAAAAGGCCGGCGCTAAATACGTAATGCCCGTTTGCGAACACCACGACGGCTTTGCGATGTACGATACTGATCTTAACCGCTGGAACGCAGCGAAAATGGGCCCTTGTAGAGACGTCGTAAACGAGATCCATGAAGCATGCGATAAGAACGATCTTGTATTCTGCGGTTCTTCACACAGGGCAGAACACTTCTTCTTTATGAGTATGGGCAGGACGATTGACTGTGATGTCAACGATGAAGAATATAGAGACTTCTACGGCCCAGCATATCTCTGTCCTGAACTTTCAGACACAGCAGTTTTCCATACTTTGGAAGATGTTTTCTCTGATGCTAAGCCCACTGATGAATGGCTTGAAGACTGGCTTGTAAGAACATGCGAACTGATAGATAAATGCAAGCCGTCGATCCTCTATTTTGATACATGGATCCAGCATGCAGCGTTCAAACCTTACCTGAAAAAAGTCTGCGCTTATTACTACAACAGGGCAGAGGAATGGGGTAAGGAAGTAACAATTAATTACAAGCACGAAGCATTCCCTCAGGGTGTCGCTACATTTGATGTTGAGCGTGGCGCTCTTACGGGTATCTCACCCATGCCGTGGCAGACTGATACGGCTATCGGAAGAAAGTCGTGGGGATATGTCACAGACAATGAATTCAAACCCGCAAGACAGATCATCTGCGACCTTATAGATATCGTAAGCAAGAACGGAATGCTGCTGATCAACGTCGGCCCTAAACCTGACGGCACCATCACTGATGAAGAGACTAATGTTCTTCTCGAGATGGGGGAATGGATGGACGTTAACGGTGAAGGTATCTACGATACGGTTCCGTGGAAGGTTTTCGGTGAGGGCGAAGTAAACAACACCGAAGGTTCGTTCCAGGATAACGAAGAAAAACTCTTCACATCAGGTGATTTCAGATTCACATACAAGAACGGTTATGTATATGCTTTCTGCATGAGACCTGATTCTGAGATATTCCTTATCAAGTCGCTTAAGATTAAAGGCGAAAGAGATATCGTCACAGGTTCTGTTGAGGTGCTTGGCGAGTATGACGTGGTAAGTTCAAGCCGTGATGAGAACGGAATGAAGATCGTTCTTGATAAGAAACCTTCATCTGACAAACCGGTCTGCTTTAAGATCGCGATGGCTTAATTCCCGGATTACGAATAGTAAGATATGATGTCCGCATTGCATGCAGGACAGTGATCCAAGCGCGCATTTGCAGGCAACGGTGTACCGCAGAAAGGACATGTCTCAGGACCTGAGAATAGCGTTGCGTTTGAAGTGTTTCCTGCATATGCATTTGCCATTCCGACACCTGCGAATCCTGTCATGGCACCAGCCGGATTTGATGCAGCTGATTTCATTGCATCCGTGAAGCCTAAAGCAACAAGCGCGTTAAGTGCAGCAGGGTCTTCACTGAATACCTTTGCTGAATCAAACTGTTCGACACGCGCCCTTGATTTCTCATCGAGAGTCAGATCGACGAGCGCTATCGATTCAATGACCATTCCGCGCTGCTCTTGCCAAAGCTTTGATACTGTCTCGTTAACCTGGTCTTTCAGAATGCTCTTATTTGAGAGCAGTTTTGGGAAAGGAATCTTGTCTCTGGTCGCACAGCGGTTTAAAGTCTCCTCCATGTGATCCTGAACTTCAAGAAACGGCTGCTTCGGCATTTCAGGTGAACCCATGTAAGCAATTGTGGTAGTATCCTTGCCGGTCTTCTTGAAGAACTTTACCGGGTCAACGATGCGGAAAGAGAACAATATCCTGAATTTGAAATACAGTGTTCCGTAATATGGATCGGGATAAGGTACGTTAAGATATTCTTTGCTGGTCTGATTCATTATCTCAAGGCCGTTAACGTAGTATATCTTCTGCATCTTCGTGTATTCGCCCGCAAATCTGAAACGGTCGAAAACACCTCCCACCATGCTTTTCATGTTGCCTGAAAGAATGGAGCCTGAAGATGAGTTATCCCATGTGTAAAGGCCGGGTGTGGTAACCGAGTCAACGATCTCGCCGTCGTCGATCATGAGAGCATACGTGCCTTCAGGAACGAGAATCTTGGATCCGGCGGAGATTACATCGCTGCTGCCCTGGTTTAATCCTTTGGAATTCTGTTTGTATGCGCGCTTAACGAGTATGTTCTGACCTAAGGAATCGGTTCTGAACGACTCAAGGAACAACTGGTCATTTAATTCCGAATTAACTGAATCTGAAATGGTTCCGGTGATGTTACTTATAAATCCCATGGTTTCCTGAATCCCCGTACTGTAAATCGTACCTGCCTTACGTTTCAAGTATAAAATTGGAGTCTTGTTTTGTCCATAAATCGGGCCAGGGGGCATGCCGTAACGGCAGGATGATATAATTATTAAGTAATCACGTTTCGCTTTTATGGGGGTAAATGCTATGAAACGCTTGTTAAGTTTATTGATGACAGTTGTTTTCGCAATTGGTCTTTCAGGATGTTTTCAGCCTTTGGATAAGGATGGAATGGTCTTCGGCGGCAAGAAGGTCGAATTTCTGAACATTGAGAATAAAGATGTTTTTGATGGCGGCTATTACGGCATGCAGTTTAAATATGATGACAGGGAACCGTCATATGCCGAGAAGATAACGGTTACCGTATATTTTGACAGGGAGGGCGATTCCAATACAGACTGGGAGGTCTTTGTTACCGACCACAAACTCCCCGAATTCAAAGATGATGTCAGTTATCTCAGTCATGTCGAGCCCGACCTTTACAACGAAGCAAATATGGAGATCGTTTCAGGTCAGTGGATATATGTTCACTGCACATGCAATGCTGAAACTTCCGAAGCTCCGTCCAAGGGAAGTTTTAAGGCTTATTACTATGCGGACACAGGCAATGTGATTACTTATTCTCCTGACGAGGAATTCTACAGATACGTTATGTCCGGATCTATGTTTCAAATGTCAGATGATAAGTTCCTTGAACTTCCTTATTATTCGGCAGATATTACAGGCGACGGTGTTGAAGACAGGTGCACGTCGAGAACTACCGGAAGCGGAATGGTAAGGACACAATGTCTTGTTTACGACATGCAGAATCACAAAGGATATTGTCTTGACGGATTCAATTACGATTACTATGTTGTTGGCGTCGAAAACGGCCGCCTCATCGTAGAAGAGAGAGGTCCGAACGGATATGGCGATCCGACGACGAGAGTAACCGGTACGGTTGAGATTGTCGATGACCAATTAGTGTTTGTTCCTGATAACTGAAACTAATAAGGGCTGCCTCATTTTTTTGAGACAGCCCTTGTTATTGTTTGTTGTTTCGAGAATTACTTTGCTACGATGTTAGCGATTCTTCCCTTAACGTAGATGAACTTAACAATCGATCTGCCGTTTAATGCACCTGCAAGTCTCTCGTCTGCATTGACGATAGCTTCTACAGCTGCCTGGTCAGCTTCAGCAGGGATATTGACCTTAAACTGGACCTTACCGTTGATCTGTACTGCGATCTCGATCTCATCCTTAACAAGAGCGCTCTCGTCTACTTCAGGCCACTTCTGGTTGTAGATGGAGTAGCCGTTGCCCAATGTCTCACACCAGAGTTCTTCTGTGAAGTGAGGTGCGAAGGGTGCGAGGAGAAGAACGAGCTTCTCTGTAGCATATCTCTTGAATTCGGACTTAGCGGATGCATCTTGGCTGTACTTTGTAATTGCGTTTAAGAGCTCCATCATACGAGCGATAGGAGTGTTGAACTGGAACTTCTCGATATCAGCTGTTGAGCTCTTGATTGCGTAGTTGATAGCGTAGTTGAGTTCCTTATCAGCAGATGTCATGTCAGCCTTTGCGGGAACTGAAGCTGCAACGCCTGCGCTCTCTGATACGCATGTCTCGATCCTTCTGAAGAACTTAACGATAGCCTGGAGTCCTGAATCTGCCCAGGGGCCGCCCTCAACGTAAGCGAAGCCGAATCCAAGGTATGTTCTGAATACGTCAGAACCGTACTTGCTGATGTAGTCGTCAGGTGCAACGGTGTTGCCTCTGGACTTACTCATCTTCTGTCCGTCAGGTCCGAGGATAGTTCCCTGGTGAACGAGGCTTGTGAAAGGCTCGTCGAAATCGAGCATGCCCATGTCACGCATAGCCTTTGTGAAGAATCTTGCGTAGAGCAGGTGCATGCATGCGTGCTCAGCGCCGCCGACATACTTGTCGACAGGGCAGAACTTGTTGATCTTATCCTTGGAGAACATTTCCTTGTCGTTCTTGTTATCAGGATATCTGAACTGATACCAGGAAGAGTCAACGAATGTATCCATAGTATCAGGGTCACGTCTTGCGTCAGCGCCGCACTTGGGGCACTTGCAGTTCATGAATGATTCGCACTTAGCAAGCGGGCTCTCACCGTCGGGTGTGAACTCAACGTCGTAGGGGAGAAGAACAGGAAGTTCATTCTCGGGTACAGGTACAACACCGCAAGAAGGACAGTGGATCATCGGGATAGGTGTTCCCCAATATCTCTGACGGGAGATGAGCCAGTCACGGAGTCTGAAGTTAACCTTCCATTCGCCCATGCCGATCTCTGCAAGCTTTGCAACGATAGCCTTCTGGGCATCGTGCATTTCCATGCCGTCGAACTCATCTGAATTGCAGAGGTAACCCTTCTTCTCGCAGTAAGGGAGCTCTGAATCAACACCCTTTTCGGGCTGGATGACACGGATGATATCAAGGCCGTACTTGTGTGCGAAATCGAAGTCTCTTTCGTCGTGTGAAGGAACTGCCATTACGACACCTGTACCGTAACCTGCAACAACATAATCTGCTGCCCAGATCGGAACTCTTCTGCCGTTCAAAGGATGAATAGCATAAGCACCGGTGAATACGCCCGTCTTCTCACGTGTTGTGGACATACGGTCGATCTCTGTGACCTTTGCTGTTGCCTTGCGGTATTCTTCAACGGCTTCGCGGCACTCGTCAGTTGTAAGCTTTGCGCAAAGCTCTGACTCGGGTGCGATGACTACATATGTGATACCCATGAACGTATCAACTCTCGTTGTGAATACTTCGAGCTTCATGGGATTGCCGTTCTCATCTGTAAGACGCTCGCCGTTCTTCTCGACGTAGAGTGCAACCTGGGCACCTTCGGATCTGCCGATCCAGTTCTTCTGAAGCTTCTTTGTCTTCTCAGGCCAGTCGAGCTTCGGGAGATCGTCTAAGAGTTCCTGTGCATATTCAGTGATCTTGAAGAACCACTGTGTCATGTTCTTACGTACAACTTCTGAATGGCATCTCTCGCACTCACCGTCTACAACCTGCTCGTTTGCAAGAACGGTCTTGCATGAAGGGCACCAGTTGACCGGTGCGTTCTTACGGTAAGCAAGGCCTCTCTTGTAGAGTTCGATGAAGAACCACTGGTTCCATCTGTAGTAGTCGGGCATGCATGTCTTAACTTCGTAGTCCCAGTCTACTGTAGTACCCATTGCCTGGAGCTGCTTTTCCATCGTGTCGATGTTCTTGAGTGTGGAATCCTTGGGGTGGATGCCTGTCTTGATAGCATAGTTCTCAGCAGGGAGTCCGAATGAATCGAATCCCATGGGGTGGAAGAGGTTATAACCCTGCATGTGCTTGAATCTTGCCCAGGAGTCAGTTAGTGAGTAGTTATACCAATGACCCAGGTGAAGATTTGCTCCGGAAGGATAAGAGAACATCTCGAGGCAGTATAGCTTCTCGCCATCTGCGTTCGGATCGAACTTGTAAAGGCCTGTTTCAGCCCATTTTTCCTGCCACTTCTTGTCTGTCTCAATTGAATAACTCATGTTGAAAGACTCCTATTCTTTAAAAATGAACACCTAATTATACTCCGATGTTCCCGAAAAATACATCAAATTAAAGAATAGTATGCAGCAATGAGCGAAGTGATTTTCGCGTTTGGTCTGTCGAAAATGCCGAAATATCGCCGCAAATTGAAATCAGAATGTCACTAAAATAGGGCGTCGCGTGATTGATTTTTACTATTCTTGATGTGATAATAAATTGAATTTTTACCGACTAATGCGCCAAATGCGGCGTTTTCTTATATTTTTGAGGTGATATTATGGGCTTAGGCATGGAAATAGGTGTCGATCTCGGCACCAGCAGCGTTCTTGTTTATATCAGGGGAAAGGGTATCGTTCTTAAGGAACCCTCTGTTGTTGCAGTAAACAGCAAGACAGGTAAGGTTTTGGCAGTTGGTGAATCCGCTTCACTCATGCTCGGCCGTACTCCCGGTATCGTAGAAGCAATCAGACCTCTCCGTGAGGGCGTTATCTCAGACTTCAGAGCGACTGAGGTCATGCTTAAGGCATTTATCGGCCGTGTCTGCACAGGTCTTCGTGCAACATACTTCAAGCCTACAATCGTAGTTTGCGTTCCTTCAGTTATCACACCCGTTGAGCAGCAGGCAGTTGAGAATGCTTGCCGTCACGCAGGTGCCAAGGACGTATTCCTTATCAGAGAGCCTATCGCTGCTGCAATCGGCGCTGGTATCGATATCACAAAGGCTTGCGGTTCAATGGTAGTTGATATCGGCGGCGGTACAACAGATATCTCCGTTATCTCACTTTGCGAGCCTGTTGTTGATGCATCTTTGAAGGTTGCAGGCGACAAGTTCGACGAAGCTATCATCAAGCACGTCAGAAAGAGACATAACATCCTCATCGGTGAGAAGACAGCAGAAAAGCTCAAGATCGAGATCGGCTGCGCTTATCCGAGAGATGAAGAGCTTACATTGGACGTTCAGGGAAGAAACATTATCACCGGTCTTCCTTCAACAGTTACAGTATCTTCCACAGAAATGCTTGAAGCATTGGAAGAGCCTATCACACAGATCTTCGAAGCCGTACACAACGTTCTTGAGAGAACACCTCCGGAACTCATGGCTGATATCTCACAGAGAGGTATCGTTATGACAGGCGGCGGCGCTATGCTCTACGGTCTTGACCACATGTTGTCCAACAGAATCGGTATCGACGTATACCTCGCTCAGGACCCTGTATCCTGCGTAGTTATCGGAACCGGTAAGGCACTCGATATGATGGACAAGTTCGCAGCTCTCAGCGATAACTGATATTTGCGGCAAAGCCTTTCAGATAAATATTATTTGATTGACTGAAATAATTACAAATGTTATATTATGCGCGTCGGGTAAATATCCCGGCGCGCATTCGTTAGATTAGATATTTTCCATTTCAAGTTTGAAGTTTGATATCCCTTTTAGCAGTATTACGATAATAGGATTTTTGCGCAAATTTACATTTTCGAAAGGCGTTTATGGACGATTTTGACAACCTGAATTCCAAGACGGATTCCGACTTAAGACAGATAGCTGTCGCGTTCGGAGATTTCACAGCGGAAGAAGCAGAGAAGAAGACCAGAGATGAGCTCCTTATGGCCATTACGGGCGCCAAAGACATCGGTGACATCACAACTGTTGATCTTACCGAAGAACCCGTTCCCGTTAAGGCACCTGCGATTCCGGAACCCATGAAGACAACAGAGCATACCAAGTCTCTCGACGAGCTTATCGTTGACGTCGGAAGAGCCGCAAGGTTTGAGACCAACGAACTGGCTGATGCCATGCTCAAAGCAGAGAAAGAAGAGGAGAAAAAAGTGGCTAAAAAAGAAGCAGCTGCAGAAGGTTTGACAGAAGAACCCAAGGCAGAAAAGAAGACTGCTGCAAAGGCTGAGAAGAAGCCTGCAAAGCGCACTAAGAAGACAGAAGCAAAAGCTGAAGAGCCGGCTGCTGAAGTAAAAGCTGAGGCACCCGCAGAAGCTGCACCCGAGGCTGCTGCCGAAGAGCCCAAGAAGGCTGAAAAGAAGGCGGCTAAGCCCAGAAAGACAAAGGCTTCAAAGAAGAAAGAAGACGCTCCTGCTGAAGAGGTTAAGGCTGAAGAGCCCACACCCATTGAGGCAGCGGTTGCAGAAGCAGCTGTAGCAGAGGCTCCCGCCGAAGCAACTCTCGCTCCTGAAGCAAAGCAGGAAGAGAAGAAACCTGAGCAGATGCAGGGTCAGGGCAAGCACGGCAGATCCAAGAGAAGAAAGATCTCTTTCGGTCCCGGCCAGGATACAAAGACAGTCGAGATGACTGATGAAGTTCCTGCTGAAGGCGAAGAAGAGAAGGTTGAACCCGAACTTCCCGTTGAAATCGAAGTTGAAGGCGTTCTCGCAATCAACAACAATGAAGGTAATAAGAACGATTTCTGCGGATTCGTTCACAGAAATAACTATCTGCCCGGTGAGGACGATGCATACGTTCCCGGCCAGATGATCAAGAGAATGGGCCTTAGAAGAGGCGACTACATCAAGGGATTTGCAAATCCTAAGCGCGGCAAGGACAGATATGCTCCGCTTAAGCGTGTTACAGAGGTTAACGGCATTCCCGTTACAGAGGGCGATTACGAGAACATCAGAAGACGCCCGAAGTTTGAGAGCCTTACGGCTATCTATCCTAATGAGAGACTTGATCTTGAGACGGAGAAGGAAGACATCTCCACAAGAATCATCGACCTTTTCTCACCTATCGGTAAGGGCCAGAGAGGTATGATCGTATCTCCGCCGAAGGCAGGTAAGACGATCCTCCTTCAGAAGGTCGCAAATTCAATCACAGCAAATAATCCCAACTGCGAACTTATTGTTCTCCTCATCGACGAGCGTCCTGAGGAAGTTACGGACATGCAGAGAAATATCAAGGGCGAGGTCGTATACTCAACATTCGATAAGCGTCCCGAGAACCACGTAAGAGTTACAGAGCTCGTTCTCGAGAGAGCAATGAGACTTGTAGAGCTCGGCAAGGACGTAGTTATCCTGTTGGACTCCATGACAAGACTTGCAAGAGCTTACAACCTCACGATCAATCCTACAGGAAGAACTTTGTCAGGCGGTCTTGATCCGGGATCACTCTACGGCCCTAAGAGATTCTTTGGTGCCGCAAGAAACATCGAGAACGGCGGAAGCCTTACGATCCTTGCAACTGCGCTCATCGAGACTGGTTCAAGAATGGACGAAGTTATTTTCGAGGAATTCAAGGGAACAGGTAACATGGAAGTTACTCTGGACAGAAAGCTCGCCGACAGAAGAGTTTTCCCGGCTATCGCAGTCGACAAGTCCGGTACAAGAAGAGAAGACCTCCTGCTTACTCCCGAAGAGCTCGATGCGGTATGGCTCATCAGAAGAAGGATCGCCGAAGCGGATACCATCACGGCAACCAATGCGGTCATCAGCTTTATGGAGAAAACGACGAGCAATATGTCTTTCGTCCTTTCCGTAAAGAAATCTTTCGCAACCGATTGACAACTGCAGGTGATTCAAGTAATATAGCAAGGCTAACACGAAGAATCCGGTATGACATACGTGAGATTAGGATTACGCGTCATATCTTTGATTGAGAGGTGAAAGGACATGAAAGAAGGAATTCATCCTAAGACGCAGGTCGTTACAGTTAAGTGCGCATGCGGCAACACATTCGAGACTCTTTCCACAAAGAGTGATCTTAGAGTTGATATCTGCTCAAATTGCCACCCGTTCTACACAGGCAAGCAGAAGCTCGTTGATACAGGCGGACGTGTTGATAAGTTCAAGAAGAGAATGGAAAAAGCTTAATTCTCGTTCTGAAGTTAAAAGATTTAAGAGGTTGTCTTTTGGGACAACCTCTTTTTTGTGCCTGCAAACACATAATTTTGCCTTTTCTCTGTAACACCACTGCTATTATTAAATGTTATAATCTCCGCAGAATGTACAATTATGCTCTTTTGGGGGAAATATATGTCAGAGTCAAATGACAACAATAAGATAATCGAACTGCCGTTCAGCGAGGTCAAGCCCGAACATCTTGGCCAGGAACTGGCTACCGTTGAAGATCCCGACGTTATTTCAAACGAGATCGCAACTCCGAAAAGAAAGAAGAAGGGCGAAGATTGTCCTCTGAAGAAGACTACTATCGGCGGTCAGGCACTTATCGAAGGAGTCATGATGGTCGGTCCTTCCAGAACATGCATGGCTGTCAGAAAAGGTGACGGCACTATTTATGTTGAAGAGATCAAGCAGGGCGAGAAGACTTCTTACTTTGAGAAGGTTCCTTTCGTCAGAGGCTGCATCAGATTCTATAAGATGCTCGTAACAGGTACCGGCGCTCTCATGAAGGCTGCTGATATCTCCGAAGAAGGAAAGCCGGATCCCAAGAAGGAAGGCGAGAAGAAGTCGCGTCTTGATGAATTCACTGAAAGACACTTCAATCTCATGATGTCCATCTCCGCCATCATCGGTATCCTTCTTTCAGTCGGACTTTTCATCCTTGCTCCGAGACTCATCGTTGAGATCGTCACAAAGTTCATTCCTGACGACATCCGTGAGATTACATGGGTTCCGATCCTTCTTAATATCGGTGAAGGCGTATTGAGACTTCTCATATTCCTCTTCTACCTGATCTTTGCTTCAAGTCTGAAGGACATCAAGAGAGTATGGCGTTATCATGGCGCTGAGCACAAGACCATCGCATGCTATGAAGCAGGTCTTCCGCTTACAGTAGAGAACGTTTTGAAGCAGTCACGCTTCCATCCCCGCTGCGGAACATCCTTCATGTTCAACGTACTTGCTATATCAATCATCGTATATACGGTTATCGGTATCTTCACAGGCGCTCAGCCGATGTGGGTAAACCTTGCGATCAGAGTCGTTGCAATCCCGATCATCTGCTCAATCTCTTTCGAGGTATTGAGATTCGTCGGACGCCACGACAAGAACTGGCTTTGCAGACTCATGGCTAAGCCCGGTCTCTGGCTCCAGAAGTTCACTACGGCTGAACCTGACGGACCGATAGCAGAAGTTGCCATCGCATCAATGCAGGCAGTTATTCCGGAGAACAAGGAAGATGACATCTGGTAATGAAGAGCTTCTTGAACTCCTGAAGAACTCAGGTGATGACGAAGCTGACCTTGACCTCAAGATCCTTTCGGAGGAATTAGAGGGAGAAGATTTAATAAAAGCTGTAACGAGGCGCGCTTCAGGCGAGCCTCTTGCTTATATATTGGGATACCGCCATTTCTATAAAGAATGTTATAAGGTGTGTCCCGGTGTGCTTATTCCGAGAGCCGACACTGAAGTCCTCGTGGAATCCGCTCTGAAGTTTTTTGGAATGAATCCCATGGCGACTGGCGATCTTCTGAATATCCCCGGTTATACAAATGAAGTATCTGAAATCCGCTTTGCAGATTTTTGTACGGGATCTGGCTGTATCGGCATCTCCATTGCAAATGACATAGTACGAAGCGGTAAAAAGGCTTGCGGATATCTTGTTGATGTAAGCGATACAGCAATTGCGACTGCTACGTCCAATGCCGGTTCGCAAGCGCTTAACGCTGAAGATTTAAATGTAATTAAATGCGATATATTAAAAGAGATTCCGCAATTTGGTTCTCTTGATCTTATAGTTTCCAACCCGCCTTATATAACCAACAGCGAGATGGAAGAGCTTGATAAAGTCGTAAAAGACCATGAACCTGACCTTGCGTTAAGGGCAGGGGATGACGGTCTGGATTTCTACGGTCCTCTGGCAAAATGCGCGAAAAAGCTTCTTAAGGACGGCGGCGCTCTCATGGTTGAGCACGGCTATGCCCAGGGAGAAGCAGTAAGAGAGATTTTCGGGCAGGCCGGACTTAAAAACTGCATGACCATAAGAGATTATGGCGGAAATGACAGGGTGACTTTGGGGATTAAGTGAGATAAAACCCAATAAAATCAAGGCTTTCGGGCCTCCAAAAAATTTTTTGAAAAAATTTTCGATTTTCTTGTAACGAATTTAAGATTTCTTCGTCTAACAGGTGAGATCACAAAAGAAAGGTGAAATGATACGTGGATAAGAATACCGCTGAAAAGCTTTATGAAGCCTTTTATATGAAGGTATTCTCATACGTCATGACACTTGCCAAGGATCGGAATGACGCCGAAGAGATAACCCAGGAGACCTTTTTCAGGGCGATATCGACTGACAAGGCCTTCAAGGGCGAGAGCGAGAGCTTCACGTGGCTATGCGCAATCGCGAAAAACATCTTCATAGATGAGAAACGGCGCGTTTCAAGACAGGATGACGAACTGAGTGAAGAGCTTCCGGATACAAATAAAGGGATAGAGGAGAAGCTCACAGACAGGGACACATCACTGAAGATCCACTTAATACTCCATAAGTTGGAGGAGCCGTACAAGGAAGTGTTCCAACTGCGAATATTCGGTGAGTTGTCATTTGCGGAAATCGGATCAATCTTCGGAAAGACCGAGACCTGGGCCCGGGTTACGTATCACAGAGCCAGACTAAAGATCAAGGAAAGGATGGATGAAAATGAAATATAATTGTGATTTGATCTCGGATCTTCTTCCGTTATATAAAGACGAAATCTGCAGCGAAGCCAGCAGAAAGATCGTAGAAGAACATCTGGCTGAATGCCCGGACTGCAAAAAGATGTTGAACAGTCTGAATGACGTTACGATAGATGAAAAGATCGTAAAGGAAAAAGAAGAAGTGATCGGAACCCAGGCCAAGTTTTTTAAGAGAAAGAGCGCTCTGGCAGGAAGCATTATCGGATTGATATTCTCTATTCCGATCCTCGTATGCCTTATCGTTAACCTCGCAACAGGTGCTGGCCTTACATGGTTCTTTATTGTACTTGCAGGCATCCTCGTTGCTGCATCAGTGATAATAGTGCCGCTCATGGTCCGTGAGAATAAAATGTTCATGACAATGGCATCTTTTACAGCAAGCGTTATGCTGCTTTTAGGTGTTATCTGCATCTACTCAGGCGGCAATTGGTTCTTCGTTACAGCATCTGCAACTCTCTTCGGACTTACGGTGCTTTTCGCGCCTTTTATCGTGAGCAGAAGACCTGTAAATGCATATATTAAGAACCGTAAAGGTCTTGCGATAATGTGCGCTTACACTGCAACATTCGTACTCATGATGCTCGCAATCGGCTTCTATGCCGGAATGAAGGAATTCTTCCCGATGGCATTTGCAGTCTCCATGCCTCTGGTCGGAATAGCCTGGGCGATGTTTGCGATCATCAGATATCTGCGCTTCAACGCTTGCGTTAAGACAGGTCTTTGCATTGCATCTGCAGGCGCTTTGACGAGCCTTATCTCGGTTCTCGGACCTGCTGCAGAAGCAAGCATTTCAAGGACAGGCGTTACTTATTCTTCCGGTGTATCAGTGCCGCCTTTGACTTTCGTTGTTATAGGACTCGTAATTGCCGGAATCGGTTTCTTAGTTGGTAAAAATAAGGGAGGAAAGAAATAATGAACACAAAACTTTTAGTAGCAGGAGCAATGGCTCTCATCGTACCGTCAACACTTTGCTTAACAGGCTGCTCGTTTGGTCTGATCAACACAGTAAGTTATCAGTACGAGAATGCTGACAAGTACACTGCAGGCGACCGTGAGATCGACGATACGATCACAAAGATCAACATCGATTACCTCGCAGGCGACGTAAAGGTCAGGGGTACAGACACTGACATCATTAAGGTGGATGAGACTGCCAACACTGATATCGATGCCGACCACCAGGTCCACACATGGGTAGACGGCGACACGCTCTATGTCAGATACTGCGTATCTACCAAGTCGATCAACTTCAGCAAGATCGAGAAGAGCCTTGAGATCACGATCCCTGAAGCTCAGGAATTAGATGACTTCATAATCGAAGTGTCTTCCGGCTGCATCGATCTGAATGGTTTCACCACAGATAATCTGTATTCACATGCTTCATCAGGCAACATGGATATCGACTGCACTGCAACAGATATTGAAGTGAAGTCTTCTTCAGGAAATGTCGGTCTTACACAGCGCGGCAACAGCGATTCCGTAAAGGTCAAGGCATCTTCAGGTACTATCGCTATCAATCACGACGGTGACTGCAAGTCTTTCGATATTGATTCTTCTTCAGGCAAGATCAGCATCATGCAGAACGGCACGATAGATCAGGCTAAGATCCATTCTTCTTCAGGCGGAGTTACCGCTATGTTGGGCACAGTCAATACACTTAACGTAGATGTAAGTTCCGGCGGCATTACACTTGATGCAGATGAGATAAAGGATCTCACCACAAAAGCTTCCAGCGGTCACTCAGCCATCAGCCTCGGCGCAGTCCCTGAGATTTCAAGTATCAGCTGCAGCTCCGGCGGAATCGAGGTCAGCATTCCTGAAGATTCAGATGTTACGGTTCACGTAAGTATCTCCAGCGGAGAGTTCAACTACGAACTTCCTTTCACAAAGGACGGCAAGAACTACATTAACGGCAACGGCACAGCTGACATGAACATCCAGTGTTCATCAGGTGACGTAAGCTTCCACAAAGTATAAGTTCAGATAGTTTCATAAACGAAAAGGGTTCGCTTCAATGAAGTGAACCCTTTTTATTTGAGGCTTGTTAAAACCGTATATTAGTTTTCAAGATACTGTGATACACAGATGTGTCTGCCGTCTATATCTTCGAAGACAAACTGGCGGTTGGTGCCTTGCTTCTGTGCTTCCTTTGCTTCGGGGAGAGCTTCTATTATCTTGATCCCGTTTGCTGCAACTTCGTTATGAAGAAGGAACGGCTCGGAGCAGTATATGTACATGTCGTAATCGATTCCGAATTCGCGCATGGGCTTTGTGATTGCGCCTTCGCCTTTGACCAGAACGATTGCGATGTTGTCACGAGTGAGTTTGATGTGCGGCATTGCCTCGTCATCCAAATGGGCTGCTTTGAATCCGAGCTTGTCTTCGTAGAAAAGTGCAGTCTTATATATGTCCTCACAAGCGAAAACTGCCGCCTGGCTGTTCATGAGAAGGAGTCTCTGGCCTTCGGCTTCTTCGCCTTCTTTGGCTTCCTTGGGTGCATTGGTTCCCATGTTGAACTGATATCCCATAAGAGGTGTTCCAAAGAGCTTCTCGTGTTCTTCGAGAGAGTTCAGGATGTCACTTCTTTTTTTGATCTCGTCATTGGAAAGAGTGGAAGGAACCTCACTTAAATATTCGACTTTTTCGAGATATTCAAGAAGGTTCATGAGTCTTACGTGGAGCGGGATGATGTCTGAAGTTGCAGGAATCTCGCATGCTCTTCCGTGAATGAACATCATGCCCTGTTCGACAGCTTCAGCCGGAAGTCCTGCATAAAGATGCATCAGAAGATTCATTTCTTCGGCGGTCTTGTCGTGTACTCCGCCTTTGGAGATGGAGTTTTCGATCATGTCGAAAACGAGATTCATATCATGTTGCGGATATTCTTTGTTCAGCATATTATTCTCCCGAAATCACTAATTAGTCTATTTTATCAGTTTGAAAGCTCTTGGCAATAAAGATAGAATATGCAGAGCAATCGTGAAGGAGAACACTATGTCTCAGTTCAAAAAGACCAATGCAATGAGGATCCTTGATAAAGCGGGGGTCGATTATACATATCAGGAATACGAGTACGACGAGAATGATCTTGACGGTCATCACGTCGCAGAATATCTCGGCGTTCCTTACGAGGAAGTGTTCAAGACCCTGACGGCAGTATCCGATAAGGGTGAATACCTGGTTTTCTGCATCTGCGTTGATGACGAGGTCGATCTTAAGAAAGCGGCAAAGCTTGCAGGCTGCAAGAGTGTCAGCATGATTCACGTAAAAGACCTTTTGAACGTTACGGGATACATAAGAGGCGGCTGCTCTCCCATCGGAATGAAGAAGCAGTACAGGACGTTCATTGATGAGATGATAGAGCTCGTAGACGACGTCTGCGTAAGTGCAGGACAGAGGGGAGTGCAGTTAAGACTCAAGGCTTCTGACCTGATTTCATTTACAAATGCCGTAGTCGGCGATTTTGCTATGCGCTCCTAAAATGTTAGAATTACTTCGAAATTTATAAGTAACAGGGAAGTGATATCTGTGTTGGATGCTAAAACATTTAAATTGAGTGATATCAAAAAGGATGCCAGGATCTATTTCATCGGCATCGGCGGAATATCGATGAACGGACTTGCAAGGCTTGCAAAGCATGCAGGTTTTGTTGTCGGAGGTTCTGATAACCATCCCGGCGAGAGAACGGAGATCTTAGAAGCACAGGGCATCAAGATCTACAACAACCAGATCGCTGCCAACATCGACGACTTCAAGCCTGATTATCTTGTTAAGACGGCAGCTATCCTTCCTCACAACGAAGAAGTTAAGAGAGCATCCGAACTCGGCCTTCAGATCTTTGACAGGGCAGAGTTCCTTGGCGCTTTCACTAGAACATATAAGAACGTTATCAACGTATCCGGCACACACGGAAAGACAACGACCACATCGATGATCTCAATGATGATGATCGACGCAGGTCTTGATCCCACTGTCCATCTCGGTGCCGATCTTGATATCTTTAACGGAACGATCAGAGCCGGTTCCCATGACCTTCTCGTATCAGAAGCATGCGAGTTCAACAGGTCATTTTTGAACTTCTCATCTACAACTGCAGTAATCACAAATATCGATCACGACCACGTTGACTGCTATCCGACGATAGAAGACGTAATCGATGTTTTCGCGCGCTTCATAAGACTTGTAGACGATAACGGATATGTCGTCGTATCAGGTCATGACAAGCATATCGCTTCATCTGTTAAGGAAGCAGAAGCATATTTTGAAGAGAACGGCAGAAAGCTTCCCCAGATAGTTACATGTGCAACGGATAATGAGATTTGCGAAGTAACAGGCAAGAAGGCCGATTTCGTTGCAGAGAACATTAAGTTCGTAGAGGGCCTTCCCGTATTCGATATCGTAATCGGCGGTGAGGAGAGAATAGAGGTTAAACTCAACATTCCCGGAAGCCATAACATCGCTAATGCGCTTAACGCGGCTGCAGCAGCTTACCTTAACGGAGCATCAGCTTCTGCAATTCAGACTGCGCTTAACTCCTTCAGCGGTGCTGACGGAAGATACACGGTAAAGGGCAAGTATAAGGGCTGTGACGTCGTAGTAGATTATGCGCATCACCCGACGGCAGCAAGAGCTACGATAGAAGCTGCTTCAAACATGCCGCACAACGATATCCTCGTTGTATTCCAGCCTCTTACATTCAACCGCACGAAAATGCTTTTCGAGGATTACGTAACAAGCCTTCTGCCTTGCAAGAAGGTACTGTTCGCCGAGATCTTCTCCGACAGAGAGATCAATACACACGAGATTTCCAGCAAGGACATCTCTGATGAGATAAACAAGCGCGGCGGTGATACGGAATTCTACGAAGACAGGGAAGAACTTAAGAAGAGGATCGACGAGCTGATCAAGCCCGGTGATATAATTCTTATCCTGGGCCCTGAAGACATAAGAGCTTTGGGAGATGAGCTTTGCTCCTGATATAAGATGAAGAAGAATTCGGACAGACAGGCAGAAGAGAAGTTAGCTCCTCAGTACGGTTTCCGCAAACTGAGACCTACAAAGATACCCAAAGTGGCATGGGTCGCTTTGGCGTTTTCTTTTGTGTTGGCTGCCCTGATGATCGTTATGTATGTAATGACCATCGCCGGTCCGAAGAATACAAGCAAGACATTGCTCATCTATTCTGACGGCACAACGGTTCCGATGGTTTCCATGAGAAACAGCCTTGCTTCAGCAGGTTTTGATTTTGAGGTCATTGAGCCCGACAAGCACAGTTCAAGACCTGAGTATTTGTATTCGCTTCCCGAAAACTACAATAACGAGGAAGTTGTTGTCTGCGCAATCGGAAAAGATTCCTTCAAGGTAATGAACGATCTTCTGGCTTCCGGCAAGGGCAAGATCGAAGGATATATCCTTATCGATCCCGAATATCCCGGAAACATTGCGCTTGAGGGTTATACGAGCGACTATCCCGGAGTTCCCTGTGCGATCTTCGGATTTGAGCATAAAGCAAAGTCCACGACTGATTTGAGCGGCTCCCAGATGATCTTCGAGAAGATCTCCGGCGTTGACACGATGTACGGCCACCCGACACAGAGAGGAAAGATCTTCCCATCGAAGGTCTATATTTCACCTAACCAGATGAGGTATCTCTCCCTGACCACGATGAAGGTAACGCTTTCAGGTCTCATGGCTTCGCCTTCATTCCAGAGTGAGCTTGCTCAGTATCTCGGCACGACATACGGAACAGGATATTCTTCCACGAAAGTTACCCTGTGGATGGTGGGAATGGCATTTGCCCTGTTCATGTCCATAGCATTGCTCGCATTGTTCCTGTTTATGGTTCCCGTATCGCTCCCTGATAAGGAAGCAAGGGATCTCAAGGCAAGGAACAGTCTCGGCGCCATCATTTTCCTTGGCGTTTCAGGATGGATCGCACTTTGCGGAGCAGTTACGACGTTTATTCCCCAGTGGGGATTTGTGTCCACATATCTGGCACTTTATTCTCCGGTACTGATCATTGCGCTTATGGCGCTTGCCCAGATCAAGCTCCTTTTGTCCAACAAGGTCAAATACGCCAGAAGAGACTATGGCTTCACGATCTTCATTGCGTCTATCGTTACAGGCGTTCTGGAACTGATGATCCTTGCAGGAGCTGCACTTAATCTTACAAACGTTGAGCTGGCTTTGAAGGATGACATCAACCCCATAGCCGCACTCGTCGTATTTGTCATCATGAGCCTTTCAGCAGTTGCTTTGATCTTTGCTGACAAGAAGTCCAGGTTCTCAGGAATGGGACCTTCGGCATATTTCGGAAGTGTAATATACTTTGCCGAGGCCTTGATCCCTCCGGTAGTAATGCTGATAATGGGCCTTATCCAGAAGAATGAGCAGGTCGTAATGGCATCTCTTGCAGGTATTGCATTGGGAATCGTGCCTTTCGGATGTGTTATCCCGATAAAGCGAATCTCGGATTTTTACGAGATCACGGGACTCATTTTCGGTATTGCGGCAGGCCTTATCGTGCTCATTGCCGGATAAACATTGCGAAAACCCCTCTATTTATAAGAAAACTTGTTGACTTTGCATGGTCCGTGGTTTATTATACGTCGGTGACCGCATGCAACGGGCTCTTTTAAATGCGCTTTTTTAGAGGCGCTGCCTTGGTTTAAGCAGCGAGACTGGAAGAACAGGAGGAACGAATATGTACGCAGTAATTAAGACAGGCGGCAAGCAGTACAAGGTTTCTGTTGACGATGAGATCTTCGTTGAGAAGCTTGAAGGTGAGGCTGGCAGCCAGGTTACTTTCGATGAAGTACTTGCAGTATCTGATGACAAGGGTATCGCAGCTGGCGATGTTAAGGCTACAGTTACCGGTGAGATCGTTAAGCAGGGCAGAAACAAGAAGGTTATCGTCTCTAAGTACAAGGCTAAGAAGGGCTACAGAAGAAAGAATGGCCACAGACAGCCTTACACACGTGTACTTATCAAGGCTATCAACGCGTAAGTCTTTATGATTTCCGTTATCGTCAATAGGGAGGGTTCCCGGATCTGCGCTATATATGCCAACGGGCATGCAGGTTACGACGACCCCGGCAGAGATATCATCTGCAGCGCAGTATCAACACTTCTTTTTACTGCAGCAAGCGCCTTGGAAGATATTTGCGGTTACGACAGCGAATCTTTCTTCCGTATCAGCAATGAGGGCACAGAAGATGTCAACTTAAGGATAACGGTTCCGGACTTAGGTGACGATGAGACAAAGGGCAGGGCTCAGGTAATAATGAGAACTTGCGAGTTAGGTCTTATCGGAATTGCCAGAGATTATAACGACAGTAAGAACAGGTACGTAGAGATAATTCATTCAAAAACACCGGAGGTGTAATTATGATTAAGTTTAATTTACAGCTCTTCGCACATAAGAAGGGAATGGGTTCCACCAAGAACGGCCGTGAGTCCCAGTCCAAGAGATTAGGAGCGAAGAAAGGTGACGGACAGTCAGTTCTGGCCGGCAATATTCTTGTCAGACAGCGTGGTACTAAGATCCATCCCGGAACAAACGTAGGAATCGGATCTGACGATACACTTTTTGCTCTTATTGACGGTAAGGTCAAGTATGAGCGTATGGGCAAGGATAAGAAGCAGGTTAGCGTTTATCCTGTAGCCTAATTTAGGGTATTTAACGGAAAACCAAGAGTAGCAGTCTGTCGCAATATAGCGATCAGGCTGCTATTGTTTTGAGGGAGAATCAGATGTTTATAGATCATTCCAAGATTTATGTTAAGGCCGGCGACGGCGGTAACGGCGCGCTCAGCTTTCATACCGAGAAATACATTACCAACGGCGGACCCGACGGCGGTGACGGCGGCGACGGCGGTAATGTTATTCTGCAGGCTGCCAGAAATCTGACAAGCCTTCAAAACTTCAGATTCAAGCACAAGTTCATTGCGCCCAACGGTGCAAAGGGCATGGCAAAGAAGATGTACGGCAAGCGCGGTGAGGATCTTGTTATCGGCGTTCCGATCGGAACAGTCGTAAAGGATGCCCAGACAGGCGACATCATTGCTGACCTTACTGAAGAAGGCCAGAAGATCGTTGTAGCAAGAGGCGGTAAGGGCGGTCTCGGAAACATGCACTATGCAAATTCCGTAAGACAGGCTCCCCAGTTCGCTACACCGGGCGCTCCCGGAGAAGAGCGTGAGCTCGCCATCGAGCTTAAGCTTATCGCTGACTGCGGTCTTGTAGGTTTCCCAAATGCGGGTAAATCAACGCTTCTTTCAGTCCTTACAAGAGCCAAGCCGAAGATCGCAGATTATCCTTTTACAACGCTTGAACCCGTTTTGGGCGTAGTCTCAAAGGATGACTTCTCATATGTAATCGCGGATATTCCGGGTATCATCGAGAATGCTCACGAAGGTGCCGGACTTGGCCACGATTTCTTAAGACACATCGAGAGAACGAGACTTCTCGTCCACGTTGTCGATCTTTCCGGAACAGACGGAAGAGATCCCATCGAGGACTTCAAGACTATCAATAACGAGCTTGAAGAGTTCAGCCTTGAGCTTGCTTCAAGACCCCAGATCGTTGTCGGAAACAAGTGTGACGGAATCACTGAAGAAGAGGCACAGGATTTCGTTAAGGCAGTCAAAGAGATGGGTTATGAAGACGTATACATAATCTCAGCTGCAGGCCGTATCGGCATTGAAGAACTTGCTGACAAGATCACTGAGACAGTATCCAAGCTTCCTCCTACGATTCTTCACGATGTCGTATCAGGCGGCGAGAAGGTCTACACATTTGACGAAGGCAAGAAGTTTGACATCATTATCAATGAGGACGGCAACTTTGAAGTTACCGGCAAGTGGATCAACAAGATCTTCAACTCTACAAACTTCGAAGATACAGAGTCTACCAACTTCTTCCAGAGAACACTCGAGAACGAGGGCGTTTTCGAAGAACTCAAGAAAATGGGCGTCAAAGAAGGAGATACGGTTAAGGTTTGCGAGCTCGAGTTTGATTACTACGACTGATATTGAAGTCTCATAAATTCAAGTAATTAAATAGGGGTGTCTCTTTTTCTGAGACACCCCTTAGTTTTTTATTTGCCGGCTGTTTCCTTTGCCTTTTTCCTCTTGATCATCAGAGTAAATGTCTGATAGATGATCAGAGCGTAAATCGCTATGCCCAATACCAGGCTCAGAGTCTGATTCATCGTGAACCTTTCATTGTAATTAGTGAGGAATGTCAGTTTACTTGTAATGTTGATGATCATACCGAAAATTGAAGATACTATGATCAGTACCGGCCATAATGTCAGGTTATTGTTCCTGATGAAATAAAAGAATGTTCCGGTTGCTCCGGCGATGAAGGGAATCGTAAGAATCGCGATCATGCATAAAAGCTTGAATGCATCTCCATTATTTAATCCGTGCAGGATAACTTCAGGAGGGAAGACCCTTATCAAAGATTCGGCACCGGTAATGCAGTTGGCAGCAAAATAAGCTCCGATTACCGCTCCCATTCTTTTTGGTGAAAGCGTGCCTTTTATTGCATTGATAAGTCCAAATGTAAAACTGAACAATTCGAGGATCAGCACTGATGCATAAATAATCACATAGTTGTCATTTCCAGGCGGATTGCTGCCGATGACTGCCTGACGTGTCAATATGCCATTAAGCATAGGGATGACCATTGACATTAAGACCACTGCATAAAGCGCTGTCATAATGTTGTTTGCAACTTTGTTTTCTACTACAGGATTTCTTTCTACTACTTTTTCCATTTCCTTTCCGGATAAAAGGTCGTCAAGGCTTACTTCCAGTATCTGAGCAATCTTCGTTGTTGTAAGAAGATCCGGATAACGGTCGCCGCATTCCCATCTGGATACAGACTGTCTTGTGACATATAACTGTTCCGCCAGAGACTGCTGCGTCATTCCTTTTGCTTCTCTTGCTCTTCTTAATTGTTCACCAAATTCGACCATGTAAGATCCGTTCCTTTCAAAAAATCACCTGCAGATGTGATTTCAGTATCCGCTTGGGGCGGAAAAACATCAAGCACCACCTTGAAGAAACCCTGTCACCATTACGGTGCGTTGCCTCAAAACCGCTGTTTTGCCGCGTTTTCGGGCGAAAATACAAGCATTATGAAAGAGATTTCAAAATTTGACGGCTTTGTTCACATATTGTTAACAGACGTTTCCTTGTGGTGCCTTAATGGTAATGTATCATCAAAAGCGTAAGAACGAGACCGCAATATATAAGTTTTGAGTTTGTTTGTAGAGATGCCGTAGAGAAATCTGCGGCATCTTTTTTGCTTATCCGCACTTTGCAAGTCTTTTTTTTTACTTTTTATAGAGTAAAATTAATTAGATTAAGGAAGAGGGTTAAGTATGGAAGTCCTGTTACAGATAATCACTAACAAGATTTTGATTGTCGGTATCGTGTCATGGTTTTTGGCACAGGTTTTTAAGTGTATCAGCAATCTCATTTTGACAAAGAAATTCAGCATCGAAAGACTTTTCGGTGACGGCGGTATGCCGAGCGGACACTCCGCAACCGTTGTATCAGTTGCTGTTGCGACAGGTCTTTATGAAGGCTTTAATACTGCAGTATTCGCCGTTGCGATGATTCTTGCGATCGTTGTAATGCATGACGCAATGAACGTCAGATATCAGGCTGGTAAGCAGGCTGAGCTTCTTAATGCAATGGCAGACATGTTCGAGAAGCTTACAGGTGCAGATCTTCCCAATGAGGAGAAGCTTAAGGAACTTCTCGGTCACACACCTTTGCAGGTTGCAGCCGGATGCCTTCTGGGTATTGCCACAGCGATAATCATGTATCTCATTTTCTGACATGATTACCGATGATATCCGCAAAGAATTGAAGAAATTACAGGATAAAGGTTACCGTGATATGCAGGTGACCATTATTCCCACGGTGGAAGCGGATTCGATAATAGGTGTAAGGACACCGGCTTTAAGACAGCTCGCCAAAGAGCTTTCCAAAAGAGAAGAAATATCTGAATTCCTTTCTGACCTTCCGCATAAGTTTTTCGAAGAGAACCAGCTTCACGCATTCATACTTTCAGGCATGAAGGACGCTGAAAGCTGTATCAGACTTGTTGATGAGTTCCTTCCCTATGTGGATAACTGGGCAACTTGCGACCAGATGTCTCCCAAGGTTTTTAAAAAGCATAAACAGCTCCTTCTCGAGAATGTGGATAAGTGGATCAGGTCAGACCACACATACGTCAAGAGATTTGCGATAGGCATGCTCATGGAGCATTTCCTTGACGAGGATTTCAAGACTTCATATCTTACGAAGGTATCGAAGATCCGCTCCGAAGAATACTATGTGAACATGATGATCGCGTGGTATTTTGCGACTGCACTCGCAAAGCAGTATGATGCTGCGCTGCCTTTCATCGAAAAGCAGAAACTCGATAAGTGGACGCACAACAAGTCCATCCAGAAAGCGGTTGAGAGTTACCGCATTACTCCAGAACAGAAGGAATATCTAAAGACGCTGAAAAGAAAGGCTTAATGCCATGATCTACACGCTTACTCTTAATCCCGCAATCGATGTAAGTCTTCATGTTAAAGACGGTCTTATGCCCGGAAGCATCAACAAGTCTTATGCGATGAGGAGCGATCCCGGCGGTAAGGGTATCAATGTGTCCAAGAACCTTAAGACCATGGGCAAGGAATCAGTCGTCTGTGTCGGCGTATGCGGAGAAGATGGTGAGAAGCTCCTGTCAAAACTTAAGACTGAATTTGAAGTGATCAGCGTTGTTTATCCTTCCGGAAACACGAGAACCAACATCAAGATATCGGGCGAGAACGGTGTCACGACAGACATCAACGCGGAAGGTCCATATTATGACAAGGCTTCCGTAGATACGCTGATGAAAGTATTGAGTGAGAGGCTTAAAAGCGGTGACATTGTTGTCATCAGCGGCAGACCTCCTCTGGGGTCTCCTTCTGATATCTATGCCAATCTTATCAGGTGCTTTAAGCAGACCGAAGGCGTAAAGGTCATTCTTGACTGTGCAGACAAATATCTTCAGGAAGGCCTTGCAGCATTGCCTTATGCCGTTAAGCCGACATGCGACGAACTCGGCATGGAAAACGATATGGAAGGAGCTCTTTCCGAAGCTTCGAAAATCGTATCAGGCGGCGTTGCGTTCTGCCTTGTCTCAATGGGCAAAGACGGTGCCGTATTCGCCGGTTCTGAAGGGAAATTCTCTTCGGAGGCTGTTGAAGTTAAGGTCAACTGCACCACCGGGTGCGGAGATGCAATGACAGCAGGTCTTGCATATTCATTCGATGAAGGCATGAAGCCTGAAGAGACGTTCAGACTCTGCATGGCTCTGGCTACTGCATCTGCCGAAACGGAAGGAACAAAGCCGCCCTTCAAATACCGCGTTATGGAGTTGTCTGACATAATCCCGATATGCGGCCAATGAGAAGGCGCAGTATTGCAATCATAGAACAAACGTTCTAAAATTGAGCGTATAAGATAAGTAAATATTCGCACTGATATGCGAAGCAGTTTTGGATTAGTGATTTATGTTTAAGCTCGTATCAGATTACAAGCCTTCAGGTGACCAGCCGGAAGCAATAGATTCCCTGGTTCAGGGCATTAAGGATGGCATGAGGGGCCAGACCCTTTTGGGTGTTACCGGTTCAGGTAAGACTTTTACCATGGCCAACATCATTGAGAGGGTGCAAAGGCCTACGCTTGTTCTTGCGCATAATAAGACTCTGGCAGGCCAGCTCTATGCCGAGTTCAAGGAGCTTTTTCCGGAGAACGCCGTTGAGTATTTCATCTCATACTACGATTACTACCAGCCGGAAGCTTATATCGCAGCTACGGATACTTATATCGAGAAGGACTCATCGATCAACGATGAGATCGACCGTATGCGTCACGAAGCTACCAAGTCACTTCTTACTCGTGACGATGTCATCATCGTAGCATCTGTTTCCTGCATCTACGGTATCGGTGAGAAGGAAGATTATCTCTCACTTGCACTCATGCTTGAGACAGGTCTTGAGATTCCCATGGATGCAGTCATGGGACAGCTCATCAACATGCAGTACACGCGTAATGATTTTGATCTTTCCAGAGGCTGTTTCAGACGCAAGGGAGACATCATTGATATCTGGACTCCTGATTCAGAACACACACTCACGAGGATCAGTTTTTTCGGCGACGAGATAGACAAGATAAGCTATGTCGATGCAATCACAGGTAAGACCGAATACACCAAGGATTACATTGAGCTCTTCCCGGCATCTCATTATGCGACGGGCAGGGCAAAGCTTAACAAAGCGATCGACAGGATCGAAGCTGAGCTTGAAGTAAGGCTTAAGGAGTTAAGGGATGCAGGCGACATGATCGCCGCATACAGACTTGAGCAGCGTACGCGTTACGACATGGATATGTTGAGGGAGACAGGCTTCTGCAAAGGCATCGAGAACTACTCAAGACATATTGCAGGAAGAGAAGCAGGCGAGCCTCCGTGCACATTGATGGACTTCTTCCCGGATGACTTCCTTCTTTTCATAGACGAGTCGCACCAGACCATCCCCCAGGTCGGCGCAATGTATAACGGAGACAGATCCAGAAAAGAGATGCTGGTCCAGTACGGATTCAGACTTCCTTCAGCATTCGATAACAGACCTTTGAAGTTCGATGAATTCGAGCAGCGCATGGGCCAGACTGTTTTCGTAAGTGCTACGCCTGCTGACTATGAGAAGGATCACAGCGAACAGATCGTCGAACAGGTAATCAGACCTACAGGTCTTCTTGAACCTGAGATATTCATCCGTCCCGTTGAAGGCCAGATCGAAGATATCCTCGGCATGCTCAAAGAGCAGAAGAAGACAGGCGATAAGAGCCTCATAATGACACTCACAAAGAGAATGGCAGAAGACCTTACGGAGTTCCTCAAGAAAGAGGGCGTAAGGGTCACATATCTGCATTCTGACATCAAGGCAGTTGAGCGTATGCAGATACTAAACCAACTGCGTAATGATGAAGTTGATGTCATCGTCGGAATCAATCTCTTAAGAGAAGGTATCGACCTTCCAGAAGTATCGCTCCTCATGATCCTTGATGCCGACAAGGAAGGATTCTTAAGATCCGAGAGATCCCTTATCCAGATAATCGGAAGATGCGCGCGTAACGATCACGGAAGAGTTGTTCTCTATGCAGATGAGGTAACCGATTCCATGATGAACGCCGTATCAGAGACGAACAGAAGAAGAAAGATACAGCATGAATATAATGAGGCACACGGCATCACACCTAAGACCATCAAGAAGGCCGTCAGAGACGTCTTTGACATCGTTGCGGAGAGCAGCAAGGATTCTTCAGGTAAGGGGAGAGGCAAGGCCGCTAAGGGCGGCATAGACGCTGCTAAGCTTATCAACGAGGGTGTCTCCGGTGGCACAGAAGAAGAGAACAAGAAGCTTATCGACAAGCTTACTGTTGAGATGACCAAAGCTGCAAAGGATCTCGACTTCGAGAGAGCAGCTGAGATCAGAGACATAATCATCGAACTTAAAGGAAAGAAATAATGAGTGGCTTTTGTCATTTACATCTTCATACCGAATACAGTCTCCTTGACGGCGCGATAAAGATCAAGGATCTTGCTTCCAGGCTTAAGGAGATGGGAATGACATCATGCGCCATCACAGATCACGGCGTAATGTATGGTGCTGTTTCTTTCTACAGGGAGATGAAGGCAAACGGCATTCATCCCATAATCGGATGTGAAGTCTATGTTGCTCCCGGTTCAAGATTCGATAAGAATGTCGTTCCCGGAAAAGAAGACAGATACTACAATCACCTTATCCTTCTTGCCAAGAACAATCAGGGATTAACGAATCTCAATAAGCTTGTTTCGGCAGGATTTACGGAAGGCTTTTACAGACGCCCGAGAATAGATGAGGAACTCCTTGAGAAATGGCATGACGGACTGATATGTCTTTCAGCATGCCTTGCAGGTAAAGTGCCTTCACTTATCCTTGACGGTGACATGGAGAAAGCCGCACAAACTGCCGTATGGTATGACAAGCTTTTCGGCAGGGGCAATTACTATCTTGAGATCCAGGCAAATACCACGCCCGAACAGGCTAAGGTAAATGCTGCCCTGGTAAGACTTTCAAATGAGACGGGCATACCGCTTGTTGCGACAAACGACTGCCACTATCTCATGAAGGAAGATTATGAAGCGCAGGATATTCTCCTTTGCATTTCAACTGCCGCAAGAATCGATGACGAGAACAGAATGCGCATGTCGTCCAATGATTTCTACGTTAAGTCAGAGACTGAGATGAGACGTTTCTTCCCTGAACTTACAGAAGCGATTGAGAATACCGGCAAGATCGCCGACATGTGCAATGCCGAATATGATTTTGAGACTATCCATCTTCCTGTTTATGAAGTACCTGAAGGATACAGCAGTCATGAAGAATATCTTTCAGACCTGACCTATAAGGGACTTAAGAAAAGATTTGAAGTAACTCCTCCCACAGGCAGTGAAGAGGACTACATGAAGCGTGCTGAGTATGAGCTTTCCGTCATCAACAGCATGGGCTATACCGATTACTATCTGATCGTATGGGACTTCATTAACTATGCGAAGACACATGATGTTACTGTTGGTCCCGGAAGAGGTTCAGGCGCAGGTTCGCTTGTTGCTTATGCGGTCGGCATCACCGATATCGATCCGATAAAATACGGACTTGTTTTCGAGAGGTTTTTGAATTCCGAGCGTGTATCCATGCCGGACTTCGACGTCGATTTCAACGATGAAAGAAGACAGATAGCGATCGATTACGTAACGGAAAAATACGGTAAGACAAGAGTCGCGCACGTAATCACATTCGGTACGCTTGCAGCAAGGCAGGCAGTAAAGGATGTTGCGAGAGTTCTTAACATGCCTATCTCGCAGAGCAACAAACTTACGAAGATGATTCCTTTCTCTGTAGGCATGACCTTGAAGCAGGCGCTTGAGATCAGTACCGAGTTTAAGGAAGCATATGATACCGATCCGGAATCACGTAAGGTGATTGATATGGCAATGCGTGTTGAAGGTCTCCCGCGTAATGCAGGAACGCATGCTGCGGGAATAATCATATCAGGAAAAGACATTACCGATATCGCGCCGCTTGCAGTAAACGATGACACTGTAGCAGTGCAGTTTGCAAAGAGTGATGTTGAGAGCATCGGACTTCTTAAGTTCGACTTCTTAGGTCTCAGAACATTGACTGTTTTGCAGGACGTAAAAGAACTAATAAAGAACAACTACGGAAAAGACATCGATCTCGACAGGATACCGTTAGATGATCCTGAAGTATATAAGATGATCGGCCGTGGTGAGACAGTCGGCATATTCCAGCTTGAAAGCCGCGGAATGACATCGTTCATGAAACAGCTCGAACCTGAAAGCTTAGAGGACATCATCGCAGGTATCTCGCTTTACAGACCGGGTCCTATGGATCAGATCCCGAAGTATGTTGACTGCAAAAAGAATCCTTCTCACATCACATACGATCATCCTTTGCTCGAACCTATTCTTAACGTTACATACGGATGCGCAATCTATCAGGAACAGGTAATGCAGATTGTAAGAGATCTTGCAGGTTTCTCGATGGGTCAGTCTGATAACATCAGACGTGCGATGAGCAAAAAGAAAAAGTCGATAATGGAGAACTACAGAAATCTGTTCATGTATGGCGGAACAGATGACAAGGGGCGCCAGATCGACGGCTGTATCAAGCGTGGTGTACCTGAGAACGTTGCCGCGAAAATCTTTGATGATGTATCAGGTTTTGCAGGCTACGCATTCAACAAATCACATGCAGCGTGCTATGCGGTAGTAGGTTACTGGACTGCATATTTTAAGTGCTACTATCCGACTGAGTTTATGGCCGCAACTCTTAACTCTTTCAGGGGCGATCTCGGCAAAGCATCTTATTACATCTCATGCTGTTCTGCTATGGGCATCGAAGTGCTGCCTCCTGATATCAACAAGAGCCGCGAAAGATTTACTACTGAAGGTGACCGTAAGATCAGAATCGGCTTATCAGTTATCAAGAATGTCGGTGAAGGAGCTGTAATGGACATCCTGAATGACAGGGATAAGAACGGTGAATATAAATCATTTGAAGACTTCATCGTAAGGGCATCTAAGATAGGAGTAAAGAAGACTGTTGCAGAAGCATTGATACTTGCATCATGCATGGACTCATTCGGGTTTACCAGAGCACAGATGACAGCATGTGTGCAGACAGAACTCGACAGGCTCGCACATGAAGACAGCCGCAACATCGAAGGCCAGTTGTCGCTCTTTGATTTCGGAGATGCATCTGCTGCAGGACCGTCTATTTATATTCCTGACATTGCAGAATATCCAGAGAGCCAGAAACTCGGTTATGAGAAAGAAATGGTCGGCATTTATCTTTCGGGTAATCCTCTTGCTTCATATACGAATATCATTTCAGAGATAGCTACGTTTGATATGTCTGAAGCATCCGATATCCTTGCGCTTTCAGGAAGCGATGCATTGGATGACAACAAGCAGGTTGCGATGTGCGGAATGGTTACCGATAAGAAGACCGGATATACCAAGAAAAAGACCATGATGAGCACCATAAGCTGTGAAGATCTAAGCGGCTATTTTGAAGTGCTTCTCTTCGGAAAGAATTTCGATACATATAACAGAATGGTAGAGAAGAACAAGCCTTATCTCTTTGTCGGAAGAAGACAAATGAGAGAGGGTGGAGAACTTTCAATGTTTGCCGACTGCTGTTTCGAATTAACCGACGATCCGTCACTGTTAAGCAGAATAAGAAACGACAGGTCTTATCAGACAGCATTGAGGGAAAGAGACGGCGGACAGGCTGCAAGACCAGCCAAGCCCGTCATTACCAAAGAGGCTGTGGTTCAGAATGTTCAGAATGTCCAGGCCGAACCTGTCCAGGCTCCGGCTCCTGCTGAGAACAAAGAACACGTCATGAGGATTCATTACGACGGCAAGCCTGATTCAAAAGGATTTTCAAGGCTTCTTAACTTCCTTGCATATTTCCATGGTAATATGGCTGTAGAGATCCTTTTCAAATCCGATAACAGTATCACAAGACTTGATGACATATGCAGGATCGCACCTGATGAAGCGGTGCTCAATAAACTCGCAGAACTTGTAGGAGCAGATAATATCGAGATGTTATAAAGGAGGCATATTCATGGACGAACAGAAAGTTGCTGAACTTAACAGGATAATTAGAGAGTGCAAGCATATCGTCTTTTTCGGCGGCGCAGGCGTGTCGACCGAGAGCGGGATTCCCGACTTCAGAAGCAAAGACGGACTTTATAACCAGCACGACGTCAAGTTCGACAGATACAGTCCGGAATATCTCTTAAGCATAGACTGTCTTATCGACCATCCGGATGTTTTCTATGAGTTCTACAGGCAGAAGCTCAACACTGCAGGCATCGAACCTAACAGAACACACTATAAGCTTGCGGAGATGGAAAAAGCCGGCAAGCTCGACGGAATAATCACACAGAACATCGACGGACTTCATCAGAGGGCGGGAAGCAAAAATGTACAGGAAGTACACGGTACGACATACCGCAATTACTGCATGAAGTGTCATGAGAAATATCCTTACGATTTCATATTCAAATCAGAAGGTCCCATTGCGAAGTGTCCTAAGTGCGGGGGCATGGTAAGACCTGATGTTACATTGTACGGTGAAGGTCTTCCTCAAACTGCCTGGATCGAATCCAAAAGACTCGTGTTCAGAGCCGACTGCCTGATCATCGGAGGAACGTCTCTGGCCGTTCAGCCGGCAGCTTCACTTGCATACGATTTCAGCGGCAAATATCTGATTGTTATCAACCGTGACAAGACATTTGCCGACAGGACGGCTGCGCTCGTTTTCCATGATAATATCGGAGAAGTAATGGATTCCATTAAGCTCGACGGCTGATGAATCTATAATTTTTCATTTTCCTTTTGTCTATCGTTTTTTTAACACTTGGTTTTAATTGTGCTAAAAAACGGTCGTTATACTGACCTTATAGACGGAGTACCATAAGGAGCGACATATGGAAAAAGGAAGACGTTTCTTTTCAGTAAAGCTGAAGATATACATCTTCGTAGCAACTACAGTATTGGTAGTTGCTCTTGGCACGTCTCTCATTGCGTACCTCATCAGTGCAAACAGGATCGACGCCTATTACAGGCAGAATACTTCAGATAATGCACGTAATGTCGCTTCCATGGTCGATGGTGATTTCCTTGCTGAACTTAAGGTTGTAGCAACCTCAGAAGAATTCCAGGCTTTAAGAGACCAGGCAGAGGAAGAAGACGACGAAGAGATAATTATCACTTATCTCCAGGAGCACGGCCTTTGGGAAGAATACAGTGAGACGAGAACTTTGCTTACAGAGTATCTTGCCAACATGCAGGGTATTGAGTATGTGTACATAGTTGCTCACGGAGATGCGAATGCCGAATACGACATGTATCTTGTTGATGACGAAGATAATCCTGTTTATGAGACCGGTTACTATGAAGTCCGTGAAGATGAACTAAGAGGTACTGATCTTACACAGCTTCCGGAGCCTACTATCTCCAACGGTGACTGGGGATGGCTCTGTTCCGATTTCAAGCCTGTTTACGATTCCGAAGGTAATTGCGTTTGTATCGTAGGCTGTGATATCAACATGGATGAAGTAATGGCTGAAAGATCATCATTCCTTATCAGCCTTGGTATCGGCGCACTTATCTATACTGCCGTTGTTCTTGTTGGAGCCATGTTGTTCGTAAACAAGACAATTGTAGGACCGGTAACCAAGATGACGGATGAGATGAAGAAGTTTAAGCCTTCAACGGATAAGGATTATGAGACTGCAGGTGTCATGAATCTCGATATCTACAGTTCCGATGAGATCTCCGAGATATATCACGGTATCAGGAACATGCAGATGAGCATCGTGGATTACTTAAGAGATATGGGTAAGACACAGGCTGATCTTAAGAATAAGGAACAGCGTATCAGCAAGCTTAGCGATGAGACTAACAAGGATGCCCTGACAGGAGTAGGAAGCAAAACCGCTTACGTCAGAAAGACCACCGATATTACTAACCGTGTTGTCAAAGAAGGCGGTGAGTTCGCGGTAGTCATGATCGACCTGAATAACCTTAAGAACGTTAATGACGGTTATGGCCACAAGGCAGGCGACATGTACATTCTCGGCTGCTGCCATACTATCTGCGAAGTGTTTAAGCATTCTCCGGTATACAGAATCGGAGGAGACGAGTTTGTTGCCATTCTTGAAGGCCACGATTATGAGAACAGAATAGCTCTGACAGAGAAACTTAAGTCCGATTTCACGACTTCTTTTGAACAGGAAGACAGGGATCCCTGGCTCAGGTTCTCCGCGGCAGTCGGCATGGCAGAAAAGGCATCTGACGATACGACGTATGAGCTCGTTTTCAAGAGAGCAGACAAAGCCATGTACGATGACAAGGCTGCATTTAAGAAGGCTCATGCTTCTTAACGCCCTAAATCCGTCCAAAAACCTGAATTATAGCAATAAGGTATGAAGTTTTGTGCCTAATTATATAATTAGGCATTTTCTTTTAGTGTATAATATGTCCCGAATATCTTTTTGATTTTCGGAGGAATTATTATGGGTAGACTTCTTTACGATGAGAGCAACCTTCCTGAGATCAACTCTTTGAAGGCAGCTAACTACGATACTATAGATAAGAGCACAGTAGAGCCTATTAAGCGTGTAGGCGTTCTTACGAGCGGCGGCGATGCGCCCGGAATGAATGCGGCAATCAGATCCGTTGTAAGAGCAGGTATCAATGCAGGCTTTGAGATGTACGGTGTAACCAGAGGTTACCACGGACTTTGGAAGGGCGAGATCAAGCAGCTCGACGGCAGAAGCGTTTCAGAGACACTCCAGCGCGGCGGTACATTCCTTATGACAGCAAGATCCAAGTCATTCATGACTGATCAGGGTGTTCTTAAGGGTGCGCGCATGATGGAAGCTTATGAGCTTGATGCCCTTATCGTTATCGGCGGTGACGGTTCCTACAAGGGTGCAAGAGCTTTGGCCAGAATCGGTATGCCAGTTATCGGTATGCCGGGTACGATCGACAACGATATCGCTTCAACTGAATATACCATCGGTTACGATACTGCGATGAATACGGCAATGCAGTGCATCGATAAGCTCAGAGATACAGCTTCTTCACACGAGCGCTGCTCTGTTATCGAGGTAATGGGAAGACATGCAGGATGGATCGCACTTAACGTTGGTATTGCTACAGGCGCTGAGGCTATCCTCATTCCTGAAGTTCCTTTTGACTTCAACAGAGATGTTCTGAGAGTCATCCTTGACGGACGCAATACAGGTAAGAAGCATTACATCGTTATCGTTGCTGAGGGTGTTTGCAAGGCTGAAGATATTGCAAAGCAGATCGAAGAGGCAACAGGCATTGAGTCCCGTCCTACGATCCTGGGACACCTCCAGAGAGGCGGTTCACCGACATTAAGAGACAGAACCATCGCAAGCCTTATGGGTATCAAGGCTATCGACTGTCTCGTTGAGAAGAGATTTAACAGACTCGTTTGCATGCAGCACGGCGAGATCACTGACGTTGATATCGAGGCAGGTCTCGAGATGACAAAGACGATCACTCCCGAAGCTATTGCAAACGTTAAGAGACTTGGCTGATAAGCCGGGTATTAACAGGGAATAGACCATGTACGAATATATGAGCTTTGAAGACAGCCTCGAGCGGAAGAAGATCTGCGGGCGCGTCTTAAATACGCTTGAATTTAACAAGATCAGGGAGACAGTAACTTCAAAGGCCAGAACCGCTTACGGACGCGAGCTTGTGGAGAATATGGCACCCTGCTGTGACATCGATTACGTTACGCAGGAACTCTCATTTACAAGGCAGGCAATGGATCACTTAATGAGATTCGGCATGCTTCCTTTGAGCGGAATGAGAGACTTGAGAGAGTCACTTTTATATGCAAAGGCAGACGGAACTCTCACATGTGGCCAGCTTTTGGAAGTTGCTTCATTCTTAAGGGCTTCCGGCGAGATCAGGAAATCCATTTCCAAGGCAAGATCAGCAGGTTCTCCTCTCGTTGATGAGACGGAGCCTGATATCTGTGCTTTTGTTGACAGGCTTGAAGTCTGTGACAGCCTGCTCGAAAAGATTGATATGTCGATTTTAGGTCAGGATGAAGTATCCGACAGAGCCAGCAAAGAACTGTCTTCCATCAGAAGAGAGCGTAAGAACGTTGCAGGCGGCATCAGGTCGCTTTTGGACCGCGTTATTTCAAACCATGCGGACATGCTCCAGGAGAGCATCGTAACTTTGAGGGAAGGCAGATACTGCATTCCCGTTAAGGCAGATTTCAACGGAAGGATCGAAGGTATCGTTCACGGTGCTTCATCTTCCGGCCAGACGCTTTTCATCGAGCCTATGAGCGTCGTTGAAGCGAACAACAAGATCGCAGAACTTAACTTCGCAGAGCAGGCAGAGATCCAGAGAATACTGAAGAACTTCACAAATGAAGTCGTAGCAATAAAAGATCTCTTTGATAACAACATTGAGATCGCATCCAAACTGGACTATGTTTTCGCGAAGGCCGAATACGGTGTGGAGAACGACTCTTTCTGTCCTGCGCTCAATACGGATGGAAGGATCGACCTTAAGGGTGCAAGACACCCCCTGATTCCCAGAGAAAGCGTTGTTCCGGTCGATATCAATGTCGGCAATACATACGATTCTCTAGTTGTTACGGGACCCAATACGGGCGGTAAGACAGTATCTCTTAAGACATGCGGACTTCTTGTTCTCATGACTATGTCAGGACTTCCGATCCCTGCAGAGAGCGGATCTGAAGTATGCGTTTTCGACAGAGTGCTTGCCGATATCGGTGATGAGCAGAGCATTGAAGAGAGCCTTTCGACTTTCTCGGCTCATATGTCCAATATCGTATTCATTTTGAAGAACATCAGGGGCAAGTCCCTGGTGCTTCTTGACGAGCTCGGTTCAGGTACGGATCCGGCAGAAGGTGCTGCACTTGCTATCTCGATCATTGAGGAACTCAGAAAGAAGGGTTGTGTCGTTATGGCTACGACCCATTACAGAGAACTCAAGGGTTATGCCGAGATCACCGAAGGCGTAATGAACGCTTCCTGCGAATTCAATACTGAGACTTTGGCTCCGACATATAAGCTGATAACGGGAAGACCCGGTTCTTCCAATGCTTTTGTCATCTCAAGCAAGCTGGGCCTTGCAAAGCATATTCTTGATAATGCTAAGACAAGGATGTCTTCAGACGAGCTCAACTATGAGGCTCTCATTGCAAAGGCTGAAGAAGAGTCCAAGAGGGCAGAAGATCTTGCACGCGAGAATGACAGGCTCAACATTGAGCTTAAGGCAGAGAAGGCCCGTCTTGTAGAAGAGAATACAAAGCTCAAGCAGTCCAAGACAAAGATCCTGAATGACATGCGTGCTGAGCAGAAGAAGCTTCTTGAAGAGCAGGAGAAGGAATTAAGTGACGAACTCCGCGCTCTCAGAAAGAGGTCCAAGGATATGGACAGGGCAGAGCGCGAGAGGGAACTCGACAAGATCAGAAGAAAGCTCAGAGCCGGAATTAACGATCTTGAAGAAGATGACGATGAAGCTGTAGAGTCCGTTGCATTAAGCGGCGAACCCGTTAAGGAAGTCAAAAAGGGTGAATGCTACTACGTTCCGTCTCTTGGCCAGACTGGTATTGCTGAGTCTGACCTCTCTAAGAGCGGATCTGTTAACATCCTCTGCGGAAGCATGAAGATCGCCGTTAAGAAGAACCAGCTGATGATGCCTACAAAGGCGCAGCGTGATGAGTTCATGAGGACTAAGAACGGCAAAACGGCTTCAAAGGCCAGGGGAAGAGCTGTTGCAAAGAGCGGTGCTGAGGACCTCTCGAAGGTAAGGTTTAACAGCGCATCTACTACAACTTCGGAGATCATGCTGATCGGCATGACGACGGCTGAAGCAGAATCCAGTCTTGGCAGATATCTTGAAGACTGCGTGCTTGCAGGAATAAAGGATGCAAGAATAGTTCACGGTAAGGGAACGGGTGCCTTAAGGGCATGCGTTCATGATATGCTTATAAAGGATGACCGCGTCGAATCGTTCAGGGCAGGCGCCCAGGGTGAAGGCGATGCGGGTGTAACCATCGTTAAGTTCAGATAAACGGGGGTAATGGTATGAGCGAGAACAACATCATTCAGGAACAGAATGCCGCTGTTCAGACACCGGCGGCAGAACCTAAGAAGAGAATAAAAGTCGGGTTTATATTCCTGGCCATTGTTCCGATGGCTGCTCTCATGATGATCCAGACGGTGTCACAGATCCCGTTTCTTATGCTTTCGGTCGTTGAAACGGCAAAAAATTCAGAAGCAGGTACTGAGTTTTTCGATGCTTATGATGAGATAATCAAAGTCTTCAACGACAAATATGCGATATATGCGTATCTGATATACGCGGTAATCGGACTGGTTGTTTTCTGCATCTGGTATTACAAGGGCTTTGTCAAGAATGGCCCCAAGGTTGGGATCAAGGATGTTGTAAGCGTAAAATCCGTTATCGCAACCTTATGCATAGTAGTAGGATTGTATTTCTTCACCAATGCTTTCATGACTCTTGCGGAAAAAATAATGCCTAAGGCCATGGAAGAATATGAAATGCTGATCCAGACTGCAGGTCTTGTTTCCAACCCTGCTATAACGATAATCTATGCGATCTTCTTAGGACCAATTCTTGAGGAATTCTGCTTCAGAGGTGTCACTTACGGACTTCTCGAAAAAGCAGGTGCAAAGCCCGGTATTGCCATTCTGGTCTCAAGCCTTCTTTTCGGCGCTATACACCTTATTCTCATTCAGGTGCTTTACGCGGCATTCCTTGGCTTGTTCCTTGGATTCCTCAGATATAAGTACCGTTCGATCAAGATTACTATTGCCGCCCATATCCTGTTCAATTTCACGGGAACGTATATCAGCAGCCTGATCCAGGACCTCTTTGATCCCAGCGATGCAGTTATGCTTATCATCGGCGGTATCTCCATGTTCGTGCTCGTAGCTGCAATTGTTCTCATTAACAGTGATAAGAAGGCATTCAAGCCCGCCAAATAATCGGGTACCCGTAACTTTTTACCGGTGGGTATGGTTTACTTTGTCAAATTTTTGATATAATTATTTTGTATATCAAATCATAAGGGAGATACTGTTTTGCTGAGCGAAGAAGAACAGATGTCAGAGGCCCTGGTAAGGATCTTTGAAAATGTTGTTTTGACAGAAGAGAAATCTCTTCAGGCAGGTTACTTCAAAGACCTGTCCATTGCAGAGATGCACACCCTTACGGCAATCGGACCCTACGACGCACGCACAATGACAAATACTGCCGAAGACCTTGGTATTACCACGGGTACTTTGACTGTTGCCATCGACAGGCTCGTCAAGAAGGGATATGTCCACAGAGAACGTGATAAGCGCGATAAGCGTATTGTAAGGATCAGCCTTACACATACCGGTAAGCTTGCATGCAGAATGAACAGCAAGTTCCACAGAGTATTGGCTAAGCATATCCTTGCCGGATATGACGCAGATGACAGAAAGCATCTTCTCGACCTCGTAAATGAAGTCGACCAGTATGTTGAGCAGCAGCTCAGAAGATATGACAGTACCGAGAACGTAAGAGCAACCGCAAGACAGGTTGCTAAAGATACTGCTAAGGAGAAAAAACAAGATGGCTGACTCTGACAACCTGAGAGCGAAGGTTAAAGAGGACGTGATCCGCATCATGTCCGAGACGCTCGAGATATCTCCTGAAGAGATATCATCAGAACTCCAGTTCAATACTGATCTGCCCTTTGATTCTCTGCAACTCTATGAGTTTGTAATTGATGTTGAGGAGACGTACAACATCCGCCTTCCGGATGAACTCCTTGACGAAGTAAAGACCGTAGACGACATGATCGATGTAGTGGTGAAACTCTCAGCACAGAAGTGATCTGCGGTACATGAAGAAATTATTTATTGTTAACAGCAGAGCGGATTCGCAGGCTCTGGCACGTTTTAAGACGGCTTATTCACAGTATTCAGGCGAACACGAAGGCGAATCTGAGATCGTCTATACGCAGTTTGCGGGCCATGCGAGCGAAGTTGCTTCCAAAGCGTCAACAAGAGATGATCTTCTGGTAATTGCTTGCGGCGGTGACGGCACCATCCACGAGGTTGCTAATGCCCTTGCAGAATCCAGGACCCCTATGGCCGTCATTCCGCTTGGTACGGGCAACGATTTCACAAGATCCATAATGGACGAGAACCACAGAAGCAACAGCGATATCTGTGTAAAAGCCATTTTCGAGGACGATTTCAAGGTCAAAGATTCAGACCTCATAAAGGTCACATCCTATGACAAAAACGGCAACAAGATCGATTCCAGCTCAGCCTGGTGTCTTAATGTTGCATCCATTGGTCTTGATACCGAAGTCCAGCTCAGGGCAAAGGGAAAGGTTTTGGCTAACCCCAATTCAAGACTTATCAGAAAAACTGCTTATCTTACATCAGCCCTGTCCTGTCTTTTCGGCAACAGGAAGTTTGATTTCAAGTACAAAGCCTTAAGGGGAGACGGAAAGCCTGCCGAGTCAGCTAAGTCTTCTTTTACGCTTCTTGCCGTCTGCAATGCTTCTTATTACGGCAGCGGATTCTGTCCTGCGCCACATGCGAAGATCGACGACGGCCTTATAAACTGCTGCGCGATCGATTCAGTAGGCCTTTTCAGGTCTTTGTTCCTGCTTACCAAATACAAGGACGGCAAGCATGAGGGCTATAAGGAAGCTGATATCTTCGTAACGACAACACTTACGGTCGAAGCTACGGGTTCAAGGGATCTTAACGGCAATTACGACGGTGAGGACTTCTCCGGCCATAAGGTTTCTTTTGAGTGTTATCCCGGAGCCATCCGTCTTGCTCTTTATATTTAATTAATTATGCTATAATCAAAAGTTATGGAAAGCATAATTAGAACAACTATCGAAAATTACAAAAAATACGGGGTCAGTGATAAGGCGATAGAGGCCGCAGTTAAGGCTGAAGAGTCGCTTGCTGACGTTTACGCACGCATCGACGACATCGTTACATATAACGAGCTTAAGGTCCTTGATGCATTCAGGAGCGAGAAATTCTCAGATACCCACATGGGTTCCACCTCAGGCTACGGCTACGATGACGTAGGCAGGGAGAAGATCGAGAATATCTTTGCAAAGGTCTTCGGAGCTGAGAAAGCCTATGTAAGATGGCAGATCAGCACAGGTTCACAGGCTATTTCAGCTATGCTCTACGGCGCTTTGAGGCCGGGAGACATCATGCTTTCCGTTACAGGCAGACCTTACGATACCCTTATGGCTACGATCGGACTTTCTTCCGAGAACAATGACATGTCGCTCATGTCATACGGAATCAAGTACGAGGAAGTCAATCTCAAAGATGACGGCACACCTGATCTTAACGCTATCTGGGCTGCAATAAAGCCTCAGACAAAGATGGTATTCATCCAGAAGTCCAGAGGTTATACGGGAAGAAGAGCCCTTCTTTGCGAAGATATCAAGAAGATCGCAGAGCTCGTTCACTCCGTAAGAGAAGACATTATCGTCGCCGTTGATAACTGCTACGGCGAATTCACCGAGAAGACAGAACCCCTTGAGGTTGGCGCCGACGTTATTGCGGGATCCCTTATTAAGAATCCCGGCGGTGGAATCGCAAGGACGGGCGGATATATCGCAGGAAGAGCCAATCTGGTCGAGAATGCCGCAAGACATCTTACGACACCCGGTCTCGGAAGCGAAGTCGGTCCTACATTGGGAGCAAACCAGATGATCGCCAGAGGCCTTTTCACTGCTCCGGCATGTGTAGGCGAATGCCTTAAGGGTGCCGTTTTCGCAGCTGAGATCTTAGGCGGTGAAGGATATAAGACAAGCCCTTCTTCAACAGAGGCAAGAGGCGATATCGTTCAGACTATCGAATTCGGTGATCCGGATAAGATGACAAAGTTCTGCACGGCCATCCAGTCCTGTTCGCCTGTTGATTCCTTTGTTACACCCGTGCCGTGGGATATGCCCGGTTATGACGACCAGGTCATCATGGCGGCAGGTGCTTTCGTACAGGGCGCTACAACAGAACTTTCATGTGACGGCCCCATGAAGCCGCCTTACATTGCTTATATGCAGGGAAGCCTTGCAAAAGAACAGGCTAAGCTTGCCTGCATGCTTGCTATCGGGAGCTGATAAATATGGCAGACGGTAAACAGTGGTACAACAGTCCTGAGAACGGACAGCCTAAAAAGCCTACAGGTAAGCCTGCAGGTGCACAAGGCAAGTCCGCCAAGCCTGGCATGAAGCAGTCAGGCAACAGGCCCGTATCCAAATCCGGAAAGCCTGCTGGCAAGAATCCCCAGGCAGCAAAGCACGGAGCAAAACCTGTAACCGGCGGCAAGCCTTATGGCAAGGGCTCTAACAGACCTGTATCCAAGGCTCCTCAGAAGGGCGCTCCCGTAAATGAGAATGCCGGCAAGAGCATCATCCCTCAGATGGATGCAGTTAAATTCGGAACTGAAAAGAAAAACGTTCAGAATAAGTCTTTCAACAAACCTGTAAAGAATGGCTCAAAGCCTGCTTCCAAGCCCCAGACAAAGAGACCCATGACTGCTGCTGAGAAGGCAAAAGCCAGGGAGATGGCAAAGGCAAGAGAACAGCAGAAGATCCTTGAGCAGGCAAAGCGCAAGGAAGAAGCCAAGATCAAAGAACAGGAAAAGATCGAGAAGAGCGAATTCAAGCGTAAGAATCCTTCCCAGAAGAGTGCTGAGAGCCGTGCCATCAGAAACGGCATGCTTGGAGCGGTTGCGGTTGCAGCAGCGCTTCTGGTCCTTGTTTTCGTTGTTCACCACTTATATGACTACATCGCAGAGAAGCCGAACTTCTCATTTGTTACCACCGGTGCGGTAGAGCATACCATCGGTGCGAGAGCTCTCGTCGTAAGAGACGAGGATACGATTGAGTGCGTTAACGGCGGCGAGCTGGTAACACAGATCACAGAGGGTTCCAGAGTCGCAAAAGAACAGGAACTCGCAATCGTCGTTCCTGATAACTGGAAGTCCACCGTACAGGATTTGAGAAACGTCCAGTCACAGATTTCCGACGTACAGCAGGAGATCATCATGTCGGGCGGCGTTGCCGAAGCTGACGTCATCTACAGGAACTATAACAAGAACCTTTCCACGATCCTGGATTCCGTCAGATACGATTCCATGAGCGGAAACTTGAGCAACATGTCTTCTTACAGTTCATCGGTCAACGTTATTCTTGATGAGCGTGAAGACGAGATGAGTAAGATCAATTTCGATGACGAGAGAATAGCTGTCTTGAGAAATGACGAGGCTGTATATGAAGCACAGCTCGAAAAGTATGCGTCCGTTGTAACGGCACACAGACCGGGTATCGTATCTTTCAGACTTGACGGCAAGGAGAACATTCTCGACTACGAGCAGTTTCTCAATATGCCCATGTCGGAGATCAAGGGATACATCAACAATTCCGTAGGTGCGATCTCATCTGACCTCAACGTTGAAGCTGAGACACCTGTCGTCAGGATCGCGCAGAACGAGAGCCAGTATCTTTCCGTATATCTTTCTTCGGAAGATGCCGGTGTATCCGATTTCGCGGTCGGTACGTTCCATGACATTAACGTACGTACTGAAGGTATCTCGATCGATAACTGCAAGGTCGTACGCTGCGAGAGCGATTCTTCGGGAATGCTCATTACATTTGAGACATCAAGATGCGTAGAAGCACTCCTTGACCTCAGAACCGTAGACATCGAGATCGTTATCACAGAGACATCTGGTATGAGAGTATCCATGCCGAGCCTTGTAAACGGTTTCTATGCGCCTAAGGGCAATCCCTGCTACTGCGTATATCTCGCACCGGGATCCAACGTAGGACCTGACACATTCGCTGAGGATGCTATCTTCAACGTAACCGTTATTCCTAATGCCGTAACAGATGAGGAAGGCAACCCTGTTGAATTGTCGAATACATCAGTCGGAGGCTGTACCGTTGTTTATACTGAAGCAATGGAAGACGGCGGTTACATTGTTGTCTTCTCGACGCCGAACGAGTATGCGCCTCTTAAGAGACTCGACAGACTCTATACCGGAGGCTATATGGCATCCTTCGTTGATACGGCAACCGGTCTCGGAATGACTGCGGACAGGATCATAGTAACCGACTTCTCAGGTATCGCATCCGTCTACACAAATAACCAGGGCTTCGTTGAAGAGATCCGCGTTATCATTCTGGATAATGACAGAGAATTTGCGATCATCGACCAGGTCGGCAAATCTTCTGTACCTAATCTTAATACTGTAATTATTACTAACCCTAATACGGTTAAACCCGGAGATAAAGTTGACTGATATGGAATACGATTTTACGGAAGATCTTAAGAAGAGGATCTCAGATAATATTCAGGCTGTAAGAGAATCAATTAACGAAGCTGAGGCTGCCTCAGGCAGAGAGAAGGGCAGCGTAACGCTCATCGGTGTAACCAAGGTGTTCCCGGTCGAGTATGCTGAGTCAGCTGCCGTAAGCGGCCTTATTGATCTCGGTGAGAACCGCGTTCAGGAACTCGTTCCTAAGGTCGAGAGATTTACGACTTTAGACCTTGATGTCAACTGGCATCTTATAGGTACATTACAAAAGAATAAAGTAAAGTACATTATAGGAAAGACCCATCTTATCCATTCCGTAAACACCGTTGATCTTGCCGAGGAAATCTCGAAAAGATCAGCAGGTAACAATGTTACTTCAAGGATTTTGTTACAGGCAAACGTATCAGGCGAGGAGAGCAAGCACGGCTTTGCGCCTCATGAATTAAAGCCTGCTATAGACAAGATCATGGGTATGCCTTCTATTGAGATCTGCGGCCTTATGACAATGGCTCCCATTGAAACATATGAAGGAGAGGCCAGGGAAGTATTCGCTAAAACAAGAGTAATATTCGAAGATCTTAAGTCATATACCGGTCTTGAAAGCTGGAAAGTGCTCTCAATGGGCATGAGCCAGGACTATAAAAGCGCCATTTATGAGGGTTCCACGCATATCAGAATCGGCACTGCAATATTCGGAAACCGCGCGGAATATAAGCCTTTGTAACATTGTTCGATCAAAAAACGTTAATTTTTGTTACATTTTGTAATAAAACCCCTCTTTAAGTTACCTTCTTGTGTCATATCGCCCAAAAGTATTGAGGCGAAAATCAAAATTCGTTAATATCCGAAGTATCTTATATGAATGTCCTTGGTCGGGCGAATTTTTAAGGAGGAAAAAACAAATGGGCACTTTTAACGTTAAGAATTTCTTCGGAAGCATGTTCACACCTGTAGAAGATGAGATGGAAGAAAACTATTACGGTGAGGAAGAGGGCTACATTGAAGAAGATGCATACGAGCAAGAGCCTATTGCAGAGGAGTCTTACATCGAGGAGCCTCGCACCTTCGTTCAGGAGCCCGCAGTTACAACACCTGTAATGCAGCAGAACGCAACAGTCATTATGCTTACACCTTATGACATCAGAACAAGCCAGATCGTTTGCGATCACATCCGTGAAGGCCACATCGTTATCTGCAACCTCACAAACACAGATAAGAACCAGCGTGTAGTTGACTACATCAGCGGCGGTGTTTATGCATTAGGCGGAAGAGTTGAGCCTACACCTGTTAAGACAACATTCGTTTGCACACCTAAGTCTGTTAACCTCGTAGTTGAGAATCAGGACGCTGAGCAGATGGGTACTAAGGTTTCCGCTCTCTAATCCAAACAGAGAAAAATACAAATCAAGATGCTGTTCCAAGTAGATACGAGGGACAGCATTTTTTTGTCTTCTCACGGGGCGCATGCGCAAATGTATTCTATTGAATAAAATATCTTTGCTAATATATAATACTTGTAAATTGGAAGACAATTTTACCCACGGAGGATAGATTAATGACAGGCGAGGATCGCGAATTTTTATTCGATCAGGCTCAGCAGTTGTCTGAGTTACTTAACGAAGAATGCGTCGAGCTCCTGGGTATGCTCGAAAAGATCGAAGACAGGGTCGCGATCTCCAGACGCATCAATAAACTCGAAGATGAAGCTGACCATGTTTTTCATGCATTCGCAGACAGATTACATGAAGTTGAATCCGATATCGAGAAAAGAAACTATATCTTCAAAATGGCAAGACATATCGAAGAGTGCATCGACATGATCGATGAGCTTTCCATGACGATCGTCCGTTATAACACCCGTGCGGTAAATCAGGGTATGAAGGCCAGCGTCAACGCGATTGCCGGCTGCGCAAAGAAAGAGATACATCTTCTTAATCTCATGCGTACATATGAACCTGAGAAGCAGGAATTGTTCGTCAGGGCCATCAATGAATTTGATGCGTTCAAAGTCGATTTCTATAAGATGTATGACATGCTCATTTTCGGCCTTTTCTCGCAGGCACACGATACTGTCGACATCATCAGATGCAAGGCCATTTACGATGCCTGTAAGGACATATTCAAGGCTTTTGAAGTCAGTGCAGACGACTGCTACAAGTACATGAGAGCACGCAACAGCAGCGGTTCTGATTTTCTTACAGAAACAAAATAATCCGGTTTAAGGGAGACATATATTTATGAAGCGAAGGATCAATATTGGTCTTGTAATTGATGATATCGATAATTACTTTACAAACCAGGCTGCAATAGGTGCAGAACAGGCTGCAAAGGTATTAGATGCAAATCTGTTTATATTCCCCGGTCACTACATCGGAAAGACTGACAGCAGATACGCAGACAAGAAATACGAGTATCAATACAATTCGATCTTCCGTCTTCCCACAGAAAGAAACGTAGACATTATCTATATCCTTCAGGGAATGATCTGTTCAAGAGCAGACATGGATATCCAGTCGAGATTCCTTAAGATGATGCCTGACGTTCCGATCGTTTGTCTTTTCTCTGATTTCGAAGGTTATCACTCGGTTACTTTTGACAACCGTTCCGGCTTTGTAAGCATGCTTACGCACCTCATCGAAAAGCACGGCGCAAAGGATATCGGTTTTGTATCAGGACCTATCACAAACAGGGACGCTAGAGAAAGACTTGATCTCTATAAAGAGGTTCTGAAAGAGCACGGAATTCCTTACGATGCACGCAAAGTCGTATATGGCGATTTCTCTATGGCGAGCGAAAACGTTGTCGAAGAACTTCTTGATTCTAATGACAATATCGATGCGATTGTTTTCGCAAACGACTCAATGGCAGTCGGAGGATATAATGTCTTAAAGAAGAGAGGACTTACTCCCGGTAAAGACATAAAGCTTGCAGGCTTTGACGATGACATCTTTGCCATCTCTCTCGAACCGCCGCTCACAACTGTTGAAGCAAGCTCAGCATCACTTGCATATAAGGCTGTCCTTAACGCCGAGAATTACATCAACGGCACAGCTCTTAAAGACATGACAGTTGAGACACATCTTGTACAGAGAAAATCATGCGGATGCTATGACTTTGATACGGATCTTATGTGTGAGCGTCTGAAGATAGATGGCGCTGAATTTGATTTCAAAGTGTTTGCTGAAGAAGTACAGAAATATCTGTTCAACGATTATGTTAATTCAGGCTCTATTGCCGATGCTTTGAACGGTTTCCTTTATGCTTATGAAGACCTTCTGAATAACGCAGATAAAGCAGCTGCAATTGCGAAGATGGATGAGAAATTCTCACTCCTTCTCCAGACTGACCTGTTCGCGTTATCAACACGTGAGAAGTGCTTTAACGTGCTTCAGTCATTGCAGGGCAAAGCAATGAAATCTTTAAGCGATGACAAGGAGCAGATCCTTATTAACGAAGCATTCTCAAAGTATTACAGAAGACTTGCATTCTCCGGAATTCTTCCTGCAAATTCAGCGAAAAGAAGGAACGAAAGAATGCAGGGAGTTATCAACCGTCAGGTCGGAGAAGTATTCCTTATCGAGAACGAATCCGAGATCCCTTATGAGCATCTCTTAGGAAGTTTCAGCGGTATCGGTTTTGATAAGTCTCTGCTTTATCTGTTCCAGGGTAATGTAAAGAACAACGGCGAATTCAACTGGATGCCGCCGGCATCAATCCTTCTTAAAGCGATCCTTGATGAAGACGGAATAAGATCACTTCCAGAAGAGCAGCAGCTGCTCCGTACGGAGAGTGTTTTCGAGAACGAATTCATCACGGGAGATAAGCGCCGTACGATGGTAGTATCACCGCTCTTTGTCGGTGCAAATCTCTATGGTCTTCTCGTTAACCAGCTCGATATGAGCAGTTCTTACAGCATATCTTCAGCAGCTACACAGCTGTCAGTTACACTGAGATCCCTGTTCATGATCGAAGAGCAGAATAAGGTCAGACAGTCCTTGCAGATCTCGCTTGAGAGATTTATCAGGGATAATACAAAGCTTGAAGAGATTGCACAGAAAGATGAGCTCACAGGTCTTTACAACAGAAGAGGATTCATCTCCAATGCTGAAAGAGTTTTGGAAGAACCTGCTAACCAGGGTAAGGTTGCAATCATCTGCTATGCCGATCTCGATAACCTTAAGATAATCAACGACAAGTTCGGTCACGATGACGGTGACTTTGCGCTCCGTACGATCGCTCAGGCACTTCAGGAATCCTTCAGAGAGATGGACATCATCGGACGTATCGGCGGCGACGAATTCATCTGTCTTGCCGTTACGGGAGCTGACTGTGATGTCGATTCAATGAAAGCGCGTATCGAGAAGGTAACAAAGCGTTATAACCAGTTTGCCGCAAAGCCTTATGACATCGAGATGAGTACAGGTATTCATAAGTTTAAGATTGTCGGCAAAGTCGATATTTACGAAGTGATCAACAGCGCTGATATGCTTTTGTATCAGGAAAAGATCCGTAAGAAGACAGGACGTTCCGTAATAGAGTGATCCGGAAAATTACTGCTTGGCTTCTTCCTTTTTAGCTTTCTTTTCAGAGTAGATCTTTAATGCGCTTCTGAAGATGAAGTATGCAATAAAGCTTGTAGCGAATCCGAGAAGAAGACCGCCGATTACGTCGGTGGGATAGTGAACGCCTACATAAAGTCTTGAGAAGCCTAAAACGAACGCATAAACGATTGCAACCACTGCCCAGATCTTATATGTGCGTGACATTTTCTTCTGCATAAATTCACCTGATTTAGCGATCTCCGGAAGACCCATGAGAGCTATCAGGAATATAGCTCCCATTACTGCGAATGCAGAACCTGTATGTCCGGAAGGGAAGGAGAAGTCCTTCTGTCTTTCAATCAGGTTTTCGAGACCTTCTATTGCATCGTAAGGTCTTGTTCTTGCAACGAGATTTTTGATGAGGACATTATTGAGAAGTGCTTCGATCGCGATGCTGGTTCCTGCGATGATGCCTGTTCTTCTTGTGCGGGGAATGATGAGAAGTCCTGCTGCAAGCACCATGACAAAGATGCCGTAATCACCCGAATGGGTCAATAAAGTCATGACCGGATTTAAGAATTCCGATCTGATGTGTTCCTGAATAAACAGCAGAATTTCTGCTTCCCAGCCCATAGTTATCCCCTTAAAAAATTATATCCTGATTGTAATACTAAATGCCCGAAAAATTGGGTTACAAATGAGTGAAGTTTACTCCTCCGGAGGCATCGGAAGTGTAGCGCCGCCGAAAGGCATGCAGATTACAGAGCAGTCTTCTCCGTATCTTGCGTATGCTTCATCGAATGCTTCCTGTGCCGAATGCATGGGCTCCAAGAAGATGCTTCTTACGAAGTCGTCATCCATCTCGGAGATGAGAACGATTTTCGCGTGCTTTAATACCATTGCGATTGCAGCTGCTTTATGTCCGCCCAACTGGAAGTCTCTTCCGACTCTCTCGATGAGTTCATCTGCAGTGTTTGCAGTTGTGAGCCACTCTTCGAACTTGGCGCTTCCGAGACCTTCATTGCATGCGCCGATAACGATGATCGTACCGCCGTCTTTTACAGCATACTTGGAGTTATCCAAAGCCTTTTGTGTCTGATAAAGGTTAGCGTCCTTGGGCGCGCCTCCCTGAGATACGAGAACGATGTCAGCTCTTCTCTTCAAGGGCTTTCTGTACATCTTATCAAGATATGCGCAGCCTGCTCTGTGAGCCTTTGTAACGTCGCCTGCAACGCAGTAAACGATGCGCTTATGTTCGTCGAGAATAGGGTTAACGATAAATGAGAAGTGGCAGAATGTCTCTGACTCTTCGATGTCAGCTCTGATCGGGTTGCCGTTGAGGTTACCGGCGCATGCCTTCTCGTCAACCATCATGCGGTGGTTAGCCTGGATTGCAGAAGGAGTGGAAACGCCGGGCATGAGGGCCTTTGCGCCGCCAGAGTAACCTGCGAAATAGTGGAACTCGATGTTGCCTACGCCGATCCTGAAATCAGCCTCTGCAACGCTTCTTGTGATATCAACGGGAGTTCCTCTTGAAGTATCTCCCATGTGGATGCAGTCAGAAGGATCTGAATCGATGCATCTTACTTCGCTGTAAACACGCTCGCCGACAAGCTTTTTCTTTTCTTCTTCGGTGTGGGGTCTGTGTGATCCAAGTGCGAAAACAACAGTGATGTCCTTGGGATCGCATCCTGCAAGGTAGAGCTCATCAAGGATTGAAGGGATTACGTCGAAGCTCGGAAGAGGTCTTGAGATATCGCTTGTAACGATAACGATCTTCTGGCCGGGCTTTGCGAGGTCCTTAAGACGGGGTGAGCCGATAGGGTTTTCGAGCGCATAAACAACGGCATCAGGGCCGCGTCTTTCATGCTCGATCTCATTAGCAACAAGGATCTGATCCAGATTCTTGTCGGGAATATCTACTATCTGTACGCCTTTTCCGTAACCGAATTCAACCTTCATAAGCTGCTCCATATTAATTAAAGATTTTTCTATTTTACCTTGATAACCGTCATTCACAAGGACAAAGATGACTAAAAGCTTAAAATCGTTAATTTTACTGATTTTCGGCGGATTTTTGGGCGTTCCCATATGCTATGTATCTTTTCGAACAGCCCAAAAATATCGTTTGCGGGACCATGTAGTATAATAGCCGGAGTAAAACTTCCGAGGGGATAACATCATGAAGACTAGATTTGTCAAGTTCATTGCAGTATTTGCGCTGGTGTTTGCCGGACTGTTCGTATTGGCAGGCTGCAGCAATAAGGGAATCGAAGGAACCTGGGTCCTCGTTGAAGAATATGCGAGCGACGGAACAAAGCTCACAGCTTCTGATCTTGAGGATTTGGGAATATCCGAGAAGTTCGTGATAAATGGTACCGAAGCTGAATACACCTGCGAACTTGCGACGTCAAAAAAGCCTATAACGATGAATTTTACCGTTGAACAGATAGGCAATAATACATACGACATCAAGATCTCTGACGATTTTGTTTTTGTATCTGCTGAAGTTAAAGGCAATAAAATGACTTATACGGTCGGCGAAGGCGCTGACTCCATGAAGATGGTCTTCAAGAGACAGTAAAAGCTTAGCGAAGATATTATGTTTGATCCGAAGACGAACCGTTTTCCCTATACAGAGATAACAGACAGACATTACCTGGAGATCCATAAGGACCGCGGTTTTGTTTTCGATTCTTCGTATCCTTATATCGATAAATCCGGCTGGTTCAGATTCAAACAGAAGATGGTCCGTGTCCTTCTGAATGTAGTTGTGTTCCCGGTTGCGACTATACGTCTAGGACTTAAGATCGAAGGCCGCGAAAACATTAAGAAATACAAAGACGTTCTTGATGGCGGCGTAATCTCTGTCTGCAACCATGTCCACATGTGGGACTACCTGGCCGTAATGAAAGCCATCCGTCCTTATAAGTCCAATCTTCTTGCATGGGACAAGAACATCAACGGTGAGAACGGTACGCTGATACGTCTTGTCGGAGGCATTCCGATCCCCGAAAAAAGCGTTGCCGGACAGAAGGCATTTCTGAAAACATTGAGCAGTCTTCTTAATGAAGATCACGGCTGGCTTCACATCTATGCTGAAGGTTCGATGTGGGAATACTACCAGCCTGTCCGTCCGTTCAAGCGCGGAGCGTCGATGATCGCGGTAAGCAATGACAAGCCCATAATCCCTTTAGGATTTTCATACCGTGAGCCTGGCTGGATACGCAAGAAAATCTTCCGTCAGATTGCAGTGTTTACCCTTCATGTCGGCGAACCTATTTTTCCGAATAAGGAACTTAAGCCTAAGGAACGCGAAAAGGATCTCACAATAAGAGCAAACAAAGCTGTATGTGAACTTGTGGGTATCGATCCTGACAGGAACATCTATGAGCCCGTTTTCAATGATTCGAAGAGAATTGATTATTACACGGACACATATGGAGTCGGATATAAGGGTTCCAGGTAAGTCACTTACAAAAAAATTAAAATCCGGTGCAACAATTCTTTTTCCTTATCTGTATATAGATTAAAAGGTGCCGGATTTCCGGTGAAAAACCTTAGATATTATGATTGATTAAAGGGGACATAAAAATGAAGATCGATCCTAAATACGATTATAAAAAGCCTTTATATGCTATCGGTGTTGCAACTCTTATCGGTGCAACAGCCCTTTTCGGTACGGCCTGCGGCCCGAAAGATTCTGCCGGAAGAACAAAGAGTCACAGAGATTCAAAGCCTTCAGAGACAGAGGTCGAGCTTGCGGGTGAAGAGACGATAGATCCCGGTTATGTTGAGCTTGACGGTGATGTGGCTGTTGTTGAGACAGATCCTACAGAAATTGAGCTTGCAGGCGGGGAAACAATTTGTGAGACCGAACCTTCTCTTGGAGGTGCCGCTACAGTAGTTGAACCCGGTAATTCAAAAATCGAGCACTGATCACATTTGTAATATTTAGGAGGGGAGAATATTATGAAGATAGATCCTAAACATGATTATAAGAAGCCTTTATATGCAGCCGGCATTGCAACTCTTATCGGAGCAACTGCTTTGTTCGGTACTGCATGCGGACCTCAGATTGCAGGTGGCTTGACTATTGCCGAGACTACTACAGAGGTAGCGCTTGCCGGTGAGACCGATGGCCCTGAGGAAGATTATGTTGAACTTGCGGGTGAGACGACGACTGATACGACTCCTTTTGCAGAAGATGATGAGGCTTTGTGTTCTGTAGAGACAGAGACTGAAGAATCCGAAGATGAGGAAGCAGAAGGCGAAGAGGAAGCTGAAGAAGAGACTGAAGCAGAGGAATGATCTGATATGAATTTCACGGTGCATCTTACAGAAAACTGCAATATGGCATGCAGCTACTGCCTTAGAGAAAAGACTCCCAGGGATATGTCTTTGGAGACATTATATAAGACTATAGACCTCGCTTATTCCAAAGGAAACAAAGCGGGCTTTTGCTTTTTCGGAGGCGAGCCTCTGTTAAAGAAAGACCTTATCTATGAGGCTCTCGATTATTGCGAAAAGAAGACTTCTGAGACAGGCATTCCTTTCGCCTGCAAGATGACCACGAACGGAACTCTCATTGATGAGGAATTCTTAAAAAGAGCCAAGGCAGTCAACATGAAGATCGGTCTTTCTTTTGACGGCAAAGGTCAGGACATTTCAAGACGTTTTCCTGACGGAAGTTCAACTGCAGATATTCTTGAGAAGAAGGCAAAACTCATCCTGTCCTATCTTCCGAACACTATGGCCATGCTGACGCTCGACCCCAAGGCATGCGGTGTTTTATGCGACTCCGTAAAGTATCTTCTTTCGTTGGGCTTCAGGGATGTGTCGACTGTCATGGCATACGGCAAGAATGTCTCATGGACTGACGAAGATCTTGAAGTATATAAAGTAGAGATCAATAAGGTTGCTGATTTCTTAAGAGATGAATTCAAGGCAGGAAGAAAGCATTATGTCACTCCGCTTGTCAACAAGATAAGAGAGTGTGTTAACGGTAAGAATCCTGCAGAGCACTGCCATCTTGGCGTAAGACAGCTTTCCGTAACTCCTGACGGCAACATCTATCCGTGCACATCTTTTATAAACGACGAAGAGTATTACATGGGTAATGTTTTCGAGGGACTCGATAAAGACCGCATGGCTAAGATCGCAGCTAAGAGCAATACTCCTGAGACATGCAAGGAATGTGACCTTAAGAGCAGATGCACGAATTCCTGCGGATGTGCTAACCGCATGAATACCGGCAGCGCGGATAAAGTATCTCCTTTACAGTGCACGTATGAACGCACGATAATCGAAGTTGCCGACAGACTAGGCAACGAGCTCTACGAGTATAATGCCAAGGAATTCGCTGATTTCTTTGCAGTAAAAGCTTAATTCTTAAAAAAATCCGTAAGCAGAAGATCCGTTAGTTCTTTATCCGTAATGACCTCATAGTCGGGAAGTCTTTCCGGCTTGGGGAGATTTCTTCTGTTGATCCATATGGAATGCCAGCCTGAATCCAATGCTCCCATGATGTCCTTGTCGTAATTGTCACCGATCATCCAAAGTTCTCCGGGCTTAAGATCAAGATTGTCTTCTAATATCCTGCATAATCTTACGTCAGGCTTTGAATAGCCCGTGTCACCTGTGACGAGCACGTTTGCGCGGTCAAACCATTTATCGAGGCCAAGCATGTCTACTTTGTGCCACTGGTGTTTTGATTCACCTGCAGTAAGTATTGCAAGCTTTGTGTCAGGGTCTGAAGCGAATCTGTCCAACGCCTTTTTCATATCATCGCTTAAGAACATATGGCTCTGAAGCTCAAGATATGCATCGGCCGAGAGGCACCCGTCTTCGGGCTTATAGGGGAGACCCAGTATCCTGAATGTTTCGTTGTAACGCCAGCCGTTAATGTCCCTGGTGGAGATCTCGCCTGATTCGAGCGCTGCCATGTTGATGTCGCTCTTCTCGTAGAAGATGCTTATGAATTCACGCCAGTCTTTGACTTTCACTCCCAGAACGCTCTCAGCTGCCTGGACCAGCATGTCCTGCCTGCAGTAGAGCGTGTCATCTATGTCGAAAACGATTCCCCTCATCGGTTCCTCCGAATTAATCTTTGCTTAAAGTTAGGTTAAGGTTGCTTGTATATAATAAACCAGAATCGGGGAATTGGTAGTCTGATATCTCGCAAAAGCCCGAAAATAAGGCTTTTCGCGGTTCCTCAGATTTCACTCAATTTATCATTTGACTATTTTTGACTTTAAGAGTATATTGTTGTTGGCACTCGATGGGATAGAGTGCTAATCGGAGAAGGGAGAGACTGAAAGATGCAGTTGGATAACCGTAAAAAAGAAGTCTTACATGCTATCGTAGATGACTATGTATCTACTAACGAGCCTGTCGGTTCGAAGTCTTTGATCGAGCGTCACAATTTCCAGGTCAGCTCCGCAACTCTCCGTAACGACATGGCAGAACTTGAGCACCTTGGACTTATCGAGAAGCCTCACACATCTGCCGGCCGTATTCCTTCAGATAAAGGTTACCGCGAATACGTAAATTCTCTCATGACGATCGAAGAGTTATCTCCCAAGGAGCAGCTCGAGATCGAGAAGCGGATTGATTCAAGCGTAGATGAGGTAACGGATCTCATAAAGAATGCTACACATACGCTCTCAGAGACAACGGGATTTGTATCCCTAGCAATGAGCCCGAGACTTAAGAAGAGCTTTTTGAAGCAGCTTAAGATCTTAATGATCGAACCCGGCAAAGCTCTTGTGGTTATGGTGCTTTCAGCAGGCGTTGTTAAGGATAAGGTTGTAAGGATTCCTAATTTCTTAAGTGACGAGCAGATCATGAAGATCTCAGGCGCCATCGAGAAGAACCTTACAGGCAAGCCGTTAGATGAGATCACTCTCGTTACGGTAGAGACAGCAGGCAAGGGAACAGAAGTACCTGAGCCTCTCCTCAAGCAGGTTTTGTACGAAGCATATGCTGCCATCAAGCAGGCTGACGAGCTCAATATCTATCTCGACGGTGAGCACAGGATATTGGAACTCCCTGACTTTAATTCATTGGGACGCGCAAGAGATCTTTTGGGAACACTTTCCGATTCAGGAATGGTCGCCGGATATGTAAACGAGATGGAGAATGCCAGAGAGCACAGCACTGATGATTCTTTCATGATCAGGATTGGTCAGGAGATAACACTTGAAGGTCTTGATGACTGCAGCTTCATTACGGCAACTTACAATCTCACAGATTCCGTTTCCGGCAACATCGGAGTAATAGGACCTAAGAGAATGCTTTATTCGAAGGTAATATCCCAGATAGATTTTGTTAAGAAAAAGCTTAACAAAGAGATGCAGAGATTTACCTGATACATAACATAGATAACAAAAGGGAAAGGAAGATAAAAATGGCAGATGAAGAGTTATTTTTCGGGGCTGATGACGAGCCTGTAAAGGACGAAGCAGAGGGCAGCGCAGTAGAAGACGCTGCAGCTTCCGACAAGGCAGCAGCAGAAGGCTCCGGAAATGAGCAAGCAAAGGCAGAGGAAGCTCCTGCTGAAGAAAAAGCTGAGGTAAAGGAAGAGGCAAAAGCCGACGATCAGTCCAGCGAACTTGAAGCTAGATACATGAACCTTTACGCAGAGTACGACAACTACAGAAGACGTACACAGAAGGAAAAGGACAACCTCTACGCAGACGCAGTCGCAAGCGTTACAAAAGAGTTCTTAACACTTATCGATAATCTTGACAGAGCAACGGAAGGTGCAAAGAAAGCAGACGAGACATCACTTGATAAAGTCATCCAGGGAATGGAACTCGTCGGAAGACAGGCACAGGATACTCTCTCTAAGATCGGTGTTGAAGAAATACCCGCAGAACGCGGAACAAAATTCGATCCAAATCTTCACGATGCGATGATGCACGTCGACGATGAAGAACTGGGCGAGCAGGAGATAGCGATGGTTTTCGCTAAGGGATATAAGTACAAGGACAGAGTAATCAGACATGCTCAGGTCCAGGTAGCCAACTAAGTAAAAAACAATTTGAAATAAAGGAGAATGAAAATGGATTTAATCAGATCAAGCTTGGTTCCTACAGTAATCGAGACTACAGGCCGC
>CAMYXF010000003.1 GCA_947303185.1 uncultured Clostridia bacterium | reverse complement strand
CTTCAGGCGGATATTCCGTATCCCTGTCGTAAGGGTGAAGCTGGCTTACAAATTCTGTTACCCTTCTTACTTTTTCGATATCGGACATCTCGGTGTATCCGTGATATAAGTCCAGATACCAGTCGGGAAGAACGCCGCTCTCGATGAGATCTCTCTGTGTACCGTAAGGAACTTTGAGGCACGTTCTGTAAACGTAAGTGTTAAGATACTGCTCAGAATAGATGTTGCCCGTCCGTAGCGGAAGAGGCGAAGCCGCGAAAACGCTCTGGTTCTGGTGCGTATTGTTGAAAGGATTTACGTTGGAATATTCTGTTGAATCTTCCACATAGAAGTCGTTGTAGTAAGGCACTATGTCAATGTAGGAGTATCCTATCGGAGTTACCTCAATCGTGCACGGAGCCTCCTGATAGAATACCCAGTAGTCGTCTTTATAAACTTTATTCGGTACTCTTGAGGACTTAAGCGTATTGTTTTCATAAGTATCGAATGACTCAACTTTAAGATAAACGCTGTGGCCCATGACAAGAGATCCGTTGTAATCAAGGTTACGCTTTCTGTATACCTGAAGGACCGGATCTGAAGTCGGATTAAAAGGTCCTATGCGGTCTAAGTCTGTGCTTGACGAATAAAGAGGCGAGAACATGTCGAAGTTCTCTTCGTAGTAAGGATTCTTAAAGCCGTTTATCGCGTTGTCGAGCATCATGCTGAGCTTGCTGCCGCTGCCCAAACTCTTATCAACCTTTTCCTGCATTGAGATAAGTATCTTGGTTGCGAGCTCATCCTGCTTATAGTTTTTTCCGGGGAAGATCATGCCAAAGAGCACTGAAAAAGTGATCACGGGAATTATAAGTATAAGCAGGGCTCTTTCAGATACTGCCTGGCTTTTGTGGCGGAAAGCATGCGCAAACAAAAGCAGTATTATTCCGGTTCCTGCGATAAGACAGGGAACCACCTGGGGCACCATTACGATATTGGCAACAGCGATCAAGAATACAGGAAGATGTGCGAGAAGTCCTGCCGGTATCAGTTTGCGCTTCATAAGGAAATATGAAGTGCAGCATGTCGATATAAGATTATATGCCGCGAGGAATGCTAATATTGCAGTTTTCTCGCCCGCATATTCATCGTAGTTTCCGGGGAACCAGTAGAAAGCGTAGAGCCTGATGTAGTAGCAGAGTCCGAGAAGTCCGGTCCTGACTTTAAACAGGTTGGTGAGAAGCAACAGAGCCAGTATGGAAGGGGCGGCAATAAATGAACCCATGCTGATATTCTTTTTATTCAGGAAGAATACGGATGCAAATGCAAGTGAAGTCACGAAAGATATGGCCAGTACCGATACCCAGTCGAATTCAAGTTCAAATGCCGTTCCGACCATCAGCATGAGTCCTGAACTCAGGCCCATTGTGGTAACGACAGCCGTTATTACCGCGCTTACGCTGGGAGACTGGTTTTCTCTGACTGATGTTATTTTCTCAGTCTTCATGAGACACCTCCTCCGGAGCGTTTTCTTCGGATTCGTTTACGTCATTATCTTCATGAGATTCATATTTGAGATCGTCAGGTATCCTCATGCGGAGGATCATGGAGATTGCTCTCTGAAGATCAGTCTCTGACTCAACTTCAAATGCGATCTCTCTTCTGTCGGGCGGTATTACCCTGATCTTATGGGGAGTCTCATGCTCGATGAAAAATCTTGAAGTGAATAATATCTGTCCGAGGTGAAGATCCATGAGATCCCTGTCATGCGTAAGCTTCAGGATAACGCGCGAATGACCGCCGTATTCTTCCAGCGGTTCTTTGACAAGAAGCTTGTCTTTCTTGGCGGACATCTTCCAGTGAATTGTCTTGACCGGATCGCCCTTCTGATAGTCTCTTATGTCGTAGATTTCAGTATTCGGCTGCTTTGCTTTTCGGAGGTTCTTGGCCTTGAATCCGAACATGTCGGGCATAACCTCAGGCATTGCAGGGATAGGCATAACGAGTATTTCTTTATCTTTGTTTATCGTCTTGCTGAAATGGAAAAATCCGAAGAGATCGTATACTTCGATCTTCGGCATCTTATAGGTGAAAGATCCGCAGTGCGAAGTGTCCACGGGTATCTTTGAAGTGCCTTTGTCGTGAATAATAAGCGCGAGCTTTTTTGTCACGCCTGCCATGTGGTCAGTTACTTCGGCATTGATCCTGCAGAATGCAAAATAGGAAGCATTTCCGTTTACGGTGATCCTGATGTACAAAGGAACTCCGACCGGAGCGTCCGTCGGGCTCTCTACTTCAAACGTCATCGTCTGCGATGCGATGACGCATAAAAGAAGTGCCAGAAACGGTACGAGAAGTACCACGATCAGGCAGAACCAGGAGACCCACATCTTGTAGCACAGGAAAAAGATGAAGGTTGAGATCAATGAGACTGAGTAAATGACCCAGGTCTTCAGCATAACTAATCAGACCTTGGGAACAAAAGCAGATTCGAGGATCTCTTTTGCTATTTCAGATGTCTTTCTGCCGTTGACTTCGGCTTCAGGCGTGAGAATAAGTCTGTGTGTGATTACGGGGAGGAATACTCTCTGTACGTCCTGGGGGACAACGTAATTCCTTCCGCTTAAATATGCGTGTGATTTTGCCATGGAAGTAAGGGCGATGGTGGCACGGGGGCTTGCGCCTCTCATGAGATCGCCATGTCCTCTTGTCCTGTTGATAAGCGCGATGATGTAGTCTACGACTTTCTCGTGGACGAAGACGTTATTAACCTCGGCCTGCATCTTCTGCAGCATGTTTACGTCGCAGATCGAAGCAACGCTCTCCATGGGGTTAACGCCGTTTCTTCTGCGCTCGAGCATTGCCTTCTCATCTTTTGCTGAAGGGTATCCGATCGAGATCCTTACCATGAATCTGTCAATCTGTGAGTCGGGAAGAAGTGAAGTACCGGATGCGCCCGTCGGGTTCTGCGTAGCAAATACGATGAAGGGCTTCGGCAGCATATATGTGGTGCCGTCTACGGTAACGCTGCTCTCTTCCATCGCTTCGAGAAGAGCTGACTGCGTACGTGAAGAAGCACGGTTAAGCTCGTCTGCAAGGAACAGGTTGTGGAAGATCGCGCCCGGCTGGTATTTCATGGAATCGGTCTTCTTGTCGTACATCGAAAAGCCCGTGATGTCCGAAGGAAGTACGTCCGGAGTAAACTGGACTCTTCCAAAGTTAAGACCCATTGTTTTCGAGAATGCCAGAGCCATCGTGGTCTTGCCGACACCCGGAACATCTTCCATCAGGATGTGTCCGCCTGCCAGGATCGCCGTCAGCATCTGTGATATTACGTAGTCTTTTCCGCAAATTACCTTTTTTACTTCATGGATAATTCCATCAGAAACGTTGCCCATTTTGTATATCCCCCGATATTATTCTTTAAGAGTATACAATAATCTAAGGCTTAGTTGTCCCAAGAATGAGGGAATTTTGCGAAATCTCATGCCATTATGGCGGGAAGTACGGTTGCCCATCTTTTTGCCCATGTTTTTTGCTCGAAAAACTGTACGAAAACCTTGATTCTTGCAAAATCCAGTTTTTTGCCCATGTTTTTGACACGATTTACATAGGCAAAAACCTGTACACTCACAAACCTGATTACGCAATAAGGGTTATGGGATAAACAACGAATCGTAAATTACAGAATTCAGTTTGGTCCTTAATGTTCTCAGATCGAATGGCACACCATCAACTTCGTATGTATAAAAAACATCAAGTTCAGGCAGGAGCCCAGCTCCGGAATAGTTATTGTATTTTGTTGCAGTTATTCGATTGTAATTGGCAGAATTCTTCATTCCGAAGTGTTCATGGAACTTGCATAGATCTAATTCTTTAATAAGTATTACAAAATCAGAATAGACAGGGTATTTAAGTCCGTTAAGCCAGATTTCCGGCTCGTATTTGAACGGAATTCCATTTTCTGTGTAGAACCTGGCTATATCAACTTCAGCAGCAGAACGATAGTATGTTCCGTTGTAAAACATGGTTTTGGTTTCACGATAATTAGGGTCTGCATCATGCTTCAGACTCTCGAAAAAATCACTGTTAAGTATTACAGCATCGTCAGCACTTCTATACATCCGGCGCGTGATCTTTCTCGGCTCGATATCTTCGGGAACTGTTCCTTTAAAATAACAATTCCAAGTGCTTTCAAGTTTTATAAGCTCACATTTCAGTTGATCACGCTTTATATAATCCAGTTGTAGTTCTTTTCCTATTTTACTGTCTGAATAATATAAACGGGAATTTACGATATAAACATCGAGTTTCTTTCCGCGTATTACTCTTTTCGTCTTCGTTACCTCAGGCAATGCAGCAAGTTGTTGCCTCAGATAATTAATTTTGAGGGCGAGGTATTCTTTCGGAATGTAAGGTTCTAGTATCTGCATGGTCTGATTATATAGCCGGTGTTTATCGGAAAGTACCGACAAAACCTGACAAATACCGACAAAGGAATCAGCCGTTAAACCACTGATTTCAGGCCTAAAACGGGATAAAGATAAAATAAATAAAATACTACCAAAAGCATCATGATGCATGAAGTTGAGAATATCCGCCTGGCAAAATAGTAAGAACCCGCTGCAGTTATCAAACAGCGGGTCCTTACGTTGAACAAGAAGCAAACAATAAAATTGTTTCGCGTCAGATTTAAGGGGCTTATCAGCCCTGGCCATAGTAAGCATTTGCGCCATGCTTACGGAGATAGTGCTTATCGAGAAGTGTCTGCTGCATTCTGCCTGCAGAAGGATTGAGCGTCATTGCGTGGTAATCCATGAATGCTACTTCTTCCATAACTACAGCGTTATGTACAGCGTTGAAAGGATCGGTGCCCCATGTGAAAGGTCCGTGAGAGAATACGTTTACTGCAGGGATGGCATCAGGATCTTTGTCCTTGAATGTCTCAACGATAACGTTGCCTGTTTCTTTCTCGTATTCGCCCTTGATCTCCTCATCGGTCATGGGACGTGTGCAGGGGATATCACCGTAGAAGTAGTCGCCCTGTGTCGTGCCCATTGCGGGGATTGCCATGCCTGCCTGAGCGAATGTAACTGCCCAGCGTGAGTGTGTGTGGACGACGCCGCCGATGTTAGGGAATGCCTTATAAAGAACAACGTGTGTAGGTGTGTCTGAAGAAGGCTTCCATTTGCCCTCTACGACCTTGCCGTCGAGATCTACTACAACCATGTCTTCTGCCTTCATGACGCCATACTCGACGCCTGAGGGCTTGATTACGACGAGACCGGATTCACGGTCGATGCCTGATACATTACCCCATGTGAATGTAACGAGACCGTACTTGGGGAGAAGGAGGTTAGCCTCCAAAACTTTTGCTTTAAGTTCTTCTAACATCAGAGCACCTCCGTAGCCTTTCTTTCCATCGGGAGAGCAGTCTTATATTTTGCGAGGAAGTCTGCAAATCCCTTAACGTCTGAATCGTCAGCCATAACGCTTACGCTCTTGGCACCTGCGAAAACCTTGTTGTCCAGGAAGTCGGGAAGTGATTCGCCGTCTTCTTTCTGGATCATGTAGGAAACGAGGAGAGCCATACCGTAAGGTCCGCCTTCGCCTGCTGTCTCCATAACGGATACAGGAGCTGCAACGGCTGCGCTGAGCATCTTCTGGCCAACTTCGGGAGTCTTGAAGAAACCGCCGTGGCCATAGAGCTTGTCGATTCTTACGTTCTCAGTGTCCTGAAGGATGTCCATGCCGATCTTGAGTGTAGCAAGAGCGGAAAGGAGGTGTGTTCTCATGAAGTTTGCAAGAGTAAATGAGCAGTCGGGGGTTCTTGCAAAGAGCGGACGGCCTTCATCTAAGTCCGTAACGCCTTCACCTGAGAAGTAGTTGTAGGACAAAAGTCCGCCGCAGTCGGAATCGCCCTTTAAGGCAACCTGGAAAAGCTTTGTGTAGAGGTCGTTCTTGGAGATATCGACGCCGAATAACTTTGCGAACTCATCGAAAAGATTTACCCAAGCGTTGATGTCAGATGTGCAGTTGTTGCAGTGAACCATTGCAACGGGTGCGCCTGCAGGTGTTGTAACCATGTCGATCTCTCTGTGTACGCCGAGATCATGATCTACGACTACCATAGCGAAGTCGGATGTGCCTGCACTTACGTTACCTGTGTAAACGCGCACGGAATTTGTAGCAACCATACCTGTGCCGGCATCGCCTTCGCAGGGTGCAATCGGGATGCCTGCCTTGAGGTCGCCGTCGGGATCCAAGAATTTAGCACCTTCTTCTGTAAGCGTGCCTGCGTTCTCGCCTGCAACGAGGACCTTAGGAAGGATGGATAAAAGATCCTTGCCTGTAAGCTCGTTGAACTTGGCAACCATCTCCTGATCGTAGTCGTTCGTAGAGCTGTCGATGGGGAACATGCCGGATGCTTCGCCTACGCCCATGACCTTAAGGCCTGTAAGGCGCCAGTGAATGTAGCCTGCAAGTGTTGTCAGATAATCGATGTCGCCGACGTGTGACTCGTTGTTGAGGATTGCCTGATAGTAGTGGGCAATGCTCCAGCGCTGGGGAATGTTGAATCCGAGTACTTCGGTGAGCTTCTCAGCTGCTTCGCCGGTGATTGTGTTACGCCATGTGCGGAATTCAGCGAGCTGCTTGCCGTCCTTGTCGAAAGGAAGGTAGCCGTGCATCATGGCCGAGATTCCGATACCGCCGACCTCTGTTAAAGTTACGCCGAACTTTGCCTGAACGTCAGCCTTGAGTGCCTTATAGCAGGCCTGGATGCCGTTGTGGATCATGTCGGACGAATATGTCCAGATGCCGTTTTCGAATTGGTTTTCCCATTCGAAATCACCTTGTGCGATGGGCAGATGATCCTTGTCGATCAGGACTGCCTTGATACGTGTGGAACCGAGTTCGATTCCCAATGCTGTTGTCTTAAGATCCACTTTGTGGCCTCCTTAATTTGTGCGCTTACTTTTTGTTTTGCGCAGTGTTGTTCTAACGTAAAGTATAACACTCTGGATAATAAGGAAGACGCAAAGCATTGCACCGACGGTGATATTTGTCCACCAGGCCTCATCAAGACCCAGGGAAGTTACGATGTTCTTAATTGTTGAGAGCGAGAGAACTCCGAAAAGCGTTCCTACAATGTTTCCGACACCGCCTGAAAGGAGCGTTCCGCCGATGATCGAAGAAGCGATAGCGTTCATCTCGGCGCCCTGTGCGTGCAGGGGAGAGCCTGAGCACGCGTGGAGGAAGAAGAGATATCCGCCGATGCCTGCACAGAGACCGCAGAGAACGTGTGCCAGGAACTTTGTGAGCTTAACGTTGATACCGAGCATGTTTGCGCTCTGGTTGTTACCGCCGACTGCGTAGAAATTACGTCCGAGCTTTGTCCATTTGAGGAAACAGAAGAGAAGGATAACTACTGCAAGTGCAACGACTACGCCTACTTCAACATAAGCTGGAATATATATGCCTTTTTTGTTTACGGAACCGAGGAAAGGAATGGTGACTTCGGTTCTGCACAATTTGACGAAGGGTTCGTAAGTTACGGCGATTCTGTCGCTGCTTACTATGGTGGTCATACCTTTTGCAAAGAACAATCCTGCCAATGTGACTATGAACGGCTGGAATTCGAGATAAGCTACGAGGAATCCCTGTACGATACCGAAGGCAAGGCCGATAGCCAGGGCGATGCACATCGAAGTAAATACATTGCCGACGATCAGGCCGTCATTTACTTTCTGGAGATAAACGGCGCATGTCATACATACGAGTGATGTTACCTGACCTACAGAGATATCGATTCCGCCGGTGATCATGACGAGTGTCATGCCGCATGACAGTACGAGGAGCGATGCATTCTCGTTAAGAATATTGAAGAACATCTGGGGCTTCAAAAATCCCTGCTTGAGGAAGACAACCGCGCAGGCATACATTGTGAAGAATACTGCGATGGTAATGATAAGAAGGAGATTCGAATCTGTTAAGGAAGAACGTTTCTTAAGTTTGTTCTCTCCCAAGGCGTTAGAGTTAACTGACATATCAGTTTGCCTCCTTTCCGATTTTCGACTTTCTGGAAGCAAGGTTCTTGTTCCTCACGTCTGCGATCCAATTGCGGATAACAGGAGCAGAGATGAAGATCAGGATGATGACTACGACTGCTTTGTAAGCAGAGATCTCGCTTGAACTTACCTTGAACTTGAAAAGCGTGGTTGTAAGGAACTGGATAACATAAGCGCCGATTACTGATGCCGTAAGATTAAACTTACCGCCGCCTAAGTTGTTGCCGCCCAATGCTACTGCGAGGATCGCATCCATTTCGATGTTGTTTGCGATAACGGAGTAGGTGATCGAAGAAGTACGTGATACCTTAATGAATCCGCATACGGCAACGCATATACCGAGGATAATGAAAGTAAGGAGCTTGATAAGCTTAGGGTTGATACCATTGAGTCTTGAAGATGAAGCGTTGATACCTACGGACTGTGCATAGAGTCTGAGGTTTGTAAACTTCAGGACAAGAGCAATAACTATAAGACAGATAGCTGTGATGAATACCGGAGTCGGAACGGGGATTCCAGGAATGAAGTTACCGAAGTAACCGAATCTTGTGTCATTGATGGAGATGTTGTCGTTGTTGTTGATCCATGCTGCGATAGAACGTCCTGCAGTAAAGAGGATCAGGGTCGCAACCATCGGCTGTATCTTAAAGAACGCTACCAGTGCTCCGTTAAATGCACCGAACAACGCAGATACGATTACGCACGCAAGGAAAGATAAGATGATGATCGCTGCAAACTTTCCGCCGCTGATATCGGGAGAAACCATTTTTACGAATCTTAAGATCATTGATCCGGCGATGGCAATGGTAGCACCTACGGAAATATCCTGACCGCCTGAAGCGGAAGTAACGAGTGTCATACCGATAGCGAGAATGGCAAGCTCTGATGCGTTGTCGATGATACTGATCAGGTTGCCTGACAGGATGAGATTACCGGTGCTGCTGGGCTCTAACGAGATCTTAAAGAAAGTGGGATCTGCAAATAGATTTATTGCTACAAGAATCAGGAGAGCCACAAGCGGGATAAACAACTGATTTCTTACGAGCTTACCGAAGAAACCTCTTGCTGATATTTTACTGGATGTCATTGGATTCACCTCCGGCAATCGTTGCCATGATCTTATTCTGGTTGAGATCGTCGCCCTTAAGTTCGCCTACGACCTTGCCGTCACGCAAGACTACAAGACGCGAACATGTACGGATCATCTCGTCGATCTCTGAAGAAATGAACGTTACGCTCTTTCCTTCTGATGCAAGCTTTAATACGAGCTTTTGGATCTCGACTTTTGTTCCTACGTCGATACCTCTTGTAGGCTCATCGAGAATCAGGTACTGGGGGTTTGCAAGAAGCCATCTTGCAAGGATTACCTTCTGCTGGTTACCGCCCGAAAGCGACTTGATAGGAGTGTCCTGTGAAGCCGTCTTGATGTTCAGGAGTTCTATATATTCGTCTGCAAACTTCTCAGCCTGTGCACGTGAGAAAGGCTTGAAGAATCCCTTCATTACCTGCAGCGCCAGGATGATGTTATCTCTTACTGAAAGGTCACCGACGATACCGTCTCTCTTTCTGTCTTCAGGAAGGTAACTGATGCCGTGTTTCATTGCATCGAGAGGCTTTCTGATGGTAACGGGCTTGCCGTTGATCATTACCTTACCTCCGGCTACTCTGTCCGCACCGAAGATCGCACGGACGCTCTCGGATCTGCCGGAACCCAGAAGGCCGGTAAAGCCGTTAACTTCGCCTTTGTGGATCTCGAAGTTGAACGGCTTTATGCCGGTCGTTCCGGTAAGGTTAATTGCCTGGTAAACGGGGGTACCGTTATAATCCACTTTTTCAGCATCCGAGTCACTCTTGATCTCGGCCATGTCATCGAAATCCTTACCGAGCATCTTTGATACGAGCTGTACTCTGGGAAGGTCTTCGATAATGTATTCACCGACGAGCATTCCGTCACGGAGAACGGTAATGCGGTCGCATACTTCATATACCTGTTCAAGGAAGTGTGTAACGAAGATAATGCCGACGCCTTTGCTCTTAAGGTCACGCATCAGCTTAAAGAGCTTCTGAACTTCCTGTTCGTCAAGTGAGGATGTAGGCTCATCTAAGATAAGAACCTTACAGTCCATGTCTACCGCACGTGCGATGGCTACCATCTGCTGGACTGCAATCGAGCAGTTTCCAAGCTGGTCTTTTGCCCTTGCGGGAATACCGAGTTCATCAAGAAGATGGTCTGCATCTGCGTTGATCTTTCTCCAGTTTGTGAAAGGTCCTCTTGTACGTCCGATGTACATGTTCTCGGCAACCGTAAGGTTAGGACAGAGTGTGATCTCCTGATAAACCGTAGCGATTCCTATATTCTGTGCATCCTGTGGCGACTTGATATGCACGGGAACGCCTGAAAGGGTGACATAACCCGCATCTTTTGGATATACGCCGGTCAACACTTTAATGAGTGTTGATTTTCCAGCACCGTTCTCGCCCATCAGAGCGTGGATTTCACCTTCTCTTAATGTGAAATCAACCTTCTCAAGAGCGCGTACACCCGGGAAATATTTACATATCCCGCGCATTTCCAAAATTGCGCCTGCTTCCATTTTCTTCTCCTCCTGTTTAAAGAAAGAATGTGCGATGCGATGAGACGCATCGCATCGCACAACTTTCGTGGTTAGCTAAATACTCTGTTTAAAGAGAGTTAGTATCAGATACCGTAGTTAGCAACGTCATCTGCTGTGATTGTTGTAGCGTCGAAGCCCTTCTCGTCCATGATGACTACCTTCTCTGTAACACCATTCTTGATGATGTTGTCGATGTAAGCAGCCTGGAAAGGATTGCACTGACCATCATAGTTCCAGTTGCCTGCGAGGAGCTCTTCAAGTGCCCATGTGTTGCAGTCGAAACCGATAACGATAACGTCCTTGCCTACGCCGTGAGAGATGTTAGCCTTGTCGAGAGCTGCAACAGCACCCTTAGCCATGTTGTCGTTCTCTGCATAGATAACGTTGAATGTCTCGCCTGAGTCGATGACTGCCTGAACGATCTGCTGAGCTGTCTCTTCTGACCACTCTGCTGTCTGCTGTGTAACGATGCTCCAGTTAGCCTCTGCAGCTACCTTATCGTCGAGAGCGCCTGAACGGCCGATCTGAGCGGATGAACCCATAACGCCCTGGATGTGAACGATCTTGTATTCAGAAAGATTCTGTGAAGCGAGCCAGTCAACTGCCTGCTGACCTTCCTTAGCCATGTCGGAAACGATGGAAGCTTCATAGAGGCTCTCGTCTGCGTCGATTGTTCTGTCGAAGAGGATAACCTTGATGCCTGCCTTCTGTGCCTGCTCAAGAACTCCGTCCCAACCTGATGTACCAGCTGCTGAGATCAAGAGATAATCTACTTCGTCCTGGATGAACTTCTGAGCTGCTGCGATCTGATCTTCGTTCTTAAGGCTGTAGAAGAAAGAAGCCTCATAGCCGTTCTCTTCTGTAAATGTTTCCTTCATGTCTCTGTCGTTAGCTGTACGGTAACCGGACTCGTTAGGATCGTTGTTGATGATACCAACCTTGATAAGTCCGTCTGCTGCAGGTGCATCGGTAGGTGCCTCAGTTGCTGCTGTTGTTCCGTCAGTAGGAGCTGCTGTAGGAGCTGCTGTAGGTGTTGTCTGTGTGCAAGCGCACATACCGAATGCCATAGCACCGATGACTGCGGAAGAAACTAACATCTTTACAAATTTCTTCATAATGATTCTCCTTTTCATTTTGAGGTTTTTCCCCGGACCGCTTACTGGTCCGATGTACTCTGCCCCAAATAAACACCCATCGGCAATAAGCCGCAACGAATCTCGTATGCCGTATTGAGAATGGTAAATCTGCATAAATACAGATTTGAAATTTTCGTGATGAAAACAGACAAGTCGAATCAACTTATATTGATTTTGTATGCCCATGTCGAAAATCTTTAGCATGGTTGTCGGATATTCTACGAAGGGTGATTAAGGCACCTGCACAAATTCAAATTGTCATTCTGAACAACTGCAATTTTCTTATTCCGAAATCATATAATTCCGTTTTGAGAACAGGATAAAATACTCCACTTTTTCGCCTCGAAAAAACCACACCTCAAAAATTTAGCGTTACGCCGCACATAGGGCGGACTGTATAATTTTGCCAAGTATAAAAGAGGGGTCTTTTAACCATGGCTGAGAAATACAAAGTCATAGTTAATAAGCTTGAGCTGGAACTCAAGAAGATGAGATCGGAGGGGAGGACAAGACTTCCTTCTGAGCAGGATCTTTGCTCTGAATTTTCGTGCAGCAGACAGACGATCCGTGCAGCCCTCGACGTTCTTCTCCAAAAAGGACTTATCGTAAAGCGTCGCGGTGCAGGTTCATATATTGCAGATGATTCTTTTAATAACAGAACAGTTTTCTTCATGACTGAAGACTGCGACAGATACCAGAGCCCAGCGCTTATTTCAGGTCTTAAAGAACAGCTTTCAAATTCCAAATACGAACTCAGATCTTTTTCGGGCTGCGGAAGTGTATCTGAAGAATCGAAGATACTTTCATGCGTTATTAAAGAGCGCCCCGCAGCACTCATAATCGAACCTGCAAAAGATCTGGTCCCCGATCCGAATTTGCGGCTTATTGAAGAAATTGAAGATACCGGAATACCCGTTATCTATCTGAATTCTTCTTTGGGAAAAATACATGTTGCTTCCGATAATTACGAAGGCGGAAGAGAACTTACAAAACACGTTCTTGAATCAGGCAGAAAGAAGACTGCATGCATATTCAGGATCGACGATTCATCAGGCCGTGACAGATATAAAGGATATATCGACGCGCTCCTTGATGCAGATGCTGATTACGATGAATCAAGATGTTTTCTTATGACTTATAAAGAAGAGAAAGAGATCATATCAGGTGACGATAAAAAGTTTGCATCATTCATCGATAACAATCTCTTCGGTTGTGATTCCGTCATCTGCCAGAACGGCATGATCGCTAACAGGCTCATGCTTCTTCTTCGCAAGAGGGGAGTATCAGTGCCGGAAGATCTTCTGGTGGCATGCTTTAACAACGGTAATTATCCAAATGATTTTGGCGTTGTTAATGCCGGGTGCGACATCGATTCTTTCTGCAAGACTCTTGCCAAATCTTCAGTTGCATTGGCTGAAGGGCGGAGTGCCAAGAGTGTTGTTTTTCCGATGAAGATTTAATCCCAAATAGACTTCAGTATTTTTCAGGCCGAAAACATAATCCCAGAGTCAAGTCGCTTTTTCAGAGCGAAAACATAATCCAAAAGTCATTTCGCTTTTTCATAGCGAAAACATAATCCAAAAGTCACGCAAAAAGTCACACTGCAGTATGACTTTTAGTGTGATTTTTCTCGCGGCAAACAAAAAATCAGGGTGTTTGTCATAGTACGCCCTGACTTTTGTCTGATTTTTGATATAAGCGTTAGTATCAGTACTCTCTCGAATCAACAAATTCCTGTGTGATGTCCTGCGTCGTATAAGCAGATTCATCAACGTAAACGTGCTTCGGGATCGGCAGTCCGTTCCTGTAGTTTTCGATGAGTTCTTTTACGCGCGGACCAAACATCGGATTACATTCGACACAGAGATTGATCTTGCCGTCGTGGCAGTACTGCAATGCTTCTTTTGTAGCATCGAAAGTTATGATTTTTACCTGGCCGCCGTTACCGTAAGAGATGCCTGCTTCATCAAGCGCTCTCATCGCACCGAAAGTCATGTTGTCGTTCTCGCTGTAGAGCACGTCGATGTCATTGTTTTCTTTTAAGTAGTCGGTCATGACCTCATATGCTTTTGCTTCGGTGAAGTCGCCGTAGAGCTGGCTTGTGATCTCCCAGTTGGGATGTGTTGCAACTGCATCTTCGAGAGCTTTTGTACGCTGGATCTGAGCTGTGGCGCCGATCGTTCCCTGGAGATGAAGTATCTTTATTTCTGTGTCTTCGGGAATCTCATCTTCAAGCCATTCGACAGCGAGATTTCCCTGATGCAAAAAGTCAGAACCGATGTTCGTGAGATAGAGATCTTCGTCATCGACTGCAACAGATCTGTCCATGATGATTACAGGGATTCCCGCATCGTGAACCTCAGTAAGGATCGTCTGCCATCCGTCTTCTACCGTAGGCGCGATGATGATGAAATCCACACCTTCAAGGATAAAGCGGCGTACTGCTGCGAACTGGTTTTCCTGCTGCTGTCTTGCGTTATCCATTACGAGTTCGTAGTCAGGATTATTCGCGAACGTATCGTTCATCGATTTTGTATTTGCAATTCTCCAGTCGGATTCCGAACCGACCTGTGAGAATCCGATGACAAAGACATCAGGATCGGAAGTTTCCTGTTCAGGGCGGAACGAGCATCCGGCCATGCCGCAGACCAGTGCAAAACTTAAGAATATGCTAAGAGCTTTATCAAAGAATCGTCTCATTATCTATGTCTGCCTTTCCCGGAATCTTAAAGCTGATCGATGTACCTTCCTGAGGTTTACTCTCAATGTTGAAGGTGAACTCATCGCCGTAAAGAAGTTTAAGTCTCTTATATGCTGAAGTAAGTCCGAAGCTTGTTGTATCTTCGTTGAGAACTCTTGTCTTTAACGTATCAAGTTCTTCGTCGCTCATACCAAGACCCGTGTCGGATACTTTGAGAATAATGTCGTCGTTTTCGCGGACACCGGTAACGATGATCTTACCTTTGCCGCGCTTGGGTTTTAAGCCGTGATAGATCGCATTTTCGACAAGAGGCTGCAAAGTCATCTTGGGAAGCTTTGTATTCTCGATTGAAGGATCGATGTCGATCTCATATTCCATGATGTCCCTGTAACGGACCTGCTGGATCTCAAGGTAACTCTTGATGTGCTGCTTTTCTTCTGCAACGGTTACGATGTCACGGCCGTCACTCAAGAATGAGCGGAAGTAAGACGAAAGGCTCGTTACCATCTGCTCGGCCTGGTCGTTCTTGCCGATCTCGATGAGCCACACGATCGCATCGAGTGTGTTGTAGAGGAAGTGCGGATTGATCTGTGCCTGGATCAGCGACAGCTCGATATCCCTGAGCTTGATCTGCTCCTGGCGGTTAAGTTCAATCTGCTTATCAAGTCTTGCCGCCATGTCTTCGATACCGGTACTGAGCGACGCAAGACTCGGGTCGTCTGTTGCGACAGGCGTCTGCGGGCTCAAGTCACCGCCGCCGATCTGCTCGACTCGGCCGTTCATTGCAACGATAGGATCGGTGATGCTTTTCGAGATCTTAACGGCACGGCTTAAAACGACAGGAATGACGATGATGAGCAGTAAAACGACGAATGCGATCTCGATGGAGAGCAGGAGGTCGATCTGCTTCTGGATGTTAGCCATCTCACCGGCCTCGTAGTAGAGGTACGAATACATGTAGTCTTCGATGAGCTGCGTGATGCCGTAAATGTTCGTCTCGAGCTCTTTCATTCGGTCTTCGTAACTTGCGATGGAGTCGATGTTCTCCATGTAGGTACTGAGGCTGTCGCAAAGAGAGAGGACGTTGGTCATTGCCATACGGCCGTCGGGATTGGAAGTGTTCTTCAAAAGGTCTTCTGCGAGGGTTCTTGCGGCTTCAACGTCATCCCACGGCTTCTCATCGCTGCTTCCCGCAACGTAGAGATACATCTGAAGATCGATCTCATCTTTGAAGTCCTGGTTGAATCCTGAAGCTTTTACGATGTTGCCCGACACCGATGCGTAAATGAGGTTACGCGTTAAGAGCATTACGAAAATACTGACCAGGATGACCACGATCGGAATGAACATCTGCAGCATAAGACGGTACATCTTTTTCTGTACCGAATTGGCGCGTGATTTCTTTCCTGCCGGAGACTTCATTATTCAGCAACTTCTCCGTTACGGTACTGGCTGGGGGTGCAGCCCTGGTTCTTCTTGAATACGAATGAGAAATATCTGGGATCCCTGTAACCGATCTCGTTTGCTATCTCGCCGGACCTCTTGCTCGTGTTGCGCAAAAGGATCTTCGCCTTGGCCATTCTCTTCTTGGTGATGTACTCGACGAAGGACAATCCGACCTTGTTTGAGAACAGGGCGCTCAAGTAGTTGGCGCTGATGTTGATCTCTTCTGCAACGGAATCGAGTGATATGTCTTCATCCGCATAGTGTTCGTTTATGTAATCGACCGCATTGTTGATGATGTCATTGCCACGCTTCTGTGCTTCGGCATCGCGCATCTTGATCGCGACTGAAAGCGCTTCGATGAGATAGGGCTTAACTTCCTCTGCCGTGATGTTCGTGTCGAACGTGGGAAGGCTGTTTGCTATCTGCTCTGAATCGACGTCAGCTTCCTTGAGCGCGAGTTCGACATTGACCCTGATGCTTACGAGCAGGTAGTAACGGAACAGGATAGAATTGACGCTCGTCTCAAGGCTCTTGAGATAGTCGCTGGCAAACGTCTCGACTTCGCCCGCGGTACCGGTCTGTACGAAATATCTGATGATCATAGGGTCGAACTTGCCCGCATCGATCTTATGGAGCTCGCTCTCGTCAGGAGCATATGTCTCTGAATTGATCTGCTCTGACGTGAAGATATGCTGGTTAGGGAAGATGTGTCTGTAAGCAAATGCGCGGTTAGCATCCTGGTAGCAGGACGAAAGGCCGCTCAATCTGTTTGTCGCTACGCCGACCGCTACGTGCCAGTCGAGAGTTGCCGAAGCCTGTTCGCAGTGCTGGCCGATCATCTTGACGCACTTTTCTTCCATGCGCTTTAAACTCTCTTCGTCGCCCTTGATGAGTACGGCATATGAGAAGAGATTGCATCTGAAAATGATGTAATCGGGATATTGCAGGAACTGGTTCAGGAGATTCTCGGTAACGCCGGAAGCCTCATCGGAATAAGTGGACTGATCGAGGTCCCTGATCGAGAATATAACAATGTTATATCCGTCGGCCGAGAGGTTTAAGTGGAGCTTGTCGGCCTCTTCGTAGATCTCCTGTACTGATAAAGAGCCTTCTACGAGCTTCTCGAAAAATACCCTGTGCGACAGACGCTCGAATTTCTTGAACTCCTGCTCGTAGAGCTTAACGTAATCTTTCTGCTCGTTCTCTTCGGTGATCTTCTTGCGGACGCCTTCAAGGGCGTTGATCATGTCGGTCTTGGTGACGGGCTTTAAGAGGTACTGCTCGACGCCGATCTCGATGGCTTTTCGCGCGTACTCAAAATCGCTGTAACCGGAGATTACGATGATCTTGATGTTGGGGAGCTCTTTGGTGACCGTCTTGCTCAAAGAAAGGCCGTCCATGAACGGCATCGTGATGTCGGTGATGAGTACGTCGGGCTTGAGCTTGCGGATCATGGGCAGGGCCATCTCGCCGTCGGGAGCGTCTCCTACGAATTCGAAGCCGTATTTCTCCCACGGGATCATGTCGCGCAGACCTTCGCGCACGATGCTCTCGTCTTCACAAATAAAAACTTTGAACAGATCCATCAGGTCCCCTCCGCTATTATTTACTTCATTTTATCATAGGAGGATTACGACTATTTTATTCTTTGTGTTTGAAAAGTTCAGAAAAAAGCCGCCCTCGGGACCGGGTCAAAATATAAAAAACCCTTGATAATAATTGGATTTGTGATATTTTTGTCCGTTATGTTGTATAATGGCTGACAGGGATAAAATAAATAATAAGGGTAGATTAAATGAGCGACAAAAAAATAAAGGTGTGCCTCGTCGGTTCGTCCGGGGGACATCTTGACCATCTTTACATTTTGAAGCCATTTTGGGAGGGGAAAGAACGCTTTTGGGCTACTTTCGATAAGGAAGATGCCAGAAGCCAGTTGAAGGGCGAGACGATTTATCCCGTCTATTTTCCATCGAACAGAAGCATTAAGGCTTTGATCATCAACACGCACAGAGCAATCAAGATCCTTCGCAAGGAAAGGCCGGACGTGATCATATCAGCCGGTGCCGCACCTGCCGTTCCATTTTTCTATATCGGAAAGATGATGGGTGCCAAGCTCATCTACATTGAGACTTTCGACAGGATCAACAAGGCTTCGCTCTCGGGCAAGCTCTGCTACAAGATATCCGACATTTTCATCGTCCAGTGGGAACAGATGAAAGAGATCTTTCCTAAAGCTGTATATTACGGGAGCCTTTTCTAAGCATGATATTAGTTACTGTAGGAACACACGAGCAGCAGTTTAACCGTCTGGTCGAATACATAGATAAATGGGCCGGTGAGCATGACGAGGAAGTCATCGTCCAGACCGGCTATTCCACATACCAGCCCAAGCACTGTGTCTGGCAGAATTTCTACAAGCAGGCAGAGATGGACAAGTTCGTCCGTGATGCAAGGGTCGTGGTTACCCACGGCGGCCCCTGCTGCTACATCGAAGTCGTAAATCTCGGCAAAGTACCGATCGTCGTTCCCAGACGTCACTCACTGGGCGAGCACGTCGATGACCATCAGCTCGAGATCGGACGCGAACTCAAAAAGCAGAGACACAATATTATCCTGATTGAAGATATAAATGATTTAGGTGACATTCTTACCCGTTATGATGAGATAATAAAGGGGATGGATGCCAGACCATATGAGCCTGACATTGAAGGCTTCTGTGGTAAGTTATCCGAGGCTTGCGACAAACTGTTCAAATGAGGAGCAACCGATAGTGCCCGATAATCCGAGTCTGTCTATAATCATTCCCGTCTTCAATGTAGAGAAGTATCTTTCCATGTGCATTGATTCGCTTTTAAAAGCGGAAGGAATAGAGGAGACGGACATTATCCTCGTCGATGACGGTTCATCGGACAAGTCGGGCGAGATAGCTGACAGTTATGCTGCCGCCCACGAAAACATCCGCTCATTTCATAAGGAAAACGGCGGCGCTTCCTCAAGCAGAAATCTAGGAATCAAAGAAGCACGCGGCAAATACATTTTCTTTTGCGATTCTGATGACGAGATAGATCCGGCTTTGTTTTCTGATTTCATCGCGAAAACCAAAACTTCCTCAGCAGATGTTTTCCTTTGGGACTGTGACATCATCTACGAAGAGAAGAGCATCCTGTCACGTAAGAACACAAGCTACTTCTCGCACTGCGGACTTGAAAGGGTGGAGAAGACTTATACCGGAAGACAGGTCGTAGAGTCTTTGGTCAAGGACGGCAAAGGTCTCATAGCAAGCGTCTGCCTTGGCGCGTACAGAAGAGATTACCTTCTTGATAACGGTCTTTTTCTTGAAGAAGGAACGACATATGAAGACGAATTATGGATCCCACAGGTATTTCTGAATGCTAAAAGCGTCGTCTATATCCCTGAGAAGATATATCTTTACAGGATCCGCCACGGCTCTGTTACCAATCCCGATCACGTAGATATCGAGAAGAACGTTAAGGCCATGATGTATGTCTATCCCAAGCTCTACAAATACTATGAAGATACGCTTGCAGATGACCCTTTAAGAAAATATCTTGAGGGGAACCTTACGAAAAGATATCTTCACATGATCTACAAATACAGGTTCTGGCGTTTTGACTGCGCGAAAGACATAGACAAAGACCGTATCAAGAGAACCGCTCTGAAATTCAGACACAAAGTATTGGCATTGGGACTTAACTTGTTTATACATTAAAATGAATTTATGACCGGTATCATTTCCAATTCAGAAAACGCTGCATTATCAGTCGTAATCCCCGTATTTAATGCTGAGAAATATCTCGGCAGGTGTCTTGAGGCGTTATTGAAAACTTCAGGTATCGAGAATGCGGAGATAATTCTGGTAGATGACGGGTCTGATGATTCTTCAGCTGATATAGCTGAAAGATATGCACAGTCAAATAAGAACATAACGGTTATACGCAAATCCAATGAAGGACCGTCTGAAGCAAGAAATGCAGGCCTGAAAAAAGCCACAGGCAAATATGTTTTCTTTTGTGATGCAGATGATGAAGTTGATCCGGAATTGTTTTCGCGTGCTATAAAGGACATCGGCAATTCAAATGAAGATGTTATTTTGTGGGACGCAGATATTTTCGATGACGAAGGAACTGAGATTCCGCAAAAGAGAAAAGACTATTTTATCCACATTGGTCTAAATGCAGGTGACGGAGTAATATCCGGTCAGCAGGCAATAAAGGAACAGCTTGATGCATGCATGAGTTTTCCTGCAACCGTATGGCTCGGATTGCACAGAAGAGAGTTCCTTCTTGAGAACGATCTTTATTTTGCAAATGGCATTCTTCATGAAGACGAATTGTGGGTAATACAGGTCCTGCTTTTGGCAGGGAGTGTGAGATACATTCCGGAGAAGGTATACCGCTACAGGATTCACATCGGCTCTATCACCAATCCAGAGAAGATCGACTGGACAAGAAACATTGAATCGCTGATTTATGTTTATTCCAAGCTCTACGGTTTCTGTGATGAAAGAATAGAAGATACAGCACTCAACAAAAAGCTGAAGGCAACTTTGACACGCCGCTATCTTCACATGATCTTCCAATATGATTTCTGCAAATACGGATATGCAAGACAGATAGATCTGGGACTTCTGTGGAAAACTTCAGGACGCTTTGTTGATAAGTGCAGGGTTATCCTCCTGGCTGTTAAAGTGTTTTTCTATAAGATTTTTAAGAGAGGATAAGCGCGGTTGGAAAGTAGCGAGAGACAGCTGAATTTGTCTATAGTAATTCCCGTTTATAACGTCGGGGATTATCTTGAACGCTGTCTTGATTTGCTTATCAGAACCAAAGGAATTGAAGATACTGAGATAATAATCGTTGACGACGGTTCAACGGATTTTTCAGGTGAGATCGCAGATAAATATTCTTCAGAATATGGTTTTATAAAAAGCTTCCACAAGACCAACGGCGGTCTCTCGGATGCAAGAAATTACGGATTAAATCAGGCATCAGGCAAATACGTTTTCTTCCTTGATTCCGACGACATGGTCATTCCCGAAGGCATGCAGAAAGCACTGGAACTTTTGCAGACAACTGAAGCAGATGTTTTGTTATGGGATGGTGTTTCCATTAACGAAGATGATTATGAAATCGAATCAGGATATGAAGCGATTCTGGCTCACGGCGGACTTTCCAAAGATAAAGAATACATGCCCGGAACGGATGCTCTTGTAAAGCAGATTAAAGATCACAGGAAATATGCCGTTACCGCATGGCTGCTCGCAGCAAAAAGAGAATATCTTCTGGAGAACAATCTGTTATTTGAAAAGGGGCTGATTCATGAGGACGAACTGTGGACACCACAAGTGATCTGCGGTTCTTCAAAGGTTCAGTATCTTCCTGAGAAGGTATACTGTTACCGCATTAGAGAAGGTTCAATTACTGATTCAGATTCCCAAGAAAAACACATCGACTCTTATGTATGTGTTATGGAACAGCTGCATCAGTTTTTCCAAAACCGGATTGGAGATCAGGAACAAAGAAAGATACTCTTATCCAACTGGGCCGAGAAATATTTGTGGGAGATCAAGTCATTTAAGGGCAGCTCCAAAAAGCGCATTCCGCGCAAGTTGATCTTCGGAGCAGGCAGAGGCTTTAAGAATAAGTTGAAGAGCCTTGTGCTTCTCGTATTTGGAGTTAAAGGTCTATGTTTTGCAATACGCGTGGGCAAGTTCTTCAAAGAAGGATTTGCTGCAATAAAGCGTGTTGCTCACTATATGGGTAATATCCGTAAGTATCAGGCGGTTATGTTTAATTCGCCTGTTTATGAGAACCTTGGTGACCAGGCGATCTTCCTGGCCGAAGAAGAATACTGCAATGCAAACGGAATAAAGGTTTTCGATTGCGCCGGAGCCGACAGACTCATTCCTTTATATTCAAAACTGACTCCTAAGAACTGCCTGGTTCTTATCAGCGGCGGCGGAAACATAGGCGAACTCTGGATGGCAGAGGAACTTAAGATCAGGAAGATCATCAGGAAATTCAGGAAGAACAGGATCGTGGTATTCCCGCAGACCGTTTACTGGAACATGGATACAGATGAAGGCAGGAAGTGCTTTGAAGAATCGAAGGCATGCTATGGTTCGCATCCTGATCTGACTGTATTTGTCCGAGAAAAGATAAGTCTTGAATTCATGAAAGCAAACATGCCTGAAGTAAAGACATGTCTTGTTCCTGACATGACAATGATCATGGAAAGACAGCTCGACAGAAAGCGTCAGGGTGTTCTTTTGTGCATGAGAAGCGACAAAGAAAAAACTATCCCTGCAGAGCAGCAGAAACAGCTGGCAGATTCTCTGAGAAAGAATTACAAAGTCTACAGCACGGACACATGCTATACCAGGATTGTTGCTCCGGCTTCAAGAAAGGAAATCGTAGACCGTAAGCTTGAGCGTTTTGCATCGGCTGAACTTGTCATCACTGACCGTCTGCACGGAATGATATTTGCATATATCACTCATACTCCATGTATCGCGTTGGACAGTCTGAGCCATAAGATAAAGGGCTGCTATGAGTGGATCAGTGATTGCGGATATATCAGACTTGCTGACAGTGTTCCGGATGCTTTAGCCATGGCAGAAGATATTGTAAAAGCAGATATAAACGATAACCGTGATAAGATAAAAGAATCGATGTTGCCTGTTGGTCAGGAATTGCTTGGAAAAAGGGCGGGAGAACTCAAGGAATGAATCAGATCAGGATAGACGATATCCGTATAGAAAACGGCACCCGCGTGTTGTTTGAATATACTGTTACCGGAGATTGGGAGAATTGTTTTACATCCCAAAGGGTAGCATTTATCGATTATTTCTGTGACATATCAAGTGTTCCCCAAGCGGTTTTGGCAGTCCCTTTTATCTGCAATATTATTCCTGCCGCATGGGTGTGTGACGCTGTAATCGAAGCTGATACAGTTGATGCTGATTTTCTGGATCACGTCGGGGAAATAAAAAATGGATATAAGGCTATTTATCCGATGATCGATTTTCGCGGAAAGCTCAATGCTAAAAGCGAAAATGTTATCTCAAAGCGTGATGGCGGATCGGCCTGTTTTTTCAGCGGCGGTCTTGATGCAAATACCACGCTGATGCGTCACATCGAAGAACGTCCTTCACTGATATCCATTTGGGGTTCAGATATTAAAGTCGAAAATGAGCAGGGCTGGAATACCGCATCTGAACACATAAGACAAACTGCTGAAAAGAACAACGTCCAGTTCTATCCCATAAAGAGCGATTTCAGAAATGTTCTTATCGAAGGAGAACTCGACAAGCATATCCGTGAAACGGGTGACAAGTGGTGGCACGGCTTCCAGAACAGCATTGCGATAATATCCCATGCTGCGCCTCTGGCGTTTATCAACGGATGGGATAAGGTTTATATCGCATCGTCTTTTTCTGCCGACATCAAAGGACAGTATACGGGTGCAGGAGATCCGGGAATCGACAACAACGTGCACTTCTGCGGATGCTCTACCGTGCATGACGGCTATGAACTTAACAGACAGCAGAAGACGGAATACCTTGTTAAGACCTGTGAAGAGACCGGCACACCTGTCAGCCTGAGAGTCTGCTGGGAATCACAGGACGGCAACAACTGCTGCAACTGTGAGAAGTGTTACCGCACCATCCTGGGGATCGTTGCTGAAGGCGCTGATCCGAACGATTACGGGTTTACCTGGAATGAGCAGTCGATTAAAAAATGCAGACAGGATATGTCTGACCGCATTACCATTTACGATTACGATTATTACCCGATTCAAAAGCGCATGATTGAAAACAAAGACCGCATCAAAAATGCCGCTGATTATCAGTGGTTCATGGATCTTGATATATCGGCCGTAAACGGCAAACTCATCAAGAAGATCAGAAGATCCAGAATAGCAAGGCTGTTTGGAAAAGATGCGTGAGGAACAGCTTATGCGGATAACATTTTTGGGTGACATCATTATCAGCAAAGAGCAGCTGGCATCACACAAGATTGGTGACGGCTACGATTTCTCTGCGGTCAAAAATGCACTTAACGGAGCATTCTCCGGTTCTGATTATGTTGTAGCAAATTTGGAAACTTCTGTTGCAGGAAGTGAACTTGGATATACTGACAGCGAGTATTCGTTCAACACTCCTTCTGAGTTGCTGGACGCATTAAAAGATACCGGAATTAACATGCTCCAGACAGCCAACAATCACTGCCTTGACCGTGGAGTCGAAGGCTTAAGAAATACCATGTCTGCAATCTCAGATAAGGGCCTTAAATATATCGGCACGCATCTTACGGAAGAAGACTCATATATGGTAGTTGAAATAGACGGTATCAAAGCCGGATTCCTGGCATTTACATACGGCACCAACGCTTTCGATAACGGCTGTTATCTTAAGAAAAATGAGAGCTATATGGTAGATCTTCTCCAGAAGCAGGAGCTGAGCGGATCTTTTGAACGCATGATCTATTCTTCCGATAACAGGGTTAACAGATACTCTAAGAAAATGCTTGGCAAGATCGATCCCAAGAGATATAACGCGCCTGTTTATGAACGCCCGGAACCTTGCAAAGAAGAGCGCATCAGAATGCGTGAACAGATCAGGAAGTGTAAAGAAGAGGGAGGCGCTGAATTTGTCGTCATGCTTCTTCATATCGGAGGACAGTTCAATGCCGTACCTTCTGAATATACTGTTGAAGTATGTGAAGACTGCAAAAACAATGGTGCAGATCTCGTGATCGCTAACCACGAACACGTGATTCATCCGTATAAAAACGGCAGTTCTTTCTGCTGGTATTCACTTGGAAATTTCTTGTCTTCCGACGGAGTCTGGAATGAGCCATTCGACAATCTTTGCCAGTACTCTGCTGTGGTTCATGCAGACCTTGAAAGAAGTGAAGGTGGGCTTATTTCCAAATACAGTTTTGAACTGTTCTTAAGTCATGAAAATAACGATGGACAGATTGTGTCTGAACCGGTCTATGATGTTTTCGAAAAGTGTAATGACGAGACCAAAAAACAGAATATCAGACGCGAATGCGAAGTGTTATTAAACAGAATATACGGGACCACAGACTGCAGTTATGAGATGCAGCCTTCTTATGAAGTTGAAGCCGCAGGAGATATAAGACTGTGAGCGATACGAGACTTGGAAAGAGCAGAAGAAATATCGCAGCAGGGTTGATGCAGTATGCATTAAATCTTTTGCTTGTCTGGATCGGCCGTATCATTTTCGTGCGCGTACTGTCGCAGGAATATCTTGGAATTAACGGACTTTTCACTAATATCATCAGCGTGTTATCGATTGCAGACCTGGGCATTCCGACCGCAATGACTTACTCGCTTTATAAGCCTCTTGCAGAAAAAGATTCTGTGAAGATCGCTGCAATGGTTTCTTTCTTCAGGAAGGTATATCTGGTAATCGCAGGTGCAGTTCTTGCAATCGGATTATGCCTTATTCCAGTTCTCCCGTACGTGGTCAAACTGGATTCGCCGGTTCCCAATCTTGAAGTTTATTATGTATTGATCCTGACAAATACAGTCATTACATATCTGTTCATCTACAGAACGACATTGTTTACTGCAGACCAGAAGAACTACATTCTCCAAAGATACACGATGATATTCCGTGTGGTCGCGTTCGTTGTCCAGACCATACTTCTCTTTATGTTCAGAAACTATATCGTGTATCTGATAGGCGGAACCGTCACGGGAATCGTCAGCAATATCGTCCAGAATATCGCAGCAGGAAAACATTATCCGTATCTCAAAGAAACTGCTGAAAAACTTTCCGAAAAAGATAAGAAAGAAATCAGGAAAAACGTTTTCGATCTTTTCTTATATAGACTCTGCGGAACGATTCAGAATAACACCGACAGTATCCTGATTTCTTTGTTTGCAGGCACGATCCTTGTCGGCCATTATTCCAACTATCAGATGATGATCGTGGCGATCACTTCGATACTTACAATCGTGTTCACGAGCATCAAGGCAAGTCTCGGAAACATGATCGCAAGCAAGGATACTTCTGACGAGAAAAAGATCGAAGTTTACTGGACAATGGAGAAGGCAAATTTCTGGCTGACGGCATTCTGCTCGATCAGCTTCATGTGTCTGTTCCAGGGCTTTGTCGAGCTGTCTTTCGGATCTGAATATCTGATATCACTTATAACGGTCGGCGCCATCGTTCTGAATTTCTATACCAGCAACATCAGACAGCCGATATGGGCATTCAGGGAAACGGTCGGAATGTTCCGTGAGACCCGTCACATATCTGCAGTTACGGCAATCGTAAATCTCGTCCTGTCAATTCTTTTGGGATACTTCTGGGGAATGACTGGAGTCCTGATCGCTACAGTGATCTCAAGAATGGTATACGCATGGTGGAAAGAACCCTTGATCCTGTTCAAAAAGTATTTCAAGTGTTCTCCAAAGAAATACTTCTTGAACTATATTCTTAACGCAGTAATCTTTGTTCTCCTTTGCGGAGTTTGTTACTTCGTCTGCGAGTCTGTAAAGCTGCCAAGCGTATATGTCAGCTTCGGTCTTAAAGTCCTGATCTGCGCAGTTCTTCCCAACGCATTCTTCTTCCTGTTCTATTCGAAGGATCCTGCAATGCGCGATCTGATCAAGAGATTTCTCTCAAGATAAAGCGGGTTCTTCTGCGGACATCTTGGCGGGCTCTTCTGCGGGTACTTCTTTCTCGAGTTCCCTGATCTTCTTTATTCCGAGCATGATAAGCGCAACGATCACGAGGCAGATTCCCGATCCGATGATCGTGATGGATGAGCCTGTTCCGACGCCTTCGCCTGTGAGCTTTCCGACTGCATCTGCAGTTACTCCGCTTAATCCGTAAGCTACAACATAACCGAGCTGTGAGATGAATCCCAGGAACGCCCACGCTCTGCCCTGAAGCTCAGGTGCGATGTTGATTCTTACGAGATAGTCCAGGCAGTTATTTGCGAAAGGCAGCGCTGCGAAAAATACGAATCCGAATGCGCAGATGATGTAGACATTTCTCGTTACTGCGAACATTGCCATGCCTACGCCTGATACTGCGAGGCCGATGCTGAGCACTCTTGCGAAGTTCTTCTTAATGCCCTTGATGCCTAAAAGGATGCTTGTTACGAGCATGCCTGATGCTGCTGCCGTCTCAACGATTCCGAGTGTTTTCGAGTCAGCGAAAGAGAGTACGAAAGGTTCGCCCAATACCTGGAAAACACCCATGAAGAGGCATATAAGTGAAGATACGACTACGAGAACAAGAAGACCCTTGTTGCCGGATACTGCCTTCCAGCCTTCCTTCATGCTCTTGAAGAACGGTTCGGGATTGGAAGGGGTGCTTGTCTTGATAGAGCTTCTTACGACTGCTGCTGCAATGACCGTAAGGAAGAATGTGCAGATGTCGATGATGAGGATCAGCTTGATGTCACTTACAGCAAGAAGGAATCCTGCGATGACGGGTGAGAAGAGATATCTTGCTGAGCCTGCCATAGATACAAGGCCGTTAGCCTTTGAATACTGATCCTTTGTAAGAAGATCTGTAATTGTTGCCGTATATGAAGGTTCCAGGAGGGCGGAGAAGACCGAGCTTATGGTAGTTCCGAGATAGATCTGCCAAAGCGCGGCTTCTCCTGTAAGCATGCAAATGAGAATGAAAAGAACGCCAAGACCTGAAAGACCGTCGCCGATCATCATGAGAAGACGTCTGTCATAGCGGTCAGCAAGAACGCCTGCAGGGATCCTTAAAACAAGTGCAGGAAGGAAGCCCAGAAGTGTGAGCATTGCCATGTCTGCTGCGCTTCCGGTCTTCTGGAAAATATAAAGACCAAGACCGAAGCTTGTAAGACCACCGCCTATGGATGAGATGAGTTCGCCTGCCCAGAGCAGGAGGAACTTACCGTAATTGTTCTTTGTCTTTTCCATTTCTAGCAAACCGCCTTTTCGAATTTTCTGACTATACTTTATCTTCTCCCGGGCAGTAAATCTTGAGATAACTCTTACGCATTCCTTAAATATTTCTTAAATCGTCGCGGGCTCGCTTTAGTCCATAAAAGTAATAATCTGATATAATACGGAAGTTATGAAATTCCAAAGGAGTATGTTATGGACAAGTTAATTGCTTTCATACTCTATTTCGTGGTTGTCCTTGGTATCGGAATTTTCTTCTTCTTCAAGAGCAAGGGCGGCGACGAGAAAGAGTATTTCCTCGGCGGTCGTCAGATGGGTCCTTTCGTTACTGCGATGAGTGCGCAGGCATCGGACATGAGCGGCTGGCTTTTGATGGGTTTCCCCGGTTCGCTTTTCGCGTTCGGTATGGGACAGGTTTGGATCGGTATCGGTCTTGCACTCGGTACGGCAGGCAACTGGATCTTCGTTGCCACAAGACTCCGCCGTTTCTCAAAGGCATCAGGTGACTCGATCACTCTCCCCCAATATCTTACAAACAGATTTGCAAGCCAGAGCTCCGTACTGAAGGTTGTATGCGCAATCATCTTCCTCATCAGCTTTACGGTTTATGTTGCTTCAGGCTTCGTTGCAGGTACAGCAGTTTTCACATCTGTCATTCCGACACTTGCTGACAAGCCGCACCTCGCAATGATCTTCTTCGCTATCCTGATCCTCATGTATACATTCCTTGGCGGTTACAAGGCTGTATGCTGGACAGACTTCTTTCAGGGCATCATGATGCTCATCGCTCTTCTTGCGGTTCCGATCGTAATGAAAGCAGTAGGTGATTTTGATCCCGTTTACTATGAGGCTTTCACAAATGCAGCAGGCAAGGACGTTGCCGCATTCGGCACAAATCCTTTCGCAGCTCCCTGGACTGAGATCGTTACAGGTCTTGGCTGGGGCTTGGGCTACTTCGGTATGCCTCACATTCTCGTCCGCTTCATGTCTATCGAGAAGCCTTCACAGATCAAGAAGTCAGCTACTGTTGCCATCATCTGGGTAGTTCTTACACTCGGTGCTGCTGCAGTTATAGCTTACCTCGGAAGAACTTATGTCTTCGCTGACGGCACATCTCTTGCAGAGATCCTCCTTCCTGATGACCGTAAGAACATCTTCATCGAGATCGTAGGCAGAATCTTCCCCGGCTTCATCGCAGGAGTCCTTCTTTCAGCAATCATCGCAGCTGCAATGTCTACTGCTGACTCCCAGCTCCTCGTTGCTTCTTCCGCATTCACGAGCGACATCTATAAGCCGCTCCTCAGAAAGAACAGCGCTTCCGACAAGGAGATGCTCTGGGTCGGCCGTATCGTAGTTCTTGTAGTTGCAGTTGTCGCTTTCTTCATCGCACGTCAGGGTCTCGACAATTCAGAGTCCTGGGCTGCAGACATCATGAACATGGTTGAGAACGCATGGGGTCTCTTTGGTGCATCCTTCGGACCTGTCGTTATCCTCTCACTGTTCTGGAAGCGCTTTAACTATGCCGGCGCAGTTGCCGGAATCATCGGCGGCGCTGTTGCAGATATCGCATGGCTCCTTTTGTTTACAACAACTGTATTAAAGCTGCCGGTTATTGATGAGGCAACACAGCAAGTTATTGCCTACAAAGCGGTCATCTCCGACACAGGTATTTACGAGATCGTTCCGGGCTTCATTGCAGGTCTCATCATTGCGGTTGTAGTTACACTTGCAACAAAGGCTCCGGGCAAGGAAGTCGAAGCAATCTACGCTAAGGCTACAGATACGTCAATCGACGACTGATCTTTAGTTAATCGAAAACTTATACAGAGGATGTCTCAAGATGGTGAGGCATCCTCTTTTTTGTGCATGTCCATCTTTTCTGTTTTTTCGCCGTAAAATTGCATAAAAGGGGAATTATGTGTACCTAAAACCCGTTTTTCGAGAAAAAACGTACACGTGCGGATGGGAGTGTATAATTGTTGCTCTTTTTTAAGGGCAACAATTACATAAAAAGACGATTTTGTATAATTGTTGGCTATTTTTTGGAGCAACAATTATACACGGGATAGGGTCATAAGATATCGTTACGTTCCCGATGTGATAACATAAGACAGAGTAAATAAAGGGGATGGGAATCATGAGCACGGTAACAAGAATCAAGTGTAAAACAGACAACTGCTATTTGGTCGCAAACGGCAAAGACGCGTTCCTCGTTGATACCGGAAGCGCGATCGGTTACGACCAGGTTTTGGCAGAGTGCAGCAAGTACAACATGAAGCTGATCGTTTTGACGCATACGCATTTCGATCACGCCGAAAACGCTGCGAAATTAGCGAAGCATTTCAATATTCCGGTGGCGTGTCATGAGGCGGATGTCGAGCTTTTCGAGAGCTACGACAAACAGCCAATGGAATCGTACGGAATCGTCGGCAAGGTAGTTCTCGACATGTCGCTTAAGGTGTTAAGAGAGACACCTGTTGAGAAGCCCGAAAACCTCATCTTGGTCAAGGACGGCGACGATCTGTCGGCGTATGGCTTTGACGCAAAGATCATCGGATTTCCTGGTCACACAAAAGGTTCGATCGGTGTCGACGTCGAAGGAAAAGATCTCTTAGTCGGCGATGAACTTGATAACTGGATCAGTCCTGCGACGGGACATCTTTACAACGATCTTGATGCGATCAAGAAGAGCGCTGATAAGATCACCGCTCTCGGCGAGAGGACGATCTACTATGGTCACGGTAAGCCGACGAAGAACAAGTTTAAGAAGATTTAATGCAGACATATCGTGTCTAAACCCCTAAAACACGGCAATTCTCGCTTTGTGTCGTGTTAATTTCCGCAGGATTGTCTTATCCTGACGCTATCCGGAAGGAGGGCCCGAACTTTGGATCAGAAGAAAACAGGACAGTTCCTTAAGTCTTTACGTAATGAAAAAGGACTTACCCAGGAACAGCTGGCAAAACAGTTCAATGTCAGCAACAGATCAGTATCAAGATGGGAGACGGGAACGAATCTGCCTGACATCTCACTGCTGGTCGAGATTGCCGATTTCTATGATGTCGATGTAAGGGAGATCATAGACGGGGAGAGGAAAAGCGAGATGATGGATAAAGAGACAAGAGAAGTCGCCGACAAGATGGCGGATTATGCGAGTGAAGAAAAGGGAAAGCTGTTCAGGTTCGTCCAGATAGTTTCGATAGCCGGTGTGATCGTATCTGTAATCGCGCTGGTATTGCAGACGTTATCTTACGAACCAGATCTGAAGCGTGCGGGTGCAGTCTTTGCGACATTCATTGTGTTTGTGGCCATGTGCATACTCACGCTCTACGTAACGGGTGTTTTGAAAAAGATCGGCAAGCACAGAAAGGTTGTAAAAGCCATCAAGGTGACGACCATCGTGCTCCTTGCACTCGTTACCCACTATATGTTTTTCATGATATTCGGACTTGTCGTTATCGGTGCAAGCATGGCCTCAGCGAAAATCGATGTCAGTACCGACGCGGCCGAATACAACAAATACATTCACTGCGGAAAGAACAACGAATACGCATTCGGCGACCAGGAGATCTTCGGTGTTTTCCCTGAGACGATTCCTTCTAATGCTGAGGTTACCGAATACCAGCTTACTTACTACAATCCGTGGGATGCGCAGTATATCGTCTACATGACCCTTGATTATAAGGCAGGATATGAGGACGAGATCGCAAGGCTGTCAGCAATCGGCATCGACGATTACGAAGGCATTTATACGGTTACCGGAGAGCCTGAATGTTACGACCTTATCGCCATGGATTCGGATGACTACAGCGGCTTTGCATATGCCATGGTTCCTGAGGGAGAGCAGGACAATACGAAGATAACTTACTGTGCGATTGTTTTCTGCAATTACTGTCTGGATGTCGACGTTCACGAGTACATTCCGGACCGCTATCTGCTGCCCGGATTTGACGCGACAGAAGATAATCCGTACAGAACTGAACAGCTGAATAAATAAACTTTTGCCACGATTTTAACATTCAGTAAATAATGGGTTTTCGCTATTTACCCCTAAAAATCAAAAATATTATAATTCTGGCATAAGCTGAAAATGCAAAAGGAAGGTTGCATCGATGTATTACGCCAGCATAGGAATAATCGCATTTATTGTTCTCGTCATCATTAATCTTGAGGCGTTGAAGAAGGTGGAAAAGACTGCGGCTAACGAAGTGCGCATCAGGTACCGCCAATTTCTCGTTGCGACGATGGTCTATTATTTCTCCGATGCAATGTGGGGTGTCCTTTACGAGCTGGGATGGATAGCAGCCACCTACATCGATACTGTTTTATTCTTTATCGCAATGGTTACGTCTGTTCTACTCTGGACAAGAGCCGTTGTCGCATTTACCGGAGGAAAGGGAAAGCTCACAAATGTATTCCTTTTCTGCGGTTGGCTGATATTCGGTGTGCAGGTCCTGTCGCTGATCGTAAATATCTTTTACCCGATCGTTTTCTCTTTCGATGCAAATGGCGAATATTTGGCGCTGCCGACAAGATACGTTACGCTCTTCATGCAGATGATCCTATACTTTGCTACGGCGTTTTATTCATTCGTCATCAGGTTCAGGTCCAAAGGCGCGAAAAGATCCCATTTCAGGACCGTCGGTTTGTCGGGCATCATCATGGCCGTGTTCATCGCCCTTCAGATGTTTTTCCCGCTGATGCCTTTATATTCTCTGGGATGTCTTTTCGCAACATGCCTGATCCATACGTTCATACATAAAGACATGTTCGAAGAGCAGGAGCGCGAGATCAATTCCGCGAACCAGAAAGCTTACCGCGACGGCCTTACTGGCGTTAAGAACAAGCTCGCTTACATCGAATCTTTAAGGCGCCTTGAGATCGAGTCAAAGACGACTTCTTTTGAAGGATACGGCGTGGTCGTATTTGACCTTAACGGTCTTAAGATAATTAACGATACGAAGGGCCATGAAGCCGGTGACGAACTTTTGAAAAATGCGTGCAGACTTATATGCGAACACTACAAGCACAGTCCGGTCTACCGTATCGGAGGCGATGAGTTCGTGGCAATTCTCACGGGCAGTGACTTTGATAACAGGGAGCAGATAAAGAAGCAGTTTGACGAACAGATCGATGCCAACAACCGTGACGGTAAAGTGGTCGTATCGAGCGGCATGGCTGTTTTCGACGCCAAGATCGACGAGAGTTATACGGAAGTATTCATCCGCGCAGACAAGAAAATGTACGAGCGCAAACAGGCACTCAAGGCAGCCGTCACTTAATCACCCTCAAAACCTCGACATAAAACACGGATAAATTGAATATTTCGCTTCGGCGTTGTTGTTACAATGATCGCATAAAGCCAAAGCGAGGTGTTTTTATGCTTGATCTCAAAGGTAAATGGGCACTGGTAACAGGCGCGTCGAGAGGCCTTGGAAGGCTCGCGGCAAAGCTCATGGCAGAGCAGGGATGCAATCTCATCCTTCAGTCCAGAAGCGTGGAACACACGGCTTCCTTAGAGGAAGAAGTCAGGGCGCTTGGCGTTGAATGCCATTCGTTCGCAGCTGACTTGAACGATATTCCTTCAGTTCTTAAAATGCTCGAAAACATCGACGCACTCGGTGTCGATATCGACGTCATTCTCAACAATGCAGGTCTTCAGATCGCATACAGACCTGAGTACTGCACGACACCTCCGGAAGATTTCACGGTCAGCTTCAATGTCAACACGATCGCTCCCGCAATGATCTGCTACCACTATCTTCCCAAGATGACCGCAAAGGGCTTCGGACGCATCGTAAACACGACGAGCGGCATCGATAAAGAACCTGAGCAGGCAGGATATTCCGCTGCAAAAGCAGCACTCGACAAGATAACAAAAGACATGGCTTCAAGACTCGGTGGCACGGGCGTTACAATGAACCTTACCGATCCCGGCTGGTGCAGAACGGATCTTGGCGGCCCCAATGCACCCAACGCACCCGAGAGTGCGATCCCCGGCGTAGTCGTCGGAGCATTTGTAGATAACGATGTAAACGGTCAGATATTCCGCGCACAGGAATTCTCCGGAATGAGCCTTGAAGACGCGGTCGCAAAAGCAAATTCAATTAATTAAGCAAAGGAGATAGGCATGGAGAATTTTACCTTCTATTCACCCACGAAGTTCGTATTCGGCAAGGGCACAGAATCTCAGGCAGGTTCGCTCGTTAAGGCTTTCGGAGGATCCAAGGTTCTCATCCATTACGGCGGCGGAAGCGTTGTCCGTTCAGGTCTTTTGGACCGTGTAAAAGCATCTCTCGACGGTGAGGGAATTCCTTATGTTGAATTGGGCGGCGTTAAGCCCAACCCCAGAAGCGGCCTCGTTTACGAAGGTATCGACATCTGCCGCAAGGAAGACATCGACTTCGTTCTCGCAGTAGGCGGCGGAAGCTCCATCGACTCCTCTAAGGCAATCGCAGCAGGCACAATCTACGATGGCGACTTCTGGGATTTCTACTGCGGCAAGCCCATCGAAAAGGCTCTCCCCGTAGGTACAGTTCTTACTATCGCAGCTGCAGGCAGCGAAGGTTCCGGCGACTCCGTAATCACAAAAGAAGAGGGCATGTTCAAGCGTGGCGCAAGCGGTGAAGGAATAAGACCTAAGTTCAGTATCCTCAATCCTGAACTTACTGAGACGCTTCCTCCTTACCAGACAGCATGCGGCATCACGGACATCATGGCTCACCTCTATGAGCGTTACCTCACAAACTCAAAGGATGTTGAAGTAACTGACCGTCTCATCGAAGCTCTTCTCATCACAATGAAGAACGAAGGCCCCAAGGTTATCGCTGATCCCAACAACTATGAGGCAAGGGCAAACATCATGTGGGCAGGCACAATGGCACACACAAACTCATGCGGCGTTGGCCGTTCTCAGGACTGGAACAGCCACAACATTGAGCACGAATTGTCCGCACTCTACGACTGCGCTCATGGTGCAGGTCTTGCGGTAACAATGCCCGCAGTATTCAAGTATGTCATGGATCACGACGTTGCACGCTTCACACAGGTTGCAAACCGCGTTTGGGGTGTTGATACCGCAGAAGAAGGAATCGCTGCTTTCAAGCAGTTCCTAATCTCGATCGGCATGCCTTCCACATTGGGCGAACTTGGCGGCAAAGAAGAGGATATCCCGACACTCGTTAAGAACCTCTGCTACGGCGACGGACGAGACGGAACGATATCAGGCTTTGTCACTCTCAATGAAGATGACTGCACGAAGATATACAAGAACATGATCTGATAAATGAGGGTGCCACACGGCACCCTTTTTTATTGTGCAGGTTTTTGCCTATGTAAAACGGTTTAAAAACATGGGCAAAAAGCTGTATTTCGCAAGAATCCAGGTTTTCGTACAGTTTTTCGGGCAAAAAACATAGGCAAAAAACTGTACAACAGTTTCTTCCGGCAAACAATTACAGAACACCCACAGGGGTTATAATATTCAAAACAGCAAGGGAGGACCGTCCATGAGCAGTATCGATATTCAAAAGGTAAGCATTACAAAACTTGAGGTTGATGTCATCGTAAATGCTGCCAATGCACATCTTCTTGAAGGCGGCGGAGTCTGCGGCGCGATCTTCAGGGCAGCGGGTTCAAGAGAGCTTCAGGCGGCGTGCGATAAGATTGGCCGTTGCGATACGGGTAATGCGGTAATTACTCCCGGATTTAATCTTCCTGCCAAGCACGTTATCCATGCTGTCGGCCCAATCTGGCGCGGCGGCAACGGTGATGAACCCAAGCTCCTTTACAGCGCATACAAGCAGTCGCTTACAGTGGCAAAAGAGAACGGCCTGCACTCGATTGCATTCCCGTTGATCTCTGCCGGCATCTACGGTTATCCCCAGGATCAGGCATGGCGGAAAGCGCTTCAGGCGTGCCATGATTTCATTGAGGCGAACAAGGATTACGAGATCGATATCATTTTCGCGGTGATAGATGACGATGTCATGGACAAAGGCCTTAAGGCGAGGGCAGAACTTAATATCTAATAAGGATAAGTTTTGGTAAAATATGAGCTGATGTGAATTAGCGGAGGGGTGACCTTACAGTGTATTTCCTGATTGAAGATTCGTTGAGGGCTGTGTCGCGCGAAGATCTGAAGGGCGCGAAAAGCCAGTTTGTCGCAGTCATGAATTCTGAAGAATGGCAGAAGACCAAGGACAGTTTCGAGATGGGTATCGATATCGATTTCGGTATGGATGATATCTTTCTGACAAAGGCAGAAGTCAACTACGATTCTCTTACAGGTACATTTGCAATTCCTGACAGAAAGAACCCTTCCGGCGATGACCTTAAATTTGCTTTCGTAATGGACGAAAAGGGCGTGGTTTTCATTGACGACAACGGCACCGCTGAGAAGATCATCAACGGCGTCCGCCAGACAAAGAAGTGGAAGATGCCGAGCCTTGAAAGATTCCTTTACGACTTCTTGGACCAGATTGTTAAAGACGATTTAAGACTCATGGAAAACTATGAGACCGAGCTTGATTCCATGGAGCAGTCGATCATTGACGGCGACGAGGATCTGCCGTCAGGCCGTCTGAATGACATCAGAAACGATATCCGTTATCTGCGCATTCACTACGACCAGCTTATGGATCTTGCTGCAGAGCTTCAGGAAAACGAGAACGGATTCTTTGAGATAGAGAATTTAAGATACTTCAGATTATTCATCGACCGTGCTGCAAGACTTCACGATACAGCATCTTCATTACGTGATTACACGATGCAGCTGCGAGACCTTTATAAGGCCCAGCTCGACATCAAGCAGAACCGCATCATGACGGTGCTCACTGTCGTAACCACCATCTTCATGCCGCTTACTTTGATCGCAGGATGGTACGGAATGAACTTCCGCGTCATGCCCGAACTTAACTGGGAGTGGAGCTACCCGGTCGTGATTGCAGTCAGTATTGCGATCGTTATCGGAAGCCTCCTGTTCTTCAAAAAGAAGAAGTGGCTCTGAGGTGGCTAATCCGTTTATAGCATTATCAAACAAGATCTCATGCGCGCTCGACAACAAGCGTGACGTTAAGATATGCGGCGAGAAACTCGGCGTATTTGTGCCGTCGCCTTTCGATAAAGAAGTAGGTGCTACGGGCTGCCAGTCGGCGCCTTACAAAGGACTTGATGTCGTGCTGAAAGATCTGAGACTCTCATCTGACGATTCTTTTATTGACATCGGTTGCGGCAAAGGACGTGTTCTTGCATATCTTGTCGGCAAGGGTGTTCCCTGCAAGTTGACGGGTATTGAGATTAATCCTGAGGTAGCTACGGTTGCTGACCGCTGGACTAAAAGATACCGCAATATCGAAATCGTTGAAGGCGATGCTTTTGGCCTGGATTACAACGACTACACAGTGCTCTTCATGTACCGTCCGATGGAGAGCGATGTATTCAAAGGCTTCGTAAATCTTCTCGAGATGACGCTCACGCATCCTGTAAAATTCTATTACTATGCCGACGGCCAGAGCGGCTATTATCTCAACGAAAGACCCGGATGGAATCTCATCGACAGGCAGGAGATCCAGCATGTCGGAGGAAGGTATATCCATCTTGTTCCGCAGAGGTATTCTGTCTGGACATATGAACCCTGACGCACTTTGGGTGAGAATAAAGCATTTCTGATATAATTACATATGTAACTTGTGGTTTCAGCGATATGGGGGAACTGAATGAAACTTCGCAGAAAGGTCTTCTCAAATAAAGACCCGTATGACTGCACTAAGCAGCAGTTGTTTCTTGACGCGTGCAAAGAAAATTTCAATCACCTGATCAATAACTGCGATGACTACAAGAAGATCTGCGAAGGTCTGAATATTCATTCTTCAGAAGACATTAAGAGAGTTGAAGACATTCCCGTCATTCCGACCATGCTGATGAAGCAGCATGATTTCAGGTCGGGAAGATATATGATCATGGCGACTTCATCCGGCACGAGCGGAAAGATGAGCCATATCAGATTTGCTTTCGGTGATCTATGGTCGGCGTTGAAGATGTCCATTAAGGTAACGAGATATCACGGCATCATGACCGCAAAACCCTGCCGCTACATCGTCATGGGTTATAAGCCTCACAAGTCAAATAAAACAGCTGTCGCTAAAACCGCATATCTCACTACATTCCTGGCTCCGGCATTAAGCCGCAAGTTTATCCTGAAGCACACATCAGACGGTTATAAACCTGATTTTGAGAGCATCGTCGAAGCACTCAAAAAGTATGAGAAGGGCAAGGCTCCCGTGCGCTTCATGGGCTTTCCTTCGTACACGTTTTTCCTGTTCAGACTCTTAGAAGAAAGAGGTCTTTCATTTAAGCTCCCCAAGGGCTCAAAAGTCATGCTCGGAGGCGGATGGAAGCAGTTCTACCAGGAGGCTGCCGACAAGGAAACCTTCTACAAACTTGCAAAGAAAACTCTCAACATCGATGAGGAAAACATCGTTGAATTTTTCGGTGCGGTAGAGCATCCGATACTTTACACGGACTGCTCGCACCATCATTTCCACGTGCCTGTTTACAGCAAGATCGTCATCCGCGATCCTGACACTTTAGAGCCGGTCGGCATGGAGAAGACGGGTCTCGTAAACCTCATCTCGCCGCTCTGCACAGCGACTCCGATACTGTCCATAATGACTGACGACTTGGGCATTCTTCACGATGGTACAAACTGTCCGTGCGGTGTTAAATCGCCTTATCTTGAGATCGTCGGACGTGTCGCTCCTGATGACATCAAGACATGCGCGGCAGGCGCTGCGGATATTCTCAAGGGGGTGAAGGTATGATCCTTTTCGACGGAAAAACATATGAGAGTTCCGAGCAGGACCGCCTCCTTACAGAGCTCGAAAACAAGATCCCTGAGATATTGTCCAAACAGCAGTTATCTCCCGAAGTCGTAATCGACGCTGTTGAGCAGCTTAGAGTTGATCTTTTGAAGGGAAAATTCGATGACCTCCTGACGGCTTTCCCGAAGGATACTGTCGACACATATAAGCTTCAGGCAGAGGCGCTTTTATCCAAAGAACATCTGCATAAAAAGCTTGAGACTGAACTCGGAAATACCGAAGAATACGTTACGGATAAGATCGAAGGTTTTGCGCAGATCAAGGTAAAGAAAATGCCTTTGGGCGTGCTGTTCCACATCGCTGCAGGCAACATGGATTTCCTTCCCGCGTATTCGCTTGCAGAAGGTCTCATGACTGGCAACATTAACATCTTAAAGCTGCCTTCGGCAGACAACGGATTGTCATTAAAACTCATAATGCAGCTCATCGAATACAGGCCTGAACTGAAGGACTATATCTATGTTTTCGATACCGCATCGACAGACATCCAGGGCATGCGCAAGATGGCCGAACTCAGCAACGCGATAAGCGTCTGGGGAAGTGACATGGCGATCGAGGCGGTGAGAGGTCTTGCACCTACAGGCGCGAAGATCATCGAGTGGGGACAAAAGCTCGGCTTCTGCTACATCTCAAAGCTTAACGAAGTAAGCGGCGCGGACGCAGAACTTGAAGGTCTTGCAAAGCACATCGCAGCGACAAAGCAGCTTCTTTGCAGCAGCTGTCAGGTCATATATATCGACACCAACGACATGAATGAAGTGAAGAGTTTTGCTTCTATATTCCTGCCAGTTCTTGAGGCTGCCGTAAACCGCAATGCAACGCAGGAGATAGGCATCCGCGCAAGGGATACACTAGTCTCATATACTCAGAGATTAAAGAGTTATCTCGGCGAGGAAGAAAGGCATGACAACATATTAAGAGGCAAAGGATGCAGTGTGATAATCGCTGAAGACAGCCGACTTGAATTGTCGCCCATGATGTGCAACGTCCTCATAAAGCCGCTTGCTAAAGCAGACATCGGAAAGACTCTTTATGCGCACAGATATCATCTCCAGACGGCAGGACTTATCTGCCCGCCCGAAGACAGGGATTCTTTTGCAGAACTGTTTACACAGGTAGGTCTTATCAGGGTAACAAAGCCTGAAGACATGAGCGCATATTTCCCGGGTGAATGCCACGACGGTGAGTATGCGTTAAACCGCTACATGCGTATCGTAAATATCGAACGCTGAAAGATTTTAATTCTGAATCTTAAGTTCCGAATCCCGTCTGAACCGACTGCAGCAGCCAGTTGAAGAGGAACATCAGTAAGCGCGATGCGATAAGAGCGCCTGCAATGATTCCCAGGATCATGAAGAACTTCTTGAAAGACTTCGGCCATGTGCCCGCGATACTTCCTGTCTGTCCGTTGATGAGGACACGGTAGGACGTTCCGTGGTAATCGAAAGAAGTGATCCAGATGGGCGCGAGAACGTATTTCGCACGGATGTTGGTAGCTTCCGGATGGAACTCGAATTTAGATACGTGATCAGCATCTTCCATTATCTTTATCTGTCTTTCGATCCTGGTATAGATCTTGCCCATAGCCGTATTCCAGGCTGCCTGTCCGTCGATGGTATAGCTTTCAGACCAGAAACCTGCGAGAAGGTTAGGGTCGTATCTCTTCATGAAGTTGAGATCAAAATTAGAGACACCTTTCCAGAATGTATCGTTCTCAAGACGGCTCGTAGCTATTATGGTCAGGTTCTTAATGGGGAGCTTGCATACGCCGGAAGCTTTGTGCCACTTGGTATATTTGTCATCGCCGCTGCCGTAGTCTTTACCGAACTTTCCCGAATAAGGAGCATATGTGTCGCAGTCGAAGATCCAGTACGGAACATATACGCCTGTGAGGTCTGTGATCTCCGCATTCTTGGCGATATCCATCGGCGCCATTTTTCTTTTGACGACCCAGTCTTTGAACATGGCCTGGGCCTGTTCCTTGCTGATCTTGAAGGGAATGACACCTGTAGGTTCGAGCATTCCGCTGCTGGTTGTCTCGGTGATCGAATTAGATCCGCAATAAGGGCAGAGGCCAGACATTGCGCTCTGGTCAGCAACGAAAGTACCGCCGCATGTGCCGCAAACGATGAGCTTGTTTACCATGCGCAGATAATGCTGGCCTGCAGTATAGTTCAGGTCTTCAAGCGTGTATCCGATTCCGGGTGCTGCGGGCATGGTGTTGAGTGCTACCGAAGCTCCGCAGAAGTTACAAGTAAGTCCGCCTGTTGCAGGATCGAATGCCAGCGTCGCACCGCATGAAGGGCACTTGTTATCAGTTGATGTCGTGCCGTTTACTACGGGTGTGGGTGCCGGAGGAATGATGTTTGCCGGATTTCCGGCAGGCGTAGTGGGTGTCGCCGGTGCAGCAGGAGCATTTCCGTATTTGAGTGTAATATACTCCTTCTGTTCTTCCGGAGACATTTTCAAGTATGCTGCTCTCTGCTGGGCAGCGCTCTGGTTGAAAATATCGTTGTCCATATCCCTTACCCTCTTTTCGTCCGATATACCTTATTCCGTGGTGTATCCACTATCTGATATTTTATCAGAATTATTTTCGCGGGTTAATATCCAGAGGTGCTTGGACCTTCGAAAACCATATTTTTAGAGGGGATTTACCGGCATTTGGGGAAGCGCCGATATGACGCCAGTACAACGATCTGATGAGATCAGCGCTTCCTATTTGCCACACGTAGTGTAACACGGGAAGGCTGGTGAATATGCGTGAAGGCTGGGTGAAGGATGAGTGAAAACTGAGTGATTCCCGTGACGAAGAGATTACACGCGGGTGCTTGACGAAGAATTTTGCATGCTGTATTATCACGGCAGAATTCTTAAAGACGGAGGAACACCAATGAGAAAGACCATCTGCTGAAGTTTATAAAACGCCTCGCGGATAAGTCTATTTTTGTGTGTTCATTTATATTTGCATTTATTAGCCGCGGCCGGGACTTTCTTGTCGCGGCTTTTGATTTATCCGGCAGAGGATTTTCGAAAGGAGAATCATTATGCCAGTGATTAATATAAACAATCTAACATTCGGATACGACGGGTCTGAAAAGACTCTTTTTGACAACGTCACCATTACTCTCGACACATCATGGAAGCTTGCTCTTGCGGGCCGCAACGGCAGGGGAAAGACCACGTTCTTTAAGCTCTTGCGCGGTGAACTTCCATACGCCGGCACCATCACGGGCGTGCCTGAGACAATACTTTTCCCGATGGACGAACTGCCCGAAAATGAGGACTGGAGAGTGCGCAAGGAATTAAATCTCATGGGTGCTGATCCCGACATCATGTGGCGCCCGATGGAGACTTTATCGGGCGGTGAGAGGACCAAGCTGATGCTTGCAAATCTCTTTGCCGCAGACGGCATCTATCCGCTTATAGACGAGCCCACGAACCATCTCGACAGGGTAGGCCGTGAAGCGGTAGCAGACTATCTCTCAACTAAGGACGGCTTCATCATGATATCGCACGACCGTGCGTTTTTGGACCGTTGTACCGACCACACTCTGGTCATTACAAAGACAGGATTGGAACTTGTCGGCGCCTCATATTCCGTATGGTGGGAGAACAACGAGCAGCGTATGGAAAACGAGCGAGCAAGAAACGACCAGCTCAAAAAAGAGATGGGCGCGATCGATGCCGCAATGAAGAAAAATGCGCAGTGGTCGGCGAAGGCAGAAAGCTATAAGAACAGGGCAAATGCTCCCTCAAAGGTTGCGCAGAACCATTGGACCAGAGCATACGAAGCTTCAAAAGCAAAAAAGCTCATGTCGCTTTCCAAAAACTTAGAGCAGCGTAACGAGCGCAAGCTTGAAGAAAAGCAGAGCCTGCTTAAAGATCTTGAGCATACTGAGACCTTGAAGATCACGGGAACGGAGCACCACAACAAGACTCCAATTATCCTTAAGGACATTACGCTTAAGCGTTACGGCGAGCCTGTTGTTGAAGGTTTCAGTCTGACAGTTGAACGCGGCAATAAGATATCTTTGCAGGGCAGGAACGGATGCGGTAAGAGCACGCTTATCAAGTATCTTGCAGGGCTTGGCGAAGACGAAGGAATCAGCGCTGAAGGCGACATCTACATCGCACCAGGCCTTAAGATCTCATACGTCGGCCAGGACACGTCTTCATTGGTAGGAACGCTCTACGACATTGCCGGTGAACGCGGATGCGATAAGACGATATTCTCGACGATCCTGATCAAGATGGGATTTACCAAAGAGATGCTTTACAGGGATGTCTCGCAGTTATCTCTCGGACAGAAAAAGTTCGTCATGATCGCCCTTAGTTTATGCGAACACGCCGACCTCTATCTGTGGGACGAGCCGCTCAATTACATCGATGTTTACATGCGTCAGGAGATCGAGCGTCTGGTGAAGGACAACAACGTCACGATGCTCTTCGTCGAGCACGACAGAACGTTTGCGGAATCGGTTGCGGATATTGAAGTGAATATGTGAGACACGTTATCTAAAAATGCTTTTTCGAAGTGCGTTTAGATAAAAAAACGGGAATTCGTATCTAAAAGTGCATTTCGAAGATGCATTTGGAGAAGAAATCGAAAAAATTTCTCTAAACCAGCCGATCATCGACTGTTTTAGAGAATTCCCTAAGCGAAGAAGCTTTCCGTGCGCGGATCACGTTTAACGATAGCGAGAAATCCTTTGCCGTCGAAGACGAGTGCTACTTCGGTCTGCGGTTCGAACCTGAAAGTGTTCACCATGCCGCAGTAACCGAACATGCTCTCTTCGCCGTCGATTATCCAGCCGCCTTCAGCCTTCTCGTAAACCATATAGGATATGAGCGCGGTGTTGCATTCAAGCTCTTTGGGAAGCAGCATTTTAAGATACTTTTCGTAGTGTGTTGCGCGCGCCTTCTTGTAATCGCGGTCATCAAGAAAGAAATAGAGAAAGGGAAGAAATCCTGCAGATAACACGAGCATTGCGCATCCTGTTGCTGCGAAAGAAGTCGGGTGCGCGTTGATGAAGTCAGGGAACAGAAATCCGAAGCCGAAAAAGAGCACCGCTGTGATGCCTGGGAGGATAAGCGACTTGCCGAGCGACGCGCGGTGCGTCTTCATAGCTTTATAAGGCTCGAACATAACGAGTTCGGGATTGTTAAGCAGTATCTCCCGCTCTTCAGGCGTGACCTTACGCTTCATCTCAGATGCCTTTGCAGAATGAGATTATCTCTTCTTTTCTGGGTTCGACGTCGGCTTTGTTCTCGACTGAAGTAAGGCCGAGATGGCCTGCGCATTCGATCTCGAGATGGCCGTAGAAATGCTCGATGCTGCCGATCAAGCGCTCGCATTCAGGCATGTTGGGACCGGTTCTCAAAGCGATCGCATAGCCCTTCTTGCCGGGCTTTATCGTTGCGTGAGGTACATGTGTATTGCACCAGGGAGTGACCCTGTCGATGAATGCCTTGTACTGTCCGGGGATGTCTGCCCAGTATGAAGGAGCAACGGATACGATGATGTCCGCGTTATCAAATTCATTCATGATATCCAGGATAACTGATGCGTCAGGCATCACGCATTTTGCGGTGTTATGGCATGAACGGCAGCCTTTGCAGAAATCGAATTTGTAATCGTCAATGCAGATGCTCCTGGTGTCATAGCGTGATGACAGCTCAGTGCATACGGTCTTAACTATCTCTGCCGTGGCGCCTGTCCTTACAGGACTGCAGTTGATTACAAGTGCTTTCATTTGCTGCCTCCTTCGTTGCGGATATCCATGAAGATATCGACTTTGTTGCGGTGGTATTCCTTAAAGCCGCACTGCTGATATACGTGGAATGCGCGATCGTTTGCAACGAATACGACCAGGCGGATCCTCTCAAGGCCAAGCTCGTTAAAGCCGTAGTCGATCATGCGTCGGAGGGCTTCTGTGCCGTAACCTTTGTTCTGCATTGATCCGGTGATCGCGATGCCCCATTCGGCATCGTTGCCTTTGCGGTCGAAGAATTCTGTGTTGCCGATGAACTTGCCGGTGGATTTCTCAATCATGGAATACATGGTCGCGCCACTGTCGAGTTTATCCTGCATGTATTTGTTTTCTTCTTCCAGGGTATAAGGCTCGAGCCTGTCGCTGATGTATTTTGCAACATTCTCGATGTCGTTGACCATCTCAAGATAGTCAGGCACCAGCTCCATCGTTGCTTTTACGAATGTGATTCTTTCTGATTCAAATACCTTTTCCATAATAGGCAATTATACCAATAATTGCCGCGTCAGTACCCGAGAACATCTTCAATTGCAAAACGTTTTAATCCGGGCGCATTTTCGATGATGTAATCTTTGAGGAGCATCCTGTCGAAAGGCTTTTCGAGAGGCTCGGGAGGAATCAGTATGCAGCTTTCGTCTTTGATCTCCGGACCGACTTCGTTAAGACCGTCATAATAACCGGTCGCATACTTCGGTTTGCATGAAGTGAGCGCTCCCAAAGAGAGCATTAAGAGAAGAGCGGCCGTGACCGTTCTGACATAAGGAGATATCCTTGACCTCGGTTTCATCGCGATTCCTCCGCCGTGCCTCAGGTTTCAAAGAAATAGTTATTGTTTTAAATCTTTTAATATTGCCGTGATGAGTGATTAATACAAGACCTTTAAAATGTTAATTGTTAAAGTACTGAAATTTGGAGAGTTCTTACTTTGCTATCGAGATACGTTTACGTCGGCATATTTGCCATGTTGATACTCGCACTTCTTATGTGCGCCATCAATGCCAAGCGCCATTACAAGGGCCTCGGCAGGGCTGTATCCTGGCTCGATTTAGCATTCATCCCGCCGATCTTAGGCAACGCGATTATCGTTGTGGCAACCAGAAAATGGCTCGCTCTCGTCGGATGCTATATCTACTATGTCGGAATGGATTTCGTTATCTATGAGTTGGTAAAGTTTACCGAGATATACTGCAGAAGCACCAGAAAGCCCAAGAAAGCTCCGGCCTGGATCAGGTGGGTATTGATCGCTGATGCAGTCCAGCTCCTCGCAAATCCTTTTACAAAGCATGCTTTTGACGTCAAATGGGATGTCGTTAACGGCGAAGTATTCTACTTCCTGCAGCCTTTTGTCGGCCAGTACATCCACAGATTCATCGACTACGGATTGTTCTTTGCAGTTATTTTCACTTTTGCGATCACAACATTCCGCACATCACGTATCTACAGAGAAAAGTTCTCCATTATGTTCGTATCGATGCTCGCTGTCGGCGTGTGGGAAACATATTTCATTTTCTCCAAGAATCCTGTCGACCTTTCCATGATCGGTTTCGGTGCGTTTGGACTTCTTGCGTACTATTTTGCTATTCACTACAGACCTTTGAGACTTCTCGACAAGATGCTCTCCGGTATCGTCTCAAACGGTGCTGATGCCTGCTTTGTTTTCTCGCCAAAAGGCAGATGCGTATGGGTCAACAAGGCTGCATGCAATCTTGTCGGCGTTATGGAAGACAACTGCGAGGACGCACCTGAAGAGATAGAGTATCTTTTTAATACGAAGCTTAGAAGAGGCAACTGGACAGAGCGTCATTCGACGGGTTCCGGTGACAGCATCAAGTATTTCCTTTTCGAGAACCGCGACGTATTAAATGAGAAGGGCAAGATCATCGGCTACTACCTCAAGGTAAGTGACATTACCAAGGAGCAGCTCAAGATCAGGAAAGAGCTTTTCGAGGCTACGCACGACAAGCTCACAGGCCTTTATACCAGCGACCATCTGTACAAGCTCATTAAGCAGGCAATCGATGTCCATAAGGACACTGCTTACATGATCCTTTACATTAACATCAAGAGTTTTAAGGTTGTAAACGACATCTTCGGCAACGACTTCGGCGATTACGCGATCAAGTGTTTTGCTGAGAAGATGAAGGCGACCTTCCCCGAAAAGTGTCTCTTCGGCCGATTGGGCGGCGCCAACTTCGGTGTCCTGATCCCGAAGTATGATTTCAATCCCGATGCCATCGAGCGCAATCTTGCACTTATCAAGATAAAGATGGATTCCGCGAATTATCCTATCCAGTCCCAGATCGGCGCTTACGAAGTCGACCGTGCTGAGAAGGATATTGCGACAATGTTTGCCAATGCAAGAATCGCTCTTACATCCATCGAGAAAGACGATTCAGTACACATGGCATACTACGACGACAAGTTGAGAAATGAGATCCTGTGGAACCAGGAGATCACGGCACAGCTTGCAGACGCCATCAGAAACCGCGATTTGAGACCTTATCTCCAGCCCATTGCAGACAGCGACGGAAACATCGTCGGCTGCGAAGCTCTCGTCCGCTGGATCCACAAGGATCACGGTTTCCTCGCTCCGTTCAGATTCATTCCTTCACTTGAGAAGAACGGTCTTATCGTTGAAGTCGACAAGTATATGTGGCGCTGCGCATGTGAGATCCTTTCCGACTGGAAGAAGCGCGGCTGGAACATGTTCGTCTCAGTCAACATCTCGCCAAAAGATTTCTACTATCTTGATGTTCCGGAATACATAAAGGGACTTGTTGATGAATACGGTCTTGACCCCAAGCAGCTCCGTGTTGAGATCACAGAGAGCGTAATGGTTACCGATTCCGACAAGGTCGTTTCCATCATGCAGGAGTTCCGTGATCACGGATTCATCGTTGAGATGGATGACTTCGGCAGCGGATATTCTTCGCTCAACATGCTCAAGTCACTGCCTGTAGACGTGCTTAAGATCGACATGAATTTCCTGGGAAAGACAGATGACGAGCAGAAGGCTGATACCATCGTTAAGAACGTGATAAATCTTGCGATGGATCTGGGGATCACATCGCTTACCGAAGGTGTTGAGACACAGGGCCAGTATGGTGTTCTTGCAGACATGGGCTGCAAGCTCTTCCAGGGTTATTACTTCTCAAAGCCTGTTCCGACCGATGAGTTTGAAGAGCTTGTTATAGTTAAGAGAAAGTAAGCTCAGCTACATCGTAACCGTTGTCTTTCAAAGCATTTATTGCCTTGTCGAAGTTTTCTTCCTTAACGAAAATATAGTCGGTGTTATATGTCGACACCGCGAAAATGCCGATCTTATTTTCTGCGAGGATGGATGATATTTTCGAGAGGATCCCTATAAGCGAAAAGTCGAGAACACCCGTGATGCGGAAGCCTTTCCAGCCGTCATCTCTTTCGAGCGTGTTCTCAGGTACGTCTTCGGTCTTGCAGACAAGGGATATTTCTTCATCGGTTTTGCCCGTGAAACAAAAATCAATGTCCGACGGCAAAGTGCCGCCGGATATGAGTTTGCAGACCGTAAATTTGTAAGGAAGTGTTTTAAGTTCCATATGAATTACTGAGGCAGGTTGATGTCAGGTGCATCACCGTTCTTATATGCCTTCCAGGCTTTCTGGAACTTGAATGTGTAGATGATCGCATAAACACCGACAACGGCGATCCACCAACCGCCGAGCCTTCCTGTCTGAACGAGAACGAGGATAACGTTAAGTGCAGCGTAAACCATGAGAACGATGGCTGCAACTCTGCTCTGAAGGAGCTGGATAAGAAGTGAGCATACAACGATGAGAATTGCATCGAAGATGCCGGACAGGCTCTGATACATAAAATAGTTGATGCCGAAAGATAAAGCAGCTACAACATATCCCATGATCGCGCATGAATTGATGTTCTTTCTGATTAATGCCATTTCAGGTGACTTAAGGTATTCGAGTCTTGTCATATTATCCTCCCCGGAAAGTAAAGTACTGACTCCGATTATAACAAACACTCATGATAAAATAGTATGTGAATTGAGAATTCCTTAAGGGGGTAAAGGAATATGCGTTCACACCGCCGTTTTTGGGGAGCATTGCAGATAATAGTACCTATTCTGGCGTATCATTTGCTTCTCGTTTTTACTGTCTATAAACTCATGGACAGTTACAACAACGAATACATTCCCCAGACTGATTCGATATATGCTTATACGTACGATTACACATCCGCACACGCCGAATACACAAATAATAAATGGGACAGAATGCGTTCGGAATACATGGCTGCAAGGCATATAGTTCCCGAAGATAAGACCAGAGAATTTACATTCGATGATATTCCTGAAATAAGCACATGGGAAGGCGTGAAGAAGATTTATATCGAAAACAACGTTGCCATCGAAGAAAAACAAAGACTTGTGAATGAGCATGAAGTATTCAACTCAGCAGTGCCCGCAGATACCATTGCCCATTACAACTACTATACGAACGATTTAAGTGAATTCGGCTATAACACCCAATACTCCAGGATTCCTGTGCTCGATGTTTACGAGTACGAATATATTGTTTTCAATTACGACGGCTCGATGTTTAATAATGTCTACGCCGAGCCTGATATTTATCTTTACTACGAATACGATCCTTCCACGTGGGATCAGTTCCTGACAGAACTTTATGCAGATTACGAAAACCAGACGTATAAGCCGTATCCCCATATACTCATCTCTGTTGACGGTGATTCAGCCGCAATCCAGCAGAAGCTTGTAAGGGAGTACCCCGCTTCATGTTATGTGTCCAAAGAATTCACTTCCACATGGAAGACCTACCGCAGAAATAAGTTGATTATCACGCTTGTGACAGCGCTTGTTTTGACTGTCGCTGCGGTCATTGTGCTAGAGAAACTCTTTTCAAAACTCAAGAAGCGTATATAATAGTCCAATCAAAAACGTGGAGTTAACATGAAAAAAATATTAGCAGCAACATTAACGGCATCGTTGCTTCTTATGGCAACGTCATGCGGCAGCAAGCCTCAGGAGACATCTGAGACAACGGCAGCAACTACTGTAGTTGTTGAGACTGAGACATCAGCAACAGAAGAACCTGTCGAGACAACTGTAGAAGAAACAACTGCGCCTGTAGAGATTCCCGCCTGGGAAGGCGCCTGGCAGGCAACTGATACAGAAGAACATTTCGAGATCAGCAACGTAACTGCTGACGGATTCAAAGTTGTTTTCTGGCATTACGAAGAAGGCCAGATTGAAGAGTTCATCTACAAGATGGAATTCGATAACGAAGACAGAACGATAGCTTCCGAGATCGGTACCGGCAAAGACCACGGCGGATGGGAATACACTTTCAATCTCAATGGCGATACCATCCTGGTCCAGTCCAAGCTTCCGGACCAGACGTTCCAGAGAGCAGAGATCACTGAAACTGAAGTTTAAGAATAAAGGCTGACTCATCTGAGCCAGCCTTTTTTATCAGTCGAGTTCGATCTCGATCAGTTTTCCTATCTTGTCTTTCGGCAGTATGTTGGAGCCTTCGCTGACAACCGCGCCGTCAACACTTATCTTCTTAACAGCGGAAGCATCAGAGGTCTTCTTATAAACGACTGTCAGAGGCTTGCCGTTGAATTCGAAGCTTACCGAAGCCTTGCCCTCGCCATCGAACTGTGAAGGGAGGAGCTTGGGCTCAAAGCACATGTCACCGTAAGAACCCTTGATGCCGAACATTTCGGTGAGGACTGTGAGCATCAGCCAGCTTGCCGCACCTGTGAGGTAGTGGTAAACGCCTCTGCCCTTAGGGTCGAAGTATTCAGGAACGCCGGGATAGATCTTACTGTCTGCAAAATCAGTTGCGTGTCCGTAAAGTGTACCCAATACCTTCCAGCCTTCAGCCTTGAAACCTCTTGAATAGAGGGCGTTGCCGAACATAACTGTCATGTGGGAGAAGACTGCGCCGTTTTCTTTCTGGCCATAGGAGAAGCCGAACATACGGCCCATGTCGGTCTTAACTTCACGGAAGTCTGTGTTGAGCTTGTAGCCTCCGATGGAAGCGTCATAGATGTATTTATCTGCTGACTTAACGATCTCAGCGATCTGGTCTTCAGATGCGATGCCGGACATGACTGTGAATACCTGGCTTGTGAGCATCATGGCAGGGTTGCCGTGCTTGTCGCCGTTCTTCTCGAGTGCATTGCCGCTGTTATCGTAGTAACCGTTGTAGCGTGAATAGCCTTCTGTGTCGGTGAACCATTCGGTCTCTCTGATGTGAGTTGTGATCCATTCGGACTTCTTTTCGAGGTCGTCAGCGAGAGTGTCGATCGCGAAGGTTTTCTTAGTGCCGGAGAAACCTGTCTTTACACCGTTGCAGTACTGGCTTAATACGGACTGGAGCTTAGCCTCGTCGTAAACGCCTAAGAGACCTTCAAGTTCAGCTGCGGCTTCGATCGTGTCCTTGCCGAATGTCTTTTTGTACTCTCTTAAGATCGCTGCGAGTTTTTTGTAGTTGCCTGCGTAAGCTGCGGTGAAGGCAACGCTCTCGCCCTTGTCCTTGCCCATGTCCAGAGCATCGTTCCAGTCAGCGCCTCTGAGCTTCATGTGGCCGTGATCGCCTACGTCGAAGAATGAAGCGAAGTTCTGAAGGAGGAGATGCTCGATGACCGTACCTTCAGACTTTGCATTGGAGAGGTCGATGTCCTTATCGAGGAGTTCTTCGCCGCGCATAACCTGGCGGTCGATGAAGTAAGGAGCCTTCTCATCAAGGATCTTGAGGTCGCCCGTCTGCTTGATATAGAGGTCCATCGTCATGAACGGCCACATAGCGTGGTCCATCCAGACTCTGGTGATTCCGTTACGGTCAGCGATGAATTCGCCGCTTCCGCTGCCAATGATGGTAGCGTTCGTACCGTCAGTTCTGACGCCGCCGAAGTTATCGACGAGCATAGCCCTTACGTCTGAAGGATCCATGATTATCAGCGCGAGGCAGTCCTGCCAGAGATCTCTCCAGCCTCTGCCGCCCTTGCCGTAATCGTGGTGCGGAAGGAATGAGCAGCCGTAGATTCTTCTGAGCATCGGCTGAACGCCTACCCAGTACATCCAGCTGTCGAAAGCCTTGTCGCCCGTGTGGAAGCTGACATTATTCTTCTTGTCCCAGTATTCTTTATTCTTTGCGAGCTCGCTCTCGAAAACATCGCCCTTAAGATACTTAACGGCCATGTTCTGGATAGAAGCAGACTCAGCTTCGATGTCGATCTCATTGTCGGAGGGCTTTAACATGTCGTTTATCGCGAGCGCGAAAATATATTCCGCACTCTCGCCCGGAGCAAGAGTCTTCTTTGCAAACTGTGCTGCGCCCATTGCCTCAAAGCCGTCAGCGCGTGTGCCGGGCAGTGAAGCGGGAGTTCCCGTAACAGGGAATCTCGGGTTGTCGAAAGCACCGCCTTCGCCGATGAAATCTTCAGCGATGGGGCAGAAGGAGACAGGCTTTGTGCCGTCAGCTTCTGCAGCAAAGAATCCGTAGATCACCTTATTTTTTCTGTGTCCTCTCTCATCGAATGTGAGTGTAGGATCGTTGGTGATTCCGTATTCCGTAACGCTCATTCTGTTGAGCATGGAAGTAACGTTTCTGTGGTCTCTGATATTGTCAGCTGAACGTCCGTAGATCGGTGTTGCCGCAGTGGGAGTGAAGGTTACAGCAGAAGAACCGTTGTTTGTGATCTTTACCTTTGTGAGCTCGATCTTGTCGGAAGTCTGAACGGGTACGAATGCAGTTACCTCAGTCTTAAGGCTTGTGCCGCTTATCTCACGCTCGACCTTCTGCCAGAGAAGACCACCGTAAAGGGTTGCCTTGTCTTTGTCGGAGGTAAATCTTTTCGCATGGGAAGAAGCGGAAGCGCCCGTTGCGGAAACGAGTGTGCCGTCTTCAAGGCAGATCCAGAAGTTTCTGGTGGAACGGTTGTTGTGAAGGTTATCCGATGAGACGGGCTCAAGGATAAATGTGTTCTGGGAAGTCTTGAGATCGCCTCCGAATTCCGGAGTCAGAGATCCCATCATGCCGCTGGCAGCGCCTACGGGGAAATAAAGATAGCTGTAAAGATCAGGGTCTTCAAGCTTAAAAGTGCCTTTGTTGTCGATGAATTCATAACCTTTCATGAGCAGGGTCTCCTTTAAGTGTCGTCACTTTTCTTATTATAAAAAATAACTTGGCCAATTTTAAGTAGATTTCAAGTTGGGGGTAGATAATGAACCCATCAGAGCTATAGCTCTTAATTCAAAACCCTATTACACCCTCCCCCGAAAGGTCCGGTTCCACAGCCTCCGGACCTTTAATTATGCTCAAAAACCATTGATATTTATGTATAATTTCTATATATGAAAAAGCTGTTCCTGAAATTGAGATACCTTTTACTTGCGATCGTAATGCTGATTGCTTGCTATATGTATGTCTATTTTGCGGGCGACGAATACCTGTGTACTGTTTCAAATATCAGTTTGTCTGAAGACGGCACGGTTCCGATTGCGGTTATTGATGACGGCGGCCAGAACACTCTGGAAGTCACGTATCTTCGTGTCGAAGGAAATACTGCTTATGTGGGCGTCAGGTCGAAAAAACCCGGCCGCGCATATCTGTCAGTAAAGTCCGGTGATAATGAATCCTCCGTAAGTGTTCTCTATGTTCATAAGAATGGTGTTATAACCTGCGACGATTATTTCGGCGACTACACCGGAAGCTTTATTGTCAGGGTCGCACTTGCGGTCTATCTTGCAATACTTCTGATGGATCTCATAATCATGTACAGAAGGGGACTTCGCAAGAATCTTTACCTGATAAGGAATATCTTAAGCTGCGGCCTTATTATCTTCATGGCGGGAAGTCTGCTCCTGACCCTGCTTGATCTGATAACGACTCCCAAACTCGGTCTTTACGAAGTTTTGGGAAGATTCATGAGCCACCTCGGAACATTTGCATTTTTCACCATGCCCATATCCTTGGTAATGGCTGTCCTTTCAACCGTAAGCAACATGAGGCTTCTTAAAAAAGAAGGCCGTTCATGGCGCAACATGCTGGCCATCTTTTTGAGCCTCATATTCTGTGTAGCATCAGTTACACCATTTGCTGTCTCATATTTTCTCCAGAACTCCAACTGGTTAGATGTCCACGACTGGACAGGCCCGGGACGCTTTATCGGAATGTTTATAGAAAACACCGCGGGAATACTTGTGGTCTATTTCGAGTGTATATTTGCCGGTTCGGTAATACTTGCCGTCAGGGCGGCACGACACATCCCTTCGTTTGACAAGGATTACATTCTGATCCTTGGATGTCAGATAGGCCGGGACGGAAAAGTTACCAGGCTCTTACAGTCGCGTGCCGACCGTGCGATAGAGTTTGCCGAGATGCAGAAAAAAGCCACAGGCAAAGGCATCGTATTCATTCCGTCGGGCGGCAAAGGCAAAAATGAAAAGGTCAGCGAGGCAGCAGCCATAAACGAATATCTTTTGAGCAGGGGGATTCCCGAGTCATCGATAATGATAGAAGACAGATCAACCAACACATATGAAAACTTTAAATATGCAGTTGAGATGATCAAGAAAGTCACTGATAAGAAAGCTCCGCAGATAGCCTTTTCTACCACTAACTATCATGTTTTCCGTGCGGGCCTTATGGCAAGAAGACAGCAGATAAAAGTAGAGGGCATCGGAAGCAAAACAAGGAGCTATTTCTGGGTAAATGCATTCATCCGCGAATTTATCGCCACAGCATTTTACAAAAGGAGAACGCACCTTCTTGTATTGGCGGTGCTGATGCTGATCAATGTCGCCGTTACTCTTATGACATACGTGTCTAATGTAATACTTTCATAAGCAATCTATTTCATAAGCAATCTATAAATTCTGCAAAAATCAGGCACATAAATGTTTCAAACGCATGCCCGGTGAGGCTTTGAGGGCATATACACATTTTGAAATTGATTATTAACCCCCGAAAATTGAGACTTTGGGCTATGGAATGAGACTGGATTTGGGAAGATAATAATAGAAAACCAGAAATGCTAATTACAGGTGTTGCAGACCATGAACAGTATTATTTATCCGATGAAAGTTCACGCAGTTAAGCTGGAGTATAGAAGACTCCTGCTTGATAATATGTCTCATGGTTATTTCAAGTTTTTCCGTGGAAGTAAATGTGTTGTAATTACTCATGATCCTGACAATGACAAATTAAACACTAGGCATGCAGGTGTTTATAAGATTTCATCCAGACGAGGAAAAAAGTATTCTGAAGCAATAATCAGTTATCAGAAAATCAAATCCGAGTACGAAGAGCTCCTTAACAGCTGGCACTCCATTTATGGTATTGCCCCGCCAAGAGTGAGATTTCCGATTAAACAATTCTTTGATCCTCACTGTATGAATAATGAATTCTTCAATAATCAAGCCGACTGTCTCGGCAAATATGTGCCTGATAATCCAACCGTCAGTGACCATGGAACCCTGAAGTCCAAGAATGAACAATTTGGTGCAGATCTTTTAAAACTAATGGATATTCCGTTCAAATATGAAACAGAAGTCTATCTTGCTTCGATAGACGATACTATCAACCCGGATTATCTTGTGAATTTCTATGAAATTGACAGATGCGCTTATCTGGAATTACTTGGCATGAATGACAGAGTGGATTATTCAATAAGAACCGCTACAAAGATATCCGGTTTTTCAAAAGATAAATACAGACCCGGAAGAGAAGTTATCTATGTTCATGTATATGACAAGAATAACTTCGATGAAGCCTATTTTGTCAGCCAGGTCCTGTCAGCTTTCAACGATATGATCCCGGATGATGCTTTGATCTGGCATCCTGAAGCTAAAGCAGTTTGACTCCCATTGTTAAATGAGAGTTGGGGTAACCCAACTCTTAAACACCATACAGCGCCTGCTCTGCAGACCGTCAAGGGTGACGACGTCAAGGCGCAGCCGTCCCTTGACGGTTTTGCATGAGCAGGTGCTATAAATCAGGTAAAAGTCAGGCACTGCCTGATTTTCAGCCTGATTATTTTCGCTCTTCCTTGAATAATCAGGAAAAAGTACGGCTACACCCTGACTTTTGCCTGATTTTTTAGATATGGATGTGCGGAAAATCAATTTACCCGTTCAGCGCTTCACTCAGCGAAAACGGCACGCCCCTGGGGCCCCTGATAGCGAAGATCCCGTACTCATCTCCGAGCACGGAGAATGTGAAAGCATCACGGTCGTAACGCTTCAGAAGTTCTATCTTCATTAGCGCCGTGATGGTCAGATTTTTATCCTGGTAATCGTAGGGAATATCGGTCTCTAAGACTCTGCATTTATAAAGGATTGCAGATACCGGAGCGGCGACGTACATGTAGACAGTGTCGCCCCGGATAATGCCGGCACCCTGTTTCCATGTGATGATGTCATTTTTTGCAAATGCCGCTTCTACATCGTAGAACTTCGGGTTAGCGGGAATTATCCATTCCTTGGGCTCACGCGTTTTCTTTTTGCGGCGCTTTGAGGCGGTTGCGTTGTAGCTGATGTCGATAAGATTTTTAACCTTGTCTTCAGGCACTGTGCCGTCCAGAAGGACCGTGATCCAGTGCTGCTTGTTCATGTGGTAAGCGGGCATAATGCCGTCTTCTTTTACCAGCATGTCGCGCAGAAAAATATCATCTATCTTGAGGTTAATTACGGATTCGGTTTTGGTACCGGAAAGGCCTAACTTGTCACGGCCTACGTCCATGATAAGAGCGAACCACTTCTTGTTGTCCTTGTGGCGGTAGACTGCGTGACCGTTGTATTTCGGCCATGGATATTCGGGAGTGATGTCGTATTCTTTTTCGATGTAGTTGTTGATCTTCTTACGCATAAAAACACCTCAACAAGATTATACAACTACAAAGGATGTCAGCAGACTACTTTGTTCTTTCCGGACTTCTTGCCCTTGTAGAGATTCTCGTCTGCGACGTTGACCCACTTGTCGATGGAGTCGCTGCCGGAATAATCAGCGAGGCCTGCAGTGATGGTGACCTTGATATGGTCTTCGCCGAATGCGAAATCTTCTTTCTCGATTGCGGCGCGGAGCTTTTCGATGAGGGAGGCATCTGCGCTGACTGAGCCTGATGTCAGGATGAGGAATTCCTCGCCGCCCCAGCGTGAGACTTTGCTGTCCCTGCAGATGTCTTTGAGGATGCGTGCAACGTTGACGAGAACGTAGTCGCCTGCGTTGTGGCCGTATCTGTCGTTGATCTTCTTAAAATCATCGATGTCGATCATGGCAACGAAATGGGGGCCGGTTTCCTTTGCGGCGGACTCAAGTCTGCCGACCATGTAGTGACGATTGTAAAGGCCTGTCAGACGGTCGATGAGGGCAGTCTGCTTGAGCTGGTTTTCGTAGTCGCCGATGAGGCTTAACATCAGTCTTGAATAGAAGACGAGGAAACCAAGGACGATGACGGAATTGAAGATCCAGAAGACGCCCGCGATGGTATTGTCGACTGTGTAGATAGGTCCGACAAATGCCGAAAATCCTGTTGAGAAAAGATAGCAGATACCGATGATGCCGCTTGCCACGAATGCATTGATCTTTGTCTTGCCGAGCTTATCAGCCATGTACTCCGTATAGAAGATGATGGGGATCATGGAAAGGCAGTAAAGATGCATTCCGATCTTATAGCCGAGCGATATTGTGCAGAGGCAGAAATAAATCGTTATCCAGAAATAGACCAGACGGACATAGATATCGAGACGGTCTTTGGCGATGAGTGCATAACCGATGATGTATACGAGAAGCGTCGGTACGCTGAACCATAAGAGGATCGGCGCTTTGCAAAGATAAAAGAATCCCGCAAGGCCAATTACCAAAAACAGAATTACCGTGTTGATTATGTAAGTAAAACGTCTGATACGATTACTGTCCAAAACCGTGACCTCCTTATAAGATCGCCCTTAATTACACATCTTAAGTATACAAGCACGCGTTCAATATAGTGTTACGGAAACGAAAACAAAATAAAGAAGATATATTAAGCAAAAGAAAAACGGCGTGTTTTTAATCGACTAAAGTTTGTTTATAATGGTAACTGTCCGCGGTTTTGCGCGGTAATTATTTTGGGAGGAATATAAACCATGAAGATCGGATGTGTAAAAGAGATCAAGAACAACGAGTTCCGTGTGGGACTTACACCTGACAACGTCAAGGCCTATATTGCCGCCGGACACCATGTCTATATGGAAAAGGGCGCAGGCGTCGGTTCCGGTTTTACTGACAACGAGTACATCGATGCGGGCGCTTCGCTCATCGACAATGCCGCCGAAGTATGGGCTCTTGTTGACATGATGGTCAAGGTTAAGGAACCCCTGCCGGAAGAATATCCGTTCTTCAAGGAAGGACTTATCCTTTATACATATCTTCACCTCGCTGCAGACAAAGAGCAGACGGATGCTCTCCTCGCAGGCAAGGTAAAAGCAGTTGCTTATGAGACACTTCAGGAAAAAGACGGATCACTTCCGTGCCTTGCTCCTATGTCTCAGATCGCAGGCCGTCTTTCCATTCAGGAAGGTGCCAAGTATCTCGAAAAGAAGTTCGGCGGCGAAGGCATTCTCCTCGCAGGTGTACCCGGTACTCCTAAGGCAAATGTTGTTATCCTCGGCGGCGGTACAGTCGGCATGAACGCATGTAAGATCGCAGTCGGCATGGGCGCAAACGTAACCATTCTCGATGTAAATCTCAAGAGACTTGAAGAGCTCGATAACAGATTCGGCTCACATATCCAGACTCTCGTATCCAACGACAGCAACGTTGAAAGAGCAGTCATAAACGCAGACCTCGTTATTGGTTCCGTACTTATCCCCGGCGGTTCAACACCTAAGCTTTTCAAGCGCAAGTATCTGCCTGAGATGAAGAACGGTGCGGTATTTGTAGACGTAGCTATCGACCAGGGCGGATGCGGTGAATCGTCACGTGTCACGACACATGACGATCCTGTTTATGTTGAAGACGGCGTCGTACATTATTGCGTTGGCAACATGCCCGGATCGGTTCCGAGAACATCAACGATCGCACTTACCAATGCTACTCTCCGTTATGGTCTTGAGATCGCAAAGTCAGGACTTGAGGATGCGTGCAAGGCAAATCCCGTTATAGCTACAGGTGTTAACTGCTACGACGGCAAGATCGTTAACAAGAATGTCGCTCTCGCACTTGATTATGAGTGCGCAGACCTCAGCTCAATGATCTGAGCACAAGTAAGTTTTCCGGGGTTGTCTCTTATTTAGAGGCAACCCTTTAAGTTAACGTGATAATGGTAAAATCAACAGCGGTAAAGTCAATAATCTGAATATATGGTGCGGTAAAAGGAGAATAGGGTATGTTAGAAATATTCGGCATCGTAATGCTTTGCAAACTCAATAGGAAGAACGCCATTGCAAGAGGTAGGAAACCCGGCCTTTTCGTTGCACTCACAATCATTATGTGGGTTGGCATGGAATTCTTAGGCATTGTAATTGGAAACATGATGGATATTTCGTACGGAGCAGTCTTAGTTATATACGGTTGTGCCGGCTTAGGCGCGCTCGGTTCTTTCCTGATCGCGAAATATGCTCCCAAGGGCGATTATGTTGACCCTAATGAAGCAAATTCCGTTGTTAAATCCAATCCGAATGATCCCATGCTCGGTGCATATAATGTCCAGATCGACGATTCATCTTACGCACCTTATCCGAACACTCCCGCACCCGGTACAGCCATTAACCAGTACGGCATGCCTGTTAACACACAGCTCAATGAATTCGGCATGCCCGTAGATGAAAATGGCAACTATAAGCCCGTCCTCAACCAGTACGGAGTACCGATCGATCCTACGGCAATCAATGCACCCCAGCCCATCTATCAGGCCCAGCCTGCTGCACCTGCAGCTCAGCCCGATCCCGCCCAGGCAGCACCCGTACAGAAGAAATTCTGCGGAAACTGCGGTGCTCCCATAGTTGATTCCAACAGCTCATTCTGCGATTCCTGCGGCTCAAAACTCTGATGCCCAAAACCCGCAAACGCATTGAACTATGCGTTTTCGGGGTAGTATAATTGGCCTATGACACCGGTTATAAATCTGTATTCTGTTTTTGTAGGCGACGGTCTCGGAGTAGCAATTTTGCTGCTCATCCTTGTCACGAGAGGCTGGAGCATTCCCGGCCGTAAAGAAGAGAGCCGCATCATTCTCAACATGCTGATTGCGTCCGTGATCAACTGCGTTGTTGACGCTGTCGTAGCATATTGCGACGGTCTGCTGATACCGGGTTTTCGCGCCATTCTCGTTATCGGAAACGTTTACCTTTACATCTATAACATGATCATCGGCGTCTTCGTGATCCGCATGGTCATAAGGCACATCGACAAGAAGCTGACCAAGCTCCACATTGGTTTCTTCGTCATGCTCTGTATTTTCGAGACTGCGCTTCTTGTCATTAATTTCTTCAAGCCCATCGTTTATGTAATCGACAACACGAACCACTACCACAGAGGCGATCTGTATTACCTGTTCGACCTGATCGGTCTGGTGCTTGTCCTTTACGGATTCGCTTATTATTTCATCTCGAAAATCAAGAATCCTTCGCTCCGTTATTTCCCGGTTGCAGAGTTCTTAAGTCCTGTCCTGATCGGATTAATCATTCAGACATTCATCTACGGAATCTCGCTCATTCCGGCAAGCTTTGCAATCTCACTTGCAGGTATCGTCATCTCACTCCAGAACGAGTGCATCTATATCGACAAGCTCACGGGCGTCTACAACAGATTCGAACTCGACAAGGAATTGAGAAGACTTCAGAAGGGCCGCAAAGAAATGATCGTCGCATACATGCTCGACTTAAACGGCTTCAAATCCATCAACGACGAGTATTCACACGATGAAGGCGACCAGGCGCTTATCGCGTTTGCAGGGATCCTCAACAGCGTTTTCGGATCCATCGGAACGGTAATCAGATTCGCAGGCGACGAGTTCGTCGTCATCGTCCGCAAGGCAAAAGAATCCGACATTGAGATCTACAAAAAGAAGACCACTGAAGCGGTTGAGAAATACAACGAGACATCAGGTAAACCCTACAAGCTTTCCGCAGCAGTCGGAGGCAAGGTTTTCGACTTCAGCCGTGAAGACACACAGGATCTCGTAGTCGTCATCGACGAACTCATGTACAAAGACAAGAACGATTTCTACAAGACAAACGAGCGCAAAAGATAATTATCCGAGCTTTCTGCTGAGTACAAACTCTGCGATGTAACACGGGATGATTCCGATCAGATAACACGCCAGGTCGACGATCGAAAAGCCCGTCCCTATGATTATCCTGAGCAGTTCATTGGTGATTCCGAACCTGTCGCAGAAGCCCCAGAGCTGAAGAAACTCAACGATAAATGCAAATACGGCAATGACCGTCGGTAAGATGAACCACGGTATCTTTTTGTTTGGGATTATCGTCCTGACGATCGTGTATAAAAGGATCACCACCAGAACGTCGCCCAGATAGATCCTGACCCAGCCCTGCCCGAAAAGCCCTATCAGGACCTCTATGCCGAGCAGAAGGAGAGATATCAATCCGTATATAAGTCTTCTCAAATCAGTTATCCCCATTCACTTGTTTCTGTCCGTACATTATACACGGCGGCGTTTCCACAAAAATACAAATAAAATATTTTTAATGTATAATAACCACATTAAAACTCATGGGGGATTACATGATCAGAAAGACTGTAGCAGCAATCTTACTTGCCGGCATGACGTTATCTGTTGGTGCCTGCACTTCGGATGCCCACGGCCCGAAGGCTACGACAGTAACGTTTGCCCATGAGTTCGTTGACCCCACAGCCGAGACGACTGTTTTGGAAATGGAGACAGGCGAATTCGTTGAATCCGTCACTCTCAAAGGATCCGGAGAAGGCGAGACTTATGAGTTCTCCTACGATTCCGATATTCTCCAGTACACAGGTCAGGGCGGCAACTTCTATCTTTGCGGCAGCACAGCTACCGAATGCTATCTCCACATCATGGTCCAGAAAGATGACGGCACCTTATACGACACCACAAAAGAGTCCGTCATGGGATGGATCCTCAAGGAATTCAAACTCGATTCCGGCAACCGTGCGCTGAGCTATGCCACAAGCGAAGATAACGTTTACAACATTCTCATCGAATCCGAAGGCAAACTCATCAAGGTCCGTGTTGGCGCGGCAGACAAATGGCCATATTCAGTCGAACAGCTAGCCAATGAGATCGACCAGGGATTCTAAATGGAAAGCAATTAATCCCAATGAAGACAGTACATGTGGTAGCCGCGATAATCAGGAGAGACAATAAGATCCTGGCGACGCAGCGCGGCTATGGTGAGTATAAAGACGGATGGGAATTTCCGGGCGGCAAAATAAACGAAGGGGAGACCCCTGAAGAAGCCATCGCCCGTGAGATCAAAGAAGAGCTGGATGCCGATATCAATGTCGGCGATCTTCTCGTTACCGTTGAGCACGATTAAAAAGACTTCCACCTTTCAATGCAGTGCTTCTGGGCTGAACTTAAGGAAGATTCACACATCGAACTGCTAGAACACGAAGCTGCAAAGTGGCTTTCCATGAATGAGTTAAATAGCGTTGAATGGCTTCCTGCTGATGTTAAAGTCGTGGATGCCATAGCCGGCAGCAAATAAAAGAGATGCCCCATCACTGAGGCATCCCATTGTCTTAAGTAATTGTTCCGTTGCTTCATTAGCCTTCGATGGCTATGGTGTTATTACCCGGCAGTTCCTTTAATTCCTTCTTCGGAATGCAGAGTCTTAATACGCCGTCTTCGAATTTGGCTTTAACATCTTCGACCTTAACGGCATCACCGACATAGAAGCTTCGCTGCATGCTGCCGGCATATCTTTCCTGACGGATGATCTTGCCATGGTGGTCTTTCTTCTCGGTGTCGTGATCCTTGGTCGCGCTGATGGTCATGTAGCCGTCTTCAAGCTTGACGTTGATCTGGTCTTTCTTGAAGCCAGGAAGATCAACATCCATCTCATAATCAGTATCGGTCTCGTGGACATCGGTCTTCATGAGGTTTCTTGCGTTCTTTCCATAGAGGTGCTTGTCGATATTGGCAAGTTCACGCTGTGTAGGTAAGCCCCAAAACTCGTCGAACAAATCTTCTCCAAATAATCCGGACATCAACATAATAATCATCTCCTTTGATCGTTGTTATCCGAGCATTAGAGCGGAGGTCTGATCTATCGATCTTCGTTCCTTTGTTCCGATTGCATTATAGTCCCTTGATTAGCACTGTCAAGGTGAGAGTGCTAATTCAAATCTGAACATTTTCGGGCCCTTTATTTGTGCAGTTTTTAAACCGCCGTTTCGTCGGAGCGGACCTATAATATTGGGGGTTTTCAATTTTCGGGGATGTATTTATGGTAACTAAGATCAGATACGGAAATACAAATACGTTTTTTATAAAGGGCACGGATGCGGGCCTTCTTGTCGATACCGATTTTGCCGGTACGCTGCCTGCGTTTTATAAGGCAATAAAGGCCGCAGGAATTTCAATGGACGATATCACTTATCTGCTGTGCTCGCATTACCATCCGGATCACTGCGGTCTTGCAAGTGAACTGATGGATAAGGGTGTGAAGCTGATAGTTATGGAACCACAGCTTGGATCAGTGCACTATTCGGATCCGATTTTCGCGAAGATGCCGCATCTGGAATATGTTCCGATAGATGAGAGTAAAACAGTCGTGCTGCAGACAGCGAATTCCCGTTGTTTTCTCTCGAAAATGGGAATCAACGGAGAGATCATTTCCACACCGAGTCACAGCGAAGACAGCATATGCGTCATGCTGGATGAAGGCACATGTCTTGCAGGTGATCTTGAGCCATATGAATACCTTGCAGCGTATGCTGATAACGCTGCACTAAATCTTGACTGGGACAGGGTACTAAGTTATTCGCCAAAGCGCATCTGTTATGCGCACGCAAACGAGAAAGTAATGTGTCCGTAAAGCTAATATTATGGATTACTTCAATGCAGCTCCGTCCTTAAACGCATTACCGACCTTATCACCCATAGCAAGATAAGCGTTGTTGCACGGATCGAATGCGATGGGCTTAAGCTTCTTGGGGTCGATCTTGCCGTCGGTGATTACGCTCTCATCAGCTGATACATTTACGATCTCGCCGATCAGGATGCCGTCTTCAAAACTCTTTACTTTGCACTCAAGTGCCATCGGAAGTTCGTCGATCAGAGGAGCATTAACGAAGGCGCTCTTGGTGGCGTGGAAGCCCGCTCTTGCAAACTTGTCGGGTACCTTGTCTGCTGATTCAATCCCGACATAGTCGCATGCGACGACCTGGTCTTCAGTACCCATGCTGACAGTAAATGCGCCTGTAATGGCGAAGTTCTTGGTCGTCTTATGCTCGGACATGCTGATGGTTATCTCTTTGAAATCCGTCGTGATTCCCCACGCTGCATTCATCGCATTGGGGACTCCATTCTCGTCGTAAGTGCCGACGATAAGTACCGGCTGGGGAAGCATAATGGGATGCGCACCGAAATCAACTCTGCTCATATTAAGTACCTCCGTTCATATACACTAATGATACATTTTGAAAAAGAAAAACGCACATGTTATATTCCTGATGTAAGCATTTTTCTGATCCGGAGGTCCCCTTGAAAGTCGTAGTCGCAATGGATTCATTCAAAGGAAGTCTTACTTCTCTTGAGGCAGGGAACGCCGTTAAGCGCGGCATTTTGAGATCTCATCATGATGCTGAAGTCACGGTGCTTCCGCTGGCTGACGGCGGGGAAGGAACTATCGATTCCGTCGCGCCTTACATCAACGGCATCGCGAAAACATTGACCGTTACAGATCCTCTCGGAACAAAGATAAATTCCGATTATATCTTCGATCCCAAAACAAATACCGCATACATTGAGATGGCAAAAGCAGCGGGTCTGACCTTGATCTCACAAAACGAACGCAACCCGTATTTAACGACAACATATGGCGTCGGTGAGCTGATGAAAGATGCAATGGAAAAAGGTGCAAAAAAGCTCGTTATCTGCATCGGCGGAAGTGCCACAAATGACGGCGGGGCAGGCATGATCCAGGCACTGGGTGCAAAGCTTACGGACAAAGACGGCAACGATATAAAACAGGGAGCCATTGGTCTTAAGGATCTATGCAAAGTTGATACAACAAACCTCATCGGAAAAGATTTAGACATAACGGTTGCAAGCGATGTCACCAATCCTTTTTGCGGACCTGATGGTGCAAGTCATGTTTACGGGCCGCAGAAAGGCGCTGATGAGAAAGCCTGTATTGAGATGGATTCGTGGCTTAAAAACTTTGCTGAGATATCAGGGTTCGATCCGTTTGAAGAGGGAACGGGTGCTGCCGGCGGAATGAGTTTTGCATTAAAGAATTTCTTCGGTGCAAAGCTTAAGTCAGGCGCTGATATCGTTATGGAAATAACCGGCGCGGAACAGCAAATTAAAGAAGCTGATATTGTGGTAACGGGTGAGGGCAGGATGGACAGCCAGACCGTGAACGGCAAAGCGCCTTATAAGGTTCTTTTACTTGCTAAGAAAATGGACAAGCCCGTGTATGGGATCACGGGCCTGCTTGGGAGTGGTTATGAAGAGTGTCTTAAGGAAGGATTTGAGAGGATAGTTCCTCTCATCGTCCCGACCATGGACACAGGGGAGGCTATGAAAAGCGCTGAAGATACGGCAGCTTTGCTTTTCGGAGATTTGTAATCATCCGAAAATATAGAGATAAGTGGTGCCTTCGTCAGTTGCGACATAGAAGTTCGTGTCGCGTGTCTTAATCCTGACGCCAGACTGGAACATCACGTAATAACGGACGGGTTCCAGCTTCTTTAATTCGTGAGCAAATTTGTGGTTATTCAAGCCCGGGAGCTGGTCGTTTTCGTATTCTGATCCCTGACCTAATTTCTCCTCAAGACAGTTCTTGAACTCATCTTCTTTGCCGGATTTTACTTCGAATTTGATGTATGCAAATTCATCGGGATCCGATACGTCGAGATCCATTTCTGCGTATTCGCAGTAGTCGAAAAGATCCAGGTCAAATGTATCGCTGATATACTCGCAGCATTCATCAGGTTCGTTTCTCTCTTCGTTGTGTGTGCTGTTTCCCTGACGCGCATTGCATGCACAAAGAGAAGTGATACATACTGCAGCAAGCATGAGCGCAACAGAACGCTTTATTACTGATTTAAGAGTATTCATTTCCGGATCCTCCGTCCCGCTTGATACCATATATACAAGACTGGAAACGGAAATGTTGCACCTTGATATCAGTACTTGGTGCGGATCCTCTTCTTGAAGAAAAATGAGATAAACATTGAGACCAGGCCCAATGCCAGATAGACGACTGCGTATGAATAAAACTGCGAGAGGTCCTTGGACAGATAAAGCCAGATGCCAAGAAGGTAAAGTCCCGCGCATCCTAGAGGAATATACCAGTAGCCCTTGAGGTTTTGTCCGGCGCAGGCACCCATTACGAGTACATAAAGGGGATCGATCGCATAGAAAAGGATGATGCTTACGATCATGCCGCTCATGTTGTCAGAAAATGTGACCGCGAGCCACGGAAGGCCGAGCATTATGAGCGCAGTAGTTGCAATCCAAAGTAAAACTTTAAAGAAATAGCTCTTCATATAAAACGATTCCCCGATTAATCAGGCATATATTATAAAACAATCGGTCAAAGGTCAAAGAAACCGGACTTGAAATCTTGATTTGATGTGTATATACTTTGTATAAACATGACAAAGGAGGCACGAATATGACCATTACAATCCAGAAATGGGGAAACAGTCAGGGAATAAGGATCCCCAAGCATTATCTTAACGAGCTCTGCTGGTCTGAAGACGAGATGGTCGATCTTTTCATTGAAGACGGCAAGATAATAATCGAGCGCTCACGTCCGGCACAAAGGAAAAATATCGTGGAACTCTTTGAAGGCTTCAACGGAAAATACGAGCACGTTGATTTTGTATGGGATGATTCTGAGGGTAGAGAAGCATGGTAAAGCAGGGCGACATTATCAAGGTAAGTTTTAATACTGATTCAGAACAGGAACAGCAGGGTTCTTATCCCGCGATAGTTATCAGCAACAATGAGTTTAACAAGCGGACGAAGCTTGCAGTCGTCTGCCCGATTACAAATACCGACAACAAGTTTCCTCTTCATGTTTCTCTTGATTCAAGAACGAAGACAACAGGCGTGATCTTATGTGAACACCTAAGGACGCTGGATCTGAATGCGAGGAAGTGCAAAGTAGTAGAGAAAGCACCTTCTGACATTTTAATGAAGGTAACTGATATCGTCACGGCAGAGATAGAGATAATCTGATCCTGTATCAGAGGTCAAAGATACTTATCTGATTTTTGTTCTCAGGAAACTCCTGCATATATTCAAAGCACTTGTCCGGATCGTAAATGATGCCGTTGTCTTTGCAAGTCTTTTTGAAAATCTGCATCAGCTGTTTTGAGTTGGGACTTGATACCACATAAGAATTGCCATATGTGGCGATGTATTTTTGTTTGAGATAAGGGAAGTGTTTATCGAGCGCGGCATAGAAATATTCGCGGTCGCCTTCTCTTAAAGTGACGCCCATGTCAAAGCAGATGATCCCCTTAACGCCGACACGCACGCATTCGTTCAGAATGGCCGTGATGTTTTCTTCCGTGTCGTTAATGAAGGGAAGCACCGGAGTGAGCCATACGACTGTGGGAATGCCACGCTTCTGCATTTCTTCAAGAACTTCAATGCGTCTTTTTGTGTTGCAGACATTAGGTTCTATTATCCCGCAGAGTTCGTCATCGTAAGTGGTGAGCGTCATCTGGACAACGCACTTTGTATCGCGGTTTATTTTATCCAGAAGATCAATGTCTTCGAGTATCAGGTCTGATTTGGTCTGTACTGCCGCGCCGAAGCCGTGCTTGTAGATTATCTCAAGGCAGCGCCTTGTAAGCCTCAGGTCCTTTTCGCAATGCATGTAGGGATCAGACATTGAACCGGTTGCGATCATGCACTTCTTGCGTTTGGCTGAGAGGGCTTTTTCGAGAAGCTCCGGAGCATTCTGTTTGACCTCGATGTCTTCAAAAGGATGCGTGAACTGATAGCACAGGCTCCTGCTGTCGCAGTAGATGCAGCCGTGCGTGCAGCCACGGTATATGTTCATGCCGATCTCTTTGCCGTTGCCCTTTAATATGCCTTTTGCTTCAGTGAAATGCATGCCTTACAAGCTCCAAGTAAATGTTTGAAAATGAAAATGTATAACTATTCTAACATTTAGTTAACAATAAGATATTTTTAGCGTGATACAATCGCATTATGAACCTGGATTATACTTTCTTTTATACAGAGGCCAATGTTGTCTGCATAATCATTTTCGTAATGCTGCTCATCAAAGATCTGGGCGGTGTTGGCAGACAGGCCAAACAGATCACGTTCATAAACATAGTTTTTGCTCACATATTCTACTTCGTCAGTGATATCTTCTGGGTATTAATAATGGCCCGTATAATCCCTTTTACGCGTTTTTCGGTCTCAATCGTTAATATCCTTAACGCCATATTCTTAAGTGCCATTACAAGTTCCTGGTTCATATATGTTGAGCTCTCCCAGGGCGAGAAATACATTACAGCCACCAAAGCAAGATTCATTGCCTTGATACCTGCCATGTTTGAAACAGTGCTTATTGTCTTCCTTTTCACAGCAATGCCGGGATTTGTCATTCAGGAAGACGGTATGCCGACATTAGGTTATTACCTTGTGTTTCTGACAATCCCTCTGATATATGTCGTGGCGAGCACGGTAAGGTCATTCTTAAGAGCGTTCAGGAAAGAGAATTTTGCTGTCAGAAAACAGTATCTGGCGTGTGCCATCTATCCGATCATCATCTCGATTACGGGTGTGCTTCAGACTTTATGGCTTGCGGCACCTTTCTTCTGCTTCGGTTCAACGATAATGATGCTATATGTCTATATCATTTCGCTGAACGACCAGGTATCGATAGACGAGCTTACGCGTCTCAACAACAGAACGCAGCTCAAGAAGTTTATTGCAGGCGAATCCTCAAAGCAGAATGTTGATAAGTCCACTCGTTTTGTCCTCATGATCGACCTCAACAAGTTCAAGCAGATCAATGACCAGTATGGTCACGTTGAAGGTGACATGGCGCTCAGGAGAACTGCTGATGCACTCAAGATGGCATGCGGCGATAACGTACTTAAGACATTCATTGCGCGTTACGGCGGCGACGAATTCATCATCATCACAAAGACCGATAACGAAGAACTCGTTAAAGAACTCTGCCATACGATCAAGGATACCGTCATCCGCTTAAACGATGAAGCAGGCGCTAAATACGAGCTTACGGCAAGTATCGGCTATGCCAGCTACACTGGTGACTTCACTGCCTTCCAGACGGCGCTTGCAGAAGCTGATGAAGCCCTTTACAAGGATAAGGCTGCAAGACGATAAATTCAGCAAACACCCTATAAACCTACTGATCTGCTATTTACATGTCTGGCGGTGCGTGAGTATAATATCGCCATGCGTTTGTGTGTTTTTATTGGGGATATGTATAGGGACTTTGCCCTATCAATTATGCAGAATCTTGACCGCTATGCCACTGAGAAGGGGCATGTTATTGACGTGTTCGGAACCTGTTCCATCCCCACGACCAACCCGCTTCACGTAATAGGTTTTAAAAGCATACTTAACCTGCCGTCCACACATAATTACGACGGCATCATTCTCTGCTACGATACCCTGATCCATGAAGGCATGGCAAAGGACCTTGTAGAAGAGCTCCTCACTGATACTGAAGCTCCGCCGGTCGTCTGCATAAGAGCAAGGATCGAAGGTTTCTATAACGTAATTCCTGATAACAAGAGCCTGATGTACGACATCGCAAAGCATGTCATCTCAAAGTGCAAAACGGGTGACATCGGATTCGTTACAGGCATGGATGAACTCATTGATTCAGCCGAGAGACGTGAAGGTTTCGAACAGGTCATGAATGAGTTCGGATATGAAATTGACGAGAATAAGATCTTCCACGGAAACTACTGGATCACACAGGGCCCCGAGATGGCTGACTTCTTCATAAAAGAAGACGGCACGCTTCCTGAAGCAATCATCTGCTCCAACGACTACGAAGCAATCGCGCTTTGCAACGAGCTTATCCAGAGAGGTTATGAGATACCGGGAGATACAATTATCAGCGGTGTAGACAACGCACTCGAAGCAAGAGAACATATCCCGTCGATCACAACGATCGAGATCTCAAATAAGGAACTTGTTGATACTGCAATGAATATCCTTGAGGAACTCGAGAATGGTGGAGATCCTGAATATGACACGATCGTTCCCGGAACGATAATTGCGCGTGAGACGACAGGCGATGCCGTCAAGCGTACAGACGTATATAAGACCATGACGGACCTTAACGTCGCATCTTCCGTATCGATGGATGACATGAGAGAGTTCGTCGTAATGGATGATCTTTTCGAAGGCGCGCTCTCAAAGGAAGAAGCGATACAGATTGCTTTAGACCAGTTCAGAACAGTTAAAAGCGTCAGGTCCTGTTACTTCTGCAGATACCGCGAAAACGACAGGGCGCTCGTAGGTTATTTCAAGAACGGGGGAGAGAGCCAGGTCGGCATCAGGGCTTTCCCGAACGAGAAACTTCTGCCTGATGACCTTGAGGGCGACGACGGAATGCTTATCTTTTTCGCGCTGTCCAACAAGAATGAAGTCTACGGTTATGCCGCAGTTTCTTTCGATACGAGCATCCACATGTTCATCGATTTCAAGATCGAATACCTGCTCGCGAAGGTCGGCTACACGATCAACAAACTTGACCTTTACGAACAGCTCTTCGGTATCTCCGACATAATGAGACTTTATATCCTGGATCCTCTTACAGGCACGTTCAACAGAAGAGGCTTCGAAAAGAATATCTCCGAGAAGTTCGATGAAGACGGCAAAAAGAAGTGTGATCTTGCGATAGCCTCAATCGACATGGATGACCTTAAGCTCATTAACGATACATACGGCCACAATGCAGGTGACGAAGCGATCAAGGAGATCGCTAAATGCATCGAAGGCGCTCTCAAGGAAGGCGAGTTTGTCGCACGAATGGGCGGAGATGAATTCGCAGCAGTCCTGCTTACTTCCGAAGTCGGAAGAGTCGCCAAGTTCAAGAGAACCGTAATGAACAGCATCGAAAAGATAAACAAGTCCGGTAAGAATCAGTATAAGCTGGGCGCGAGCATCGGAACATGCGAACTTACTGACTGGCGCCGTGTTGTCGACTGCATGAACAAAGCGGACAAGGCCATGTATCTCGAGAAGAAAGCGAAGAAGGTCGGCAGGTAAGCCTTAACCCTGATTCTGCGCGTAATCCCTAAAACACTTGGTTTGAAGTCTACGGATTGTAGATATTTTTGGCCGCATTTCTGATTGAAATTCCGCCCTCTGATTTGATACAATGCTCAAATTGATTGTTTAGATATAAAGAAAAAGCACATGACAGAAATAAAGAACGACAGATCCTATATTAAGACGCTGCTGAAGATCGCCATCCCGATGATGGTGCAGAACGGCATCTCGAACTTCGTAAGCCTTCTCGATAATCTCATGATCGGAGAGGTCGGTACGAACACGCTCTCGGGTGTTGCGATCGCAAACCAGTATATGTTCGTCTTCTACCTTGTCATCTTCGGCGCCACTGCCGGAGTCGGTATTTTCACGGCCCAGTACAAGGGCAAGGGCGATACGGAAGGCATCCGTTATTCCTTCCGCTTCAAGCTCGTATTTAATACGATCCTTTCAGCTATATGTGTACTGTTGTTTATTTTCTTCTCGCGCAACCTGATCAATCTTTTCCTTTTAGGCGAAGGTGATCCGGCTGATGCTGAAGAGACTTTGGAGATCGGCGTCAAATACATAAACATCATCCTGATAAGCCTTATCCCGATCGGACTTACACAGGCTTACGGCGGCACATTAAGAGACCTTGGTAACACAAAGGTTCCGATGTTTGCATCTGTAGCTGCGATCTTCGTAAACCTTGTCGGCAACTGGCTTTTGATCTACGGTCACTTCGGTCTTCCTGCTCTCGGAGCAGAAGGTGCGGCCATTGCTACCGTATTGTCCAGATTTGTCGAGCTCACGATCCTTATCGTCTATACAGGCAAGCACCCTGATCTTTTCCCGTTCATAAAGGGAGCTTTCAAGCATTTCAGTGTGCCGGGCAAACTTATCGGCAGGTTCATCTTAAGAGCGCTTCCTCTTATGGCAAACGAGACTTTGTGGTCTCTCGGTATGACGACCATCAACCAGTGCTACTCATTTAGAAGCCTTGATGCCGTCGCCGCGCTCAGCATTGAATCCACCATCTGGAATCTCATGGGCGTAGCATTCATCGCAATGGGTGAAGCCGTAGGCATCATGATGGGTCACATACTGGGTTCGGGCGAACTGGCCGATGCCAAAAAGAAAGCCGGCATAATGCGCAGAGTTACGGTACTTTGCGGACTGGTATGCGGAGTAATACTTGCGGGTATCTCTTTCTTCTTCCCGCTTCTTTACAACACCTCTACCGAGATCAGAAGCCTTGCGACAGTCTTTATCCTGATCGCTGCTGCCAACATGCCTTTCTGTGCTTACACACACGCTTCATACTTCATCATCAGATCCGGTGGTAACACACTCATCACGGTTCTCTTTGACAGCGTGTTCACATGGGCGATCGTTGTGCCTCTGGCAGCCGTTATGAGTTACTATACGACGCTTCCCATCATCCTGATGGTAGCCATCATAAGAGCTACGGAAGTCGTTAAGTGTCTCATCGCCTTCGCATTTGTTAAATCGGGCGTCTGGGTAAAGAACATCGTAAATAAGTAATTTAATATCTATATATAGATAGTTACAGCAGTCCGGATTGTAAATTCCGGGCTGTTTTTTCTTGCTTTGTTCACAATGTTCTCATTTATTAAGAACTGCTTTGCTTATTATTCACATAGAGAAAACACCAAAGAAATATCAGGGGCGTAGTATTAAGACATAAGGATTTTATTATGCGGGTCAAATTCCCGGAACGAGGATGTATAAGGTGAATAAGAGATTGGTTTTGGATAAGGAGGACATCATGGTTTTCGATCTTGCGAGATATATTGATGAACCGCTGGTGTATTTTGACAACAATAAAAAGATAGATGATCAGAAGGTATTTTTGCTCGGCGTTAAGATCAGATCAGACATAGTCGATCTTCTTGTAAGCGGTGTTAAGGTAAAGGATATCACGGTCAGGAAACTTGATACTTCTGAGGACGAGAGTTATGCGCTCATCAACATGGTCGCTGATTCCGTATTGTCCGACTGGGGAATCGAGCTTGCCGGTCCTTCTGATTTCGACGAAGAATATCAGCCCGCTGATATTGAGGCAGGAGACGTAAAGCTCCTTAAGAAGACGATTACAAACTTTAAGATATCTGACTCTAAGAACAGGGAAGGTGCTGTCATCAGAGCAGTCAAGGAAGACTTTGATGCAATCAGGGACCAGCTCAACAACGAGCTCAATGCGTTCCCTCAGCCGATGAGAGAGATGATCATGATGACCATCGTGGACAGACTCCATTCCTGGGAAGAGTCAAACTGGGACGAGAACAACTGGGACTGAAAAAATAAATTTCCTCCTTTTTCATTTTCAGAGTATTTAGCAATAAAGACACCTTCTGATTTGTTCCACAGAAGGTGTTTTTATTTGTCTTAAATTGCTTTCCCCCATGTTGCCAGGAAATCATCCTTTGGAGGAAAAATATTGCGTTTCTTTCCTCCACCCCGTCAAAAAACATACTTTGGGGGAAAGCTTGACCGGAAAAGAAAGCAATAAAAAAGGCTGCCTCGTTTGAGACAGCCTTTATAACTTTTAATTTCTTTATTAGAGCTGAGGTGTAGCGTTGTGCTGTGTTCTGTCACTCTTGTTAACATGGATGAACATGTTGTGCAGGAGGTTAACACTCGTAAGGATAACTTCACCCTGATTGAGCTTTCTGACGTGCTTGATAGCGTAATCGTCGAGGTGGCTCTCTACGGCACGGATCTCATCGTTGAGCATGAGTCTGTGGATGAGCATCGTACCGATCTGACCGAAGAGGATAGGAGATACGTCCTTCGGGTTCTGTGTTGTCAGGTAAAGGAAGATACCCTTCTTACGTCCTTCTCTTGCGAGGAGTGTAAGACCGCCGTGATATTCCTTCTCGGAGTATCTGGACTTAGCATATCTGTGAACCTCGTCGATAAAGAATACGAACGGGCTGATGTTATCACGTGACATAACGAATGTAGATACGAGGTCGATTACCATTCCGCCGATACCTTCTGCAGCACCGAGTGCGGATGTATCAATGTAAAGGCTTGCCTCAGGGAGATGAACGAACTCTTCGATTACGTCGAGGAGGTTATACATATCCGGATCATCTGAGAAGAATGAAAGGAATCTTGTATTTGTCATCTGATACTGAATCTTCTGGATGAGAGAAGCATTCATGTTAGCCTTGAGTGTATCGTAACGATACTTGAAGTTGTAGTTGTTGTCTCTGTCAGGCTCGCAGATGGACTCAGCCTGGATCTGCTCAGGGAGGAGCTCGATGTTGAACTCTACGTCGTCCTTACCAACGGATGCGATGTTCTCCTGAACTTCCTCGATGTCCTCACCGATCTTAGCGTACCAGCCGTCGCTGCCGATCTTTCTCATGTAACGGAGGGATGTGATAGCCTCTGAAAGGACGGCACCCTGGCTGCTGTTCTCTGTCTCGAAGAGTTTCTCCCACTGCTCCATGGAAATCTTACCGGGGGAAACTGTTGTGTCGACACCGAGTGTGAGCTTTGTGATCTCGTCGTCATTGAATGCGTTTCTGTACTCGCCTGTAGGGTCGATGATGAGAGCCTTACGCTTTGTGGATACGACCTTATCGAGAATAGCGAGAGCTGTTGTTGACTTACCGCTGTTCGTAGCGCCGATGCACATAAGGTGACGGTTGAAAAGCGTGCTGGGCTTCAGGATAACGTCAGCCTCAGATCTGTTAAGGAATGTTGCAAAAGGCGGGAGGGGTTCTTCAACCTCGCTGCCGAACTCGAGTGATCTGAGGAACAACTGATAGATCTCATTTGTAGCGAGATAAACCTTATCTGTAATACCAAGAGTCTTGAAACCTGCAAGGTCGAACTTGTCCCTGTCGGGTGCCATGAGAGCGATGGTATCGATCTGGATCTCCATGTAGTCGCTGGATGCTGCATCACCGCCTGCTGTGTCGAAAACGTTCTTTCTTGATGCCTTGTTCTCGAAAACTTCTCCGAGGAACAATCCGAGCACGGAGTCGATGATTACGTAAAAGTTGATTGAGTTCGGCAAATAAGAGGTGTTAAATTTGCTTCTGTCAGCCATTAATGAGAGGTTATCAATCTGAGCGGTACAGTTGCTTCGATATACCTGAGTAACCTTTCCGATGTAGTATTCCTCAAGATTATAACCTGCATACAATGCTTCGAGTGTCATATAAAGCCTCCATGGATTTGATAAAAGTGTTTCCCTATCGGGAAAGCGCACATATAAATTATAAATGCAAATCAGATAATTTGGGTGATTTTTGTGTAAAAAAACTAATAATAAAGAAAAAGGACAAAATGAACAGAAAAAAAGCCCTAAAATCGACCTAAAACCGAAATTGCCTTTGTCCTATTGCATTTTCGGTTTCTTTGGGGGTCAGGAGCCGGACACAAGTTATTTAACATTGTTACAGCTAAGAAACATATGGGATTTGAGTTTCCGATAAATTGTTTTTGACAGTTCCCGGAAGGTGAGGACGGGTCTTGAATGAGTAAAGAATATTTGAAATATTTAGAAGCATTTAACTTATGATATTCATAATCATTTAACTAACGGCGGCTTTCAAGGACAAATTTTCGCAACTATTGTGTGCCATAATCTGTTTAGATGGCAAATGCAAACAGACATCTGACAGGAGGATTCCCAATGATTGAAGCCAGATCCTTAACCATGATCTATGGAAACGGCCACCAGGCAACAGATGACGTCTCGTTCACTGTCAAGGCTGGTGAGATCGTCGGATTCGCCGGACCCAACGGAGCGGGAAAGACCACTGTCATAAAGATGCTTACGGGTATACTTAAGCCCACGTCAGGCACTGCAGTTATTAACGGATTCGACATTAATAAGGATCCGATCAAGGCCAAGAAATCATTTGCTTATATCGCCGACAATCCGGACATCCTCATACAGCTGTCAGGTCTTGAGTACCTGAATTTCATCGCCGACATGTATGAGATTCCTGAAGACGTCAGGAAAGAAAAGATAGAGTCTTTGGCAGAAAGATTCGGCATGAAGGATGTCCTCACAACGCAGATGCGTGAATATTCGCACGGCATGAGACAGAAGCTCATGGTCATCTCGGCGCTTATCCACAATCCTCCTGCATGGATCCTTGATGAGCCGATGACAGGACTTGATCCGACGGCTGCTTTCGAACTCAAGCAGATGATGAGGGAGCACGCAAATGCAGGAAACGCGGTGCTTTTCTCGACTCACGTTCTGGAAGTTGCAGAGCAGCTTTGCGACAGGATCCTGATAATCAACAAGGGAAAGATAATCACTGAAGGTACTTTGGAATTCTTAAGACTTAACAATCCGGGAATGACATTGGAAGAGATATTCGTAAAACTCACGGGCAATCGGGAGAAGCCTCTATGAACAAAACCAGGAGCTTATATAAAGCTTTCAGTTCGAATCTGGAGATGCCCAAGCCCACAGGTGAGAAGAAGGTTAAACTCTATAACAGATTCGGCATGATCGCTTTCATAGGAATCATGGTGCCGGTATCGATCGTTGTCGGCTATGTTGTCTATGCGCTCACGAACCTGATGTACGGCTTCGACGGCAATACCTACGGTCTTCTGACTGTGGTCGATCTCATATCGGCATTTGCGATGGTCTTCGGATTGCCGCTCATGTTCAGCGTTTTGTTTTTCTCGGCAGATCTCCAGTTCCTGACAGCTCTCCCGATAACTCCAAGTTCGCTTTACAACGCGAGATTCTGGCACACGTTCAAGGCGGAAAACGTCATGACATCGAATGTGCTTTTTGCGATCTACATAGGATATTTCATAGCAAGCATTAAGAATGCGGGCGTTGCTGAAGCGCTTCATCCGGTCGCGCTGATAGCTTCAGTGGTGGGCTTCTTCGGCTCGTTGCTGATACCACTTATCTACTGCTCGATAATCGCATTGCTGCTGATGCTTGTCCTGAGAAAACTTAACAGGGTAAATATCTATTACTACACATCGATCATCATCTTCGTCGCTTTTGCCGTCATGTTCTTATTGTCGTTCGAAGGCTACGGCCAGATCAGCGTGATGAACTACCTGAATTCACTGGTCATCAGCGACAACACATTCACGAAGATATGCAACGTCATGTTCCCGACAAACTATCTGTCGACAATGGCGATAGAAACACACTCGGTAATGCCGCTCATAGGGTCGGTGCTCATCATCGCCGGGCTGTACATGTTATCGGTTCTTGTTGCATACCTCACATATCGAAAAGGCTTATTTGCAGCTGCCGTTATCTCAAATAAAAAAACGCACAGAAAGAGTGTATTCTCATACAAAAAGCGCAACATAACATCATCGCTCCTGGCCAAGGAAATCAAGGTTCTTACAAGGAACATGACCTACAGGATGAACTGCGTATTTGCAAATCTCATCTGGCCCATCGCGGCAGTAATATTCATTATCGAAGCGCCTAAATTCGAATCCTTCAAAATGTTCAGGGCAAAGCTTTTAGGACACGATCCGGTAAGCCACATCATATTGTTCGGTGCATTCATCGCAATGGCATTTATCGGTTCAGGACTTAATTCAATCGCTTCAACGTCGTTTACGCGCGAAGGAGTCCATCTCGACATGCTCAAATATCTGCCCGCAGATCTTGGCAAACAGATCAGGGCGAAGGTAATAGTCGCAATACTTTTCACATTCATTCCCGTGGCATCTGCAGTGGTGGCAGTAACCGTTTTCTTCGGCGTTACCGCATGGCTGCCACTTTATGTAATCACTGCATTTGTATGCATCCTGACTGCTACCATGATAGGTGTAATCATGGATTCAATCTCGCCATACACCGTATGGTCTGATGAGCTTTCAGCACTCCGCGGCAATCTGAACTGCTTCTTTAATCTTGCTGCCGAGATGGTTGTGGCGCTCTTAGCAGGTGGAATCTTATATGTCCTTTATCTGATCTCAAAGAGCTCAGTAATTTCAGTATCAGTGGTTGCGGCAATCCTTGTTATTGTAAGCGTATTGATCGTGATCATCGGACTGCCGCGCGTAAGGAAGAATATCGAGTCGCTGAAATGATTAATTGTTATTTGCTATCCTGACGGCGAGATCGAATTTGTAAGAGAAGACGAAGTAATGGAGCATTACCTGACCGGATACCAGAGAATGTTCAACCTCATCATCCTGGTTGTGTCTTCCGTAGCGGCAATCGTCCTGATGCTCCTGACATCGCTCTACGAGAATATCTTTATCGATGAGGAGACGGCAGATATCGCGCTTCTCAAGAGCATGGGATTCAACAAAACTGTTATCCGCGCATGGCATTTCTGGAGACTGTTTTTGCTCTCCGCATTCTCTCTGGGACTTACATATGTCTTCATGGCTACCGCGGGAGATTATCTTATGGGCAGGCTGTTTTCGAGCATTATGAGATGTAAGGGATTCTCATTTACGGTCCAGCCCGTACCGAACTTTGTGGTATTGCCTTTGTGCATCATAACTCTGCTTGTTGTTGTCATACTTCTTGTTACAAGACTGGCAGATAAGATCGAGATCTGGAAAGTGAGAAACGAATAATGAAAAAGTTTATAAGCATCGCTGCACTGGCATTAAGCGCATCAATCCTTCTGACAGCCTGTGATACCGGCAGCCACGCTGATATCAAAAAAGGCGGAAGTGCAGCTCGTCTGGTGGATTCTTACTACACTGACGAGGTAAAAGAATATACCGATGAAGGCATCAGGGAAGAGCCTCTGGACATTATTTCTTCAGCTGACGGATTATGTGTGATCAAGGTCATGCCCAGCTACTATGACGTCACTCTCGACTACGAAAAAGGTGACAGGGCAAGTGTCGGCAGGGCATACGGAACGCTCATCAGGGAAGAGCTTCCCGGCTTTATCGATACGATGGAACCTTATCTTTTTGAGAACATCCGTGTTGCATATAACACCAACTACTCAACAGAGGTAATCGAGAAAAGATCGGCTACACTTCTGGAGTCGATGCGTCCGGAATACCGCGAAGAAATCTGCGGGTTTGCAGAAGGTATCTCTGACGGCGCTCACGGAATTGTTGAAGACGGCGTCTTCAGTTACGAAGAGGCAATTCTTATTCAGATGATCCCTGATGCGCTCCGTCCGACATGCTGCAGCGCACTGTCTCTCTGGGGCAGCAAGACCGTGACAGGTGACAGAATCACGCTCCGTAATCTCGAGTGGAACCTGGGTTCCGGCAACCAGATGGGCATGATCAACGCCGTAACCCACATGAAGAACGGCTCAAGAACGCTTACGGCAATCTCAATTCTGGGACTTTTGGATATCATTTCAGGCATCAATGACGATGGCGTTTTCGCTGCCATTCTGGATGTAGGTTCAGTGCAGAATGAAGCTTATATTTATGAAGGCAAGAAGTGCTATACGATGGAGCTGCGCTATGCGTTGGAAGAGTTCTCCACGGCGCGTGAACTCGGTGAATTCATGGTAGGCGAGAGCGGCGACTTTACATGGTGCCATAACCTCATCATCAGCGATAAGGACGATTCGTTCTGTGCCGAAGACTGCGTAAGCCAAGTGGTTGAAAAGGGCCTCGGCAAGTCAGTTCTCCGTGACTGCAATACACCTCTTATTGATGGCATCAGCTGGGACAGCGAAGATTCACTTTGTATCGTTAATTCTTTTGCATCTGAAGGCAACCAGGACGGATTTACGGGGTCTCCGAGCAACGTCGTAAGGTTCTTCAAATACAACAAGTGGGTACAGGAGAAAGAGCAGTTCTCACCCAAGGATGTTAAGGATCTTATTACCCAGGAGGTCGTTGCCCAGTACGATGTGGTGAACTGCCACGGAGGCGGAAGCGCACAGCTGATCCTTGTTGATTATCACACGGGTTCGGTCCAGGTCGCATTCTCAGGACCCAATGGAGTCACAGATAAACCGGACTTTATAGAAGTTGAAGTAATAGGCGGATAGGTTAAGCAAAGGAGCTGTCTCAAATATGAGGCAGCTCTTTTAATACATCTGTGCCACGGTTTTCCGCAACAAAATCACCCCTTCATCTGTATTATTAATATAAGCCGCAAATTGAGGGGAGAACGGTATGAAAACGAGAACATCATGATCAACACATATTTTGATAGAATGAATCTTGACGATAACACCAGATATATCTTTGGTTTATCCGGATATTAACAGATAAGGAATTTGCATATGCTTAGATTAAGACCATATAAGAAAGAAGATGCGGCAACAATACTCTCATGGAGCAAGGATGAGAGAGCATACTACAAGTGGTGCGCCGGAGTAATCGGAAAGTATCCTGCTACTGAAAAAGAGTTTGAATTTGTTGATTCGCTGATGGCATTTACTGCCTTTGACGAAGACGGAACCGCAGGCTTTTTCACATTCAGAAATCCGGGCGGCGACCTTGATGTTTTGCGCATCGGATTTGTAGTTGTAGATCCTGCAAGAAGAGGCAAAGGCCAGGGCAAGGAGATGCTCCGCCTTGCGCTCAAATACGCTTTTGAAGTATATGGCGCAAAGAAAGTAACTCTCGGCGTTTTCGAGAATAACGAAGCAGCATATTACTGCTATAAAGCAGTAGGCTTTAAGGATATCGTTCTTGATGAAACAGAGACATATACCGTAATGGACGAGGTATGGGTCTGCAAGGAAATGGAAGCTGAAAATGATACTTAAAAATTTTGATCCCGCCAGGGACTTTGATGCAATTAAAAACTGGATCGACGACGAGCGCACACATGCCATGTGGAGTGCGAGTCGTTTTGCTTTCCCGCTCGAAAAAGAGAACTTTACAAACACATTATCCGACATGAATTCAAAGAGCGGAGACATACCGTTTCTGGTCGTTACAGACGATGGTGAAGCAGCAGGATTCTTCTGCTATGCATTCAATGAAGAGACCAAAGAAGGCATGCTCAAATTCATCGTAGTAAATCCCGCTTTCCGCGGAAAAGGCGTTGCGGGAGAACTGCTAAAACTGGCGTCGGAATATGCTTTTGAGCATGGTGCAGAGATGGTGCATCTTAATGTGTTTACCGAAAATGTCAGGGCAAAGAAGTGTTATCTCAAGGCAGGTTTCACCGAGAGGAACACAACCGAGAATGCATTCCAATATAAGGATGAATATTGGGGCAGATGCAACATGACTTTAAGGAAATAAGCAGCGGAATTTTGCCCCAATAAGTTTGACTTCTGATGATATAATCTGTTGCAGTCTAAGGGATAAGGGAGAATTTTATGAAAAAGGCAACAGCTTTAATGCTGACCGCCGCTATTGCGCTTGGAATTTGCGGATGCGGCAGGATCGACAGCACGAAGGTAAACGACCTGATAGATGACGGTTACGTTATCGAGCAGGTTGATGACGACAGCATATGTATTTCCGAAGACGGCGTTGAATATTACTACAAGTCGGGACTGATGCATCCTGTTTTTGAGCAGGCAGTCTTCACGGTCTCGCCTAACCCGGAGCATTCAGACTGGCCTGACAGGACCGTCACAATAAGACCTGAGGGCACACAGATATACGTTACCGCTGAGAAACATTACATTACAACTAACCGCGATGGTGAAGAGGTCGAGCATACGGACGGCTTTCTTTTCAAGTTCCTGTGGGGCACGGGTTTTGAAGAAGAGGATCTGTATAACACACGCGGATTTGCAGATGTTGCAGGCGATTACAGGTCATTCATCGAAAACTATCTGACACCTGATGAACTTCAGGAAGTTTATGACAGGGCAAAGGAACTGCAGAAAGAGTTATATTAACTGCAGCAAGTTAACATAGACCTCCTTTTTAATATAGTAAGAAGTCTAAATGTATCGTATTATTGATAAAGCTACGTATAAGCTTGGAGATAATAGGATATATGACAGACATTCTTTACAGGACAGATTCAGCTGACAGGTTCTGCGAATTATCGGCCGAGACCTTTAAGGATATTGCGCTCAGCGAAGTCATCGGATTCATGGCTTCCGACCAGGAAGACCAGGGCATCCTCAAGGATATCATGACCAAGATCCCTACTGATATTTCTGACATGCAGTACCGTCAGGATATCGTCAAAGACCTCATGGCCAACCAGGATCTCTGCAAGGCCATAAAGGAATCCATCAGTTCGATCAAGGTTTTAAGATACTACGGAAGCGGCCAGAAGAGACTGCACGACAGGGACAACTCTCTGGCATCTCTCCTTGAAGAATTAAGAGAGCTTAAAGTCTGGGTCGAAGTCGTCGAAAAGCTTTACACGGCTTTATGCGGAAGTGACATTAAATCAGAAGGCCTCACCGGCTTAAGAGACCAGCTTAAGGTCATCAGCGAGGACGAGGAATTCAAGTCAGTTAAGCCTGATATCCAGAAGATCCACGACGATCTTTCTACTGCAAAGGGTGCCGTGGTCGGCGTTACATTCACGGCTGACATGGACATTGAGAGCGTTTCTGCTATCGAGTTTGTCGACTATAAACCGAGATCGACTTATACCATCATGGACATTGCTGTAGGTTCAAAGATCAGGAATCCTTTTAACGACTATAAGTACCAGGATCCGCTCCTGATCGCCATGACGCCTCACATGAAAAAGCACCTCTGGAAGCATTACGGCGAAATCAGACATCTTATCAGAAAGCATTCCAAGTACGATTTAAGAATCCTTACGAACCTCTATTACGGTCTCGTTTTCTACTTAAGCGTTGCCAACCTGGGTAAGCGTCTGGAGTCTGCAGGTTATGCCACGACATTCCCTGAGATCGTTTCGGGCAGCGCGCCTGAAGTAAAAGGCCTTTACAATATCCGTCTTGCGATCGCAGGCGAGAAAGAGATAGTTAAGAACGATTTCTCATTCACAGACGATGAGAGGATCTTCATCCTGACAGGTCCTAACCGCGGCGGTAAGACGATCCTTGAGCAGGGATTGGGACTCATATCGGTAATGGCATCTCTGGGCATGTTTGTTACCGCTGATTCATTCAAGGGCCTGCCTTTTGGAAAGATCCTTACACACTTCCCGATCGATGAGAATCTCACGATTAATTACGGACGTCTCGGTGAGGAAGCTGTGAGAATCAAGGAGATGGTTAAAGAAGCTGACGACAATACGCTTTTGCTCTTTAACGAGTCATTCTCAACGACATCTTCTGCTGATGCTTTGTACCTTGCAAAAGACCTGATCCATATCCTTAAGGAGAAGGGTTCTTACGTTATCTTTAATACTCATATCCATGAACTTGCATCCGCCATTCCTGAGATGAACAAGTGGGACGGCCAGGGCAGTATCGTCAGCATCGTTATGGAGATGAAGGATAACCACAGCACGTTCAGGGTTAAGAGAAGTGAGCCTGATACGAGTTCTTACGCAAGAAATATCGCCGAGAAGTACGGCATTACATACGAGCAGATGAAGGAACTGTAAAAAATAATCTGCAGTATTTTCGAGGGGACAATAGTATGAAAAACAATTCAATGTATAAGAAGATTGCCTGCGCGCTTGTGCTGGCAAATACGCTCACGGTGTTCGGCGTCACGGGATGTAATTCTAACGAAGACCCTGCCAGCACCGGAGCTACGGGAACGCCTGAAGTAACTGAGGCTCCCTTTATATCGACGGATGAACTTTTCGGAGCGGGAGATAAAGAATATTTCGTTCCTTTCCAGAATCCGGAAACGAGCTACTGCTCTATATCTGAAGGCTGGGCAGTTCCGGTAAGATCACAGGGAATGGGTGGCTGCTACTGTTATTCGGCAGTAAGTTCGATGCAGACTGAATATATGAAAGAGCATGGCGAACTGCCGGATCTCAATCCCGATGACATCATCTACCGTATTTACGGAGTTACTGAGACTTCTGAAGACGGCGAGCCGCAATACCCTGACGAGAAATACTATATCTCATCCGGGTTGGAGACAGACCTCGGAGGTGACGCGTTTCAGGTAACGGGTGCGCTCTGCGCTGATCCTCTGAACGGATATGTTATTGAAGAAACTAATATCTACGGAAGTTATAACACTGATTATCTGGACTTCGACAAGATCACTGAAGAAGGCATAAAGGATGCAGTCCGCGAGAATGGCGGCGTATGCATTTGTGTCAGTTACAAAAAAGACTGCAAATATGTCAACGGATACTACACCCAGAATTATCAGAATAACGATGTGGATCCCGATCACATTGCGCTGGTCGTCGGATGGGATGACGACTTCCCGGCAGACTGTTTTAAGACACCTGCATCAAGGAACGGCGCGTGGCTTGTACAGAATTCTTTCGGTGTATTCTGGGGCAACTGCGGATACTACTGGGTATCTTATGACATGCCCATTCCGAATATCTACAGCTGCAGCATAACGGGCGAATATTCTTCTGCAATATCTTTCGGCCGTAATGTATACGCAAGCGTTTATTCAGCAGACCTGATCGAAAAGGTGCTCAGCGGCAAAGCTGTGGACTCCATAACTCTTGATGAAGTGCTGGCAAGCGATGACGTTGCAGCAGCTACCGTTTATGATCACAAAGGCACTGTAGGCGCTGTTGGTTTCTGGACGACAGTTCCCGGCCAGTCTTATACCATCGAGATCCGTCAGGGTGAATTCGGCAAGGTCCTTGCTTCTGCGAGCGGTACTTTCGAATACACGGGTTATCACACGGTCGAATTCGAAAAGCCCGTCTCAGTAAACAAGTTCACCGTAGTAGTAAAGACAGCAGGTTCGGCCTTCTTTGAAGGACAGGCAACTGATGACTATAACGCTTTTACGGTCTACCAGAAGATTCCCGGTCACTATGAAGCTAAATCCCAGCCCGGCAGATCCTTCATCCAGATCGGCGAAGATTGGATCGACGTGACAGACCCTGAACTCATGAACCGCCTCGGATTAGACAAACTTCCTCCCGAACTTCAGGAAGAGGTTTCAATGCCCGGCGATCCGTGCATAACGGTGCTTTTTAAATAAGCGAAACTTTATCAGGTTATTCCGTTTTCGCTGAAGGATAAAGTTTACAGACAGTTAAACTCATGGTAATTCACTGTTGTCATCGGCACTTTATAATGGCCTTATAAAAACAGGAGGACAATGCCATGAAAGTATTAGATAATAACGAACTTAATCTTGACCAGCTTGATAACGTTAATGGCGGAGCATTCAGGTCTCCGGTAGTCCCGGGCAAGGGAAAGATGCCGATAATAAATCCTGTTCTCGAAAACATTGGCTCCAATCTTCCTTCTGATCCGGTGAATGCAAGCCGAACCGATAAGCCTTTCAACGTATGTCCTGTCTGCCACTCCACGGCGATACAATATAACAGAGTTGAAAACATCTGCTCGTGTCAGGACTGCGGTTACAGTGTGGATAACAACAAGTAATATACAAACGTTTTAGATGATAAGAGGCTGCCTCAACAAACGGGGCAGCTTCTTTTTTACAGATTCTGTCTAGCAAATGTACGGCTATGCCGGACATTTGCAGTGATTTTCGGCTTCAAAACATCAGTTTTTCACTGCAGTTGTACGGCAGTGCCGTACATTTGCCGTACATTTCGTTGATTGAGGGCCGGTTTTTACTGGCTTTTGTTCGGCAGTGCTGTATATTTGCCGAACAAATTGATGCCACATTCACTAAACAATTAAAAAAATTTGTTACATTCGGGTCTGATTTTGTTTTCATTTTCGTAATTCATGCTTATTTTTCGGGTTATATAATTTTTTTGTAAGCAGCTTTACGGCTGTATTTCGTCGAGAAAGTTTTTAAGATTCTATAGGAGTGATCTGTATGGCAGCTAAAGAATTAAAGGAGTACAACATTAATGACATCCCGGCAATGATCCTGGATAACGTTGATTCAGTTATCATAGTCGATTTAAAGACTGATTCATTCAGGGCATTAAAGCGCAACGGAATTTTCGAAAAGTACGTCGAAGAGACCGGAACGTATCACGACCTTATCGTAAAACTCTGGTTCCATATTGATGAGACAAACGGCAAGGTTACCGAAGACTATCATGTGTTCATTGACAGCACGGGTAAGTTCACTGGTAAGTATTCCCGCCGCATCAAGATCCATCTTGAAGACAGCGAGCAGCCCAGCATCGCCCAGATGACGGTTTATCCCATCGAAAACAACGAACAGTATCTCTTCCTTCTCGACGAACTTAATGAGGAAGAAGTTGTTCAGGAAGTCCAGACAACAAAGAAAATCAGCACCATCCAGAATTCTTATCTCTTCTCAATGTATATAGACCTCGCACAGGATACGACGAGCAGCATTAATATCACGGAGATTTCCGACAACGTTGTTAATTCACAGCTCAAGTATTCCGATTGGAGAATGATGATCGTTAACATGTTCATGCCGGAAGATCAGGAGCAGTTCCTCCGCCGTACGGATCCCGAGTATCTCAAGAAGAACTTCGCTCCGGGCAAGACCGCTTCTTATGACGTCATGATGCGTAATCTCGAAGGCAAGTTCATCTGGGTAAAGCTTACATTCAGCCGCGCACAGACATTTGTTGAAGACGATTACAGATTCGTCTTCATGGTCCAGGATATCGATGAAAATTCTCAGGAGACACTCATTGCTCTTAAGAAGTATGAAGAGCTTGCAATCAAGGATCCGCTCACGACAGTCTATAATCACGGCGAGATCGAGACGCAGATGCACAACGCACTGGTAGGTGTCCAGAAGAATAACGAGTCTGCATCCGTCATGATGGTAGACCTCGACTTCTTCAAGAAAGTAAACGATACATACGGCCACTCCGTCGGTGATACAACACTGAAGCTTTTCGCTGACATCTTAAAGGATATGGCAGCTGCAAATAATTCGCTTGCAGGACGCTGGGGCGGTGAGGAATTCGTAGTTGTCTGCCTCGGAATTGACGGTGAGAAAGTTTTCGAACTTGCAGAGAAGCTCAGAAAAGATGTCGAAGCATACGAGTTCCCTCAGATCGGCCACATCACATGTTCGATCGGCGTAACGGAACTTAAGGCTGATGATACTTTCGACGGCGCGTTCGACAGACTCGACAAGGCCATGTACAAGTCAAAGCACAATGGCCGCAACCAGGTAACAAGCCTATAAAACTCCTTTCACATGATAAAGAAAGAGGCTGTCTCAGATGAGGCAGCCTTTTTTCTTGGGTGAGATTTCTGAATTGTAGAAAACAGTTCTAGACAATGCATTTTCTACAGAAAAACTCGAAAAGTCTGTAGAAATCAGGTTTTCGAATACATGTTTCTACACAGAAAAAGCGAAAACGTGTAGAAACCGACGGATTAACCGCATGTTTCTACACGCACTCCTAATTGAAATCAAAGGTAAGGATTGTACGGCTGCTGTGGATTATATGGCTGCTGGCCGTAAGCCTGGGCAAAGGACTGGGCGTAAGGCTGCTGGCCCATACCCATTCCGGGATCGACGGGCTTGGGGCATCCGCATTTGCCGCAGAAATTATAAGCCGAGAGTGTCCAGCAGTTGGGGCATGTCCATGAGCTGACGACCTGGCGCTGTCTTCCGCACTTGCCGCAGAAGTTGAGGTAATTGACTGAACCGCATGTGCATGTCCAGACACCGACAGCGTTGGGAATGTAAATTGTCTGTTCTTTCTTGTCGGGAACTTCGACGATGCAGAAATCTCTTTTCGAAGACTTAACGATAAGAACGATTGAAGATGCGAACATTCCTGCCATGAAGAGGAGCCACAAAACGAGGGTCAAGCCGACAAGAGTGATCTCATCGGATGAGTTGCCGCCCATAAGGATCGCGTCATAGACACCATGGGCAAGGATGGGGACCAGCATCGTGAGGATCAGATGGAGAGCAAACTTGCCGTTCTTTTTCGTGAGCTTGGCGTACTTGGCCTTGCTGTAGAAGAAACCCATGTAGACGCCGAAGCAGGCGTGACCGGGGATTGAAGTAAACATACGGAGAAGCGCTGTTCCTGCACCGAAAACGACCGTGTAGCCGATATTCTCGATGGCAGCGAATCCGAGTGAAGCGAAGACTGCGTAAACAATGGCATCGTAGCTGTAATTGAAATTCTTGCTCTTCCATGTGATGAGGAAGAGGACCAGGAATTTACTGAGCTCTTCGGCAGGTCCTACGACTATCATCGCGTGAAGGATGCTCTCGACCAAAGAGTCTGTGCCGATCACCTTGCCGCCCAGTTCCTCAAGAATGAATGCCGGGATAACGGATCCGACGCCGGCGAAGAATATGGCAATAAGAAAACCAAACGGTTCTTTCTCTTTTTTATCACAGAAATAGATCATCAAAAGAAGACCTACTACGGGAATCAATGCTAATGAAAATATCACGGTTGCTCTCCTTATTATCAGTTCCTCAATTATAAAAACAAATTTAGAATAACATTTTATAAAAGAAGTGTCACATATATAATCATGTGTTTTATCTGTTCAACCGTCTGACGGGTCTCTTTATATTTTGACATCGCCTTATTTGCTATAATGGATTTCGTGGGTTAAAACATTTGGAAACATAAGACGGAGTTTGCCATGAATACAAAACATCTTGCCGCACTGCTTATGACCGTTGTTATGATTTTCGCGCTGTGTTCATGCTCGCGCTTTTCGAAAGATCCGAAGAAGAATGCGCAAGTTTTGATAGCTTCGGTCGAGAAGGAATATCCCGAATGTGATAAGAAGCCCGGCAGATTCTGCCTCATGCTTCACGCGACGATGTTTAACAGCGGCAGTTTCCGTGATGTTGATACTGAAGTTAAGATGGCGACTGCTGAAGAAGCAGCAGAACTTGTGATGGAAAAGTTCCCTGGTGTTTTCGAAGACTACGGATGGAGAAAAGTTCCTGCCGGCGGTGATTACGACGACTACGATTACGAGCTTCTGATGTTCTACGAAGGCGGCGAATACTATGTCCCGATTTATTCCGTCGTTAACTACGACGAAGACGAGTGGAATGTCTATGAAGAGGCCGATATAATATATGTCGAGGATAATATCGAACACGTTGAATACGAAGAGAAATAAGGCCCTTTTTACTGATCAGGAGATGCAATCATGAACAATGAGAATCGCACGGATGCCGTAAAAGAAGTAGTCAAGGATTCATGGAGTGAGATCAAAGAAGTCGAGAAAACTGCTTTCGTAATGAGCAGGGATCTATTCAACCGTTTGGAACAATTGATTCCGTTTAACGAGCCTTATCAGGAGCCGACACCTTTGGACATGCCGTCTTTGGACGATCTCGAAAAGGTCGTGACCGAGATGTATAAGAGCCTTGAAGGTGCTGACTGCCACATAGTTAAAGGCAACTGCGGTCTTTCAGCAGAAGGCTACGTTCCCTGTGATTATATCTGCCCGACAGCTGACGGAAACGCGCGTTGCAACGTCCTTTTCAACGGTATCAGCGAGACTCATTACCGCCGCGACATGAATATTCTTGTAGAAGACCTCACATGGGCATGCTACCGCAAGTACGGCGGATCCCATTACAAATACGCAAGCAGCCTCATGAAGGCCATCAAATCCGACAGGTGGAACAAAGAAGACACAACTGTTTTCTGATGATTAACAGAATAGCAAAATAAATATACCAATCAGGTGGGATAATAAGATTATCCGGAAAACCCGGTTGGTATTTTTTTTTGCATGAATTTAGCTGCGGAGGATGACATGAAAAAGAAGATAGCTGTATTTACAAACGGCTGGAATGACGATTATCTAGATTTCGCCCTGGAAGGAATCAGGAGACGCGCAGCTGAAGATAATATCGATGTGTATATCTTTCTGGATTACACATCCTATGACAAATCCGAAGAAGAACTTATAGGTGAGCTCAACATCCTGAATCTCCCTGATCTTTCACGTTTTGACGGTGTCCTTCTTTTGGGCAACACGTTAAACAATGCAGGCGAGAATGAGATATTGCGCAAGCGTATCCTTGAGGCAAAAGTTCCTGCCGTATGTCTTGAGTATGAACTCGAAGGCATCAACTGCATCAGGACCGAGAACAAGAACGGCATGAAAGAACTCGTTGAGCACATGATCACCGTTCACGACGTAAAGGACGTGTTCTGGATCGGCGGTCCTGAAGACAACGAAGACAGCATCGTAAGATACGAAGTTCTCGTTGAGACACTAAAGGAACACGGAATCACTTTCAATCCCGAAAGAAAGTTCATAGGTTATTGGAGTTATGCGATCGTTGAAGACCAGCTTCCTGCAGTTGTTGAGAAGATGGATAAACTTCCTGACGTGTTCATGTGCGCAAACGATAATATGGCACTTGCCACATGCGTTGTTCTCGAAAAGGCCGGTTACAGCGTCCCGCAGGATGTAAAGGTAACGGGCTACGACAACCTCATGAGCGGTAATTACTATTCGCCCATGCTGACTTCCGTTGACCGCGGATGGGATGAGAGAAGTTATCAGGCGATGGACAGTCTGGCAGGCCTTATGAACGGCGCGCCGGATTTCGGAGATAAGGTTTACGATTCAAAGTTCGATCCCGGTGAGAGCTGCGGATGTTCAATGGGTGATGAAGGCAAAAAGCTCCAGCAGGAGTCAAAGAGAAGGGCGTTCCTTATTCCTGTTGAAAGAACTATTTTCGACTGGCATCTCGTAGAGATCGACGACTGTGCGGCTCACGTCAAATCACTTGAAAACATTCATGAGGCATATTCAAAACTCTGGGAAAAGAACCATCCATATGAGGGTGATGATTTCTATGTCTGCATCGACCAGGACTATATCGATTCAATGAAGCTTGATGTCGACTGCAGGACAGAAGGTTACAGCGATGAGATCTGTGTTTTATGCGGCATGAAGAATGGTGCCACCGTGCCTGTTCAGACGATAACTGCGTGCGACCTCGTTCCGGATTGCAATGAGGATCAGGACAAGCCATCCGTGTATGTGTTCGTGGCCCTTCACATCGGAGCAGAGAACTTCGGATATTTCGTGACCAAAAACAATCACAAGATAATAAAGGACTTCTATCTCAACTCACTTACAAGACATGTGTCTGCAGGTCTTGCGAGGGCGCGTCAGAACATCAAGCTTGAGAACCTGAACAGGGTCCTTGCCGATATTTCTGTAAGAGATGAGCTTACGGGTCTTTATAACCGAATGGGTTACGAGAAGATCGTGATCCCTTATCTTGATGAGCTCAGGCGCTCGAAAACAAAATCCATCATCATGGTTGCCGACATCAACAAGATGAAAGAGATTAATGACGTGCACGGACACCTCAACGGTGACATGGCGATCAAGACAGTCGCAAACGTGATCAAGAACACAATTCCCGTCAGCTGGAAAGCTGTAAGATATGGCGGTGACGAGTATGTAATCATCGGAGATTACGGTGTGTCCGGTGGCGTTGAAGCAATCAAGGAAGAGATTATCGGCAAGTCCAGACAGGTATCCGAAGAACTTAATACGCCGTTCAGACTCAGTGTGAGCGTCGGCTATGTTATTATTGATCCGGAGAACACGTTAGAGAACGAAGAATACTTCCGTATGGCAGATGAAGCCATGTACGACATGAAGCGTGAGGCTCACAAGAACGATTAACAACGGCAGGTTTTCTATGATACTTACAAACGAAGAACTTAAGAAGATATATTTCGGCGCATATGAATTCGAAGAGCGCGACGGCTACCTGAAGGCAAACCAGTACTCAAAACCGCAGATGGAATATTTCGATTCCGCGATGGAGATGTGGGCTGAAAGGTGCGATGCATCTACGGCAAAGACATTCGAATTCACGACTGACGCATCTGAAATATCATTCGATTATAAGATCATCTGGAAGTGTTCTGAAGATTCCGTTGATCTTTATGTTGACGGACTTTGCCATCAGATATTCTACATCAAGGACATGGGCGAAGAGGGAACGCTGAAGTTTTCTCTTCCTGAAGGAACGCACAAAGTCGTTATCTACCTTGCTGTAGATGCGACAATTCTCGTGAAAAACTTTTCGATCGATTCGGAATATCAGGCACCCGTAAAGGGCACCAAAATTCTCTGGCTTGGAGATTCTATTACGCAGGGTTACGGATCGCTCCGCTCATCAGAATCTTATGTAAGCATCGCAAACAGATATCTTGATTACGACATCATCAACCAGGGTATCGGAGGTTATGTCTACGACAGCAAATCTCTCATGAAGATGCCAGGCTACACTCCGGATAAGATCATTGTCGCACAGGGCACCAACCAGTACGGCGACAACGACATGAATGTTGTTAAGGAATACTACGATGTGCTCACTGGAATTTACGGAACTGAGATTCCAATCCTCTGCATCACTCCGATCTGGAGAGGGGACCACATCGACGAACTGCCGGTTTTCTACAGCTTCTGCGAAAACATAAAGAAGGTCGCATCCGCGTATCCGAACATTAAGATAATCGACGGATTGGATCTCGTTCCGCATCTTGAAGAATATTACCTTGATAATCTCCATCCGAATGCTTTGGGCACGGAGACGTATGCGGCAAATCTTGTTAAGGAAATGAAGAAGATCGGTTTCTGATTTTAGATAACTTTTTCTTCCACAAGTTTTTGCGCGTCTTCATCAGATAACGGACGTCCCCAGATGAATCCCTGAATGAAATCGCAGCCGATGCTCTTTAAGGTCACAAGCTGGTCCTGATCTTCGACACCTTCGGAAATAACGTCAAATCCCATTACGTGGCCGATCGATATGATCGCAGCTACATACTGTCTTGAAGATTCGCTCGTGTTCATCTTGTCGATGAATGACTTGTCGATCTTAAGAAGATTTGCAGGGAATTTATGCAGGTAACTGAGTGAAGAATAACCCGTACCGAAATCGTCGATCGCGATCTGGATGCCCATGCTCTTTAATTCATCGATGCAGGCGAGGGCCTTGTCGAAAGATTCGATCATGATGGATTCCGTGATCTCTATCTCTAGGCGGTCTGCCGGAATGCCGCTGTCATCAAGCAGTGTCTGGATCTCGTCAACGAAATCGCTCTTCATCAGGTGGCGCACGGAAGCATTGATACTGAGAGTAAGATCGGCACCAGACTTCTTAAGCATCTTACCAAAGAACATTGCGGCCTTTCTGAATACCATGGTATCAACTCTGTCGATAAGGCCGACCTTTTCGGCGACGGGAATGAATTCAGCAGGACTTATAATGTTGCCGAGATCATCTTTCATTCTTGCAAGCGCTTCAAAGCCTCTAAGATTATGCTCCATGTCAAACTGCGGCTGGAGATTGAAGTAGATTGTATCGTTTTCGAGAGCGGTCCTTATCAGTCTCTCGATCTCAAGAATATGCTCGTCTCTTGAAAGCTCAGGAGTGAATCTTAATACATGCTCGCTGCTGTTTGCTTTCTTGATCTCATTCATGGCCGCGTTCGCATCCGATACGATTGCATCTGCAGTCTTTGCGTCTTTCGGGAATTCGGCATAACCGAAGCTTGCGGTCACATAGATGTCGCAGCCGTCTATCGTGAGATAATCAGTCAGCGCATCGACATAACGGCCGATAACGCTTCTTAATTCATCTTCAGTTTTGTAGTCGCTGACTACGAGGAAGAATTCATCTCCGCCGATCCTGGTGAGATATTTTTCAGGGCCGGTCTTTTCGTCACCGGCGGCATCTTTCCAGCGTGAAGCAATTTCGATAAGCACTTTGTTGCCTGCCGCAAATCCGAGTGTGTCGTTTATGCTCTTAAAGTTATTCACGTCGATCGATACTGCGGCAAACTTTTTCCTGCGCTTGATAAGATCGGAAATATATTCCGTGAATGCGAATCTGTTGGGAAGGCCTGTTAAAGCATCCGAATAACTCATGTGCTTCAGGCGCTGGAGCACCTTATAACGCGCGATGTGTGAGGAGAGGAAGAACGTCGTAAGCTGGAGCGTCTCCTTGATGCGCATCGTGTTCTCCGTGTCGAAGTTTACGGTCCAGATATATCCGAGCAGTTCATTGCCCTGACGGAGAGGGAACAGTACGACACTTGTAACGCCAGCTTCCACAAGAGTTTTATGCCAGGGAGCGTTGACTGTTCCGATGTAGTCCATCTCTTCCTTGTTTCTTACGATTATGCAGTCGCCTTCATCACCGAGCATTTCTTTCCATGAATTTGCAATATTGTAGTATCCTTCAAATTCAGTTACGCGCTTGATGGAGCTGTCGGGAACGAAGTCGGATGCAAGGATTGAGTATTCTTCGTCTTCGTTATTGAGCAAAAGGACCGTGCAGCCTTTTGCTTTACATATCAAGCGGATCTCTTTGATCACGCACTCCATTGCTTCCTTGAGATTGTTTGCCTTATGGAGCTGGATGCATGTCTTCAATACGTCGTTTGCAGTCTGTGAAGTATTGAAAGTATCTACGAGTGCGTCTGCATTCTGGGTGACCGCTGCGGAGTATGTGCAGTATGAACACTTTTCGTCTTCGTAAACGAGAGGCATGACATAGATGTCAAACCATATGTTGATGTTTGGAATAAGCGCATATGTGTGAACTTCTTTTTTGAGTATCGCAGCGCGAAAACACACATCCTCAAAGCTTGAGTTCTGAGGGAAGTATTCAGTGTACAATTTGCCCGGGACAAACGAAAGCGTTTCTCCGTCAGTTCCCGGTTTAACGCGCATGCCGATCATGTCGGCATACTTTTTGTTGGCCGCTGCTATACGCATTTCGCCACAGCCGCCGTTCTCTTTCTTTTCGACGGATACGACACAAGTCGGTGTGAATAATGAGTCTACTAAAACCTGAAAATCCACAACGTCTCCTTTCGTTCACGGATGTCATTTACAAACATAAAAACCGATTCTATACACTCTTAAATTTTAACCGTGTCAGGATGTCATTTCTATGCGGAAAGGCCATTGTTAATTGAATATTCACCTCAGGGAAAATTAGTTCACTCTCTGTTAACTTCTAATAAAAAACGAAGTGGAAAGGTAGGATGAACCGTCCGTTCCACTTCGTGATTTTTTCTTGTTTTATCTGTTTTTACGATTTGACGCCGCCTAGTGCAATGCCTTCTACGATGTGCTTTGAGAGGAAAGCATACACGAGGATAGGAGGGAGGAACAGCAGTAGTTCCGTGCCTATCGCGTTGTTTGATACAGGGAGCGTTCTCTTCTTTTCTTCGATGAGAATGATGCTGGGAATAAGCGTGTTGTGCCAGCTTGTTACGAAGCAGAAGATAGCCTGTGTTGCGATAGCGGGCTTTAAGAGAGGGAGGATAATCTGGTTGAAGATTCTGAACTCGCCTGCGCCATCAAGTCTTGCTGATTCCACGAGAGCCTTTGAGAATGTGGCTTTCAGATACAATCTCATGAACAGGACCGTAAGAGGTGATGCGATTGCAGGAAGGATGAGCATTGAGAGCAGGTTGATAAGATGGAACTTGTAGATCAGCTGGTAAAAACCGATTGTTGATATCGTGCCGGGGATCATTACGATAATGAGGATCATCTTGTCGAATGCTTCTCTTAATTTCCATTCGTAAGCCGTGATGCCGTATGCGGTCATGGCAGAAACATACATGCAGAATACCGTGCTCAAAACGGATACGATAAGTGAATTCATGAAGTTTGTGAGCTCACCTGAATTGAAGACGACAATAAACTGTTTCCAGTATTTTAGGATGTCGTGGGCGATAATATCCTGGACTTGCTCATCGATGTAAGGGTCGCCGAATTTACCCATGAGCATGCTGATAAAGGGGATAAGAATAAACAATCCCAATGCGATGGAAATAATATAAGTAACGGCTCTAAGGATGTTATCTTTTTTTCTGACCTCAGAACGGGTCATGTCTGCATCGCTCGTACCAATTCACCCCCATACCTGTTATCCCCAAATAATAGGCACGTTTTTAGTATGTTTAGAGTAACACACCAGACATTACCTATCAATGTAAATTTGATATTGTTAAGAAGCCCTCTTAAAAGATATAATAGCGTTGTATTTTGGTACGGGTGCGGCAAGCATCCGTGGGTAATGGGGCTATATGGAAAAAAAGGTTCAGCTTGAGAAGCGCTACTCTAAGTGGGGATATATTTTTGTTCTCCCTTTCTTTGTGCTATTCATGGTTTTTCATTTCTGGCCTTTGGCGAGCACCATTTACTATTCATTCTGTTATCTCAAGCATGCGGGCAATACCAATCCGGAATTCCTTCCTACGATCGGCGAGCCGCTGTTTAAAAATTTCATAGAGATATTCAAAGCAAAGTCATTTCACGATGCGTTAAAGAATACATTTCTCTTCTTCCTCGGCGAACTTATTCCGCAGTGGATCCTTGCTTTCTGGCTTGCTGCCGTCATTACCGACAGAAGGCTTCAGATCAAGGGAAGAGGCATCTTTAAGACAGCATTCTTTTTCCCTAAGCTCGTAGCAGGTTCGGCTTGGGGCACAGTCCTTTTGAACTACATGATCGCTTTCTTCGGAACAGCTGTAGGCATGACCATCGCGGCTTCCATGATCAACGGCTTCGGTCTTGAGCCTGAAGATTTTGAGTTCTTTACTTCAGTCCAGTTTTTCATAATCATCGTTACTGTTTTCCTGCAGTTCGGCATCACGTTTATCTATGCCATTGCAGGCATTACGGGCATTCCGGTTGAGATCTTTGAAGCAGCGGAAATGGACGGCGCAAACAGGGTCCAGACATTCTTCCGCATTACGCTTCCCTGCATGAAGCCGATGCTCTTTTTCATCACGATTGTTTCCATCATCGAAGGTCTCGGCATGGCCGATGTACCGAGAGCATTCGGTTCTTTCGATTCGTTAAGAAAGAATCTTACGCTGATGATGTATCTTGAGAACCAGGCCTTCATGGGTTCTTATGCTTACGACAGAGCTGCTGCCGCAAGCGTCATCCAGCTCGGCATCTATCTCATCATTGCCGGTATCGTATATTTTATATTGATAAGGGACAAGGATGAGGCCAAGCTCAAGAGAATCGTCAGACAGCAAAAAAGAGAAGCTAAGATTCTCGGGCAGACATGAGCAGGTGAGTAAGCGATGGGTGATTTTACTGTTTGGCGAGTTATAGACCGTATCGTATGCTTCCTGTTTGTATGCGTCATTGTTGTCGGCGCGAAGAACAAATTCGGCAAGAAGAACCAGTTCAACGACGATTTCACAAGCCTTGAAGTTATGAAGTCCGTCCGCGGTTTTGCTGCCATGGGCGTAATCCTTCACCATATTTCACAGGAGTATGCATTCCAGGAATCCGGCGTGCTGTCTCCCTTCGTTAACGCAGGCGCTTATTTCGTAGCAGTTTTCTTCTTCTGCTCAGGTTACGGCCTCATCAGGAGCTTTGACAGTAAGAAGGATTATCTGCACGGCTTTATCAGGAAGAGAGTCGTTAAGTCCATCGTAGTTCCTTTCTACGTCGACGCCATTTTGTACGGCCTTTTCATGTTCCTCGTTAAGATCCCTCTCGAAAAGGCACAGTGGGTCACAAACCTTCTGGGCATCACCATGATGAACACATATGCGTGGTTTCCGATCGTCCTCTCGCTCCTTTATATCGTATTCTTCTTAAGTTTCAGATTCGTAAAGAACCGCAAGGCATGCTTTGTCATCATTGGCGTCTTCACGGTCTTAATGGGAATCGGAGCCTGCATCAACGGCCACATGGCATGGTGGGCGGGCCCTGCCAACTGGTGGATGGACGATAATTTCTGGGAAACGTCATTTAAGTGGTGGATGGACGAGAAGATCTTCTGGTTCCAGGGCGAATGGTGGGTCAATTCTGCTCCGGCATTCCTTGCAGGACTTATTTTCGCGACCTACGAAAACAAGATCGTTCCGTTCTTCAAGAACAATTACGCAAGAAAGTTCTTTATCCTGATCCTCATCACCGCGGCTGCATATGGCCTTAACGCTTACGGTCAGACACGCTTCGGTTACTGGACGGAATTCAACATGAGAGGCCCTGAGATCGACAAGAAGATCGTGACATACTTCTGCCAGATCCCTCTGATGTTCATTTTCCCGTTCACGGTATTCATGTTCCTTATGAAGTACTACGTAAGCAACCGTGTAAGCAGATTCTTCGGTAAATACTCACTTCACACTTACCTCATGAACCTCATGGCGCTTACGTTGCTGCGCTTCCTGTCATATAACGTTGAAGAATCACCGTTCTATCTGGGCGGCGTTTATCCGAACCTTCTGGCTTATGCATTGGGAGTCATCATTTTGTCCGTCCTGCTTGGTGTCGGCGAGCAGAAACTCACTTCAAAAGTCCAGGAACTTCTGTTCTCAAAGAGGCAGAAAGTCGTCTATTCGACCGCTCCCAGGTTCATGGATGACAATGACCTCAAGAAGATCAGGAAGGAAGAGCAGCTGAAAGAAAAAGAAGCTTCAGAACAAAAATCATTTGAGCCCGAAAATGACAATAAAACGGTTTCCGGGAAGGCGAAAAAACCGTCAACTTCCGCAAAATCTGTAAAATTAGCAACATCTGACAAGTCGAAGGCAAAAAGTAGGAAAACAGAGTGAAAGCATTGAAAACAATGCGTTTAACACTGTTACACCAGGATTCTGCCCGATTTTCGAGATTACGAATAGTGCGATTTTGCCCTTGGAAAAATATCATGGAAAATTGATAAAAAATCGTTGTTAACCTGTGGTCAGACCAAAATAGTTTGCATATAATGATAAAGCAATCTGTGAAGTGAGGAAGCTAACACATATGGCTAACATCGACGCTCTTAGAGATAAGATACTTAAATTAGGTTCAAAGCAGAAAATCGCAGCAGTGCTCAAGTACATCGACAACGACAACGACGACATCAGAATGGCAGCAGCCATGGCTCTGGGCATGATTCCCACATATGAGTCAGGAATGGGCCTTATCGAGCTTTTGCGTGACCCTTCACCTTTTGTAAGAGCTACAGCAGCAAACTCAGCTGCAGAGATCCACGCAAAGAACTGCGAAGAATACTTAAGAAAACTCGCATTTGCCGATCCGGATCCCAATGCAAAGGCTGCAGCTAAGAGAGCTTTTGAACAGCTTAAGGACAACGTAATTACCTATTAATTCGTAATTAGAGTTATCTCATGGACCCGGAAAGTATCCGGGTCTTTTTCTTTTGCCTCAAAACAGGCATTTCCGATTGGTATAATTCTAAAAACAGATTAATTAAGGGGATAAATGGAATTATGATCAAAAACGTAGTACTCGACATGGGAAATGTCCTTCTGGATTACAACCCGGAATTTGTTATGGACCAGTTCTGCTCTTCAGAAGAGGAGAAGGACATCATAAGAAGAGAGCTTTTCGAAGGTCCGGAGTGGGAGATGGCCGACAGCGGCGACATCAAAGACAAGGACAGATTCGATCTCGTAAAGGTCAGGGTACCCGAAAAATACCACGAAGCGCTCAAGAACTGCGCCGACAGATGGGACATCTGCATGGATCCCCTGGACGGCGCCGAAGATTTCTGCAGATATGTGAAAGACCACGGCTATAAGGTCTATGTTTTATCCAACGCAAGTGACCTGTTCTACACATACTTTCCGAAGTTCCTGCCCCTGGATTTCTTCGACGGCGTATTTGTATCGGCTGACCACCACATGATCAAGCCGGACGTCAGGATCTACAAGTTATTCCTTGAAGAATACGGTCTTAAAGCTGATGAGTGCCTGTTCATTGACGACAGGGCAAAGAATATCGAAGGCGCGAAAAAAGCAGGCCTTAACACATTCCAGTTCATGGGAGACCACAAAGAGGTAATCAACCTTTTGAATTCAATGAAATAATCTGTCGGAGGGCGGCATGAATCATCCAGTCTTACCGGATTACGAAAACTGCGTAGCAAATCTTCCTAATTCCATCCTGAAATACTTCGGAGCTGAGCCTGCGGGCAGCTCTTCAAAGCTCCTGGATAAGTATCTTAAAGAAGATTATAAGAACGTTGTTTTGTTGGTTCTTGACGGTCTTGGCTGTAGCATCCTGGGCTGGAATGCCGAACGTATGGGTTTTATGAGAACGCATAGCGTCGGCAATGTTAATTCAGTATTCCCGTCGGCAACCGTTGCAGCAACGACATCTCTCATGACAGGTCTTCAGCCCTGCGAACACGGATGGCTCGGCTGGGACGTTTACTACAAGGACTTAGACCAGGTTGTAACCGTATATAAAAACACTATCGTGGGCAAAAAGAAGAAGGCAGCTGACTATTTTGTTGCCGGCACGATCACGCCGTATAAGAGCATTTTCGACAGGCTTACGGAAGCAGGCGTTAAGAACTACTGCGTCTCACCCTATGGCGAAGAGAAGGCCGAGACATTCGAGGAGATCATCGATAAGACAAAGGAGCTTTGCGAACAGCCGGACCGCAAGTTTATCTATGCGTACTGGACTTCTCCAGACGACATTATCCACAAGTACGGCGGTGCAAACGAAGGACATCCGAAGATCAGGGAGTTCATCGATTATATCCAGGTAAGGATCGAAGAACTAACGCGCGACATGAAGGATACGCTCCTCATCGTTACTGCAGATCACGGCCATGTCGATACGACGGTGTCACAGCTTGAAGACTATCCCGAGCTCATGGACTGCATGGAAAGACTGCCCGCAATTGAGCCCAGAGTTGCAACTTTCTTCATCAAGAAGGGCAGGAAAAGAGAATTCAAAAAGCTCTTCAACGATATCTATAAAGGCAAGTTTGATCTCCTGACCAAGGAGGAAGTTCTTGAAAAGAAGCTTTTCGGCACCGGAACAGAGCATCCCAAATTCAGGGATATGCTTGGCGACTATGTAGCCGTTGCGATCGACGATGTCACGCTCATTCACACCAAGAAGGTTAAGTGGCTTGCCGCTCACGGCGGAATCACCGAGAGAGAAATGTATGTACCTGTACTGATCTTCAAGAAATACTATCTGCTTGGAACAGACGCTGATGCTTATGTTGACGAGGCCTTAAAGAGACTGAAAAAGAAGTATCCGTGGGCAAAGAAATCTCTTTTCCATAAGAACTACCGCTATACGGTTGAGGACGTCGACGGAAAGAAGAAATTCATCAAGTACTACGACTGGGATGACGGCACGACCAAACGTTACGATGATGACTGGGACGGCGAACTCTTTATCCAGGAGATCATGGAAGACCAGGAGTCATACATAACAAATGCGAATGAAGTTAAGGATGTATTTGACGTAAGGCCTCATACCGGCGTTCAGATGCACGGATGGTATCTTGAACGGTTTGAGTTCAGATCGCACGTTCTCGGAGGTTATTCTGCATTTGTGCAGGCAGGCGACCGCTGCACAGGTGGCTCACGCGAATTCTTCTTCACACCCGAGCAGATGAGCGGCACGTTCGAAGAATTCCTGGAAAGCAACGGAGAACTTCTCTCAGGACACTTCGGACTCACAAGCGACTACATGGAGAAGTTTGAAGGACTTAAAGAGTTCCTGGGATTTAAAGAATAATGCAGACGAATTCTCAAAATGCCGTGGCTTTTTGCCGCGGTCGTTCACCTCGTCTCTCAAAAAGTCACAGTAACCGTCACAGTGCAGTGTGACTTTTGGTGTGATTTTTTTGAAGATTCCCGAAAAAGTCACAGTAACTGTCATAGTGTAGTGTGACTTTTGGTGTGATTTTTTAAACTCGAAAAACCACACCGCTGCGACTTTTCGAGAACCTGGGAGATCCATAAAAAAGGGTCATCTCATTTTGAGACGACCCCTGATGTTTATAACCTGATTAGATCTGCGCTCTCATCGCTTTCCTTTTTTCGCACTCGGGACACTTGGTCATCGGTGTTAAAGAGAGAACTGATTCTTTTTTGTAACCGCACTTGGAGCAGATATATACATACTTCGAAAAGACGCTGCCCATTGTTGTGCTTACGAGCCATGTGCCGTCGGAATCATCAACTTCTTCAGGCTCTTCGGGTTCTTCGATTGCATTCTCGATTGCTTCGATCAGAGGAGTTTCCTGCTGTTCAATCTCTTCAACGGGTGTGGGCTCAGCCTGGATCTCAATGGTCTCTTCATCGAACCATGTTCTGGGCTTGGGTTCTTCAAATGCACACTTGGTAACATAGAAAGGACAATCTGCGCAGTCATCCTTATTAACGCATAAACGGTATATGCCTCGTAATAGTTGATCAACCCGTTGATCTCTGCTGTCTATACTCATATATGAACTCCTTAGCAACGTTTATAGTTGGCCGGTTCCCGGCCGGAGTATTATTCAAGTGTAGTTATTCTGGGCATCTCATCCTTATTCTATCGAGATTATATCACGCTCCAAAAGCAAATTGTATTGAGCAGGCTTCCTATAACTCTCTTTAATAATTTATATCAATGATATAATTGATAAATATCTGATAATTGACAAAAAGAGTGTTAGAAAATACAATCACGTGTAGAAACTAAAGTGTATTTGAGACATTTTTTTACATTATTTGAAAGAGAAAGGGCAACAACATGAGCAGTATGGAGAGAACGATCAGCAGCGGCGAAATCATCATCAAAGAGGGAGATGAAGGTAATACATTCTTCCAGCTTTTAGAGGGTAAGGTAGGAGTTTACAACAATTACGGTCAGGAAGATCAGGTTCAGATCGCAATTCTCGAACCCGGAACATATTTCGGTGAGATGGCAGTTATCGAGTCATATCCCCGCAGCAGCACAGTAGTTGCTGAAGAGGACTCAAGAGTAGTTGAGATCGCAGCAAGCGAGCTTACCGAATACATCACAGAGAATCCGGGAAAGATCCTTGATATCTGCGTAGTTCTCGGTAACAGACTTAAGGCAATGACAGACGATTACAACGAGATCAAGAAGGCTCTTGATAACGTTCGTAAAGAGAACTCAAAGAACAATTATGCAAGCTTCTTCGCTTCAATGACAAAGCAGTCCATCTATCTCTCAGCTAAGAACTTCAGACTTGAGAAACCCAGCGCTGAAGCTCTTCGTGAAGCAGCTGACGCAGTATCCAGGAAGGGTACAGCAGGTGAGACATATCCTTACGGCACGATCATCTTCAAGCAGGGTGAGCCCGGTAAGTGCATGTACATCGTTCACTCCGGAAGCGTTTGCATCTACAGCAACTACGGCGCAGACAACGAGATCAGACTCTCAGAAGTTAAGCCTGTTGCATGCTTCGGTGAGATGGGCCTCATCACACAGGAAGCACGTACAGCTACAGCAGTTGTAGAGAGCAACGATACACAGGTTGAGATCATCTATCCCGAAGGACTCGAAGACCTCTTCAAGTCCTGCCCTGAGAAGATCGACATGATCCTCAAGAACCTTTCATACCGTTTGAGAGTAATCACATACGAGTACTGCAAGGCTTGCAAGGAGATCTACGATAATACTGAAAGAGAAGAAGAGTATTAATCTCCAAATTCAATCAAGTAAAAACGAACGGGGCGTCTTCAAAGGTGGGATGCCCCGTTTTTATTATCTGTGTATAATGAAGAAGTCAGGCAGTTAATTTTTTGATTTAATCTCAGACGGAGTTGTCTTATGAGCAAACCGAAGAAAAAGATCAGCAAAGCTTCAGTGACCGGTTTTGTTACCGCGTTCCTGTCTCCCTGGTTTATTGTGCTCATATTTGTTTTGCTGTCCAACAACATTATCGGTTTTTATGAACCCTTTGGCGAATGGTTTTACTGGACGGTCATAAATATCCTTGTCGGCTGCACACTGATATTTAACCGTGCAGGCACGGCGTTTTCGATTATCGGACTTATTAAAGCAGGACGTAAGAATATGGGCGGCAAAGGATTTGCCATAACAGGAATAATCCTTGCTGAGTTGCAGGCAGTTTTGTATGTCTTTGGTATTTTCGTCTATCTGATTCAAAAATTACTCGCGGGAGCGGGACCCTGATTTAGTTAATCAGCGGGAAAGGAACAGTTATGTTTATTAATAAACTTAACCAGCTATATAAACCCAGAAGGATTCTTTATTACACGGATGCGGATGATGCTGTGACCGCTGATTTCCGCAATGGTAAGATCTGTGATAAAGTCAGCCGTTATGCTGACTCTTTCGGCACTTATGACTATCCCGGAATCTACTACATTAAGTCGTTAGGCAAAGCCGTTATCGGCATTGAATTCAGGGAAGATGATGAGAATGTTGCTTATCCGGATGACCTTAAGTCAACTGTTCTGGAGGGTGCATTTTTCTATTCGATAGAGATCGATAACGATGTCGAGATCGATATCTGTTCCATACACGAGATCTTCAGCAAGATCAGGGATGACGACGATGCGCACAGAGCCTGCAGCGACCTGTCGGTCAAGGAAGATCCAGACGTTATAAGCATGTTCTTAAGCGGCAAAAAGCTTAGGATCCTCTGCGACATGAGAGTCGATGAAGACCGCGCAATCGACATCATAAAAGACGATTACGGATGCTTCGAAAAGAAGGATCTTTTCACTAAGGCATACATAGATCACGTTACCAATCACTACACCTGGAATCATCTCGTTCCGTTCCTTGAGATGCCGATGGATTACGGCATAAAGGATTACGCCTTTGTCCATTTCGACATTAAAGAGTTCAGGGTAATCAATGAAGTTTACGGCCATATAGCTGGCAACAAAGTCCTTTGCAATGTCGTTAAGGCCATGAACGAATCTGATTTTGTTTATGCCAGCGCGAGATGCCACAACGATAATTTCGCGATGATAATCAAGGACATGCCTGAAGAGCAGACGATTGCGAGATTAACCGAATTCTTTGAAGGAATATCACATCTCGAAGAAGACCCTAATTACAGGATCTACTACAGATGCGGCTTCGTTCCTATGCAGCGTTCCATGCTCTCCGGCAACAGGGTAGCTGACGCCGGCAAGCTGGCCCAGGCGTTGGGCGTCAAGCACAACAAGACCGAGATTACGGTTTTCACTGATAAGATGCATGACGATATCATGTGGGGCAATTACATCAAGGCTTATCTTGATACCGCCATCGAAAACGATGAATTCGTAGTTTGCCTCCAGCCCAAGTTCGATATTAAGACCGAGAAGATCAAGGGTGCTGAGGCCTTGATAAGATGGAATTACAAGAAGAAAGAATTCCTTTATCCCGGCAAGTTCATACCGTTCTTTGAAAGGGACGGTTCGATCGGCAAGATCGATGACATAGTCCTTAAGAAAGTCTGTGCGGCTATTGCCAAGTGGCGCAAGGAAGGGAAGATCCTCTATCCCGTATCCGTAAACCTGTCGCGCGACAGGCTCTACGACAGTAATCTTGTACAGCACCTGACAGACATCGTCGATTCATACGGCGTCTATCATGACCTGATTGATTTCGAGCTTACAGAGAGCGCTTCATACGATAATATGGAGCAGATGATCCATGTTCTTAACGAACTGAGAGACAAAGGTTTCCACATCTCTATGGACGATTTCGGAACAGGTTATTCATCCTTCTCGCTCCTTACACAGATGCCGTTAGACACTCTTAAGATCGATAAGAGTTTTGTTGATAAAGTCGGCGTCGATAACGAGATGAAAGAAGACTTCTTTGTTATCAGGCACATCATCTCGCTTGCGAAGGAACTGGGATTCATATGCCTTGCAGAAGGTGCCGAGAACAAGAGCCAGATCGATGAATTAAGGGCTCTTGGCTGCGACGTGATTCAGGGATATTACTACAGCAAACCGATATCGATTGAAGAATACGAGAATAAGTATTTAAACTGATAGTTACAAGCGATCACTGAATGAGTACAGATATAAGCGCAAATGAAAACCTCACCCAGGACAGCATCTTAAGGTGAGGTTTAGTTAATAAACTTTATCTGAAGGCGACCGTCTTTGCAGACTGTGCTCTCTTGCAATTATTCTAACATCGACATATTTTTCCGTCAACGAATTACTGTTCTGATAAACGGCCATTTTTTCTATCTAAAAACCATCATCTGAAGGAATAAAGATAGAAGAAAAAACATCAATTCAGTGATGATTCTTTTCGACTGCGCTTAATTATTAATTGGATTGCCAACAGCGCAACCGCTGAATTTATTATGTCTGCAATTACCTGTGACCACATAAGACCTGTGATGCCCCAGATGTAATTCATTATGAACATTATCGGAATGATGAGTATCAGGTGGCGTATTATCGCGAGAGCAAAAGATACTTTTCCCTGGTTTATTGCATTCATGTAGTTTACGACGTGGTAGCCGATCATCATAAAGGGCAGGGCGAAGCAGCGTATCTTGAGGAAATCCGTTCCCATCTCTACTGTCATAGGATCCTTGATGAATATCGATACAAGAGGCTCAGCGAAAAAGAAGAATAGAATGGTACACAAAGATGAGAATATTAAGATTGCCCATCTTGCAAGTGAAGAAACGCGTGCCATGCGTTTGTGATTTCCGGCGCCGTAATTATATGCAATCAGAGGAACCATGCCTAGACATATTCCCAACCCGGTATTGATCGGGATCCTCTCAAGCTTTAAAACAATACCGATAGCTGCTACGGGCGTTATGTGATCACCATATGCTGCGGTAAGACGGTTAATAACGATATTCACGAGGTCAAAAAGGAATATGCTAATAGCTGCAGGAACGCCGACCATATATAGTGACTTAAGATGATCTTTCTCAAGATGTACAGGTTTGAACGAGATTTTAAGGACACTTTCATGTCTTACTTTGTGGAAGATAAAGATAAAGTAAGCAAGGGATACATAGTTTGACAGCATCGTTGCAATACCTGCTCCCAGCACCTCGTTGCCGCTTGGAAGGATCACGAACATGAAGAGCGGATCAAGAGCTACATTAAGGAGGCTTCCGATAGTAACGCCAAGTCCTGCTTCTTTGGCATAACCGGCATTTCGCAGAAGCTGCGGCATGCTCATCGAAAGAACTGTCGGAATGCTTCCGAAGACAACCGTAGTAAACAGGTATTGTTTACAGTAATAAAGTGTCGCTTCTTCAGAACCCAACAACCTCATGAGCGGGGTCATGAATATTAGAGTCAGGATTGAGAAAACGCCTGCCGCAATGCCGGAAGCGAAAACACTGTAATTTACGACTTTTGCAGCATCTGTTTCTTTTTGTTCGCCGGCCAGGCGCGCCATGAGGCTTCCGCCGCCGACACCGAATACGTTTGCGAGAGAAACGACGATAAGATATACGGTGAGTGCGAGATTTGAAGCGGCGATCATGGCAGGATCGTCAGTTCTTCCGATGAACCAGGTATCGGCTATGTTGTATACCAATACTACCATCTGGCTTCCGACCGTAGGCAGAGCCATGATAGCCAGCGCCTTGGCCGGATTCATTGATTCAAACAGATATTTCTTGTTTTCGGTGATCGAACTCATCACTAAATACCAGCGGTTAAATTTTCAGGCGGAGAATTGCTTCCCCCGCCTGTATGTAATCTATTATATACGGTTTTATCCTTTTTCGCCCTGCTCGAGTTCCAGTACGTCTTTCCGCTTTTTGTCGACGACCGATTTGCCGACCCATTTCTTCTTGTACCAGTAGTACATTACGATGAGGCCGCGGATGCATTCATCGGTGGCTGTTCCGGCATAGATTCCGGCAACGCCGACACCCATAAGAACGCCTACTGCGTAGCCTGTCGCAAGGCCCAGACCCCAGTTGCAGAGAATGCCCACGATGAGAGGGAAGATGTATGCGCCTGCTGCTTTGAGACTCGATACGAATGTCATGTTGAGGCACCGTCCGATCTCAATGAAAATATCGACGATCATGATCATCTGGCCCAGGGCGATTATGTTCGGGTTACTAGTAAAAAAATGCAGAGTATATCTGCAGAGGAACGCATTGATTCCGGCAAGACCGAACGTGATCGGCAGAGTTGTTCTCAACGTCTTGAATACACGCTTGTATGCTTCTTCGGTCTTTCCTGCGCCTACGAGATGTCCCGTGATTATTTGCGTTGACATTGCGCATGCGTTGGAGAATATCATTGCAAAAGAGATAAGCAGATCGCAGTATACTTTTGCATTTGCGGAATCTTCACCCATTATGTTTATGAATGAAAGAAGCGTTGTCTGATAAAGATTGTATGTAAGGTTTTCGCCTGCCGTAGGAAGACCTATCTTGATCATCTTCCAAAGAAGCTTTTTTGGGAAAGGCTTCAGATAACGGAGTGCGATCTTACCGATCCTCATTGCAAAGAAGAAGATAAATATTGCAACGACGGCAATGATTCTTGATGCTACCGTTGACAGGGCAACACCTGCGACACCCATGTTAAGGTGTTTCAGAGGGCCATACAGGAAAAGATAGTTTCCGAACATGTTTACGAAGTTGATGCCCAATGTGATCCACATGCCGATCATGGAAAAACCGTTACATCTTAAGATCTGGAGCATTACGTTATAAACTGCCAGGATGAATCCGCCACCGCCTACGATGTAGATATAGGTCATGGCGTGGGGGCGCATGTTATCAGAGATGTGAAGGAAATCCATGATAAGAGGATTTGCCGCACAGAAAGCGCCGCTTAAAATCAAGCCGAAGACAAAGTTTACCATGACTGCAAGCGTGTAGATCATATTCATCTTGTCATAGCGCTTTGCACCGAGATACTGCGAGACAACGACGCTTGTTGCCGTTGCGATGACATTGAAAAGGATGTTCATCATGAACATGATCCTGTTGGCGTTACCTACTGCACCTACGGCGACTTCGTCGTAGTGGCTCAGCATGAAGGTATCTACGTTATTTACCATAACGTTCAGGAAGAGCTCAAGGAACATAGGCCCCGCAAGTAAGATCAGCGGAGTCTTCTCGGTGATGACGATAGTGGTATTCTTTTTTCCTAAAGTTTTTCCCATTAGTTTCCCTTTTCGAAGTGTGGCCTGAATCAACGAATACAAATCATACTACATGGCCACTGCATATTATATTAGATTGCCGCCATTTATTTACTAAATGCTTATCCATAAAAGGCGGGCCGGCATTATATAATGTATATGCAATTTGTTAGATAAGGATTTAGCTGCCGCTTATGAATAAAGCATTTCACTTCAACATGGATATACCCGACCCGGACGTTATCTTTCACGACGGGTTTTACTATTTGATAACCACGACTATGCATTTCTTCCCGGGCGGAGAGATCTTAAGGTCTGCTGATCTCAAGCGCTGGGAGCATTATTCCTATGTCTTCGAGAAGCTCGAGAGCACGCCTTCACAGACCCTCGAAAACGGCTACATTTATGGCAAAGGAATGTGGGCTCCTGTATTAAGATTCCACGACGGAATCTTCTATGTCGCGTTCTCTTCAAATGACATGAACAAGACTTATCTTTATAGATCAGAAGACCTCAAAGGACCGTGGAAGCGCAGTGAGATTGAGGGTTTCTACCATGATCTCTCGATGCTCTTCGATGACGGAAAAGTCTATCTCGTATATGGCAATACGGACATCCATCTGACTGAATTAAATGACGATCTTACTGCTCCCAGAGAAGGCGGAATCGACCGTGTTATTGTTGATGACAGCGGCAATCCGAGGCTTGGACTTGAAGGCTCGCACATCTATAAGATCGACGGCAGATACTATCTTTTCATGATCCATTCTCTCCGCGACAGATGGAGAAGAGTCGAAGCGATGTATGTCGCTGACAGCCTTGAAGGTGAGTTCGTAGGCGGTGATATCTTCAATAACGATCTCGGCATAAGAGATTCAGGAATCGCACAGGGCGGCATAGTGCATGGCCCTTGTGGCGATCACTTGATCATGTTCCAGGACAGCGGCGCTGTCGGAAGACTTCCGGTTGTCGTACCGTTTGAATGGCAGGACGGAAAGCCTGTATTCTCTGACGATATTACTGTCGAAGAAGCTGAACTTATTGGTGTTTGCGGCAGCGATGATTTTGTTAATGGCCACGAAGATTTCTGGCAGTTTAATCACGAACCTGACATGAGCCTTGTTAAGTTCGATAACGGTTTTTATGTAACTACTGATAAAGTCTGCCGTAACCTCTTCTTTGCGAAGAATACGCTGACGCAGAAGATTCATGGACCTGTGAGTGAGGCTGTTGTTACTGTTGACGGCAGTGCGCTTAACGAGGGCGATTTTGCAGGTCTTTCCGCATTCCAGGGCGACTATGCTTTTGTAGGAATTTGTAAGGATTCAGAAGGCTTTGCGGCCGTCATGCTGAGCAACACAAGCAAGGGCGGAATCTGGGACCTTACCGAAGAAGAGGGCGATACTGAAGAGGCAGTCAGAGTCGACGGAAGTACTCTTACTGTAAAAATAGTATGTGATTTTAATAAGGACCGGGCAACGTGTTTTATCAAGTGTGGAGACGGTTTCAGACAGATCGGAACACTGCACGATCTGAGGTTCAGGCTAGATCACTTTACCGGCGCAAGATTCGCGTTGTCGTGCTTTTCGACGGTGAAAGCGGGCGGAACAGCCGTGTTTAAGAACTTCAAAATCTGACGAACACCCCGCATGCAATCCTGATATAATAGGCACCATGAATATTAAGAAGATTACAACTTGTGCGCTCATAGCATCCATGACCGCGCTTATGTTTTCGGGATGCAAAAAAGAAGAACCGGTAGAAACAGTTCCCACGACTGAAGCTACCGTGGCTACAACTACTGAGACAACGGCAGCTCCTACCGAGACTTCGTTTGTTACATATTCTGCTGAAGAATACAGAAACGCAGGCGTTAACGAGCTCAATTCCGTGCCGATCCTGATGTATCACAGAATCTACGGCATGAAGAATTCCGAGACCGAGTACACAGGCGGCAACGTTGATAAGGACGGATATAACAGAACATCCGAAGCGTTTGAGGCTGACCTTAGAAGCTACTACGAGATGGGTTACCGCATGATGCGACTGACCGATTATGTCGACGGATACATTGACGTTCCGTTCGGCTACAGCCCTGTTATCCTCACATTCGACGATGGCATCAGAGATGTTGTTTTGGAAGGATGGAACGCTGACGGCACTCCGATTTTCGATCCCACATGCGCGATCGGAATCCTGGAGCAGATCAAGTCCGAATACCCTGATTACAACGTAACTGCAACATTCTTCGTAAACTCAGGACTCTTCGGCAACGGCGAAGAGGACGACCGCAAGGTCATGAAGTGGATGGTCGACAACGGTTACGACATCGGCAATCACACCTGGGACCACGTTAAGCTCGGCGACTGCCAGGCTGACGAGATCGAGAAGCAGGTCGGCAAGATGTACCAGAAGCTCGATGAGATCATTCCCGGACAGTACGTAAATATCGTTGCGCTGCCTTTCGGATCGCCCGAGAATGTCAGCGCCGACAACCCGCAGTACAGCACGATCTTCTCCGGCACTTACGACGGATTCTCATACACAACAAAAGCTTCGCTGTTATGCGCTTGGACCAGATCCTATTCGCCGTTTGTCAGAGAATATAACTGCAATGCGATCAGAAGGATCCGCGCATACGACCACAACGGAACCGAATGCGATATCGAGATGAACTTCAAGGAACTCAACGACGGCAGACGTTATATCTCCGACGGCGACCCTAACACGATCGTGTTCCCGTCTTCCGATAACAGCAGCGGAGACTGGCTTAAAACCACGTACGGACACCAGGTAATTACGTACGATTAAACCGTTTCGTAATCATTTGTTTTCAGTTTAGTAAAACTTAACTGTCAGTTTAGCAAAATTAAGATATTTTGCTGTATTTTTGCTTTTCCGGTTTGTTAATTCTGTACTTTTCAACGATATGGACAAGCATCTTTGACATTTCTAAAATTGGGTCAACATCTTTTTTAAGGGAGGATTTAAGAAATGAAGAAGATGAAGAGAGTTGGAGCTTTGCTTTTGTGCACAGCCATGGCAATGTCTGTTTTCGGATGTGCAAAGACAACAAAGAAAACAGGCGCTAACGGTGAAGAGTGGAACGAAGAAGTTGAGTCAGCAGTCAATGAAGTGCTGAAAGAAACTTCTGAAGAGACAGAAGAAGCTACCGAAGCTGTTGCTGACAAAGAGCCTGACACAGTAATCACATACGGTGACGAAGGTAAGTACAGATACACAATCACCATTTATGGTTGCGACGGCGTAGTTACAAAGTATGAAGGCAAGACAGATTATAAGGAGTGGGAAGATCTCCTGGATGAGATGGTTGAAGCAGGTGTTTTCACATATGAAGCTCATCCTATAATCGACGAAAAAGGCGAGATGTATATGGGTTCAAGAGGACCTTATTCCGTTAACGGACAGGATGCAGGCGCCGGCTACTATGCTTGCTATGTAAATGGCGTTTTCGAAGACGATTTCGGATCTACAATGAACATAATCGGCGCAGGTGATAACGATCTGGTTATCAAATATTGTGAGAATAACTGGCTTCCTTCAGAAACCATCTTTATGCCGGATTCTTCAGTTATTTTCGACATGTATATCTTCTCCGAAAAAGATACATGGTCATTATCTCTTGCAGGTACAGCAGACAAGAAAGTAAGAGGAGATTACACCTACGGATTCAGACATACTCTTATTGCTGATAATACCAAGACAGAGGGAACATTCACAGATGCTTACTGGGATGAACTGATTGAAATAATCGAGAATCTTCCTGACCTTGAAGTAGTAGGAAAGGTTTCCGGAACCGAATTAAAGGAAGGCCAGATTGCATTCATCTTAAATAATAATATTTGCATCGCAACTTATGATCCGGATGGAACACTCGTTGCTTTCCTTAACAGCTATCAGACAAATCCTGAAATCACACTGAAGTAACAAATTATTTATCCCGGGTCAGCTGATCCGGGATATTTATTTGTAGATAATTGGTCTTCTGATAACATATGGACATATTATGAAATATGGAGGATCCGTTTATGGGAAATCTGGCAAGCGAGAATTCAGTCTGGCTTAAAGAGTACGTCAAAAGAGTCTCAGGCGCTAAAGCCAAGAGCGACAAGAGCAAGGGCCCGATCATCCTCATCGTAATTCCGCTCCTTTTGGCCGCTGCGATCGGCTTCATGATCTACAACGGCGGTCTTAACGATCCTCAGGCTATTAACACAATCAAGATATTAAGCTGCATCGCCGGCGGTATCCTTGTTATTGGTTTGATCCTCATCGCTGTAAGCAAAAAGAAGAACGTTACCACAAGGACAGAGACCAATCTCAATGAGCTTTTGAGAAGCATTGATGAGGTAAAGGCCTTTGACGCGCAGATGGCTTCAGAGCCTGTTTTCCAGGTAGGAAACGATAAGAACAGTTACTTTGCTGCCACCAAGGACTATCTCTACAAGAGATTCCCTGACTTGGGCAACGAGACATACACGTTTGTAAGGCTCAAGGACATCGCTTCTCTGCATTTCCAGCTCACCAGAGGCGCTACCGACAAGGATTTTCTCTTGGACTTCAGAGATGCCAACGGCCAGGTACTACTTAGTGGCTACGTAAGCGGCAGAGACAAGCTCGACCAGCTTGCAGAAGGCATGAGCTATGCGCTCGCTGGAGTTAAGGTTGTAGAAGAGGCTTCAGAGGGGTAAATCCTTTATAAATGTTGATCAGGGAGGGTGCCAGCGTGGTGCCCTCCTTTTTGTTTTGTTATTTTTTCGCGTTTTTGGGGGCGAAAATAACAAAATAGAGGCGATTCTTGTTATTTTTGGCTTTATTTTTCGAAAAAAATAACAAAGTGGGTGTTAGCGCGGGTAGCCGAGTACATTTTTTCGAGATTTGTGGGCAACAGTTGCACTAAACAGCTGATTTATGCAATTTTCAGGCTTGTTTTGCAAAAATGTACAAGCGGCTTCACTCGAAAATGGGATGTGTATAATTGTTACTCAATTTTATAGGCAACAATTATACAAAAACGCAGATTTGTGTAATTGTTAGCCCTTTTTTAAGCAAACAATTATACACGGGGCTACTGAATCTGTAATTGTTCCCCGTTTTTAATGTCTACAATTACAGAAGAAGCAAAAATAAGAGCATAAAAACAGGGCACCTCATAAGAGATGCCCCGTTACATAACCCGTATTCAGAAAAATCAGAATTACTTCTTGGACTTCTTAGCCTTTGAGTTAACCTGATCCTTGAGAGCCTTACCAGCCTTGAACTTAGGAGCTGTGCAAGCTGCGATCTTTGTAGCAGCGCCTGTCTGAGGGTTGCGGCCTGTTCTTGCAGCTCTCTTTGTTGTCTCGAATGTACCGAAACCTACGAGCTGAACCTTACCGCCGTTCTGGAGCTCATCACCAACTGTCTCGATGAAAGCCTTAACTGCTGCGTCTGCTGCAGCCTTAGAAATGCCAGCCTTTGCTGCCATTGCGTCAACTAATTCCTGTCTATTCATGATAGATCCTCCAAAATAGTGAATTACTGTGCCAATATGCCATTTACATAGGCACTGCGTTATTGTAAGGAACTTTTGCGATTTAGACAAGAGTTGAAATTAGGCGAAATTTGGTGTATTTGAAAGAAATCTCCCTTTTTGCCTTGATTTTTGGGGATTTGTAACATTGTTTCACCCAATAATTGAGCCCGTTTGGAGGCTTTCAGACCATGCCGGGTGATATAATACAACCCGTGAGGGAGAACAAATACGATATTTACCACATGGATTTTGTTCCGCAGGCAAAGTAATGCACGCTGAGTGCCAAGGGCCCATCGGAGGGTGACATGAATCTTATCGAAATCAAAGACATTAACGCTCCTGAGATGGATATTTTCGCAAGGGTAACCGAGCGCGAGCTGCGCACGATGAATGAGCCTGAAGAGGGTATTTTCCTTGCTGAGAGCGCATACATCATATTGCGTGCGCTCGAAAACGGATACGAGCCACTGTCGATGCTCGTTGAAGAGGGAAGGCTGGAAGTCGAGGCAGGGCCGGTTTTCGAGGCGATCGAAAAGCACTGCGGTAAAGATGTAAAAGAGAAAATACCCGTATATATTGCAACTAAAGACGTGGTCATCAACCTGACCGGCCACACGCTGGTGCGCGGGCTTTGGATGGCGCTTAAGCGCAAGCCGGACGCAAACATAGAAGACTTCTTCAAAGATAAAAAGCGTATCGCGGTTCTTGTTGACGTCGTAAACCCGGCGAATGTCGGTGCGATATTCAGGTCGGCGGCAGCGCTTGGAATGGACGGAGTGCTCCTTACACATGCGTCGGTCGATCCGCTTACAAGGCGTACAGCAAGAACTAGCATGGGAACTGTTTTCCAGATCCCGTGGGCGCAGGCGGCGCTTGAAGATTCGACCGGCACGGCAATATTGCAAACGCTTAACAAGCATGGCTTTAAGACAGTCGCGATGGCGCTGACTGAAGATTCGACGAGCGTTGATAATGACGATATCAGGGCGAACGAAAAGGTCGCAGTGCTATTGGGAACTGAGGGCACGGGCCTTCCCAAAGATGTAATAGCGGCTTGCGATTACCGCGTCATGATCCCCATGTATCACGGCGTTGATTCGCTGAATGTGGCTGCCGCGAGCGCTATAAGTTTCTGGGAGCTGATGAAGTAAGAGGCGTTTTCGAGCCTTTGTTTTCCCAAAAATTGTTGTCGTTTTGATGCCGATATGAAGTTGATTTGAATTTTCGGGGTTCTAACCTATACACAGCAAAGGAGGTTAGAACTATGTGTGACGAGACATACGACAATCAGATCAACACCAACAGTTGTTTTGATATCAATGCCACATTGGTCATCAAGCAGGATGCCATTGTTAACAACGTAAAATACATAAGTGAATCTACCGGAGCTAAAGTAATCGCGGTAGTAAAAGAAAACGGTTACGGATTGGGCGTTGCCAACCTGTACAAAATAATCAAGGACCAGGATATCTTCATGTATGCCGTTACGGCTACCTGTGAGGCTCTCGCATTGCGAAAAGAAGGCTGCGAGACGGATATCCTGATGCTGACTCCCGTATCGGATTTTGGCGAGCTTTTATCACTCGTATCAAACGATGTCGTTATCGCATTGGGCGACGGCAGACAGATTCCTGAGCTTGTTTATATCTACGAGCTTACTGGCAGGAAGCCTAGAGTCCACATCCAGATAGATTCAGGTCTTGGCAGATACGGCTTTAATCTTGATGACATTCCGAACGTTAAGCGTTATCAGGAATATCTTTCTATCGAAGGATGTTTCACGCACCTTGCGGGAAGCACGAATAACTATAAAAGAAGCGTCGAGAAGCAGGTCTGCGTTTTCAATGTGGCACTCGAAAGAATCAGAGATGCCGGCGTTGATACGGGAATCACACACGTCGCAAATTCAATGGCAGCGATGGAGTTCGGTTCTTTGGGATTTGACGCCGTCAGAGTCGGAAGCGCGATCCTCGGAAAGATGCCTGAAAAGTGCGGACTTGAGGAAGCCGTTTGGCTCGAATCGAAGGTCTTCTCCGTATACAACAGACTTGAAGGCGAGCATATCGGATACAGCGGTGAAGCTTATCTTAAAAGAGACAGTTCGCTCGCTGTAGTAAGGATCGGAACCGGATGCGGAGTAGGCCTGATACAGAAAGGCGCGCAGGATTACACATTCGGAAATTTTGTAAAAGGCGTCTTTAAAAGGATCACGGATGTTCCGGAACTGAGCGTCTGGATCAACGGGAAGGAAAGCCCGGTAATAGGAAGGATCGGTGTATCGCACATGACCGTCGATGTCACCGAAAACGGCGTCAGGAAAGGCGACACGGTAAGAGTCAAAGTCAATCCGCTGTTTGTACACCCTTACGTCGAGAGAATGGTCATCTGAGTAAATGAAAGGATAATGGGAAAATGAAAAAGTCTGAGAAAAACATCACAACCAAACTGATCGAGAAGATTCCTGAATTCTTTTGTTTAGGACTCATCATGGAAACAGACATGCAGCAGTTTGCACCGCAGCCGGCTTTATTCGATTGCGTTCTGGGAGATCTTCCTGAAGAAGCTGATAATGAAAGGTATGCAAGCTAAGCAGGTCAGAAGATCTGCAACAGCCTGAGATATCTGGATTCCGGGAAGACCGAAAAGAACACTTGCCGTGATCAGTACGGGAATGAAGCAGAGGCCGTTACGAAGTGACGACAGGAATGTCGCATTGAACTTGTAACCGATACTCTGGAACATCATGTTGCTGCATACCTGGAAAGGCACGAAAAACAATCCCATACACTGCATCTGAAGAGCAGGGATTCCGATCGCGACTACATCCGGGTCATCTCTGAAAAGCCAGATGCAGAAGCCGGCATTGTAATATACGGCGACAGATGCGATGCCAAGCAGGATCCATCCGAAGAATAACGTGAAAAAGAATCCCTGGCGCACGCGGTCGTATTTCTTCGCACCGAAGTTGAATCCTGCGACAGGCTGGAAACCCTGGCCGATTCCGAGTGCAGCGCTGAAGATGAACATGCTGACTTTGTTTGCGATGCCCATTGCGGCGATCGCAGCATCACCATAAGCACCTGCAGCATTGTTGAGGACCATTGTCGATATGCTCGCAAGTCCCTGGCGCGCAAGGCTCGGAAGGCCCGTGGTTATTATGTTCCAGAGTATTGTTTTATTGAACTTCGTGTATTTGAATTCAAGCGAAGTCTGTGTCTTTTTCTTAATGAACATCGTAAGAAGCAGGAACCATGAAACATACTGGGATATTGCAGTTGCAAGGCCTGCGCCTAAGATTCCCATACCAAGTTTCTGCATGAAGAAAGCATCTAAAAAGATATTCAGGATGCCGCCTGAAGTAAGGCCGATCATGGCGAAGAACGCGCGTCCTTCGTATCTTAAGATGTTGTTCATTACGCAGCTTGAGACAAGCGCGGGAGCAGCGACAAGAATGCAGATCGCATATGTTTCCGCGTAAGGGAGAATGGTATCGGTACTTCCCAAAAGATACATGAGCGGCTTTAAGAAAATGCCGCCGAGAAGAAGCATGCCAAAGCCTGAGAACAGCGCCATGTAAAAGCCTGTTGCCGAGTAATTCTTGGCAGTGTCGATATCCTTCTCGCCGAGCTTTCTGCTTATGATACTTCCGCTGCCGTGACCGAACATGAAGCCTATCGCCTGAAGTATCGCCATGAGGCCCATGACAACGCTGGTGGCGCCGCTCGCGGACGTGTTGATCTGTCCGACGAAATAGGAGTCAGCCATGTTGTAAATGGTGGTGACGAACATGCTTATCATGGTCGGAACTCCGAGCGTTAAGATAAGGGCCGGAACCGACTGCTGCGTCATCCTCTCATATTGTGACTCGTATTTGCTCATTTATCACAAAACAGCTTTCATTCTCTTTATCGCTTCTTTGAGCACGCTTCTCGGGCACGCGACATTTACTCTTATGAAGTTTTCTCCGCCCATTCCGAAAAAGCTTCCTTCGGAAACTCTTACATGCGCATCTTTAAGAAGCTTCATCGCAAAGTTATTGTGCGATGAACAATCGATCCAGACAAGATAAGTTCCTTCCGGTTCCATCATTACGAGATCTGTATCTTTCAATTCCTCGCGCAAAAGAGCGACGTTTCCTTCGATGTATTTCAGAAGTTCTTCAAGCCACGGCGCGCCGTATGTGTAAGCCGCTCTTGTGGCAGCGATGCCCATCTTGTTAAGGCCGAAAGCACCTGTGGTAAGGGCTTCTTTGTCGATCTTTTTAAGAACTTCCTTGTTGGTCGATATTATGTTTGCGGCCTGGATGCCAGCAATGTTAAATGTCTTCGTGGGAGCGGTGAGGACAACGCAGTTATCACCAGCGATCTTAGCCATGGGAATATGCCTGTTGCCGTACAGCGTAAGGTCTGAGTGAATCTCATCGCTTACGATGAATACGCCGTGTTTTTTGCAGATACCGGCAACTGCGCGGAGTTCATCTTCGGTCCAGACTCTGCCGCCCGGATTGTGGGGAGAACACCATATAAGGAGTTTGACGTCGTCTTCGACGATCTTTTTCTCCATGTCTTCAAGGTCGATTTCGAAGTGTCCGTTTGCAATCTTAAGAGGCTCAACGGTGAGCTTTCTTCCGTTGCCTTCAACACAGCGTCTGAAAGGGCCGTAGACGGGTTCTAATATCATGACGTGGTCATTTTCGCTTGTGAGAACGCGGACAGCGTAGGAGATAGCCAGAACGACGCCGGGGAGCTTTATTATCTGGGATGCTTCGACATTCCAGTCGAATCTGGTCTTGAACCAGTTGATAACGGCATCGTCGTAGGATTTGTCTGCTTCCGAATAACCGTAGATCCCGTTTGATGCAACCCGCACCAGTTCATCTATTACTTCCGGCGGACTCTTGAAGTCCATGTCTGCAACCCATACAGGGATGAGGTCGTCTATTCCGTTTATTTTCTCGTATTTGATATCGTCGGGCGTGTTCCTGTCAGTTATAGCGTCAAAATCATACATATTCATATTCTCCCGGACTCTATTATAACCAATCGGTGTCATGACGATAGAGATAATCTTTGAAATAAAATGTATAATATAAGAACTGACGCCTGGTATGTCAGGGGAAAGCCACGTAGCGTTTGATTTGAATTGATAAAGGATAGATGTTATGGCGAAAGCAGTGAAGAAAGGCGACATTGTCACTATCTACTTCGGTGACAGCATGCGCAAGCTCCTTCGTAAGAATCTCAGAAAAAAGAATACGTTTTTTGTTGATTACATAGTCATGTCCGTTGACGGTGACATGCTTACGGTTGTTCCCAATGCAAAGGTAAGCGGTGAGGAGCCGCCTTATGAGTTTTCCGGCATCTGCATCGAAAAGAACGACAGGCATCTGCTTTTCGAAGGCGAATTAGACAGTCTCCGCGAATCGAGCAAGAGTGAGCTTTATCTTTTCGCTGAAGAGCACGAATATAATCCAAAAGAGTTTAAGGAAGCCCTTAAGCCGTTCAGAAAAGCCGGCAAAAAGGACGATTAATACATCAGATTCTTCGGAGGAATCCTGGTATGAAGAAAAAGATCGCAGTATTTACGACAGGTTGGGGTTCTGAGATCCTCAGTCAGTTCCTCACGGGTATGATGAACGAGCTCAAAGACGAGCAGACAGACGTCTTTTTGTTCCTCTGCTATCCGGCATATATTGATAACGACGCCAAAAAACAGGGCGAGATGAATATCTTCAATCTCCCTGATCTTCACGACTTTGACGGCACGGTTATTTTCGCGAGCGCGCTGGACTATCAGGATAGGATCGACAACATTATCGAGAGAAGCAATGAGGCCGGCATTCCCGTCATCATCCAGGGTAACAGAAGAGAAGGCGTAAGCTACGTCGGCTCCGACAACAACCAGGCGATAAGGGATCTCTGCGCCCACGTAAGAGATGAGCACGGCGCGAAAACAATATCATTCATCGCCGGCACAAAGGATTCGCACGATTCGGAATTGAGAGTCGAAGCAGTACGCAATTATCTCAAAGAGAACAACTGTGAAGACGACCTCGTTGAAGTATTCTACACAGACTGGGAGAATGCCGCTGTCACAAGGCACATTAATGAACTTTGCAAATCAGGTGACAAGCTCCCTGATGTCTTTATCTGCGCAAATGACGGACTTGCGATGGAGACATGCATCTCTTTGAGCAATAACGGATACGAAGTGCCGAAGGATGTTCTCGTTACAGGCTTCGATTATATCGACAACAGTAAGATTTTCGATCCTTCGATCGCGTCGGTTGACCAGTGCTTCGATGAGATGGGCGCTGCAGCCGTAAGGCTCTGGAGAGACATGTTCAACGGCGGCGAGCGCGGCAAGAACGAGATAATCCAGTGTAAGTTCATCCCGGGCGAGAGCTGCAACTGCTACGAATTCAGGAACAGCGACCAGCTTAGAAGACGCATGGGCCGCGAAGCTTTTTCGAAGCGCGCCATGACCACTTATTTTGAGCGTAAGCTCAACATCATCGACTCGACAGTTCTGCCTTGTCTTACCATGCTGGAGTTCAAGGATAACCTCTACAGCCTCCTGGTCGGAAACCACGATTACGAAGGCGATTCTTTCCACGTTCTTCTGGAGCCCAATTTCGGTCTTTCGATCTACGATGCCGACATCAGGCTCAGCACCGACAGATACAGCAAGAACATGGAAGTTCTGTATTCCATGGAAGACGGCGTCCAGTACAAGGGCGACATGTTCAAGTCCAAAGATCTCATCCCCGGATACGATCCTGAAGGCCCAAACCACCTTTATGTATTCCTTCCGCTTCACGAAGCTGAGCTTGCATACGGTTACATCGTTTTCAGGGACTGCATCGAAAAGGTCGAAAACCACTTCCTGATGACATACACAAACCGCATGGGTCTTGCATTCGAGAAGTTCCGCCACGCGCTTACGTTAGATCACATCAACAAGAGACTTGTTGACATCATGGGCAAAGACCCTCTTACAAACGTTAACAACCGTATGGCATATGAGGACAAGGAAAACCTCCTGCAGTCGCAGATCAATACAGAACCTGATCTCGAATTTGCACTTGCGATGTTTGACGTCAACAACCTCAAGGTAATCAACGATTCGCAGGGCCACGAAGCCGGTGACGCTTATCTTGTAAGAGCATGCCGTCTTATCTGTGACGTATTCAAGCACAGCCCTGTTTACAGAATGGGCGGCGACGAATTTGTTGCGGTGCTTACAGGCGAAGACTATAAGAAGCGAGATAAGAACGTTAAGGCTCTGAACAAGAAGATGAGTCCTTATATAGACGAGCTTCCTTTCCCTGAAGATTATGTTTCCATTGCGTGCGGCATTGCCGTCTACGACCCTGAGACAGATGTTTCTGTTGCCGATGTCATCAAGCGCGCAGATGAAGCTATGTACAAGGATAAGGCTGCCAAGAAAACAAAGCCGGAAGAGTAATTTTCCGGCGCTTAAAGCTTTGCACGGCGCAGCAAATCCACTCAAATTCGGAGGATCCATAAATGAAGTTTACTGACGGCGCATGGATGACGGCAGAAGGTTTTGACATACATCAGGCCAAAGAAGTCAGGTTCGTTCAAAAGAGCAATGACAAAGTAATGCTCACCATGCCGGGTTTCCATATCTACAACAGGGGCATGACCTTAAGCGGTCCTTATATCACGATGGAGATCACGTCTCCTTTTGAGAATGTTTTCCACATCAGGACATATCACTTCAAGGGTGATAATTCACTCGCACCGTCTTACTTCAGACTCGCTGATTCGAGCAGCGATATCGGCGTTGAAGAAGATGAGAAAACTGTAGTCGTTAAGAGCGGTGATAGCTGCCTCGTTATCGACAAAGAAAACTACGGTTATGAGCTTATCCGCAACGGGTGTAAGATCACTTCTTCACGCGAAGGCGCTCTTGCATTTATCGATGGCGATAACGGCCGCTTCATGAGAGAACAGCTGAGCCTTGGTGTAGGCGAGCATGTTTATGGTTTGGGCGAGCGCTTTGGAAACTTCATAAGAAACGGACAGAGCATCGACATCGTCAACAAGGACGGCGGCACATTCTCCGAGCAGTCCTACAAGAATATTCCGTTCTACATCACCGATAACAATCTCGGTGTGTTCGTAAATCACAGTGAAGAAGTGAACTTCGAAGTCGCTTCCGAGAACGTATCCAAAGTGCAGTTCTCCGTGCGCGGCGAGTGCCTTGATTACTATCTCTTCGCAGGCAATTCCATGAAGGATGTCATCACGCTTTACACGGGCCTCACGGGACGCGTTCCGAAGATTCCGGACTGGTCTTTCGGCCTGTGGCTTTCAACGTCTTTCACGACCGATTACGACGAGCAGACTGTGCTCTCATTTGTTGACGGGATGCGCGACAGAGGTATCGATCTTTCAGTATTCCATTTCGACTGTTTCTGGATGAAGGATTCGCACTGGTGCAACTTCCTCTGGGACAGCGACATGTTCCCCGATCCTGCAGGCCTCATCTCCAAGCTTCACTCAAGAGGCCTTCACGTCTGTGTCTGGATAAACCCATATATCGCACAGCAGTCCGAGATTTTCGACGAGGCGGCAGCAAACGGTTACCTCATCAGGAAGACCGACGGCAGCGTCTGGCAGACAGATCTCTGGCAGGCCGGAATGGGCATCGTGGACTTCACTAATGCGGATGCCAAGAAGTGGTATCAGGACAAGCTCAAAGCGCTTCTCGACATGGGCGTCGACTGCTTCAAGACCGACTTCGGCGAGAGAATCCCGACTGAAAACGTCGCTTATGCAGACGGCTCTGATCCTTTGAGAATGCATAACTTCTACACGTATCTTTATAACGAGGCTGTTTTCGAACTGCTCGAAAAAGAGAAGGGCAAGGGAGAAGCCGTACTCTTCGCAAGAAGCGCCACGGTAGGCTGCCAGAAGTTCCCGCTTCACTGGGGCGGCGACTGCCACTCCGACTATCCTTCGATGGAGCAGACGATAAGGGGCGGCCTCTCGCTCATGTTGTCAGGCTTCTCATACTGGAGCCATGACATCGGTGGATTCGAAGACAAGTCAACCGCTGACGTCTATAAGCGCTGGTCCGCTTTCGGACTTTTGAGCTCGCATAGCAGACTCCACGGAAGCAGCTCTTACCGTGTGCCGTGGAACTACGACGAGGAAGCCGTAGATGTTTTAAGACACTACGTCGAACTCAAGAAATCGCTCATGCCGTACATCAACGAAGCGCGTTCTGAGGCAGAGAAATCAGGCCTTCCCGCAATGCGCCCGATGGTGCTCGAATTCCAGGGCGATCCTGTCTGCGCATTCCTGGACAGACAGTACATGCTGGGCGGCAAGATACTTGTGGCACCTGTTTTCGATCCTGACGGAATGGTCGAATTCTATCTGCCAAAAGGCACATGGGTTTCTGTCGACGGCAGCGACAAGCGTGTTGTCACGACAGGCAGATTCTTCAAGGAAAAACGCGGCTATCTTGAGATGCCGGTCTACATAAGAGAATAAACACAAAGGGAAAATTGGAAATGGGATTATCAGATTTATTCAAGAAGAAAAACAAGGAACCGGAGAAGCCGGAAGTCAAAGAGCCTGCTGAAGAAATAGGCGCAGAAGGATGGCTTAACATCGAGAAGGAATTCTTAAGGGTCTATCCCGGCCAGACCAAGCCGAAGCATTACGGCACACTGATCAAATGGAGACTTGGCGGCAACGATCCTCTTGACGGCATCAGCATCTACGACGGCGGCGATTACTGGCACTTCGTCACCTTCGGTCTGTCCGAACTCTACGAAAAAGAGAGCGAGAACAAAGAGATCAGCGGCTACGGTTACGAGATGACTCTCAAGCTTAAGAAGTACAAGTTCGAAGACGAAGAAGCCGAGATTAAGAACATCTGCGGAATCCTCCAGTCGATCGCAAGGATCACGTTCAACAAGGGCGAGATATTCCTGCCCGACGAATTCATCTACACGGGCCAGCAGGCCGGCATGGACGCCAAGCAGAAGTCAAACATCACCGGCTTTATCACCATCTCAGACACATCCGTCAACACTATCGACACGCCCAACGGCAGAGTCGAATTCCTCGAGCTCATCGGCATGACCGACGCAGAGCTGAAGACACTTTCCAACAAAGCTTCAGTTATTGATATCTATGGTAAGCTCGGTTCTGATCTGACGGATTACAGAAGAGCGTCGCTGGTGTAAGAGAAAGAAAAACTGAACAAGGAGGATGTCTCAAGGCATCCTCTTTTGCTGAAAGTGGCGTTTTTGAGAATGCAAATGACCTGTCGACGATTTGTTGACGAAATAAAGCAAAAGCGTCGACGTTTCCGTCAAATTTGCCATGATTTGACGATTTTGTTGACGAAAAGTGCTATTTTCGTCGACGTTTCGTCGACAGGTTTTTCGACAGTTCATTATGTACAGTTTAAATTGTTGTATAATATTTCTCGTGGTGGTACGGAATACCCACCACATTTGGGATAGTCAGTCGTTTCGTTTTTAGTCAAGGGGATAGGTATGTATTACAACAAGGATAACCCGCAGTGGCATTTTAATCAGGAACAGTACCTCAGTCAGGAAGAGTATGACCTGATCGTTGGCGAGAACATTGATCTCGTGAAGACCATGCTTAAAGCGGACGTGCGTGACTTTAGTTCGGCGATGTACGGAGTGAAGGAGACCGGCACGTTAGAGGAGCAGGAAGCCAAGAGGAAGAAGAGTATTTACGGAATCATTGGCGGAGTGGTTGTTTTCGCGGGCATGGTCTTAGCATTGCTTCTGAAGCAGATCCTGATCTTCGGATTCATTGCGTGCGGTGTGTTGTTGATTGTCGGAATCTCAATGATCGTTACCGGAAAAGGTGAGGTCGTTGAGTCGTCAAGCAGGGCGCATCTGAACAGGATTATCGGCGGAAGCATGGCGCTTGCATCGGTCCTGATCGCGCTGCTCATGATATTCAGAAATCATTTCGCGCAGGCGGAATTCTTTATTCTGTTATTCATCCTGGTTTTCGGAATCACGGGACTGGCAATGATTATTGTGACCATCCTGAAGGCGTTTTCGGGCAAGTTCGTTTATACGCAGGAGGTCAATGCGACATGCACGGGCTACGTTCGTTATGTCAGCAGGGATCAGAGCGAGCATAATAGGGTGATGACGTTTATCAACACATCGCCGCTGTTCAGCTATTCCGTTGACGGCGTGCAGTACGAAGCTGTGTGGGACGAATTCGTTTCCAAAGCGGATTCGGACATCGCTTTGAACCAGACTGTCACGATCAAGGTCGATCCGAAGCATCCCGAAAGCATTATCTCACCCGTAATGACTCATCCGGGCGTAATTGTTTTCCAGCTCATAATGGGAATCTTGTGCTTTGGCGTTGCAGTCGGATTGGGAATCTACATGTCTACCGGTGCTGTAAAGGACATGACTGTTGAGACTTCATGGAGCCCGCTTGTCGAGGAGATCAACGGCGCTGCGGAAACTGAACCCACGCTTCCTCAGATTACTGACGAGATGATCGAGAAGTACTATTCAGATAAGATCCAAAACAAGGAATGGTACTTCGACACTGTGACCGTTGCAACCAAGAGCTATGCGAGTGACGGCCTGACGATCACATTTACCGATGACACATTCGTCTCGCTGATCTGTCCGGACGGCCAGGCACCTGAGCCCGGCACGGAACTTATGGTGTTCTACACGGTAGACGAAGAATACGTTGAAAGCGGCTACATGTATAAGAGAATCTTCACGACGGGTAAGCCCGGTGAGTTCGAATACGTGGGCTCGCACACTTCTTACAAATCCAACTAAAATATCGCATTGACATAAGAATTGTTCTGCGGTTTAATTTCTACCGTTGCTTAAATTTATGGGTAATTGGAGGATAATATGGCAGCAGACGTTAAGTTCACGGTTAAAGAAGCCGTCAGCAATCAGTCTCTTACTCCCATTTCGGTGAGTGAGGAGCTTCAGCAGGAATTCATTAAGAAATCCAGAAGTGCTTCATGGAAGCTTCTTCCTGTTTCGATCATTGTAAGTGCAGTTGTATCTGTAATTTTGTTCCTGCTCGTTTATTTCCTGAGATTCTTTGTTATCAGCTTCCTCGGAATTATGTGCATCGCTTTCCCGATTTTCGCGGTTTATAACATTTTCGCGACGGCAAAGGCAATCAAGAAGCAGGACTACGAGTTCCTGTCTGGCGAGATCGTAGGCAAGACAGACAACGGAAATTACAAGGTCCGCGGTATTGAGGAGCAGAACATCGGAGTGCTCATCGGCAAGAAGGACTACGATGCAGGCGAGAGAGTCATCGTCGCAAGACTTAACGACGAACTTAGCATTATCGCAGAGCACTGATATTTACAGCTTAGAATGATATTTGAAGGGGCTATCTCGAAAAAGACGAGATGACCCCTTTTAGGTTGCTCATCTTTTTGCCTATGTATTTTGCTCGAAAAACTGTACGAAAACCTGGATTCTTGCAAAATTCAGGTTTTTGCCCATGTTTTTTAACGATTTACATAGGCAAAAACCTGTGCATGAATACCTGCTGATAAAAGGGGCGCGAAAAAGGCCGTGATTAAAAGCCTCGTCATATTGTGTTAACACCTTTGTTGCTTGAATAAGCCTCTGCTAACCCTTATAATTTATAATTATTATTTAGATTTATCTGCTTAGAGGATTTTATGATAGTTACCGAGTATGTAGTAGATAACTGGGCGTTGATACTCGTGCTTTTGGGCTTTGCAACGTCGCTTATTTCGACAGTCTTCCTCGAAAAGAAGACCGTCATGCGTATGTATGCCCTGATTGCTGAAGTCATGATCCTCTCAATCATCGTATTTATTGAGTTCTATCTTGCCGACAAGCCTGAATACCGTCTGGTCAGGACTTTCCTGATTGCCATCAGATACAGCGCTACGCCATTCCTTGTTGCCCAGATCATCTTCACGATTGTCAAGAGACAAAGATGGTATATATTCATCCCGGCAATCATACTTGCGATAATCGACTTCATATCTATCCCTACCGGCATCGTGTTCAGGATCGATGAGACAGATACGATGGTTCGCGGACCGCTCGGCCTGCTGCCTTATATTGTTGTCGGTGCATACTGCGGACTCCTTTTGGGCCTCATGATCCATCACAACTCAAAGCAGAAGACTGAGAGAGTTCCGATCATTTACTTCAGCTTTGCTTTTTTCGCAGGCATCGTAATGCCGTTCATTATCGGCAAAGAATACGCGCAGCTGTTCTGCACGACGATCGGCATCTCCGTATTCGTTTACTACGTTTTCTCGATCCTTCAGGTCACCAAGAAAGACCCGCTCACGGGACTTCTCAACCGTCAGGCATATTACGCCGATATCTCTGATAATCCGCAGGATATTTCCGCGCTCGTATCCATCGACATGAATGGTCTTAAGACCATCAACGACACGGAAGGCCACGCTGCAGGAGACCTCGCTATCACAACCATAGCGGATTGTTTTCTCCGTGCCGTAAAGCGCAAGCACATGGTTTACAGAGTCGGAGGCGACGAGTTTGTTGTCGTATGCCGTAAGGTTTCTGAAGACGATGTTATCGCTCTTACCAAGCGCGTTCATGAGCAGGTCGGCGCCACTAAGTACAGTTGCTCTGTCGGATACAGTTATTCTCATGACGGCAAGAAGTCGATCGACGAGCTTTTGAGTGAATCCGATGCGAATATGTATAATGAGAAACAGCAGTACTACAAAGAGAACAATATAAAGCCAAGATAATTATTGTTCGGGAAACGGGGATAATTTCATGACGACAATTCGAAAAAAGTTCACTTCGGTGCTGGCTCTGGCACTTAGTGTAACAACGCTTGTTTTCAGTCTGTGCGGATGCGATAGGCATCACGGTTGTTGAACTTACTGACAGCGATGATAATTCCCTTGCCGTTGTAGGCGGCATCGGAGAATAAAAGGAAGGATAAAATATGGGCGTTAAACAGGAAATTTGGGATCTTTATGACCGCGACGGCAACAGAACAGGTGAGACTTTTGTAAGAGCGTTTGGCAACTACAAGACGATCCCTGAAGGCAGATATCATCTGACGGTTGACCTCCTCGTGCTCCACGAAGACGGCACTTATCTTCTTACAAAAAGAAGCGAGGACAAAGACATCTATCCCGGTTATTGGGAAGCCAGTGCAGGCGGCGCTGCAGTAAGCGGTGAGGAACCTTTGGAAGCAGCTGAAAGAGAGCTCTTCGAAGAGACCGGATTGAAGGCTGATTCTTTGGAACTCGTCGACGTTACGTTCAGAGATGAAGGCAGATCGGTTTACTATTCATACATTGCCAAAGTCAGCTGCGATAAGGACAGCATCGTCCTGCAGGAAGGCGAGACCACTGATTACAAGTGGGTCGACAAAGACGGACTTCTTGCGTATGTGAATTCCGAGCACACCATGACCAATCACAACAACAGATATAAGAAATATCTGGATTCGCTGGTGTGAAACTTATTTCTGCTCGAGTTTTATCTGGAAAATCTGAATCGGACCGATGTCCATGATCTTGTAATCGTTGAGACCCTTGCCCTGCTTCCAGATGAAGTGGGGGATGTTGATCTGCTCAGCTTTTCTTCTGCTGATATCAGCGCGGTCCAGAAGTCCGATCAGTTCGGAATAACTTCTCTGAATGTCTGAGACAGAATCGTACATCAGAGTGGCTTTCTCGATGCTCACCCTGAGCTGATAAGGGTCGTCGTTATTCGCGCCCAGCGAGAACTGTCTCATGAAGTCTCTATATGTGAAGAAATTGAATTTGTTCGACTCAACGAAGTTGCCGTAATCGGAGAGACCCAAGAACAGAAGCGGTTCGCTTAAGTCTTCGTTCTCAGAGGCGCATAGATTGATAAGGCCGCCCTGTGTAGGTGCAACGATTCTGAGCTTGTCGAGCTGCTTTTCCGCCCAGTCTTCAGGCCAGTCGAAAACAATGTCTTTGCAGTTCATGAAAACGGTCTCATCGACCTTCGCCCTTGATGAAGGCATCTTCACAACGACAAGAGAGAAGCAGCCGCTGAATGCATAAGGACCGATCTCTTCCAGGTTTTTCGGAAGCACGATGGACTTAAGTTTGGAGCATTCGGAGAACGCGTATCTGCCGATCTTTTTCACGGATGCTGCGAGATAGATTTCGCGGAGATTTTCGCAGCCGATGAAAGCATTGTCTTCGATCACAGTCACGGAATCAGGAATATGAAGTTCGGTCAGTTCTTTTCTGTCCTCAAACGCACTGGTGCCGATCGTTGTTATGTCGTCCGGAATGGTGACTGAACGGGACGAGCCGTTATACCTTTTAAGAACGCCGCCTTCAGTCTCGAATTCTTCGATCGCATAAATCTCACTGTCGCCGGAATCTTTCGCGGTGACGAGCTTGATGTAGTTTTGCACGATCGCGTCTTTGATAACGAAAGGCTTGCCGCAGCTGCCGCAGATCGCAGCACTTTCCTCCGGGTTGATCCTCAGCCCGGTTCCGCATGTAGGACATTCTAAAGGAATAACCGACATAAACCCTCGCAAACTTTTTTCTATTATTTTACTTAAAATTTCCGCGAGAATAAATCTCTGAGTTTTGTGTGCGCGAAAACAGTTTTGTTATAATTTTCGCATACGGGATAATAAGGAGGAATTCACTATGTACAAGTACATGCGCATCCAGGGAAGGGAAGACTCTTACATAACCAAGTATCCGAAGGGTATCTTCAGCCTTTGCTGGAACCTCGTCCGCGACAAGAAGATGACCGAAGAAGAGGAGCAGTTATTCGTCTCCATCGACGAATGGTTTAAGGAAAATCTCCCTGAACCTGAGCCCTGCAAAAATCACGAGATGGTAATCACATTTTTCAAATGCGGTACCACGGACCACATGGTAAAAAAGCTTGAGCCGGCCATCGCTCTTCTCGATAAATACGACAAACCCTACGACGTCGTCTACACAAACTTCGTCGGCAAGATCGTATACGAAGACGACTGGCAGATAGCTGTAGCAGTCGAAGACGGAAAGATGAAATATGAATCTTGATAATGTTTATTTTGTCATCGGCACGTCCTATGCGGGCAAGTCGACTATCGTAAAGAACCTCGCCAAAAAGCACAACGGCATTGCGCTTGAAGAAAACTACCACGACGCAAAACTGCCTGAGCTCGACAGCCGCGAGTTTCCCAGTCTCACTTACACGCGCGACCTTGAGGACTGGCACGAGTTCATCCGCAGGACGCCCGATGAGTATGTGACGTGGATCAACAACGTGAGAAAAGAATGCGAGATCGTCGAACTTCAGATCCTTGAAGAGCTCCTTCAAAAGCCTGAGACTTTGGACAAGAAGGTTTTCGTGGACACCAACATCAGCATAGAAACGCTTCACAAGATATCCGATGTTAATCACGTACTGGTAATGCTCTCGGATAAAGATATTTCGATCCATCGATTTTTTGACCGCCCTGATCCCGAGAAGCAGTATCTTTATCAGCTCATGCTCGAAGAACCCGATCCGCAGGCAGCACTCGATAATTACCGCGAGATCTTAACGCGCATCTGCTCGCAGGAAGCATACGATGAGTTTGAGAACTGCGGCTTCAAGAAGATCTACCGTGACGAGAACAGAAGCCAGGAAGAGACGGTTGCTCTTGCCGAGGAGCTGCTTGGAATTCCGTCGTAAGTCTGGCGCCACTGTTGCCTGGTAAGGCGTTGCTTGGCGTCCCGTCTTAAGTTAGGGCACACTGCAACTTATTAGCATATTAAACTGTATTTATAGTAACTGCTGACTATAGAGGGGGTTATGACGGTTATGAAAAAGAAAGTCGCATGCGGTTTGATGGCAGCAGCTTTATTGCTTGGCGGCTGCAGTTTTTCGAAGACAGGGGAAACGGATTCTGAGACAAAAACAGAAACTCAGACTGAGACTCAAACTGAAACGCAAACCGGGACTGAAACTGAGACTGTGAAAGAGACTGATGGCAGATCAGATCTCGAGATTATGACCGGCACCACGGATTACTATGCTGAGAAATTGCGTATTGAAATCATCAACGCGACCGATTGTCCGAACGGCGTGTATAAAAAGTATATGGATTTCTCAGTCGAAGGTGCAGAAGACAGCAATGGACTTACGCAAATAACAAGAGAGCAGCGTGACTATTTAGTATCGTATATTTTGCAGCTCGAGGAACCGGCTTTTGTAAATAACAGCAGAGATCCCAGATATCTTTATCCGGATGAGACTGAAGGTCATACGTATATCGGACAAATCTTTATAAGTTACAGCGCTAAGGAAACTTCCGACGGCCCAACAACATTCAGCTACGGTGACACAATAGATATTTTCGATGCTTTCCCTGAAGGCTATGAAGAATTCATTAATGCATTAAACGAGGCCGACGGCGGCGAACCCATTATGCTTGGCGAGCCCATGGTAATGTCCGGGGAGCTTATCACGAAGGTCACCGGAATTACTGATGAAGATGTCGAGGGCGGAACCATCGATGATGTTCTGAACTTCTATCATATTGATACTTACAGCCTCATGTACTGCTACAGAGACGATGACTATGTGGCTTACTATATCCGCGATAACGAGGTTACCTTAAATGGAGTGTGCTATTTCTGGCCGCTCTACCGCGCGCTCCCATGGGAACAGACAGTCGTGGAAAGTACTGAGGATGAACTGCAGGCTTATGCTGAGAAAGTGGCTGAGGCTTTAGGTGAAGATCCTGCTTCAATAACCGATGCCACATATGGAGGAAAGTTAATTCCAGGCCAGAATGTAATTGTATTCCAGACATGTAATTTCCCCATAGGTTACTGTTATTCCGAGACGTATCCGTATCACCTTGTAGCACACCATTATTATGATGGTGGCGAGCTTGATAAGGATGAGCGCTACACGATGTTTTTAAGTCCCGACGGTAAGTTTGGCATCGCCATGAACGGCTGCCTTCAAGAAAGTTATTACAGCGAGGACATCTCAGAAGACGAGGTAATGACGTTCTATAAGAAGATAGAGGACCTGGTGGGAACGGTTTAATTGTTTTTGGAGTTCTCGAAAATTGTGCTTTGTTCTTTTTGCCCGCATTATTCTTGAAAAATAACAATAATCAGCCCGTCTTTGTTATTTTCGCATGCTTTTGAAGGAAAAAATAACAAAGTGCTCATCTGTAATTGTTGACCTTATTTTCGATGAGCAATTACAGAAAAACGCTGATTCCTGTAATTGTTGGCCGTTTTTTTGACGGACAATTACAGATGTGCAACTGTTGCCCGTTTTTTCGCCCAAATTCCCGAAAAAATGTACACGGCGGCCGGTGTGCTCACAGTCATTTCACCACGCATAAACTGCAATTCACCACAAAACAGCTTCCTGCCTGATTTCCATGATTAATATGTGGTCAGTGTTATTGATGGAAAAACAGGAGGAACTATCATGAGCGAATCAACAGTAAGAACACCGGAAGCCGTACAGGCAGAAATCAAGAAGACGCGTCACAAGGCGGAGCTTCCGCTATACGCAATCTCAATTATTCTGGGCGTTATAGCAGTTGTAATTGCAGGAATCTATGTGTTTCAGGACAGCGGACTTCTCGACTCACTTAAAGGCGTTTTGCAGGAGAACAACATTACCGAGGCGAGCCCTGAGTTTAACCAGGTGCTTCTCGTAGTTATTGGCTTTATAAGCCTTATCGGCGGTATCGGCTGCCTTTTATATTTCATAATTGCCAATCTTATCGGTTACTATCAGCTGTATTCGAAAGAATTGAGCTACAGTGTCAGAGTATCCGAGAAGAACTTCCCTGAGCTCTATGCTTACGTTAAGGAATTCACGAGACTTTTGGGCCTCAAGAAAGAGCCTGAAGTTTATATCCAGTCTACCGGTGTGATCAATGCGTGTGCCTGCTGGGTACCGGGAAAATACTACGTCCGTATCAATGCGGAAGTTCTTGATCTCGCTTATCTGGAACATAAAGACATCGATACTGTAGCCTTCGTCATGGCACATGAGTTTGGACATATTTATTTCCACCATGTTCATATGCTTTACAAGATCTGGACAGCATTCATCGGCTTCGTGCCTGTTTTCGGACCTTCTTTCATGGTGCCTATCTACACACGTGCAAAAGAGTATTCTGCTGACCGCGTAGCGCAGGCTCTCATGAACGGAAAGAACAAGGAAGAATGCATGATGCTTCTTGCTACAGGAAGACATTTATATAAATATACAAGCGTTGAGGACTATCTTAAGGTAATTAACAAGGATCATAACTTCATTGAGAGATTCGCAAGATTTGTAGTTAACATGCTTGCAAGCCATCCCATCACTCCTTTCAGAACAGCGGCCATGATGGATGAGTCTAAGAAGAGCGGCAGGCTTATTTGATGACTCTTTGACCAGGTTTTCGAAAACTTGTGTGCAAAAAATAATAAAAAAGTGATTTAATAAAACACGCATGATTATTTATGGAGGGAGAAAAATGAACGAGGAAAACAAAATCGGATCTGATGAGAACATGATTTCAGAGAATGAAGTCAGCTCACAGACATCGGAAGCAATCGGGTCACAGGCTGAAGAAGCTGTGGAAACTTCCGTAGCAACTGAGACTGAAGCGGCTGCAACAGCAGAATCAGCTGTTGAGGCAGCACCCGTAGAGGCTGCACCTGCTGCAGCACCGGCGCTTACTCGCAAAGAAAAGAAGCAGCTCAAAAAAGCTCAGAAGAAAGAGAAAAAGATCCAGAAGAAGATTGCCAAAAAAGAACGCAAACTCCGCTGGAAAGAAACCAAAAAAGAAGACAGAAGAAAGCTCAAGGAGCACTACAAAGATGCACCGTGGTATATCAGAATTCCGCGCCTTGCGCTGCGTCCGATGGCGAAAATATCTTTCTGGGTATTGGTTGCTGCAGTAGTTGTTGCGATTGGTTTTGCAATCAATTCAGTTGCTCCGTTTTTACAATTGGTTTTCGCATTCATTCATAAGGACGATGAAGTCACCAGAGAACAGATCGAAATGCTCTCGCCTTATGACACTGAAGGTGCGGCGCGCATTGCAGCCATGCCTACAATAGATCCTGATGAGACATGGACGATATGCATTTACATGGTTGGAGCAGATCTGGAAGACTATGACGAGATCGACCTTTCGACGACAACAAAGATGCAGATCGTTAATGAAAGGAATGCAAGAAAACAGGCTTCATTGGATCAGGGCTTTAACCAGCTTGAGACATATGCAGATGATCTGAGCAAAAACAATCTTCCTTTGCCGGAGTTCCTTTACTATCCCGAAAAGCCTGTTGCCAGAAGCGAATACGTAATGGACGAGACAGTTGTTGCGTCGGAGGAAAGCGGTGCGGCATCAGCTGATATCGTTGAGATGCTGACGGCTGATCTGTCAGAGAACATAACGATCGTTCTTCAGACAGGTGGTGCTACAAGATGGCAGAATACATTTGTAAATCCCAACAAGACCCAGAGATTTGTAATAAGCCAGGACAATCCCTTTGAGGAAGTTGCAAATCTTCCTCTCCAGCGCGCCACGGATCCTGATACACTGTCAGACTTTTTGCGTTTCTGCAGAGATGATTATCCGGCAGATCACACGATGCTTGTCCTCTGGGATCACGGCGGCGGACCTTTCGGCTATGGACTTGATTCCATTTATTGCGGAAGCCCCATGAGCCTGAAAGAGATCAACACTGCACTTTCAAATGTTTACACACCCGATCCCGAGAACCCCGCATTTGACGTAATCGGTTTCGATGCCTGCCTGATGTCCAGTCTTGAAGTTACTCATGCATTGTACGGATTCGCTTCTGTATACGCATTGAGTGAAGAATCAGAACCCGGTCGCGGATGGGATTACACTGGTTTCTTAAACAAGATGAGCGCTGATCCGACCATGTGTCCGGCTGCAGTCGCACAGGCAGTAGCGGATTCATATACCGACTATTACATGAAGCTCAACATCAATGTCGGCGAGATTTTGTCCGTGCAGAATGTAACTTTTGCAGTAATAGATTCAAAGAAGGCAGAAGAGCTTTATCAGGCATATTCAGAACTTACCAAACATCAGCTTAAGGATGCTGCCGAAGATATCAGCGTACTTGCAGAAATCGGCCGTTGCAGCTACAATTCACCGCACGTGGCCGCAAGCGCATACGATATCTATAACCTTGTCGACCTCGGTTGCTATGTTGACCTCATGGTCGATACATATCCTGAAGAATGTTCCAAGATCAAGAACCTTCTTGAAGAAGCTGTTTTGTATCACCGCGAAAACGGAAGCCTTGCAGACACACAGGGCATCTGCGTCTACATTCCGGGAAGCATTTCTTCCTATCGTGGTCTGGATTACTACCTTCAGTACGTATACGACATCTGTGAAGATCCTTACACCCGTGCATTGTATTTCTACAAGATGTCCGGATGTCTCACTGACGAGATGCTCGCGACCGTAAAGACTTTGACGGATGCAACGCCCAAGGTTCTCGATATTTCAGAGTTTTACTCTTTCGAGAAGACCATGCCCGTCATCGAAAACAACAACTTCTACATTCCTGTCTCAGAGCCCCTTCAGGACATGACACAGGCATATACATTCCAGATTGCGCTTTTCGATGAAAGCCACAGCCAGATCATCTACTATGGTCAGGACGAATACGTTTACATGGACGGCGAAGGAAATCTCTGCAGCGATTTTGACGGCCAATGGGTATTCCTTGACGGTCAGCCTCTGGCACTCGAGATGACATCCAAAACGCTTTCCTGCATCGAGTACCGTTCGCACGTTCTTTACAACGGCAACGATGCGTACCTCCTCTTTGCGTACAACCGTGATACCGAAGAGTTCGAGATAAGAGGCGTAAGCTTATTCCCTACCAATGAGGAAGAACAGGATAACTTCATTGTCGACACAAAGAACAACATCGAGCTGAAACCCAAGGATACGATAGTACCGGTTTATCCGGCTTCGGATTTTACCGGAATGAACTTTGAGATCGAAGGTAAGAAGATCACATTCTCCGCATCTTCAAGAATCGAGATGAAGGCGCTTCCGAACGGTTACTATCTTGCAATGGCAAACATCTGTGACCAGCGTGGCGATTCCTACAGTTCCAAAGTCATCGGCTACGATATTTTCGGCGGCAAGATCAAGCTCTGCGAGATCAATCCTGATTTCGTCGGCACGGACTACTAATACAATTCGTTCTAATAGTTTCCTGAGTTTACGGGGTGTCTCTTTTGGGAGGCACCCCGTTTTCGACCACACGACAACCAATATTGCTAATAAGGAAAAGATACTTGATAATTATCCTATACTCACATAGGGAATAAACCACATGAAGAGAAACAGCGTGCCTACAATAATCCTTCTGATCGTAAGTTATCTTGCGTTCGGTATTTTAGTGGGCATCGTGGCCGGCTGGTTCCTGCATATGCCGGCCTATAACGTGATCACCATAATCCTGCCGATATTCATATTCATGGGCTTCCCGAATTTCACCAATCTGGTTTTGTTCCCGGTCGCGAAAAAAACGATGAAAAAAGGAACCCAAGCCAACAACTTCGGCAGGACGACCACATTTATTTCCAAAGGCGGCTATAGGATCAAAACGATAATTTGCGTTGATGAGGATACGGGCAGGGTGGCATACACATCTTCGCTGAGTCCTTTCAAGTTCCAGATGGCCGAAGCGAGGGAGCTGTCCAAGGTCAGAACGGGATATGAGAAAGCCCCGCTGGGCGGAACGAGATATGTATTTTTCGAGTTCTATCATGGTAACAACAGGATGCGTATCCCGACGTTTTACACATCGAGAATAGTCTACGCTGTTGGGAGCAGAGAGGTGCAGGAGGCACTCGCGACCGGCGGGAACATCTGCAATTTGATCCTGAAGTTTAATCCTAAGGCGCACCTCACAGCAGATCTGATCAACAACAGGGAGATGCCTTTCATCAAGATTGGAGTCCCGGGTGCGGTTTGCGCAGCCGTGTCGGTATATGTTGCCCTTTGGGCAATGTGCAGTGAGGTTTATATTTCATCTTTCGAAGGCTGGAAGGACGATATTTTTGGCAACGGAATGTTTGCTTTTGTGACGGTGTTCATTACGCTCGCGCTGGCGGTTACCGGACTTATATTGGGAATCAAGGGCTTAAAGCAGGCAGCGGCTGAAGCGCCTGTCAGGGGGCTCGGTTTTTCGAAGGCGGCAATATGGATGTCATCGATAGTGATAGTGGTTTTGCTGCTGACATTCGCATTGTTTATTTTCGGATAAGGGAGGGCTTAAAATGGAATTCGACGGCACACAGCAGTTGCTCAAAAAGGGCGAGCACTACGAGACCTATCTTTACCACGGGTTCGAGTACAAGGTCTTCAAAGATTACTATCCGCTGCTGGCCATTCATGAAGAGTTCTACACGCAGAAGTCGATCTATCTGGAGGGCTTAAGCCCCGTTCAGTTTTATGAGACCGACGATATGTTTGTCTTAAAGATGGACCATGTCGAAGGTGAGCCTTTGTCGGAGCTCGCGAAAAGAGATGCCCCGAAAGCTTTTGACATCATGGCTCAGGCCTTCAGGAAATTTCATCAGGTGACTCACTGGCAACACTCGCTTTATCATCTGGAACCTAAAGTTAAGTATGATGACCTGAGATTTATAGGACACGCATTATCCAGAAACAGAAATAAATACAAAGATGCTTTCTGCCATCTTAACATGGATCTCTCGAGCGTCCTGGTCACTCCTGATGATGATTTTATAGTTATCAACTGCGAAAAATCGAGGCTGGGGGATCCCTTCGTTGACTACGTCCGCACTTATATGCTCCTTGAGCAGTCTTCTAAAGAATATCTTGAGATATATAAGGAGCGTGTTCTTCCGGATATGTGGGAGGCCGGCGCAACCGAAGAAGAATTTGAAAATGCGAAAAAGGCTTTTCAGATTATCGATGATTATAAAGAAGAGTACGACTATATAAATTTCGGTTATAAGGTAAAACTGTACCCGGCAATTGAGAAGCTGGGATTCGAAATAACACCCGGATTTGATAACAGAGACCAGGTAAAGGTCTTTTACGACGGGCAGCCTTCCAAAGAAATAATAAAGGAATTGCTGTTGCTTCTTACCTGTGAACAGGAGCTTTCATTCTGGGACGAAGGCTACGGAAATAACATACATGATCCCGGCCGCTACATTTCTGTATATAACTTGGGAACCCGCGTCGCATATCATTTCGGCAATCACGGATGGTCTTCCGGATACGAGAAAATGTCGCTCGATGACATGGCTGACCTGATAGCCAAAAACTGGACCAGGGCAGATGGCCGGAGCGCGTACAACTACGACAGGTTTGTGTTGATTAAAGCAAATCTGAACGCAGATTACGACAAGAAGGCCTGGTTCGATAAGCTTTGAAACACAGAGGGTGCCTCATGTTTTGAGACACCCTCATTAATCGGTCATATATGTATTAGATTAATTCTAGTTCACAACGTGAGCTGTTTAATTATCGTAATTCACGACATATGCATCCTCAAAAGAATCCATGAACTCGCCCTCATAAGGCGCGTATGAATATTCATAATCTTCGTAGTCAACGTTTGGGTCTGTGTTGGGACCGTAGCCGCCATAAGGCTCGTCGTAATCTACGTATGAATCATCCCAATAATAAGGGTCACCATAGTTATCATAGTAAGGATCGTAATAAGAGTCTTCGCCATAAGAATCGTAGTAGGAATCTTCATAGTAAACGTCATAAGAATCATCCCAGTAATCGTCGCCGCCATAGTAGCTTGCACGCTCAGGGTAGAGGGAAGAATCAAATGAGTGATGTCCGTCGTCGATCTCTTCGTCGGTGAGCAGGAAATACATACCAGGGTGATCTCTGAAGACCGTTGCATCGCAGTGGTACCAGAGGCCGTCAATCTGGACGAGGTTCCAGTAGTGGCTGTTTGTCTCGACGGGGTATCTTTCGACCATGAGGTTAGGGATGCCGGCGATGTCGAGAAGCATTTTCGAGCAAGCGAAATAAACATAGCAGTCGCCGCTTCTTCTCGCGAAACCGTTGAAAGCCGCTTCCTCAAAAGACTCATAAGTCGTCATCGACTGATAGCTGATGTTCGAGTGCGTCCAGTTGAAGATCTCGTACGCGGTGTCGATGTCGTTGTCGCGCCAGAGGTCCGCCATGATCTCCTGCGCCATCTCATACGCGGGCGAAGACGTGTCGTAAGCGGTACATTCTTCGGTGATCTCAAATGCTTCCTCAATAGGCTTCTTTCCCTTGCTTACAGCGGTCTCTTTTGAGTCGCCGGTGATAGCGTAGTATTCGTCGATAATGGTCTCCGTGCATGCCTGGACGACGCCTTCCTTCACAAGGAAAGTTCCCGCAACGACTGCGACTGATGCTGCGAGCGTGCCAAAGATCACCTTGCCGGCGACGCTTTTCTTCTTGCCCTTAACGGCCTTCTTTGCAGCCCTGCTGGCTTTCTTCTGAGCATTTCTTGCGCGCTTCTCAGCGTTCCTCGCGCGGATGCGCTTTTTCTTGACCGGTGTGCCCGTGCGTATCTCCGTCAGGTCCGTATAAGTGCCGTTCGTAAAATCAGCGTAGCCTGTGCCGAAGTCGACGTAATTTCTGTTGTTGGCCACGAAACTACTGTTGTCAGCGTAGTTCCTGTTGTTGAACTCCGTGTAAGTGCCGGTCGTAAAATCCATGTAGCTGTCGACCTGATTGTCGTCAAAACTGTACCATTCGTTATTCATTTTCATTTCCCCATATAGATTTGTTTGAAACATCCGTTTACGTGTACAAGGTTAGTTCTGCGTTTTTTCAAATTACCTTCATTTTTGCATCAAAACGTCATCAATAATGAGTGAAATGCTTGGCATGCGTTATAATCTTTTTATCCTAATATCGAAAATGTGGAGGCCTATAAAATGGTACGCGAGATAAGAAACGACGAACTGGATGCACTGCTTGAGCTCTATCTTTATCTGCACGAAGACGGCCTTCCCGAAAAGAACGACCACCTTGCAAACACCTGGAAGCAGATCTGCGAAGACCCCAACCACCACATCATCGTCAACGAGATCGACGGCAAGATCGTCTCCTCCTGTGTGTGCGTAATAATCCCTAACTTAACACGTGGCATCAGACCTTACGCCTTCATCGAAAACGTCGTCACCCACGCCGACTACCGCAAGAGAGGTTACGCCGGCGAGTGCCTTGCCTACGCAAAGAAAATCGCTATCGATAACAACTGCTACAAGATGATGCTCCTCACGGGCTCCAAGCGCCCCGAGACTTTAAACTTCTACGCCGGCGCCGGCTACAACAGCAACGACAAGACCGCGTTCATACAGTGGCTGTGAAGGAGGGCGGCTGTAGCACATCTGGTAGGAAGGCGGCTGCGAAGTCCCGCTTTTCGAGCGCGGCAACACCTGGCTGTAAGTCCACATTTTCGAGCACTCCGCACTCTTAAGAAAGAATTAAGAGTTATATAAGTCTTATCTAATTCATTCTCTCTTTTGGCCGATTAGAATCTGGTCATAACAAGAACATGAACGCCAAAGGAGAAATGTTATGAGCAAAAAGTCATTAAGAAAATTCGGTTCCGGCAAAGACATCGGAATGTCCCTTCTGTGGTACTGGATCAGCTACGTCGTAGTCACCTGGATCGGAATCGCCCACACGATATTCAACATCCTCGTCCTTCACATGGGTTCAATGGCACAAGGTCCCGGCCTGGGCGAAGGCTACGAAATGACCAAGCCGTGGCACCCCCTCTACAACATCATCCTCTTCACGATTTTCGGCCTGCTCTACCTCCGCAAGGTTGAAGGCCTCACCATTAAGAAGGCAATGGCAACCGGCGCCCTCTGGTCCGGCATCAGCATCGTCATCGACCTCTTCGGCTGGGTCGTCATCAAGCACCCGTGGAGCCTCACATTCAAGCAGTTCTACGTCGAATACCAGCCCTGGATCACCCTCGTTTACCTCGCAATGTTCATCGCGCCGGTCATCAGCTACCTCATCTTGAATGCCAAGAAGAAAAACTCATTTGGTAGGTACCGCCCTTCATTTTATTAAGGATGATATAATCATATAGGAGTCATCAAAAAAAGATGACAGGAATCGCGGCCAGGTTTTCAACGCATATCAGGGGAATAGATATGGGGAAGAAGTTAATTTCTTTAGCGGTGATTTGCGCTTTGTGCTTAGCGTTGTTCGGTTGCGCCAAGAAGAAGGCGGACTTAAGTCAGCAGGACGAGGGGTACATCAGGGATCTCACCACGAATGGCGTTTACTACGAGGTTTATACGAAGTACGGACTTGAGCCGGGCGTGACGACCGATGAGATCAAGGCGTATGGCGAGAGAACTTCGATCGGGAGGTTGACTTTCGAGACTAAGGGTTCGTATTCCGTCAGAACGGAATCGGGCGATATCTACACAGGAACATTCAAGGTAACTGGTCATATTGAAGCGCATGGCATGGGAACGGACAGTTGCGAGATAACTGCGCCCAAGCATGGTTTGAAGGAGCTGCCCGAACAGAGCGGCGCACAGCAGAGTGAGACACAGCAAAGCGGGACTCCGCAGAATGAATGGCCGGACCAGAATATCTATGAGCCGTTTGCAAGTTATATCGACGAGAAAATTGACGTATCGCCGGCATTGATGGGTCCTGTTTACGAATGCGATCTGAATGGTGACGGCAGTCCGGAATTGTGCGCTTCCGTTGAGTTTGGCAGCGGGGTAATCTCGACGCTGGTTGCGGTTTACGATGTCTGGAATGACTGCGGCCATCTGCTCAATGAGCGCGAGGAATACGATTACATTATCGAAGGCGTTTCCGACGGCAAACTTATTGTGTGCAGGCGGAAGTACCAGAGTGAGCAAAAGACTTACGGCACGCTGGTGCTTCAGGACGATAAGCTGGTCTTTGTTGCCGACGAGACTTAAGAGGCGTGAAGCAGACTTAATGCGGACGAGACCTAAGGGACTCACAGAACAATTAGCAGGCGGGAGATATTTTTACGTAGACATTTATAGGAGTAGTTTTCGATGGCAGAGCTCAAGAGTTATTCGTGTCCTAAGTGCGGAAGTTTTCTGGATGTAGACAGAGACCAGGATACGTTTGACTGCCCGTTTTGCGGTGCGAACTTTAACGTGCTGGATTTCCACAGGGCGGATCTCATTGACGAAGCCAGGAAGCAGGTTTACGACGGACAGAAGTCCCAGGCGCTCGAAAAGTACGAATACCTGATGTCCAAGAAGCCGGATGATTTCAATCTCCTTTACGAATATGCGTGCGCCGTTGACGGCATGAACGCTCTCAAAAATCTTAAAATCGACACGAGCAATCCGAAGAACGATCACAAGCAGCTGCGCCAGCTTTTGAGGAACGACCAGAGGTTCATGCAGGGCACGTGGTCGGAGTATTTCACGAAGCTTTATGAAGTGGTCACGCTCTCGAACAAGTACCATGAATTAGTGGCACAGAAAGAAGAGATCGATGCCAATGCCAAAAGGATCGCAAACACCACTGACGGCAAGGGTGCGTCCTGGGCCGGAGCGATCATTTTCGGCATCGTCGGATTAATTGCCACATTCGATTTTTATAACAGGAACAGCAAGTACTATTCGAATACTGACATCCGCGCGATGTGGCCGGTGCTGGTTTATTTCGCGCTGCTGACCGGAATAATAATCGCGACCGTTTTTGCGAACAAGAAGAAGCAGCAAAAAAACGAAGAGGAAAAGGCGGCAAGAGACAGCGAGTATAAAGCGCTCAAGGACAAGTCCGATTCGTTTTACAGGAACGAGGTCGAGCCTGTTTACAAGAAGTACAAGCAGGCGTTAAACGAGCTCGATGAACTTAAGCCTTCGGAGGCTGATATCGCGGCAGCGAAAACGAAAACAAAACCGGCCGCCGCTTCCAAGACATTCAGCAAGCCCGCCCCGACAATCAAGAACCCCGTCTGCGACAAGTGCGGTGCGGATCTTACGCTCGACAACGAGAATAAACTCTATGTCTGCACACATTGCGGTGTATCTTACGACTATGAGAATTTCGTCGGTTCGCGCGTATCGAAGGCAAGGAAAGAACTCATGAACGGCGAGTTCGAACTGGCGGAGAAAAGGTTCATGCAGACGATCGAAGAAGATCCTGGTGATTTCGAAGCAAACCGCGGACTGATCCTTTGTGCGGGCAAGTGGAGAGCGCTTCCGGACATCCGTCTGAACGATCATCTTAAGTATGCCGAGTGGCCGAAGATTGAAGAGAGACTTAAGGCTGCAAAAGAGCATTCGAATTATCACAACCTTACATATTTTGAAGAGTTCCAAAAGCTGTTAGAACCTGTGAAAACTTTCCATGAGCTTGAAGGAAAAGAAGACCAGGCGAGTCTTTTCGCGATGGTGACGGCGCAGAAAAGTTTCAAGCTTCACTACAAAACTTTTGTGGCTTTAGACCGCAAATACCGCGTGACTTATCAGAACAAAACGCTCAACGATATTTCGGAAAAAGAGACGAGAGAGAATCTCAGAACTGCAGTTAAGTTCGGTGATTTTACTGCGGCTGACAGAGACTATGTGCAGCTTCTGATGAACCATCCGAACGACCTTGAAGCACTCCGTGCACGAGTTTTCTGTGCGGGCAGATGGAGGACTCTTGAAGACATTAGTCTTGAGCAGAAAATGTCTGAAGGACTTCTTAATCTGATCACTGGAAGGATCAAGATCGCGCAGGAAAATTCAGCGTGGAGTTACCACATGTACTATGAATTGTTCGACGATGTTGTGGAGATCTTAAGAGAGAATTTCAAGCTTTCGCTGCAGGATGAGACTTACGCGGTTAAGAAGCAGAATCTGGAAAAACGTTTTGCAGAAGCGAAGGAAAAACTCATAGAAACAGATAAGGAACTTTTCCATTTTGGAGAGGAAGAAGAGCAGGCCTGAACGGGGACAAATAGTGAAGATTTAATGGGAATTTTTCGAGTGAAAAACAGGGGAATCTCGAAAACAAAAACGGGGTAACAGGAATGAAAAAAGCAGTCGGTACAATTTTGAAAGTGCTTGCAGTGCTGGCTATTTTCGCGGCCATTGCAGCGATAGTAATTTACGATACGCCCGGCTTCGATGAGATTATTAAGGGCAGAATCGTGAAGCAGTTGAAGACGTCCTACGGGCAGTCATTTAAATGCTATGAGCTCAGCGACAGAAATCCCATCCTTCCGGATTTTAAAGAGGAACTCAATTTCTATTGCTACACCGAAGAAGGAACGTATATGGAAGGCACGTGCGACTGGAAAGGAAAAATCCTCTACGAAAATTACGTCCACTACTATTATGCAGGTGTTATGGACAACGAGATCGAGGACATTATCGACGGATGCTTTGACGAATTTTTAGTCGTCGAAGATTTCAATATATACGACAAGGAAATCTCGCTTGATAAATATCCGATGAAATATGGTTCAGTCACAAATGCTGACGAATACCTTGATGATGTCACCAGATTCAATACGACATTCAGGGTGTATGTGAGAGCCGGCGTAAAAATCAGTGAGCTTCAGACAGCGCTCGATAAACTTAAAGCCAGTGATTACAAAGGAATAGTTCATTTCATTGAAGTGAAAGATATATGGTTCGATGCATTGAAGGAATCCGGTATAACCTGCCACCCGAAGTCTACTCATGCCGAGATTACTTTGAACCGGGTTTCAGGCAACGAGCAGATGGATTTCGATGACATGATCAGATCTTCTTCGCAGTATATCAGGGGATCATATTTTCCCGGCGACGATATCGTTTGGATCACAGGATATCCCAAAGATTCGCTGGATTTCTGATGCGGATTCTCGAAAATATACACAGTAAAAAACGAGCAATTCGGGTAACACATTTCTGACCGTTTTTAATCAAATAATTTCAATCGCAAATTCAAATGTTATACTTCATATGTAAGTTTTACTTATGGAGGATAATAGTATGCCGATGATGGAGAGACCGGCAGTCAGAGACTGCGATGGCGGCAGATGCTGGGAGCACGAATTCCCGACATTTTTGATGAAGGTTTTTGTCCCTGATAACGACCTTGACGGACAGACAAATAACTACGGTTTCAGGGCGCCGCTCCTGCTCGTTTTCGAAGAGGAAAAACAGGATCTGGACAGTGCCGTTTCTTTTGCAAAAGAGACTGGTCTTTCTAAGATTGCAGCGGCTTACGATTCGAGCGTTCTGTTCATCTATCCGACAGCTGAAGGCGGCTGGGATTCAGTCGACAGCAGCCTCTACGCAGACGTGATCAAAGAGATAAAAATGATCACCGTTTACAAAGACGGCATCGTTGAAGATTACAATTTCTTCACCAAAACTTTTGAAGGTTTCTTCGCACGCGGCGCAAAATTCAGAACTGACATTTACAGCTTTGGCAAGTCTGCAGATTACGTCGCAAACAATCTTTTGAAGACCCTCGAAGGCGAGTATCTCTGGGGTCCCGGCGAGATCACTCCCGCGATGTGTTCGATGGAAAACCTGAGCGTTGTTCCTGACGTTAAGCGCAAGGACATTGCGATCTTGAGTGTCGGCAACAGCGACGAATTGAACCTCGCTTTCAGCGGCTGCGAGAACATCCTTTTCAAGGAAAAAGCTGACTACGTAAACGACTACAATTCATTCGTCAAGAAGTTCAAAATGTGGTGCGGCCACATCGAGCTTGAGCCCGATTTCGAAGTTCTCGGCATGACCGAAGACGTTGGTTTTGTAACGGTAAAAACTTCACCCGATAATGAGTTCCTTCCTGTGAATGCAGACGAGCACAAGGTCGGATATTTTGCATATTACAACAACGGTCTTTTCGATAACGGCCCCGTCCCGCTCGTCATCGGTTTCCACGGCGGCGGAGACTCATCAATGTATCTCACATACGTTGCCGGCTGGTGGGATGTCTGCAGGAAAAACAACTTCCTTTACGTCGCCATAGAAAACCACCAGTTCGTCACGGCGACTGAAGCAAGAGACGTTATTGAAGTTTTGAAGACACGTTATCCCATCGACGAGAAGCGCATCTACGCAACAGGTTTCTCAATGGGCAGCGGCAAGACATGGGACCTCTATCAGGAGTACCCCGAGATCCTCGCAGGCATCATGCCGTGCAGCGCTTTGTTCCCCGTTTACACGACATTCTTCGGCAAGCCCGTCACCGACAGACTCAACAAGACCGTCGCAGTTCCGGTGTTCTATTCCGGCGGCTACAAGTCACACCTTCCCGAGCTCCCGTTCCAGGGCGAATCCTGCGTCGAGCGCGTGAAGTATGTTGCCGGCGTTAATAAGCTTAAGAAGTCTTTTGACGATGTCACTTTCGAAAACAAGGACTCATGGTCCGACCCCGTCTGGGGCGTATCCGGTGACCGCACCGAAGAGTCCTACGATCCCACTAGAGACGCGACTTTGACCATTCACTATTTCGACAGTGAAGACGGCGTCTGCAGAACAGCATTTGCAAGCGTAAGCAACCAGATCCACGAGTGCAGACAGCACAGCATCGAGAACGCGTGGAAGTTTATCTCGCAGTTCAAGAAGGACTGAAGTTGACAGAAACTGAGCCGGTCTGATAGACTTCTCCATCTGAAAAACTGATACAAATTTAAGGAATGATTGCTATGGCACAGAAAATAATTCTCGAAACAGAACGTCTCTTCCTGCGCGAGATGAGCATGGATGATTTTGACGCACTTTATAAGGTCCTGGCTGACGCTGAGATCATGTGCCACTATCCGTATATTTTCGACGAGGAGAGAGTAAGATCCTGGATCGAAAGAAACATGAAGCGCTATGAAGATAACGGCTTCGGTCTGTGGGCGGTATGCCTTAAAGATTCCGGTGAGATGATCGGCGACTGCGGCCTTACGCTCCAGAATATCGAAGGCGAGATGCTCCCTGAGATCGGCTATCACATCCGTGCCGACCAGCAGCGCAAAGGCTATGCGAGAGAAGCCGCTGCCGCAGTCCGTGACTGGGCATTTTCGAACACATCATATCCCGCACTTTATTCGTACTGCAAATATACAAACGTCGGATCTTTTAAGACGGCCGAGTCGATCGGCATGCATTTCGAGAAGGAATATCCCGATCCCGACAACGAGATCACGCATGTGTCAGTGATCTACAGAGACGAAGGTTAATTTACCAGAAGGGAACATGACCGCATATGCAGCCTGATATTTCTATGTACGTATTTTTGGAACTGGGAGCATATGCGCTTGGCATCGCGCACTTTGCGTGCACCATCGTCCTGCTCATACGCTGGGCAATCTTGAGAACGGCAAGAACCAGAGGCAGGATAATCCGCCCTGACATGCACAAGTATGTTTCCGTCAGATACCCGATGTCATTCAAGATCCTTGCGCTCTTCGTCATCGGAGGCTACGTGCTGGTGGTCTTCCCTGCAGGCGTATACGCGATCGCAAGGGTAATAATTGAAGAGATCGGTCAGGATATTAATCCGCTCATCCCGGCAGGTATTGCCGCAGGCATAGGCCTTCTTATTCTCATCGCTATTGCTCGAGCTCCGATGTGCCACAAGGAAGTTTCCGCAACTGTCGATTCAAGAGGTCTTACGATCGAATACAAAGACGGCGAGAGAACCACCATCGGTGTCCGCGGTTACAAGGGTTACATCGGCGAGACCAAGAAGCACGCTTTCCGCCTCGCATACGAAGGCGAAAACGGCAAGGACACATACGTCTATCTTCCGTTCCTTTCCGCAAACGATGCGATCGCAGTCGGCAAGGATCTGAATACTCTTCGCGACCACGGTTATATTGAGCCGCCTAGAGGAAATAGCGCGCCGGCTCCTGCTCCCACTCCTGTTGCGATTCCTACAAGAACTCCTGAAGAGGAAAAGAAGATACAGGAGAAAATCGCTTATACCGGACCTATCAATGCCGGAGGTGAGATCGACGACAAGGAAAAATATAGAATCTATCTTGAAGACGTTCTGAAGAAGATTCCTTTTGACACGAGAGACAACATCATCAAGCTGACTTTGCAGGGCAACAAGGCTGAGGCGATGAGGATCTGCCAGCGTACTACGTCAGAAGGCCTCAGGATAGTAAACGACCTGTTCTCCAATTACCTGATGTTCCCCAACCTCAGATACTTCAGCTGCAGGATCTATGTCCAGACCGTAGACCGCGAAAGCATCCGCAAGTCCTTCAAGGAATATAACGAGCTCTACACCGATCCCGACAAGTGTTACATCTCTGCAGAAGGTGATCTTGATTCTAACTGGCACTATATCGAACTCTCGCCGTCTGCTGCTGATCCCACCGGCTTCACGTTCGCCGAGTTCATGAACATCCTCATCTGGATGAGCGAGCTGACCTTCAACATTTTCGCGTACGCCAAGCCCAACAACACCTATCCCGGCATGGGCAATAACGCCCTCGACAAGGTCGGCGACTGGACCAACACCATGCCGTTCTACGCCGTGCCCGACCGCAACGACGAGCTCACCGAAAGCGTCCTCGGCATCATGAACAGCAAGCAGTTCAGGTTCGTCTTCACCGAACTCGACGTCTCCTACAAGGGCGACGTCGCCTCTGGTTTTGATTTTGAGTCGTATATTTACCAGAACCATAAGGTTCGAGTTTAATTGTTTTTTCTCTGTACCCACTAACTCGCTGTTTTTTGCGGTTTAGTGGGTATTTTTCTTCTTAAAGTACGCTATAAAAGCCCCTCTGATACCCACTAAACTTCTATTTTTAGTCAGTTAGTGGGTAGTGACCGACTAAACTTCAGTTTTTCGATGTTTAGTCGGTATTTTTTCGCTCTTGCAGCGTCATTTTGCCTGCTGACAACCGACTAAAATATTATTTTTCACCATTTAGTCGGTTATCACGTCGAAGATTCACCCGAAAAACGCCCTTACTAACCGACTAAACCTCTGTTTTTGCCAGTTTAGTCGGTAATTTTATCGAATACGCGATCCCATAACGCCCTCATTTACCGACTAAACCACCGTTTTTCTCCATTTAGTCGGTAACTACCTACTAAATTCAAAAAATGCGTTTTAGTAGGTATGTTTTCGAGGTTATGTGAGCACGAAAATTCAAAAAGATACCTACTAAATCGCGAAAACAGTTTTTAGTAGGTACTGCCATCAAAACATCCCTCCCCAAAGAAAAAGGAACGCCCCATACGGGACATTCCCTTTCCTTCACATCTATCGGAGTGGTAATTATTTCAGTGCGATGAAAGCGTCGTAGCCTTCCTGGACTTTTCCGATCGTGTACGGCGGTTCCAATTCCTGAGGGTCGGTGCCGTAGTGGAACTCATCGTCGTTGCAGAGTGCACCGCACGCTATCAGGACGAACTGGCCGTTGACGAAGGCGTGCTTCTTGGTGAAAGAATCTTCGCCGCGGGATATGATCAATTCGCCATTCTCGCAAACGTGCTTGTACTGCTCGGACTCCATGTCGAGTTCGTAGACTTCGAAAACAATATAGATGGTGTTGTAGCCGTCAATCATGTCATCGCCTTCAAGGCGGCTGATGTAACCGCAGGTCTTGTAGTCAACGATTCCTTCGGAGTTCTTGATGGTTGCCTGCCACATATCAGCGTCGTCAGCATAGACGAAATACTCATCACCGGTTGCATTGAGGATCACCTGAATGACGTCATCGACAGTCTTGTCGAGTCTTACTGCAGGCGCAGCGGCCTTTTCAGAAGCTTCGGTTGCCTCAGTAGCTTCAGTATCCTCAGTTGTCGCTTCGGTGGTCTCGGCAACAGTCGTAGCCGGAGTTTCTGCTTCAGCCAGTGTGGTTGGAGTTGTAGCGTCAGGTTTGCTGCTGCATGCGCTAAAAAGCATAGCGGACAGCAGTATTGCTGCAATTGCCTTTCTCTTCATAAATCTTCTCCCTTAATTCAAAACGATATCTGTTTTCCGGACAGATAAGCTAATTATACATTATTTTTGATAATTCGCGCAATTAAATATCTGCTTTGTAGTAGATCAGGCTATATTCGCCCGACTGGTTTATACGCACGATGGCTGAGCCATTTGTAACAATGTTAATCGTGCTGTCGGCAGCCGCTTCTTCGGGCGAGAGCCTGTAGCAGTCGTAAAGATTGTCATTCGGACCTGCCTCGTAAACGGTGAAGCCCAATGTCAGTGTGCCGTCGTCGTTTTCGGTGAAGGAATCGACTACTGCGAACCTGTTGCCGGCCTCTGTGTCGTATGCCTCATACCAGAATTTGCCGTCCTCGAAAAACGGTCCTGCGGGCTGGTCTCCGTGGACCTCAGGCGGTGCCTCCAGGCCGGAACCGAAAACATCAGAAGTAAAAAACCCGAAGAAAACCTTTATCACTTCGTGCACCGATGCCTGTGTGAAAGTCTCGAAAAGCATCTCGCCCTTGGGTTCGTAGCTGATCTGGTCTGTCGAATGGATCTTCAGGTAGATGCGTACAAAATCCAGGTAGTCCTCGACAGTGAGTTTTTCCACATCCATCTCAGTAATGTTCTGCTCTGCAAAAGCGGAGACAAAAGCATTTGCATATACCTGTCTGGCTGTTTCAGGATCAGCGGAATAGTTATCAGAGCCGGGAGCCTCAGCATCGGAAACGTCAGCATCAGAAGCGTCAGCATCGGGAGCCTCAGCGTCAACATCATCGTCATTGCCGTAAACGACACCTGCAATCTCTGAAGCAACGCCTTCAGATTCATATGTCCTGGCCGTCTCATTAATAGAAAGAACCGTGCTCTCTATGCCGTCAGACTTTGCCGGACTTGCAGAAGACTGGCTGCATCCGACGAAAGCGCCCAGTGCCAGACATGTGCTTAATAACACCGCGCTGATCTTAAATCTCTTCATGTATCTATACTCCAAACTATTCTTATTAAACTTTATGCAACGAATAATATGTCAGGATAAGCAGCTTCGATTTCTTTCTTTTTCTCTTGGGTGACACCGCCGGTGTACTGGATGCCATAAACGACCTTCAGACCGGACATGTTTTCGATGACTGTCATGGCATCATCGTAATTCCACTTACTAACGTCGATCTGTAAAATTCCGGTGCAGTTGAGCATCTCGTCGGCAGTGACGTTGTAGTAATCGACGGACGCGAATTCCTCGAGTTGAGTATATTCTCCGTCATTCAGGAAGTTGGAGAATGAACCCCATGGCTCGTCGTTTACGCGGTTGAAAATGATCTTGATCCTGTACTTCAAAAGTTCGCTGTCAGGGTTTTGCTTCCAGTAGCTGTTTATCTCGAATCTGACGGCCTCAATAAAATCAATTGTTGCGAGATAGTCGCCTGCCTGATTTATATTGTTCTCATTGAAAATAACAGGGAGTTCGATGCGGCATGTGTGTTCTGCATTTTCATAAACATACATGTCGTTAAAGCTCAAAATAACTCCGAATTTGTCTCTAAGATGCTCGGACAATGCCTCTGTCTCGGGGGCGAGCTTCTCGCATGCGGCCTTATAAGTGATGAAATCGTCGAAATGGATGTCGATGTCTTCGAAGTATGTCCAATAATCCAGGTCGTTGACCTCGTAATCTTTATTTTCGTCGTAGTAAGGGTAATCATCTTTGATACCGACGACGCCCATTTGGACAATGTGGCTATAGCCTTTGGATTTAGTTTTGGGATCGTAATTTGTCATAACGCATATGCTTGCTGTCGCATTGGGTCTGATGCTTTTGTATCCGATAAAGAGCTCGATTTTTTCATTTTCATATTCATCCTGTGACAGAAGATCATTCGCGACGTCGTAGACTTCTTTGATATCGTCGCCCAGGCCTGAATCGTTAGCAGGATCTACCAGGAAATAGTATATGTTTTCGTCATAACTTGTATATGAATTTTCCTCATAAGTGAGGACTTCCAGGTTGGTCTCTTCAACGATGGCTTTGCCAAAGTCTGCTTTATTGAATGTAATTTTGCAGCCCTGCAGGAACATCGCCGTAAAAACTACGCCAACCATTATCAGACTTGATACTTTACGCATATGAGCATCTCCTTTTTGCGCCAGGATACTATTAATACAGATATAATATCGAAAATGTTGCACCCGCGAAAACAGCCCCCAAAAAGTGCCACAAAATACCTGTGATATAATTCGGTTTAATTGATATTGTCTATGTGTGAAACATGACAAGGCGATCAATGAAGGGGATAACATGAAAAAGAAATTAATCAACTTCTCGGCAGCTGCATTGAGCGTTATGCTTCTGACTTCATGCACATCCGGCACTGACATTCCCAAGACTCCGACACAGACGGTTCCTGAGACTGAAGCAGAGACCGAGAAAGAGACTGAAACCACACCCGGAGAAACTCATGTCAAAACATATGAGGACATTGATTCACAGCTGACTTTTATAGCAGGCAAGTACGATGAGCTGGTTGAAGATTACGCGCAAGATGAAACAGTCATGCCGAATGCGTTCTGTGCCATTACCGACCTTAACCATAACGGAAGGCTTGAAGTGCTTCTTACAAGCTGTGTGGGCAGCGGCGCGTATTCTTACACTGCGGTATATGAGATATCCAAAGACTATACCGATCTGGTAAAGATTACTTACATTGACGGTTCCACGGTAGATTATGAGGATGCAGCCGATCTTTGCCAATGGCGCGTTGACGAGGCCAACATCCAGGTGTACGACTGCTACATGAAAAACGGCAAGTACTACTACCTGTTCGAAGATTATGCCAGCGCAGGGTGGACAGATAAATACCACGGATTCTATTCTTATTCTTTCGGCGATAAGATCCGAAGAGAATATATTGGCGGCGCGGCTGTACACATCGATGACGGTGATTACGCGATAAAGACGATACTTTATAAAACTTCGTTCGTGAGAGTCACAAACGACGAATACTTCGACTACATAAATACATACTGGGACGGATATGAGAAGCAGAAATCGTGCGAAGTTAAGTGGATAATCTTCAGCGAAGATGCAGCATTTGCCGACAACATAAAGGATTCATGGAAAGCATTTAATCCGGATTCAGAGCAGTCGTCCACGATCGAATTAGACTACCGCATTTACTTCGGCAGTTTCTACGGTGACGAATACGAATTTGAGATTCAGGAATAACAGATAAAGGAGCGCAGCATGATCATCATCTTCGATTATTTTGAGACGCTCCTTAACAGCAAGAGCATTGATTTTAACCGCGGCCTTTTTGAATTCTGGAGCAACTACTACAAAGACAAGTGTCTGTTTGAGGACATGAAGGCATACGGCGAAGAACTGTTCCAGGTGCTTCTGTCCAAGCATAAAGAAGGCGAGGAGTATCCTTTCGTAAAGAACGAACTCCCGCTTTTCGCGCAGAAGTTCGGAGGGGATAAGATTTCCATGAGCGCCACGGAAGAAGCGGACTTCCTTATGAGGTGCAACGAGTTCGCGCTTGATCCTAAAATTGAAGAATTTCTCTCAGCCTGCGAAAAGAACAGCATCCCGATGTATGTCCTCTCAAACAGCGGATTTACTGGCGAAGCGCTCACTGAGATCCTCAACAGATTCGGCATAGAGAAGTACTTTAATAAGCTCTGGTCCAGTGCTGACTACGGAAGGATCAAGCCGGACAGAGGCTTTTTCAATCAGGCAATCGGGACTGCATTACAAGACAACCAGAGCGAAAAAAGAGAGAACATCATCTTTATCGGCGACATCTACGACACTGATGTGATAGGCGCGCACAATGCGGGAATTAAGTCTGCATGGCTCAATAAAAAGGGCGAGTGTGATATAAAAGGTTTAGCGACGTACAATTGTACGGCCACGGAAGAGCTGTTCAGGATAATTGAAACAGGGGGGTAACATGGTTTTCAGTATTATTTCAATAATCGTTAACGCAATATTTTTCGTTGTGTTGAATCTCGAGATCTATACTGACCGCGCACCTCTGGCAGACGGCAGCGTCAGGGAATGGCACAGGAGCCCTTTAGGACGGCTCGAAATTGCTGATGAACGCCATCTGTTTTATCTGCAGATCCTGTTTGCGGCTGTCAGCATCATCACAAGCATCCTGATCATGGTCGGCATCAAGAACAACGTTGTTAAGATAATCCGCCTTATTGCAACGATTGCATCCGCAGTCATGTTCATCATCATCATGGTGACAACGAGCAACACGCACGCTAAATACTGATTAATATTGGGGAGAAGGAATTAACATGTCGAAAATACTGTTTTTGGCAGACCTGCACGGCAACATGCCTGCAACGCTTGCCTTGGAAAAGGAGATCGAAAAGATCAAGCCAGACCTTATCTGGTTCTTAGGCGACGCAGTAGGAAAGGGCCCTGACAGCGATAAGACTTTAGACTGGGTGCGTACCCACTGCGACAAATTCATCGCAGGCAACTGGGATCTTTTCATCGGTGAACTTTCCAGAAACTGCCCTCCTGAATGGGCCGAGATGTCTTTTTTCTGGGAGCAGCTCGGGCAGGAAAGAATGGACTGGTTAGAGTCACTTCCTCTTGAAGATGAAGTCCTTATAAGCGGCATCAATTTCAGGCTTTTCCACGGAAGACCGGTCGACGCCAACTATCACACATATCTGTCGATCGACGAGTTCCGTCCCGCATTTACCGACACAAACGGCAAGGTCCACGGCGGCTTCATTTCTGCTGACTGCCACACACCGTATCTGCGCACATTTGACATGGGATATGCGATCAACACCGGAAGCGTCGGCAATTCACTCGGAGTTACAAGATGCCACGCGCTCGTTATAGAAGGCGAACTTGATTCCGAGAAAGAAGCACCCATTAACTTCTCTTTCTTAAGCATTCCTTACGATAAGGATCTTGCGATCAGGACAGCAGAAGAGTGCGAAGGATTGCCGAATAAAGAAGCATATATCAAAGAGCTCGTAACGGGTGTTTACAGCAGGTAACAGGGGGGATTTGTACGATGAGTAAAGACGGAAGAAAAACAAGCAGGCTCGCCATTGCCGGACTGACCCTTGCGGTCGCTGCGCCGTGCCTGTTTTTTATCAGCGCACTTGCCCTTGCCAGATTCTACGAAGAACTCAACGGAGCATTGATAATATTCATGCTTTTGTTGTTGTTACTTCCATTTGCAGCACTTCCGCTTTCTATTGCGGGATTGATCATCACTATAGCTAAAAAGAAGAAAGGCCGGGCAGCTGCCATTACCGGATTAGTTCTTTCCGTCGCCGAAATCTTATTTGTTATTGTCACTCTCGCGGCTTATTTCGCCTATGAAAAACATCCCGGTCACTCTCTCGACATAGTACAACCTTACATCGGAACCACTACCGTGACTGAGACATCAGAAACAGTGGACCGGATGCGCATTACCACCTCCGGCACCAAACAGCTCACCCTTGATGACGTCATTGAACTGTCGTCAAAAGGCGATGAACTTGTGTGGGAAGATCTTGCTGATTATATAGGTTACGAGACCGGATCAGGTCTTTATATCGTGACGTTCGATATCGACGATAATTATTCTCTTATCGTCGGCGGTACCGGCGCTGTGGGGAAGCCCTCATACGCGCATCTGACATATAACGATGACACGTATATCGACATCAGGACCGAAGATGTCGAAGCATTCATCTCTGAGCATTCGTAACAGCAATCAGGAGAAGTAACCTTACCTGTAGGACCAGCCTGATCTTCCGGTTATGACTTCTAAGTTGCAACTATAACAATAGTATTCATGATGCGGCAGCTTGTTCGTATAGTAGGTGTAACGATTCAATCCTTCTTTGTCGGGGTCGACTTTTCGGGCGAGAGCCTCAACATCACTTTTTGAGGCTACGTGCACTTCGACGCAGAAGCTGTAATCTCCGAAAACCTCTTCAATCGCTTTCTCGATGGTCTTATGGTCATCAACGTCGTCAACTGCAAGAACGCAGTAATAATTCAGTTCCCACTCATCCATAGCGTCATCGAAATCGAGTTCTTCCAATTCAGTCTCGCCATGACCCCAGGCAACACATAAAAAAGGTGCATAGACCCCGCCCGGGAATTTCTTCTCGAGCTCGGCCGTAAAGTATTCTTCCAATTCAGGACGGTACAAAACGTAATTGATATTTGTCTGGTAACCGCCATCCTTGGTCGTAACCCAGATTTCCTCACCTTTGTACTGGTCCCATTTATAGGTATACTCGTAATGTGACACGACCGGCGACTGTATGAAATAGATACCGGGACGGTAAGCCACAGTGTCCGTCAGCGTAAAACGTCCGCCGTATGTATCTTCGAGCATCTCTTCAATTTCCTTGCCCTTGCCCGCACCCTTGCTCTTGCCTCCGCATGAAGTAAGAAGCATTGATGAGCACATCGCCAGTATTAATGCCGTCGCCGTTAACTTTTTTAATTTCATAATTTATCCTCGTTAATTATTTTCAGTTCTCGAAAAGACAGGCACATTATAACAAAAGTTCAGTTTGCTATAATATTGTGCATATCAACGCCTGACTGGAAAAGGGAAATACAAAATGGAATTCGAATTACTTATCAAGCGCATTAACGAACTTAGCAGAAAGTCCAAGACTGAAGGTCTTACTCCCGAAGAAAAGGAAGAGCAGACGAAGCTCCGTAATGAATACAGGGCGAAGGTCGTAGGCAATCTGTCTTCGCAGCTTGAAGGCCTTAAGATAAAGCAGCCTGACGGAACGCTTACGGATGTGAAAAAGAAGCAGTAAGGAGAAGAAAATGAGATTTGAGGACGGACGCATCGACCAGTTCGTCAGCGAAGACAAGGTCATTTCCACACTTGAAAGAGACGAGCTTTTTGTACAGTACAGGAGAAGAGCAAAAGACTATCTTCCTGTAGCTTTCCAGCAGATCAAGAACAGCGTTTCCGGTTCTGATACCGGCTACGAAGACCTCACGGAAGAGCAGGCGGCTTACGTTAAGCGTGCCGAAGAACTGGCGCAGAACGGCTTCCAGGATGATGACGATGCACCGGTCAGAAGCAAGCCTTCATGGTTTCCTCTGATCGTAGTAATCGCCACATTCGCGGTCGTTATCGTCGGTTCGTTCTTCGGAGGCATGGCTTATGCCTTTGGCGGTTTCTTTTTAGGCGTTGCCCTTCTTGGGTTTTATGCTGCGAAATCAGGTAATGCCAGAGGATATACGTTCTACGGCGGTACCAATTCCGGATCAGCGAAAACAGCAGGAATAGCGATCGGCATCATCGGCATTGCCGGTGCCATCCCGATGTTCTTCTCAGGCTTTTTGGGCTTAAACGGCACGCTCCTCGTGATGGGCGCGATCCTGTTTGCGGCGATCGCAGTTATGATGCTGGCCGGCTTTATCAAGAGCTTATCCGCAAAGAAGAAATACAGTGAAGAAATATCCGCAAACTGCGTAGGTTATGTAAGAACCGTAGACAGCCATTCAAGCGGTTCGGGCAGAAGGCACGGTCATGGCGGACGCGGCTACATTATGCGCACTTCACCGATCTTTGAATACACATACCAGGGCAAGGACTATAAGGGAATCTACGACCGCATGATCGACGGAATCGATGCAGACGTTAACATGGGCGTAGCATCAATAGTGATCGATCCGAAGCACCCTGAAGACATTTACCACAAGTCGACAGGCGTTCAGGTAAAGGGCCTTATCGTATCCATTATCTGCTTTGCATTGTGCGGTGTATTTGCCATGGCTTTCTTAAACGGCGGATTTTTATCCGGAAATGGTTCGTCAGTTCCCGGAATGAACGGTTTTACGATCTTCAAGATCATGACCGGTTCAGACGAAGAGCGGGAGAACATCTTCGAATCTATGGGTGACGACATAATGAAAAACTTCGGCTATCAGATCCCTTATGAGATCGAAGATGACCTGGTCGAAAAGCGCCAGGCCGAATTCGCATATATTAAAGGCCAGACATGGTATTACGAACTTGCGACCATCGAGAGGATCGACGAATTTGACAACGGTGAATACAGCATCGTCTTTGAGGACAGATCTCTGCCCCAGCTCGGAAAACACGGCGATCACGATGACATCGGCGACACGCGTATCGTCTTCTACGTAGCAAACGAGTACGAATCTAACGGTGAGACAAAGATCGAAAAAGAAGTCTTCTGGGATCTTTCACCCGCAGAACATACCTACGTCGGAACCCACGGCGCTTACGAAGGATAAGTAAAACTTCAGACAAATAGCACCTGCAGGCTTCGCCGTCAATGGACGTCAACTTGCCTTTGGCACCATTGACTGCTTGCCTTTGCAGGTGCTTTTTTAGTGTTTAAGGGGCCGGTTCCCGACCCCGCATAAGATGCCGGTCTTTAAAGACATGGACGGTTGCGACAGGTATCAGAATGAGTCTAATTTCTTGTAGGTTTCTTGTCGGATTTTCAGAGGTTTTTGGCCCCAAAACCGACAAGTTTTGTTGTTATCGAACATTCTTTGAGGGTGGTTGTATTGAAAGCTTGCAGGAAATCTTGTCGGTTCTTTGTAGGTCCTTGTCGGATACGCGACTAATTTCATGCTGCCGACAAAACCTGACAAGCATTCCTTTCAAATTAGGAGAAAAATCTCTGAAAACCGACATGACCTTACGTCATATCTTGCAAAGCTTACAAAAATTCAGAGAAAAGCCTTTGAAAAGCACTGAATAAACCGACAAGAAATTAGGAAAAAGGGCGTCTCAAATTTGAAACGCCCCGAATCAGAATTACATCTCTCTAATATATTTTGTTGCCCTGTCGTTCAGGTATTTGATTGCGTCATCTAATGACCTGTCGCCTGCGTAGTATGGTGCAAGTTCTTCCAGCGTGAACTGCACGATCGTGTAGTCTTCGTAGTAGTAAGTTGAGATCGTCGCGAGGCTGTCGGTGAAGCTCTGGTGCATGACGTCGGTTGCCGCCTTGTTGCCGGTTGCCTTATCAAGTCCTGCTGCAGGAATGAACATTCCGGAGTTGATGCTATCCATGTAGCTTTCGTAGAAATCGTTGTTGATTTGAGTCAGGCTCTGGATGTTCTTTTCCATGATGTCTTTGTTGGTTACGATCTGCCTGAATTCACAATCTTCTGCTGCGAATGCGGAGCCTGCAAAAAGATAGTTGATAAACTTCCTGCATCCTTCATTGACGTCTGTAGAAGCAGATACGGATATTGTCTCAAGAGCTTTGAATCTGGGGCCTGATGCATCGACGGAAGGCGTGCCGATTATCTTGTAGTCGCCCTTGGGTCTGAAGCATGCATATACATAATCAAGATAGTCGTCGATCTTTAAGTAGTAGCATTCGCCTCTGTATCTGTTCCAGTCGAAGAGATAATCTTCGGGAGTGCTCATCAGGTCATCGTATTCGATGGCAGCGGCGTGTTCGACTGCCTGGCGGAACTGCTCTGTTCCGAAGTCGATCGTATCGCCTTCGATGGCGCTTTTCGTGTCTATGCATGACAGCAGGAAATCACGTTTGTTATAGACATCCGAGTCAGGATAATCGTATGGTGAGAAACCGTGCATCGGGCCTTCCACGAGTTCGTCGTATTCTTCGAATGTAAGTCCGACAGCGCCGTCTTTCAGGAGTTCGGTATTAGTTACGAGGCCCTCGATCTCGAGCGTGACAGGGAGGAAGTAGAGCTTGCCGTTTATTCTTCCTGCTTCAAGAATATTCGTGTACTGCTTATCCAGAACCTCCGGGTCCAAATATCCTGTGAGGTCCTTGAATATCTCATCACGCATCGCGTAGTTTTTCTGGATGCCGATCGCAAGGTCAGGTGCTTCGTCGCTCTGAAGATCCTGGATCATCTTATATATCTGCTGGTCGTCTTCGTTGACGGTGCCAAAAGATCTTCCGATGATGTAGCCCGTCTTATACTTGTCCCACACTCTTATGAGGTATTCGTCATTGGTCTTGTTGAACTCAAAAATGGATTTTGCAAGATAATCCGAGATGCCGGAATTCTGGGGCAGGGCGAGCTCGATTATCTGTTTGCCTGCATGAGGATTCTTATCAGCCTTTTCGAGCACCCTGACATAACTGTAGGTAAGTGAATCAATGCTTCCGTAGTATACCGCCGTGTCGTCCAGGATGACGGTTCTTTCTTCATTGCTGCTTAAGATCGTTGACATGAAATAAACGTCCTCGCTTTGCGGCTGCGAGAAGTAAGGCGTGTACCAGTTGGTGTCGATCATGGTGACGGGCGTCATGGTGGCGGTGTCGAGCTTCATGACGTTTCCCAGAGAATCGATCTTGCAGAGATCGCCCTTGTCGGTTGATGAATATTCGGCAAGGTTTACTTTGGATGAATCAAGGTCGCTGAACGAAGTCTTGCTCTTGAGCGTTCCGTTAAAGATGTCGAATTCGCAGGCAACGACGTCACCTGCCTCGTAGCCGACAAGATACAGTGATCCTGAATGTTCATCAAGAGAGAAGCTGTTAAGGATATATCCGATGTGGAGCTGTGACATATCACATTCGGTGACAAACTCTGTATCCTTGAACAGCATCAGTTTCCAATCCTGCTGCATGCCGCCCTGGTATTCGCCGGCAAGAAGCGCCACTGTGTAATCGCCGATGAGAGCAAGTCTGTCAATGGTGAATCCAGGAGTTTTTACCTTTTTCGCTTCGCCTTCGAAAACAGGCTTCGTGTCCGTAACAACTCCGCTTTCCGCATCTATCGTTAAGAAAGCGGGATGTCCTTCAGCCGTCTCGGAATTTATGTATGCTATGGCGGTCAGAGTCTTGCCGTCCGGCGAACAGGTGATGGAATAGAAAGAGTAGATAGCGTAACCGTCTTTGTTCGTGATGTCGTAACGGCCAGTCAGATTGCCGTCAAAATCGTAAGTGTCGAGCTTGGTGTGGGAGTGGTACCACTGGTCCAGCGTGTAGCTGTATGCATGAATGAATTTGTCTTCGCTTGTACACATAACTTCCGAGGCCGGCAGCGAGAGGTTCTTTGGCATGTCGGGCTCAAGTTCAAACCTTGTCGACTCGAACCACGGATCGTCTTCTTTAACTACATTGCTGCTTTTCTTTACGGCGTGGCATGACGAAAGCATCGTCACCAACATGACTATGGACATAGCCATAGCTACAGGTCTTAAGTGCTTCATAAATTAACTCCCCATATCTTAAGATTCGAATTATCCCACCTAAATAATACATCCCCAAAGACGATTTTTATATCCGATAAAATATAAATATTGATTGATATTTTGTGAAATTAGCGGCGGTCAGATGATATAATCTATTCATCCAAAACAGGTCCACTTTGGTATTGGTTTCTATACGGAATATGCAGAATAGAAAGAAGTTCTTATCGTCCATAAGCAAGAAGATGATGATCCTTGTCATCATCGGAGCATTTATTCTGGCCGCGACACTTGTTACGGTAGCCGTTTTGCTGACCGGAAGGATTTTGACAGAAGGCGCTGCTACTCAGATGAACCTGTTCTGCAAAGAGCGTGCTGACGATCTCAATCTTGAGCTGATAAGGATCGAAGATGACGTCGGTTCTCTTGCAAGATGGACCAGAAGCAAGATCCCTGATGTCGGGACCATCAAAGAAGACGGGCTGCTCAGAGATTCAATAGTTGACGACGCCGATGATCTTATCCGCTTCATGACAGTAGATAATGACATCATCGAAGGCGCATATATCCATTACACTCTTGATATCACCGGTATCACAGGCCGCGAAGAGGGCGTTTACTACACCAGGACCGAAGACGGAGAATTCAATCCGATCCCATTTACCCAGCAGGAGATCGTGGATGACCCAGTCGCAGAAGACTGGTATTACGGCCCTATCAGAAACGGGGTACCCGCATGGACAAAGCCCTATTACGACTACAGCGTAGACGATTACCTGATCTCATATATTGAGCCTATATTTATCGACGGAACTCCTGTTGCCATCATCGGAGTAGACATCAGTTTTACGAGATTTCTTAACTGGGTCGACACTTTCACATATCACAAGTCAGGCTACACGTTCCTTGAGGAAGCTGACGGAAGCGTTCATTACCACTACGACGATCTCGTAAACGGTGAATTACACGGAAGAGAGATGGACCATATACTGGAGAACGAAGAACTGATGAATGAACCGGCGACAGGCACGGAGCTCATCAGATACGAGTTTGAAGGCAGTGACCGCGCGATGGCTTTCGTAACTCTCAGAAACGGAATGAAGCTGGTCCTTTGTGACGATTACGTCAGTATTTACGAGGAAAGAGACAATGCGGTCATCTTAATGATCATCCTGTCCGTTGCACTTACCATTATCCTTGCCCTTGTTGCGGTTGCCGTGGTTAACCGTATCACCGCCCCGTTACATAAGATCACTGAAGCTGCCCGCTCTATAAGTGAGGGCAATTATGATGTGGATCTTCCTTCTGAAGATGACGATGATGAGATCGGCGAGCTCTCCAGAGTGATCGGACAGGCGATAGAAAATGAACGTGCCAAATCTGAGAAGAGAGAGTCAAAGATCAGGGAACAGGAGAGAAAGATCGAGAAGGGTGAAAGGATCTTAAAGCAGCAGGGTGATGACCTTGTTGCCATGAAGAACCTTGTATACATAGATTCACTTACAAACGTAAAGAACAGCCATGCTTACGAAGAGACCGTCGAATCCATCAATGAGAAGATCAGTCACGGCACCGCGGAATTCGCAGTAATAATGTGCGATTTAAACTACTTAAAACACATCAACGATAACCTTGGCCACAAGGCCGGTGACGAAGCTATCCAGGAGACTGCAAGTATTCTTTGTACGGCTTTCCCCATGAGTACCGTCTTCAGGATCGGAGGAGACGAATTCGTTGTAATCCCTTCAGTTCTTGAGTATGCCAAGATCGATGAGAAACTTGATGCGTTGAAGGCGATGCTTAGAGAAGAGAGAAAGAAATCAGATAACTATCTTGAGCGTATCTCCATTGCTTTCGGCTGCGCTTTCTTCGACCGCGAGAAAGACACTTCTTACCAGGAAGTTTTCGAGCGTGCCGACAAGATCATGTACGAAGAAAAGAAGAAGATCCACGAGCGCGACGGTATCTGCACCGAGAGATAAGAGCCAAAAATCCAAAGCGAAAAAATTCAAAAAACTCATTGACAAACCCAAGTCTCCTGATTAAAATGAAACCACTTTCATTAAATGAATGGAGTTTCATTTTTACCAAAGGAGTAAGGGAAAATGCCTAAGGTTACTGAAGAATACATGGAGAGCAAGCGCAAGATGATCGTCGACGCCTGCTATCAGGTGTGCCTGCGAAAACCCGTCGAGATGGTCACGATATCAGACGTTATCGCCGAGACCGGCATGAGCCAGGGCGCCATCTACCGCTACTATAACGGCCTTGACGATATACTTGCTGACTTGGCATCCGAGATACGTTCCGAATACAACATGATCGATACCTTTGAAGCAATCCTTGGTAACAAGGATGCAACGCTCGAAGAACTCATTTATCAGGTCTTTGACTGCCTTGCCGACATCATGGAAAAGCACCTCACGGATATCCAGAAGATCAACTTCGATTTCGGCGTTCTTGTGATCAACGAACCTGAAAGAGCCGCAAAGATAATGGCAGAGATCAAAACACCCAGCAATCTGGAATACCTGGGAAACAGTGCACTGCCGCGCCTTATAAAGGGAGCATATTCGCTGGGATATAAACCCATAGCAAAGCCGGAAGATATCGTACTGTTCGTTTCAGCTTCATATGCAGGTATTGAGAAACTTTGCATCATGTCCCACTGCTATGGAACCGGCTATCAGAATGTTAAGGCTGCTCCCAAAAAGCTTTTTGGAACACTTGCAGATACCATGATCGTTTTACTCGGAGGAAAACCCAATGTCAAATAAACCATTGCCTACAGGCGAATATGCAGTAGGAACATTTACACATACCATCTATACAGACAGGGAAGAAGTGCTTGCTCCCGGAACAAAAAGAACAGTTCCTGTAAGAGTCTACTATCCGGTTAGCAAAGGATCAGCAGAGGGCATGAGCAAAGTCAGATACATGTCCAGAGAATTGGCGGATGCATTAAAGAAAGCAATGCATGCTCCTATCAATTACGATAAGAGCGAAGCTGCAGGAGAGAACGTCTCAGAATGCTATGAGAACGCACCGAAGATAGAAGGAAAGAAGTTCCCTCTGGTAATGTTCAGCCATGGCTTTGGTTCGTACAGGGAAGCAAATTCATATCTTTGTCTGGAACTCGTATCCCACGGATATGTCGTAATCTCAGTAGGACATCCGTACGATGCGGCACTGACTGAATTAGATGACGGAACAAAGATCGGATTGTATAAGGATGCGACAAAGAAGCAGTACGAACCTTTCCTTCCGGGTGCAATGAAAGTATTGAAACTGACTAAGGCAAAAGGTACTGACAGAGAGCTCGCTGACAGGCTTGATGAACTCCAGAATAAGTACTGCAAATTCATCATGTCGAGAATCGATACGTGGGTGGAGGATACTCTTTCAGCTGTTGATTATGCAAAAGAAAGCCTCTCTGACATTGTCGACTTCTCATACGGAATCGGTGCAACAGGTCATTCATTGGGCGGCGCAGTCGCGTATATGCTCTGTCTTTATAACGATGAATTCGCATGCGGTGCGAACCTGGACGGCGCACTCTTTGGAAACAACAAAGGCAAGATATTGAGAAAGCCGTTTGTCCAGTTCAGCTGCAAGCAGAACCTCGGAGTGTCGACCAGACCTTATATCGATCACACAAAACCTGTATACCAGCTGTTCTTCAATAAGATGCAGCACATAGGGTTCTCTGACATGAAGCACATGATCCCGATAAGTGCCATAGTCGGTAAGATCGATTCTGACCTTGTACACGAATATGTATGCAAGACTCACCTGGATCTCTTCGATTCTTACCTCAAGAAGACAAAGGATCACATTGAACTCAATAGCTGCGAGTATATTTCCTTTAAGGAATATGAGCCTGACATAAAGGAATAAAAGGACAAAAGAGTAAAGACACGGAAGTATGCTTCATCTTTGAAGCATACTTTTTTAATGGGAATGTCCACAGTTTACTTATCCTTTATTTACAGAATGGTTATATGACATTCACGCTAATTGTTTTTTGCCGTTGTAAACTTTAAATATCAGAATTTTGTGAGAACAGGCAACTAATAACCAAGGGTGAATCGTATGGCTGTAGAGAAAAGATTCAGAAGGGTGACCTTTCAGCTGATGGAGCAGCTTTTGGAGGTAACGAACCTCGAAGAGGCTCTGGCAGGAAGTCTTGAGATAATCGTTAAGGAATTGGAGAGCGAGGCGGGTGCCATATGGCTTCTTGATAAGAAGACCGACCGCCTGGCTCCCGTATTCCATATCGGTCCCACGGACATTTCAAATATCAGTGTTGAGAACGGTATCGGCATAGAAGGTCTTGTAACCAAGACCGGTAAGTCGATGCTGGTAGAAGACGCGGCAGCAGATCAGAGATTCGACGGATGCGTATTCGACGACAATGGACTTATAACGAAGTCCATGATATGCGTTCCGTTAAATAACATGCACGACATCATTGGCTGTTATCTGATAGTCAACAAGAAGAACGGTACCCTCTACGACAAGGAAGAGCTTGAGCTCTGTGAACACATCGCGGCACTTGCTGCCATGACGATCGATGAAAAGGGTTTTTACGTTGAGCTTGAAGAGAAGAAGGAAGTACTCATTTCCTTAAGGAACGTTACCAAGCAGTACCAGACAGGCGAGACTGCAAACCTCGTTCTGAAGGGAATCAATCTGGATATCTACAAGAACGAATTCGTAGTTGTTTTAGGTGAGTCCGGCTGTGGCAAATCCACCATGATGAACATCATTGGAGGAATGGATTTCTTAACGACCGGCGACCTCCTGATAGAAGGCAAGAACTTCTCACGTCCCACTGATGACCAGCTCACCAAATACAGAAGAGAATACGTAGGCTTTATCTTCCAGGCATATAACCTGATGCCAAACCTCACAGCGCTCGAAAACGTCCAATACATAGCAGAGCTCGTTGAAGACCATATGTCGTCAGAAGAAGCGATTGCAAAAGTAGGCCTTTCGGAAAGAGCAAACAACTACCCGGGCCAGATGTCAGGCGGTCAGCAGCAGAGAGTATCTATTGCAAGAGCGCTCGTTAAAAAGCCTAAGCTGATCCTCGCTGACGAGCCTACGGCGGCACTCGACTATACGACTAGTATCGAAGTCCTTGATGTTATTGAGAACATCATCAAGACAAAGGGTACGACCGTCATGATGGTCACCCATAATGCAGAGATCGCCAAGATGGCTGACCGTGTTATCAAGGTCAGAAACGGAAAGATAGCAAGCATTAAGAAGAACTTACATCCTTTGCACGCAACGGAGCTCGTCTGGTAATCACATGAAGAAAACGCAGGCTACAGATGCAAGACGAAACATAATAAAGCAGATAGTTTCCTATCTGTCCATTATCGTTATTGCCGCACTTGCTGTGTCTGCGTATCTTGGAATCGAGTTTACCTCTAAAGCCGTAAGCAATAACGGAACCAAGTTTTACTCTGAAACCAATTACAGAGACGTGGAGATCATCTCGACCAAGCTCGTCACACCCGAAGATATAGAAGCGATCAAGGCTGTCCAGGGTGTGGCAGATGTAGAAGGGGCTTACAGGATCGGTGCGAAAATCTTTTTGGATGAAGTTATCTACGACACTACTGTCGTCTCCCTTACTGAGAGAGTAAACACTGTCCAGTTGATCGAGGGCAGGCTCCCTGAAGCACCGAATGAATGTGTGCTTGAGAAGTCTGTGGATACTGATACGGGACTTAAGATAGGAGATACCGTTGAGGTCCTTGATGCGTACGGCAAGACGCCTTCATATCTGACCAGATCCGAATATGTAATAACAGGTATTGTTTACCATCCGGACCACGGTGCCGTACCTCTGGTTACTCCCGGCATAAGATATGTCTTAGTAATGCCCGATGCGTTTGATCAGGAAGCGCTCGAAAACTGTTTCATGACCGCTGAGATACTGATCGATAAGCCTGCCGGCACCGATATATTCAGCAAGAAGTATTTCAAGACAATAAAGCCTACGGTCGAAAGACTTGATGCTTTGGCAGAACAGCGCGAACTCATAAGAACCGACTATATAAAAGACAGATATGAGACCGGAATAAGCGACGGCCAGACAGAGCTTGATGAGGCATGGGGCCAGCTTACTGACGGTAGAACAGAACTCGATAATGGCTGGGAAGAATATAACAATGGCGTAGCAGAACTTGCAAACGCAGAAAAGCAATTGGCCGATGCAAAGAAGCAGCTTGAAGATGCAGAGGCACAATTGGCTGATGCAAAAGAACAGCTGGATGATGCAAAAGCACAACTCGATTCTGCAAAGTCCCAGCTTGACGATGCCAAGTCACAACTTGCAGATGCCGAATCACAGCTTGCGGATGCAAAAGCCAAACTCGACGAAGGAAAAGCCCAGCTCGAGTCTATATATCAGCAGATTGAAGAAGCAAAAGAGAAGATCCGTAATTCCTTAAGAACTGCCATAGTCAACAATCTTGGTGAAGAAGTAGCCGACATGATCGATTGGGCTGAAATCGATGTAGATATTGATGTCGATGCTGAAGATACCACGGCCACAATACTTAGGATTACTCAGGGTATTACTGTTGATCTGAACAAGTCATTAAAAGACAACGTATTCGCGATAATAGCTTCCTTGGGATTGCCGGAGGAAGAACTAAGAGCTGCATACGAAAAAACAACGAATAAGGTTCTTGAACTTGCAGAAGACGAGCCTGTAATTGATGCGATAGTAAGAATCATTATTAATGCATCAGATATCGCAAATGAAAAATACGAAGAACTCGCTTCAGCTGCAAGAACATGGGATGAAGGTCATGGCGGATATATCAGTGCATTGAGCCAGTATAACGAAGCAAAAGAGAAGTACGATAATGCTTACGGTGAATACGAGAACGGTTTAAGTAAGTATTATGACGGCAAGTCCCTGTACGATGATGCAGTCGAATTATACGATGAAGGTTATGCTGAATATGAATCAGGTCTTGCCCAGTACGAAGAAGGCCAGAAAGCATACGAAGACGGAAAGAAAAAGTTAGATGATGCACTGACCAAGTTAAACGACGGCGAGACCCAGTACGCAGACGGTCTTGCCCAGTATAATGACGGACAGACCAAACTCCAGGATGCAAAAGATGAGATGGCAAATCTCGACGGCTGCAAGTGGGTACTGCTCGATGTTAACGGAAATACCGGTTATCTTAATGTCGACAATGTAGTAAAGAACATGTCCGATCTCGGAGGTGCATTTGCATCGGTATTCGTTCTTGTCGGAGCGCTGGTCATCTACGCTACAGTCGGCAGAATAATCGATGAACAGAAGAGACTTGTCGGCGCTACAAAAGCACTCGGTTTATATAACCGTGAGATACTTGCAAAGTATCTTATCTTCGGTGAGACAGGCACACTGATCGGCATGGTCATAGGTGCTGTTGCCGGCTACTATGCCCTGCAGATGATCATCCTGAAGATCTACAACAGGAACTTCGTTTTTGATAACACGGTAAGAGCTATCCACTATCCTCTGGGTGCAGCCGTACTTGTAGGCGGATTGCTGCTTGCAGGTTTTGCCGTCTGGTTCGCGTGCTCGACACTTCTTAAGAGTTCTGCAATCACTCTCATGCAGGAAAGCGTTCCCGGCATAAAGAAGAAAAAGACTTCTAAGAAAGCAAGAGCAAGGAAGGGTTCTTTGTACGCAAAGCTCATCCTGTTTAACATGCTGACTGATATGAAGAGAGTAGTAGTTACGATAGTAAGCATCGCAGGCTGTTGCACACTTCTTGTTGCCGGCATGACCATGAAGATATCTGTTGAGCAGTCCATCGAGATGCAGTACACGAAGATCGAATTATATAATCTCAAGGTTATGTTCGATTCGGCGATTTCAGAGACTGCCGAATCTGAGATCGGTGAGATCGTGAAAGAATCAGGAGTAACATATGCTCCCGTTATGGACGAATCCCTTTCTTACGAAGCCAACGGTACGGTCCGTCTTGCCGAAATAGTCTGCGGTGACATGGATCAGATCAACGAGTTCTTCGTAAGAACAGATCCCAAGACCAGGAATCTGATAACTGAAGCAGGTGACGGCATCTGGGTACATAACAAGTTCGCGAAAACAAATAACGTTAAGGTCGGAGATGAGATCATCTTCTACGATTCAAACATGAATCCTCATCCGGTAAAGATCTGCGGAATCTACAGAAACTATGTCGGTCTTTATGCTTTCATGAGCAGGGAAACATATACCAGTGTCTTTGGTAAAGAGCCGGTCAATAACGGATATCTTGTAAAGAGTAACGGAACAGACCTGACAGATCTTTCTGACAAAGTATCCAAGGTTAACGGATTTACCCAGATCAAGGACATCGACAAGCAGTATGAAACCATTATGGCAATGACCACTCCGCTCAACCTGATTTCACTCATCCTTATCGGCATTGCAGGTTTGATGGCGCTCTTCATTCTTCTTAACCTGGTCAACATGTACGTAAACCAGAAGAAGAAAGAACTGACGATAATGAGAATAAACGGCTTCACGGTAAAAGAAACCATCCGTTATGTCTCGCTTGAACTTATAGTAAGTACCGTACTCGGAATAATGATCGGTCTTGGAACCGGCGCTTTGTTGGGAAGCCGTGTACTTGCTCTTCTTGAAGGCGCAAACCTGTATCTGACTAAGAGCGTACAGCCTGTGGCCCTCATCATTGCGGCCCTGATCACATGCGTGTATTCTTTCCTTGTAAGCGCCTGGGCACTTCGAAAAGTCAAGCACTTAAAACTCAATGAGGAATAACTGATGGCTGAAGCAAAGAGCATGAAGAAGACAACCGATTCTCCTTACTACAAGTTCGTATTCGGTCTTGTTAAGCTGATCTTCGGAAGCAAGCCCAAGCCTGAGTTTATCCTTAACGACTTCGACAAGGTGAAGGCCCCTTATGTCATCGTTTCCAACCACGAATCTTTCAACGACTTTTACTATCTCTATCAGCTCGCAAAGAGGGATAAGCCGCTGTTCGTGATCAACCGTTATTACACCACGATGCCTTTCCTGAAATTCCTCAATAAGCGTGTCGGCATGATCCCCAAAAAGATCTTCTTCGATGACATGTCATCACCGGTAAGAATAATGCGCACGCTCAAGAAAGGTACGCCTGTAATTATCTATCCTGACCCCAGACTATGCTTTGACGGCAGGACAAACTACATTGTAGAAAAGGGCGGAGCGTTCTTTAAAAGACTTGGTGTGGACATAGTTCTCTGCCAGGTAAACGGCGCATACTTTGAGAAGCCCAAGTGGAGGAAAACGCGCTACCGCACACCAGTATCAGTCACGGTAAAGAGAGTCTTAAAGCCTGCTGAATTACAGCACATGACAGGAGAAGAAATCGACAAACTGATCGTCGATAACGTCTCAAATAACGTATACGCAAATCCCTTAACGACATATCCGCAGAAAGATAAAGCAGAGGGCCTTCACAACATCCTTTACCGCTGCTGCAAGTGCGACGGCCTTTATACGACAGCAAGCAGTGGTAACAACATCACATGCTCCAAGTGCGGTAAGACATTTACCATAGGTGACGACTACAAATTCACTGAAGAACCACGCACCATATGCGACTGGTACGATCACATAAGGGAAGTAGAGACAAAGGGCATTAGAGACATCGATCTTGAGATGGATGTCACCTCAGTAATCTATTCAAGCACCGGCAAGAAGAGAAAAGAAAACGGACACTGCCGCCTCACTTACGATGCCATCTCCTATAAATCAGATAATGCAGAGTTCACATACAAAACATGTGACAAGTTAAAGGCCATGGTCTTCACCAGCGGCAAGCACATCGAACTCTACTACAACGATGAGATGTATTTCATGACTCCTGTCGCGGAGCGCAGGCAGAACATCAGATGGGCCCTTATGGTCGACATAATAAGGGACATGAAGATGGCGGAAAAAGAAAACTAAGACGCACTTTCCATTAAAAACGATACAAAATTAAGGGCAAATACCCTTAATTGTATTGAATTTCCCTTAAAACTTGTTAATATTTAAGGGAAAGATGATTGAGGAGCAAGTTATGAGAGACTTCAAATATTCTTTGTTAAAGGACATGAAATGGGATTCTGAGATACTGGGTCTCGTTGCTGCCATATACAAAGAAGCCGGCAAGCAGGAGATGTATCTCAAGCAGCGTCCGGATGAGCTTGAACAGCTGGTTGAGATTGCAAAGATACAGAGTACTGAAGCATCCAATGCCATTGAAGGAATCGTTACCACCAATACACGTATCAGACAGCTTGTTGAAGAGAAAACTGCACCAAGAAACAGAGACGAACAGGAGATTGCAGGCTACAGGGATGCCCTTAATATCATCCACGATAATTTTGATTCCATATCGATAACTCCTAACTATATCCTGCAGCTTCATAAAATCTTATACAGCCACATGAATAATCCTATGGCAGGTAAGACAAAGACTGTTCAGAATTATATCAGTGCGACATACCCGGACGGACATACAGAAATTTTATTTACTCCGCTTGCGCCGTTTGAGACACCTGATGCTCTTAAAAAGTTATGCGAAGAATATAACCATGTAATCGGTAATGCCGAAGCAGAACCGCTTATTGCGATCGCAATATTCATTCACGATTTTCTTTGCATCCATCCGTTTAACGACGGTAACGGACGCATGAGCAGACTTCTTACGACATTGCTTTTATACAGGAGCGGATTTCTTGTCGGAAAATACATCTCATTAGAAGCAGTAATCGCCAAACATAAAGATCTATACTACGGAGCTATTAATGCATCAGATAAAGGCTGGCACGAGGGCAAAGAAGATCCAACACCGTTTATCAAGTATCTTCTTGGTACCATTATCGCTGCCTACAGAGATCTTGATGAGCGCTTCTCATTGGTAGAAGTCAAGCGTTCCGCACTTGAGACCGTAAGGCTTGCAACACAGACTAAGATCGGACGTTTTACAAAACAGGATATACGTGAACTGTGTCCTTCTCTCAGCATAAGTTCTATCGAAGGCTCACTTCGAAAACTTGTCGAATCAGGTGAGCTTAAACGCGAAGGAACAGGTAAGAGTACATACTATTTCAGGCCATAATAAATCTATTTTTCTCTTTCTTATGGCCCATCAAACGTTCACGAACAGTTAACAGAAAGCCTCTATGAAAGGCACTTTTTAAGTGCTACTATGACCTTACAATCAAATAGCAGCTTCGCGGTGAGACTATCTTTACGATTAATTTTTTATTTTTCCGTACCTGACGCCTCACGTAACAGCTCAGGGTGAGAAGGACTGACGTTCTTTTAAAAGCAATTATTGCAGCGGCGAACAGACATTGCACATAAGTGTATTTGTCTGTGTGCCGCTTTTTTGATTCTCCAATTTTAAACCTTAGGAGGTATCGAAAATGTCAAGCAATAATACACATTCCTGGTGGTACGACATGGCGCTGAATCCTGATCTGATCATCCGCAATGCTGAAATGGGAAGAGGGACCGACAGACGCTTTATAACACCCAAGGCAATCTACAACTGTTTAGACGAAAAGCTCTTCGGATGTCACGAGTACAAGAAGGCTATTGCAACGGCTGTGTGGTCATCTAAGAATCTGGGAACCAAGACCAACTTTCTTGTAATAGGCCCTTCAGGATGCGGCAAAACGGAACTTGCAAGAGTACTCAAAGAGATCTACAGCAACACCGTTATCTTTGATGCAACATCAGTAACTCCCATCTCATACAAGGGCAACGCAACCATCTCGGATTGTCTTTTGAAGGCTGATCTGTCAGACAGTGCTCCGCCGCCGTGGATTTTCATCGATGAGATAGATAAGGCCATCCAAAAAGAAGATGGTTTAGGGGAGATGATAATGAACGAACTCCTAAAGATGACCGAAGGCGGAAAGCTCTACATAGGACCTGATGAGAGAAACAGAAAGCTGGTCGACACATCAAGAGTCAACTTCGTATTCATGGGGACATTCGCAAAGCTTGAGCTTGAACGCAAGAGCCAGTTCGGTTTCACCGCCGATACAGCTAAGCAAAACCGCAATGGTCCGATCACCCGTGATGAACTTTATAAATCCGCTATGCTCAGCAATGAATTCTTAGGCCGTATCAACGGTGGAATAGTCGAAGTCGAACCGATGGATGAAGCAAAGGCAGAAGCATTGCTGATGGACGAAAGATACAGTCCGATAAACCGCCTGGAGAAAATGTACAGCATAAATATTGAACTCTCGGAAGAAAAGCGCAAAGAACTTGTTGGCATGGTTACCAGATTCGGCGTCAGAGGCATCTACTCTGAACTTCAATCCAGAATAAACGATGCACTGTTTGAAGACTGCCAAAACAAAACAATAACAATTTAAGAAGGGAGGCGCTTTATGATTAAAACAGTTTGGTATTTTGACGATGATTTCAATCTCGTTTTAACTTTTGATACCGGTGGACTTACCGGCAACGAGGAAGCGGGAACGCTTAAACAGGCTCTGGAGAGCATGGCGATCGAAGTACCGTGCAGGACATTCGTCCCAAAATACAATGCGGGTGAATTCGAAGGCAAACCGTTGGCTGAGGCATACATGATAGCCGATGCGGTGAACATCGTATCCGATCTCTGGCAGTATGACATGATCTTAAACCCTGAGGGAAAAGATCTGCGCCCGTATATGACACCTCTTCATCTTCTTAGGAATGCAATGAATCTGCTTGTTATAAAACAGCATGAGATAAACAAACTGAAGAGTAGCATGAAAAAATAAGCGGTTATTCAACCAAAAAACGAAATGGTTTACAATTAACACAAACAAATCAGAACTATTCCTTATTGGAGGCCACATATGAATTTTGAAGAATTTAATAAGAAATATGCAGAACAGATACTTGCTGACGGCAGTGCAACACAGGAGCAGATCGATGAATGCATGGTCCTGACAGATGAAGGCAATAACATTACCCTGGAAGATGCGCTTGTCAGCAAAGAAGTGCTTTCCCGCGTATCTGCCAAATTGATCACATCGAGAGTTGTTGGTATCGGTTTTATCGACCTGTTTACATATGAAGTCGATCCTTTAGTGGCAATGAAAGCAGACAAAGCGACCTGTCTCATGTACTGCTGTCTGCCCATAGGAAAAATGTTTGGTGAGACCATCGTCGTAACAGACAATGTCCTGAATTCCAAAGATGAAGTGCTAAGGGCAGTCTTCGGACAGAACATCGATATTAAGCTCGCTGTGAAAGATGAGATCAAAGCTCAAATAAAAAAGCAATTTAACTGACGATAAATACTTAATAGGGAACCGTATATGTGGAGCAATCTTCCTGATTCGACAAAATGGACTGTAGCGATAATCCTGGCCCTGATAGGCGGATTCTTCATGTTCATGACATACGGTGCCCTGATCACCAGCAAAAAACATAACACTCATGTATCCGGGGTCCCGCTTGTAGGAGCAATATTCGTCTTTCTGGGATTCATCTTATCTCCCATCAAGTGGCTTGCATTTCTTGCACTTCTGGACCCCGGCATATGGATGGTACCGGTAAACATTTGGCAAAATAAGAAAAAGGATAAAGAGAAAAAACAAGATATTGAATAAGGAGTTTGTATATGGGGATGATGACTCTTGATTCAGATAATTTCAAAAAGCATTCGGCAGCGTTATTGGCAGGCCTGATGCTGCTCACAGTAACAGCCTGCAACAAAACGGACGGAACATCTGATACAACAGCTTCAGATGTAACGACTTCTGCGACCACAACTCAAGTCTACACATTCGGATTTGAAGACGAACCCGAAGAGAATACGTCTGAGTATACAGTAGATAACGAAGACCGGGCACAAAAGATAATTAACTGTTCTCACAGAAATATGTTTGGGCTTGAAAAGATCGTCCTGTTCGAAAATAGAATGGTCGCAGTATTCGACAAGAACATCTGTGATAAGTCAGACAGTTTTCTTAGAAAAGGAAACAAAGGGATAGAGTATATATGGTTCAGCTTTAATAACTTAAGTGCAGTAGAGCCGGAGTTTAATGTGTTTGAAGATCAGGGCAAGTACGTATTGGATGCATCATGCCAATATGAAGAATCCGACCTGATCGATCCTTCGCGTGAAGTAAAGATTACCGGCTTCTATGTAAAGGGTGAGCATGAAGGCTTTAATGTGAATATTTATGCCGACGATCTTGAGATAAGCCTCTCCGAAGAAAACCACGACAGCCATACGATGTATTACGATGCATCCGAGAAGACATGGTCTGAAGTATCAACTGAGATTTATGAACAGTACAATTCGTCTGCCTATGAGGGTATAGATATATCCTGGACACTGGACCTGATATTCGGAGAAGAACAGCAGGTATATGAATACGACGGTGTCACATATCAGGTAAACAGTTATAACCACGAATTAAGTATCTTAGTAAATAACACAAGCAACGAGACTAAGACTATCGGAGGAACACGTTATCTTCAGCGCATAAATGGTGATGATCTGATTGATCTTAGCAGAAGCTTCCGTGAATCAACCTACGCTGGTACGAAAGTAAAAGACATGCCCGCGGCTAGGATATGGATTTTGGGAAGCACCGATCCCAACCAACCCTGGCAGCGCACACCTGATCCGCAGTTTACGCTATATGAGAATGAGACGATTGAGATAGAACCCGGACAAAGCCTGTATGTCGAGATACTTGTCATGGATTTTTATATGGAACATGACGGCATCTACAGACTGACATTCGGTGAGGCTGAACTGGACTTTGAGCTTGAATGGGAAATGATCTGGTGATCAGTCCATGAAGTAGGTCAGCATGCTGCCCTTGCCCTTGATATCCATTCTAGCTTCTTCTAAGTTATCGAATGAATCCTTGATTCTTTCATATGTGCTCTCGGATACATGTATTCTCATCGGTGCTCCGGAGCTCTCCATACGGCTTGCGACATTTACGGTATCACCCCAGACATCGTAAATGAACTTGGTCTTGCCGATTACGCCTGCGACGATCTCGCCCGTATTGATTCCTATACGGATCCTGAATTTGACCGGAGCTGTCTTATTGAAGTTATCGATATCTTCGATAAGGCCTCTTGCGTAATTTGTCATCCTGACCGCACCGTCATTATCCGGATCTTCGGTAAGACCTGTTACTGCCATGTAAGCATCACCGATTGTTTTAATCTTCTCTATTCCTTCGCTCTTAGCGCGGTCATCGAACATGGTCATCATCTTGTTGAGCAGACGGACAATGTCTTCCGCACTCATGGAATCGCTTATCTTCGTGAATCCTTCGATATCGGTAAACAGAACCGTCGCGCTCGGATAACGGTTGGAGATCGTCTTATCCGGATGCTCGGTCAGTTCTTTGGCGATGTTCTCAGGAAGGATGTTCAGGAGCAGGTGCTCAACCTTCTCATTAGCATCTTTAAGTTCTGACGTCCTTAACGCAACGGTATCTTCAAGTTCTTTCTGGTACCTGGCCATCATCTCGATCTCAAGCCTGTGGGCACGCTCGACCTTCTTGTTCATGTCAATGACCGTAAACAGATAAAGTACGATGTCCATTCCGGCCGTCGAAAGGGCAGCGAAAGCAATTCCCTTGGTGGTCAGCTGCAATACGGACATAAATACCGGTATGACAATGAACAGGATCAAAGGTATACGCATTCCCTTTGTAAGATGTTTACCATACTTAATCACGCAGAACAGGCAGATGAAAAGCGGCGGTACTGCAAAGAAATAATGCAGGAAGAACAGCTTCGAGTGCGTATAGACGTTGTTTGAATCCCAATAGTAATAGAGGTTCGTGAACCTGGATATTATCAGCATTACCGCGCCGGCATAAGTGAAGGCATCACTTATATAAAGCATCACGGGCGGCTTCTTAAGTCCTGCCTCGTGAACGAACAGGTCCTTGAGGTACAGATCAAAACTCCACAGCGTTGCCAAAGCCAGGAAGTAATCCATGAACTTGCCAATACGTACCAAAGGCCAGTATGCCGTATCGGAAACATCCTTATAGACATAGTAGTATCTTGCCGCGACAAGATAGACTGCCGCAGTGATCTCAAGAAGTATGACCGCTGCTCTTCTCTTGGGCGTCAGAGTCGTGTTAAACGCCATCAGGAAAGCGAGCACCAGACACACGCCCTCCAAAAAGAGCATGAAATCCGTCTGATACATCCGCATAAAATCGAGCATGGTTAGTGAGCCTTTTACTGTAACAAGTGGTAGTCTAATTAAATAATTATACTATGGAGATCAGAATTACTACCATAATGAATATCGCTTGGAAGGTGATGAGGTCGTAAAGTACAGCTGCAACCGTCACAAGGTGTTCGATGGTCAGGAGAGCAGCTGGCAGGAACGCGAAAAGCGGATGAAGGCGTGGAAGTTGGATGATCCTGATATGCCGGAGTGGTTAAAGAAAGCTATTTAATAAAGGTTTCCCTTGATATCTCATATGAACCTTATTGTAGAAGGCGAAAATGATCGTAAAGAAGTCTATTCTATATTGAAGACACCGTTTTTTGATGCATTAAGAGATAATTACCGTATTGAATTTATAGTAACCAAAGGAGATATCACTTCTAGAACAGGAAACGATGAGCATAACATTATTCATGAAGTGGGCAAACAAATCACTAGTTGGATAAAAAACAGTATTGGCGTAAAACATAGTGATATCCAAAGAGTTATTCAGATCGTAGATATGGATGGTGCCTTTATTCCTAGCTCGAACGTTATCAAGAGTGAAATCTATGATTTTTATTATGACAAGGATGCCTTATTGACACTTGATGTGAGTGGCGCGAGAAACAGAAATAAGCGCAAATCATCAGAGTTAAAGAAACTAAGCGTTACAAAAGAGATTTGCAACATTCAATATTGTGTTTACTATGTTTCATGTAATATGGATCATACTCTATTTAATAATAGTAATATGCAACCTAAAAAGAAAAACGCAAGTCAATACTGGTTTTTGTGTGAATGCGAAAGAAATCCTCGTATTATTTTTGAATCGGTTCTTTCTGCTGGTGTTGCAGCTGAAGGAACGTATTTGGAATCATGGGAATGGATACAAATTGGTTCCAGATCTCTAAAGAGACATACTAATTTCAATTTATTCTTGAGCGAAAATATGAATGATTGTTTTGACGCCACACACATGAATTCTGTAGGATAATTATCAGCGCCGGTTTAACTATTTTCGTATACTGTACAGCAAAGATTTAATGCTCTTCTTTGATTAAATACAAAAATGCTTACAAACTATTATAGGGAAAAGAGCGATTTCTTGGTTAAGAGTAATTAATGATCATTTCTTACGAAAGGTACTACATCACTATGTCAACCACTCAAAAAGTAGCAGTTATCACAGGCGGCGCACAGGGAATCGGGAAAGCGATCGTTGATGCTTTTCGGGCACAGGATGTCGTTGTTTATGTGATCGACAAACAGCCGGGTGACTGGTTTGTGGGAGACGTGTCTGATAAATCGACTCTTGAGAAGTTTGCTGACTTCGTTGTGTCTCAATCAGGGCACGTGGATTATCTGGTTAATAATGCGCTGCCCATTATGAGGGGCATATCTGAGTGCAGCTACGAAGAGTTCCAGTATGCTCTTTCGGTAGGTGTAACGGCGCCTTTCTATCTGACAAAGCTCCTGATGCCTTATTTCGCTCCCGGAGCATCTGTGGTGAATATCTCGTCTTCGCGTGACCGTATGAGTCAGCCGCAGACTGAGAGCTATACAGCGGCAAAGGGAGGCATTGCAGCGCTTACTCATGCAATGGCTGTGAGTCTGGCAGGGAAAGCCAGGGTGAACAGCATTTCGCCAGGATGGATCGATACTACTGGTTCTGATATCGTGGGTCCTGATGCTACACAGCAGTTGGTTGGGCGTGTCGGTAAGCCGGAAGACATTGCTTCAATGGTCATGTATCTGTGTTCTGATAAAGCCGGATTCATTACCGGTGAGAATATCTGTATAGACGGCGGCATGACCAGGCAGATGATCTACCACGGCGAACACGGATGGACGTTTGAAGGCTGACTTATTTCGCTTTCTTTGTTTTTCCGTACAAGAACGGCTTTGCGAGTTTGTTTGCAAAGAAATCTACGAGCGGTCCCATGAAGAATGCCGTGATTATCGTGCCTGGTCCGATGACTGCGCCGATACCGTCAATGGTGGCGCCGGAGAGGAAGTAGAGTCCGACTCCCAGGATAACGCAGACGACGTCGGTTATTATTCTTATATACTTGAATTTGCCCTTTTTCCAGGTGTTGGAGATTATGAGGGCGACTGCATCGTATGTTGATACGCCGATGTCTGCGGTCATGTAAAAAGATGAGGCTACGCAGATTATGAGGATGCCGATGATGAGGCAGACAGCTCTGCCGATAAGGCCTAAGTCGGGGAAGAAGTTTTCGAGAGTCTTTAAAGAGAACTCGGCTATGTAACCGATCAGAAACAGATTGATAAAGGTCGCAAGGCCGATATAGTGCCTGTCGAAGATGAGACTGAACAGGAGCATTATCACGTTTACAATGACATAGAGGGTGCCGAAGCTTATCGGGATGACGCAGTCGAGGCCTGCCATCAGTGACTGGAACGGATCGACTCCGAACATCGCGCGCTTGAAAAAGCCTACGGCGATGCCGCAGATGAGCACGCCGAATATGCTCATAAGTATGCGTTTGACCATATGGTCTTTCTTGAAGATGCTCTTTAATTTATTCATGGGGCAATCATAGAACAAATGCCTGATTCAACAATTCAGGTACATTGTTTTTATGTCAATTAAAGGACGTTATTTTGCCCGAACTGTCAGTCTTTTGGTAAAATCAGATTCATAGGCTTTGGTTAAACGGCTTATAGGGGGTAGAAACATGAATAGAGTAAAACAAATTGCAAGTCTGGTTCTTTCAGGTGCAATGATCATTTCATCAACAGCCTGTTCTAAAAAAGCGGCACAGCAGGAGATCCTTGCTGTCACAGAAGCATTTTCCAAGGGCGTGTCAACTTTAGACGCCGAAGAGATCCTGAGAAACGTTGATGGCATGAGTGGTTCGGCAGCTGATACGTTCAGGAATAACATTTCTTTGGGCAATGTGCCTTGTTTAGAGTGTGACCTTAAACAGGCAATTGCAGATACGATTACATATAGAGTCGAAGAAGATTCTATTGAAATAGAAAAGAATACGGCAAGTATTCGTGTGGAATTCTCGATAGTTGATTTTGAAAGTGCAACCGCTGATCTTACAGGATCTCCCGATAAGTTTATCGATGCGGTCAAAACATGTACGGATACAACTGACTACCTGGTAACATTAGAACTTGTCAAGTCTGACAAGAACTGGCTTGTTGACGCGGAAAGCATTAAAGCTCTCGAAGGACTGTACTCATTCATAAATTACGAATTTCATTTTTTCAATAAGATAACTGACGAGATATTCATAGAGGCACTTGAAACAGTTGGCATTAAGGAATCCGCTATTACAGTATTCGAGGACACATACTTCTATTATAAGGACAAAGACTCTGCTTTTTCTGTTATCGTAATGGCTTCAGCAAAATCTTACAAGGGAAACGAGTACTTCTTCGCAAGGTGCGTTGATGTTGAAACAGCTAAGAAACTCTTCGAATATCACTACAATAGCTACGACATTGATTTTGAAGGTCCAAACTTCACCGGAGTTTGCAGCTACTATGTAGGAAAAGATACGGCTTACCTTATAATCAACGGTGAGCACAACGACAAGTTTGCTGACGTTATCACACCTTACCACGATGCGATCTTCCGCAAGGATAACGTAGTCGTTATTGCCAAGACAAACTTAAACTATCCCGATGCCGAGCTGGAAGTCGACGAGTTCCTCGATGCGATAGGTTATCCGCATCCGTAAAATCTCACATCCTGATAGGAATATCAGGCTGGGTTTAAGCAAACAGTTCAATGAAGAAATACGAATACATTAAAGATGCATCAACGGGAATAGAAGTGGTGAGCATGGAAAATGTCAGCACTTCATTTCCGCCGCATACACATACGGGACATTATGTTTTCGGGATCGTGACTGAAGGATGCATCGCGATCAGGATTGGCGATGAAGTAAAGCAGTGTAAGGACGGCGAATACTTCTCGATATATCCTGATGTATGTCATTCGATAGAACCGGTGACTGAGACCTATTCACTGGTTTCCACATGCATTCCCGGAAGCAGTGACATATCAGGAGAGCTGGACATCATAAAGAAGGATATAATCGGTAATCCGGAGTTGGAGATCAGCGTTGCCGAGATGTCGCAGAAAGTAAATATAAGTTCTTATCATCTGATAAGGAAGTTCTCGAATGAGAACGGCCTTACGCCTCATAAGTTTCAGATGCAGTGCCGAATTAGAAAGGCCCAGGAACTGCTAAGGGAAGGCTATAAAGTGACAGAAGTCGCACAGATGGTTGGCTTTTGTGACCAGAGCCATCTTGACCGTGTATTCCGCAAGCAGGTGGGGATCTCGCCTGAGGAATATATGAAGTCCGCAATTTTATCCAAGGCTGAATAAATCCTGACTGATATGCTCTTTTCATAAATCGCTGCATGCAGCATGAAAGAAAGGAACATATCATGAAAAACGAAGTATTTGAAGCGTTTGACAATGGGAAACTTGAACTCCCGCGTAAGACGATTGAATTCAGGGATATCCCGTGGACAGAGCATCCTGTTTTCGCGGGAGTCGAATTAAAACACATTGTAAGGGCTGCTCAGACGGACGGCGCCTACAGTTACCATCTGGTGCGCATTGCTCCCAATTGCAGTATTAAGGACCATATCCATGATCCTCAGCTCGAGACACATGAGGTTATCGCAGGTTACGGCAAATGCATTAACGGCGGAACTGAGATCGAATATAGAGCCGGAGTAATATCGATAATGCAGGCAAAAGTTCACCATGAAGTTCATGCAGGAGAAGAGGGTCTTTATCTTTTTGCCAAGTTTATGCCTGCTTTATGTTGAGAAACTGCTTTCTGATAATGCTATACTCACGCTGTCCGGACAATGATCCGGATTCTCTGACGGAATAAGAGACAGAATAATTTGTATTGGAATAGGGGTAAGAATAAGATGCCGGGTTTTAGGAATAGAACTATAAAAGCAGTGGTCTGCATTCTGCTTGCTTCAATGAGTCTGATGTTATTCGGGTGCAGTGATATCGTGCATGCTGTAGACAGGGAAATTTCCGGACCAAGTGCGGTCAATGATTTTATTGATCTGACGGGCAAGGATCTCGATGAGATAACCGAACTTGTATGCGATCCGGGTGAGGATGCATGTATCAGCAGCACCCGTTATGACAAACTCGGAAAACTCAAAAACCTTGAGTCAGTAACGTTTGTGGGAATAGCTTATGAGACGGATGCACAGAACATTTTCAATGAACTTGCAAAACTGGATGATCTTAAGTCGGTCACGATAAAAGGCTCACGTGTCGGTTCCATAAGCAAACTTAAGGATATTAAAAGCCTTGAGGAACTTCACCTTATAACAGGCATATATTCAGACGACAGATACAAGATAAGTGATCTTGATGAGCTTTATGAGATAAAGAATCTCCGTGTACTTGACCTTCAGAATGTATTCCAGGATGTGCCGGTTCTGAGAGGTATTGATAATCTGGAGGAACTGACGCTCTCATCTTACGACATGCATGAGGTTCCTTATGAGATGGCAAACTGGGGCAGGCTTAAGTATCTGTCATTCAGAGCAAGTAGCATTAGCAATATCGATGACCGAATCGTAAGTGAACTCAAAAGTCTTGAGACGCTTGATATCTCATATTCAGGCATTGAGGATGTCAGTTTTGTTCTGGATCTGCCCGGACTGAAAGAATTCTCTTATCGCAAGCACAGCGCTCATGAAGTTGATATGGATGTTCTTAAACAGCACCCGAATTACAATGAGGCATGGATTATAGACTGAACCGATTACTTTAATTTTTTGGTGCCAGGCCGTCTGTTCCGATGTGGAGCAGACGGTTTTTTATATACAAACCAGAATAGTTGATATAATAGTATCTAAGGAACGGGATAATACTTAATCGAAGGCGGCATAAATACCATGAAGGACAATAAGTCAGCATATAATTCTAATGTTTACGACGAGAACATAGTCTCGACGCTTCCTTATTATCGCGAATACCACAACCAGATAATCGATCTGGTGAAAGCGATGGGAATGCATGATATATCCTGGCTGGATACCGGATGCGGGACAGGGACTCTCGCAAACAACGTTCTGGGCATAAGGGACGATGTCAGGTTTACTCTGTGCGATCCTTCTGAGCAGATGCTTGAGATAGCCAAGAACAAACTCCAGGGAAGAGATATAAAGGTATACAACATTGCATCGCAGAACATGACTTTTGATTCTGAGTTTGATGTTGTAACGGCTGTCCAGAGCCACCATTACCTGAAGCCGGATGAGCGTAAGATTGCGGTTGGGAATTGTTTTCGCGCTTTGAAGGACGGCGGAGTATTCGTTACTTTTGAAAACATCCGCATGACAACTGAAACAAGTGATAAGATCGCACTGAAGAGATGGGAAGGTTTCCTGTCAGATCATTTGAAGGATCCTCAAGTCGTTAAGATGCATATAGACAGAAGGGGAGTTGAGGTCTTCCCGATCACTATAGAAGAACACATAAAACTTTTGCGTGAAGCCGGCTTTACGTCAGTAGACGTATTGTGGACTTCATATCTGCAGGCAGGCTTTTGGGCAGTGAAATAAGGGGATAAAAATGAGCACAATAAAGCACCAGTGTCCATCATGCGGCGGCGGTCTTATCGTAGATAACGATAAGCAGTTGTACCGCTGTCCGTCATGCGGTTCTACATACGATTTCGACTATTTCAGAGAAGAAAAACTGCACGATATGGGTGAAACACACCTGTCGCGTAAAGAATACGCGGCCGCTGTCGATGCATATAATCTCATATTGGAAAATGACCCTCACGATTTTCATGCACTCAGAGGACTGATGCTCGCATCTGCTTATCTGAATGACATGGACGGGCTTATCCGTGTGGGTGAAGCAAAATACTTCAGGTACGATCCCAAAATTGTCAGCAGGGTAATCAAGAGCGCTTCGGAAGAAGATAAGGAATACTTTAAGGCGTTCGGTAAGATCTATTCTGACAAAAAAGAACTGATCGACCGTAACAGGGAGCTTGAGGAACTGGTCCGCGACCGCGACAGGACCGAAGCTGCCAGCCGTTTTGACGAAGATGAACGTTACGACTACTATTTCACGGGTAAGAACGGATCGCTGATACATCCTTTGCAAATGTTCATTAATGCATGGGTTGGTGCGGGTTTTGCCATTTTTCTCGCATTTTGCTTTATGCTGGTATTTGGAATGGAGGACATTTCAGGATCTTTATTGTTAATAGCAATTGTGGCCATCTTATCGATTGCTTTCGCGTGCGTTTTTAACTTTACTAAGGTCCTTCCCCAGATGAGAGAGTTAAGGGAAGTAGAAAACGAGATAAGAGAACTCAAGGCTGAAGCAAAAGTATTGGGTGACAAGGCGATGGTCCTGGAAGCTGAAGTGAGAGATCTTGCGGATGAACTCAGGAAATCCATTAAGGACTTTGTAGAAAAAGACAGCCTGATAGTAAAGGACTCTGCGAAGAAACCGGTATCCGAATTCAGCAAGATCAAGAAGCACCAGTGTCCGTCTTGCGGCGGCAGTCTCAGGATCGACAGTGACAAGCAGATGTACCACTGTTCTTTCTGCGGCTCGACATACGATTACGAATACTTCAGGGAAGAACGCCTGCATGAAGCAGGTGAAAAATATCTTGCCAGAGGAGAGTTTAAGGCCACTGCTGATGCATACGAATTCATGATCAAAAAGGATCCTCACGATTTCCTGGCACTCAGAGGATTAATGCTCGCTGCTGCCCGTCTGACAAGCATGAGCGAACTCGATCTTGAGGATGAAGAAGGAGAATTCTCGTACGATTCTCAAAAGGTCAGACAGGCAATTGAGAGTGCTCAGGATGAAGATAAGGAATACTTTGAGGAGTTTGCCAACGTCTATTCTGAGAAGAAGAGACTTGCTGACAAAAATGCAGATCTCAAAGCTTTGCGTGATGAAAAAGACAGGATCACTTCTAATATCGCGCATAACAACGTATCTCGCAAAGACAGTTATCTGGGTGACAACTCCGGCCCGAAGGTGTCGATCATTATAATCAGCATCATTTGCGGAATCTGGTTTTTTGTAGCGTTGTTTTTTGTTCTGGGATTGATTGGAGCGATAACTTCAAATGCAAGTGGCGCAGCTTTTGATGTCTTCCTCGTATTGACGGTTATCCATGTCTCTATATTCCTTGGTTTGCTCACATATACTCTTGTAGCACTTGTTCCCAAAGCCGTAAAACTGAAGCGTCTGGACAAATCCAACACACCACTCTATGTGGAAGCCGGCAAGGTGGATGAGAAGATCAATGCGCTTGATAGCGAAATACAAAAGCTCTATGCCCAGAGCAGGAGAACCATCCATAATTTCGTAAAGAAAGACAGGGCGATAATGAATGAGCTCACCGGACAGATGTGATTTAAGCTGAAAGAAAAAGCACAAGAGCTAGTGGCCCTTGTGCTTTTCTGTTTTCTTATGCTGTCGCAGTTCAAATTGCTTTTCCTTTTCAGCCTCTTTCTGTTCGCGGCTTTTGGTCTTTCGTATCAATTTGTTTTCTTCCTGTTGCAGCTTGATCGCCTGCTGCGATCTTGTGCTGATCCCTTTGGCCGAAGTCTGCTTACGCGCTTCACGCTGCACGCGTTTCGGGTTGCTGATCGTTTTGGTTGCAACAGTTGCCACAGCCGGGCTGAATCTGAGTTCCTTGTAGTGCTGTTGAAAGTAACCGAATAGTTCGCCGTCTTTGGGTTCAGCTCCGAATACGACCTTCGATACGGATAGCTTTCCGCCTTCGGTCTTCTCGAATACTCCGACCCAGAACGGTTCTTCAAAAAACACTGTCAGAACCAAACTGACTTTGCCCATGACAATCCCTCCTTTAAGAATTGATGAGCAAAGAACGGACAACCCGGAGGGGCAGGTTACTTACCCTGAAAGATCAGGACGGCCGGGCTACCTACCGGCTCTGGCACATCTTACGATGCACGTTGCGTTTTTATCTTTGCATGTAACAGAAGGATTATAGCAGATTCGGAGGAATCTTCAGTAGTGCTATAATGTCCGTGTTCAAGGGGTCCCTTGGATAGTTTGTTAATCTCGAGTGCGCAAATTGGGTAAGAAAAAGAAGACAACTGAAAAATCCATGCCTTTGGGAATCAAGTTTTTGCTTATCCTGATTCTTAGTTGTTCTTTGGTCGGTACAGGTGTTTGTGCGGCACTTGCGGTTAGTGACGTCTACGGTCTTTTCTTTGCAGTGCCTTGTGCCATCATTGCATTCATAACGCTTTTATTCCTGCTTAAAGACTATAAGTCTGAGAAGAAAGAAAAGAAGAACAGGAAGAAAAAGACTGAAAAGACCGGTAAGTGGTATCTCGATAAATTCCTAGCTGCACTCGTTCCTGTCTGGGTCATTGCAGCGATAGTTCTGATAATTTCAGGATACGAAGACGACGACTGGCTCATGTATGCCGGTATTCTGATGTTCCCTGTGATAAGCATCGTGATCGCGCCCAATGGTGCCCTCTATGCATTAAAAGATGCAAAAGACTGGAAGGGAATCTTCTATGGAAAGGGAAACCTTGCAAGCTTTAAGGACAACAAAGATTTCCATTGGGAAAAGGTGCCTGTGTCTTTTGAGAAGAGATTGTTCTGGGCAGTGGTAAAAGACCAGATCCTGAATGGTATCACGATAATCGCGTTTTTGTTTATAGGCGCGGTGGGCGGCATTATAGCAATTCTTACTTACGATTCACACACGGTCTCACCGGGAGATATTTTCGGAGCCATAAGATATGTAAGACTGAGAAGAGGAACCGGATTAATGGGCTTCATATTGCTTGTTGTATTGGTCTTCGGATTTCCGATCTTCGTATATTTCGTAACGAATGTTATATATAAACTCAGGATCGTAACGAGTCATAAATACATGGCTTATCATGCGGTCGTTCACTACATGAATGGTTACAAGGCGTCAGTAAACAGCGCCGGAAGACATTATGAATATAAGTACTGTACTCTTGTCGGCATGAAAGAAAAAGATATCCACGATACGCCTGCTATACTGATATTTATTCCGGATGATGTTCTGATATTCCCGGATGAAGTTTTTGCAAGCAAAAAAGGAGAATGACATGGCTGACGAAATCCCTTTCCCGTCCACGAATTACATCCTTAAGCATCACGATATGCACACGGATATTGCTGCCAATGTGATCCCCGAATACCTGAGAGGACTTGCAAAGAAACACAACATGCATTTCAAGCTTGTTTACGATATCGAGATGGCCATGTTTAATGAGAAATGCTGTCTCATATTCGGAGATGACTGGGACAGAATATCAATCGGAATAACTTTCATTGAAAAAGGAAAAAGAGTCGAATACGGCGTGGGCAACTATATTAAGACGAAGTTCGATGCTAAAGACAGGGAAGGGATAGAACCCGGTAAGTTCTTCTCGCAGAATGTAAGAAACGAACTTACGGTGATCGCGCGCGGACTGGAAAGCAAGTGGAGTTCTCTTCTTGATGGCGACATGAGCTGGTTTGAACATTATAAGTGTTCCTCCTGGTATTCCGAACGGCAGTGTTTTATCGAAGAAAGAAACAAGATCCTTGATGAGATAGTTGCCTGGCAGCAGGGACAATTGTCCCAATAATCGAACCCGTTTGTAATTGCTTGGTGATATAATTCCTTCTATTGTAAGTAGAGGAAACGATCATGGAACAGTTTGAATGGGAGCAGCTTTCGCCCGAAGAAAAGAAGAAGCAGTTATACCTTATTCAGAAGAAGACTCTTGAAGATTTTCTTGAGCGCGGTGCCATATCCAAAGCGCAGTTTGATAAGAGTCTTGGTGACCTTACAGAGAAGATGGGAATGAGCGGTGTGAGTTAAAGGAGTAACGCCTATGATGATAAGTCCTGACTGGTTCGTTGAAGAATTGAAAGACAAGTCCTATAAAGAGCTTTTACCTATCCGGGATAAACTCATTAGACAAATACGTTCTTTTGAAAAACACACTTATGATCCCAAGCTCGATACAATATGCCCATCCCCGGATGTTGTTTACCAGTGCAATCTCCAGTATCTTTCCAAGTTGTGTGACCTCATCGCTGAGAAGTATAACAGCGAAATCGTTTGGGGAAATAACAAACCGTAACATCAGGTTTTAAAATTGTTTGCTTGAAGGGAATGTCTCGCGGCATTCCCTTTTTTATGCTGTCCCGGAAGTCTAATTTCTTGTAGGTTTTTTGTCGTTTTTTCAGAGCTTTTTGTCCCCATATCTGACTAATTAAGCCGTTTTCATACAAACCTTACGGGTGTTTGTATTGAAAGCTTGCAGGAAATCTTTAGAGATTCTTGTCAGGCTTTGTCGGCATCATTTCTCATAACTATCGCTTCTATCCGCAACCTGCCTAAACACCAAAAACAGATCAGACTGATGCAGTCAAGGCCGTAAGCATTCGTCAGAATGTGCCGTCAGGCAGCCTTGACGGCTTTAAGGCTGATCTGTACAAAAACCATGGCAGGTTGCGATAGATCAATTCCACGCCTTGATAAACTATTGCTTGTTAAGGTGTAAGTTCCTTGAATTTGTCCCCTATTTTATAGCCTTACCGCGTGCTATTTTCTATGTATAGGTTTTCGCATTTTGATTAGCATACGGGGTAATAGGGCTATGAAAAAGTTAGTTAAAATCTTATCTGCAATTATCTTAGTCAGTGTTGTTTTTACTGGATGCAAGGGTAAGGATCCGCAGGGCAGTTCACGTTCAAGAGATACCGATGATACCGAAGAGACGGTGGAAGTTGACGAGGATATTCTTGCCAATGCAAAGACCGTTTTCGATCTTGCATCTTACATGACGGTGAGTGAAGACGAGCTGTTATACAGCGAATGCAAGCGCGATCAGGAACTGCATTTTTATTTCGATGTCTTAAGTTTTGACCAGTACATAAAGGTCAATTACAAGGGCAAGGATTATGTGCTGCTGTACTACTATTACAACAATTACGGTGCTGTCGCGACGGATGTAAAGTCGGTTAAGAAATCGTATTCAGGCGACGCGCTCGATCTGGAAGTTGATGTCAAAACAAAAGAAGTATCTAATGACGGATGCTTTTCGAATACTACGAGATGCCGTCTGATAGTTAAGCTCGATCAGGATGTCAGCAGCATCAGTGTTATGGGTAAGCCTTTTGCTGAATATGAGGGCGGGAAGGTTTACGTTTGCGAGAAATACGGCATCGTCGATAAGGATCTGAATTTCCTGCTGCCTCCGGTGTACGACGGGATCTTTGAACTTTATACATTTGAAGAGAGCAGCTGCCCTATGTACTACCGCGTTTTCAAAGACGGATATAACGGTGTACTGGACGGGAACTTTAACCGCGTATTGAGCAACAGCTACGGAAATATCTATTACATCAACGAGAATAAGTTTATTGTCGGCACGAATGGTTCTGACCCTGCTCTCGATGAGATACTTATTGTCGACGGCAATGAGAACGTGATTAAAAAGGCCAAAGGATTCTTGTGCACCACCGATGACAGCAAATTCTACTGTCCTGACGGATATATCAAGATCTGCGATCCGTCTGCTGGTGACATGTGGGGCGAAGGCGTAATTGACCAGGACCTGAATATTGTTATCGAACCGATATACTACAGCGTATATTTTCTTGACGGAGTTTATAAGGCCGAGGACTTTGATTTCAATGAGATCCGGATCGACATTGACGGAAATGTTCTTTGATTCAACCCATTTGGGATGGTGCTGAGATGTCTAATTTTCCATGGGATATATTCCATGGATAATTAGAGGGCTGAGATCACTGTATTTTGAAACATTTTCCTAATTTATATAATCCGGTCCCCGCCCGGGAAAGAAGTGATCTCCATCATGATGTCTGCCATTTCTTCCGGGCTTTTGCGCGGCTCTTCCTTGCTCCATAATTCGGTTACGTGCCAGAAGCCGGCGGTTCTGTAGGCGAAGTGATATTTGTATTTCGGATTGGCTTTGAGCGCTGCGCCTTTATCTTTGGAATCGTGGCCGATCTGGGAAGACATCATCATGACGAGCGACTCGAATTCACTTGCAAAGCGGTACATGATGCCGGACTTATTAAGGATGGTGAGCATATTCATGTTCTCATTCCAGAACGAGAAATATACGACGCAGAATTCACGGTAGTCTTTTGGCGCGTGCGCGGCTATGTAAGTTGAGAACTGTGTTGCGCAGCCTTTGAAGCAGTGGTGAAGTATCTCATCCTTGGTTTTGAAATGACGGTAGAGAGTTCTTCTGGTGACACTGCAGGAATCGGCAATCTCCTGGATGGTTATTACATCGTACTGGTTGTTTTCGAGAAGCGAACAGAGTGCGTTTGCGATCTCGTCTTTTGTTTTCTGTATCCTCTTGGATGTATCACGCATGGGATTCGCTCCTTAAATGGCACATTTTCGCGAATGTGAGACATATACGCAAAAACGATTGAATTCTCTATTTGGCAGAATTATAATCCGACCTAGTAGATGTCGCAAGTGTGACATTTAAGATAGCGCACTGATGCAAACAGTTTCTGAAAAGGAGATGTCAGTACATGGATATAAGGGATGAGAGAATCGACGCAGGCAAGGCTTTCGACTGGGGAAAGGCGTCAGAAGCATACGCAAAGTACAGGGATATTTATCCTGAGGAATTCTACAAAAACGTTGCTGACAGAGGCCTTTGTGTTAAGGGTCAGAGAGTTCTTGACCTTGGAACCGGCACGGGCGTACTGCCGCGCAATATGTATAAGTTCGGCGCAGAGTGGGTAGGTACGGATATCTCACCTGAGCAGATAGAGCAGGCAAAACTTTTGTCTGAAAAAGCCGGAATGAATATCGAATATCGCGCTGTTTCTGCCGAGAAGATCGATTACCCTTCCGAATCTTTTGATGTGATAACGGCATGCCAGTGCTTCTTTTATTTTGACCACAACAAGGTGGCTCCTGAATTCCACCGCGTACTTAAGAAGGACGGAAAGCTCGTTATCTTGTTTATGGCGTGGCTGCCTTTTGAAGATGAGATTGCAGGAAAGAGTGAAGATCTCGTGCGCAAATACAATCCTGCCTGGTCCGGCGGTGGTGAGACAAAACACCCTGTTTACATACCTGATGTGATGCTTGATTATTTTGAGCTGGAAGACCATGAAGAATACGACCTCATGGTGCCGTTTACCAAGGAGGCATGGCACGGAAGAATGTTTGCCTGCAGAGGTGTCGGCGCATCTTTGTCTCCTGAAGAACTGGCCAAGTGGGATGCTGAGCACAGGGAGATGCTTAAGGATTATCCTGACAGCTTTGAAGTAAAGCACTATGCTGCTATAGCGGTGCTGAAGAAGAAATAATCTCACTGTTATACGGTTCTTCTGAATTATAGTGAAATTAAACAATCGAAGCATGCTGTTGCATTTTCGTTTCTAATGCCGTGTTGCCTTAAGAACACTGTATCCCGCACACAGTTTTGCACACAAGTGTCCGACAGATTGTTTTTGTGTTCTTGCGTATGCGGCATAATATGCGGCTATAACCGCATGTTTAGCCGCATATTTGTTCACAAATGTGGGGAAGTGTGGTAAAAAGTGCGGCTTCAGCCACATATATAGCCGCATATTTCGAAGGAAAATATTAAGAAAGCAACAGCACATGAAGGTGTCGCGGTCAATGGACGCAAGTTTGTCTCCGGCAGCCTTGACGGCTTCAGTTCGATGTCGCCTGATTACGTTGCGCTTTTCCCGTCGGTAACGATAGCGGCATACGTCAACATTTTGCTTTACGGCGTTATCGGCGCGACATTCGCTCTGTCAGTATATATTTATGAAGTCGAGAGAATCGGCTTCATTATCCAGAGCATTATCTACTTTGTCATCACGTCATCAGTATGCGTCGGCATTACCATTTTGTTATGGCAGCTCCACAAGTACCCGGCAGCATTTATCTCAACACTGGCAGGATATCTTGCGACACACATCATCATGATGGTCATTGAATACAGAAAGCTCAAGGCTGACATCAAGGTGATCAACGAATTGTCGGCGGAAGAAGATTTACAGTAGTTCCGGTATCCGATTGGTATAATAAGGGGCATATGTTCAATATTGCTATAACCGGAGGATGTCAGCAGCGATGAAACCTACAATGGTCAAAACTTTGAAGACCGTGAATTTCATGGCCGGAAAGGCGACGTCGCTTGCAGAGATCAAACGCCACCGCAAAATGTCCGATCTGGCATGCCGTATCGCGACACCCATAGGTGACGTGGAGCGCAAAGGTTTCCGTGTTGGGAGAATCCGCTGCGAAGAGATCAAGCCGGGCAGTTCTTACAAGCCTGACTATGTGATACTCTACTGTCACGGCGGCGGATACATCAGCGGCAGAATTGATTATGCGGGAAACCTCGGTGTAAAGATGGCTATGGCAACGGGCTTTACGGTTTATACCTTTGCTTACCGTCTTGCTCCTGAGCATCCTTATCCTGCTGCAGCAGAGGATGCGATTGCCGTGTGGGAGCACATCACGGGAAAAGTCACTGATGCATCACACGTGCTTTTGGCAGGTGATTCTGCGGGCGGCAACATGGCGCTCTGTCTGACACAGAAACTGATCTCGGAGGGCAAGCCTGCACCGCGTGAACTTCTGCTGTTCAGTCCGTGGAGCGACATGACCGGAACATCAGAAACTTATGAGACCAACAAGGACATCGATCCTATCCTGACGAAAGAATTTGTCATGAATGCCGCCAAAGCATACATAGGAGACAAGGATCCTGCTGACCCGGCATTCAGCCCGCTTTTCGGAAGTTTTGAGAATTTTCCGCCTGTCTACATTATGGCCGGAAGAAACGGGATATTATTAAATGACAGCATAAGTCTTAAGGAGAAGATAGAACAGGCCGGCGGCAAGGCTGAGCTTGATATTGAAGAGAAAGGATGGCATGTGTATCAGCACATGTCCGGCGCCATGACACGCAGGGCGATGAAGCGTCTTGCGGCTCATGTGTCGAATGAAATATATGGGAAGCGCTAACTGGTACAAGATCGACAACGTATCAAAGGTTTTTCTGGCCACTTTGGGAAAGAGGGATACACGTTCGTTCCGTCTCAGCTGCACATTGAAGGAAGATGTTGATCCGGAGCTTTTGCAGCAGGCGGTGAACTCTGCGATAGAAGACCGTCCCCAGGTGCAGGTGAGGATCCGCAGGGGCCTGTTCTGGCACTACATGGAAGACACCGATCTTATGCCTGTGGTCAAGGAGGAGAACGACAGGATCTGTCCGCTTCTTTATGTTCCGTCAAAGACCATGCTTCACTACCAGGTGACGTATTTCGGAAACAGGATCAATCTGGATATCTCTCACGTCCTGGCAGACGGAACTGGCGCCATGGAATTTCTCAACATCATCGTGCTCGATTATCTCAGGAGAAAATACCCGGGTGAGCTCGCGGACGTTACCGTACACTCCGGCGCTTCTGAAGGAGACTTAAGCCAGGACAGTTACCGCCAGTTTTTCGGAAGCAAAAATCTCTCACACGGACCGGAACGGAAGAAGGCATTTCACCTTGGCGGAATGAAGCTTCCTTACAACCAGCTGCAGTTTTTTGAGATCCATATGCCGTCTTCACAGATACTTCCGAGAGCAAAAGAACTGAAGGTCTCGCTGACGAGTTATCTGGGAGCGCTTTGGATGCTTGCGATCCGTGACGAGATTCCGCCCCGCAAGCGTAATCTTCCGGTGACCATATCCCTGCCTGTAAACCTTCGAAATTATTACCCTTCAAAGACTGCGCGCAATTTTTTCAACAGCGTGAACGTGACGCATGTCTTTGACAGCGATATCTCACTCGAAGACCTGGCTTTGGAATTTGATGAGCAGCTTAAGAGCCAGCTGACTGAGGAAAACGTAAAAAAGCAGATGGATGCTTTCGAGACCATGGAATACGTGGCTTTTGTCAGGGTAGTGCCGCTGTTTATCAAGCAGTGGGTAGTAAGGTACTTTACTAAAAAATCAGCCAAGAAGGTTACCATGACTTTCTCCAACATGGGTGTACAAAAGCCCCCAAAACAGCTTGGAGAGCTGATCGGAAACTACAGCGGATTCTGCAGTACCAACACCATATTCTCAACCATGTTCGGCTATGGGGACCAGCTGACGCTCGGTGTATCCTCGGCATACATGAATACCGGTGTCATTAAGAATTTTGTGCGCTTCCTTTCCGCGTCCGGAGTGGATATCACCGTATGCGCTACGGAGGTGATCAAATGAGACGATGCCCTTATTGCAAAGTGGAAATATCAGGTGATCTTACCAAATGCCCTTTGTGTCAGAGCAAACTGACAGGAAACGGTGAGGCTGCTTGTTACCCGAAGTTTGAGGCACAGAAGAAACAGTCACTTTATTACAAAATGCAGCTTGCGATCGTCTGGGGTCTTCTGATCGTCGGAATCGGTCTTGATTTCCTGGTACGACTCAGGCTTCCCGGTTTTCCGGATCTGCACTGGAGTCTGATCTCCGGAATGTGGCTTATCGGTTTTGAGTTTGGAATAATGCGCCAGTTCAAGCCCGGTACCGGATCGGCAGGCAAGGTAACCATGATGGCACTGATCACGATCGTGATGTGGTGTGTCACTGCATACTTTTTCGGTTTAATGAAGATAACGGTCAACCTTGTTGTGCCGATAGCACTGGCAGCGACGGTCACGGCGAATTTTGTCCTTGCCCTGTTGGACAAAAACGGCAACACGATGGCTTACCTTCTCTCTGCAATGTTCATGGGAATTGTTCCGGGAATCATAAGCTTTTTTGTAAGCGAGAAAATGCCGATTGCCTGGGCTATCTGCCTGATGGTCAGCGTTATTCTTTTCGCCGGTGCCGTTATATTCCGCGGAAGAGCCGTAGCAGCTGAGCTTCAAAGACGTTTCCATGTGTAGACACAAGTCTTCATCAAAGTGATCACCGGGTTGTCGGCGGAAGAATAAACGATTTTTGATACTGCCACTTCTTAATATATAATTGGATCAGTTCATAATATTTTTGTGGGGAAAAGGCTGGTCCGGTTGTAGAGACAAAAACGGGGAAAATACTATGTATGCCACAGGAGCATTAGATCCTAACTGGTGGAAATACCAGGCGTTAAATCACAGATGGTACAGAGACGATGACGCTTATGCGGATTATCGCGAACCACCGTCAATGAACGGGCTCAAATATCTCCGTGCGGCACTGCGAACACCGGAAACTTCTGTACGGCATGCGGACATAAGCGCGAGTAAAAGGTGACCTTATGACCGGGGAAAAGAAACAACTCAGCAAGATGTGTCTGACGGGATTTATTTTTTCGGTCCTGCCGGCTGCTTTGGGATTAGTTCTAGGTATTCTTGCGCTAAATGCATATGACAATTTGGATGTTACCTTAGCCTATGTCTTTGTAATGGCGATATTGCCTATTGTGATGTGTGTCTTTTCGATAATCGGATTAAGCTTATCAATAGCGGGTGTTGTTACTGCCAAGCGTGATGGCAAAAAGGGCTGGGGATTAGGAATAACAGGAATCGTCTTACCGGTTATTTATACCGTTGCTGCTATTGTAGCGCTTTGTATTTTTATGGGTTCGTGCATTAATGATTCAAGGCAGAGAACGGCAGCCCGGGAAACGAGCGACATATATAAAATGGGGGATGTCTGGGGAAATGCAGACCCTCAATATGATGTCAGCCAGTACAGGATCCCTGAAGGATATCAACTTGATTCGGATGTATCTGTCAGCAAATTACAACTGGAGATGTATGCCGAAAGCAGACTGGATACGATAACCAAATCGGATGACTCCTACATCAAGGGCACGCGCGGGAATTACACTTTCCTTATAATCAGAAGAGACCGCTACAATGAATGGGATGAGAGTGAGTATTATGGAGGTGTCACATACTGGACCTATGGATATGCTCAAATCTATTATGAGACACAGTGGGAAGTCTTAGCGTACACGCCACACTACCTTGATATGTACAAGGACCCGTCAGATAAATACATAATTATCACCAATTGCGGCGATAGCAAGGTGATTACGGAGTTTTTTGAGGGCACGTAAATAAGTGGAATTGTGTTTGATAAGGTTTTCCGAAGAGACGGAATATCTACTGAATAAGAACTAAGATTTGTCGGTAAGTGGTATACCCCCACGGGGTATACGACTTTCGTTAAACGCATAATGTACCTATAAGAATCGCAAAAATTGATTTTTATAGGTACTTTCATTTTCGATGACCGTATCAAAACAGCTTTCTTTGGTCCCGAAGGCCTTTTCGAGCACTGAAAACCAGGAAAATCAGCCCGCCGGACCGCCGTTAGTTCTCAAAACAGGCATAAAACAGGACATATACCCCCTCCCCCGTACCTATAAGAATTGCAAAAATCGGATTTTTGTAGGTACATTTTCAGTTTTCGGGGTGGCGTAAGACCATATCGAAGCGCTATTGGTATAATGAAAAAGTCGGATGACAGAGATTTGTGGAGGTATGGACCATGGCGGAACAAAATACACCTTACAAGTGCGAATGCGGAGAGACATTCACGGGCAAGTTCTGTCCCAACTGCGGAGCAATGCGCAAGGAAGAAAAGACTTTCACATGCGATTGCGGTTATACGGGAATCGCCAAAAACTTCTGTCCCGAGTGCGGCAAGAAGATCACTGATAATGTAGTGATTGGAGGTCCCGTTCAGCAACCGCCCACGGGTTATATGGCGAATGGAACACCTGCTGTAACGCCCACTGAGCCGGAAGAAAAATTAGGATGGAAATGTCCTAAGTGCGGAGCTGAGAACCAGGAGGAAAAATGTACTGTTTGCGGTGCGGAGATCAGGCCTGAGATTCTTTTTGGTCTTTCAACTTATCAGTCGTGCAATCCGCCCGTTACTACATCTGCTGCTGTCTTTGAGTATTCGGACACAGAGCTTCTTTTCGACAACAACGGAAAACGCAGTCTGATATCAATTGACGTAATTGAACCAGCCATGGAGATCATTAGAAAGTACAGACTGAATGATCCGGACTTTATAGATAAGGAAGCGTCGCCCATCATGGGTGGTGACGTATATGTGGGTTTCAAAGACGGCGACAAGTATGTCTCAACGTCGCTTCATGAGCATGGCTTCGAAGTGCAGGCAGCGCATTATGAACTGATGGGTTTGTTCAGCAATTCATAAGTTGTGGGTATTTATATGAGAAAGAAACTTACAGGATTTGTACTTATCTTGCTGACGATGTGTCTTATGACAGGTTGTCTTTTTAACGTGCCGCTCGACCACCTGGACAAGGACGATATCAAAGGCGAAGTTACTTATGATTTCAGGGCCGGAACAGAGGCGAGCAAATGGGTGAAAACAGTCGATACGGATGCTACATTCGATATGGACAAATTCATTGAACTTTATAACGCTGATCAATGGTACGATCCGAACTTTTACCAGTACCATCTTGATAAGCTGGATCTGAGGATAATCCGTGAGGAAGATCCTGAAGAGTTTGAGAAAATCGCAGCCTCGGAGGTGTGCATCACGGTTCATTTTGACGGCTTAAACAGGAGCGTATCGATCTTCCGCTACGAATCGAAAATGTATTTCTTCATATTGTGCATGGGCGGAGGAACAAGACCTGATGACATCGGATACTATTACGATGAAGTCCCCAAGGAGTTGGCAGAATACTGGGACCCGATCTGCGACGAGGTTTTTGAAGACCAGGCGAAAAATAACGGGTGATCCGCGAAATACAGGCTCATGGAAGCTCCTTGAGAGTGTCGGCATGACAAGTGAGTTGGAATAAAGGAGAGTATATGTGTAAAAGACCATTAGCACTTTTGTTAGCGGCAGTTACACTGTTTTCATTTTCGAGCTGCAAGAAATCTGAACCTGTGGTTGAAACCGTAAATATAGCAGAAGAGATAAACGAAAGTGCTGCACATGAGGTCATAGAATGCCCGAATGATAACATGATAGGCCTCGAGAAGATCGTTATTTTCGAAGACCATGTTGTGGTTGTTTTGGATAAGCAAATCTGCGACGATCTCGAATATGATAAGAATAAATGGGTTGGCAATGCCTATGACTATACTCTTGAAAAATATCTCGACGAAGAAAATCCGAGATTCAGTCTGAGAGTTACTAATTACTGTGGCAGCTTTAGTAGCAGTATTGAGGTAATTAACGATAAATATGTTGTCACTGTAGCTTTAGATAACAATGAGTACAACAAGTATGATCCGAACGAAGATTTTGAGATCCGTGGTGTTCGGATTGGTGATTTTGCAATCGAATTTGACGAAGAAAAAGTCGAACTGGAATATATCGCAACAGGATGCGACATCATGTGCTTCTACACTCAGGTCTACGATCGTTCCGCAAAAACCTGGGGCAGTGTTGATGAGCGCGTGGTTGGCTGCGAGACTCAGCCGGATGTATAAGTCGAGCCATCGGATTAGACTGAGGTAACAGAAATACTTCAGGACACGCTTGAGAAGATTTATGACGTTATATGACAGGGGGTTTTTATGAACGCACGAGAATACTTGGAAATATTGCATGTTGCCGAGAAACTGAAAGACACCCCGCGCCACTGCACGACTACCCAGGGCAGAACCGAAAGTGTAGCTGAGCACAGCTGGAGAGTGTCTCTTATGGCATTTCTCTTAAAGCGTGAATTTCCTGATGTCGACATGGACAAGGTAGTGGACATGTGTCTGATCCACGATCTGGGCGAATGCTTTACCGGTGATATTCCGACATTTGTTAAGACTGATTCAGACCGTTCCGTAGAAGACAGTCTGCTGGATCAGTGGGTATCATCCCTTCCCGAAGAAGTTGCATCTGACCTCAAGTCTTTATATGCGGAAATGGACGCTCAGGAAACAAAGGAAGCCAAGATCTATAAAGCCATGGACAAGCTGGAAGCATTGATCCAGCACAACGAGTCTCCCTTGTCTACCTGGTCCGAAAATGAGTATGAATTGAACAAAACGTATGCGTTTAACAATGTTACATTCTCGGAATGGCTGACTGAATTGCGCCAGGAGATACTTCAGGACACGCTTGATAAAATTGATAGTGGGAAATGAGAGGGGCATACCCTTTTTTGATTGCTTTCTGTCTCTGACAGCATACCCCCATAGGGTATACGAATTTTACTGAAGGCAAAAAATACCGACTAAAATCGAATAATCGCATTTTGGTCGGTATTTTCATTCCCGATATTGGCTTGAAAACATGTAATAGCGGCTCAGAAGGCCTTTTCGAGCTCGAAAAACCTGAAAAATTAGCACTGCGGACCGCTTCTAAGGTACCAAACGGGCAAATAAAGGGCTATATACCCCCTTCCCCTTACCGACTAAAATCGAAAAAACGCAATTTGGTCGGTAAATCTCAGGTTCAGATGATGGATGACCCAACAAAAGTAATCACGGCGATTGGTATAATGAAGTCATTGAAAAGGAGGATAGTGTATGTTTAAAAGACTATTAGCACTTTTGATAGCGGCAGTTACACTGTTGTCCTTTGCGAGCTGCACGAAATCTAAATCTGTGGTTGTAAACGAAGCCGGTGCGCAAGAGGTCATCGAATGCCCGAGTGGTAATATGATAGGCCTCGAGAAGATCGTTATTTTCGAAGACCATGTTGTGGTTGTTTTGGATAAGCAAATCTGCGACGATCTCAAATATGATGAGAATGAATGGGTTGGTAATGCCAATAACTATACTCTTGAAAGATATCTCGACGAAGAAGATCCGAAATTCAGTGTACACATTACTAATTACCGCAGCAACTATAGTAGCAGTATTGAGGTAATTAAATATAAATATGTTGCCACTGTAGCTTTCGATAAAATTGATTTCAAGATGGAAGATCCGGACAAAGCTATTAAAATCCGTGGTGTTCGGATTGGCGATTTTGAAATCGAATTTGATGAAGAAAAAATCGAACTGGAATATATCGCAACAGGATGCGATATCATGTGCTTCTACACTCAGGTCTACGATCGTTCCGCAAAAACTTGGAGTAGTGTTCGTGAGGACAGGGTTGGCTGCGAGACTCAGCCGTATGTATAAGGCGAGTCATTGGATGAGACTGATGTAATAGAGATACTTCAGGACTCGAATGAAAAGATCGAGAGCGGGTCATGACAGGGGGAAACCAGTTTTTGATCACACACTGCCTCAAACAGCATACCCCCATAGGGTATATGAACGTTTTTGAAGACGAATTTACTTGCTAAAATCGGAAAATTGAATTTTGGCAAGTAAAATATTTCCCCACATCCGTTTGAAAACAGCTTTTTATGGTTCCGATGGCCTTTTCGAGCTCGAAAAAACCGCAAAATCTGCCTGATGGACCGCTTTCGACGTCTTAAATGGACAAAAAGAGAGCCATATACCCCCACCCTTTACTTGCTAAAATCGGAAAATCGGTTTTGGGCAAGTAAATTTCGGATCAGAGGATATAAGACTCAACCAAAAGTGAGCACGGCGATTGGTATAATGATGAAATTGGAATAAACAGAGGAGATAGGAATCCATGAGCAACGAGAGAAAGTATTACGAAGATATCGGCTATAAGCCGTTCCTGTTTTATGTGGTTTTCGGCGTGTCGGGAGACGAGCTGGAAGTGTCCAGGACAAAGCATAATGTGGACGGCATGCCGGAGGGGATGGAGATCATTTCACTGGTAAGGCCTGATCATTCGGATTATATCGACGGGCTTATCGGCGGCGAGATCGGAAAGCACTTGAGCAAGGCGGACAGCGCTCTTTATGACGCGTGCAAGGATACTGAGAAAGTGGTCATCATCAGGGGCGAGATCGCGGATGACAGCACGCTTGATTATATGAGAAATCTTATTGGCATTTGCGAGGCTTTCATTGATAAGGGCGCGAAGGGAATCTTGGACCTCCAGACATTCACGCTGTATTCGTCTGAGGAATGGACTGAGCGTTTCTTCGGTAAGGACGTTAATGCGCAGAATCACGTGATCGTAATGTTCTCGGAGGATGAGGACGGATACTGGATACATACCAGAGGAATGGCTGAGTTCGGTAGGCCTGATTATGGTATTAGCAACGTGCCTGAAGATAAGCTTGAAGACTATAAGCAGGTTGTTGACCAGATGGTCTTTTACGGCGGGCAGGGACTTTTCTTCAAGGGGAAGGCGAAGCTTCATACGCTTAACGGAAAGACGTTTGAAGTTGAAGCTGAGTTCGTTAATGATTTTGAGAACGACGACTACAACAACGCATATTACAATGTGAAAGTATTAGACTGACGGCGTGCGGAACGCCCAGACAGTAATCGAAAAACGGATGCGTGATATAATTACCTGGTGAGAGGCGCTGGCCGGTAACAGAGGCTTATAGCCTCAGTGCAAACCACCCGTTTTTACGGGTGGTTGGTTGAAAACATTGTCGGAAATCAGAGGAATTCTTTTCAGGTTTTGTCGGATGCACGCTTTGCGGCGATTGTAAGGTGATAACGGAGTTTTAGTAGGTACATTCCAATTTTCGGGATGTGGCGCAGGCCCCAAAAAGGATTTGCACTTATACCTGCCACGTGTAGCGCATGCAGAAATCGGCCATATCTTCTTCGCTTTCTTTCATGCCGTTGATAAACCAGTCACGTGCGACAGAATGCACAGCGGCCATGGAACCGACTATCTGGTAATGAAGTTCCGGCCCGCATGTTTCCATCTGGCTCTCGATATATGAAGGTATCTTGTCGAAAATTGTTACGAACAGGTCGGCTTTCAGAAGTAGAGTAACGGCAGCGGAGTTGTCTTTTATTATTGAGAAAAAATCGGTATACCATTTCCTCGGATTGTTTCTATAGACAGGGTCTTTCATTTTCTCGATTATGGCCCAACCGACCGTTCTTTCTATCTCCAGAACAATGTCTTCTTTTGTTTTGTAGTTGCGGTAGAAGGACTGTCTTGATACACCTGCGCGTCTGACAAGTTCAGATACGGATATCTCATTGAAATCCTTATCCTGCAGGAGTTCCAGCAAAGCCGTGCAGATTGATTCGCGCGTGATCTTATTTGCTTCGCTGTTAGAAAGATTATGCGGATAGGTTGAGACGGTCTGTGACATGATGCATTTCTCCTGAATGAACCGGCCGGTGTTACAGATAGTTCGGAAAATGTAACACTTGATTGCCGGCGAATTGACTTGGATTACGGTGGGTGTTACATTCAAAATGTGTTATGATGTTACAAGTGTTACATCACCTTGTCAATTAGCCGAACGACTCGAATCAGGATGGATATTATGGAATATAATGCGCGAAAAGCTATGGTTATCCTAAATGCATCTGCCGGTACAGGTAAGGCACAGGCTGCTGAAGATGCCGTTATTGATGCACTTGTTTCTGCCGGATATGAGATACGCACATCAAGGATCCTGCCCGGCGAGAATGAAATGACAGGCGATGAATTTCCTGATGACTCCGGACTTGTTGTAAGTTGCGGCGGCGACGGAACATTTAATCAGATCACAAACAGATATTTAGGAAGAGAGAAGCTTCCTGTGTTTGCTTATATTCCCTGCGGCAATACGAATGTCATAGCCTCATCTTTGGACATTCCTGAAGACAGCGCAGAAGCAATTAACGCTGCAATAAACGGTCAGCCGTATAAAATCGATGCCGGAAAAGTAAATGACAGATATTATAATTTTGTGGCTTCATTCGTTTCCGCTTCCTCACTGAATTTCGTTACGAGCCAGCAGATGAAAACTGTTTTCTCGTATTCAAAATACATATTGAAGGCGATGGGCGAACTCTATATGAACATCGCAGACAGCTTCCATATGACTATCGAAACTGATGCCGGGCGCTTTGAAGATGATTATATTATCGGTTCCGTATCCAACTTAAGCGAGATCGACAAAAAGTTTATTGATGATGCATCTTTAAAAAACAATGACGGCGTTATGGAGTTGTTTTTGATCAAAAAGCCGGGCTCACGTGAAGAGGCAAAGGAAGTGCTTAATGTTCTCAGAGAAGGCAGAACAGATCACCCCCTGATGCTGATGACCCGCATAACAAAAGCAACTTTCATTTCAGATTCCGATATCGCCTGGTCCTTGGACGGAGAATACTACGGAACACAAAAGGAAACACACCTGGAAGTGCTTAAAGAAGCACTTACGATATCCGGGGCGTCAACACAGCTGCAGTAAGAGCGTCTTATAGTTTTGTATTAATACCTGAGATTTTATGTCAGATCAGAAGAGGTTTTGGAACAAGTTTCCGAGACCTTTTTTAATTTAAGCAACACACGGATCAGTGGGTGTTGCTTATTCAACAGATCAGCCGGACATTACTGATGTATTCCTGGGCGGCTACGAGCCTGATGAGCGCGTTAAGGAGAAGTACAGTTTAGGGTGATCATTAAGTGATATAATGCTTTAGGATTTTCGATTGCATTAAAAAGATCGGAGGGGTAGTAATGAAGACTTTCTGTGATTATTGCGGAAGCGTTATAGATGACACGATAGAGAAGTGTCCCAACTGCGGCGCGGTCAACGTACACATTCAAAGAAGCGGCAACCAGGTTCCAAAGACAATTGAAGAGCTCCAGGCCTTCGCTCAGGAGAAGGGCATTCCGCTCGAAAAGATGAGGTTCTTCATCGGAATCGATTACAAGGAACCCCGCGCATTCGGTATCTACAAAGAACCTACCACAGGCAACTGCGTTGTTTATAAGAACAAGGCAGACGGTTCGCGTGCGATAAGGTATCAGGGTACCGATGAGGCATATGCGGTCAATGAGATCTACCAGAAGATGAAGGCCGAGCTCTTGGAGCGCAAGCAGGCAGATCTCGACAGAGGCAAGACTACTAACAGTTATACCCCGAAGCCGGTAAAGCAAAGGAGACGTAAGGGTCCCTTTGGCGTAATGCTGCCCATTTTCCTCATTATGTTAGCGATATGGATAATCGGCTTCATCGTTATGGCCATACAGGATTCCAAAACACCTGACAGGGGCTATTACGATTACAAGGGAACACCTTACTACTATGCGGCCGGCGCCTGGTATACACCAGATGACTACGGCGAGTGGGAACGCACATACGATGCTCCCGACACCCTGACAGAGAATTATAAAGATTACTATGAGGCCAGGGATTATTCTGACCTTGACGCCGATTATGCTGACGATATCGAAGAATATCCGACCGAGGAATATTCCAACGATTACGACAACGATGACGACAGCTGGAATGACAGTAACTGGGACGACGATGACTGGGATTACGACTGGGGCGATTACGATTCGTATGACTCAGACTGGGATTCGGATTGGTAATCCTAAGGATAACGAATTAATAACTGATTCTAAAAAAGTGCCCCGGGAATGAAGATCAACCCGGGGCATATTACTTTATAAATTCCTTATCTGTATCAGTTTGTCTTGTATTCGACCTGTACGTCTCTTGCAATCGAGAGGCTGCCGAAGCTGTATTCGTATACGAGGTTGTTTGAAGCATCAGCCTTGGATTCAAAATCGAGATCTACGCTGTACTTGTGTGTTTCCTTAGTTGCCGAAGCAAATGTTGATGCACCTGTGCTGAGCTCATCAAAATCCTTGGCGCTGAAGGGGAAAGACTTTTCTTTTAAGAAAGATACCCACTGATCCAAAGCTACCGTGTTCATGTCTGTGCCGTCGACAAGGACAGTTACTCCGGCATCCTGGAACTTCGGCGAATACTTGATCTCAAAGACAGAACATTCAGTAAGGCTCTGACTGCCGGTTGAGAAGTTTGCGGGAGTGATCTGCACTCCGCTGCACTTAGCAGAATATGTGCTTGGATCCACACCGAGGTAGAAAGTATCGTTGCAGATTTCTTTTGCATCGAGTGTATAGCCTGACGGATCAAAGATCCTGCCCGTTACATCGCAAAGCACGAAGCCGTCATCAAGGAAGGCCTGAATGGTGCTGCTTGTGCTGATAACTTTATCGTCGATCTTGATCTCGTGCTTGGGAGCAAGAAGGAAGTTAGTTACAAGATAGTAGCCGCCGCCAAGGAGTGCCAGTACTACAATAATGGTAAAGAAAACACCACCTGATGATTTCTTCTTGGTTTTTGTCGCTGTTGCTTCGCTTGTTGACATGTTCATCACCCTCCTGTCAAATATTTTTTATTCTACCTTAATCTTCCACGTTTCTGGTCAGATTTTTTACCCAAATATACTTGTTGTAATGCCACTTCAGGAACGGCAGTTTAACGATCTCATCAAGGCACATTACGACATATACTGCGAGCACCGGCCATTTAAATACGAAGCAGACTATAAGCGCTGCGGGAATCGCAAAGCACCATGTGGCAAAGAAAACGCTTATCGCATCGTACTTTGCGTCGCCACCTGCCGGGAATACGCCGCAGGTGAATATCGTGTTATATGCAAAAGCAAACATATAAAAGCAGCTGAATACCAGCATCCAGGCAAGATAACTTTTGGCCGTACTTGTCAGGGCATAGAAGATATAGATGAGAGGTCCAGTTACTGCGATAAGAAGGACGTTTATAAGTCCGCTGAAAAATGAGACCTTATAAAACCTGTCGCCGTATTTCTTTGCTTCATCAAGTTTTCCGGCTCCAAGAAGTTCACCGATCATGATGCCTGAAGCTCCTGCAATGCCCCATGTGACACAGGCTATCAGCTGCTGCGCAACGCTCGTGACTGAAGCTGCCGCTGTCGCATCAGATCCCAGATGTCCCATTATCACGTTGTGGACGGAGATGCTTAAGCCCCATGAAAGGGCGCTTGCGAGATTTGCGATGAATATCTTCCAGTAATCTTTTTCGAAGTCTTTGGAAAAGTATGTGAGAGTCTTAAACGGCAGCTGGATCGTTTCTTTTTTCTTGGCCCAGATAAGAGCAATCGTAAGAGATATCACTTCAACGGCTATTGTCGAATAGGCAGAGCCGTTTGCACCAAGCGCCGGCAGTCCGCATTTTCCGTAGATCAGGAAATAGTCTGCAGTCATGTCTACCGTGACCGTAACTGCAGATATGATGACGCACAGTTTTGCATCTCCTGCTATCTCCATGCTCATCAGGAAACACTGTGCAAGAGCCGAGAAAACGTAAGAGAAACTTACGATGCGCAAATATCCCGCACCGATGGTTATAAGGTTGGTTTCAGACGTGAATATCATCATCACGGGCTCAGCGAAAACCAGTGCGGCAACGAAGAATATAAGGCTTACAAGAAGCGAATATCTTAATGCCATCGCGAGGAAGCGTCCGGCATTCTTATAATCTTTCTTACCCCAATACTGGGCGATAAGAATTCCTGCAGCGCCAGTGATCGCACCGGTGAAAAGTGTCATTACGAAGAATAACTGGTTCGCCAGAGATACTGCTGCTATGGAATCCTGATTCAGTCTTCCGAGCATAAGCGCATCAGATGCACCGACCAGAGCATTAAGAAGGCTCTGGAGAGCGAGCGGCACCGCAAGTGATTTCAGACGCGTATTAAAGATTTTCTTTTCTTCTATGTTCATGTGCTGTTGAGTGTATTGAGAATATCGTTTGCTGCTTGACTTTAAGTACGAAGATTATATCATTGGAATTCTTTCTTTATAGGTGCCGGAAGGTTATTCGCCCGTAATGATTAAAAAATAACAGATTGGTATAATTGATTTGAATTAATGGGGGTAACAAGATGAAACAGATGCAATTGATCAACGACGACTATCTGGGACATGTGGAGCATCTCCGTCACGCAAGCAGGGGAATAGTCGTAAATGACGGAAAAGTTCTTTTAAGTTATGAGTCAGTAAACGACAAGTACATGATCCCCGGCGGCGGTCACGACGAAGGCGAGACATACGCGGAATGCTGCGAGCGGGAGCTTCTCGAAGAGACCGGCATGAAGGTAAAGGCAACGGAAGAATATCTTGAAGTCGAAGAACTGTTTTTGGACTGGAGACACATCAGCCACTATTTCGTATGCGAACTGATCGAAGATACAGGAATTCAGCACCTTACAAAAGGCGAGGAGGAAGCAGGCTATAAGCCCGTCTGGATGCCTCTTGATGAAGCCATCGCGATGTTCGGAGATTACGAGAGATTCCATCAGACGGCAATTGAGGATTACGGACTTTACAGACGCGAACATTTGGCATTAGTTGAATACAAGGCCAGAGGCTGAAAATAACTATGGGACATAAGACCGGGAATATCATTGCTCAACTGGGGAGATGGGAAAATGATCAATGTGAAAAGTTTATTAGCTGCGACAATGACGGCAGTTATGTTGATGGGAATAACATCATGCAATAAAGCCGTTGAAACGTCGGTAGCAATTTCTGAATCAGAAACGACAGAAGAAACTGTTAAACCATTTACACCCATAGAGATCACTGAAGAATACGATGGTCCGATATTGGGGATTTCCGACTGGCACATCGAGACGGAAGATCTCTCGTGGGGCGGTGCGATAGTCTATAACATATGGTTCATCGATGATTCTACCGGAAAAGACTTTGCCGTATACGGCGGACTGGCAGATGACATAAGTGCCTATCTGGCAGATCTTAACGGAGACGGAGAGACTGAACTGGTTTGTACCGGCGGATGGGGAACCGATACGAAATTTAACAGCTGTACGAGTGTTTACAGACTGAATGATGGTGTTATCGAGATCGCATATCCGTGCTACGGCGACATGACTAAATCATCGTTTATCGCATCTTATCCCACCATCGCGAAAAGACTTGGCATCGATATCAACAGCAATAATTACTTAGACTACAGCGACAGGTTTGATCCTGTGTCTAATACCATCATTCTTAGCAACGACGACGGAAACGAATATGTGATTACATACGACGATCTTGAGTTCTGTGAGTATATTGCTTCGGGTTCAGGTGAGCCGGCCCGGACAGAGGAACTGGCGTCTGACGATATAGACATTACTTATGAGACAGCTGACCCAGTCATAACTGATGTTTCAGCGACAGAAAAAGCAGTAACTTTCTACAGGGACGGTATGGAGATCGAAGGTAAACTTTATCTTCCTGAAGGCGACGGACCTTACCCTGTAGTGGTACTCTCGTGCGGCCTTATGCAGCCGTATACTGACTATGTGGATGATGCGAGAGCCTTTGCAGCTAACGGATATGCAGCAGTCGTATTCTCTTTCATCGGTTATTCCGATCCTGACGGAGAAAACCCTTCGGACTATGGTGAAGTTTTCTTATCTGAAACTGCTGACCTGTATTCGGTTCTGGATTCACTCGATAAACTTCCCAACGTGGACAGTTCAAATGTCTATCTTTGGGGACACAGCTTCGGCGGTCTGGTAACTGCTTTTGCAGGCTGTGAGAGAGCATCTGAGATAAAAGGATTGATCCTTGTAGAACCGTCGATACCGATAGGTGAGATGCTTGCGGTAACATATGAAGACGGGACATCTGAGACGCTCCGCATTTACGGTCTGCTCAAGGATTGCAAGCTGAACACCGTTATCTATATGGGCACGCATGACGGTTACGGAGAAGATCCTGCGTCTTTCGATAAGGCGCTTGAAGTACTCGAAAACGGACAGTTGGTAATCATAGGCGGTGCCGATCACTTTTTCGAAGGTGAGTACGGACAGATGATGGTGGAAGATGCGTGCGAAAAAATCGCGTTGATGTAACTAGTGTTAATATCTTATAAGGTATTTACTCAACAATGAGACATATGGGGATTATGTAAATCATGAAACACACTAATTTGAAAAAGACCGTTGCATCACTTCTGGTTTCCACAATGCTTTTGTCATTGGGAGCCTGCAGCAGTAAATCACAGTATTCGCTCGAGAATATTAAGCTGTCAGAGACTGAAAGATCATGGTCAAATCCTGAAGAAAAATACGCGGAGCTTGTCGGATTGTATGGCGATTCAGTTTGTCCAGGAACACTGGTTGTAGCTACGGATGAGGACGTCATATATTTGTACGCTGAAAATGAGTTCGAGAAGGACGGTAAGACACTTGAGTCGCAGGATACGGTTTTCGACCTCGCTTCAGTAAGTAAAACATTTACGGCAGTTGCAGTTTTACAACTGGTTGAAAAAGGAAAGATCAATCTTGATGACACGCTGGATAAGTATTTCCCGGATTATGAGACAGGCAAGAAGATAACCGTCTACAACCTGCTTCACATGAGTTCGGGAATCCCTGATTACTGCAATAATCCTGATCCGTTCTGGAACATATCAGGTGAGGATGCGGCAAATCAGAAACTCAGTGACATCTATCTTGATAAGGTTTCTGATGAGGAATTTCTGAAGGCGCTGTTTAGCGCTCCGCTTGGTTTTGAACCCGGAACCGGATATGAATACAGCAATACAAATTATCATCTTCTTGCTTTCATTATTGAGCAGGTGTCCGGACAGAAGTACTGCGATTACGTTAAGAAGAATATCTTTGATAAGTGCGGCATGTCGAAAACATCATCGATGGCTGTAGGCGACATGACATATGTTCCTGTCGGTTACGATGAACTCGTGAACTACGGCTTCACTGATGAGAATGGATATCCCGCAGGTCCGAATGCTTACAGAGGCGACAGCGGAATACACTCATGCCTTACGGACATGGTTAAGTTCGACAGGGCGCTTTTCGAAGGCAAGCTCCTTAATAAGAATTCGATGGAGACTCTGCTTACGGAAGAGAACGGTTACTGCTGCGGCCTGATGAAGGACAGTAGCGGTTATTCTCACAGCGGCTCTTCGTTTACGTGTTCAACCAACAACAGGATCATAGAATCCGAAGAGTTCGGACACATCTATATAATCACGCTTGAGAGAAATCTGCCGGTGCCTGAATTTGATGGTGATAATCCGATGGAGGGCACGGCTTACGTCCCGGGTGTCATCAGTGGCGGCGTATATGTAAATGAATATGCCGGATTGAAGATGAATATACCTGACGGGTTTGAAGAGATCAGCAGCGGTGACCTTGAAGAGATGCTTATGTATGCAGTGAATTCAACGGCTGACGGCGAAGATAAAGACCGCCTGCTCGCATTGCATTTTGATTCAGGCTTCTGGGCAAACGGAGAAACAATATATATTTCTTTCCTGAACACATGGCTTGGATCTGCGGAAGGTCCTTCTTATACGGAAGAAGACTATCTGAATGATTATCTTACTTATTATGCCGACGGCCTTGAAAAGGACGGACATAAAGTTACACGAGGTGATATCGTCAAAGTTAATCTTGGCGGGAATGAATATTTGCGTGCCGAACTGATTATGGAAGCCGGCGCTCAGGAATTCCATTTGTATTACTATGTAAGAAGACTTGATGATAATCTGATGATAATGATCGAAGTTGACAGCATGAGTGATAAAAGGTCAGACTTTTACGAGAATCAATTTTTTGAATAATGAGGAGGAAAAGCTATGTATTGTAATGCCTGCGGTTCATTGATTAAAGACGGACTTGCATATTGTCCGTTCTGCGGAGAAGCTGTAGTAGTGGAGCCTGCACCTCAGCCGGTTGTCCAGCCGGTACAGCCGGTCCAGCCCGCTCCTCAACTTGCAGCACAGCCGGTGCAGCAAGTACAGCCTGTACAGCAGGTTCAGCCCGTATATATTCAGCCTGTATCGCCGATGCCCGGTGCAGTTTCCGAAAAACCGGTCAGGAAATCAAAGGGTTTGGCTATTGCAGGTTTTGCCCTTGGAATAAGTGCTGCAGTATTCTGCTTTTTGATCTTCGTTAACCTTGTCAGTTTGTTTGAAGGCCTTGCAGGTGCTATCCTCTCGATCCTGGCACTTGTGAAGAAGAACGGAAAGCTTAAGGCCATGGCTGTAATAGGTCTCATCTTAAGTGTTTTCGCGCTGTTTGTTGCAGGCCTTATGTGGGCAAGCTTCTGGTCAGAAGATGCATATGATCTTTCCGTACTTCTTTTCGGATGGGTATACGATTTGCCATCACTTATCTGACGATCCTGATTATTCGGAGGTGTGTTTTATATGGAGGATAACATTATGGAAGAAAACTATATCTGCAAGGATGAGAAAGGAAACATCCTTGCTTCTATCGAAAAGATCAGCGAAGAGGAGCTTTCCGCAAGCCCTTTGCTTACACACTGTCTGGCTGTAGTTAAAGTGGGAGATGAATATCTTCTCGGCCGCAATAAATGGAGAAACAGATATGAGATCTTCGGCGGCTGCAGGGAAGAAGGCGAGAGCTCCCGTGAATGCATATTAAGAGAATGCAATGAAGAACTTGGCTTTGATTCTACGGACATAACTTATATCGGAGCCATGAGATATATTCTTAAGCCTGACTACTTCTCTAAAGAAGAAAGGGAAGAACTCGGAGGCCTGTATGGTATCTCTTTGCCGGATGTATCTTTGGAAGAATTGAGTAAATGCATAAAGGATAAAGAAGAGATAACGGAGCTGAAGCTTTACAGCCAGGTTAAGGATAAAGAACCAATAGCCGTAATTGATGAAAAGCTTTTGGAATTCTATACGTAAGGAAAGTTTGGCGGCGTTGTGGGAATTTGATTGAGGTCTCCGGCCGCCTTCGCAGCATACCCCCAGGGGGTATATGTATATTTTCGAAAATATAAGTACCTATAAGAATCGAAAAAAGGATTTTTATAGGTACTTTTTGTTCCGATAGACTCTTGGAAAACGTCTTTCAGGGCATCAGAGGGCTTTTCGAGCCCGGAAAATCCTCAACATCTGCGTGCAGAACCGGTTTTCGAACTCAAAACAGACAATTATGGGATTATATACCCCCACCATGTACCTATAGATTTTCAAAAATCGATTATTAGTAGGTACATTACTGGTTTTCGAGATGAGAGAACAAGCATAAATAGGTTTGTCTTGTACTCGACTCCGGATGTCGCGTGCAGATAAGGACGGGGATCAGTCCGTGTAAGGCCGGACTTTCTCATCGCTATGCTATTTGTAATGTATTCAAGATGATTGATATTATATAACATGTCCGCCGGTATGCGATGATGCCTCAGCGTTGAGGTTGCTGAGTATAATGATGGCGAAAAGGCCGGCTTTTTGCGGTTGAGAAAACGGGGGTAACATGAAAAACATCCGTCTCGGCATGACAGAGATCACAGTTCCGCAGAACGCATTCGGTGCGCTGCCTATCCAGCGTGTCAGCACTGAGGAAGCGGTAAGCCTTTTAAGGAACGCATACGACGGCGGCATGAGATTTTTCGATACCGCGAGAGCATATTCCGACAGCGAAGAAAAGATGGGTATAGCCTTCGAGGGCATGCGCGATAAGGTTTTCATCTCATCGAAAACACAGGCGACTACCAAGGAGAAATTCGAAGAAGACCTGAACAACACTCTTAAGAATCTCAAGACGGACTATCTTGATATCTACCAGCTCCACTGTGCGGCGAAATGCTATAACGAAGAAGACGATATCTACAATTGTCTTGTCGAAGCAAAAAGACAGGGCAAGGTGAGACACATTGGAATTACCGCCCACAAGATCGGCGTTGCCGAAGACATCGTAAAAAGCGGCCTATATGAGACACTGCAGTTTCCTTTTTCTTATCTTGCAAGCGACCGCGACATCGCGCTTGTAAATCTCTGCAAAGAACACGAAATGGGTTTTATCGCGATGAAAGGTCTGTCTGGCGGACTCCTTACGGATTCACGTGCCTGCATGGCTTTTATGAGCCAGTTCGATGCGCTTCCAATCTGGGGTATCCAGAGACAGTCTGAACTTGATGAATGGCTGTCGTTTTTCGATAACGAAGTAACGATGACAGACGAGCTCAAGGCTGTGATTGACAAAGACAGGAATGAACTCCTTGGCGAATTCTGCAGAGGCTGCGGATACTGCATGCCCTGCACGGTGGATATCACGATCAACCAGTGCGCGAGAATGAGCCAGATGATTAGAAGGGCTCCGTCGCAGAACTGGCTTACGGATCACTGGCAGCAGGAGATGCTCAAGATTGATTCATGTGTGGACTGCGGTATCTGCAAGACCAGATGTCCTTATGAACTCGACATCCCAAATCTTCTGAAAAAGAATCTTGCAGACTACAAGGAAATTTTGGCAGGCAAACCTGTCTGAAGAAGCAAACAGATAAATGATCACACTGCACTTATATAGAAAGAGAATTGTTAAAGGCAATTACTATGCGGATGCAAGGCCCATGGGCGTATTCGTGGACGATTACCATATCTGTGACATGAATCCGGAGATGGCATTTACCGTTATAAAGTCTGCCGTCGCATGACGTTTTCAGTCCTGTAAGAAAAAGTCACGCAAAAAGTCACAGTGTACCCTGACGTTTATGGTGATTTTTCGAGGCCTGTATTAAAAAGTCTCGCAAAACGTCACAGTACACCCTGACATTTACTGTGATTTTCTTAAACAGGAGAGTAATACACCTCGAAAAAACACAGCATTTTGAAACAACACCTTTCTTACCAAATGCTATAATGTATCAGTTTGAGTGGGAGAGACTATCTCCTTGAAAATGGGGATGAATCAGATGAACGAACAGATAATGATCGTCGAAGACGACAACGAACTTAACCGCGGATTATGCACGGCCTTCAGATCTGAAGGCAGGAACGTGATCTGCGTCAGCACGATAGCAGAGGCGAGAGAACAGCTATCACTCTTTAAGCCTGCTCTTATATTGATGGACATCAATCTTCCCGATGGATCGGGACTTGATCTGCTGGGCGCGGTAAAGAAGGAAGATTCGAAGATTCCTGTCATCATGCTCACTGCAAACGATACCGATTCCGATATCGTAAGAGGTCTTGAACTCGGTGCGGACGATTATATAACCAAGCCTTTCTCGCTGTCGGTTTTAAGGGCGAGAGTAAATACACAGCTCAGAAGAAATGCGCCGGAGACATCAGATGACCTTTACGAAGGCGACGGATATTCTTTTGATTTCCTTAAGATGATATTTAAGAAGGGCGATGAGGTTTTCGAGCTCAGCAAGACCGAGCAGAAGATACTCCGCATCCTTATTGCCAACAGGGGCATGACCGTCAGAAGGAACGACCTGATAGACAAGGTGTGGACCGACGGTTCTGAATATGTTGATGAGAATGCGCTTTCCGTATCCATAAAAAGACTCCGCGACAAGCTCGGCGCCAAGGAGAATATAAAGACGATATACGGCCTCGGATACAGCTGGCAGACGGCGGACTGATATGGAGATTTATATACTGATAGGAGCGGTCGTCATTGCTGTTGGCGCGATTGGCTTTGCCGTTTATGAGCACATCAAGACAAAGAAACTGATGCAGTCTCTCTCTGACATGATCGATTCCGCAACGGAAGGAAATTTTGAAGAGACGACTTTCGATGAGAGCATGTATTCGCTCTTGGAATCAAGACTGCATGAGTATCTTGCATCGTCATCTTTATCTGCTTCTAAAGTCAAAGAGGAGAAAGAGAAGATCAACACACTGATCTCAGATATCTCACACCAGACCAAGACTCCTATAGCGAATCTTCTTTTGTATAGTGATCTTCTTTCAGAAGAAGACCTTAATGACAGTTCCAAAGAAAAGGTAGATGCCATAAAGGCGCAGTCAGAGAAGCTGAAGTTCCTTATCGATTCGCTGGTTAAGATGTCGAGACTCGAGAACGGCCTGATGAATTTTGTGCCGGTTGTCTCATCTGTAGATGAGCTCCTTGAGAGCATTACGGATTCGCTATCTGCTAAGGCTTCTGCCAAAGGCATCACGATCTCTTATGAACCTACCGAGCTGTCAATCAAGTGCGATCCTAAGTGGACTTATGAGGCGGTGTTTAACATCGCTGATAATGCCGTTAAATATACGAACAGCGGATGGGTAAAGATGAGCGCCATTGAGTATGAGATGTTCGTCAGGATAGATATTGAGGATACGGGTATAGGAATAAGCGAAGAAGACAGTGCCAAAGTCTTCTCGAGATTTTACAGAAGCCGCGCGGTCTCATCTGAAGAAGGTGTCGGCATCGGTCTGTGTCTTGCAAGGGAGATAATTACCGGAGAGGGCGGCTACATAAGGCTCGAATCGGTTCCCGGAGAGGGTAGCAAATTTTCCGTTTATATTCCAAAGGGGTAAATCTTTCAGAACTGTCATAATCTTCTCTTTTGTCGAAAGAATTGAGAAAGATTTGGTAGGGATAATTGCATCATCAGACCACAAGACAAAAGGAGAATGACATGGCTATATTAAGAACAGAAGGCCTTAAGAAAACATACGGAAAGGGCGACAGCAGGGTCGAGGCATTAAAGGGCATTGACCTTGAGGTAAATAAGGGAGAATTCGTTGCGATCGTCGGTACATCCGGCAGCGGAAAATCAACGCTCCTCCACATGCTCGGAGGATTGGACAGACCCACCGAAGGCAAGGTCTTCATTGACGACAAGGATATTTTCGCGCTTAAGGACGAAGCACTTACGATATTAAGAAGACGCAAGATCGGATTCGTGTTCCAGTCTTTTAATCTTGTTCCCGTGCTTAACGTAATGGAAAACATCGTGCTCCCTCTTGAGCTCGATGGCGCGAAAACAGATAAGGAGCACATCGAAAACATAATCGAGATGCTCGATCTTAAGAACCAGATACATAAGCTCCCGACACAGCTGTCAGGCGGTCAGCAGCAGAGAGTTGCTATCGCAAGAGCTCTGGCAGGACGCCCCACTGTTATCCTTGCTGATGAGCCTACGGGAAACCTCGACAGCAAGACTTCACAGGATGTAATGAGCCTTTTCAGGATCACGGCAGACAAGTTCTCACAGACAATAGTCATGATCACCCATAACACTGAGATTGCGCAGACCGCGGACCGCATCATAAGGATCGAAGACGGCCTTATTGCCAATCGCTGATAAAGGGGTGATAGCATGAAAGTTAACAGCAGAAAAGCTCTCTCAAAGCTGAGCTTAAGATCCCTTTTTGCATCCAAAAAGCAGAACATCATTACCATCATCGCGATCATACTGACGACGGTGCTTTTCACAACACTGTTTACCACGTTCATCTCGCTCCGCGACACGTTAAAGCTCCAGCAGATGAAAGAATACGGTGATTCATCCTATGCTTATATGGCCATAGGAGATGAAGAACACTTCGAAAGACTCTGCGATATGCCTGACGTAAAGAAAGCCGGATTATCAATCGATCTGGGACCCACACGTGAGAAGACATGCGTAACTTATTGCGATGACTCGGCAGCAGAATTCAGATTCTCCGTCCCTGTTGAAGGACATCTTCCTTTATCACCCGACGAAGTTGTCATGAGCAAAGCTGAACTCTTAAAGCTTGAAAGCGATGCATCCATCGGTGACCAGGTAACGGTAGAATTTGCCGTATCTTCATCTTCAGGAATGGTACCTGTCAGCAATACATTTACGCTCTGCGGCATAAGCAGCGACGATTCACGTTTCATTCTCGTATCTGAAGAATATGCACGTAATGTTATCTCTGATCTTTCAGATGACATAGGAATGCATTTGAATGCACACTTCGATCTTCGCTCAGGATCTGCTTACAGAGCATACGACCTGGCAGAAGAGTTGGGACTTAGCTCAAGAAGCGTTATTATCAATCCTGCATATGACACTGAAACCGATCCTTTGGGCGTTGAGGGCAGGATAGCGGTAGTCGTGCTGATGCTCCTGATCTTCTTCACAGGATTTCTCATCATATACAACATCTTCCAGATCACAGTCGGAAACAAGGTCAGGGATTACGGCCTTCTTAAGACCATCGGCGTGACATCAAAGCAGATCAAAAAGATCATCAGAAAGCAGTCTGCATTCCTCTGTCTGATCGGTGTTCCGGTAGGACTTGCAGCAGGATATATTATCGGCGTATCAATGGTGCCCGTACTCTTGAGACAGACAGTCTACGGCAATATCGAACCTGTAAGCGGATTCAATATTTTGGTATTCCTCGGAGCTGCAGCAGTATCAGTAATTACTGTGCTTATCTCAAGCTCCGTACCCGGAAGAAAGGCTGCCAAAGTATCACCCATAGATGCTCTTCGATATAACGAAGTTAAGACAACGGCAGCAAAGAGAGATAAGGTAAACGCAAGCATCCCTTCGATGTCTTTTGCAAATCTCGGACGCAACAGAACACGTACTTTCCTCGTTGTATTGTCCATCTCACTTGCTCTGGTGCTCTTTGATACACTCTGCATCTTCATCGATAACCTCGACATGAATGAGTATATCCAGTCTTACACATCGAACATGGATTTCACGGTTTCCACATCCTCGTACTTCACGGGAGATCACGATGACTTCCTCACTTCTTCTGAAGTTAAGGAGATCGCATCCCACATCGAGAGCGACCACTATGGCATTGCTTATATGCCCGAGAACATCTCGTCATACGTGAACGGTGATTTCGACTACCGTGCCCAGATCGTCGGCGTTGACAACGAGCTTCTCAGCGAAGTTGACGTCATCGAAGGGGATATCTCTTCCATGTACGAAGACGGAAGCAATTCAGTAGTAGCAACTGCGCAGTCTTCACTTCATGTAGGCGACACAGTCAAGGTTACCTATGCTACGGAATACCACTACAAAGATCCCCGCTCAGGCGTGATCTACGAATCAGCTAACGATGTTCCTCAGAACGTTGATTTCTACGATCTGGAATATATTCTCATCGGCGACGAAAAGGAATATAAGGTATGCGCAATTACTGAAGACTATCCTGCCTCATATAACCCGATGTTCGCATTCGGAGGCAAGTCTGAAGAGCTCTTATTGAACCGTCAGCAGATTGAAGATCTCACGGGAGGCAACCTGAATATCATGTGTTTCTGTGCTGATGCGGTAAGCAGTGACGCTGCAAAGGAAGCCGAGGCATACCTCCAGGAACTTACAGGCAGCTCTTCGCACTTCGACTACAGCAGCATCGAGACGATCAGAAAAGACTTCGAACAGTTCATTGGTGCCGTTAAATACATCGGCGGATTCCTCTGCGGCATCGTAGGAATCATCGCAGTACTGAACTACATCAATGCGATCCTGACAGGCATCATCTCCAGAAAAAGAGAGTTCGCTCTTCTTCAGGCAGTCGGCATGACAGGCAAGCAGCTCCGCGGTATGCTCTCGATCGAAGGACTGTTCTATGCGACCATTTCAGTGCTGTTCTCGCTCCCGTTCTCGCTTGCGATCAACACGCTGTTCAAGAAGATCGATCTGTTCTGGTCAGTTGAGACAGCGCACCTCACCATAGTACCGATACTGGTACTTCTCCCGGTGCTTGCGCTCCTCGGGGCATATATCCCACGCGCCATCTACGGCAATGTCAGGGGTACGACCATAGTGGAAGATCTCAGGACAAACGAATAAACGCTTGGGGCACCGTCTCTTAGGAGGCGGTGTTTTTATTTCTGTTTGTAAAAGTCAGGAAAAAGTCAGGCTATAGCCGTACTTTTGCCTGATTTTTCGTGGCAATGAAGCAAAAGTCAGGCAATAAATCAGGCTATAGCCGTACTTTTGCCTGATTTTTTGTGGTTAAGCGTAAAGAATATTTTATATTTGCTATAATGACCGTATCCAAGGGTGGTTTTGGAACTATATTTTCGAAAATTGGGGCGCGCATATGAAATCCAAAAAGATGATAGCTTCGGTTCTTTTGTTAAGTTTAAGCTCAGCATTGTTGCTGACATCATGCAACAACGGAAAGCAGGGAGATAAGATCCGGAGAATGCTGGAAAAAGAATACGGCGGTGAATTTACTCTGGTCAGCGTCAACCCCCAGCATAATGCGATATGGCCTGATATCGATTCCCCTTTTGCTTCTTACTACATTTATGAATATGAATGGGATGAGGCAGAAGGAAACACATTCGATCTGGTAACTGTCTCAACCTATGGGAACAAATACAGCACCAATGCCAACTTTGTAAAGTATTACGATGAGTTTGATGAATATTTTTCAAAAGAACTCGCTGACTGGTTCCCGGGGGAAGTGGTCGCAACGTACGTTACTGTGCATCAAAGCCAATACCATACCGACATTGAAGAAATGGATTTCGATGATCTCATGTATGAATGGCCTTTTGATCTGGATTGCATCGTTGCAGTTGAAGACCCGGAAGACCATGAGGCTATCGAGAAGGCTCTGGATGATATTTTCGGAGAATACAAGATAAGGGTCGAGTGCGAGGTCGTATCCATTTATGAAGTGGATGAGTACGTAAGTAACGTTGATACCTCTGAGGAAAACAAACTGCATTTGTATTTCAATTACCAGGATGCCATGCCGACACGTGAGTGCTATATCTATGTTTCGGATAAAGATGCATTCAGGGGTTGTCAGACAGGCTGGTATGAGCGCAAGGCGAAATAAGTCCTATTTACGAAATCGAAACATTATATCAAGGAATGTTTACAGCCAGTAAACCAGTATTTATATATTGTCAGATACAATATTCCTAGATTAATGGGAGGTAAGTGCTTATGGATCTGCAAAAATACGTAGATGGTTTTGGCGCCATGACGTGCATCGTATCCGTAGAGAATCTCGGAACCGGTAAACGAGGATTGCAGATGAGCGCATGTATGAGGATAAGAGGAAATTCTACGAACAGCATCCGGAACTGAAAAGATAGGAGATAAAAGATGATCAATTTTGACCACTTGCCATTAGATACAGATATCTTACAGGCTTTAAGGGAATTGTCGATCAATTACGTATTCCAGCCCATATTCCGTCCTGACGGCAAAACTGTTTACGCATGGGAAGCCCTGATGCGTCCGACAGAAATGACAGTAACTGAACTTATCGCAGACTACGCCGAAAAAGATAAGCTGCACGTTCTTGAAGTGGCTACTTTCTTTGGCGCTATGCAGGCATATTTCCAGAGAGGATATGAGCAGAGGGTTGCGATCAATTCATTCCCGTCAGACTGCATGAAGCAGGAAGAAGCAGATGCATTTCTGGCTTGCTTCGGCGAAAGGATCCGCGCAAGAATGATCATTGAGAATCTGGAGTATCCTTATTTCTCAGCTGAACACTGGATCGAAAAGAAGAGATCCGTCGAATACATGGATAATTTACTGGCAGCCGATGATTTCGGTACAGGCCTTAACAATCTGGACCTGATCGAATTCATGGCTCCTCACATCGTAAAACTCGACAGGGAAGTGATCTCCGGAATCGACCACATAAGCGAGAAACAGGAGAACGTTAAGAAACTCGTAGACCATTTCCATTCAAAAGACATTCTGGTAGTAGCCGAAGGAATTGAGGAAAAAGAAGAGTTCGAATACCTCGTAGGTCTCGGTATCGACCTTTATCAGGGATACTACCTTGCCCGTCCGGCGTGATAAACACCTTAAAACGGCCAACTGAATGGAAGTAGATGCCCTGGGAGGAATGAACCAGCTTCCTAAAGAAAAAATCTTTTTTCGATAACAAACACAGTAGTTAACCTCTGAATATTCGGCTTTTTGCCATCAGCGATTTTTTTATATTTCTCTATAATATCTGTTGGTTTATACAATTTAACAATATATTAGGAGGTTTTTTATGCAGAATGATCAGACCAAATGCGTTGAGAAAGAACCCTTGACCGAAGAGTATCTGCGTAAGATGGACGCTTATTGGCGTGCAGCAAATTACCTTTCGGCAGGACAGTTATATCTTCTCGACAATCCGCTTCTGAAGGAACCCTTAACACTCGACAGCGTTAAGAAGAAAATCGTCGGACACTGGGGTACAGTTCCCGGCCAGAACTTCGTATATGTTCACTTGAACCGTGTGATTAAGAAATATGATCTCGATCTTATCCTTCTTTCCGGTCCCGGACACGGAGGAAACTTCTACGTAGCAAATACATATCTTGAGGGTACTTATTCTGAGGTATACCCCAACATCAGCGAAGATGAGGACGGCATGGCAAAGCTTTTCAAGCAGTTCTCATTCCCGGGCGGAATCCCTAGCCACTGCGCTCCTGAGACTCCCGGTTCAATCAATGAGGGTGGTGAGCTCGGTTACGGCATCGCTCATGCTTTCGGTGCTGTTTTCGATAATCCGAAGCTCATTGCAGCAGTTACAGTAGGTGACGGCGAAGCAGAGACAGGCCCTCTTGCAACTTCATGGCAGTGCAATAAGTTCCTTAATCCTATCGGAGACGGTGCGGTACTTCCTATCCTTCACCTGAACGGCTATAAGATCGCTAACCCTACTCTCTTCGCAAGAATGAGCCACGAGGAGATTGTCAATTTCTTTAACGGATGCGGCTGGAAGCCTTACTTTGTTGAAGGTTCCGACCCGATGACAATGCATAAGCTCATGGCAGAGACAATGGACAAGGTTATCGAAGAGATTCAGCAGATCCAGGAGCATGCAAGATCTACAGGCGATGCTACAAGACCTGTATGGCCTATGATCATCCTCCGTACACCTAAGGGATGGACAGGTCCCAAGGTCGTTGACGGAAAGAAGATCGAGGACAACTTCCTCGCTCACCAGGTTCCGATCAGCATGGAGAAGGGCGAAGAGCACCTCAAGATCCTCGTTGACTGGCTCAAGAGCTACCACGCAGAAGAGCTTTTCGATGAGAACGGCAAGCTTATCCCTGAATTAAAGGCTCTTGCTCCTACCGGCGACAGCAGAATCGGTGCTAACCCTCACGGCAACGGCGGTAAGCTCTTAAGAGACCTCCGTATGCCTGACTTCCGCAAGTACGCTGTAGAGGTTGAAGCTCACGGCGCTAAGGACGGTCAGGACATGACCGAGCTCGGTAAGTTCGTAAGAGATATCTTCAAGCTCAATGCAGAGAGCAAGAACTTCAGAATCTTCGGACCTGACGAGACAAATTCCAACCGTTTGAATTCTGTTTTCGAAGTCGAAAACAGAAGCTGGAATGCAGAGCACTGGACAGATGACGACCACCTCGCAATCGACGGACGTGTAATGGATTCCATGCTTTCCGAGCATATGTGCGAAGGCTGGCTTGAAGGATACCTCCTCACAGGCCGTCACGGATTCTTCGCAACATACGAATCTTTCGCAAGAATCATCGACTCCATGGCTGCACAGCACGCTAAGTGGCTCAAGGTTTGCAACCAGCTCCCTTGGAGAGAAGAGATCGCATCCCTCAACCTCATCATGGCTTCTACTGTATGGCAGCAGGACCACAACGGATTCACACACCAGGATCCGGGATTCATGGATCACATCGCAAATAAGAAGGCAGACGTTGTAAGACTTTACCTTCCTCCGGATTCCAACTGCTTGCTCTCAGTTTTCGATCACTGCATCAGAAGCCGCAACTACGTAAACGTTATCGTTGCAAGTAAGCATCCCCGTCCGCAGTGGCTCACAATGGATGAGGCAGTTAAGCACTGCACTCAGGGTATCGGCATCTGGGATTGGGCAAGTAACGACCAGGGTCAGGATCCTGATATCGTATTTGCCTGCGCAGGTGAGACTCCTACATTGGAAGCACTCGCAGCAGTTTCTATCCTCAGAAAAGAGCTTCCTGAAGTTAAGATCCGTTTCATCAACGTAGTTGACCTCTTTAAGCTCCAGCCTGCTTCAGAGCACCCGCACGGACTTACAGACGCTGAGTACGATATCCTCTTCACAAAGGATAAGCCGGTTCTCTTCAACTTCCACGGATATGCTTCACTCATTCACGAGCTTACTTACAGACGTCACAACAACCGTTGGATGCACGTAAGAGGTTACCGTGAGGAAGGTACTATCACTACACCTTTCGATGTACGTGTACAGAACGATGTAGACCGTTTCCACCTCGTTATGGAAGCAATCAAGTTCCTGCCTCAGCTCGGCAACCGCGGCGCATATCTCTATCAGAAGATGAGCGACAAGCTTGTTGAACATAAGCAGTACATCCACGAAGTCGGTTTGGACCTCCCTGAGGTAGCAAACTGGAAGTGGGAAGACTGATACAGTCTCGTTGATATAAGCAACTAATAGAACAGGTCACGGAATTGTTCCGTGGCCTGTTTCTTGTTTAAAAAATCAGGTAAAAGTCAGGGTATAGCCGTACTTTTGCCTGATTTTTCGTGGGGAATTGTAAAAAGTCAGGCTAAAAATCAGGCAGCGCCTGACTTTTACCTGATTTGGCGATTCTATTTGATAATGAAGAAAAGTTATATTTAGTAGAATATAATTACTTTGTTTCAAGAGTATTTAGAATAAGTTTTTATGTGGAGCAAATAGAATGCATATTGTCATAGCAGAAGAAAACCAGATAAAAACAATTGTAGACATGTCTGTCAGAGCATTTGAAACAGACGTAAATGTTGGCGGAGCAAAAGGTGACTGTCCGCCTGAATATGATTCGGTAGAATGGCATGAACAAATGGCTCGGGAGGGACATTTGTTTCAGGCGATGATAGGAAATGATATCGTAGGAGCCGCCATCGTATTTCCGGACGAAACAAAGAACAGTGTATATATTGGCAGAATTTACATTGACAGCATCCATCATAGAAAAGGGTATGGAATTCAATTAATGGAGTGCATAGAAAAGAACTACCCATCTGCTGCTGAGTTTAATCTGGACACTCCAAGCTGGAATGTACGGACAAACGCTTTTTACGAAAAATTAGGATATCAAAATATAAAAGAAGAGGACGGATTTGTTTTTTTCAGGAAGACGAGAAGGTGAACGTCATTTCTGAAGATCCTTCCTGTTTTTAAGTTGTTTTGTCTTAGTTAATCGTCAACGAAGCCTACGACTTGCTCATCAACAGTATCGTATCCATGTACTACGCAACCTGGATGTTCCTTAAGAAACGCATTGTCAAGATCTGACCAACTGATCTGAGCATCGATGCAGACGTAGTTACTGACATGAGGCGAATGATAAGAACAGCCGTCTTTGGGCTGAACTTTATATGTCCTGACAACCGTTGATTCAACATAAGTCGGGTTATCATCATCGGTGGCACCATACACAATGAATGTCGCCTGAACATAAGCTGCTACAGCAGGCTTAGGTGCCTCAGTAGGTTCCGGTGTCGGAGTGGCTGTAGGTTCAGGAGTTGGAGTTGCTGTTGGAACAGGCGTATTTGTCGGTTTGGGAGTCGGTGTCGCCGTCGGCTTCGGAGTGGAAGTCGGAATCGGTGTTGGAGTAGCTGATTGACCGGACACATCTGCTGCTTCCGTTGTAGTTGTCGGAGTGGAATCCGAGTTATTTTCTTCCTGGTTGTTTACGGAACCTGTATCACTGGTATCTTGTTTTGTCTGTTCTGTTGGATTTGAAACATCTTCGTTTCGCGTAACATCCGTATTCTTGTTTTCGATATTACTATCAGGATTTGTTCCACTGGTCTGCAAAGATTTAGAAGGGATAGAAGTAGCACCTGGATTTGCACCAAGCGATTCTTCAGATTCAATTAGTTCTTGAGTATTTGTTGTGTCAGAAGATACCTCGGCTGCAGAACAACCTTTGCAGCTGCATAATCCCATAACAAAAGCAGAAAGCAGAGCGATTGATGCCAGCTTAATTCCGAGATTTTTGATCAGCTTAACTGAAGACTTCATGAGCTAATCCTCCTTAATTAAGAATAACTTGGCTAAATGAAAAAGAACAGAGTGTATTTAGCTCAAGTTAGTCATCTGCCATGTGGATGGTCAGGTAAGAAAGATAAAGGAACGTTCTACATATATTGATATAATCTTGTTTAAGCGGAAAATTTAACAAAATGAACTACTAGGATGATACATGAGCAATTTTGATAGGCTTGTTGAAGAGACCAAGGAAGAAATAAGAACATTACTCAGGAATCCTGATGTCCGTCCTGCTTATATGACTTATGACCAGTTAAGAGATGTTCAAAGTGACATATGCAAGATGGTCCGTGTCAGAGATCCTGAAAAGTTCTATCCGTACTATCCGAAGGGAATGGCTGATGCTTGTTGGCTGCCGGACCACCCTCTTGTAATTAAGCTGAATAAGATCGCAGATATGTACATTAATGGGGATTTCAGTGAATAATGTAGTCGATGGATAGCGCCTGATGCGCTTTGCAAAATCAATACATTTCTTCTCGTATTTTTCTCATCTGCGCCCAAACATTATCACCGTAATTACTAAGCATGATTGTGATCATGCCGTTGTTGGGATTATATTCTGAGATGGCGCTTACTCCATCGTCGCACCCCTGCATATACACATAGTCCTGGCCTTGCGGATTATCAATGATCCACACGCCATACCCGTAGTATCCTTCTTCCGGATCTTTGCCGTCTCCGCTCTGTTTCGAAAACATCTGCGATACCATTTCTTCTGAAAGAAGTCTGTGCTCAATAAGACAATTCCAAAACTTCAAGATATCGCCTACTGTAACGAACGCGCCTCCGTCGCCTGTACCCCTCGCACCGACAGAGTAAATATTCGTGCGGTAATCGTCAGTATCAGGGCAGTAGATATAACTGTTTGCGCATCTCGCAGGAAGCTTGTCAAAAGCAAAATAACCGGTGCTGCTCATGTCGCATCTGTCGAAAACATTCTGCTTAAGATAGACATCGAAATCCATGCCTGAAATCTTCTCGATGATTGCTGCGAGCAATACATAACCTGAGTTGTTGTACTGGAACTTCTCGCCCCTGCCATACATCATCGGCTTATCGATAAACAGCGGAAGCATGTCCTTATTTTGTCTGATCCTGTAATTCGGATAATCGGTCCACAAAGCCTCGTAATCATCCATTACTGATTCATCGAAATAATCCGGAACACCTGATGTGTGATTCAGGAGCTGTCTTACCGTAACAAGAGGATCAATGTTTTTCAGATCGATATCCAGGATCGCGCCGATAGTGTCTTCGAATTCCAGCTTGCCTGCTTCGATAAGCTGAAGGATTCCTACGGCAACAAAAGTCTTGCCCATGGATGCACATGCAAATCTGGTATCGATCGTATTCGGAATCTCATTTGCCAGGTCAGCAAATCCGCCGCTGTAATTCAGCAGAACTTCGCTGTCTTTAACTATGTATGCATTTCCTCTTAAGTTTATATCCATATGTTTGTCTCTATTACCCATTCCAAGCTCGAAGTGTTCAAGCAGGCTGTTGCCAATTGATATTCGGCTTGATTCCTTTTTCGCAGTTGTCCAAATACAAATAAGTAATCTTTTTAATTTTATTGTAAACAATACCAAAGCAGGAAGCAATTTCTGCTTTAATTTACTCCGCATTAACACTTCAATAAAACTGACATAATTGGAGAACGATAGAATGAGGGTATAGAAATATATGAACAGGAGGAATAGTCAATGGCAGAAGATAAGAAGAAAGAAATCAAAATGGATGAATTAGAAAGTGTATCAGGTGGTTATGAAATATATCATGATCATAAAGAAGATCAGCCGGAGATGTATGGGGAATTAACTAGTTTTCGTTGTAAGAGTTGTGGGAATGTATTTAATACTTTTTATGAAATCGGAAAGTGTCCGAAGTGTAATGCAGATGTAGATATTTACAATGATTATGCATAACACTGATATTTAAAACATGCATAAGTGTGACTATGGCACTAAGTTGTAAGAGCCGCGGATTGATATCCGCGGCTTTGTTATATCCCATGGTGTCCATGGACCAATTGGTATACTTAATACTTGTATAGACAACTAAATCCTGAATAAAATTAACAAATGTTACATAGTGAGCGTTATCTGTTGTCTGTTTTCTCTTTTTCGATCATGTGGGCTAGCGAAAGGAAGTACTCCGGCTTTATGATAGCTAGTCCCTGACCCTCATCGCCTACTATGACAAGCTGGTCTCCGGTTGAAATATCAAATAATTTGCGGGCCTTGGCAGGGATCACGATCTGGCCCTTGTCACCGACAGTAACCAGTCCGAACATGTGCTTGCCTTTCGGAGGCAATGCCATTCCCATATTCTCGTCAGGTTCATAGTTCGCAAGATCATCCAAAGACACGCCGAAAAGCTCAGCCAGGAGCCTGCATTTCTCAAGATCGGGAACAGTCTCGCCCGATTCCCACTTTGCTACGGACTGCCTGGTGACTCCGATCCTGTCGGCAACTTCTTCCTGAGTAAGCTGCCTGATCTTGCGCAGATGGATAAGATTATCTTTGAACATGCTTTTTCTCCTTCTTGATGCCCAGCACCGCCCAACGGTAGAACGGGATCCTTGAAATGATCTCGTAAAGGCCGTATCCGAAAACGAACCCCGCCAACAGACTGATGATATAGCAAAGAGGCGCAGGCAACAACATATGCTTCGCAAATATCAGTGCCATCGACGAGATGCCGAGATAATGGAAAACATAAAGCCCGAAGCTCCTCTTGCTCATCCATTCGGTGAACCTGCTGCTGACATCGCCATATCTTGCGAAACCGGCGATCATGGCAAGAGATCCGAAATAAGAGCATGCGACATATAAGAGACCTGTGTTTACAGGCTTATCCGCAAAACTCATTCCGCCCTTTACAAAAAAGTATATGATCGTGAATGCCGTGCATAGACCCACACCTGCAGCTATGAACCAGACTGCATGTTTTTTGAGCTTTTCGATTACCTGATCGTTTGAGAACACGTAGTATCCAATCAGGAAGAAAGCAAGATAATACCCGAATCTGTACACCGAGATCATCGGTGCATTGAGGATCTGCGCTGCTCCCCACAGCGGGAAAAGGAGCAGAATGACGAGCCATACAGGTGTCTTTGCGCCAAGGTTCAAAAGGCGTCCTTTCTCGATCTTGCGGATTAGTACCAGGATAAGACTGTAGATCCACAGGAGATGGCAGAACCAGAGCACTCCGCTGCCTGTAGCAACCATTATCATGAATATGACAGGAGCCGGAACTCCGGCTTTGGCCAGCTCTGCAAACGCATCACCAAACGACATGCTGACATAACCCTGAACAACATGAAAGACAAGAACACCGATAGTCGAAGGGACCAGGAGCTTTCTGTTTCTGTTTCTTATGAATTCCTTCGCGGTATGTTTATCAAGCACGATCCTCGAGCTGATTCCTGCAACGATATAGAGCACCGGCATTATCCACGGATAAACGAAATACATAAAAGCGTCGTAGTGCTGAATGCTTAAGCTTGTGATCTTTCCGAGGCCGCCTGATATGCCTTCCGCATTGTACATGAAAAGAACGTGATAGAGCGCGACCACAACGACCGTCACCCATCTGATGTTGTCTAAATAGTGTTTTCTCATATCTTTCCCACCTATGCAATTATTATTGACATCAGTCTAGGCTCAAAAGCATATGGTGTCCACCAACGAAAACTTACATCTCGGCGGGTTATATGTTAACAAAAGTTGCTTTATTCAGTTGTATATATTGGAATAATAATCAAGGATGCTTTACTCGCATGCTATAATTACTACGATAGAGGCAGATGCCTTTGTCAGGATAATTGGAAGCATGACGAACGTGGGGAAATGATAGGTATGAAGAAGGTAATTGTATCGTTATTGATCATAATCACTCTGTTGTCTTTATCGGCTTGCGTTAATAGAGTGGAAAAGTACACATCTCCTAGTGGAAACAATAAAATTACTGTTGAATATGACTTTGTCAGTAGACCCTGTGTTATTTATAAAGGCGACTGTATTTGGAAATATCCCGGCAACGGATTTAATGAAGAGGTGTTTTTCGATGTCGAATGGATCGACGACGATACTGTAAAGCTTATTTACAATGATGAGAGTCACGGTGGTAAGTATTACGAAGAGTTTGAGATAGACTTGTAAATCAACAGTTTTATAGACGATGACAAATCGGAATCTGTGGAGGTTGCGATGAAGAATTATACACAGGTATATGTTAAAAACAGTTTTGAAGCAGCAAAAACATACTGCAAAGCCTTTGGAGCAGAAATAACCCGGGAGTTTAAAAACGAAGATAACACTGCTTATGAGCACTGTGAGCTATCTGTAAACGGGGAAGGTTTTTTGGCATTGGCAGAAGCGAAAAATCCTTGTGATATAGATGTAGTACATAAATACAAGTGGGAAACTATGACCTTTAACGTTTTTGAAATGGGAACAGAAGAAGCTGTTTATAATGCTTTTCAGGTTTTGAGCGATGGGGGTGTAATTATCGAACCTATCGGAGAACTTCCATGGAGTAAATGTTGTGCCACCATTATTGATAAATATGGTGTGTGCTGGTGGATATCAATTTAACAAATTCAAGTTTGTCGGCCTGCTGCGATAGTACGTTTTATCAATAGTATTCGTACTCCTCGCGGAAGCCGTCTACATAATCACCCTGGTCGATCATTACGTTCCTAGCGAGAATATAGCCTTCCTCATCATACTCGTATAAAGTCTCGAATGTAAAATCATTATCGCCGCCATGGTATGTGTCTAATACCGTGTGATTGTCGTCGTCGTATTCGAGCGCGTGCCAATCAACAACCTTTTCGTTGCAATTGTATTCTGAGTACTGAATAATTCTGTTTTGTTCGTCATACTCGTAAACAGATCCTCCGAACAACGAACCATCAGCATTGTATGTGCGGTTACCAACCGCGTTTCCTATCTCATCGAATTCATATTCGACCCAGTAAGTCACATTGCCGTCTTTATCAAAAAACGAGAGTTTTTCTAGCTTGCCGATCTCATTGTATTCTTCACGGGTCTTTGAAGAGCTTCCGCTGCCTAAATAGTAATAGGTGCCTTCGTTATGCTCGCCTTCTCCAACGTATTCCCATTCGTAGACAGACTCATTATTATCAGCATCTATGGTTGTCATCTTTATCACTCTTCCCTTGTCATCGTATTCGTATAAGATGACTGACTCTGTCAGATCGGGATTGGTCTTGACACTCTTAACGGCGTTTCCATGTTCATCATATTCATATGTGTATGTGGTGACACTGAAAGACTCAGGATCTTCTTCGGTGCTCGAATAAGTACTGACAACAAGCCCCTTCTCGTTGTATTCGCTTCTCGAAGTGATAACACAGTCGTCCGGTCCCGTTACGAAAGCATAAAAGGTCTTTGTCTTGAGAACTTTCCCTTCATTCTCATCGGCTTCAGATTCTTCCGTCTCAGGCTCACTCTCTTCAGTCTCAGATGCGGTAGTCTCTTCAGTTGTTGTGGTGGTCGTAACTTCTTCTGTTGTCTCTGTTGATGTCTCTTCTCCGGCAGGCGCTGAACATCCGCTGAGCACCATTCCTATTGCCATTATTGAAGCAGCGAAAACTATCCCCGTCTTTTTCATCTGTTACCTCCGGTCTTGATTCGTGCCGCCATCCCCAAGGGCAGCAATCTTCCAAAGCGTATTCTATCACATAAGGCCCGCCACTTATTGCTGATTGTCTCCTGAATAAGATAACATCTTGGTATAGAATAGTAACAGGATAATATCGTAATCTATCAAACAAGGGGATTACAGGGGAATGAAGGATAATTAATATGTCAAATGTAAGAGATCGCGGAATTATAGACATAACATTGGAAGAAGACGGCAGATACGTCCTGGTGATCCTTGATGATATGAAATGGGAGCCTGCGACCCGTCAAGAGCACGGCCATATTCTCCAGGATAAGATCAATGATTATCTTGATTACATCGCGAGTGGACAGGCCGAAGAGGCAAAGCCCGGACTCCGTCCCGTGATCCGCATCATTGCACAATATTCATACAGTAAGTATTGCATTGATTTTCTTGAACGCGTGCGTGCTTTCATTAAGGGAAAAGATGATATCTGTGATATCGAATGGACGCATTCATCTGAAGACGGTCCGTTTGAAGACGGATTCAGCGATGATTTTGTTTTCGACGAGACAAAAATATATCCAAGAATAAAGAAGAACTGGGCAAAAGATCCGCAAAACCAGGTATCATTGATGCCCCCGGATGCATCTGCTCCGGATTATCCGGATCAGATGGTAATGATCCGCGTTATGGACAGTTTTATCGGGATGCTTGTTCAAGATATGGGCAGTGTTCTAACCTATATAACTTACGACAAGCTGCCTGACGGGGCTGATGTCATGGAACTGTGGAACAAGGCCTTCGATAATCTCTGCAGAGATATTAACTACAGATGGAGTGAATCCAAAGAGCCCGGCATTTATGGCATTCTGGCAGGCGGGGATTTCGAAGCGGAAAGCTTATGTCTTGACTATGTCTGGAAAAATCTCTCGGATGACCTGAACGACGATCTGATCGTGTGCGTCCCCACAAAGGACATCGTTTTATACACGAAATCAAGCGATAAGAAGCTTGTGAAAAAGATTCTGAAGATGGCTTCAGACATGTTTGAAAGCAATCGGAAAGAAACACCGCATCTCTTATTTTGCAAAGATGTTTTTGTTTTCGACCGGAAAAGCGGGCATCTGGAGATCAGTACGAAATACAGTTTTTGAATGGGAACCGTAATATCGAGAACATGAGAACTCAAACAAGTGATAATGTAAAGATCGGCAATATCAGATATTTCACTGAGCTTAAAGGCGATGCGCCTATCTCGGTTTATGTCGTCTCCGGTGAAAAAGGTGACATGCTCATCGATACCGGGTTTTCTACAACAACCCAAGCGTTAGTCAGGTGGATCAGCGAAAAAGGTTACAACATCACCGACATATTTATAACTCACGCTCACCCGGATCACGATTGGAATGCGGCAAGATTCAAGCAGCTCTTTAATGCCAGAATCTGGCTTGGCAAAGAAGACCTGTCCCTGATACGCAACTTTGCCGATCAGCCCCAAACGCCGACGCACAGCAGGTTTGTCAGCAGGGTAAAGCGGATATCTTTCTGGACTAAGACTCCATTATTTAAGAGCAAGCACTATGTCCCTGACATACTAATCGATGAAAATGCAAATGAAGTTGCAAAGCAGTACGGTTACGATATCGAGTTCGTACATCTTCCCGGCCATACAAAAGGTTCCTACGGAATACTAAAGGATGGTGTCCTGTATGCAGGAGATTCATATGCTGTTTTAAACGGAACTCCTATGGAGCCTCCGCATGCTTATTCCATTGAAGAGATGAAAGATTCGGTCAGAAAGATAGCTGAATTATCACCTGAATACCTGGCCTGCGGGCACGGTGTGCCGTTCCTTTTCACTGATCACACGATGTGACTAAAATCATGGTCACTATTATGTAATCAGTGAGATCAGAGGCTTGCCATCATGTCATAGAATCCGGGAATCTTGAGCAGACCCGGCAAACAGTTCCATAGCCCAAGCCCTTAGAGAAGCCGGAGCTGATGTTACATACGATAAATAATCAGCAGATTAACTGGCCATGACTCTCACTAAATCCACCACCGTAAACTTTGCAAAGAGGAAGTTTAAAACAATGAAGATATAAACAAAACCGAGTACTGAGAACATGATGATGAAATCCCTGTAATACTTATCTGTCTTTTCGACATTAGCACCCGGCGGATCAAGCTCACTTACCGCTTCAGTCTGAACGGGTTCTTCAGTCTCATAGACCTGGATATTGTCATACCAGGTAATGTAGTTTAAAGACCACATAATCCTGTCTCCTGCAAAGATATTAAATACGGAAAATAAAAGACATGCCACAAGACCGACCAGGCATAGTCTTTCCCTTGCTGCAATCTCATAAAGCAGAACCGGCAAAAAGCTATTGATCACTGCAGCTATAAGGAAAAAGATAAGTGCATTCGACATACCGGCAATAGTAAACAGGCCTAATGATATAAGTCCTCCGACAACAGCACCAATAAGGCCGAACCAGAATCTTTTCTTGGAAAAAACGAACAGGGTATGCTTCAGGTCATCAATAACATCGTAATCTTCGTTGCTGTCATAATCACCCTGCATTGTGCTGTAAGCATTTGAAACAGAGATCTGCGAGTTTGATGATTTATAACCTAACGCCTTTAATTCATTTGCGAAAGTAAGGATATCCTGTGCAATCGTGAGAATCGAATCCATGGAAAGCTGATCCTGCGGAACAAAGAGATCAATGGCTTCATATTCGACATCATGCTTAGGAAAGCTGCCGGTCTTTTCCAGCGCCTTCACGACGTGTTCTTCCGTAGGGTATAAACTGTCAAGATAAGCCTTTGTATGGACCTTAAGACTATTATTCATAGCAAAGGAGATCTTAAATGAAAGGTCTTCGATATCGCCCGCAATAGCATTGCCTGCAAACTTAAAACCGAGATTCGAATTAAGCTCAACCAAAAATGCATATTCGTCCATAACCTCAACCCCTCCTGTAATAATTCAATTATCAGCCGTGTGTTTGTTAAGCGATGCACCCTTTCCGGCCGGTCATTCAACACTACCCGGATCATCTTTAGTTAAATGTATTTCTCTGCTTCACTTATATTATCCATATAAACACTATTATCTCAACAAATAATTGCACATATGCCCGAAGCAACTGTTCCGGGTATATGTGTTTTGTCTTTTTGCGATTAAGCTGGAAGCATTTGAGAGAATGCAAGAGATACTTCAAGAAAAAACCGGGCAGAAGCGTTACGTTGAAAAGCATGGATATTAACAATCCGTTAAAGAAATCTTGAACAATTTAGAGTAAAATACTGTTACTTAAGGGATTAAGGAGGATGGATTCATGGCATTCAAAAGAGCACTTTGGCACAGCGGACTTACCTACAAGCTGACATGCAATAAGTGTCAGACTGTTATCCAGTACACAGATGATAAACTGGATTTCAGACCCTGGTATGCAGACGGCTTTGTGTACTGTCCCAAATGCCGTACACCGCTTCGTCACAATGAGTCTTTCGCAATCGATGCGAACGGCAACTACATCAACACAGCACCTGCAGCTGCACCTGCGCCCGCACCGGCTGTCGCAGCAGCGCCCGTGGCAGCAGCACCTATTGCAGAAGGCTCCACAGCTTACTGCAAGAACTGCGGTCGTCCGTACACTGTAGGAGATTCGCATTTCTGTAATGGCTGCGGCGCAAAGCTCGACTGACAGTAAGCAGATCTTAGACGGATCACAGACCCGGAATGCATCGCATTTCGGGTTTTTGTTACGATAATTTCAGCACGGATAATGCCAAAAAGGTCGTCTCCATAATGGAACATATAATTAACAGTTATCATAACTAATTCTCATCCAACCAACAGTTGTACAAGACTGTCAGCTTAAGTTATTGTATATGTCATTATGGTAATGTATCTTGCAATTAAGAGATGCGCACCTCTAAAAATTCAATGGAGGAACCAACATGACTATCGGAAATAAGATCAAACTTCTTCGTACAAACAAAGGCATTACCCAAGAGCAGTTGGCAGAACATTTGCACATATCAGGCCAGGCAGTAAGCAAATGGGAAAATGAGACCAGCACACCTGACATAACAATGCTCCCCCTGCTGGCTGAGTATTTCGGCATCACAATTGATGAGCTGATGGACTATAAACTGAATGCCCTGACTGACAAGGAAAAGTTCATAAAATTTATGGCAGGAAACGGCATTCTTACATTTGGAGATTATCAACTGAAATCAGGAATGAGCTCCCCGTATTATATTGATACTGAAAGATTTATCACTAATGCTCAGATCGCAAAGATCGGGGAATACTTTGCGGATTGTATTCAAGATAAACATATTCAGGCTGATGCAATAGTCGGACTGGCATATCACGGAATAGCTTTTTCCGCAGCTGCCGCGTGTTCCTTGTATCAGAAATATGGAACAACCATCAATTACTGTCATGACAGGCAGGTGCCTGATAGTACAGGCAGGAATTTATGCGGTTATACGTTGAAGGATGGAGACAGGGTGATCATAGTCGATGATCTCATTACTTCCGGAAAAAGCGTGGCGGAAAGAATCGAGAAAATACGCCAAAAAGCAAATGTGGTCATAGAAGCAATTGTTGTTATCGCTAACCGCAATATGGAAAACTCTGAATGCAATGAGCAGATAAATCTTGAAGAAGAATATGGTACAAAGATATACTCCATAATTTCTCACGAAGATATCGTGAAAGCAATGGAGAAGCATTGTATATAACCTTAGTATGAATGCCGGAGGAGATTGCTCTTCCGGCATTATTGTATAACGGAGCGGTAAATCCAGAATCTTACGAACAAATGATAATATAAAAAAGTTGAAAAAATTTTTCTAGGTCCTGCGAACATTTCGCATCAGTTACTCGTTAAGTAGATAGATGCGGATAGAAAGGAGGCAAAAAGATGACCAGAGAAGAACTCGAGCAGATCTACAATGACGCTTATAAAGCCGTTTACTGGACAGCAATGTCACTTCTCAAGAATGAGGCTGACGCAGAAGACATCGTCCAGGATTCATTTATCGCATTCATTGAATCTTATTCTGATATCAAGGATACGACCAAGGCAACCGCGTTATTGAAAAAGATCGCTGCAAACAAGTGTCTTGACCGCATTAAGCTTGCGAAAACAGATACTGTTGATGAAGAGTTCTTTGAAGACGTAGAAGCAGTCCCCGAGGATTTCCTTCCTGATTCCATCGTCGAATCAGAAGACGCAAGAAGGATCATCATGGATATCATCGAAAACTCATTGTCCGAAGATATCAGAAGAACACTCATCCTGTTCTACTTTGATGATATGAGCACCAAAGAGATTGCCAAAGCACTTGGCGTTCCTGAAGGAACTGTCCGCCGCCGTCTGAATTTTGCCAGAAACAAGATCAAGAAGGAGGTCGAGAAGTATGAAAAAGATAACAAGACGAAGTTGTTTGGTATGGCTCTGCCGTTCCTGAGCAAGCTTTTCATGAAAGAAGCCGAGCAGGTGCCTTTCAAGGCCATGCCCGCAAAACTTATATCTCTGTCCGCATCAGCACAGGCTTCCCACGCGGGAGCCGTAACAAAGATCGCTGCATCAGCAGCAAAGAAAGGAACAGGGATAATGATAAACAAAATCGTAATCGGAGGTGTAGCCTCAGTAGTTGCTGTCGGCGTCACAGTCGGAGTCATTCTGACTATTGTAAACAAGCCGGGAAGACCTCCTGAGACAACAGAAAACACAGAGATTTCAGAGAATGAGGAAGTGAAGGAGACAACCGCAAATAACGGTAATTCTACAGCCGGAACTTCTGACAGGAACACCGGATATTATGACGACGAATCTTGGTACTACATTCAGGATATGACCCCTGAAGAAATAGCAGATCTTTATATCTATTATTTTGACAGTGCTCATGAACTCACAGTGGATAATGTCGAAGATTTTGAGCAGTATCTTCTGGTGAAACCGGAAAAATACAAAATAGACGATCAGCACGATGATGTGGATGTTTTTTATACTTCATATGTTGGGAATAAGACTGATCATATTGTATTTATGGAAGTAGACGGCTTTGACAAGCGTAATGAGATTGAATTTGCCATGGACTGCATAGTCTTCGATCAAGACAAGGCAATTGCAGTTGTTGAAGCAATAAAGGATCACTATGCCGCAGAGGGAGCAGATATCGAAGAGCATGATCTGAACGGAATGTATGACGGCGGTTATAAGATAAAGATCAATAAAGACCAGACTTTGACCGTTAATTATACAGCGTTAGAAGTGAATGGAACCGTCTATTACGAAATACGCTTTTCAGAGCTTTAATTTGGATTAAGGGAGACAATCATGAAAAAGAAAATTTTAGCAGTTGCACTTGTTGCAACTATGGTACTGTCATGCGTTGCATGCGCAAAGGATAAAGGCAACGGCAGATCCGACAGAGGATCGAGAGACGAAGAGTCAGTAACATCAGACGATCGAAATGAGGATTTCAAGTATGAACCTACAGGTTCCGGTTATAGAATAACCGGTTTATCTGAAACAGGAAAAACAAAAGAATCAGTTGTTATTCCTGCTGGAGTAGAGCTTGTAGGTTCTATTTCCGGCGGTGTCGTAAAACATGTAACTTTTGAGAGTGATGATGATGTGGAAATTGTCACCTTTTTTTCTAATTGTGACACCTTGGAAACTGTTGAGTTGCCTGCGAATCTTTCAGTCTTATGTTCGTTTTCAGGATGTTCTTCCTTAAAGGAAATTACTATACCTGAAAATGTTACTGAAATTCCCCAATCGTGTTTTTTTGGATGTTCTGATCTCGAAACAGTAGTTATTGAAGGTAATATTTCTGAAATTGGTCGTACTGCATTTTTCAAATGTGAATCATTAAAAACTATTAATTTTCCTGATTCGATTACAACCATAGGAGATTCTTGTTTTAAGGGATGTAAAAATGTATCTGAAATTACGTTGCCCAGTGGATTAAAACAAGTTGGTCAGCTTGCTTTCGCTGACATCGGACTTCAAACGATAATTGTTCCTGAAGATCTTGAGTTAGAGAGTTGGCATACTGCTGCTTTTAATCAGATGAGAAATAATTATACTGTTAAGGTGAAGGAAGGCTCTTGGGCTGATATTCATTTTGATGAAGTTTTTACTAGTACGGCAATAAAAGAATACTATTAAGAAATCATATAATTGAATAGGAAATCCTGAATATAGTAGACTAAGGCTCTGAGAAATCAGGGCCTTTGTTTCCACCGGATAGACCATTTCCTGATATATTCCAGATCCTTAGCAGGAGATGAGTCCAAATAAACGTGAACAGCCGAGAAAGCGACTCGAACTTGAGCAATGCTTTTTTCTTCGGGAAGTCTTTCGTCTATGCTTATGTACTTTATTAATATTACATATGAGGAATAAGAAAAATGATTAGAGAAGTCACAAGGGACGATATTCCCGTATGTGTAGATATTATAAGAAAGAGCTTCGAAACTGTAGCTGAAGAATTTGGATTTACGATAGATAACGCTCCAAGATTCACGGCATTTGCAACTACAGAAGAGCGTTTGTATTGGCAAATGGATAACGAGCCACGTCTGATGCTTGTATATGAACAAAATGGTGTTATATGTGGATACTACTCTTTGCTGATGCAGGATAATAATGAATGTGAACTCAATAATCTTGCAGTCCTTCCTGAATATAGACACTGTGGAATTGGTAAGACATTATTGGAACATGCATATGAAACAGCAAGAAATCAAGGATGCAAGCGCGTAAACATAGGAATTGTTGAAGAGAATATACAGCTTAGAAAATGGTATGAACAAAGTGGAGCTGTGCATACCGGAACTAATAAATTTGATTTCTTCCCATTTACGTGCGGATATATGGTGAAAGAGATTTAGGACATTATATTCGAATATAACAGACTAACGGGGCTGGCAGAAATTCCAGCCTTTGTTTTGCTTATCATTATTCTTACCTGCAGGTAAGTATCTTACGAAAAAGTGCATTCTTACATCATTTCTTATGGTCATATACACTTAAGCCATCAACAAGATGAAAGCGAGGAATCACTTATGAAATCTAATTGGGCTTATGGCTTTTCACTTAATCATGAAGGCGCAGGTGTAGGAACCATCTACTATGCATCAACATATTTTAAGAAAGATGGAATTGTTAATCCTGCTTCCGCTGAGGCATATACTACCGAAGAGATAGATGTAATAGTTGCAGGTGCAGCAGAAGATTCTGATAAGTATATTTTTGATGTTCCTGAAGATGCTGTTATCGGTATGAATGTCCTTGGTACAGAAAAGACATTCTGGTATGACGAAGAAAATTCCGGAAAGATCGTCGCAAGTGCTGCTCCATTAATGTTAGATAAAGATTCCGGAGAGATGAAAGATCAAACAGGTAATGTAGTCGCAACTGCAAAAGTATAATTAACTTTCCGATAGAATGTAACTATCAAAAAGTTATAATTGCGGATACAATATAGCCGGGAGGTGATTCCATGGCTAAAACATTTACTGATTGTCCCGTTGAATACACGGCTTCCTTAATAGCAAACAAATGGAAGATCATTATCTTGAGAGAACTTCTTACCGGAACCAAGAGATATAACGAACTTACCAGAAGTGTAGTAGGAATATCTGCAAAAGTACTTACAGAGAATTTAAGAGAACTCGAGAAAGACGGAATCATTAACCGTAAGGTATATCCCGAAGTACCGCCCAGGGTTGAGTATTCACTTACAAAAAAAGGTGAAGACTTAAAAGACGTTATTGAGACTATGAAAGTTTTCGGGCTGAAATATAAAGGCAAAGACTAATATGGATCAGCAGATAAGAAGAGTTGAACTTATTAAGATGCTTCTTGAAGAAAGACCGGAATATCAGGGGATTGGTATTCCGGTTTCTTCTAAAGAGCAGCAGCGGATGTTAAGAAGTCTGATGAACATCAGGCTCCCCGGAAAAATCAGTGATGAATTTACAAAGATACAGGATGAATATCTTGCTGAAGCAGTTCGGGATAAAGGCATCACCGATATTGCAGATCTGATCCCTGTTAAAGACGGTATCTATCTTTGGCAGGGAGATATCACGACCCTTAAGTGTGATGCTATCGTTAATGCAGCCAATTCCGGAATGACCGGATGCTATGTGCCGTGTCACGGCTGTATAGACAACTGTATCCATACATATGCAGGGATTCAGCTCCGGAATTACTGTGCCGGGATCATGGAAAAGCAAGGTCATGAGGAAGAGACAGGAAAGGCAAAGATCACACCGGGTTTTAATCTGCCTTGTAAGTACGTTCTGCATACTGTGGGACCGGTCATTACGGGTGCTTTGACAAGACATGATGAAGAATTACTTGCATCATGTTACCGTTCATGTCTTGAGCTTGCCGAAAAGAATGATGTTAAGAGTATTGCTTTCTGTTGTATCTCTACCGGAGAATTCCATTTTCCGAACGAGAGAGCAGCGCAGATTGCAGTGAGAACAGTTATCGAATACCGCTCTGAGCACAACAGCAGGATTGAAGTGATATTCAATGTTTGGAAGGATATAGACTATGACATATACAGCAGATTACTCGGGTAATATCAATAGGCTTCACAAAGCCATCGATGAGGCAGATGCAATTGTAATCGGTGCAGGTGCCGGGCTGTCAACTGCCGCAGGTTTTACCTACAGCGGAGAGCGCTTTGAAGAATACTTTTCTGATTTTGGAGAGAAATACGGATTTAAGGATATGTATTCCGGTGGTTTTTACCCCTATAAGGAACCCGAAGAGATGTGGGCATATTGGTCCAGGTATATCTATATAAACAGATATATGAATGCACCAAAGCCGGTTTACGAGGAGCTTTTCGAGCTGGTAAAGGATAAGGATTACTTTGTGATAACGACTAACGTCGACCATTGTTTTCAGAAAGCCGGGTTTGATAAGAACAGACTGTTCTATACCCAGGGCGATTACGGCCTGTTCCAGTGCAGCGAACCTTGTTCTGACGTGACATACGATAACGGGGAGATCATACGGAAGATGGTTGATGAACAACAAGGTATGAGGATACCTTCAGAACTTATTCCCAAGTGTCCCAGGTGCGGTAAGCCGCTGACTATGAATCTCCGTTCGGACGATAAATTCGTTGAAGATGACGGGTGGCATCAGGCCTGTGAAAGGTATGAGGAATTCCTTCGTACAAGACAGGGAAAAATACTGTATCTTGAACTTGGTGTAGGATACAATACACCGGTCATAATCAAGTATCCGTTCTGGCAGAGGACAGCTAAAAACCCGCAGGCAACATATGCCTGCATCAATTTCGGAGACTGCGGCTGTCCGGATCTCATAAGGGACAGAGCCATACTGATCGACAGCGATATAAGCAAGGTCTTGGAAGACTTAAGGACGTGAGAAGATGATCATACAGACGGGAATGAGAACTGATATACCTGCCTTTTATTCTGAATGGTTTATCAACAGGATAAAAGAAGGTTTTGTGCTGGTCAGAAATCCCTACAATCCATCTCAGGTAACTAAATACAGTCTGTCTCCTGATGTGGTTGATCTGATCGCATTCTGCTCGAAAAACCCGTCACCGATGTTTCCCTTTATGGAGTACCTTAAGCTATATGGTCAGTATTGGTTTGTTACCATTACTCCCTATGGCAAAGATATTGAACCCAATGTTCCTGATTATCAAAAGGTTATGGAAGATTTCAAAAGGCTTTCCGACATTGTCGGCAGGGACTCTATCGGATGGAGATATGACCCCATCATTGTTGATGCAGATCATTCCGTTGACTGGCATATCGCAAGATTCGAAGAGATGACCAGGGTGCTTGACGGATATACCGGAACTTGTGTTATCAGTTTTATAGATATCTACAAGAAAGTGGAAAAGAATTTTCCGGAGGTAAGAGCCGTCTTAGGAGAAGACCGGCTCAGGATCGGAAAAGCTTTTATCGATATTGCTAAGGAACACGGCATGACTATAAGGCCGTGTGCGGAAGGTAAATATCTCGAAGAATACGGCGCAGACTGCTCAGGCTGCATGACTCTCTCGACATATGAGACCGCGCTCAAGACCCGGCTGGATGTCCCTAAGCGCGCTAAAAATCAGAGGAACGGCGAATGCGCCTGTCTGCTCGGAACTGATATCGGAGCATATGATACATGCGGACATCTCTGCAGGTACTGCTACGCTAATACGAACGCTGAACTGGTTATGGAGAATATGAGAAAACACGACACGATGTCCCCGTTCCTTATTGGCAACATCGAACCGGGCGATGTGATACACGAGGCGGACCAGAAGAGCTGGATCGACAACCAGCTGAGGCTGGACATCTTATAGCGTTTATTGCCTGCGATAAGATGGACGATGGGTCAATGGTACTGTAAATCACGAATAAAATGCGCCAAGGATAAAATCTTGCAAATGAATTGGCAGCCCGTAGCGACAGAAGATGCATTGGGTGATCTTTTCAGTTGGAGCATGGCTTTTCGAAAATAACAAGCTGTGCATATCTGTCCTTTTGCATGCCGATATAACGGAAGCCCTGCTTTTCAAATCTTGATCTCATCTCTTGCGATGAAAAGAATTCGCCGTTGATGTTACGACATATAAGATTAAGTGCTTTTCTTACCGGATGAGGAAAGGCGGGATCTGCTATGTATAATCTGCCGTTCGGTTTCAGGAGGCGCAAAGCTTCCTTCGCAAAAGCATCTTTATCAGGGAAATGATGATATGCCATGCATGCGGTTAAAGTGTCAAAATAAGAATCCCCGTAAGGTGTGTCTTCGCAGGAGCATTCTCTGATATCCATGTCAGGACATTTGCTGCGCGCAACAGAAAGCATCTGAGGCTCGACGTCTATTCCGTGTCCTTCTATGTTCTCGAACTCACTGAATGTTTTTAGGATCGTGCCTGTTCCGCAGCCCACATCAAGGACCCTGTCGCCTTTTTTCAGGCCGGTGTATCTGTAGAGCAGCTCATAGAACCTGCGTGACATCCTGCCTTCAAAATGATCGTCGTATTTGTCAGCTCTCTTGTCGAATTTGAAATCTCTCTTTTCCATGTTTTAAGTCCTTTCTTTTTCAATAGCCAGAAATGCGCCCAGTGCCATTATCACGAATGAGATGATGAACAGCAGTGCCGGTATCTTCGGGAACAGCGCAAGCGAAATGAGCGCTCCCATGAACGGTGCCAGGGCATAGAATGCCGATGTCTTGGCGGCTCCTATGTAGCGCTGTGCATAGACGTATGTGTAGATGCTGAGACCGTAAGCGACAAAGCCCAGGAGCAGCGCCAGCAGTATATAAGGCGTGAGCGTGAGCCGTTCTCCCGATATCAGCGCCACGATGACAGAACCCGTCCCTGAGCCAAACCCTTTTATTATCACTATTCTTGCCGGGTCCCTGTTCGAGAGTTTCCTTGTGCAGTTGTTCTCGAGTCCCCAACAGCAGCAGGCGAGCAGGGCCAGGAGCGAATAGACCGATACGGAGAACGAAGTGATGTCGCTTAAGGAGAGCAGGATGCTTGCGGCGGTTATCAGTACGATTGCGATCCATAACCGGGGCGATATCTTCTCCTTGAAGATGAGCAGCGCGATCAGGGATGTGGCGACTATCTCGAAGTTGTTAAGAAGGGATACAGATTCGGGCGAAGAGTTCTTCAGAGCCGTCATCAGGAGGATCGGAGCCGCGATGTCCAGCACGACCATCAGAATGAGATAGGGCAGGTCGCTGTGGATAAAAGATGAGTTCTCTTTGCTTCTGCCACGGGACAGGAAAGTAACTATGCACATGCCGGCCGCGGCTCCGAGATAGAGCAGGCCCGCCATGAAGACCGGAGGGATCTTCTCCATGAGGAGTTTGGAGAATGGAGTGCTTACCGCATAGAGCAACGCCGCGCATATTGCGTATCTGATCGCTTTACTGTTATTCATATCCGTCACTTTCTGAACACTGTGTTCAGCAAAATGGTATAATCAGTTGTATGAGCAAACAATAATCAGACTTTGCGATATGTCAGTTATTGAACATTTCGGTAAAAATGTACGGTAAAAGAAGATGGACAGAAGACAGCAGAAGACCAGGACGGCGATATACGATGCGCTTACAAAGCTGCTGAGAAAGCGGCGTTTTGAAGATATAACGGTGCAGGAGATAATCGATGAAGCCAATATCGGAAGAAGCACTTTCTATTCTCATTTCGAGACGAAAGACCAGCTCCTCGAGCAGATGTGTGACGAGATGTTCTCGCATGTATTTTCCGAGTCGCTCATGCCTGAGAAGAGCCACGATTTCTCGGCCAACCATGAGGAAATGAAGGCATTGCTGGAGCACATCCTCTGGCACATCAAAGATCATGAAGACAACATCAGTTCGATCATGTACGGAGAGTCGGAAAAGCTCTTTACGCGCTACTTTTCGAGGTATCTTGAAGATGCATTTGTCGACATGATCTCTCATATTGATATAGATGTGTCTGCTGATTTCAAGAAGCAGTTTGTCATAGGAAGTTTTATCAACACAGTCAAATGGTGGATCGGGAACGGACTTACACAAAGTCCCGGCGAGATTATTGATTCATATCTGAAATGTCTGATCAAGAAATAATTTTAGAAGAGGTAACCTTGAATAAAGTAAGTAGTGAATAAGATAATCAAGAATTAGAATAACAATTAAATAAGGGGAAAAACATGGATGAAATAAAGATCAGAGAACTTGTAGGCGCCAACATGGATATTGATCTGGTCAGCGATAATGTTGACTGGGATCAAAGTGTTGTCCATGGAATAAAGTTGAGAATACCAAAAAACATAAATGCGCAGTAAAAGACACTTCAATATGTAAATACTTCTGCGGGATAAAATATATGGATAGTGTACTCTGCAGTTATCCTAATGAAAACAAAGAAGCGTTGAATTAATAGACCGAAAAAAAGTATACAAGGTTAGCATGAATAACGAAGACTACATCAGAAAGTGTTATGAACTGGCTGTAAGCGCTGGAAAGAAAGGCCATGAATCTTTTGGTGCGATTCTTGTTTATGACGGAAAGATATTAGAGGAAGCGGAAAATACCGCTGATTTTGAACGAAAGATCTTCGGACATGCCGAATTTAATCTTGTACATAAATGTGCAAATAAATACTCTGACAATGTGTTAGCTGAATCTGTTCTTTACACGAGTTGCGCTCCGTGTGAAAGGTGTCTTGGCGCTATTGCTTCACTTGGTGTTCATAAGGTTGTCTGTGGAGTTTCATATAAGGAGTTTTGCAAGTTGTTGCCTTTTGATTATAAGGAATTGGATCGTGAGGGCTTGTTGAAGCAATTGGGTATCGATATGACTATAACCGAATCCGTTCTTGAAGATGAAGGAATGCATGTATTCGAATGGTGGGGTGGTGAGTATCACCCGTTGGAAGATCTGATAGCTGAGATGGATGAAGTAAAACGTAACCGTATTTTGAAAGGTTAATCATCAGAATAAAAAGATAGGAATACAGGGAAACAGGTAAGACAGGAATAATGTATATGAAAAATAAAAAAGCCGGACTTTTGATCAGCGCTGTCATGCTCATGATTTTGTGTATCGTTATGGCGAACGGCTGTTCAGTATTGGATAAGATCAGCAACAGATGGAATTTTGACCGTGGAGAAGTGGCTGAGGCAATAGCGGATAAGAATGCGGGAGATCTTATCCTGCTCATGTCTCCATACATGCTGGAAGAAAACGATCTGACCGAAGACGACCTTCAGGATTTTCTTGACAGATGTGACATAGAAAATCATTCATCCAAAGACATGGAAAGATATACTGCATATGAATTTCTGGGCGAGCCTCTCGATCCTGAAGGAAACCATTACAGGCCGGACGGGAAAAAATTTACTTACACGATGTACTATGTTAACGATGACGGTGCCCGTATCTTTGTCAGCGGCATTCTCGCTGATTCCAAAGACAAAGATAAAGTCGGGATCTATTACATAGAGTATCTGGAGAAAGATCCTGATACCGGCAAGTATAAGACCGTGGAAGAATTTGGAGAACGAGAGAGCTAGATTCTGAGTCATTTAAAGTATGTACAATTTTCGCATTTGAGATGAAAATATTAGTACGGAAAATCAACAGTAAAATTTAATAAGCCTCGCACGATATAATGACATTATGTACGCGGATTCCGGCAGGAGATATGGAAATGATAAGTGAAAGAAATAAAGTGAGGATAAATGTTGCGGTTGTTACAATTGTCATGACTGCGACATTATGCTGCCTTGTTACTTCCTGTTTCAGATTAGGCAGAAAAAAGCCTTCTGAAGATGATATCTATGGATGGTATGAATTGAAAATAGATGAAGGACACTACGTTATGAGTGTTCAGGATGATTATATTGATGTTTTCTTTTTCAAAAAAGATAATGAGAATGAAGAGACAATGAGCGCCTCGGAAAGAAATATCGGGTACTCTTACAAGATATGCGATATAGAAGTTAAGGGATCCAGGGTCATTATAAATGCGATTGAAGATTATGACAGGACCGAGCAGGGCCCTGCTTGGCATTGGACGTTGTCTGAAGAACTGTATGATTATATTGATGAGTTCGAATACTCTAACAATTCGATCGTCAACTGGCATCCTAATTCCAGCAAAGGAACATACAAACGAAGCGAAAGGGAACATCCTTTGTGTGAGAAAATTCTTGAAGACCGCAAGCGTTGTGTTGAAACGGCTAAGACCGCCAAGCCTTTGGAACTGGAAGAGATAAAGTATTTTTCGGAAGCAAAGTTTGGAAGAGACGATATATATTTTGTTGCAAAGATTACCAATCCTAATCCGTTCCGTGTTTACAAGCCGGAATTGTTATTCTACAGAAGTGATAAGCTGAATCCTCTGGAGACTGCAAAGGTGGAATGGTTCATCGAAGCAGAGTCGACAAGTATTGTTGTCATAGAGTTTTACGACGAGAGTCATGGGAGCGGCAGCGATATTTTCCGGGATTCCGTAAAATGTGAGATCAATTACAACATCTATCTCATAAGATTCCCGGGGCAGGAGAACACATATGAAGTTGTTAGTCCCGGAAAGGTAACCCTGGATGATAACGGGTACGTAAAAAATGTCCTGTTTGAGACGAGGTTCACTTACGGCAATGACCGCCAGTTGGGTGATGTTATGGGCGAAAAGTTCAAGTTAAACATGATCTTTTATAAAGACGATGAGATCGTCGGATTCGGTTTCGACGAATTTAATTTACCAAACGAAACAAGACAAAGAGGAATCCGCTACTTTACTCCTATAGCGGATTACGACCGTTTTGAGGTCTATGTTTCGTAGGCTGTTTCGAATAATTCGGAACGGAGCTGACTGATTATCACCGTGAATATCGAGATAAAGATAGGTATGGTTATGAATAAAACATTTGCGAAAATAACAGTTGTCTTATTTGCACTCGCGGTCATTCTTCCCGTCTTGTGTTCATGTTCAAATTCAGATAAAAGGCAGGTCGGGAGAACCGCCGGCATGTTCGCAACTAAAGTTTGTAACCCGACCCCTGATGTACTGGATTTCACCTACGGTCTCAGCCGTGATTACAAGAACAGTTTTAAAGATTTTTTTAATGATGATAACTATACTTACGAACAGGAACTCTTCATTTCCGCCATGATCGATTCTTTGGAATATGAGATCCCAAGCAAGTCAACCACGGTCGATAAGGACAAAGCCGAATGCACCATTAACTTCCTCGTTGCTGACATCGAAAAGCTCAAGCAGCGCGATTACCAGGAGATTCAGGAACTCACTTCCGCTGTCGAAAATTGCGATAGAAAGACAATAACGATCGACGTCGAATTAGAGAAGATAAATAAGGAATGGTACGTCACAAACTTTGATGACCCCAAGTTCCGGGAACTTTATTCGTTCTTTTATGACATGCCCGAGATTGGCAGAGGCACTCTTATCCAGACCGCCGAAAAGCTCGCCAAGGCGATCATCGAAGACGATTCCGACACCGTTGTTTACCTCATAGGTCCCAATATCACAACGGAACAGAGTGCTTGTATCGCATCGCTTTTCGACAGGGACGGCAACCCTTCCGACGAAGAGAAAGCCTTCCGTGATGCAGTTCTCGGCACGATGACTTATAAAATCGATGAAGCAAATCTATCGATTGACGGTGTGTCCGGCTATATCACCATCGAGATCTCAATGGCTGACTATGAGACACTTGCCGGAAAGACATTCCAATCAATTCAGGAGATGACCGATGCCGTCAATGCATGCGGCACCAAGTCGTATTCCTACAAGTGCAATTTCATAAGGCACACTTTCGACTGGGATCTGTTAAATGTTGATTCAGATGAATTCGCTGCGATAATGAACTACAAACGCTTTTCGATAAGCCTCGAAGAGCCGGATGACACATATAATTCAACCACTGATGTGACCGCCGAGTTCGTTAAGTTAATTACGTCTCAAAGGAATTCGGCGTAAAGATGCCTTCAGACCTTGAAGGAAAGAACGTCATCAGGTCTGCGCTTGTCCTTGATAACGGCAATTACAAGGTCACAGTAGACCGTGTTTTTCGCGAAAAAGGACTATCAAATCAGGAATTTAATATACCAAGCTCATTAGTTGATACTTGGTTTTAGTGCCCGATGACCATCGATACTAACAACTATCTAATGTTCTGTTTATAAAATTAAAAATACCGCAGGATCCATATCTTGCGGTATTTATCGTATCGGGATTGGCATAGTAGAAACTTATATGTGTGGTCAACACATTTTTTGAAAATTTCCAACTTAATACGCACATGACATTATCAAATCAGAACAAGTATACACGCCTCTAACGCCGATTAAAGCACTAAGCGGAATTTCTCATCCCGCTTTTATTTACTCTGCATTAACACTTCAATAAAACAATAAAAATATGAGAACGATAGAATACGGATATGGAAAACATAATCAGGACGATAATGTAACGTTTTCAGATATATTGTGCAGGAAAAATGTGCAAAGGGAGTCTGACAAATGAGTGGACAAGAGAAGCAAATGGAAAGTAAGATGCCAAAAGAAAGAGCAATGCGAGAGATTTCCGTAGAGGGTTGCCAGGTTCTTGGAAAAGGAGGAAACGGAGCGGTTTATCGTCTGGATGATGAGACCATTGTGAAAGTGTATTTCAGTAATCGCCATAGCCCCGAGAGAATCAATCGTAGCAGGGAGACGACAAAAAGAGCATTCGTAAACGGAATCCCAACCATGATCGCGTTTGACATGGTGAAGGTTGGGGAGAACTATGGCGTGGTTTATGAAATGATCAATGCAAAGCCGCTTGGGCAAGAAATCTGTGAGCATCCGGATAAAATAGATGAATATTCCAATCTAATCGCGGATACGCTTCTTAATATTCATCATATTGAGTTTGAAAAGGGAACGCTTCCGGATTCCAAGGAAAGGCTTCGCAAGGAAGTGATTGCGACCAGGGATGCAGGCTTTTATAAGCCCGAGGAGGCTGCAAGAGTAATGAAATTGATCGACGGTATTCCTGATAGAAATACATTTATTCATCAAGATTTTCATCCTGGAAACCTTATGCTCCAAAACGGAGAAATAATGTTGATTGATGTGGATGATTCCGGGCTGGGACATCCCATTATTGATCTGGCGGCAATGCATCTGGTGTATGTGACGGCCGCAAAAACCAGTTATAAATTGACGGCCATGGGACTTACGAAGGATCAATTTGCGAGAGTGTGGAACAATATCTTAAAGAGATATTTTCATACAGATGATGAAAATAAGATCAAAGAGATCAACCGGGTCATTGAAGGATATGCAATGATCAGCCTGATCAAGGGCGTTGCAACTTCTCCGAATGTAAAGAATTGGATCCGAAAACCGGTCGTAGCAATTTACAAGAAAAAATTTTTCAAGATGATTGATACACTTTATCCGATCCCGGAATTGTAACCTCTTCAGGAGATTGAAAATGAAAGTCAACGTGATCAAGCTTCCC
>CAMYXF010000002.1 GCA_947303185.1 uncultured Clostridia bacterium | reverse complement strand
ATCAGAGTCCGGCAACCGCGGAAAGCAGCGGTGCCAATTCCGGCAGGGAAACCTGGAAGATGAGGATCGATAATATATTGCGTCGGCCTTCTCCTTTCGGGGGAAGGTTTTTTCTTTTACCAAAGCATTGAACGGAAAGGAAAGAAAATGAGAAATAAAAAAGGAAACTGGCTGTTCACTTCTGAATCAGTTACTGAGGGACATCCCGACAAGATCTGCGACCAGATCTCTGACAGCGTTCTTGACGCTATCCTTGAGCAGGACCCCACAGCACGTGTAGCTTGTGAGACATGCACTACAACGGGTATGGTACTTGTCATGGGCGAGATCACAACATCTGCTTATGTTGACATTCCTTCCATCGTAAGAAATACGGTTAAGGAGATCGGCTACAACTCAAGCGACATGGGATTTGACAGCAATTCATGCGCTGTGCTTACTTCCATCGACGAGCAGTCTCCTGACATCGCAATGGGTGTCAACGAGTCTTACGAGGCACGTCACGGCGGCGAAAAGGAGCTCGACACAGGTGCAGGCGACCAGGGCATGATGTTCGGTTATGCTAACGACGATACTCCTGAGCTTATGCCTATGCCTATCGCTCTTGCACATAAGCTTACTATCCGTCTTACGGAAGTACGTAAGAACGGTGCTGAGTTCTTGAGACCTGACGGTAAGTCACAGGTTACTGTAGAGTATGAGAACGACAAGGTTAAGAGAATCGATGCTGTTGTTATTTCAACACAGCACAGCGCAGATGTAACACTTGAGTTCCTTGAAGATTACATCAAAGAGAACGTTATCAAGTCTGTTATCCCTGCTGACCTCATGGATGAGAACACAAAGATCTACATCAATCCTACAGGCAGATTCGTAGTAGGCGGACCTCAGGGTGACTCAGGTCTCACAGGAAGAAAGATCATCGTTGATACATACGGCGGATTCGCTCGTCACGGCGGCGGATGCTTCTCAGGTAAGGACCCGACGAAGGTTGATCGTTCTGCATGCTACATGATGCGTTACATCGCAAAGAACATCGTAGCTTCAGGCCTTGCTTCCGAGTGCGAAGTCCAGGTTGCTTATGCCATCGGTGTTGCTAAGCCGGTATCAGTAATGGTAGACACATTCGGAACAGGTAAGATCGAAGATTCCAAGATCGTTGAGATCGTAAACAAGGTATTCGATTTAAGACCTGCAGCCATCATCAGAGATCTCGACCTCAGAAGACCTATCTATGCTAAAACAGCAAGCTACGGTCACTTCGGAAGAACAGACGTTGAGCTCCCTTGGGAGAAGACGGATAAGGCTGAAGAGATCAAAAAGCTCGCAGGCATCTGATGTCCTGATATAAGGACAATTTAGTCTCAAACGCCCGGTTAAAGTCTTGAGCTTTGACCGGGCTTATTGTTTTGCCAAGGGTTTATTGTTAGCATTTTGAAAAACCGAAAAGAAGAGGAGCAATGAAGAAAGATCCCAAGGACAACAAACTGTCTTTGTCGGTTGAAGATATCGGCAGCGAGATAGAAGATGCAAAGGTCACCTGTATTAAGGTGTTTTGCCCGAGAAAGGCAAATAACTTTGTGTCATTTCTTTGCGACGGCAGATTTACCGTAGCGGGTAAATCAAAGGTCGATATCGTAGAAGGCGGATCTTATATCATCTCCGGCAAGGTTACCGAATGGAACAACAGACCACAGGTAACTCTCAAGAAGATAAGTGTCGATGAAGAAGCCGGTGACTCGCTCCTCATAGCATCTTTTCTTGCAGATAACATAAGCGGTCTGGGTAAGACAACAGCAGAAGCTCTTGCGTCCAAATTCGGCAAAGAAGTCCTCAAGGTCCTTACTGAGACACCTGAACTTGCATCTGCTGAAGTAAGCGGACTTTCTTCTTCAAGAGCAATGGCCATATGCGACCAGCTGGTAGAAGAATATGAGTTCTTCGAGCAGGGGCTTGAAGCAAAGCTGATGGGTTTCTCGCAGGGCCAGATTAAGATGCTCAAGAACCTCGACAGGCTTGACTGCGAAGAGATAAGAAAGACTCCTTTTGCTCTCATGGGACACGGCGTTGCAGGCTTTGAACTGCTCGACAGGATCGCACTTGGTGAAGGCGTATCTCCCGTTGCAAAAGAAAGAATCGCAGCCGCTCTTTATCAGTCCTGCATGTATCTTCATGAGGAAACGAAGTCCACGGCGCTCGCTCCCCAGGATGTCAGAAAGAGAGCACTGGAATACGTAAACAGCCACGAATCCAAGATCACTTCTGAGCAGTTTACAGAAGTGTTCAGGGATGCTGCCGCGATGGCGATTGAAGATAAAAAGATCGCCGTATACAAATACGATTCAGGTAAGTGTGCAGTCTGTGATGTTGAAGATCCTGAAGCCAAATTTGCCACCATGAGTTATTTTGCATCGGAACTTGCGATCGAGAGACGCATAAATGAGATGCTCAAGTCTAAGACTGTTCCACCCCCGAGAGATGAGAGCGACAGGATAATGAAGGAAGTCGCATCAGACCTCGGAATCATTCCCGATAAGTCACAGCTTGAGGCTTTGTATCTTTGCATGTACAGTCCTATCAGCGTCATTACGGGCGGTCCGGGCACGGGTAAGACAACCATCATGGGTGTCCTTGGCGAATACTTCAGAAGAAGCAAGATCAGCTGCGTGTTTGCGGCGCCCACCGGCCGTGCTGCAAAGAAACTTTCAGAAGCATGCGGAAGTGAGGCTTCGACCATCCACAGACTTCTGGGTGTAAGAAGAACGATAAACACTGACGATGAAGATCTTCCTGATGACAAGTCTGGCCAGTATAACAGCCTTCTTTTCGCACATGGAAAAGATAATCCGATCATATGCAGAGTTATAGTCATCGATGAGATGTCCATGGTAGACACGATGCTCATGAGGCACCTTCTTGATGCGACTGATAAGGGCACTTCTATAATTCTCGTAGGCGATCCTGACCAGCTTCCGTCCGTCGGATGCGGCGATATCTTAAGAGATCTTCTGTCATGCGAATCGATACCTGCTATAAGGCTTGATGCGCTTCACAGACAGGCAGATGACGGCAGTATTGCTGCTAATGCAAATCTAATTCTTGAAGGCAATGAGCCCAAGAGCATGGGCGACGATTTTGAGATCATCAGCTGCAAGACTGAAGAGGAAGCGCAGGAGACAATTGCAAGGCTCGTTCTTGAGCATAAGAACGAAGACCTTATTTGTCTTACTCCGACCAAGAATGAGAATGTAGCTCTGGGTACGGTACAGCTCAATAAGCTGATCCAGGCATTGGAAGTAAAAGACGATATTAAAGTTCTGAAAAGAGGCCAGAGCCTCGTCCTTCACATAGGCGATAAAGTAATGCAGAACAAAAACGATTACTCCACCGAGTGGATAGATCCTGTTACAGGCGAAGTCCTGCAGGGAATATTCAACGGAGAGCTTGGAGTTATCAGCGACATAGACCCCTTGAAAGGAAGCGTTACGATCACTTTTGATGAAGGCAAGACTGCAGAGTATAAGGGCAAGCTTTTGGATAACATCGATCTTGCTTATGCTGTTACAGTACATAAATCACAGGGTTGTGAGTTCGACAGAGTAATCATTGCCCTGGGCAAGATGAATGCGCTTCTTTATAAGCGCAGCCTTCTTTATACAGCCGTTACCAGAGGCAAGATGAACGTTACCATTGTCGAGTGCGAAGGCACTCTCGGTAAGTTCCTTAGGGCACCCAAAGGCGATACCAGGGAGACATGCTTAAGAGATCTTCTTAAGACTGTCGATTTCAGAAGGAACAAGTGATGGTATCCCGTTATGGAAGCATCATCAGCATTTCAGGAGAGATAAGAGAAGCTTTAAAAGGGGCGGCGGACCTTATCCTTCCATACAGATGCAAGCTCTGCGGCAACGTGTCAGACTCTGAAGACCGCTTCGAAAACTACGACGCCTTATACCATCAGCTCTACAATAAAGATTCTGAACTTCATTTGTGTGGCAAGTGCTTATCTGACCTTATCAGTACCGATGAGCAGGGAAGATGGCTCTTGTGCCTTTCCAATCCCGTCGAAAACGACCAGTGCCCCGGACTTCCTCTGTACCTGCTTTTCCCGTACAAAGGGATAATCGAACGTGCCGTTCCGAAGATCAAGTTTGGCAGGAAGATAGAACTTGCCAGATTCTTCGGCTGTGTTCTGGGTTCTGCTCTTCAGAATGTGGGACTTAATGCCGACCTGATAGTTCCGGTGCCGCTCTCACCGGAAAGACTTGAAGAACGTGGGTTCAACAGGCTTCGGAGATGGCCTTCCCCGTCTCAAAGCTTAACAACATCCGATTTGCAGATGACTGCCTGATAAGAGTCAGGGATACGAAGAGACAGTCAGAGATAACCGACAAAAACTTAAGGGCGGATAACGTGTCCGGAGCGTTCGGAGTAAGTGAACACTGGGATGTTACCGGCATGACCGTAATTATCGTTGATGACGTAGCAACTACAGGCGCCACTCTTCATGAGGCAGCCGTAGCTCTATATAAGGCTGGGGCTTCAAAAGTGCTGTGCATAGCTTTGGCAGGAAACAGATCTGCCAAGAATGCCGAACCATTCTGATTCAGGGAAAATTTAACCTGCAAAGACTCTTACGAGAACTGCTGCAACGATGTAGAGCAGGTCGATAACGGTTGCTGCGATAACGAGCGTGAACCAGACCTTCTTTACGCTGAACTTTCTGTTCTTGCGGAGCTCGTCGTGAAGAGGAGTCGTAATGTTCTTGAATAGAATGATTTTCTTCTTTGTAAGTCTTCCTACCGTGATCTTAACGATGGAGATACCGCCGTCGCAGAGGAAGGGAAGTCCTACGATAAAGTAGAGGAACGGGATCCTGCAGTAGATCAGGAAGAAAGCGATAAAGAATCCGAGTGATCTTGAGCCGGCATCGCCCATCAGCATTTTCGAAGGGTTGAAGTTGAAGATGAGGTAAGCGATGAGTGTGGGTACGAAGAATACTACGAGAAGGATTGAATTATCGTCAAACAGGGATTTAGCAAGGAATCCCATGATGAATGTCGTGATTACGGCGATTACGGAAAGTGATCCTGAGAGGCCGTCGATACCGTCAGTAGCGTTTGTGGCATTGATGGATACGACGAAGAGAAGCACTGCGAGGCAGTAGAAAAGAATAGGGTGGATGTCAAAGTAAGTGCCAGTAATGGCGAGGTATACGCGTGTTCCGAAGAAATGAACGACGATGAAGCCTGCGATGAGGGATACAACGACGTCGAGAGCACCCTTGATGTATTCGTTCCAGGCATTCTTGGATCTGTCGTCGAGCCAGCCGGTTACCATCTCGGCAAGTACGGCAAGAAGGCCGAAGCCCAGGCCTGTTACTACGTTGCCGCTCTCAAAGAAGCCCTTATCTGATGTGACGGGGCTTATAAGGAAACAGAATATGCTTGAGACCAAAAGGAATACCAATATGAAATAGAAACCTACGCCTGTAGGCTTACCGATGTTTACTTCAGAACCCTGTGCGTATTTACGGCCGCGGTCGTGGCCAAGTATGATCTTCTCTCCCGGAAGGAATTTGAGAAGTATAAGTGTAATGGCAAAGGCAGCAACGCAGCCGATAGCCATTTTCATTATAAATGACATTAAAAGTTACCCTCGCTCTTAGGATTCTCCACCAAATGAATTATACATTAAGCATATTTGGATAAAAATTATTAAATCGTTCAACAAATCGGTCCGTTCTATTGGGAAGTATTGGCTAAATGTGTTAACATATTCATTCGTAATAAGGAGAAAAAACCATGGATTACAAAGATTTAATAGCTTCTAATTTGAGTAGTTGTACAGGCCTTGATAAGGCGCAGGTAGAGGGACTTATTGAGATCCCGCCGAAGCTCGAGCTCGGAGATTATGCTTTCCCGTGCTTCGTGCTCGCGAAAACGCTTCATAAGGCTCCGCCCATGATCGCCAATGAGCTCAAGGATTCAGAAGAGCTCGTTAAGGGCTTTGACGGTGCAGTAACCGTTGATACTGCAGGCCCTTACATCAATTTCAGGATCGACAAGGGCGTTCTCGCTAAGTCAGTTATCTCTGAGATCATCAGTGCAGGCGACCAGTACGGCAACAAAAATATCGGTGAGGGAAAGAACGTAATCGTTGAGTTCTCATCCCCTAATATCGCAAAGCCTTTCCATGTAGGCCATGCTTTTACGACAATCCTCGGAAATTCCCTGTCTAACATCTATTCAAGACTCGGCTATAACGTAATCAGGTTCAACCACCTCGGTGACTACGGCACACAGTTCGGTAAGCTCATCACGGCTTACAGACTCTGGGGCGACGAGAAGGCCATGGAAGAGAACCCCATCGATGAGCTTACGAGAATCTACGTTAAGTTCCACGATGAGTGCAAGGTAAGCCCTGAGGCAGAAAAGGAACTCGAAGATACTGCAAGAGACAACTTCAGAAAGCTCGAAGAGGGCAAGGAAGAGGAAGTTGCTCTCTGGAAGCGCTTCAGGGACTTGAGCCTTGAGGTTTTCGAGAAGACATATAAGAGAATGGGCATCAAGTTCGATAACTATAACGGCGAGTCTTTCTATTCTTCAAGGATCGATTCTGTTGTCAGCATGCTCGAGAGCAAGAACCTTTTGGAAGAAAGCGAAGGCGCAAGAGTCGTAAAACTCGACGATGAAGGTCTCCCGCCGTGCCTCGTTGTAAAGAGCGACGGAACCACGATCTATGCTTCAAGAGATATCGCTGCAATCCTCTATAGGAACGAAGAATTCAATTTCTACAAGAATATCTATGTAGTAGGACTTCCCCAGCAGCTTCACTTTAAGCAGGTTTTCGCAGTTCTCAAGAAGGCAGGCTATGAGTGCGCTGACGACTGCGTACACGTTGGCTTCGGACTTTTGAAGTTCAAGCCCAAGAAGGATGAGAACGGCAATGAGGTTGCAGAGGCATTCTCAACACGAGCCGGAAACATCATCAAGCTTGATGACTTCCTTGATAAGGCTACAGAAAAGACAGCTGAGATCATCAGAAAGAACAGCGAGCTTCGCGGCGGTGACATGACAGACGAGCAGATTGCTCAGGTTTCTGAGGTTGTCGGACTCGGAGCAGTATCTTACACATACCTCAAGGCAGGAAGAGAGAAGGACATCCTCTTTGACTGGGATGACATGCTCGATTTCGAGGGCGATACAGCGCCTTACCTCATCTACACATATGCAAGAATCAAGTCTATCTTGAGAAAAGCAGCTGACCAGGGCTTTGCAGGCAACATCGATGCAGCAGACAAGCTTACAGCTGAAGATGAGTATGCGGTAATCAGAAGCCTTGCAGACTTCAAGGATGCGGTAGTTAAGGCAGCTGAGAGCTATGAGCCTTTCATGATCTCACGTCAGATCGCACTCATCGCAAGAAACTTCAACCGTTTCTACAATAACTCGAGAATTCTTAATGCTGATTCCGAAGAGATCAGAGACGCAAGACTCAAGCTCTGCGAGGCTGTTGCTGACTGCCTTAAGTCAGGACTTGATATGCTCGGAATCGGCGTAGTCGAGAAGATGTAAGAATTAGAAAGGTGATCTCATGGAGAATACAGCGAACAGCTCGGTACCGGATTTTAAGGACCTTAACTATACAAGACCGGACCTTGATAAGTTCACGGAGACCGTAAGAAACGTCAGACTCAGGCTCATGACCGCCAAGACCATCGAGGCAGCAGATGAGGCTCTGGGTGAGTATGAGATCGCCATCAGTTCATTCGATACACAGTACGCGCTGTGCCAGATCCTTCACGACCTCGACACATCAAATGAGTACTACAACACCGAGATGGAGTTTTTCGATGAGGCCGGCGCAAGAGTCCAGGAACTCTCATCCGCCGTCTTATCAGGACTTCTGACGTGCCCCTGCGCAGACAGTCTTAAGGCCAAGTACGGACAGATGATCTTCCGCAAGGCCAAGAACCAGAGGGAGATTATCTCAAGCGAAGTAATCGACGATCTTACTGAGGAATCCAAGCTCGAGAATGAGTATTCCCAGAAGCAGTCCGAAGCAGAGATCCCTCTCGGCAAGAAGACTCTTAACTTAAGCCTCATCCAGCCTTATCTCCAGTCAACAGACAGGAAGGTAAGACGTGATGCGCACATCGCTCTGGACAAGTACTACATGTCCAGAAAAGAAGAGTACGACAGGATCTACGATGAGCTCGTAAAGACCAGAACTACTGCAGCTCAGAAGCTCGGATATAACAACTTCACGGAACTCGGCTATAAGCGTATGGAGCGCTACGACTATAACAGGGAAGACGTAGCCAAGTTCAGGGAGAACATCAAGAGATATATCGTGCCGCTCACGACACAGATCAGAAAGCTCCAGCAGGAAAGACTTGGTGTCGATAAGCTCATGTTCCACGACCTTCCGTGCCTTTTCAAGGAGGGCAATCCGACACCTGTCGTAAGCAAGGATACTTACGAAGAGGCAGCAGGCAAGTTCTTCAGGAACATGTTCGGCGCAACGCCCAGCTTCTTTGACGTCCTTTCAGATCACGGATATACGGATCTTCTGTCCCGTCCCGTAAAGTCCACGGGCGGTTACTGCATGTATCTTGAAGATTACTGCATTCCTTTCATCTTCATGAACGGCAACGGCACATTCGACGATGTAGCAACCGTCGTACATGAGGGCGGACACGCATATGCTGCTCTTGCGGGCGCTGAGTCATCTCCTTTCGTTGAGTGCCTTTCACCGACTCTTGAGACATGCGAAATCCACTCTACATCTATGGAATACATGTCTTATCCTTTCATGGATATCTTCTACGGAAAGCAGGCTGACCAGTACTGCGAACTCCACATGACCGACGGACTTCTGTTCCTTCCTTACGGATGCATGGTCGACGAGTTCCAGCACATCGTATACGACAATCCCAACATGACGCCTGATGAGCGCCATGAGATCTGGAAGATGCTCGAGCAGACATATCAGCCTTTCATCAATTACGATGAGAACGATACGCCTTTCCACGCAATGGGCGGCGCATGGATGAAGAAGGATCACATCTTCACGACGCCTTTCTATTACATCGACTATTGTCTTTCACAGATCTGCGCTCTTGAGCTCTGGGACGAGTCCAGAGTCGACCTCAAGGACGCTCTCGAAAAGTACAACACGCTCTGTCAGTTAGGCGGAAGCGACACGTTCCTTAACCTCATCAAGCGTGCCGGAATCGAGTCGCCTTTCAAAGTCGACGTAATCAAGCGCCTTGCGTTCAGATGCGCTGATTTCCTTAATCTGTGAGGATAAGATGCAGCTTCCCGATAGTTTTGTAAATGAGATGAACGACTTCTTCACGCGTCACAACGAAGTGCCGCGTGATGGTTTTTATGAGAGCTTTGACAAGGTGCCTTTAAAGGGCGTCAGATTCTCGCGCTCGAAAATAACAAGCAGTAACCAGGAAACAGAATTCCTGGGTGACATGAACGAGGAGATAAAGCCCGTTTCATGGTGCAATGGCGGTTACTATGTAAACAACGAACCAGGCGGAAGAGACCCTCTCTATCACGCTGGTGTTTACTATCCGCAAGAGCCTTCCGCAATGCTTCCTGCACAGGTTATGGCTGCAAAGCCGGGTGAGATAGTTCTCGACCTTTGCGCAGCTCCCGGCGGTAAGGCATGCAGACTCGGCGAAGACATGCACGGCAAAGGAATCCTTGTCGCTAATGAGATTAGCTTCGAGCGTTCCAAGGCATTGCTCAGAAACATTGAGCGTTCAGGTATCGAAGGACTTGTTATCCTTAATGAGAATCCTGATAACATAGCAGCAAGACTTCCTCTGTTCTTCGATAAGATCTTAATCGACGCACCGTGCTCCGGTGAGGGCATGTTCAGACGCGATAAGAATGCCTGCAAGAGCTATATGAACTATGGCCCGAAGGTCTGTGTTCCGTTGCAGGAATCAATTCTTGAAGCAGCAGACAAGTGCCTTAAAGAAGGCGGTTCGATCGTTTATTCCACATGCACATTCTGCGTTGACGAAGATGAGAACCAGATTAAGAGATTTATCGGGCGTCACCCCGAATACCATGTAAAAGCTCATCCTGAGATAGATGGCGTGACTCACGCAGGTGAAGGTTCGATCCTGCCAGGTTCCATGAGGATCTGGCCCCACATGTCTGAAGGTGACGGACACTTCTGCGTACACATCGTAAAGGGTGAGGAAAAAGACCTTAAGTCAGCTGACGAACTCCTGATTAAAGAGACTGTCGGTACAAAGGATAAGAGCACTGAAGCAGCATTGGCTGTGCTTGATGAAGTGCTTTCCGAAAAAGGCAGGGGAGAGCTTTTGCAGGGCCGTTTTGTGAGCCACGGCACAGGTCTTTTCAAGATGACTTTCGATGAGAAACTTTTCAAGGGCCTTAAGGTCGTTAAGACCGGACTTTACGTAGGCGACATCAAACCTCTGAAGTCAGGAAAGAAGGTTTTCGAGCCGTCGAACAGCATCGCTCTTGCGCTCTCAAAAGATGCGATAAAGGAAGACTCATATCTGGGTCTTGGAAGAGATGATGACAGGCTCACGAAGTATCTTCGTGGTGAGACCATATCTGTATCTCCTGAAGACGGACTCAAATTAGCAGGCACGATAATCGTAGGCATCGGAGATTTCCCGCTGGGCTTTGCAAAGATCAACGGCCAGACCGCGAAAAATATGTATCCCAAGGCATGGAGGCTTATATGACAAAAGAATTCAAACTCATTCTTGCTACATCAAACAAGGACAAGGCAAGAGAGATCGCAGAGATATTAAGTGATACACCCTTTGTAGTTACTACCATGAAGGAAGAGGGATACGATCCCGATATCGTTGAAGACGGCAAGACATTCGAAGAGAATGCACTGATCAAAGCAAGAACAGTTCATGCCCTTGCTGAAGGCGCATATGTAATGGCTGACGATTCAGGTCTCTGCATCGATGCTTTGGACGGCGCTCCGGGAATCTATTCCGCGCGTTTCTGCGGTGAGAATTCCACATATCCAGAGAAGTTCGCGAAGATCTTCGAGATGCTTAAGGACGTTCCCGAAGAAAAGAGAACTGCAAAGTTCGTATGCAGCATCGCAGTAGTAAGACCTGACGGTTCTGAATTTACCGTAAGAGGCGAAGTCTGCGGCGTTCTTCACGAGAAACCCATGGGCGACGGCGGATTCGGCTACGATCCTATCTTCTATGTACCTGAATTCGGCATGACGACTGCCCAGATGACAAAGGAACAGAAGAACTCCATAAGCCACAGAGGCAAGGCTTCCAGGGCTATGGCGGAGATGCTTAAGGCGGATCTGGTGTAAGTTTTTTCTGGAATCAGTTGAATGCTCATGTATTTAAAAAATCAGGCAAAAGTCAGGGGATAGCCGTACTTTTGCCTGATTTTTCGTGGGAAATTGAAAAAAGTCAGGCTAAAAATCAGGCAGCGCCTGACTTTTACCTGATTTTTTAGTCCAAAATGGTAAAGGTCGGCTTCTGATGCAGTTCAAGTAATTTTGCTTTTTATTATTAAGATTGAAAAGCTATACCAATCGTGTTAATATTGTCGGGCGCGTACAAATGTCCACCACTCGTGGTATAGTGCCCGTGCAAAATCTCGATAGAAAGGCCTTATTTTATGCATCAGGATAACCCCGAATATTTCCTTGTCGATAAAAGAGTTTTACCTGAAGTCTTCATTAAGGTTATGGAGGTCAAGCAGCGTCTCAACACCGGAGAATCCACTTCGGTAAACGAAGCTGTAAGGAAGACAGGCCTTTCCAGAAGCGCATACTACAAGTATAAGGATTCCGTTCTGCCGTTCTATGAGGCGGCAAGCGGCAAGAAGGTTACGCTTCTTCTGTCTGTTGAGAATTTCCAGGGAATCCTGTCTGAGATCATCAGAACTATTGCGGAATCCCGTGCAAATATTCTGACCATCAATCAGAATATCCCGATCAACGGCCTTGCAGACATCTCGATTTCCATTGAAACCGTGTCAATGTATGGTACAGTTGACGACATAATTAACGATATATCCAAGCTCGCGGGCGTGCGAAAGTGCATGATCCTGAGCAGGGAATAATGAAAGGTAAGGAACAGCAAATGGCAATTAACATCGCGATCATGGGTTTCGGTACGGTAGGTTCAGGCGTAGCCGAGACTCTCGATATAAACAAGGAGCTCATCACGAAGCGCGTTGGCGAAGAGATCAACGTGAAGTACATCCTTGATATCAGGGATTTCCCTGACAGCAAGTACGGCAACCTCGTAACACATAATGCTGATGAGGTTTTCGAGAGCGACATTCTTATCGCAGTCGAGACGATCGGCGGCGCAAGGATCGCTTACGAATATACAAAGCGCGCTCTTTCTTTGGGAATCAGCGTTGTAACTTCAAATAAGGAACTCGTTTCAACACACGGTCCCGAGCTCATTAAGATTGCACAGGAAAATAACTGCTGCTATCTTTTCGAGGCTGCAGTAGGCGGCGGTATCCCGATCATCAGACCTCTTTACAAGTGTCTTGCAGCAAACAAGATCACAAAGATTGCAGGTATCGTTAACGGTACTACAAACTACATCCTTTCACAGATGAAGGATGAGGGCATCGATTTCGATACAGCATTGAAGCAGGCTCAGGCAAACGGTTTTGCTGAAGCTAATCCTTCTGCAGACATCGACGGTATCGACGCACAGAGAAAGATATCGATCCTTTCAACGATCGCTAATGATGGTGCTTACATCGCACCTGAGCAGATCTCCGCTGAAGGTATCTCTGCTATTACAACTGACGACTTCGCGTTCGCTTCATCAATCGGATGCGACATCAAGCTCATCGCTCTTTATGAAGCAGGTGAGGACAAGCCCATCGTATACGTTGCACCTACACTCGTTTCAAAGAGCAATCTTTTGTTCAACGTAAGCGGCGTATTCAATGCGATCATGGTTGACGGTAACAGCCTGGGCCAGGCTATGTTCTACGGTCAGGGAGCAGGTACGCTTCCTACGGCTTCTGCTGTATGCGGCGACATCCTTGAGGCTGCAATGAGCAATCCTTCAGAGAACAGAGTATGGACTGAAGAGAGCGTTGCAATCACACCTTACGATGAGATCACTGCTGATATCGTTGTAAGAGCTGACGTTCCCGCTAAGGTCATCACAGCTGCTGAAAGCTATGAGTGCGAAGTTCTCTCTGATGAGGCAATCCTCGTTAAGGGAATCAAGCATAAGGACATCGCTTCACTCGTAAGTGAGACTGGCGCTAAGTCCTGGATGCACTATCTTAAATAATCAAATCGAAAATTCGGAGGAATAGAAAATGAAGGTTCTTGTAGTTGGCGGCGGCGGAAGAGAGCACGTTATTTGTTGGAAGCTTAAGCAGGATCCCAGAGTTACGGATCTTTACTGCGCACCGGGTAACGGCGGTATCGCTTCAATCGCTACATGCGTTGACATTAAGGCTACTGATATTGAAGGCATGGTTGAATATGCAAAAAAAGAGCAGTTCGATCTCGTCTTCGTAGCACCTGACGATCCGCTCGCAATGGGCATGGTCGATAAGATGGAAGAAGCAGGCCTCAGAGCATTCGGCCCTAAGGCAAATGCAGCCATCATCGAAGGTTCCAAGGCTTTCTCCAAGCAGCTCATGAAGAAGTATTCGATCCCTACTGCAAAGTATGAGATCTTCACTGAAGAGCAGGCAGCTCTCGATTATCTTGAGACACAGCCCATGCCTATCGTTATCAAGTGCGACGGCCTGGCTCTCGGTAAGGGCGTTATCATTGCCCAGACTCTCGATGAGGCTAAGCAGGCAGTTAAGGACATGATGGAAGACCAGAAGTTCGGTTCTGCAGGTTCCACGATCGTTATCGAAGAGTGCATGACGGGTCCTGAGCTTACAGTACTCGCTTTCGCTGACGGTAACACATGTGTTCCGATGGTATCTTCAAGAGACCACAAGAGAGCATATGACCACGACGAAGGTCTCAACACAGGCGGTATGGGTGCAGTTACACCCGGTGCCGACATGACTGATGAGCTTAAGGCTCGCATCCAGAACGAGATCATCACACCTACGGTTGAAGCTCTCAAGAAAGAGGGAAGACCGTTCAAGGGTGTCATCTATTTCGGACTCATGCTTACACCTGAAGGACCTAAGGTTGTTGAGTACAACGCACGTTTCGGAGATCCTGAGGCACAGGCAGTATTGCCGCTCCTCGAAAACAGTCTCCTCGACATCGTTGATGCCATCATCGACGGCTATCTCGATAAGATCGAGTTCAAGTGGAAGAATAAGTGCTCATGCGTAGTTGTCATGGCTTCCGGCGGATATCCGCAGAGCTATGCAAAGGGCTACGAGATCACAGGTATCGATACATGCGGCAAGATCGTATTCCAGGCAGGTACAGCGCTTAAGGACGGAAAGCTCGTTACAAGCGGCGGACGTGTTCTCTGCGTATACGATGAGGCTGATACTCTTGATGAAGCTATTGACGGCGCATATGAAGGCGTAGCAAAGATCTCCTTCAAGGATATGCATTTCCGTCACGACATCGGAAGGACACTCGGTTAATAAATGAAGATCGGAGTTTACGGCGGATCTTTTGATCCCGTTCATAACGGTCACATAGCAATGATAAGATCCGCTTTAAAGAGCGGATTTATCGATTGTGTGATCGTTATCCCTTCAGTCCGTAATTCTTTCAAACTCTATGCGAATAAGCTTCCGCCTCCGTACCGTCTTTACATGATGAAAGAGACGGTCGAAGGACTGGGCCTCAAGAACGTTTTTGTAAGCGATATCGAATACGGTATCGACGGCGTAAGCTACACTGCTGTCGTTCTTGCAAAGCTTACTTCAGATGAATACATCGTGCCGTTCCTTACAGACAACGGAATCAAGCGCAAGAAAGCAGAAGAACACCACGAGTTTTTCTGGATCATGGGCTCTGATACTCTCGGCACTTTTGAGACCTGGTATAAGCCCGGCGAGATCCTCAATTACGCATCGCTCCTTGCAGCCGTAAGACCCGGTGACGATACCGACGTCGAGAAGGCCAGGGCTTCTATCAAGAAGAATCTCGGAGGCAAAGTTGAGATCTTCAGACTCGACGGTGTCGACTGTTCTTCATCCCAGATCACGACAAGCGGCGACTATTCCCAGGTTCCTGAACCGGCTTTGGAATTCATTAAGAGACACGCTCTTTATACTGAGAATACAAAGCTTGAAGGAGTATCTGATGAAGCTAAAAAGCAGTTCTTCGAAGTTGCTGTCTGGATGCACCGTTATCTTGGCGGCAAGAGACTTCTTCACACTTTAAACGTCGGCTATCTGTCAGCTCATCTCGCTGATCTATACGGTTGTGATAAGGATAAGGCTTTGCTTGCAGGCGCTCTTCACGATTGCGCGAAAGAACTTCCCATCGAGCAGCAGCTCGAAATGGCCAAGAGATATTCAGGCAACCTGTTTACAGAGAAGAAGATCATCCATTCATCTGCCGGCGCTACCTTTGTTAAGGAAGACCTTGGCATCGAAGATAAGGAGATCCTTGATGCCATCTGCTATCACACAACAGGCAGAGGCGACATGACGGTGCTCGAAAAGATCGTATACCTTGCTGACAAGATCGAACCTGCCAGAAACTATATGGACTTAGGTCCCATAAGAGAGACTGCAGAGCATGATCTGGATGAAGCTGTTCGCATGACTGCCGATGCTGTTAGAAATAAGTTCAAGAGTCAGGGAAGGGACATGCATCCTGTTACGATTCAGATGATGAAGGACCTAGGGATGATAACCGAATAATAACCGGCGAGCGATTTCCGCACAAGCGAAGCGCGGAGGACCTTAGCGAGACGGATATTATTCGCTTAACAATAAGTTCAAAACCAATTAAACGCTATTGTGTTACAATCAAAATATCAAAATGTTCAAGGAGATAAATAATGGACAGCAAAGAATTAGCCGCTAAGATTACTGAGATACTTGATTCCAAGAAGGGTATCGATATTGAGACGATCGATCTGACCGGTAAGACCGTTCTTGCAGATTATTTCGTTCTCGCAAGCGGTAATTCCACAACTCAGATCAAGTCACTCGCTGACGAAGTTGAGTTCGTTCTCAAGAAGGATTATGACATCGTTCCTGATCACATCGAAGGCCGTTCAGGTGACAAGTGGATCCTCCTGGATTACAAGGACGTAGTAGTTCATGTAATGGGCAGAGAAGAGCGCGAGAACTACAATATCGAGAAGTTCTGGGAAACAAAGCGCAGAGAAGACGAAGCGTAATTTAGATAATTATTTAAAAGTAATGTCCGGAGCCGGCAGGGTAAATACCTTGCCGGCTTTGTCGTATTTTGTCGGAAAAAACCGACAAAGAGCGGTGTTATGCTTTCCCTATGTTGAAGAAGAGCACGACAAAGAAGTTCAAAAGTCTCATCTATCCTATGGCATTCATCCTGATCGTTATCCTGAGTGCCGTCTATAAGTATGTCTTCAAAGGTAATGGAGATATCACGCTGCATGGCTTTAAAAGCGGTAAGACAGCTTCGGTTACAGAGACTACCGCGCTGGATAACCTTTCACAGGAGACAGTCATTCAGATAACGGCACAAGATACAAGACCAGTAACAAGTGAGACTGTCCAGTTCATCAGTGTCTATATCTGCGGAGAAGTAAGAAATCCGGGCATTTACGATGCGCCCAAGGGGGTGATGTTAAATGACATTATCGAAGATGCGGGCGGCCTTACGGAGAATGCTTCAGTAAACAACATCAACCTCGTTTATCAGATCACGGGAAACATGTCTATCTATATCCCGTCAGAAGATGAGATAAAAAACGGCTTTACGGGAGGTGACATCATCAGGCAGGACGGTGTCTATGTATGGGGCAACGCCTCGGGAGGTTCTTCTGAAGCAGGCGGCACCACGCTTATGGTCAACATCAATACGGCGACATTAGATGAGCTCAAGAGCCTTCCGGGCATAGGTGAGGTGACTGCACAGGCCATTATCGATTACAGGAATACAACGCCGTTTACGGCTGTTGAGGACATTAAGAACGTGACGGGAATAGGAGATTCCAAGTTCAACAGGATCAAAGACTATATCTGCGTCTGATCAGGTGTAGCCGTAAAGACCTCTTACGCTGACTTCGCCGCTTCGGAGGTTCTCTACAGAACCGTCATCGAATTCGACCTTAAGAGAGAAGTCTTCATTGATCGCGATGGCTTTGCCGGTGCGGCCCTGGCCGTTCTCGGTCATCTGGGGGAAGGCCGTGATCCTGCTTCCGGTAGTAATATTGAGCTCACGGTATCTTTCAAGATAGTAAGGGTCCTGTGGCCAGTTTGCTGCAAGCTTGTCCATTGATTTAATTATCTCAGCGGCAAGTTCGGCACGGACGAATTTCTTTCCGCCGTTTTCTATTGATATGGAAGTGGCAATCTCAGAGATCTCAGGAGGGAAGTCCTCCTCGTTAACGTTAACACCGATGCCGATTATGCATGTGTCGATGAAGCCGCTCTCGCCCTCGACCGTAACCTCCGTCAGAATGCCGCAGATCTTCTTCCTGTTCATCAGAAGGTCGTTTACCCATTTGATCTGTGAGTCGAGATTGTAGGCACTTCTGATCGCATCAGAGACGGCTACGGCAGTCCAGCTGGTAAGGTCAGATATCTTGTCGAAGCCTGAATCAGGTTTGAAGAGGTAGGAGAGATATATGCCTGCTCCTGAAGGGGAGGCAAAGCTCCTGCCGCGTCTTCCTTTGCCGCCTGTCTGTTGGTCGGCAATTACTACGGTGCCGGATACGGCGCCTTTTGAGGCCATGTCCTTAAGGACGTTATTAGTGGAATCCACGGAATCGAAAACCAGAAGGTCGCCCGATCTGTTATCCGGAAGGTGTACGGAGACAGAGCCTTTGGACAGGATATCCGGACTGCTTATGAGGAGATATCCTTTGTTTGTGGAGGATTCGATCTCATATCCGTCTTCTCTTAAAGCCTTGACGGCAGTGTTTACCGCAGCGCGTGACACTCCGAGCTTGTGGCTTATAGCCTCACCGGAGATATAGCTTCTTTCTCTCGAAATAAGCTTTAATACGTCGTCTTTGAGCATGCGGAAACCTTCCTTTTTCTTAACACGATATAAAAAATCTGTTTATCGCTTATTTAAAAAAATAATAACACTTTGCGGGCTTTGTGCGGTAAAATAATCTTGGTAAAGTGCATTTTACAATTAATTGTTAGGGTAAGCATGGGTATATATTCGATTGTTCTGGCAGTAGTAATGCTGCTTAGTATGTTGTCAACGATGGCGCTCGTTCTCTTTTCGAGACGGGGAGCTAACACGCTTGAAATACTTATATCCGTTTGTATCATGATGAGTAACGCAGGATATTTTGTCCTGTCCTGCTCAAGGAACCTTCAAGAAGCGGTCCTTGCTAATTCCCTTTGTTATGTAGGCGGTGTTTTCCTGCCTCTGCTTATCGTCTATATCCTGATCGACTATTCAGACTCAAAAGTACCAACCTGGTTCTCGGTAGTCATTCTCGTACTTAATATCGCAGTGTTCATCTCAACATTGCTTACGGACAGAATCCCGTTGTTCTACTCATCGGTTAAGTTCGTTCCCGGTGATCCTTCAATGCTCATTAAGGAACCCGGTTCCATCTATTACATCAGATACATCATCCTGGCAGTAGAGGTAGGCCTTGCGGCTTTCTTTACGATCCTCACATATCTCGGCAAGAGAAGCGCATCTTTCAGGCTCATGATGACATATGCAGGCTCTTTGTTCGGCGTTGTCATCGTTTATCTTGCAAGACGCATCTTCGACATTAAGTACGACCTTATCCCGTTCTTCTATCTCATCTGCACACTGATGCTCGACTACGTTGTTGCAAGATCCACGATCTACAACGTTAACCTCAGCGTACAGGAGAAGATTGATGAGCTCAGCACATTCGGTTATCTTGCTTTCGACAAGCAGTTCAGATTCGTAGGAAGCAACTCCGTATCTGAGAAGTTCTTCCCTGAGATCAAGAACGCCAGAATCGACTCTAAGATCATTGCAAAGGACTATGCGTTAAAGGACCTTCTCAAGTGGGTTGCATCCAACGCAAAGGAATCAGCTGAGAAGAAGCAGGTCCAGGGCAAGTTCACCAGAGCCATTACCATCAACGATAAGAGCCCGACGGAAAGAAGATTCCTTGAATGCGAGATGAGCTTCATCCATTTCGGACTCCAAAACCACGTCTCCGGATACCTTGTAGAGCTTACGGACGTTACCGAACAGCACAACATGATCGAGACCATGAGCTGGAAGGGTGAATCCCTTAAGCGTGAGGCAGAGAAGCAGGCTAAGAGAGCCAAGTCGATGCAGATGTCTACCATCCTCGGTATGGCGGCCATGATCGAATCACGAGACAACTCAACGGGCGGTCACATCAACAGAACATCCGAGTGCGTTGCTCTCTTTGTAAACCATCTCCGTACCCTTGACGACTACAACATGAGCGAGAGCTACTGGGATGCGGTAATCAACGCTGCTCCGCTTCATGACCTCGGTAAGATCACCGTAGACGACGCGATCCTCAGAAAGCCTTCCGGACTTACTGACGACGAGTACGAGCAGATGAAGAAGCACGCTGAAAACGGCGCGAAGATCATGAACAAGGTACTTGAAGACGTAGATGACAAAGAGTTCGTCAGCGTTGCTACCAATGTTGCACACTATCACCACGAGAAGTATAACGGCACGGGATATCCTGACAGATTAAGAGGAGAGAACATCCCGTTCGAAGCAAGAATAATGGCGTTGGCAGATGTTTTCGATGCTCTTGCAAGCCGCCGTTATTACAAGGAACCTATGTCTTACGATGAGGCTTTCGAGATCATCAGACAAGAACTGGGCCATCACTTTGACCCGCATCTCGGACGCATCTTTATATCACTTAAGCAGGATATAATCATTCTTTACGAGTCCTTCGAATCAACGGACTACGCAAGATAATTTATACTTCTTCGTTAATGATATTCTTGACCCACTTATACTTCCGGTAATGTATGAAGACAGCCGGAAGTTTTATTATCTCATCAAGGTTCAATAAGAAATAAACTACCATTACGGGCAAGTCGAGCTTGAAGGCTGCAATGTATCCTATGGGCACGATAAAAGCCCACATTGTAAGTGTATCGCAGATAAATCCGAACTTGGTATCTCCGCCTGCAGAGAAGATTCCGCCGATGAGAGTGGAGTTGATTGATCTTCCGAGAATGTAATAACTGCACATCATGAGCATTACAAAAAGGTAGTGTTCTGCCGTCTCAGTCATGTTCGTAAACTCAAGGATCAGTGGCGCGGAAGCAGCGCATACCAGGCCCAGTATGATGCCTGAGATAATCGTTATCTTAAAGAGCCTGTCGCCGTATTCCTTGGCCTTGTCGAGATTGCCTGCGCCTAATTCGTTGCCGATTACGATGACGCTTCCGCTGGCGATCGCATAGCAGAGGCATGAAGCAAGATCCTTAACGATGGCAGCAATGCTGTTGGCAGAAGCTGCGTCAGTACCAAGGTGTCCCAATATGATCGTTATCATCTCGAATCCGAATCCCCAGAGGATCTGGTTCAAAAGGAAGGGCAGAGAATACTTTGAAAACCTCTCTCTGAGTTCTTTGTCGATTCTGAAGACATTCGAGAATCTGAGCCTGAACTTCGTGAGCTTGAGGTTGAAGATGAGGCAGAGGAAAAATCCTGCAAAGTTTGATATCGATGTAGCAAGTGCAGCACCTGTAATGCCCATCTCAGGAGCTCCGAAAAGTCCGAAGATGAATACCGCATTTAAGAATATGTTGAGGAATACGACAACGACGCTGGCGATAGTGCACTGCTTAACAAAGCCGACGTTCTTAAGGAGCGTCTCGTAGATCATTGTAAGATTCATGAAGATATATGAGAAGGAAGCAACCCTGAGGTAAGGAATACCGCCGCTGATAAGTTCCGGAACGTCCGTAAATACGCTCATTGTAGCTCCCGGTGCGAACATGGCGCAGCAGAAGAACACGACCATTACAGGAAGTGAGAGCGCGAACATATAACCGAAGAGTTTCTCGATTGATTTGGTGTCGCCTTTGCCCCAGTACTGAGCAGCGAAAATAGCACCACCTGCTGTTACCGCATAAGTAAATAAGCCCATGACAAAGGGGACCTGTGTAGCAAGCGATACAGAGGTCATGGCTTCCTGTGACAGGAAGAGCAGCATGATGGCGTCTGATACGGGGACCAGTGCAAATACAAAGTACTGCAGGGTCATGGGAAGTATCAGAGAGATCAGCTTTTTTCTGAATGATGTGTCCTTTGTCTTTTCCATGTTTCGAATTATATAGTGTTTTATTTCCTTATATATTCAGGATAGGCATTTTAACGCGAAAGGTTAAGAAAAGCAAATGAATGCCTGACAATCACGCTTGAATATGAACAGGAAATAAGTGACAATTAGCCGTGCATTATTATAGTGTTTCAAAAGGGGATAATTATGGAGCAGGTAACTAATCAGCAGAAGCTTAAACCGTGGATGGGATTTGTCCTTTTCGCAGTTGTCATGGTGTTGTTCATTTATGTCGGCGCGCCGATGCAGACAGCGTGGAGGATATACGGACTTATCGCAACGGAAGCGATGTTCCTTATTGTCGCGATACTGTACGCGGTGATCTTCAGGATTCCTATCAAGGAAATGTTCCCTGTAAAGAAGTTCAAAGCAAGAGACTTCTTCGGTTCGGTTTTCCTTTCAGTCGGCGGTGCTTTGATAGGACTTGTAAGCCTTGCTGTTGTCGGCATCCTGATACCGAGTTCGCTTGAGTCGGGAGACGTGCAGGCTATATCCGAGTTCAGCAGCGGCAGCATGGGCTATGTGATGACGATATTCTCTATGGCGGTAATGCCTGCAATCTGCGAGGAGGCAATACAGAGAGGCGCCATTATCGCAAACTTCAGAACGATAAAGAAGGATTGGATCATCGTGCTCATCATGGGCCTGTTCTTCGGTATCTTCCATCTGTCAGTATTGAGATTCATTAACACCGCAATAATGGGTGCGTGCCTGTCTTATATCGTCGTAAAGAAGAACAACATTGTGTTGTCTTCACTCATGCATTTCCTCATTAACTTCTCGGCTACATCATTAACATATGCCATTAATGTAACGAACGGCGGTTCTGGTGCAAGCGCGCAGTATACGGTTGAAACCATGAAGGCGGCACTCGGTCTTTATCTCATTATGGGTTTTGCGGCACCGTTCTTTATCGTTATCGGACTTATGCTTCTTAATCCCGAATCACATAAGAAGATCAGATTCCTTTTCGCAGGGATAGCAGCATTCATAATGTTTGCAGGAGGAATTGCGGTAACGGTTGCTAACAGCACAGGTACTAATACGCTCGTCAAGACAAACATCAGTTATCTTGTTGATGCCGAGAATACAGAAGCTCTTCCTCTTGATTTCAGCATGGAAGAAGAAGGTACTTGCACTGTCGCAGTTGTTGTCACGAATGCTGAAGGAAACTACAACATAAAGATCGCAAAGAAAAACGGTGAGGTCGTTTCGAATGATCCTGTCTCAACAGGCGCCCTCAGGATGTATACCACGCAGATCGAACTTGAGCCCGGTGATTACGAACTTATTATCGTAAACTGTGACGGCACCATAAATGAGAAACCGGTGATATCAGTTCAGATCAATAAGAACTGATCAGCATCAGTTTTATTTTCCCGCAATCGAGAAATAAGTCTCACGTCCTGTGACATTCAGCTGGAAAACGGCATAATCGCCATAGACCGAGAAGATTCCTTTTGAAGTTATGTCGTCAGGAAAGCTGCCGTAGATATAGTTCATGTTATCTACTCTGTTGCTGTCGTGATAATGCTGGTAAACGGGTGTTTCTTTTATCTCGGACATAGGAATGAATATAAAGAGTTCCATCATATCCGAACTGCCGTTAAGTTCTGTCGTGATCTTGTAAGTAGAGCAGAGATAAGAACTGTTCTCTCCGGCTTTTGTCACGGAGTATTTGCTGACCGGAACAGGCTCTGAACCGTATGAAACGAGTTCAGCGTACAAGCAGTTTCCGGCGTTTCTTGTATCGTAGATCTTGTGTTGGGGACCATACGGTTCTCTATCCGTAAAGCTCTCATTGATATAAGGCGCATAGTTAATTATGTCGATATAACCGTTAGGGAACGCCTTTTTGCATACGGTTTCTGCGGATTTTTCATCAGGGCAGGAAAGAAGCGTGCAGTCTGATCTGAGTCCCATGGCCTTGATCTCAGACATGAATTCGATGCCGGTAAGATCATCAAAACTCTTGCCTACATAAGTTGCGGTTATCCTTAAGTATTTGCTGTTGTTCTTAAATAATTCCCAGACACTTCCTTCAAGTTTCTCGTCCTTGTTGAAGTACTCGTTCTGAACGTGTGCATAATAGATGCCGGGCATTCTTTCATCGATCCATTCCGTGACCGCTTTATCGATCTTTTTCGATTCGTAATTGTCGGTAATGATCAGAACGGTATCGACCATTACCTTAAATTCTTCGTTGCCGTTTTTGAGCGTTACATAATGTTCGCACTTTGATCTGAAAGCCTCTGTCTCCCAATCCGTTATCTCGGGAGTAAATCCGTATTTGTCCTCGACATACTCGATGACCATCGGTTCAATGTCTTTTCTCGATGTATAATTTTTTCTCCAGGAACAGGCGCAGAGTCCTGCTGCTAAAGCAACGCATAAGATAATTGACGTTAGTGCTCTTATAATCTGTTTCATACTATTTTTCCCTTGTTTTTTGCACTCCAATTATGCCACAACAAACTCTTTTAGTCGTGATATAATTACGTTCCCTGATACTGTTTCAGGGTGAGGATAAAAAGATCGTATTTATGAAAGGGGATTGGCATGGATAACAGAAAAGAACTTGGCGGTACATTTGATACTGAAGCCTCCAGATACGATAAGATGCGTCCGGGTTATGCGGATGAATTGTTTCAGGCAATCTTCGACTACATAAAGATAGGCGAGAATAGCCGCGTTGTTGAAGTGGGCAGCGGAAGCGGTCAGGCAACTCTGCCGGTTCTCAAGACAGGATGTCAGCTTACTGCCGTTGAGTATGGTGAGAACTTCTCGAAAATGCTTATGGAGAAGTTCGGCGGATTTAAAGGTTTCAATGTCATAACAGGTAAGTTTGAAGACGCTGATCTCGAAAACGATTCATACGATCTTATTTTTTCCGCAACAGCATTCCACTGGGTTCCTGAAGAGATTGGTTATCCCAAGGTTTTCTCTGTTCTGAAGAAGGGCGGAGCATTTGCAAGATTTGCGAACCGCCCGCGCAACAGCCAGGATGATCCTGAACTTGCTTCCGAGATAGATGCTCTCTATAACGACTACTACAACAAGGCCTACGACATCAAGTCAGGTACAAAGAAGTGGTTTACTGAAGAGAAGGCAAAAGAGATCTCTCAGATTCCTGCAAAATACGGATTTACGGATATCACATATAAACTGTTCTATCGTGAAAGAGTATTTACGGCAGAGGAATATACCCAGCTTCTCGGAACCTACTCCGACCATATCGCAATCGAAGAGACGATAAGAAAAGAATTCTTCTCAAAGATCGAAGATGCGATCAACCGTCATGGCGGTAAGATCACCATTAGCGATACGATGGATCTTGAACTCGCGAGAAAGTAATATCAGGCACATTCGGGCTTTACGCCGTGCAGGAAGGATACAAGAAGATTGTTGAATTCGTTGTACTTTTCGATGCTGCATACGTGGCCGCACTTTTCGATGAAGTACAAAGAAGCGTCGCTGATCATCTTCTGTGTTCTCTTTACGCTGTTAACGAAGAAGTAATCCTCTTTACCGGAGATGAACATGACGGGAAGATGGTTTTCCTTGATCGTTGTCAGGTATTCCTTTAACTTGAACTGTGTCCTGAAGAGCTCTGTAAGCCACATTCTGAATGCAACAGACTTCATCTTTACGGATTCTCTTACGAAGATGTCCCTGGACTTCTTATGGTTCTTTCTAGGCATCATGATGTTGGCAAATAGGGGATAGAAGAACTTCTTTGGAATGATGTACTTACATCCTTCAACAAATGCCAGAAGTGACTTGAAACCGAAGTTCATGTTAAGGACGAATCCTGCAAGTACGATGGACTTAACCTTTTCCTTGTAAAGGTATGCGAATTCCATTGCGACAAGTGTACCGAGTGAGAGGGACACAACATGGACCTGGTGGATGTTCTCGTTTTCGAGAACTTCGTTGATTTCAGATGCGGATCTTGTAAGAAGGCGTGTGCGCTTTACGAAATCAGAACCGCCGTGGCCTTCTAGATCTACAGCTATTACGTTGTATTCCTTCAGATCATTGATCTGATACTTCCATGTATTAATGCTTCCGCCTAAACCGTGGATAAGCAATACCCATTCTTCTGAATTGTTGTTATATATCTTGTAATTCATATTATTTACCTCTTTTAGCAGAACATCCCGAAATATCTTCAGATAAACCGAACGGTCCTCCTGGCATCATATTATCCCCAATCAAATTTGCAAAATATGGCACTTTGGGGCAAATGTGAGGTAAAGGTTTGATAATCAAAGTAAATTCATAAATAGGCAATAAATGCGTAAAATACTGTTCTTATACCTCGAAAAAAGCGTATTATTTACCGGATCGCATTAGGTGATATAATTGCCTTTTTGAAGGAAGAACCGGTATGAAGTTTAAATTAGATATAAAGCGCATTATAGTTTGTTTTCTTGCAGTATTCGGGATGGGATTTTTCCTGTCATTTCTGATGCTCTGTAACCTTGGAACAGATCCCTGTTCTTTTATGAACAAGGCGATCTCACTTAGGATTGGCTTATCTTTCGGAACATGGCAGCTCATAATCAATGCCTGCATGCTTGTAATCGTCCTGTTCTGGGACAGGTCGAGCCTTGGCTTCGGAACTATATTCAACATGGTGCTGGTAGGGTATTACGTCGACTTTTTTGACTGGCTTTGGGGCAAGGTAATACCTGCGCACTATTTTACTGATACTGTTTCAAAGTGGGTTATCTTCCTTGTAGCTCTTTTGCTCTTTATCATCAGCGCTGCTGTATATATCAATTCCGATATGGGCGTGGCGCCTTACGATGCGCTTCCAAAGATCATTACCGAGAAGGTATCTGCAAAGTTTCCGAAGTACCCCAAGATGCTCATACGTATGGCGTGGGATTTCTCCGCTATCCTCATCGGTACCCTGGCAGGCGGAACACCCGTAATCGGCATAATCCTTATGGCTTTCTTTCTGGGACCTGTTATCAGTCTGGTCGGTAAATTGTTTTTCGGAAAGAAGAAAATTCCTGATGCTGCAACATAATCCCTTCGGTAAATGTATATATGGCAGATACGTTCAAAAAGGAGAAATTACAATGAACAGTTTAATCAGAAAGATCTTATGCGTAGTAATGGCATTTACACTTATCACAGGAATTTTTACCGGATGTCACTCAGGCGATACCAAGTGGTATCTTGCTAATGATATTTCGTTGAAGACACAGTATGGCTCTCTTCCTGAACAGGGAACAGTAGGAGATCTTGAATACAGGATCTGTCCTCAGGACGCATTCTCCTGCTACAGAAAAGAATGCGGTTACTATATCGACCAGCTTGAGCAGTTGGATACACCTTACTTTATCGTAATTACTTCAGGTTCAAAGACAACTGAAGGTGCAGAGATCTCCATCGTAGATCTCGGTATGGACGGCACAACGCTTCAGATCCTTGTAGAAGAGAAGGACGCTTCACTGGGCAAGTTCGTCTCACCTTATTCGCCCTGCGTCGTATTGGAAGTAAACAAGGTGCCTGCTGATGTTGTGATCCACAGCACGACAGGTAAGGAATTTAAACACATTACATTTGACTAAGAGCGGAAGTAAATCTTAAATATACTTAATCTATATTTTAAAAGTATAATTAAATATATTATTTAGTATTTTACTTAGCAAAGCAGTACAGATAATATACTCCCAAAATTGCCTATCCGATTTTGGGAGTATTTTTATGGTTACATGCATGGATATAAACAATCTTAAGCTTGACGGTATGGAGCTTGTTGCAGGTGAAGAAGGCCTAAAGCGAATGGTATCCTGGACTTATCTTGTGCAGACCAGGCCTTACGAAGAACACATGAACCGTGGTAATTTTGCTCTGATCGTTGTTGATTATATCCGCTTCGACTTTAAAGAAGTAAGGAAGAGCATGGAAGAACTCAATGACCTTGGAATATCTGGTCTCGCTGTTTCTGTTCTGGACGATAAAGAGCCTATCCCCAAATCGATCATTAAAAGAGCAAATGAACTGCGCCTGCCGCTTTTTAACGTAAGGTGGAAGGGAGCTTCTTTTGTTGATATCTCGCAGAGTATAGGAAACCTCATTCTTGAGACCAACATCATGAATAAGAGAACAGGTGATTATCTTTATAATCTTCTGTTCGGATATAACGTTAACGACAGATATGTTGAGAAGATCTCCGGTCAGTTTGGCTTTGATTTCAATAAGCCTTACAGAGTAGGCATTATTGCAGTAGACAGAACTTACGGAGTTAATCTTGAACAGGACGAACATCTCTACGAGTACTATGCCAACTGTCTTAATTCCGAAGTAATGAAGATGGAAGGCCGTCCTATGTTCATGAAGTTTCTGAACAAGTTCGTTCTTCTTTTCGAGGCCAAGGAAAACAAAGAGATAGAACATGAGATCGAAAGAGTGCTTAAAAAAATTGATAACAAGCCTGAATTCAAAGGGCTTATAAGCAGCACATGTATTCTTGGTACGCCTTATAACGATCCGAGTAAGTTCGGTCAGAGCTATCAGGAAGCGAAGAGCCTTATCCCTAAAAAGGATTATCTTCCGAATCCGAGAAAAAAGAAGGTGTTGAGTGCAAGTGCCATGGGAATATACAAGTATATGTTCCGCGGTAACGATCAGAGGGAGATCCTTGCATATTGCAATAACAGGCTTAATAAACTCGAAGAATACGATCACGCAAACGGAACTTTCTTAGAAGATACGCTTCTTGCTTATTACATGAACGGCTTTAACAGCGCTAAGACTGCAGAGGCTTTATACATCCACAGAAACTCTCTTATCAACCGTCTGAAAAAGATCGAAGAACTGCTTGAAATAGAGATTTCCGACTACGTGGAATACCTTGATCTGCTGAACTGCATTCTCGTTAAAAGACTGATGTTTTTGTGATTTTGCACTATGCAAAGTGTGTAGTCTAGAGTGTGCAGTTCGCACGTTGTAAACACACGGTTACTTTTCTACAATTCGTCACAAGAAAAGGCACATAGAAACGATAGTTTCGAGGGGGTCTTTCTTAATCGAAAGGCATTTTATTGTGACAAGGAGGAGTAACAATGAAACAGAGAAAAGTATTCGGAAAGAGTGTGATGGCAACAGCGCTCGTAGCATCAATGGGAATGTTTCTTATGAGCGGATGCAGCGCAGGAACTGCCGGCACAACTACAACTGCAGCTGAGGCTGAGACTACTGGTACAAAAGAAGTTCTCAGAGTCGGAATGGAATGTGCATATGCACCTTTTAACTGGACACAGGATGAGGCTACAACACCTGACGGCAGCAAGGCAGTTAAGATCTACGATTCAGCATTCTATGCTTACGGATATGACGTAGCGGTATCTCAGATGATTGCAGACCAGTTAGGTATGGAAGTTGAGATCCATAAGGTAGAGTGGTCTTCCATCGGTATCTCATTAGACTCAGGTGATTACGATTGCATCATCGCAGGCATGGGCCGTACGGCAGAAAGAGAAATGTCTTACGCATTCACAACTCCTTACTACTACAGAGATAACTGCATCGTAGTTAAGGCAGACGGAGCTTATGCAGATGTTACCGGTATTTCACAGCTCGCAGGTACAGGTTGTAAGGTTACAACACAGCTCGGAACAGGCTGGATCCCGCTTCTTGATCAGTTTGAAGGCGCAGTAACCGGAAGCAATTATGAGACAACTTCTGAGTGCTTCATGGCAGTATCAAACGGCGTAGCTGATGTTTGTATCGTAGACCTTCCTACAGCACAGTCTGCACTCCTTACAAACAAGGATCTCAAGATCATTACATTCGACGAGAATGACGGCTTTGTAGGTGACGATGAAATGGTAAATGTCTGCATCGCAACAAGAAAAGACGATACAGCTCTCCGCGATAAGATCCAGGGCGCAATGGATGCACTCGGTTGGAACGATAAGGCCAAGATGGATGATCTTATGGCTAAGGTAATCACACAGCAGCCGGCAGCTTCCAGTGCTCCTGCAGAAGCAGAGTTGTTTATCGCATTACCTGTTACAGGTAAAGATGAATTCTTCTTCTGATAGATAACTCATTATAAAGCAGTCACATACTGGTTTTTAAAACGCCTGCCGGGAGGGCAGCTTCCCGGCAGGTTATCTTAAAAGGATGATGACTATGGGACTTTTCAATTATGACTTAACTACTCCACAGACATCCATAGAGTGGATGATCTACTTAACAAGTAAATATCTCAAAATGTTCCTGGACGGAACCTGGCTGACGCTTTATATCGCGGTCCTAGGTACGATCTTCGGCTTTATTCTCGGTTACATCGTAGGCATCGTTCAGGACACAAAAATAGGTTTGGGGGATAACATCTTTAAGAAATCTCTCGTAAGACTGATGAAGATTATCTCAGCCACTTATGTCGAAGTTTTCAGAGATACACCAATGATCGTTCAGGCGATGATCATCTACTACGGAATAAGGCAGCTTGGTGTAGACATGGCTCCGGTATTTGCAGGAATCCTTGTAACGACACTTAATACCGGCGCATACATGGCAGAGACAGTAAGAGGCGGTATCGGATCGATCGATCTCGGACAGAGAGAAGGCGCCTGGGCAATGGGTATGTCACCCATGAAGACTATGATCTATATCGTGCTTCCTCAGGCATTTAAGAACATTATTCCGGAGATGGCAAATACATTCCTTACCAATCTCAAGATGACTTCAGTCCTCAATGTTATTGCGGTACAGGAATTATTTATGGCGGCAAAGACCGTCGGCGGCAACTACTACAAGTACTTTGAAAGTTACCTGGTAATTGCAGTCATATATTTCGTATTGTGCTTTGCATTCAATAAGATCTTCGGTCTTATGGAAAAGAAGCTCAAAGGCAAGAAGGATTACGCACTGGCTGTCGAATACATGGACAATCAGTAAGGAGGCAGGTTATGGCAGAAACTGTAATCAGCATAAAAGATCTCAGCAAGTCATTCGGCAAACACGAAGTCTTGAGAAAGATCGACATGGATGTAAAAGAAGGGGAGATCATCTGTATTGTCGGATCTTCGGGATCAGGTAAATCAACTCTTTTAAGATGCATTAATAAACTCGAAAAACAGACGACCGGAGAGATCTATTTCCGCGGCAAAGAAGTAAGGGACGTGCAGCGTGAAGTAAACGAATACAGGGCAAAGGTCGGAATGGTATTCCAGTCCTTCAATCTCTTCAATAACATGACAGTCTTGCAGAACTGCATGCTGTGCACAAGAAAGGTATTACATCTTTCAAAGGAAGAAGCGTTTGACAGAGCGATCGCACATCTTAAAGAAGTAGGAATGGCACCTTTCATCAACGCAAAACCGGACCAGTTATCAGGCGGACAGAAGCAGAGAGTCGCAATCGCGAGAGCGCTTTGCATGAATCCTGAAGTGCTGCTTTTCGACGAGCCGACATCAGCATTGGATCCTGAGATGGTAGGTGAAGTTCTTAACGTAATGAAGGATCTGGCTACGACCGGACTTACCATGATAATCGTCACTCACGAGATGGCATTTGCCAGAGACGTATCGACAAGAACGATATTCATGGACAGAGGATATGTAGCAGAGGACGCGCCTCCTTCGGAACTTTTCAGTAATCCGAAGAACCCGCGTACAAGAGAATTCTTGAGCAGATATCTTGCGGGATAAGTAAGGAGGCAGATAAATGAAAAGATTTGTAGTTACATTTGCTAGAGGATTCGGTTCGGGCGGTAAGGAGATCGCTTCGGCACTGGCACACGATCTTGGCATTCACTGCTATGAGAACAGAATCCTGACACTTGCAAGCCAGCTCAGCGGACTTGACGAGAAACTCTTTAATGAGGTCAACGAGAAGGTAAGGTCGAACGGCGGCTTCAAAAGCCTGATGAAGGGATTACCGAGATCAAGAAACTACATCGCGAAGAATGAGAAATTCGTTTCCGATGACAAGCTCTTTGAATACCAATGCGAGATCATAAATAATCTCGCAGATCAGGAATCCTGTGTAATCGTCGGTAAATGTGCGGATTACGTGCTGAGAAGCAGAGAAAACGTGGTGAGTATCTACATCGAGGCGCCGAGAGCATTTTGCAGACAGAGGGTAATTGAGCATTTGGGCGTTACACCGGAAGTTGCGGATGCGACCATCACACAAACAGATAAATACAGAGCCGATTACTATGCGTACTACACACACGGTAACTACTGGACCAATCCGGTCAACTACGACATGACTCTTAACAGTGAGAAAGTCGGCATTGAGGATTGCGTAAAGATCATCGAACAGTTCCTGATCCTTAAGGGTTACATCACTGCTGATGAGATCGGCAAAAAAGTTAAAACAGAAAAGAAATAACAGGGGGCAAATAAAATGAAATTGGCAGATACAGGACTTACGGCACAGGACATTAAGGACAAAGTGCAGAAATATATGATCGAGACCTACGAGAGATTCGATTTTCTCGCAGAGACGGCAAAAGATCAGTACATCTACGATGAGAACGGCGAGGCATATTTGGACTTCTATGCAGGTATCGCAGTTAACTCTGCAGGAAGCTGCAACGAAAAGGTAGTAGCCGCTGCTGTAGAACAGACTAAGACTCTGATGCACACGTTCAACTATCCTTATACGATCCCTCAGGCTCTTCTTGCAGAGAAGGTTTGTGAGACGATCGGAATGGATAAGATCTTCTACCAGAACTCAGGTACCGAAGCAAACGAAGCCATGATCAAGATGGCAAGAAAATATGGTATCGAGAAGTATGGTCCCAACCGTTATCACATCGTAACGGCAAAGATGGGATTCCACGGAAGAACATTCGGTGCTATGTCAGCTACAGGTCAGCCGGGTAACGGCTGCCAGATTGGTTTCGGTCCTATGGCTTACGGTTTCTCATACGCTCCCTTTAACGATCTGCAGGCATTTAAGGATGCATGCACCGAGAATACCATCGCTATCATGATCGAGCCCGTACAGGGCGAGGGCGGCGTTCATCCCGCGACAATGGAATTCATGAAGGGACTTCGTGAATTCTGCGATGAGAAGGGAATGCTCCTCCTGATCGATGAAGTACAGACCGGATGGTGCAGAACAGGTAAGGTAATGAGCTTCATGCATTACGGAATCAAGCCTGATATCGTCTCAATGGCAAAGGCATTAGGCGGCGGTATGCCTATCGGTGCTATCTGCGCAAAGGCAGAAGTTGCAAAGGCATTCTCAGCAGGTTCTCACGGAACTACATTCGGCGGACATCCGGTAAGCTGCGCTGCAGCTCTTGCTCAGGTAAATGAACTTCTTGACCGTGATCTTGCAGGCAACGCTGCTAAGATGGGCGCTTACTTCATGGATAAGCTCAAGACACTTCCTCACGTAAAGGAAGTAAGAGGCCAGGGACTGCTCGTAGGTGTTGAATTTGACGATTCCATCAATGCAGTAGACGTTAAACATGAATGCCTCCACAGACATCTTCTTATTACAGCGATCGGCGGCCATGTCATCCGTATGGTACCTCCGCTCATCATTACAGAAGAAGACTGTGATAAGGCTTACGAGATAATCAAGGCTTCCGTGGAGGCTCTTGGCTAAGGGGGATTGCTCTATGAAGCATTTTTCTTTTTCGATTCCTCAAAATGTATATTTCGGATGGGGGAGCCTGAACGATCTGTCTGATGTCGCATCCAAGATTGATGCGAAAAAGGCTTTCATCGTATCAGGTCCCCATCTTAAGAAAGCCGGTTATGTTGATCTCTGCGCAGAAAAACTGAAACAGGCTGGTATAGACAGTGAGTCTTTCACGGAGACTGAGGGGAATCCGTCGACAGACACTGTAGAGAAGGCAGCTGAAAAGTTTAAGGAAAGCGGAGCTCAAATGATCGTCGCTTTCGGAGGAGGTTCTCCTCTTGATGTGGCCAAGGCAGTTGCAGTATTGGGAAGTTACGGCGGGAAGATAACTGACTATGAGGGTGTTGGTAAGGTTCCCGGTCCCGTAGTTCCAATGCTTGCGATTCCGACAACAGCGGGTACCGGTTCAGAGGTAACGTCATTCTCGGTAATAACCGATCATTCAAGAGATTATAAGCTTACCGTAGGAAGCACATATCTTCTTCCTGAATATGTAATCCTTGATCCTGAACTCATAACGACAGTACCAATGAAAACCGCAGCCTACTGTGGAGCGGATGCTATGGTGCATGCACTGGAATCTTATATTTCGCTTGCTGCATCTCCGTTCTCGGAAATGATGTCGCTTCAGGCATTGGAGCTCATCGGAGCTAACATAAAAACATATGTCGAAGACCGGAAAGACCGCAAAGCAGCTGAAGCAATGCTCTTGGGATCACTCTTTGCAGGAATTGCATTCTCGCACGCAAGGTTAGGTGATGTTCATGCTATGAGCCATCCTGTAAGTGCATTTTTCGATGTGCCGCACGGTCTGGCAAATGCAGTACTTCTTCCGACTGTCGTTGAGTTTAACTGCCTTGCAGATAACGGCAAATACTATGAGATTTACCGCAGGGTAGCTGAAAACCCTGTATCTGAAGAAAGCTTTAAGCCTGAAATGCTTGCAAAAGAACTTAAGAATTTAAACAGTTCGCTCGGCATTCCGGCAACCTTAAAGGAGGTTGGAGTCGACAGCAGTAAGTTTGAAGAGATGGCAACTGATGCCATGAAGAGTGGTAATATATCAGTCAATCCGAGATATACAACGAAAGAAGATGTATTGCTGATGTATAACCAGGCTTATTAAGTAAGAGGTAAAGTCATGAATATAGAATTCAAGTGGACAGACGGGAATGACAAAGATTTCCATAAATTCTATATTGAGACTGAGAATTACTACAGCAAGATCGTCGGCGGTAAGAAGAACAGGGAAGAATTTATCCCGTATAATCTGTCTGAGAGTATATCCGATGTTCTGATCGCATATATAGATGATGTTGCAGTGGGCTGTGCAGGTCTTAAGAAGTATTCTGATACTGATGTGGAGATCAAGCGCGTATGGGTAGAGCCTGATCATCGCGGCAAATATATTGCTACCGAGATGATGGACAGGATAGAAGAGAAAGCCCGCGAACTGGGATTTAAAAGAGCTGTTCTGCAAACACGCTATATAATGAAAGATGCCGTCGGTTTATATACGAATCGCGGATATGTGCTGATTGCGAACTATCCTCCATACGACAAGCTGGAAGGTGCCATTTGCATGGCATTAAAGCTTTGATCTGTAATCTGCACTACTACAGATGAGATTAACAAGACAGAAGCTAAGAAGGGAAAAGAACAATACTAAGGTGAAAAAATAATGAAACCATTGGTTGGTGTAATGCCGTTATGGGATGACGATAAAGATAGTATATGGATGTTACCGGGATATCTGGACGGACTCAAAGAAGCAGGTGCCACACCTGTTATTTTTCCTTTGTCCGAAGATCCCGAAGAGATATCCCGGCTTGTTGATATATGTGACGGGATCCTGTTGACCGGCGGTCATGACGTGACTCCTTCAATCTATGGAGAAGAGCCGTTGGAAGGTAAAGTTTCTTGCTGCATCGCAAGAGATAACATGGAAAAACTCGTTCTTGAAGATGCAATGAAGAAGAACAAACCGGTTCTCGGAATCTGCAGGGGAATACAGTTCATCAATGCTTTTCTTGGCGGAACCTTGTATCAGGATCTTCCATCCCAGCATCCGTCAGATATTGAGCATCACCAGACACCGCCTTATGACATTCCCGTTCATGATGTGAATATAAAGAGATCGACTCCGCTTTACGATTGCCTTGGCACTGACAGAATCAGCGTAAGCAGCTATCACCACCAGGCAGTTAAAGACGTGGCTCCCGGCCTTGAGATAATGGCTGAATCTGACGATGGAATTGTAGAAGCATTATATAAGCCTTCGTACGGATTCCTGTGGGCAGTGCAGTGGCATCCTGAGTTCTCGTATAAGACAGATGAAAACAGTAAAAAGATTTTCCGTGCCTTTGTAGAGAGCCTTAAAGTACCTTCTTAACCTCGTAAACGAAGACACCCTTTGTTTTACCTTTAAGAGGGATCTCGCCGACTTCAGCAACTTCCAGTCTGTCCTTAAGCCTTTCGTAAAGAACGTCGCTTATGAGGACCTGGCCCTTCTTGGCGTTGGCTTCAAGACGGGCAGCAGTATTTACAGTGTCGCCGATGGCGGTAAAGTCCATTCTGAAGTCGCATCCGACGTTTCCTATGACTGCAGGACCGCAGTTAACACCTACGCCGAAGCCGACGCTTCTGCCGAATCTCTTTTGGAACTTTTCTTCGATTGCTTCGCCGCCCTTAACGATATCCATAGCTGCGCATACTGCCTTATACTCGTAGTCTTCGAGATAGAAAGGTGAGTTGAATACAGCCATGGTGGCATCGCCGACGAACTTGTCCAGTGTTCCGCTGTTGTCGAAAATGGATTTAGTCGTAAGGGTTAAGTACTCATTTAAGATCTCAACGACCTGTTCAGGCTCCAAAGCTTCGGACATTGTCGTAAAGCCTCTGATATCAACGAAGAGCACTGCGATGTCTCTGTTTTCGCCGCCGACCTTGATCTCGAAATCACCTTTCCTGGCAATCTCTTCAACGATCTGGGGAGCGACGTATTTACGGAATGCATTAAGCACTTTTTTCTTCTTGCGTGATTCGAGAAGGTAGTTCATTCCTACTGAATAGATAAATGAAATGAATACCACAAGAGGGAAGTAGATGACGAAGAATGAATGGCCGTTGTTGCTGGCTGCAACAAGGATTCCTATCTCGGCACCGATCGAAACAACGAGCAGGATAATTGATTGCCAGATCTTAAGCTTGCGGAAGAGGAAGTGAAGCACCATGGCGACAAGAGCCGTAACGATGCCCAAAAGATAACGGCTGCCTTCCAAAGCAAATCTGCCCTGCAAATAAGACTGGAAGATGTTGGCATGGATCTCAACTCCATACATCTGCGCACTTCCGCCGTTAGGAACGATGAAATCATCCTGCATTTCCGGGTCGTATGCACCGATGAAGACTACGCTATCAGAGAAGATTCTCGCATCGATCCTTCCTTCCAATACATCGACCAGGGATAAGTATTCGTAGTCTCCAGGCTTACCTGAATAGTTGATGATTGAACGGCCGGTCATGTCGGTAGGGATGGTATTAGGAGTAATGCCAACTTCTGAACAATACTTGTCGTAAATGACCTTGGAAAATGTCTCGTAAGTATTACCTTCGTATGTTTCAACAGGAATAACTCTTCTTACGGTACCGTCAGAGTCCTGAGAGACATTGCAGTAACCTACGGAAGTTGCATCCATAAGTTCCTTATAAGGATTGGCAATCCCGTTTACCGGATAATATGTGATTCCGTTCGAATCAGTTTCCCATTTTTTGCTGTATTGGAGCTGGTTTACTACAACAACGTTATCGTATTTGTCTGCAGCTTCAACAAGAGCCTGGTCACCCTCATCAACGTTGCCTGAGAACAGGACATCGACACCGATTACGTAAGGCTTTGTGTTCTCGTCAATATTAAGCGTATTGATAAGGTCAGCATAAACACTTCTGGACCATGTCTGTATCGGTCCTAATTCTTCAAGCGTTTTGGCATCGATACCGATAATCTTGATATCGCTTCTTATGCCTCTGGGCGCCTGATAGAGCCTGTCACGCGCGATATAGTCCAGCGGGCTGAAGAGATTAGTGATCGTAAGCAGGAAAACAATTATGCCTGCTACCAGGGCTTCGATAATGGGTTGCAGATGTTTGCGCATAAGATCAGGTTACCTTTGTGAAAGTATAGTCTCCGCCTTCTTTAACGTAGAACGGCATGTTGCCGCTGTATACGGTCTTGTCCGTTACAGGGCCTTCCGGTGTGTTTCTTGTTACGAGCCAATATCCGTCGCCAAGATTGTAGGATTCATTTCCTTCAAGAGGTAAAACAACATCAGGAATGATGACCTTATCCTTAAGCCATTCAGCTTTGAGCGTGAATTCGATCGTAGTGACATTGCCGGCCGCATCTTCAGCCATGATCTTATATGTCTCGCTTCCGTATCCCGGATTGAGTGTCATGGAATAGCCGTTCTTGTAATTCGAAAGGTCGATCGTTTCTCCGTTTACTTTCAATGATCTGAGGTTAGGATCAGATACATTCAGGGTAAAGTCGGATACATACATTACAGAACCGGGAGTAATGGTTCCTGTCTTAGCGCTGATGGAAGGCGCACTCTTATCAACCATCGGAGCGTTCGTGATCGGAACGCCATTAGTAAGCGCACCATCAGAGGTTCTCTTTAAGTAAACAGAAGTGATTCCATCCTTGTAAGGAATGCTTGCAGTGTAGGGACCACCGTAAACTGCAGAGATTGTATAACCTGTGGGAGCCTTGAGTTCAACATCACTTACAAAGTAATTGTTCTTACCGGCCTGTCCTTCGACAACATAAGCAGTCTGGGGCGCATCAAGATATATGATCTTGTAATCAGCGGTAAATGTTGTTTTTACGAACTCCGCTGTCTCAGGAATCGTTACTCTTACAACATATTCGCCGTAAGCGGTAGGAATGGTTGTAGAGTACTTTGTATCGTCTGCATTCTTTTCCTTGTATTCGAAAACAGCCTTGTCAGCTGCATCAGAATTTGAATAGAAAGTCGGCTTGTAAGTTGTTCCGACATAAGGTGTTCCGACACCAAGAGATACGCTCGGACTTCTCTTGCTGATAGTAAAATCAGCGCTTGCTGCTGAAGCATAATACTTGGATGTTTCAGTTGTTCTGACTGTTACAGTATATTCGCCGGCAGTTGTAGGCTTATTGATCGGATAGGTGGTATTGTTCTTATTGAAATACTGATATGTAACATCTCCGTCAGAATCAGTATCAACTCCGATCGTATAATCGCTGTCGATAGTAATGATGTCAGGAACAGTGACAGTGGTGTCAGGAGCTCTCTTGATGATGGTATAGGTAGTGCTGTCTTGTGCTTCGAAAAAGAAATCAGTCTCTTCTGCAGTAGCCGTTACAGTATACTTTCCGGCCGTTGTAGGCTTTGAAGAAAGAGTTGTATTTGTAGAAGCATCCTTATACTGAAGCGTTACTTCGCCGTCAGAGTTTGTTTTAACATCTACAGAGTAATTGTCTCCGGCATAGATGGTTCCGGGAACTGATACAGAGATGTCGGCATCAGCTGTGTTAGGGAAGAGGGTAAACTCCAGTGTTGAAGATCTGCCTGCAAGATCTGTAGCCTTGATTGAATAATCTGTTGCTTTTCCTACAGTACTATTTAACTCGAGTTCTACATAACCTTCTTCGATTTCTTCGTAGTCGTAGAGTTCGCCGTTAATATAGATCTTATCGAGATTCTCATCGCCGATTCCAATAGTCACAGTATCGCCTGTGAGTGTTCCATCCTCGATAGACATTTCTCTGCCGTCAACGAATTGAACTGAGATGTAAGGGTCGTAAGGATCGTAGATTAGTTCAGATGCGGCCGGATAATAGTAGCTTAATGTGTGTTCGTTAGTTGTGGCTTTATCTGATGTTCTTCTTAATGCGATGCAGTAATCATCATTTAATGAGCCATCTCTAAACATTAATGAACTATCGATTGTCAGAGAATTAGAAAAATCTGAATCAGGAGCATAAGAACTGCCGGCTTGGATTCCATTAACGGTTGTTAACAATAAATCACCAGTTACATATTTATCATTGACAATCCCACTTACTGTAAAGTAGGGAGCAGAAACGCCGAGCATACTTTCAGGAAGATATGCGATGCTATAATTCTTCCAACCAGAATCAACACGTGCATATGTGCCATAATCAGGGGCAACAGCTCGGACACTATAATTTTCACCTACTGCGGTAGGTTTTTCATCCAATATGCCTTCGGATGACTTATATTCCAAATAAACTTTAGATGAATCATAGCCATCTGCTACGCTAATATAACTTTCAAAATCATATTCTGTGCCGTAATAAACCGTAGTCGGAATGTTAAACGAAAGTCCGGGATCATCCAACAGACTGGTTGCAGTTTTGTTAGTGAATGCACCTGTAATTGCTTTTTTTGAATTACCAACCTGAAGGTTAAAGGAATAGTTTTCATCCCGATATGATGAATACCCGTTAGATGAAATAGTTGTCGTTGGTTTTGCAATAAAATAGCCTTCGCTGGAATCAGTAACATGTCCTATGAAAAGAGAGGATGTTACTTTAATAGTTGCATCAGCCGCAATATAATATTCAAGTCTTGTAAAATCGACTGAATCAGCAACATCGATGGAGTCACAAATAATTGAGCCACTATTAGTGAATATGAGACGTGTTGATCCTTCTCCATAAACAACTTGGTCACATCCTAGAGTTGCCCCTTTTTCGACAATTATTTGACTGCTTCCTCGGTTAACTATTTCAGAACAACTTAAAGTGCAATTATCATGAACATCGATTAATGCACCCTCTCTCAGTATAATCATGCCTATTTCAATATCTGATCTAATATCTATTTGACAAGCCGGGCCCTCGATATTCAAAATAGCAATATTGTCAAAATGTTTAGTAAAAGTATCACCGTCATCATTGATTTGATAGGTAATAGCGATACTACCATCATTTTCAGTTAAAAAATCAAAACCTACATATGTATTATCAGATGAATCTATAGAAACTATGGTGCCTCCAGCGGAATCTGTATTTGTAACTATACCGAAATATGCATTTACATTCCCAACTTTAACTCTCCATCCGATTTGCATGGTAAGAGCAGCGCATAAAACGCTGCTCATAATCTTTGTTAAAGTTTTGGCCTTCATAGTCGTTACCCCGTTAAATCTTTCTTGTGATTGTGGCATCACATTTGCGTTTTGAATAATGCCTTATTGAGTAATCTTTGTGAAAGTATAATCTCCGCTTTCGTTAACGTAGAATGGCATGTTGCCGCTGTAAACAGTATCGTCTGTTACAGGACCTTCCGGTGTGTTTCTTGTTACGAGCCAGTAGCCTTCGCCCAGGTTGTAGGATTCATTTCCTTCAAGAGGTAAAACAACGTCAGGAATGATTACCTTATCCTGGAGCCACTCAGCTTTAAGAGTAAACTCGAGAGTTGTGACATTGCCGGCTTCGTCTTCAGCCATGATCTTATAAGTCTCGCTTCCAAGTCCCGGGCTCAATGTCAGGGTATAGCCATCCTTATAATTTGTAAGATCGATTGCTTCTCCGTTTACCTTTAATGATCTGAGGTTAGGATCTGCAACAGTCAGAGTGAAATCAGAAACAAACATTACGGTTCCGGGTGCAATGTTTCCGGTCGGTGTGCTGATTGAAGGAGCACTCTTATCGACCCTTGGAGCATTCTTGAGCGGAATGCCAGTAGTAAGTGCGCCATCAGATGTTCTCTTCAGGTATACAGAAGTAATTCCGTCCTTGTAAGGAATGCTTGCTGTGTAAGTTCCACCGTAAACAGAAGAGATCGTGTATCCGGTAGGTGCCTTAAGAACAACTTCGCTTACAAAGTAATTATTCTTGCCTGCCTGTCCTTCCAAAACATAAGCTGTCTGCGGTGCATCAAGATAGATGATCTTGAAGTTTGCAGTAACAGTTGTTTTTACGAATTCCGCGGTCTCGGGAATCGTTACCCTTACAACATATTCACCGTAAGCGGTAGGTAGGGTAGTTGAGAACTTTGAATCGTCCGCATTCTTTTCCTTGTATTCGAAAACAGCCTTGTCTGCTGCATCAGAATTTGATGTGAATGACGGTTTGTATGTTGTTCCCGCATAAGGTGTTCCGACACCAAGAGAAACGCTCGGAGTCTTCTTGTTGATAGTAAAATCGTCAGTAGCAGAAGCCTCGTTGAATTTCTCAGTGCTGTCAATTGTTACTCTTATCGTGTATGAACCTGCTGCAGTCGGCTTTGTCTTTGTATAAGTAGTGTCAGCAGCGCCTTTAACCTTATACTCGAATGTTATCGAGTCGCTGTCGGAATTTGTTACAAACTCAGGAGCGTAAGTCTGGCCGATAGTTGTATCTGGGACACTTAAAGAGACGGTAGGATCTCTCTTAATGAGCTCAAAAGAGGCCGTATCTTCTGAACTGTAGTACCTGAATGTTTCAGGTGTTCTTACCGTTACTGAATATTCACCGGCAGTTGTCGGCTTACTGCTGAGATAAGAATCGTTATCCTTATCGTAGTACTGATATGTTACATTTCCGTCAGAATCAGTATCAGCTTCAACGTCATAATCGTTGCCGACATAAACAACGCTCGGAACTGTTACTGTTGTATCAGGTGTTCTCTTGATGATGGTGAAGTCTGCACTGTCCTTTGCTTCAAAATAGAAAGTTGTTTTAGCAGAAGTAGCCGTTACCGTATAATTCCCTGCAGCAGTAGGCTTCGAGGAAAGAACAGTGCCTGTATCAGCATCCTTATACTGAAGAGTTACTGCACCGTCAGAGTTTGTTTTAACGTCCACATTGTAGTCATCACCTGAATAGATAGTGCCTTCAGGAACTGTGACAGAAATAAGAGCATCTGTAGTGTTAGGGAACAGGGTAAACTCTAATGTGGTGGATTTGCCTGCAAGGTCAGTTGCTTTGATCTTGTAATCAGTTGCTTTTGCTTTAGAGCTATTTAACTCGAGTTCTACATAACCATCTGAAAGTTCTACATAGTCGTAGAGTTCACCATTTAAATAAATCTTATCGAGATTAACATCTCTAATGCCGATTACAACTTTATCACCGGTGAGCTTGCCGTCCTCAATGGACATTTCTCTGTCATCAACTGTCTTTACGTCAACGTAAGGATCTTCCAAATCGAAAATGTAATTCTCAATACCGGGATATGCTGTTGCAAGAGTTATATCATCGGTCATCCAACCATCTGAATTCTTGAAAACAATTCCTAAATCCTCATTAATTTCTCCAACGTCATTTGCAATCTGATCTGCTGTAAGTGACAGTGAGCTTGAGAAGCCGGTAACATCAGGAATTGTAGTGCTTCCCAACAAATAGTCTTCGGGCGCTGTAATGGTCAGTGCGCCGGGAATATATTTACCATTAACCACACCGCTTACAGATACATATGGAGAGGTTAAATCGAAGTCTTCAAGGGTCGGATAAACGATGTCAAAGCTTTGCCATGCTGTTGTAACACCTCTGTAGGAACCGGTATAAGGAGCAACTGCGCGTACAGCATAATTTGAACCAACAGCTGTAGGTTTTTCAATAATTGTTCTCTGTGAATTTGCGTATTGAATTTCAACGTTAGAAAGGTCATAACCATTAACTGCAGTAAGCAAATCTCCCATATCGTAGTCCTGACCATAGTACACATCATCAAGACTGGTAAAAGAAAGGTTTGGGTTGGTAAAAAATTCGGATGCTGTCCTGTCGCTATATGAACCTTGCACTGTTACTTCACCACCATCTACATTAAGCGTGAATCTGCCTCCTGAATTAGAAATGGTGGTATTAGGTTGTGTATAAACTTTTCCAGACAGAGATTTAGAGCCATTTACGAAAGAACTTTTTGCAATGTATTTAGACCCTGGTTGATCGAAGAATAATGTTTCGTCAATGGCGAGATTTATTGTGTTGGCAATTACAGTTCCACCGCGGTTTTGAAAACCTCTAAAATAATCATTATGAAAAGTCAAATCAAACATGCGGTCTAATTGCAATGTTCCATCTTTTTCTATTGCTATCATTCCGTTAAGGCTTGTATAACCTCCTAATGTTACTTTGTGTCCCTCATTAATTAGAAAGGTGGAATTACCATACATACTTAAATTTGAAATTTGAATATCTGATTGTGTTTTTAAGTAAACATTATTGTATAACCTTAGGTCTCTCATTGACGCAACGTCTGTCGTTGACTCAGAACCGTCTGCAGCGGTTGTAGTAATTACATAGCCTCCATTTGATCCTGCAGAGATAAAAAAATCAACGTAATTAGTAGATCCGCTCGGTGTTTGCAGTTCAACAATGTTATTGGAGTCAACGCTTACAAATCCTTCTGCATGAGCCTGCTTTTTTGTTACTCCCAAACCAATCTGCATGGTAAGAGCAGCGCAAAGGATACCGCTTAAAATTTTTGTAAATGTCTTAATCTTCATAAACTTACCCCCAATTATCCTTTCCATTCGATCGTTACATCGCGGTCAATGGGCGTCTTAAAATCGAAGTCCCAATTGCCTGTTTCAGAAGGGGAGAGTGCAGGAATCTGCGCGAGCTGGCCCTTGTCAACGATCTGTGTTCCGAATTCCTGTCCCTTGTATGTGAATGTTACGTAGTAAGGACCTTCCAAAATACGTGTGATTTCATCACTTGTAATGGATAAGTCTTCACCCTGGGTGTCAATGTGATTCCTGAGGTCTAAAAGTACTTCTTCAGGAATAGTGTTATAGTCAATGTCCTGGGGCTCGTCATAAAGGTAATCAGTAGTAGTTCCGTCTTCGTAGATGATTACTTCCTTACCCTTAGGGACTGATACCTGTTCGACGGAATATGTACCGTTCTTATACACGAGTCTTGATACTACTTCACCTTCGAAGCAGCATGTTCTCGTGTACTTAACGCCGTCGATCTCATATACATATGTGTAGAAAACCGTACCTCTGACTGACATCGCTGAATTAGGGGTATTAACTTCGTATGTTGATTCAGCGGAGAGCTTGTTTCTGATGTCGCTCGTAATGCCGCCTTCGAGGAGCTGGATTGAAGTCTTGCTGTTGGCACTTGAGCCGGTTGCAACAAGCTGAATGGTTGTATTCTGGTCCAGATGAATGAACTTATCGTCGTCTGCCTGGATCGTCATGACACCGCTGTCAAGAGATACCGTATCTCCGCTTTCCAGGACCATGTTTGCATAAGGAGTAATGGCGCCTTTGCTTTCCCTTGTTACCGTACCGGATCCGCTGAACTCAAAAAGTTTCAGGAGTCTGTAGGATTTATCTTTAGGAATCAAGAAGAAGATTGTAACGGCAACCGCAATCAAAGCTACTGCTGAACCTGCAATTATAGCTATTGTTTTCTTGTTCATAATGCTTTCCCCCTAGAGCACGAAAATGTCAGCCTTATATTAAAAATATTACAAGTATATGGCAATTATATCAAAAATAGGGTATTCAAGCACCTGTTTGCCTACAAAAGCAAAGTCTGTTCAATTTACATAAAAGAAATCAATCGTTAATCATGAGTTGACATGCCTGGGTTAAACTTAATCCATAAGCTAAAAGACCAGGAGGAAATAACTATGACAGATAAAGACTTGGAATTAAACGTTGAAGAGTTGGACGATGTTACCGGTGGATCCGGACTTGGCATAGCGGATATTCCGATTAAGGATCTTGTAGAACTGCTTAAGCTTTATCCCGGAATCGATGCTTTGAAAGACATGGTAAAGAATAACGTTCAGGAAGCAATCAATTGGGCAGTCGAGAATCTTCCCGGTTATCTTTATGAGAAGTATTCAGAATATACCTTGGCTGAGCTTAAGGATTATGTTGCCAAGTATGCACAGAGAGCAATTCAGATACTCGCTAAAATGTAATTGATACCACTGTAAGAATTTGGGTTTAATGTATTCTCCTGACCTCCTGCAATATTTGCAGGAGGTTTTATTTTGCTGTCCGTAAGCAGCAGGGCAGACCAGTCAGGCAAATAAGGCTGCATTTCAGGGAGAAGCACCTGTAATTTTCCGCGTTTTGGGTAAGCGCAGGCCTTTGTTTGTAAAACCCTATGAACAGGAACTTAAGAGGATTTCTGAGACTGATGAGAACCGTGTTGTAAGGATCCACTGTTCAGGAGCAATCAAGGCAATTAATTCAGTTTGAAAAAGTTGTAACGTTTTGTGTTACTATCCGTCTAACCTGTGAAAAACAGATGGAAGGGTAGAAGGGAAGTGCTATATTGAATAGATTAAATGGCGACAGGAACAATCCGATCGCCGTTTAGTTTTAACTGACATTAAGTTTTTCTTTTAAAGCATCTTGCAAAACCTGAGAGAAATTAATGTTTTCTTTCATTGCTGCATCGTTAAGCCACTCAGGTATTGTAAGAGTCTTTTTTACTGCCTTGGAACCAAACTTCCTTCTGCATTCTGCAGTATCGCATGCGATATAAGTTGCAAACTCATTCTTCTTAAGTTTAAGTTCGTTTATGGGTGTGCTCGAAGGGACGGGCATATCTGTTTCTTCATAATTTGTATAAACCATTAATGCTAATGCATCTTTGGCCATCATCAAACCTTCTTCGATAGTATTGCCGCATGTGAAGCAATTATCGATGTCAGGAAAATGAATAAAGAAGCCGCCTTCTTTTTCTGGTGTGAAGATGGCCGGATATGCATATATTGATGATCTATTATTTTTCATGATAATTCCTTTCCGGATGTTTACTTAATTCCTGCCTGTTTTTTGATTGCGTTTTCGATTCCTGTTCCAAGTTCCTGCGAATTGTGTCTTGGTATAGGAAAATGCTTTTTTGTAATAGGTGAGTACCAGTCTTCGTGACCATTCAGTTCTCTTACATAAAAGCAGCCGTTCTTTTTGAGAAGCTTCTTCATTTCTGAGATCTTCATTGCTACTCCTTTCAGAAGCTTCAATATTATTGTACACGTATAAATACGTGTTATCAATGCTTCTATAAATGTTGTGTGATTTTGGAAATGCAAAACTGAATAAGCTGCGATTGAAATGAAATAAGAAAAAAGAGAATTATCTGGTGTTTTGTATTTCCCAAAGATGATTAAGTAAATTATATCCTTAGAAAACAAATGAACAATTGAATTATTAGGACAGAATTAATTCTTGACGGATAAGAATAAAACCTTCTGCAACCAGTTTCGCGTAAGCGAACTGTCCTTATGTTGCAGAAGGTTCTATTTTTCGTAATTGGTGGAGATGAGGAGAATCGAACTCCTGTCCGAAACCTCTTCCTCCGGGACAATCTCCGGGTGCAGTCAGTAGTTGAATTATTCCAATTCCCGCGTCATCTGCTGACAGATTGCGGTTCCTGTAGCTTCATAAAGATTAAAGTCGCTATCCGGCGCAAAGCTTAACCGGTAGGACTGCCTGCTTAACCTCTCTCAGGCGAGGTCTTCGGTGTACGTACACTCCCGCGAGAAGATAGGCGGGAGGACGGTAGCCTTAGGCTGCTACGAGCTCTGTGTTGTCTGCAATTACTTGCAATTCCTCGTTTATTAAAGAGGCCAACGAGGATCCTCTACCCGCTTTCCCGACCTCAGAAGCCCCGTCGAAACCAGTGCATCCCCAGATCTGAAAGAAATTGCTCCGGTCACGACAACATGCGACCGAAGCAATTAAGCTTACGCGTGATTATACAGACTGTGCGGTTAAAATCAAGTCTCTTCGTCGAAGTTCAAGTCCTTTGAAACATCGTAGGGCTCAAAGCTCTGGCTGATGATATCCTGAGTTTCCTTGAGTTCCTGAGCATCTGCCTCATCATCGGAGATGTAGGGAGCAGGTTCTTCTTCAGGTTCAGAATAGCCTGTATTGTACGGATCAAGTCCGTCGTACTTCTTGTAAGGATTATTAAGGACTTCAAGACCGCAGTAGTAGCACTTTGAAGTGAAGAGTTTATTCTCCATTTTCTGGAGACCCTTGCCGCAGTTAGGACATGTCTTTACGTTCTTATAATCTTTTCTGTTAACGAGAAGAGCTGCCTCAGTTAATGCTTTATCGAACTCTTCGTTTGTATAGCCTTTTTCCTTAAGCATTATCCAGAATGCGTGAATGAGACAAGACTGCTTTTCGACCATTCTCTTGAGTTCTTCAACTTCCTTGAGGGCCTTGTATTCGCTCTTGATCTCGCCGTCCTTGGAACCACCCTTCATATCGTTCAGAAGCGCATCTGCCTCATTGACATTCTTGAGCTTCGCCATATCCTTCATGTTGAAGGAATCGTAGTCCGTCATAATAACTTACCTCCTCGAAAATATTGTTTGCCTCGATAAATCTAATATATCAAACTTTTTGTATTTTCAATCGCGAAAACTCAAAGTTAACAAATTACTCTCCAAGGAAATTTGCAACGGCTACGGCAAAGCTGTAAGGCGTGTCTACACGGTTTAAAACAGAATCGTCATCGCTGTTTGAAAGATAGCCTACGACGATCTGATAAGACTTGATAGAATCAGCGTGATTAAGTCCCGTGTACATGTTGGACTGGACAGATCCGAGAGAGGGAAGACCGATAGCATCAGCAACCGCATCTGCAAGATCTTCACCTGATGAAGCGATGCTTGAAGAATAACTTCCCGTTGATGGAACATATACTTTGACTCCGCTTATCTCGCTGTCGGGTGCTGCGTCAGCATGAATCCTGATGAAATAATCCGCATTGTTATCTATTGCAATCTGGGCTCTCTCGATGTTAGAGATGTCGACATCGTTCTCGGTTCTCGTGAGGATTACTTCAGCGCCGCATCCTTCGAGATAGCTCTTAAGTACCATCGCGTATTCAAGAGTGAGTTCGTATTCTTTTGCTCCGCTGTTAACGCCGACTGCGCCTGATGTGGCGCGCTCCTTTTCGGCTGTCGTGCCGGGTATTGATTCCTCAAGTTCGGTATCAGCTTCCTGCTGGTGACCGGGGTCGATTACGATAACCAGGCCTGTAAGATCAGGGTGGTCATCTGCGAGCGGAACCGGAGTAGGTGTGGGCGTAGCCGGAACGGGAGTGGGTGTCTCGGTAGGGAAGTGCATGGGCTCTTCTCCCGCGATGTTACTGCCGTCGGGTGTAGTATCAAAAGTCTCTGAAGGCGGCATGCCGAACATCTCGTTAAACTTGCTGTCTAATGCCGGTTTATTAAATGCGTAAATGAAATAACAGACACCTACAACGAAGAGAGCGATGAGGATACCAAGTACGATACTCTGTACGCCGTTCTTGGGCTCTTTCTCTTTCTTTTCTTCTATATAGTATTTCTTATTAAACTCTGCGATATAGTTTTCGCGCTCATCAGGCGGTAAGGACTGAAGGCGCTTATACAGAAACTTCCTCTTGTCTTCAGGAAGCTTGGAAATGATCTGTTTGAATTTGGAAAGTTCGTCCTGCTGACTCATATATTCCTCCGTCAAGGAAGATAATAACATTCTTTATTTAATAGACAAAACGTATTGAAATGAGTGAATTTTAAGGCAAACGGAATTGTTTAAGATTTAGTATTGAACAATAAACAGTAGTGTGCTATAAATGGTAGTGACGGCGGGGCGCTAAGGAATAGGGGGCGCCCCATAGCCCGTCAAATCGGAATGAAAGGGGTATTGCCAATGAACAGCCAAATCAAGAAGGGCATTCTCGATTTGTGCGTGCTGGCTTTGCTTGAGAAGGGTGACAGTTACGGTTACGACCTCGCAGGCAATCTTGCACGTAAAGTCGAAGTAGCAGACGGCACTGTGTATCCGATACTGCGAAAGCTTGCTTCTGAAGGTGTGGTATCAACTTACCTGCAGGAATCTCAGAACGGGCCGCCGCGTAAATACTATCACATCACCGAAGCCGGCCGTAACAAACTAAATGCCGAACGGGATGAGTGGATTAAGTTCTGCGGGGAAGTGAATGATATTCTCAGCAAGGAGACTGGAGGAAAAGCCGATGAATAAAACGGAATATGTTACAAAGCTCACCAATGAATTGGGGCACATGCCCTATGGTGATGTAAAAGACATCATCCAATCTATTGAAGAGCATTTTGATGAAGGTATAAGTTTAGGCAGAAGCGAAGACGAGATCGCTGCAAGCCTTGGTGATCCCAAGGAACTCGCAGCTGAATTCAAGGACGGCGTTAAGCTCAATCAGATCATGAAGAAGCGAAAGATGTCCGATAACTTCAAGGGACCTGACGGAAGAGGCAGGATCTTCGTAATTATTTTCAACGCTTTCGTAGGCATCGAGTGCTGGCTAATCCTTCTTTTCGCGATCATCGCAGCATTCTGCTGTCTCGCAGCTGATCTCGCATTTATCGGACTTATCGTTGCAGGCTTGATCACCGGCGTACTCACAGAGTTCATCGTACCTTTCATTTTCCTGATCCTTACAATGATCTGTGTCGCAGTCTTCCTTGTTATGTTACTGGTCCTCGGCATCAAGTACTACATCAAGGGCCTGAAGTCTTACATCAGATGGAACAAGAACGTATGGAATTACGGCTTAGGGGAGGACTAAACAATGGAAAAGAAAGATATTAAATTATTGATCACAGGTGGAATTGCCCTTTTTCTGGCTTGCTTTCTGGGCATTATTACGATTGTTCTGTTCGCTGTCAAGCTTGGTGGCAAGGCTATGGAATACGATTGGCAGGGCGCTATCAACCAGGTCACGGAAGAAGTCCAGGACCTTGGAACTTAATTAAATAATCATCAGTAAGTTTTTGGGATAGGGATAGGTTTTGAGGCTGTCTTGATATAATAAGGCAGCCTCAACAATTTTAACGCGGAGATATTTATGAATAGCGAAAATGAAATTGAGTCGAGGATCGACGAGATCCTCAAAGCGGAGAAGCAGAACACGATTCCCCGCATGACAAAGAAAGACTACATCATTGCGGCAGTAATAACAGTAGTATCTCTTCTTGGAATAATAGGAGGGTTCTTTCTGTGAGTCATAAACATGATGTCAACAAAGAAATCGAGAACGAGGTTTACTGCGGTACTTTACCCGTTCTCCCCAAAGAGCGAAAATACGGATTCATGGATGCGCTTCTCGTCTTATCGGGATACTGCATCGCCACATGGAGTTACACCCAGGGCTCTTATCTCGCAACATTAGTCGGTTTTAAACAGCTCCTGATCGGAGCATTCCTCGCAGCAATATTCATGCTGATGGTATACCAGCTTCCGGTAATCTTGTCGGTAAGATACGGTATCGATATCTGGATATGGCTTCGAAGCGTGTTCGGACCCAAGGGCAACAAGATAGTTACGATAATAATCATCCTCGTAAACTTCCCCTGGTACGCAGTGTGTTGCGAACTTTTCGCAGACTCGATGGAAAACCTTCTTGGACTGTTCGGAATACAGCTGTTTAACGGGGCACACCTCGTACTGAGTTTATCGTGCGTAGTCGTTGGCACCATCATCGCTTTGCGCGGCGTCGGCACTATCACATGGACAACACGTATACTCGTTCCTTTATTGTTATTGGTCGGCGTGGCAGTAGTCGTAGTAGGCTTCACATCCGTACCTATGGATGTTATCTGGAACTACCAGCCAGAGCTTGCAGGCGATGCAGACAAGACGGTCAATTACGTTCTTACGATCGAAGCGAACTTCGCGTTTGTTATAACGCTCGTCGGAGGCATGGCGGAAGTTCCGCGTCTTTGTAAATCTGAGAAATCGGGTTACTACGCAGGCGTTCTCGGACAGGGTGCAGCAGGCTCTTTCTTCGTAGTAGTCGGCGCAGTCATGGCAATCGCAATGCAGTATGTAACAGGTCAGATGGTAGACGATCCTACTCTCATGATGGCTACATTGTCAGCACCGATCCTTGGTCTGTCTTCTTTGCTCCTCGTTGCTTTTGCAAACATCGGAACACAGGCTGTCGGCTCTTACATATACGGCGTAATGCTCAAATCAACATTCAAGAAGATCTCATATAAGACTCTTGTTCTTGTGTTGGGTGTGTACGTTGCGCTCCTCTGCGTATGGGGCAAGATCACCGAATACTTCGGCAGCTTCCTTACTATCGGCGCATGCGTTTATGCTCCTCTCGCGGCACTGCTTTTCGTGGACTTCTTCCTTATCAGAAAACAGAAGCTCGATCTTAAGAGTGCATATGAATTGCCCGGCCACAATGCTTACCAGTATTCCAAGGGCTTTAATATCGTAGGCATCATCTGCCTTGCGCTTGGCTTCGGATTCACGCTTGTTATTTACGATCCTATCCAGGGAATCGTTCACAACAAGATACTGTTCATGCTGACACCTACGCTGGCATCCTTTATCTTTACGGGCGTTCTTTATCTGCTCCTCAGCAAGATTCCCGGCATCCGCCGTTACATAAGAAGAGATACATACGCAAGCCCTGACAAGCGACCTTTTGACAGGGCAAAGGTACCGCCCAGGCAGAATCTCTTTTTCCTGCCTCTGATGTGGCTCCTTTGCAAGATGACCGTATCTCCTTATAAGCTCAAGATCGACAAGCACAACATGGAAGGCATCAAGCCGCCGTTCCTGGTATACGGATCTCATAACTCCTTTATGGATTTCTATGTAACTCCGCTGGCTCTAAAGCCTTACCGTGCTAACTACATTTCAGAGCTTGAAGGCTTCGAAAACTTCGGCGAATGGATATACCGCCAGGCAGGCTGCCTCGGCACCCGTAAGTTCATCAACGACCAGTCCCTGATCCGCAACATCGCCAGGGTAATCAAGCGTGGCGACATCATGGTCATCTATCCTGAAGCAAGATACGCGAACGTCGGCACCAACTCGCACCTGACGCCTTCCATCGCCAAGCTTGCCAAGATGCTCAAGGTACCCGTCGTAACTCTCAACATGCAGGGCAACTATCTCCAGCAGCCCATCTGGAACCTCAAGGAACGCAAAGGCGCAAGGCTTCACGCCGACCTTAAGTGCGTGGTAACTGCTGATGAGGTTGGTAAGCTCTCCGTTGATGAGATTCTCGAGCGCATCTCCAAAGAACTCACTTACGACGAATACAAGTACCAGCTCGAAAACAAGATCGTCATCGACGACGAGTGGAGAGCAGAAGGCCTTCATTTCCCGTTGTACAAGTGCAGAAAGTGCGGCAAGGATTTCGCCATGACTTCCTACGGCAACAAAATCTGCTGCAAGCACTGCGGCGACACTTACGAGATGGATGAGCTTGGTCAGCTTCATTCGTTAACCGGCGAAGTCATCCACATTCCTGACTGGTACGAGTGGCAGAGAGGCTTTGTCCACGAAGAGATTAGGGAAGGCCGTTATAAGCTGGATATCCCGGTAAGGGTAGAGGCATTGCCTAATTCCGTAAACTTTGTCGACTGCGGCGTCGGCAGGTTGATCCAGGATAACGAAGGCTTCTCTCTGGAGTTCGACAATTACAGGTCCGAAAAGCACGAGACATTGAAGTTCCCGGCCAAGTCAATGGTATCGCTCCACACCGAATACGATTACCGCGGCAAGTTCGGCCCCTGCGTCACCTTGTCCACCTACGACGACACGTTCTTCATCTATCCGACCGAAGAGAGCAGGGATGTCTTCAACCCGACAAAGATCCAGTTCGCTACGGAGTATCTGGGCGGGTTGTATAGCTGATAGATTTATTTGTTGTTTTGTTTGTCCGTACCGTCCCAAATGGAGTTTTGCCGTTTGGGACGGTATTTGTTTGAGTGGGAGTTGTGTGGGATACCGTCCCAATTGGGATTTTCGCGTTTGGGACGGTATTTACCGACTAAAGTTATTATTTTCGAGTTTTAGTCGGTATTTTTTTCATCAGAAGAGGCAGTATAAGCCGTTTGCAACCGACTAAATTGTTTATTTTCTAGTTTTAGTCGGTAATTTTGGCTTCGAAAGACGCGAAAACAACCGTTTACAACCGACTAAACTGAAGATTTTAAGGGTTTAGTCGGTTCTAAACGAAGAAAACACCTCGAGAAAGCCGGCAAACTACCGACTAAACATTCAAAAAGAGAGATTTAGTCGGTTCGCGGCGCACACGCGCAAAAAAAATACCGACTAAATTACCATTTCAGGCATTTTAGTCGGTATTGAATAAGCTTTAATAACTAACCTTACTTCGACTCGTAGTTTGTCTCGGGATCCCAGTGGAGGTCTTCCTGCTGGTGCATCCAGGCGGAGAGGGCTTCGGTCATCTTGTGAGCGTCGTTGTCGAAGTCTTCGCCGTGGAGGGGCTCGCCGACGTAGATTCTGATCTTGCGGCGGTGGAGACCGTTGAGCGGGTGGGGCTTCTTGGATGTTCTGGGCCAGATCTGGTAAGCGCCTGCGATGTAGACTGGAACCATGGGAACGCCGGCCTTGATGGCGAGATAAGCGGCGCCGTCCTTCATCTCGGCGAGCTTGCCGGTGTGGGAACGGGTGCCTTCAGGGAAGACGAAGCAGATGTTGCCTTTCTCGACTTCTTTCTTGGCCTTGATGAGACCTCTGACGGGGTTGCCGTAGCGGTCGACTGCGATGCCTCTGCCGACTCTCATGATGAGACGGCCGAGTTTGCCGTGGTTGGTCTCAAGGTCGGAAGCTGCAAGGCAGCACATGTATTTGAAGTGTCCCTTAGGGAGATAGTCGATGATAAGAACGCCGTCGGGGTAACTCTGGTGGTTGGATGCGACAACGTAGGGGTTCTGCTTGGGGAAATTCTCTCTGCCGATACATTTCATGTCGCAGAGGATGTGGGTCAGGATGAGGAATCCGTTTTTGGCTACTACGTCCCAAAAACCTCTTTTGGTAGGATACTTCTCGTCCAGATGCTTATGGTGATCTGCTTTTGACATGGCAGGCTCAGAGGCCTGTTTTACAGTATCTTCGGTCTTAATATTCTCTTCAGACATATAATCTCCTGAATAGTTTCTGTCTTAAATACGCACATATTATACTCATAAATAGTAATTTAGCGAATTATTGCGTTTTTGTTATCAAGTATGATATATTTTTTTAGTTATTCATGCTTTCACGAAAAGTGGGGTGCATGGACGGTGGAGGTAATAGTATGAATCCTGTACAGGGTACGCCTGTCTTTACAGCTGAGAAGTTTAATGACTTAAGAGATCTGGTTGTTCAAACCTGTGCAAAGTACTCCGAACTTGATGCTTTTATCTTCAGACGTTCCCCGAAGCTTTCCGAGGTTCACAGAAGCTTTTTCGAGTACGGGAACGATATCAAGGGTCTTGGAACTTATATCCTTAACAGTGAATATGCAGGTGAGCGTCTTGCCGTAGTAGGTGAGAATGCTTACGAGTGGTTCGTTTCTTATAATGCGATCCTGTCATCTAATGCCGTTGGCGTGCCTTTGGACAGAGCGCTTCCTGAAGACGAGCTCATCCAGCTCCTTGTAAGATCAAGATCACGCCTTATTTTCTACCATCACAGACATCACAAGATGATGCTTTCCATCGCTGAGAAGATCAAGTCAGGCGAGCTCGACATTCCGCTTAATAAGTTCGTTATTTTCTATAAGGATGGTCTTTCCGGTAAGACGAAGGACGATACATGGCCTGAGGACGATGACCGTTTCGCTGATATCTATGACCTCATTAAAGAGGGTAATAAGTACCTTGAGGCCGGAGATACCAAGTTCATGGATACTCCGATCGATACTGAAGCAGCTAAGATCATTCTCTTTACTTCGGGAACGACTTCAATGAGTAAGGGCGTTTTGCTCTCTCACAAGAATATCGTTTCAAACGTATATGCGATTTCACAGACACTTGATGTAAGAAGGGGAGACAGAGCGTTCTCAATCCTGCCTTTGCATCATACTTTCGAAAATACATGCGACTTCTTCATCCTCTCCTGCGGTGCGTGCATCTGTATGTGCGACGGCTTGAGATACATCGTCAAGAACATGGAAGAGTGGAAGCCGGATGTATGTATTTCCGTTCCGCTTCTTTTCGAGAACATCTACGAGAAGATCGAAGACGGTATCAAGGCTTCGGGCAAGGAAAGGATCATTGCGATCGCAAGACCTGTTACCAGATTCCTTAAGAAGTGCGGTATCGACGTAAGACGCAACGTATTCAAGGATATCCTTGATAAGCTCGGCGGCAACTTCCGTATGATCGTCATCGGCGGTGCCGGAATCGACAAGAAGTATATCGACGCATTCACAGACTTCGGTCTCCAGTTCTATATGGGTTACGGACTTACCGAGACATCACCGGTTATCTCCGTTAATACTGAGGTTTGCGACGTTCACGGTTCAGTAGGACGCCCGATGGCAGGCATTACGGTTGCCATAGATGCTGAAGGCACAGGACCTAAGGCAGTAGGTGAGATCCTTACAAAGTCCGATTGCGTCATGCTCGGTTACTACGAGAATGATGAAGCTACAAAGGAAGCCATCGACGAAGAGGGCTGGTTCCATACAGGCGACATGGGTTATATCGACAAGACAGGTTCCATCCACATTACGGGCCGTGTTAAGTCCATGATCGTTCTTACAAACGGTAAGAAGGCATTCCCTGAAGAGATCGAGGCAGTCATTACCGAGATCAAGGGTGTATCCGAGGCATTCGTCTGGGGCAACAAGAATGACCGTGAAGCAATCGACATCTGCGCTAAGCTCCTCATCAACCGTAAGGTAATCGGCGCTGAGCTCGGCCTTGCAACAGAAGCTGACGACAGCCAGATCGAGACATATCTCAACGATAAGATGCATGAGGCTAACCACAAGATGCCTCAGTACAAGATAGTACGTAACTATGTCTTCTCCGAAGAAGACATGATCAAGACAACGACGCTTAAGATCAAGCGTCCCAAGGAGCAGGAACATATCGAGAGCCGCCTTGCCGAGCTCGGTCACACAATGTATGACGTTAACGGCAAGAACTTCGATAAGTTGATCAAGTCCAATAACTAAAGGAACCATATGTCGTTCCGCAAATTGATTCTCGGCAACCGGGAAGTCGGCATCGAATTCGAACGCAAAAGAGTCAGAAACATCAACGTCCGCGTAAGGCGAGACGGTACTTTGTATTGCTCGCTGCCGTACTATGCCAAGACTGACGAGGCAGTTGCTTTCATTATTTCCAAGCAGGATTATCTCCTCAACGCCATCGACAACGTCGTTAATGAAGAGAAGACCAAGAGTCTTTCGCGTCAGTATGTTGACGGTGAGATCTTCATGGTGCTTGGGTCGCCCTGTACTTTGAAGGTTGTCCGGGCTTCGAAAAACTCCTGCCATGCCGAAGACGGCATAATTACTCTCGAAGTTACCAACACAGAAGACTACCGCACCAAATACATGACCTACGAGAAGTGGAGAAGGCGCTGCATCAGAAGTCTTATCGTCGACCTTTGCAACGAGATGTATCCCTTGTTCGAAAAGCGCGGCGTCCCCATGCCTAAGAAGATTACGCTCGGTGACTACAAGTCTTTCTGGGGCGAGTGCTTTGCCAAGAGGGGAGAGTTGAAGTTCAGCTACAGGCTTTTCGAGAAGGAAAGGGAGCTCATAAGATATGTCGTCGTCCACGAATTTGCCCACTTTATCGTGCCCAATCACTCGGCTGACTTCTGGAATGTCGTAGGCTCCATAGTTCCGGATTACAAGGAATTAAGAAAAAAGCTTAACGCGAAATAAGGCAAGTATTCATTGATAGCAGTAGGTTTATGCTATTATAAATAGCGTTTTTAAGACTGCTTAGATCCGGAGTAAGAAATGACCTTGAGTTCTTCAGAACAAATTAAGAACCCGGTAAGAACCAAAATGAATCCTGTAATCAGGGTTCTTGTTCTGACGTTCATTATTGCTCTTCAGCTTACGGCTTTCATTAAGATCGGCATGGACAAAAAGGAATATCATGTCGATGAGATCTATACATATATGCTGTCCAACAGCTATGACGTTGACCGCGTTGCTTATGATGATTCCAAGTGGGACCAATGGTTTTCGGGCGGTGAGTTCAGTGAATATGTTTCTGTACAGGATGGCGAAAAGTTCGCGTATGACAAAGTCTTCTATAACAATTCTTTAGATGCGCATCCGCCGCTTTATTACTGCGTAATTCATACGGTAAGTTCTCTTTTCCCGAACCAGTTCAGCAAGTGGATTGGATTATTTGTAAACCTGCTTTTCATGGTCGGCGTTGATCTCATGATCTACGGCATTTCCAGGAAGATGATAACATCCGAGTGGCTCCAGTTCCTGCCGGTACTTGTATACGGAATATCGCCGATAGCAATGGAGATTGCATCTTTTATCAGAATGTATGCGCAACTGTCGTTTTTCGCCATGGCCTTCTGTTATTGCACGGTCCTTATGCTTAAAAAGGGCGCTAACATCAGACGCATGATATTTGCCTGGCTGATAATCTATCTGGGCGCCATGACGCATTATTACTCGCTTGTTTTGTGCTTCTGGGGAGTATTGCTGTTCGTTATCTATCTCATCAAAAAGAAGGATATCAAGCACATGCTGATCTACGGAATCGGTTCGCTCGTAGCCGTCGGCATGGTCTATGTAACGTACCCGAGCATTCTCTCACAGGCGTTTGGAACATCTACAAACAACGTCGGTGCTGAAGTTACAGGCAGCCTTTTTGATGTAAGACTTCACTTAAGACAGATCAAGAATCTTACAGAGGAACTGATCGACAGTTTTGCCTACGAAGACTTCGGCAATAAGGTTTGCATCGGAATTGCATGCCTGATGGTTATTGTTCTGGTTCTTTCACTTATAAAGAACGGTAAATCAGTACTTAAGCCGTCCAAGGAAGCTCTTTGGATCTTGGGCGTTTTCGCGCTGACATTCCTTACTGTCGCATGGGTCGGCGGTGAGTATGTTTATCTCAGATACGTCTACTTTATAGTTCCGCTGATTTATGTATTTGTCGGATGTTTCTTCGATAAATATACGGCAGGACAAAAGCCGTTATTAAGAGGCATCATCATCGGATTGTGCGCCGCTTATTCTCTGACGTTCTGCTATATGGGCGTGTTTAACAAGCTCACACCGTATCTGTTTATTGAAAAAGCCGAAAAGAATGAGATCACCGAGAAATATTCAGATTACAAGCTGATCATGATCTGCACCGGTCACGAGAGAACATCTTCAATTCCTGTCGGAAACTTCATGAAGATCCTGAATTTCAATGATGTGTATCTTACTACTTATGAAGCCATCGAAAAGACTGATGTATTCGGCGAGTGCCTTGATAATGAGGAGTATGTCATTGTTTTCATCGGCACAGATGAGTACTGGCTTGAAGGCGATAACCTTGATCCTAACCAGACAATAACAGAATTGGCAGGCGACAGAAAAGTAATCTATGCCGAGCTTACAGACGGAACTCTTGGTGAGTTCTATCTGGTAAAGAAAACCACTTAAAAATGTGGGTTTTATTATTCTGAGATTAAATTCCGCACGCTTACAAAAACGCGATAATTTGTTACAATTATTTGATAAAAGCCTTATCAGGAGGAATCACTTATGGGTGAACTCAATCTTGAGAGAAGCAAAGTCAAATTCGACTTATGGGAGCGAAAACTCCTTGATTTAAGTACACGTAATTCACTTCTTAACCTGAGGATAAAAGGTTCTTCGATTCCTTTGTTTGTGCCCGGCTGCGCAAACATTGAAGACCTGATCGCACAGGATAAGAATTTCACCATAATTTCCAGAGGCGAAGATGAAGAGCCAGAAGAAGAGGAGACCGCTTCGCAAGAACCTGAATCAAAGGATGCCGCTGATACGGCAGCTCCTGCTGAAGGTACAGAACCTGCTCAAGAAACTGCAGAAGAAAAGCCTGTCCAGGAAGCTGCTCCTGAGGCTGCTCCTATAGCAGCACCCGAAGTTGCACCTGTAGCTGCACCCGAAGTTGCACCTGTAGCAGCACCCGATGCAGTAGCAGAGGCAGCTCCTGACGCTGAAGTTGCTAAAGAACCTGCCAAAGAAAGCAAGAAGATCAAGGGCGTTCCTGCAAAGGATTATTCCATCGAAGATCTTGCAGACATTACCGAATTTAAAGAATTCATCGATAAGAAATATGAGAAGGGAACTCTGGTTTCTTCTCTTACTAATGCCGTCCTTGATAAGAACATCAAGACACTTTACAGAGGCGCCAAGACTTCAATGGAAGAGAACGGTGCCAACACTTTGTTCCTCGCATGCGGATTTTTGAAGTGGTATGAGAAAGACAGAAAAGATCCGTGTTATGCGCCTATCCTTTTGATCCCTGTTGAACTCGTTAAGAAGTTCGGCATCAAGTATACGATGAGAAGAAGAGATGAGGACGTCCAGTTCAACGTTACCGTCTCTGAGAAATTAAGACAGGACTTCAAGATCGAATTCGATTCATTCAGCAAGGAACTTCCCACTGACGAAAGCGGTGTTGATGTTAATGCTGTCTTCGCAAAGGTTAAGGAAGCAGTAAGCTCACTTAAGGACTGGGAAATCGTTGAGTCATGCGTGCTCGGTCTGTTCTCATTCTCACAGTTTGTTATGTGGAATGACATGCACAGCCACAGAGATGAGATTGCAAGAAATAAGATCGTTAAGAGCCTTATCAATGGCGGACTCGAGTGGGAATACGAAGATATGACTGCTACAGGCAAAGTGCCTGAAGAAGACGTGTTCCTTCCCATCGTTGCAGACAGCTCACAGCTTGCAGCGATCAAGCGTGCAGGTGAGGGTGCAAGCTTTGTTCTCCACGGCCCTCCGGGAACCGGTAAGTCACAGACGATTACGTCTATAATCGCTAACTGTCTTGCTAACAACAAGAAGGTGCTTTTCGCTGCCGAGAAAAAGGCTGCTCTTGATGTCGTTTATAAGCGTCTCGAGAAGATCGGAATCGCACCGTTCTGTCTTGAACTTCACTCAAATAAGATCCGTAAGAGTTATGTTCTTGATCAGCTTAAAACAGCAAGTGAAGTAAGGCTTAAGACACAGGTCGACGGCGATTATGAGAAGTCTTTGGAAGATATCGTCGCAAAGCGAAAAGAACTCGACAAATATGTTGACGAACTCCATGCGCCTCAATCTTGCGGCATGACTCTTTATGAGCTCATTAACGTTTATGCATCCAACCAGGAAGCGCCTGACTGCGGTAAGTTTGATGAAGGTTTCATTAGTGATCTTAATGACCAGAAGTTCAAGGATATTGAATCTTCATTGGGAGAACTCGTCGCATCTTCAGGTAACCTCAACGGCAAACTTCCGTTCGTAAAAGCATCTTCATATTCACAGGATGCAAAGAGCAAAGTTCCTTCACTCGTTGAAGAATTCATCAAAGCTTACGATGAGTTTGCAGCAAGCGTTGCAGGCTTTGATAAGTTCCTTACTGATAACAACTGCAGAATAGCAGGTGAGCCCGGAACTGTCGGAAGAATTGCCGGCCTTAATTATGCAGGCACATCGATCGCAAAACTCAAGGCACTTAATCTTCCTAAGGGACTTATCTGCTGTGACGATACAGAGAGCGCTTATCTCTCATTAAGAGATGCAGTTTATGCGTGCAAGGATGCATTGGCTAAGAGAACTGCTTTGTGCAATGACTGGCAGGACGGATTCTTGGATCTTGACGGTGCGGCTCTTCTTAGTGAACTCATGACCGCAAAGGCTAAGAATGCTCTTGTGCGCGGCATGGCTGAAGGCAACGTTTATAAGAAGGTTAAGGCTTACGATAAGGGCAATCATAAAGAGACTCTTGAGCAGGCATTTAAGCTTCTAACCGAGTATAAGAATTCAGTTCAGAATGCTACCAATTACATAACTTCAGTAAGAGGTTATCTTGGTGAGCTTTATAATCCGGGAGCAGCTTTCCCTGGATTTGATATCAACTATGTTGAGACTCTTAACGAGAATGCGCATTCTGCATTTGCAGAGTTTACTGCATTCGATCCTACAGGCATGGTAAGAAAGCTTGTCGGCAACGGCGATGCATTCTTGAGTGATGCCGTTAACGCGTTTAATGCGAAGACTGCTTCTTACAGCGCTTCATACACGAATCTCAAGAACACATACGGATTCGAGTATGGTGCGTTTGAGCCTTCTGCAGATCTTCTTGAATCCAAGAAGCAGATGGCTCAGGATCTCCTGAATGACAGTGAATATCTGAGAGACAGAATGCAGTTTAATCTCATGGCTGAAAAGTGCGTTGATTACAAGGTTACAAATCTTGTTAAGGCATATGATTCAGGCGTTGTAGACGGCAATGGAATTATTAGTGCATTCCGCAAGGGCTACAGCTCTATGCTCATCTCGATGCTCATCGATAACTCGGAAGTATTGAGATCTTTCAGCGGTCTTGTTTTCGAGAAGAAAATCGATGAACTTGCAAAGATCACTGATGAGTTCGAAAAGCTCACACGCCAGGAGATCTATTTGCGCATCGCGAAAAATCTTCCTGACCTCAGTAAGGATGCCAATGTATCTTCCGCACTGGGAATCCTGCAGCATGCGATCAAGTCGGGCGGCAGGGGAGTATCAATCAGAACCCTGTTCACGCAGATTGGAGACCTCATCTTGAAGCTTTGTCCCTGCGTTCTCATGAGCCCTCTTTCTTGCGCGCAGTTCCTTGATCCTGATAACTGCGGAATGTTCGATATCGTTGTTTTCGACGAGGCATCCCAGCTTCCTACATGTAAGGCAATCGGCGTTATCGCAAGAGGTAAGGAAGCCGTTATCGTAGGCGACCCGAAGCAGATGCCTCCTACGTCTTTCTTCACTGAACAGGTAGGCGATGAGGAAGATTTTGAGACTGAAGATCTCGAGAGCATTCTCGATGACTGCCTTGCGATCAGCATGCCCCAGATGTTCCTTGCTTGGCACTACAGAAGCCGCCACGAGAGCCTTATCACGTTCTCCAATAAGTCGTTCTACGACGGCAGACTTTACACGTTCCCGTCACCTGATGACAGACAATCCAAGGTTACAATGGTTGACTGCGACGGCACGTTTGATTCAGGTAAGACCAGAACCAACAAGGTTGAGGCCCAGGCCGTTATCGATGAGATAGTTAAGCGTGCGCACGATCCTGAACTCTCGAAGTACAGTGTCGGTGTCGTTACTTTCAATATCCAGCAGCAGACCCTGATTGAAGATCTTTTGGACGAAGCTGCAAGCAAGGATTCCGAACTCGAGAAGTGGGCATTCGGAAGCGACGAGCCTATCTTCGTTAAGAACCTCGAAAACGTCCAGGGTGATGAGCGTGACGTAATCCTGTTCTCCGTCGGTTACGGTAAGGATGAGACAGGCAAACTCATAATGAACTTCGGTCCTCTTAACAGAGACGGCGGCTGGAGAAGACTTAACGTAGCAGTTACGAGATCCAGAATCGAGATGAAGGTTTTCTCTTCTATCTCACCTGAAGAGATCCGTATCAACGAGACTGCATCAGAAGGCGTCAGGGCGTTCAAGAGATTCCTTCAGTACGCAGGCGGAAGCACAGTCTGGGATCAGGACATTGCTTCTACCGGTAGTTCTTCTGATAACTCTGGCACACCTCTTATCGACAGAAATGCAGCATTCACAGGTATCGCAGATGACATCTGCGCAAGATTCAAGGCTGCAGGTTATGACACAGACAAGGGTGTCGGCAAATCCGGCTTCAAGATCGATATCGGTGTCGTATCTCCTGATAAGGAAGGCACATATTGTTTGGGTATCCTGCTCGACGGTCCTGTTTATGCAGCATCCGGAACAACTACTTCACGAGAAGTATCTCAGCTTTCAATGCTCAAGGGCTTCGGTTGGAATATCGTAAGGATCTGGTCTCTTGAATGGTGGGAGAATCCCGATAAGGTTTTCGAGAAGCTTATTCAGCTGATAAACGATTCACAGAAGGAAGAGGAAGCTCCCGTAGAGGAAGCACCTGCTGAAGATGTGCCCGCAGAGACAACGGAAACTGCTGAAGCAGCACCGGAAGAAGGCGGACCTAAAGTAGTAATCTACGATCAGGAAACAGAAGCCGAAGAGACAACTGCAGAAGAACCTGAAGCATCTGAAGATCAGACGCAAAAAAAAACGACTGAATTAGAGGGCGGTCCTTCTGACGGAAATCCTGAGAGGGTATACAAAGTATCCGATCTGAAGCCGAAGAAAATGACTGCGGCTGATTTCTGCGATGCTCTCAATACCAAGTATCTTCAGGACTGCGTTATTGCGATAGTTGACCAGGAATCTCCTATCAGTTCCGACGTGCTTGCAAAAGAGCTGATCACGCTTGCGGGCATAGCTAAGATGACGCCCAAGCTCCGTGAGCGTTGCACATATCTTGTAAGAAGCATCGAGAAGAACGTTAAGCTTCACTACACGACGCAGAAACTCGATCTTGCATCCGAAGATGACGATTCCGAAGTTATCTTCCTCTGGAAAGACGGAACCGAGATGGGCAAGGTCATGGACTTCTACAGAGTTCCTGCTGAAGGAGAGAAGCCCAGAAAGGCTTATGACATTCCCGTCCAGGAAGCTGCGTGTGCTGCAAACTATCTTGCAGTATCACAGTACGGCATGCCTTATGCGAGCCTGATAACCGAGACATGCAAGGCTTTGGGCTTTACGAGAGCGCCTGAAGATTCTGATAATTACAAGCTCGGAAAGAGGGCTGTTGATTATTGCATCAGACAGGGGCTTTTGGAGATGGATGACGACGGTTTCGTTAAAATGGTATAATTTGCAACGATGAGCGAAGACAACAACAACTTATTCTTTTTAAATGGTGACGATAAGCCGTTATATGAGCGACCGGGAAGATTAGATCCCGATCGTAATGTTCCCATCACCAGACAATCCAGGGTTGATGTTAATGTTCACTACGATGAAGCGCAGAAGACATTCATCAAGGATTCTGATTCTCCTGAGTTTACAGAGCAGTCCGTTAATGCGATGAATCCGTTTGAAGATTCGGCGCTCTTAAAGGGCGAAGTTAAGCCCAAGGTCGTCGGAATCAGAAAGGGCGCTCCCAAGGTTGAGAGCAAGATCTTCGTTCCGGAGACTGATATAACTGATGTAAGACGCAGGGTAAGGACTCCCGTTATCAATGAACCTGAGCAGCCCGTTTATATTGCTGAAGAAGACGCTGCCGCTTCGACCGACTACATTGCCGATGCAATGAGCGGTGTTGATACCATCGAAAAGAAAGACACCAAAGCTCCTGCTGTTGCCGTTGATAATCTGGCAAAACTTAAGATGTATGCACTGCTGTTAGGTGTTGTTATAGTTCTTGAGACAGCAGGTATTGGTATCCTGATCGCACTTTTCTAATATTGTTTTTCATTCTGATTTGAAATGCTGTGGCTCTTGTCCGCAGCATTTTTTCTTTTGCTGAAAATCACACAAAATGTCAGGGTATACTGTGACTTTTAGTGTGATTTTAACTTACAAACCTCGAAAAATCATAGTAAACGTCAGGGTGTACTGTGACTATCTGTGTGATTTTTTGCCGCAGTTATTCAGTTCAAAGTTCAGTTACTAACTGAAAAAGAAACTGAATTTTCGCGCTATTCGAAAAATATTCAGTTCAAAGTTCAGTTACTAACTGAAAAACGAACTGAATTTTCAGAAAATAAATAGGGTGCCTCATGTTTGAGACACCCTCATTGTTGTTAATGTTTGTCAGTTATTTCTTCTTCTTTTTATTGCCTGAACCTGACTTTTTCTTATCTGCAGGCTCAACGGGTTCCATGGATTTGAACTTTGAAGTAGCCGCGTCGGTGTTGTCTTCGAAGACATAGTCCTTGCCCGGAAGGATAGCGTTGAGGACAATACCTACGATTGATCCGACTGCAAGACCGGAGAGGGAGATAACGAGGACAGGCTCTTCAACCTGTGTTGTCTCTTCCTTGACCGCACTTACAGAGGAAGCGACTATTATAGTGTCGCTAGGAAGGCTTACAGCATCAGCTGCGTCGAGGTAATACTTTTCGCCGTCTACTTCAACATACTGTACTGTCTGGTCAACATACTTCTTGCCGATCGGGATCTTGATAGAGCCGACTGCGCTGTATGTAACGCCGATTGAAAGGACGAGGATGATTGCAGCGATGATGACGTTTCTTGCCTTGCTGAAATCGATCTTGTTCTCGACAACGTTTCTTACACCAACAGCGGAGATCATTCCGTAGAGTACAAGGGAGATACCGCCGACAACAGGTGTCGGGATAGCGGAGATGCAAGCTGCGAGCTTAGGTGATACGGAGAAGAGCATTGCGAAGAAAGCAGCAAGCTCAACTACGAGCGGATCGTAAACTTTTGAGAGTGTAAGAACGCCCGTGTTCTCACCGTATGTTGTGTTGGCAGGAGCACCGAAGAGTGAAGCGAGCGTTGTAGCAAGACCGTCACCCATGAGTGTTCTGTGAAGTCCGGGGTCCTTAACGAAGTTCGTGCCTACTGTTGAAGAGATAGCGGAGATGTCGCCGATATGCTCAACGATAGTTGCAAGAGAGATAGGAACGATGGTAACGATAGCCGTGATGAGAAGGCTTGTGTTGACGTTTCCGCCGGTAAAGATCGAGAAAGCTGTATCGCTGAACTGGAAAGGTGCACCGAACCATGCAGCGTTCTTGATGTTTTCGATGCTTGCGACGGAGAACAGCTGGAGGTTGGGGTTACCCATGATGGTGTAGTAACCGTCAACTGTCTGACCTGTTGTGAGCGTGAGGATTACGCAGAGAGCGCAAGCTCCCAGAACACCGAGGAGGATAGGAGTGATCTTGACCATTCCCTTACCCCAGATATTGCAGATAACGATGATGATGATCGCAACAACGGCTACGAGCCAGTTAGTCGAGCAGCTGTTGATTGCCGTACCTGAAAGGCAGAGACCGATTGCGACGATGATAGGTCCCGTAACGATAGGCGGGAAGAACTTCATTACTCTGTTGACGCCGAATGCCTTGATGAGTGCTGCCAGGATCAGGTAGACGAGACCTGCGATCGCAACTGCGAAGCAGGCATAAGGCAGAAGTTCTTTTTCACCATTGGGTGCAATGGCGAAGTAGCCGGCGAGGAAAGCGAAAGAAGAACCGAGGAATGCAGGTACTTTTCTCTTGGAAAGGAGATGGAAAAGAATTGTTCCCAAACCTGCGAAAAGAAGTGTGGCAGACACCGACAATCCGGTGAGAGCAGGGACGAGGACAGTCGATCCGAACATGGCGAACATGTGTTGGAAACCGAGTACTATAACACGACCGGCACCTAGAGTTTTCGCGTCGTAGACCGCACCATCCTGAAGATTGGATTTACCCATAACAAACCCTCCTTAGGATGCAAAACTAGATAAATAATAGCACTCTTATGCAAAATTCAAGTAATCAGTTTGACTTTTATCTGTAATATTTTCCGAAGTGCGCAACTCGAATTTGTTGACTTAAAAAATCATTCTACTAAAATATTCCAAGAGATAATTTGTCCCATGTTTATCAATGCGAAAAGGAGACGAATATGCAGTACAAGGATTTTAAGAACGTTCAGGTAATGGAGCATCCGCTCATCAAGCACAAGATCTCACTTTTAAGAGACGTAAGCACAGGAACTCATGAGTTCAGACAGCTCGTTGAAGAGATCGCAACTCTCGAAGGTTATGAGGCATTAAGAGATCTTCCTCTCAAGGATGTTGAGATCCAGACACCTCTCGAGACAACAATGACTCCCATGATCGACGGTAAGAAGCTTGCCATCGTTCCGATCCTTCGTGCAGGTCTCGGAATGGTTCCCGGCGTTGAGGCTCTCGTACCTCTCGCAAAGGTCGGCCACATCGGTCTTTACAGAGACCCTGAGACACATGAACCTCACGATTACTACTGCAAGCTTCCTGATCCCATCGATCAGCGTCTCATCCTTGTAGTAGACCCTATGCTTGCTACAGGCGGTTCGGCTGTTGATGCCATCAATTCAATCAAGGCTCACGGCGGAAAGAACATCAAGTTCATGTGCATCATCGCAGCTCCCGTTGGTATCGAGAGACTTGCAAAGGCTCATCCCGACGTTGACATCTATGTTGGTAACGTTGACAGAGAGCTCAATGAAAATGCGTATATTCTCCCTGGTTTGGGAGATGCGGGTGACCGTATTTTCGGCACCAAATAATTAAACCAGAAACTAATGGAGGAAAGTGTTTTATGGTTATGAAGAAGGTTGTAGCATCAGTTATGGCAGTTGCTACTTTGGCACTTGCTATCGCAGGATGCGGCAAGAAGGATGATAAGAAGTTCGTCGTAGGTTTCGACCAGGAATTCCCGCCCATGGGATTCGTTGCTGACGACGGTTCTTATGTTGGTTTCGATCTGGACCTCGCTAAGGAAGTTGCAAACCGTCTTGGTATGGAGTTTGTAGCTCAGCCTATCGCTTGGGATTCAAAGGACCAGGAGCTTAAGACAGGCAACATCGACTGCATCTGGAACGGCTTCACAATTACAGACGACAGAGCTGACAAGTACACATGGTCTGATCCTTACATGGAGAACGCTCAGGTAGTAGTTGTTAAGAACGGTTCAGACATCACATCACTTGCTGATCTTGCAGGTAAGACAGTTGCAGTTCAGAAGGATTCTTCCGCTCTTGAAGCTTTGAATGACAATCCGGATCTCACAGCTACATTCGGTGAAGTTGTTGAGCTCGATTCTTATCTCCAGTCAATGATGGAGCTCGAAGTAGGCAGCGTTGATGCAATCGTTATGGACGAGATCGTTGCACGTTACGAGATCCAGACATCAGGCAAGGACTTCGCAGTTCTCGATGAGGCAGTTGCTACAGAGCAGTACGGCGTTGGTTTCCTTCTCGGAAACACAGCTCTCCGTGACGATGTCCAGAAGACTCTTGAAGAGATGGCAGCTGACGGAACAACAGCTAAGATCTCCGAGAAGTGGTTCGGTACAGACATTACGATCATCGGAAAATAAGTTAATTTTTTAACGCTTTTTCAGGGGCATCTCACGGGTTTGTGAGACGCCCCATTTTTTATTTTATTATGCTAAAATATCCCTATGTTTAAACGGATCCTATCTACAATTTTAGTTGCAGCTTTGTCAGTCATCCTTTTTACGGGATGCGCTTCAAGCAAACCTGAAAAGTTTGATGCAGTTTTGTTTATCAATGAATGCAGGATAGCAGTTCTTCCGTCCATGTATCCGGATACCAACACCAAAGAGTTTAAGCTTGATTTTGCCAAGAACGTTTTAGAGACGTTCGGCAGGAGCGATTACTATAAAAACATGAATGAGGAACAGCGCTTCGAAGCTGTTGAGCAGCTTGGCGAAGTTCTTGAGACATACAGTTACGGACCTGCTGAAGACGGTTTTGTATGGGATTTCACGATCAATAAAAAAGAACACTCCGTTTCCTGGACGGTAAAGTATTACAATGACACCAAAGTCATGTGGATGATGCCGGGGTATTGATATGGGTGCTATACAGTCGACATTGATCCAGCTGCTTCAGGGCTTCAAATTCACGTTCGGGATTTTCTTCTTCACGCTGATCTTCTCGATTCCTCTGGGTCTGCTCGTATCCAAGGGCAGAATGTCCAAGATAAAGATCGTATCTTTGATTTTCCAGCTCTATATCTCGATCTTAAGAGGCACGCCTCTCATGCTCCAGCTCCTGCTGGTTTACTTCGGACCTTATTACATCTTCGGTATCAATCTCGGAAGCATCCAGATCGGTCCGTTCAACTACAGATTCATCGCGACCATCGTTGCGTTCTCTTTGAACTACGCGGCATATTTCGCCGAGATCTTCAGAGGCGGCATCCAGTCCATGTCAAAAGGCCAGTATGAAGCTGCGACCGTTTTGGGTTTCTCGAAAATGCAGACCTACTTCAAGATCATCCTGCCCCAGGTCGTTAAGCGCGTTCTGCCTTCAGTTTCCAACGAGATAATCACGCTCGTTAAGGATACGTCACTTGCCCAGGTCCTCTCGGTAACCGAGATGTTCACCAAGGCATCCGCAGCCGCATCAGCGCAGGTATCGGTAATTCCTTTCATCGTTGCCGGCGCATTCTACTACGTGACGAACCTGATCATCGAACAGATATTAAACCGCGTGGAGAAATCCATGTCCTACTATTCATAACGGGGAAAGCCTAATGCCTGAAAAAAGCGACGTTGTTCTTGAGATAAGTAAAGTCTATAAGTCCTTCGAAGATCTGGAGGTCCTTAAGGGCATTTCCATGGAGGTCAGACGCGGCGAAGTCGTTGCCGTCATCGGTCCTTCAGGCGGCGGCAAGTCCACGCTCTTAAGATGCGCCACAACTCTCGAAAAGGTCGACGCAGGCAAGATCGCCATCGGCGGCGACGTCCTCTGCGAAGACGGCCAATACTGCGACAAGAAACTCGAAAAGCAGATCCGCTCAAAGTTCGGCCTCGTTTTCCAGAACTTCAATCTCTTTCCGCATTTCTCAGTAAGACGCAACATCACAGAAGCTCTTATCCACGTCCACAAGATGAGCAAGGAAGAGGCAGATAAGGTCTGCAACGGACTTCTTAAAAAGATGGACCTCATGCAGAAAGCCAACGACTATCCCTGCAATCTTTCAGGCGGCCAGCAGCAGCGTGTCTCAATCGCAAGAGCGCTTGCCACAAACCCTGAGATCATTTTCTTCGACGAGCCGACATCCGCATTGGACCCTGAGCTCACCAAAGGCGTCCTTAACGTCATTAAGGAACTCGCGAAAGAGAAGATGACCATGGTTATCGTTACCCACGAGATGAGCTTTGCAAGAGACGTAGCCGACCGCATCATCTTCATGGACGGCGGCGTAATCGTCGAAGAAGGTCCTGCTTATGAACTCGTAACGAATCCCAAGCAGGAGAGAACCAAAGCATTCCTGGCAGGTTATTAATTTTCTTACTTCAATTGAGAACGAAAGCGTTCCTGGCCGGTTATTGATTTTCTTACTTCAATTGAGAACGAAGGCACCCTTAGGGGTGCTTTTTTATTTTGTTTATCAGTAACGCCGCAATCCGCCTTCTGTTTTGAAACAGCATCTTCTTGACCTAATTTCAGACTGATAGTACAATAATTGAACTAACAGTACAGGAATTGAACTGTCAGTATGAAATTAGACAATTGAAATAGCATTTTTGAAACAAGGAATGGAGAGATAGCATGTCAAAGAAAACGAGGATCATCATTTATAAAGAATCGGTAATGGATGCTGCAGAGAAGCTTTTCGAGAGCAAGGGATATGAAGCTACAACGGTCGATGAGATCGCGTACAACACAGGCATCAGCAAGGCAACGGTTTACGCGTATTACAGAAGCAAAGAAGAGATCTGGGATTCGCTTATGTGCCGTTACATGGAATTCATGCTTGAGGATGCCAGGAAGGCGGCTGACGGCGAAGGAACTTTCGAGGAGCGCTATTACAAGCTGTGCTTTGCGCTCGTCGCCAAGTTTGAAGAACATCCGGTCATCTATAGAGGAACGCTGGGAAAGATCTCCATGGATATGGAGCAGGAGATCTATAAGAAGATCTATGATGTCGGCGAGGCGACGAATGAAGCGATCGCTGATTTTATCAGAAGCGGCATTAAGGAAGGCGTTGTCAGAAAAGACATCGATATATATCCTGCGGTCATCATGATGTGGTCTTCGATATCAGGAATAATCTCGATGGCCAGTGACAAGGAAGAGTATCTCAAAATGAGATTTAAGATGAGTAAGGAAGAGTATCTTAAGAAAGCATTCAGGATGCTTTTGGAGGGATGCTTATGAATGCGATCTGCTTAAGCGGAACAGGAAATACGAGACATATAGTCTCGCTGCTTTTAAATGAACTCGGAGCGGATGGAATAAGCGCTCCGATCGAATCGGCAGATGCAATGAAGGCATTGGAAGGTGATGAACTGATCTTAGCTTATCCGACTATGTTTTCGAACATTCCGTATCTGGTAAGGGATTTTATTAACAAGAACCGGAATGTGTGGAAAGGCAAGAAGATATTCCTTATTACGACAATGGGCTTGTTCGCCGGTGACGGAACGGGCTGCGCGGCAAGGCTTCTGAAAAAGTACGGTGCGGTTATCACAGGAGGAATCCAGATAATAATGCCAGACTCGATCGGTGACTGTAAGGCTCTGAAAAAGACTGCGGAGCAGAACAGGGAGATCGTTAAGAAAGCAGAACAGCGCGTTACGGAAATAGCAAGGCGGATGAAGGAAGGGAAGTATCCTCAGGAGGGATTATCTTTCTGGGCTCATATGGCAGGCTTATTCGGTCAGAGGCTCTGGTTTTATAACAAGGCAATGGGTTATACGGATAAGCTCAAGATAAACCCGGATAAGTGTGCCGGATGCGGTATATGTGCGAACAACTGTCCTACACAGAACATTAAGATAGTGGACGGCAAAGCGGTTGCAGACAGCCAGTGTACCATGTGCTACAGATGCGTAAACTATTGCCCGAAGCAGGCAATAACTCTTCTGGGTAAAACCTTGCACCAGCAGGCAGGAATCGAGAAATACTCATAAAAGAAAAACACCGCCCTGATTTAGGACGGTGTTTGTTTTAAGATTCAAAAAAGAATTACTCGGGTTTATAGCTGTCCTTCAAAGATACCGCTCTGTTGAAGACGAGGTGCTCAGGTGATGAATCCTTTGAGTCAGCGCAGAAGTAACCGGTTCTCAAGAACTGGAATCTGTCTTCAGGCTGTGTGTTCTCAAGGAACTTCTCAAGCTTTGCGCCCTTGATGACTTCAAGAGAATCAGGATTGATGAAGTCGAGATAGTTGCAGTCAGCAAGGTCAGGCTGCTCTGTTGTGAAGAGTCTGTCGTAGAGTCTGATCTCACCGTCAACGCAGTTGTTTGCATCTACCCAGTGGATTGTTGACTTGATCTTTCTGCCGTCAGCAGTGTTGCCGCCTCTGGATTCAGGATCATATGTGCAGTGAACTGCAGTAACGTTGCCGTCTGCATCGTGATCGCATGAAACGCACTTAACAACATAAGCGGACTTCAAGCGGACTTCGTTGCCGGGGAAGAGTCTGAAATACTTGGGAGCAGGTTCTTCCATAAAGTCTTCGGACTCGATCCAGAGCTCTCTGGAGAAAGTAACCTTACGTGTGCCGGCGTTCTCATCCTTAGGATTATTCTCAACGTCGAATGACTCATAAGAGCCCTCAGGATAGTTGTCGATGATGAGCTTAACGGGCTTTAATACAGCCATTGCTCTCTGTGCGTGATCGTTAAGGTCCTCACGGAGACAATATTCAAGGAATGCGAAGTCAACAACTGAGTTAACCTTTGCAACGCCGTTACGTGCACTGAAGTTGTGAATGGAAGCAGGTGTATAACCTCTTCTTCTAAGACCGCAGAGAGTGGGCATTCTGGGGTCATCCCATCCTGTAACGATTCCTGCTTCGATCATGGCACGGAGCTTTCTCTTGGAAAGAACTGTGTGAGTGATACCAAGTCTTGCGAACTCGATCTGACGGGGCTTTGTCTCAACGGAAATGTTGTTTACTACCCAGTCGTAAAGAGGTCTGTGTGACTCGAACTCGAGAGAGCAGAGGGAGTGTGTGATTCCTTCAAGAGCGTCTTCGATCGGATGAGCGAAGTCGTACATAGGATAGATGCACCACTCTGTACCTGTTCTGTGGTGAGGCAGGTGATTGATTCGGTAGATGACAGGGTCTCTCATGTTGAAGTTGCCGGATGCGAGATCGATCTTCGCACGGAGTGTCATCTTGCCGTCTTCGAATTCGCCGGCTCTCATTCTCTTGAAGAGGTCGAGACTCTCCTCGATAGGTCTGTCACGGTAAGGGGAGACGGCGGGAGTCTTGGTGTCGCCTCTCATGTCACGCATCTGGTCAGGTGTGAGTTCGCAAACATAAGCGAGGCCCTTGTTGATGAGCTCGATTGCGAATTCGTACATCTTTTCAAAGTATTCGGATGCATAGAAGAATCTGTCGTCCCAGTCGTGACCGAGCCAGTGGATGTCTTCCTTGATCGCCTCAACGAATTCCTCATCCTCTTTGGTGGGGTTGGTGTCATCCATTCTGAGGTTGCAGAGGCCGTTGTATTCTTCAGCTGTACCGAAATCGATCTCCAATGCCTTTGCGTGTCCGATATGAAGGTAGCCGTTCGGTTCGGGCGGGAATCTTGTGTGGATCTTCTTGCCGTATACGCGGCCGCCTTCCTTGAGCTCCTCGTCAATAATCTGCTCAATAAAATTCTTGCTGTCAGCCATATAAATATTCTCCCGAATTAAAGTCTTGAATAAGCATATTTGATTCGTCTGAGTGACTCTTCCTTACCGAGGAGGAGCATAACTTCAGCGCATCCGCCGGGCGTTACGGCAACGCCTGCTGCAGCGATACGTACGGGCCACATAACCACGGAATTCTTAACTTCGAGGCCCTCTGCGAGAGTCTTCATTGCTTCTGTGATCACGTCTCTGTCCCAGTCGAGCTGCTCGAGTACGGGGATAGCCTTTTCGAGCATCTGCTTGGAAGATTCGATAGTGGACTTGCTCTTCTTGTGCTCGAAGAGTTCGAGCTCGAAGTCGCCGTACTCCTTAATGAAAGAAAGCTTCTCTGTGATCTCTGTGAACTTAGCGATACGGGGCTTTAAAAGTTCAGCGAGAAGGGCATAGCAGGAAGCGTCAACGCCGGCCTCATCGTAGAAGGGCTTTGCGTGCTCAAGGAATTCCTCGTCGGACATAGCCTTGATGTGTTCCTGGTTAACCCATGAGAGCTTATCGTAGTCGAATACGGCAGGTGACTTGGAGATGCCGTTGATGTCGAATGCTTCGATAAGTTCCTTAAGTGAGAAGATCTCTCTTGTATCCTTGGGAGCCCAGCCGAGGAGTGCGATGTAGTTGATGATCGCCTCAGGCAGGTATCCTTCGTTTATAAGGTCCATAAATCCTGTTGATCCGTGACGCTTTGAAAGCTTGGAGATTACCTCGTTGCCTTCCTCGTCAACTGACTTGCCCATGATGAGCGGCAGGTGGATGTATGTGGGGATCTCCCAACCGAATGCCTCGTAGAGGAGGTTGTACTTCGGTGTGGATGAAAGATACTCGGATCCTCTTACAACGTGTGTGATTCCCATTGTGTGGTCATCGATAACGTTTGCGAAGTTATAAGTAGGGAAGCCGTCTGTCTTGATAAGTACCTGGTCGTCGAGATCCTCGTTGGGGAACGTGATGTCGCCGTAAACGAGATCGTGGTAAGAAGTGGAGCCTGTCAAAGGCATTTTTTGTCGGATGACGTAGGGCATGCCTGCATCAAGGTTCTTCTGGATCTCTTCAGCAGAGAGGTCTCTGCAGTGACGGTCGTAACCTGTACCCTCAGGAGCATTCTCCTTCAATGCCTCAAGGCGCTCCTTTGTGCAGAAGCATCTGTATGCTTTACCCTGTTCAACGAGCTGCTCGGCATAAGGCTTATACATTGAAAGTCTCTCGCTCTGGACATAAGGGCCGAACTCGCCGCCGATATCAGGACCTTCGTCGTGCTCAAGTCCTGCGAGCTTCATTGTGTCATATATTACTTGAGTTGCTCCCTCAACATAACGCTCACGGTCTGTGTCTTCGATTCTCAAGACAAAAGTGCCGTTTTCATGCTTGGCCGTAAGGTATTCATAAAGTGCGGTGCGAAGATTACCGACATGCATAAAACCCGTAGGGCTGGGTGCGAATCTCGTTCTTATTTTCATATACAACCTCTATTAAATAAATTACCTGAGCGTTTATTTTATCACTTTTGTGTTAATATACAAATTGATTTTGCAAGCGAAAGGAGCCTTAAAAGCTTGGACAGACTTGATTGCAACCGCAGCTATGACTGCTTTACCGGAAGCGGTATTGCCGAAGAGTTCGTAGCCGGATTTATCCTTGAGCAGTACGACAACAAAGATCTCTCAGGTCAGGAGATCAAGGTTGCGATAATATCCGACAGACAGGTAAGCGGTTACTATTACAACGCTTTTGAGAAGCAGTTCGTCATAAGGAACATTAAGCCCTGCCTCATCACCATAGAAGAGGGCGAACAGAACAAGAACCTTTCGCAGGTTAACTACGTCATTAAAGAGCTTGCCGACTTCGGTCTTAACAGCAACGACTGGATAATCGCATTCGGAGGCGGCGCAGTCATTGACATCGCGGCTTTTGCATCGGCTCTTTATACCGGTAAGTCCAGGTTTATAGTGGTTCCGACGACGCTTTCATCCATGGCTGAGACGAGCTGTTCAGATAAGGCTTACCTTAACTCCGGAAGCCGCAAGAATACGGCATCAATAGAGATCTCACAGACGGCCGTATTTATAGATCCCAAGTATCTTTCGACGGTTCCCAAGAAGTACATTCCCAACGGATATTCGCAGATCATAAGATACGCGCTGCTGGCTGATTTCGGACTTCTGACGGATCTCATCGAGCTCTCAGGCTCAAGCCTTTCAGACATCAGGGTTTTCCTTAACCGCGTATATGCCGCAAGGGCAGCGATAGACAGGAAGAATCCCGTGCTCCTGACACTTGGAAGCGAGCTGTCGGAGGCTGTCGAGGGCTACTTCAGGTTCATGAACTATTCGGAGGGCGAGGCCCTGGCATTAAGTCTTTTCGCGACCGTGCCGGACAAGGCAAGAACGGCCATTTCCGCAATCTATATCAAGCTCGGTCTCCCCACGGAACTTAAGGGAGTAAGCTTTAACGCCATCATGAATTCGCTTAAGGATTCATATCGAAAAGGCTCCGGCACCGACAAGCCACTGGTCTGCTATGAGGAAAAGGACGGCAAGGGAAGCTGGGCCATCAAGAATCCCTCAACTGACGAGGCTTTGACGATCCTTGAGGACAGGCTTAAGAAGATTGCGCCCGCATCTTCAACGATTGCCTCAAATGAAGAGGAAGTTTAGGGTATAATACGCAAGTTATGAAAAGTGATTTGATCAAAAAGGTAATAGCTGCAGCAACCTGTGTCACGTTAATGGCACAGCCTTTGCTCCTGACTTCTTGTAAGAATAAGAACAAGAACGACGGAAAGCCTGCAGATTATGGCACATACGGTTCTGACATCGCCAGGGAGATTGCTTCCAAGTTCCCTGACAGACGTGCTTATTCAACAGGAGAGTCACAGACCGGTGCCTATATTGAGGAAAAGATTAAGGAACTCGGCTATACACCCGAAGTTCAGAGTTTCCAGGGTTCCGGCGGAACATCTGCCAACTACATCGTTAAAGTCGAGGGAACAGGTTTTTACTGCGCCCAGGACGACGGCACTTTTGTGCTTGAGCACAGAGTTGCTATCATCGGTACTCATTATGACGCTGATCTTTATTCCGAATACAGAGATGACGAAGAAGAGTATGACGATGAAGACTACGACGAAGATGATGAAGATTACGATGACGAAGACTACGACGATGAGGACGAGGATGAAGAAGAGGAAGAGCCTGAATTCAGATATGACGGCATCTCCGATAATGCTTCCGGTACAGCCTGTGTCCTGACAGCTCTTATGGCTTTCAAGGAATATTCCAACGTCGGCTTCGATGTCTGGTTTGTATTCTTCGGCGCCGGTACAGATAACTTCACAGGAGCTGAAGCTTTCTATCAGTCCCTTTCATATGAAGAACAGCACAGCATCGACGTTATGTACGATGTCGACAGCCTTTACGCAGGCGACAAGGTATATGCATCTTCAGGCTATAAGTCACTTATTTCAACGAGAAGATATGAGATGAGAAGAAAGCTCTATCAGGCTTACGACGTATGCTTCTCCAATACTCTTTATACGAATTACGGATTCGATCTCTATTACAACGAGTCCGGTATCAAGGTCGATGTTGACGATGACGGCGTTAACGATATCTTCAAGGAAATGCCGAAGACGGTATCGGATTTCAAGGTTTTCGATGACCGCATGATACCTGTTGTATATTTCGAGAGCTATGAATATAACTTCACGACTTACGACCAGATGAAAGAGACCAAGAACCTGAGTCTTCAGGATTACGGCGGAAACATCAGAAGAACGCCTGCCGACAGCACGGCATTCCTGGATTCCGTTCTCGTAGAGGAAGATTACGACCGCAACGGCGACGGTGAGATCGACTGCAGCGGTGACAGACTCCAGATAAGGATCAACTGCGTGGCTTTCATCATCTGCGAAGCTCTGCTCAAGGGTTCAGACAAGGGCATGACACCTGCTGCATACGATGCTTTCAGGGCTGAGCAGACAAGACAGACTTACGCTGTTGAAACTACAGAAACGTCAGGAACTTAATGCCGATAATACAAATTTACCGACATTGATTTTGGTCCCTTATGTTATACTAAATAAGATAAGCGTTAGGGAAGAAGGACCGGTTGATGTCCAACACATCTATCATCACTCAGATATTCGAATTCTTGGGAGAGCTTTTTAACAGCCTTTCTAAAGGCACGCTCTTCTTTGGCAGCGTATGGGATTTTATCCGTTACGCATTCGATATCGCGCTCGTAACGTTCCTTTTTTATACGCTCCTGATGTTCATCAGACAGACCAGAGCATGGCAGCTCATCAAGGGTATCGTTCTTATCCTTATGTTCGTTGCTTTCTGCGGCGTTCTCGGACTCGACATGGTCGGATTCCTGTTTAACAGACTCCTTTATATCGTTGCGATCCTGTTCGTAGTACTCTTCCAGCCTGAGCTCAGAAGAGCTTTGGAGACTGTGGGTCTCCGTACGTCCAATGCGGCTAATCCGTTCAGACACAGCGAGTCCATCATGACAAAGGAAGAACTCAACTCATTCATTAAAGAGATAAGCGCCGCTTGCAAAGAGATGTCCAGAACATATACCGGCGCTCTTATCCTTATCGAGAGACGTACAAGACTTGACGAGCTCCTTTCACAGGAGAACGTAGTCACATTCGATTCCGAAGTCACAAACTCTGTATTGCAGAGCATTTTCTATAAGGGTTCACCCATGCACGACGGCGGCCTTCTTATCAGAGACGGCAGGATCATCGCAGCAAGATGCCATGTCCCGCTCTCCGTTACGATGCATTCGCTTGAGCGCTCAGGAACACGTCACAGAGCCGCAGTCGGCGCAAGTGAGATGGGTGATACTGTTGCAGTTGTCGTATCTGAGGAGAGAGGTAAGACCTCCATCGCAGTTAACGGCAGACTTTTCGAGATGAGATCCACAAGAGAGCTCGAGGCAAACCTCTCATATCTCTTAGGCCTTAAGGAATACGGCGGTGAACAGAAGACATTCGTCGACAAGATCCTCGACAAGTTCCGCGGCAAGAATAAAGATGCTGACGTAGAAGTATTGAGCCAGGAAGATGTCGGCAAGGCTTCGAAAACAAAGGCCGCAGCAGCCGCTGCAGCAACAGCTGTTCCTACAACACAGGTTGAGGTAGCAGGTGAGAGCTCAGTTCCGATCACCATCAGAACAAAAGAAGCTGATCAGGCATCCAACTCTGACAAAGTCGGAACACCTACGAAGATCATCTTCATCGTTCTCTCGTTCTTCATGTCACTTTTCCTGTGGATATATATCCAGGTTATCAACAACCCTGTTGTTACAAGAACTATCACGGTTCCGATCAGCCAGTATCAGAATCTTCCCGATAACGCCGAAGTTTCTTACCCGATCAAGTCCGTTGATCTTGAGATCGTAGGACGAGCAGGAACCATCAACAAGCTTACAGTTGACGATATCGTTGTATCCATCGATTACTCTGAGATCTCAGAAGGCGACGTAGGTGTCGTAGAACTTCCGATCACGGTATCGAGTGCTGACGGAAACATCTATTTCCGTGTCGAGCGTCAGCTGCCGGAGACTATATCAGTAACGGTATATTCTTCCAACTAACGGATTCTATTGTCCATACAATTTAGAGGACAGAAAGGATATAAAACATGTTAGAAACAAAAGATCTTATCGATTTGACACACACACTTGCAGCTCCGATCCTCGAAGACAAGAAGTATCCCTGGGAAGCACTTCCTCTCATCAAGGAATTCATCCTCGCTTTAGGTCCCACACTTGATCCTGAAGTTTACGAGAACAAGGGCGAAGGAATCTGGATCGCAAAGAGTGCCAAGGTTTTCGATTCAGCATACATTGCAGGACCCTGCATCATCGGACCTGAGACAGAAGTTCGCCAGTGCGCATTTATCAGAGGCAGCGCCCTCATCGGCAGCAAGTGCGTTATCGGTAACTCCACAGAGCTTAAGAATGTAATCATCAGCGATAACGTTCAGGTTCCTCACTATAACTACGTAGGCGACTCCATCCTCGGATTCAAGTCTCACCTCGGCGCAGGCGCAATCACATCCAACGTTAAGTCTGACAAGACTCTCGTTTGTGTTAAGAGCGGTGATGAAGTAATCGAGACAGGCCTTAAGAAGTTCGCAGCTATCGTAGGCGATAACGTTGAAGTAGGATGCCAGAGCGTTCTTAATCCCGGTACTGTTATCGGCAGAGGCTCAAGAGTATATCCTCTTTCAAGAGTAAGAGGCGTTATCCCTGAAAAGCACATCTTCAAGGATGCAGAGCACATCGTTCCGATCGAGGAATAATTTAACTTAAGTTAAAACGAAGGATGTCACATTAGTGAGGCATCCTTTGTTTATGCTATTTTTTTCCTCCACATAGCTGGGAAAACCACATTTGGAGGAAATATAGTACAATTCTTTCCTCCACGCGTTACAAAATTAATGCTTTGGAGGAAACCAAAAGATAAATGTGGAATAAAATAAGGGTTGCCTCACTTGAGACAACCCTTATAAATTCAACTTTAATTTGTTATCAGACTACGCTGTCCTTAAGCTTATCGAAAGCGGCTTTTGCAACCTGTCTAACGTTAGGATCTGAATCAGCGAAAGCGAGCTTCTTAACGTACTCTTCACAGTGCTTTGCGTGGATGTCTGCAGCAGCTGTAGCGGCAGCAGCTCTGACGATAGGAGAAGAGTCACGGAGAAGGGGAATAAGAGCCATTCCGGACTCATAATTCGGGATCATGCCCATAGCCATTGCTACAGTCATACGGACATCGTCTTCTGCATTATCAGCATACTTGAGCAAAGCTCCAAGTTTCTGCTTCGAACCGAGTTTAAGGATTTTGTCTTTGATCGCGTCTGTACGTGCCATAACTCTCCGACTCCCGATATCGTTTATTCTTAACAATATTATAGAGTAAAAGTATCAAAAAAACATCACTCTTAACAAATTATTATAAAGTGTTGTTAGTTTTTTGTTTGCTTTGCTCTATAATACTTCTGATTATATAGTCAAAGTATTTAAAAAAGACTCGATTTTTTACTGTCTTTGATTAATTTTGTGAGGATTTTGGAAATGAATAAACTTTTGCGCGGAATAAGTGTTTTAGGGCTTGCAGGGGCTATTTTGCTCTGTTCCTGTACGACCAATTTGGGACCTGAAACTTTACCGTCAATTACAACTGCAACGGAGACTACTATTGAGACTGAACCTACAGAGACTGAACCGACACTTCCGCCGGAAGCAACAGAGCCTTCAAGCGTTGCTGTTGTAACCGACAGCATTGTTGAGAATACAGGTGTTTTAAGCGTAAGCGGTTCAAAGATCGTAAACAGTGAAGGTGAGGAAGTAGTCCTTAAGGGAATGAGCACTTTCGGCATTCAGAACTGTGAAGGATTTTTCACTGAAGAAGTAGTTAAGACCCTTGCTGAAGACTGGGGCTGTGATGTCCTCAGAATCGCGCTTACAGGCGATAAGGATATCGAAGGATATCTGAAAGATCCCGACAAGTACTTCGACATGGTCTGCAAGATCTGTGATCTCTGCATCGATCAGGGAATCTACGTCATCGTTGACTGGAACGTAGCTTACTACGATGATGCAGAAGAGACCAAGGAAGCATGTGTAGATTTCTTCAAGAGACTTTCTGCTATTTATTCTGATTTTCCCAACCTCATTTACGAGGTTAATAACTATCCGCTTTTCTATGAGGAACCCGATGAAGATACCGATGAAGTTCCTAATGAGTGGGAAGACATGATCAAGCCTTTCGCTACTGAAGTTATCAATGCCGTAAGAGAGAACAATCCTAACAGCATTGTCATCGTAGGTGTTCCGAATAACGGACAGGATATCAGTGCTATTTCCGAATCAGGCCTTGAGTTCGAAAACATCATCTACGGATGCCGCGTTTTCTCAGGCAACAACAAGCAGGAAATGAGAGACAATATCACTGCTATTCTCGAACAGGAATTGTGCGTATTCATTACAGAGTGGAGTTTCTGCACTGAGAATCTTAAGGGCGGTATCTTCAGAAATGAGAGCGAAAAGTGGGCTCTGTTCCTTGAGGCAAACGGTATCTCATGGTGCAGCATCGGAATCGGAAGTGATATCGATAATGATACTAATGCTTTGCTCTTAAATGCAGAGAACTATACTGATGCCCAGAAGCAAGGCGGACACTGGCCTGACGGACTTCTTTCAGATGCCGGACTCTATGCAAGAGAGCTTCTTTTGAAGACTACAACAGTCGATACGGAAACAACGGAACCTACGGATGAAGAGACAGAATCTACTGAGGATTCATACGCAGATGACGATGACGACGATGATGACGACGAAGAATAATCAGGTTAACTAATGTGCTGATGTCCAGACCGGGTTACAGTGTATCTACTAACAGGGCGAGATATGAAATGCTCGCCCTTGATACTGATAACTTAAGGCTTGCCGTGCTTCGTAAAAGTGAAGCTGCAAGGGTAACCGAGTATCTGCTTGATAACAGGGATTTCCACAAGCAGTTTTCGCAGACACATACAGACGATTATTTTACTGTTTCCACACAGAAGAAATATCTGGCATATGACTGCAATTCGTTTCTTGAAGGCAGTCTTGTGCCTTTGTGGATCTCGCTTAAGGATGATAATAAGATTATCGGCCGTGTGTCTTTTTTCAATTTTGCTTACGGCGGCATGATGTCTTGCGCGTGCGGATACCATCTTGATAAGGACCATACCGGCAAGGGCTACATGACTGAAGCTTTAAAGAGCGCGATGGCTTTTGTTTTCGATGAGTATAAGATGCACAGGATCGAGGCGTTCATCGTTCCCGAGAATGAGCCTTCGCTGAACCTTGTTAAAAGAGTCGGCTTTCACTATGAAGGGAAGAGGAACTCTTACATGCATATCAACGGCAGATACAGGGACCATGAAGCGTTCTATATGCTTGAAGATGACATGTAAAAACGCGCGAAAATAAATTTGTCTTAACTTGTAACAAAATTTCCATATATTTATTTGCAAAGTATGTAATAATAAGATATACGATTATGCGGAGGTGATAATTGTGAACAGAAAGAGATTTACAACCGCGCTTATTGCTGGAATGATGGTTACCGTTATGGCTATCGGAATTGCTGCATGCAAGAAGACAAAGCCCACGGAATCAACACTTGACTCTTCTGAACAGACAACCACCACCACTACTACTATCCCGACAACAACACTTCCCGAATATTCAGGTCCTCTTACAAACAACGAAGAGATTACCTGGACAGAGACACAACTTGAGTCACCTGCTACATACTATGCAAACGTAACAAAGGGCGAGTTCCTCAATGTAAGAAAGGGACCCGGCACGGGCTATGAGAAAGTTGGTACTCTTACAAGAGGCCAGTCTATTACAGTTGTTGCCAAGGCAAGCGGCGGCTGGTATAAGACACAGGACGGATTCTACGTTTCAGAGACTTATCTCACAGGCACAATGCCTAACTAAAATTCTTAGTTGATTATTTTTAAACCTTAGTGTAATATACATAGGCACTTAACTGAAAGTGCCATATGCGAGTGTAGTTCAATGGTAGAACTTCAGCCTTCCAAGCTGACCACGTGGGTTCGATTCCCATCACTCGCTCCAGGGTCATTAGCTCAGCTGGATAGAGCAACAGCCTTCTAAGCTGTGGGCCGGAGGTTCGAGTCCCCCATGGCTCACCATCAAAAAGCGCTTCGAGTAAAATCGGAGCGCTTTTGGTTTTTATATTCCAATACTTTAATTCAGTAAATTTTTTCTGATATAATGCAATCGTATATCTGAATACGAAGGGGGTAGATATTATGAATTGTGTTAAGTGTGGTAATCCCATTGTTGAGGGCAACAAGTTCTGCATGATCTGCGGAACTCCCGTCCAGGCAGCTCCCCAGGCACCTGTTGCAGGCAATGCGCCGGCTCCCGGTCCTGCTCCGGAGACAGCTCCTGTAGCTCCCGTTGAGATAAATCCTCAGACTGTTGCACAGGCGCAGCCCCAGGCTCAGGCTCATTCCACTTATCAGCAGATTCCGTATGCTGCGCCGACGACGGATGGAACGAATATCAATATTCCTATCGGAAGAAAGTACAGAGTTGTCTGTCCCGACTGTCAGACTGTTGGTGATGCCCTTAAGAGAGATGCGTCATTCGGTTTCGCATGCCCAAGATGCGGTAAAGCTTACGCTTACGGCGGCCAGCTCCTCATTTACAGGATGGGTAACGGACTTCCTTCGGCTGCAATCGTTCCTGTAGCTATCTACATCGATAACGTTTTCTATGGCGAGGTTGCAAACCGTGAGTCCGTGAGAATCATGCTCAGCTCCGGAACCCACGTTATCGGCCTGGGCGCAAGGCCTGGCACAAGGATCAACAGGATGCAGAGCAACCAGTTCCAGATTACTGTAGGTCCTCAGACCAATAATCTGGCATTCAAGGTCAGCGTTGTATACAGATACATGGGACCTTACGGACTTGAACTTAAGCAGTGCAATCCTGAAGAGGTTCCCGATATCTGATCTCATCTGAAAATAAGCTTTTTTTGACAAGGTTGTCCGTTTTGGGGACAACCTTGTTTTTGCACCTGTTTTGGCTTGAAGGATATGGAATTCTTTGTGTTATAATCGAAAAGTCAAATACATATATATTATTTATTTTAAGGAGTTGGGTAAGTTATGCCGGGTAAGAAAGATTACGGCAACGAGAGTATTTCGATGCTCAAGGGTGCGGACAGAGTAAGACTCCGTCCGGCTGTTATTTTCGGTTCTGACAATCTTGAAGGATGCATTCATTCCTTTTTCGAGATCCTGTCGAACTCTATCGACGAGGCCAGGGAAGGTCACGGCGACAAGATCATCATCACAAGATATGCAGACGGTTCCATCGAAGTCGAGGACTTCGGCCGTGGTATCCCGATGGATTACAATGCCAAAGAGGGAAGATACAACTGGGAACTCGTATACTGCGAGCTCTATGCGGGCGGTAAGTACAACAATAACTCATCAGGCGACTATGAGTTCTCATTAGGTCTTAACGGACTTGGTGCGTGCGCTACTCAGTATGCTTCTGAGTTCTTTGAAGTAACGGTTTTCAGAGACCATACAAAGTATGAGATGTCATTTAAGAAGGGTGAGCCTGTAACTGAGCTCATTCAGTCTCCTTACAGATTCAACAGGACAGGTACCATCCAGCGCTGGAAGCCTGATACAGAGGTCTTTACAGAGATCCTTATCCCTCTTGATACATTCAAGGAGATCATCAAGCGTCAGTCCGTAATCAACAGCGGAATCGAGTTCATCCTTAAGGATGCCGAGACAGGCGAAGAGTACTCATTTATCTATCCCGAAGGTATCAAGGGATATGTCGATGAGCTCAACGGCATGAAGGGCTTTACGGAGACATATACATTCTCCGGCGAAGGCAAGGGCAGAGACAAGGAAGACCGTGACGAATATAAGGTTAGGGCAGAGGTTGCTTTCTGCTTCAATAACGAAGTAAACGCTCTGGAATACTTCCATAACTCCAGTTTCCTTGAGCACGGCGGCTCACCTGATAAGGCCGTAAGGAATGCTTTTGTTGCTGAGATCGACAAGCAGATCAAGCAGCGCGACAAGTACAAGGCAAATGAGTCCAGGATCATCTTCCAGGATATCGCTGATTCTTTGATCCTTGTTACCAATACATTCTCAACACAGACTTCTTACGAGAACCAGACAAAGAAGGCTATCAACAACAAGTTTATCCAGGACTTCATGACTCAGCTCATCAGGGATAATCTTGAGATCTGGTTTATCGAGAATAAGGATTTTGCAGCCAAGACAATCGAGCAGATCCTCATCAACAAGCGTGCGCGTGAAAATGCCGAGAAGACCAAGGTCAACATCAAGAAGACCCTCATGGGCAAGGTCGACATCAACAACAGAATCAAGAAGTTCGTCGACTGCAGAACTAAGGACGTAGCAAAGCGTGAGCTTTACATCGTAGAGGGTGACTCAGCTTTGGGTTCCGTTAAGCTCGGCCGTGACGCTGAATTCCAGGCTGTAATGCCTGTAAGAGGTAAGATCTTAAACTGCCTCAAGGCTGATTACGCAACGATCTTTAAGAGCGAGATCATCACTGATCTTCTCAAGGTTCTGGGATGCGGCGTTGAGATCAAGAATAAGCACACAAAGGACATGAGCGCATTCAATCTTGATGACCTCAGATGGAACAAGATCATAATCTGTACCGATGCCGACGTCGACGGATTCCAGATCAGAACTCTTATCCTTGCGATGCTCTACAGACTTACTCCTACTCTTATCGAGAAGGGTTATGTTTATGTAGCAGAATCTCCTTTGTTTGAGATCACGTACAGACCTAAGGGAAAGAACGCTCAGGAAGAGACATTCTTCGCATTCAACGAGAAGGAAAAGGCAGAGATCCTTGCCAAAGTAGATCCAAAGCTCTGCACGATCCAGAGATCAAAAGGTTTGGGTGAGAACGAGCCTGAGATGATGTGGAAGACAACCATGAATCCGAAGTCCAGAAGACTTATCAAGGCTTGTCCCGAAGACGCAATGAAGACCGCTGAGATCTTCGATCTTTTGCTCGGAGACAATCTTGCAGGAAGAAAACTTCATATCGAGATGGACGGTAAGAAGTACCTCGATATGCTTGATTTAGGGTGATATAAATGGCACGTAAGAAAAAAGAAGACATCAATTCAGATTCACTTAAGGCAAAGCTTACTGACAGCAATGCCAAGGATATGCCGGCTATCGACCAGCCGATAACAGAGATGCTTGAGATCAACTATATGCCGTATGCGATGAGTGTCATCGTATCACGTGCAATTCCTGAGATCGACGGCTTCAAACCTTCACACAGAAAGCTCCTCTATACGATGTATAAGATGGGCCTTTTGGGCGGCAACAGAACCAAGTCCGCAAACGTAGTCGGTCAGACCATGAAGCTCAATCCTCACGGCGACCAGGCTATCTACGACACGATGGTAAGACTTACCAGAGGTAACGGTTCTTTGCTTCATCCTTTCGTAGATTCAAAGGGTAACTTCGGTAAGCAGTATTCAAGAGACATGCAGTGCGCTGCACCCCGTTATACGGAAGTAAGACTTGAGAAGATCTGTGAAGAGATCTTCAAGGGTATCGACAGAGATGCCGTAGACATGATCGATAACTACGACGGCACACTGAAGGAACCTACGCTTCTTCCTACAACTTTCCCTGCAGTGCTCGTAAATGCAAACCAGGGTATCGCCGTCGGTATGGCATCCAATATCTGCTCATTCAACCTTGCTGAAGTATGCGCTGCAACTGAAGCATACATGAGAGATCCCAATACCGATCTTCTTGAGATCATGCCCGCGCCGGACTTTTCGGGAGGCGGAAAGATCCTCTATAACAAAGAGCAGATGAAGTCCATTTACGATACAGGTAAGGGAACGTTCTCAGTAAGAGCAAAGTATAACGTTGATAAGGCTAAGAACCTCATCGAGATCACTGAGATCCCTTATTCCACAAGCGTTGAGGCCATCATCGATAACATCGCAGATCTTGTTAAGAGCAAGAAGGCAAGCGAGATCGCAGATATCCGAGACGAGACAGACTTGGACGGTCTTAAGATAACTATCGACTGCAAGAGAGGCACAGACCACGAGCAGCTCATGACAAAGCTCTTCAGATTCACAAAGCTTGAAGATACTTTCTCATGCAATTTCAATATCCTCATCGACGGTTCACCGAGAGTAATGGGTATTGCCCAGATCCTTGATGAATGGCTCAAGTGGAGAAGAACCTGCGTATGCAGAGAACTCAGCTTCAACCTTGCGAAAATGAAGAAGAGGCTGCACCTCTTGGACGGTCTTGCAGTTATCCTTCTTGATATTGATAAGGCTATCAAGATCATCAGAGAGACAGAGCTTGAAGCTGACGTTATCCCTAACCTCATGACAGGTTTCGGTATCGATGAAGAGCAGGCTGAATTCGTTGCAGAGATCAAGCTCCGTAACATCAACAAGCAGTACATCTTAAACAGAATTTCAGACAGGGATAAGCTCAAGGCTGACATCGCTGATACGGAAGATCTTTTGGGAAGCCCCAGAAGAATTAATAACCTTATCGCTAAGACATTAAGAGAAGTAGCAGAGAAGTACGGCCAGCCCAGAAAGTCAGAGCTCGTCGGCATGGAAGAGACAGAGACTTTCGAAGAGACAGCTGTCATTCCTGACTACAGACTTCACCTTATGCTTACTCGTCACGGTTATCTTAAGAAGCACACGATGAAGTCACTCCAGAATGCTGGCGAACTCAAGACCAAGGATGACGATGAGATCTTCATGGGCTTTGAGTGCGAGAACAAATCAGACCTTCTTATCTTTACTGATAAGTGCAATCTTTATAAGACTCACGTTTATGATTTCTCAGATACCAAGCCGGGTGATCTGGGTCACTACTTAAACAGCGAGCTCGGCATGGAAGACGGCGAGAAGCCGATGTTCATGATCTCCACGACAGATTACAAGGGCATCCTTTTCATCGCCTTCGAGAACGGCAAGGCTGCAAGATTCCCGATCGCTTCTTATGAGACAAAGCAGAACAGAAAGAAGCTCGTAAACGCATATTTTGACGGAAGCAAGGCAATCGGATTCATGCTTCTTGCCGAAGACGAAGATCCTGACCTTATCGTCACAAACAGCCTCGACAAGGCTGCCGTATTCAAGGCATCTTTGATCCCGCTTAAGACAACGAGAACGACACAGGGTGTCCAGCTTCTCGTATCGAAGAAGGGTTCCGTATTAAAGACTCTCGCACGTCTTGCAGAAGTTGAGGTACAGGATCCCGAGTACTACAGAATACGTAAGGTACCGGCTATCGGTTACTACATTAGAGAGAATTCATTGGAGGCAAAGCAGGTTAGCTTTGATGATCTGAAGTGACGGTATTTTCTTCCGAGTATCACGTCGGAGAAGACGACAGAAAGGGCGGTAAGGGTTACTATACCGCAGCTGTTGTTTGTGCCATTATGCTCATTGTTCTGGGCGTAACGACGTTCTTTATCGGAAGAAAAAACGCATACGAAAAAGAGACTGTTCCGAGCTTCGAGGCTGCAATTGACGAAGGTAATTATGCCGAAGCTCTTGAGATCTACAGAGGCATCCAGGATGAGGTCTTAAAGGCATCTCCTGAGAACCAGGAGGCTAATGCCACCAAGCTCCAGATGCTTGATGATATGCAGAATATCGTCAGAGTACGTGTTGATTCACTCTGCGACAGAATCATTTCCAACAGATATGTGCTTACAGCGAGCGACATCAATTTCCTCAATTCGATGAAGGAGCTTACGAGCTCTGTCGTCTCAGAGAGAATGTACAGCATCTGTGAAGATTTCCTTTTGGGCAACGTCGAAAAGCCTGTCGTAATGTATTTCTTTGACCAGTTATCTCCTATCGGCAACTTCTCTGCAACTGCAAATCCTTTGCTCAGAGAGCTCGACTTTATGGAGACTGCGACAGGTGATGTCCAGACTGCTGAGAAGGCTTACAACGAAGGCGATTACATTGCCGCTGTTAAGAAATATACACAGGTAGACCAGAATTATGACGGATTCGTAGGTGACTACTGCTTCGCGAGAATCACGGCGATCAAGGACCTGATGTATGAGCCCATGATGGCTGAAGGCGAGCACATGCTCCAGACATCTAAGTTCTATTCAGCTGAGCAGCTTTTCTCCGATCTCGCGGTAATCTTCCCTGAAGACGAGATGATCAAGAGTAACCTTCTTACTGCAACTTCTTATACGAGCGAAGTTAAGGAGTACAGAGGACCCATCGAAGTTATCTGCGTAAGATCACTTATCGCGGATGCCGATATCGCTTTCTCAAGCCGTATCCGTTCAAGCGAGACGGGCCTTTACCTTACGACTTATGAGTTTGAGAAGATCCTCGAAAACCTTTACGAGAGAGATTATGTTCTTGTAAATCCTGAGGACCTCATTGATATGAGTGATCCGACATTCCTTCTTGAGCGCAATCTCCGTGTTCCGAAGGGCAAGAAGCCGCTCATTGTTGTTATCGAGAATCTTCAGTACAATGCATCGGCTTACAGCTACGGAACATGCAGAAGACTTGTCCTCAACGATGAGAGCCAGGTCTGCGGTGAATACATAAACTATGCAGGTGAGACCGTAGTCGGCAGAAATGCTGAGGCTATCGGAATCCTTGATATGTTCGTTGAAAAGCATCCTGACTTCACCTATGACGGCGCTAAGGGAATCATCTCCGTCAGCGGTCACGAGTCCGTATTCGGATACGTAATCAGCGCAGATGAGGTAGATGACCGTAATGCAGCATTAAGCGCTGCCAACATGCCCCAGATCAACCCGACACCTGAAGAGATCCAGTACAACAGGGACAGGGTTACCGAGATCGCTAACGTACTTTCAGATAACGGCTGGCAGTTTGCTAACTGCACATATGACTACATCCAGGACTGCACCAACACAGAGAAGCAGGTTCTTATAGATGACACCGAGAAATGGCTTGACCAGGTAGGAAGCCTTTTCGGAGAGGTACATATGCTTGTATATCCGAACGGAAACTACATTCCCGGAACGGACGACAGGGCAGTGTACTACAAGAATCACGGATTCAGGATCTTCTTCGGCGGCGGAGCAAGTCCGTATTACACTTACGGAGACAATTACCTCTATCTTGACCGTGCCATGATGAGCTACGTAACTTTGCAGCGTAAGGTCTATGAGGAGCTGTTCGATTACCGCGATATTATCGATCCCAAGAGGGGCGATCCGGAAGAAACCTGACATGCCGTTATATTTCAATTACGTTTCATTTTGATAAATTTGTACAATAAATTTGTTTTTTATTATAATGTAAGTTGTGAAGAGCTATTGTCGCCTTCCCGAAGGGAGCTTGAATATGGGCAGAATTGACAGACTTACAAATCTCACAGAGAACGAAGAGATTCTCTGGCAAGACAAAAAGAGATATCTTGGACTGCCTATTTCCTTTACTGTTTACAGTTTCAGCAACAACAAGTTTTATATGAAAAAGGGTATCTTCAACATCAGTTCTGAAGAAATCCTTCTTTACAGAGTGCTGGATCTTACGTTTAAACAGAATCTTTGGCAGAAGATCTTTGGTGTTGGTTCGGTTATCCTTACGACTGCCGACAAGTCCACACCGGTTCTTGAGATCAAGAATATCAAGACACCTGACAGAGTCAGAAAAGCATTGAGCACACTTGTAGAGATGAGACGCGATGAGAAGCGTGTTACCGGTAAGGAAATGTTCGGCGCAGCCGGAATGTTCCACGATCACGGCGATCTCGAAGGTGTTGACCTTGACGGCGACGGCATAGTAGATGTTCATTGATTGAGGTATTGTTTTGGAAACGAGAATTGACAGATTCGGCAGCGTCCGCGAAGACAAGATCAATCAGCTCAAGAAGCTGATCGCAGAATCCAAGAATATTGTTTTCCTTGGTGGAGCAGGCGTATCCACAGAGAGCGGCATCCCCGACTTCAGAAGCGGTGCCGGTATCTACAATACTGAGAGCGGTACCAAGTACAGACCGATCGACATCATCGCTCACGATTTCTTCATGGAGCATCCTGAAGACTTTTTCGATTTTTACAAGCGTAAGCTTATCTATCCTGATGCAAGACCCAATAAGGCTCACAAGGCTCTCGTAAGACTTGAGAGACAGGGCAAGCTCAAGGCCATAATCACACAGAACATCGATAACCTCCACCAGGAGGCAGGAAGCAAGTGCGTTATCGAGCTTCATGGTTCTGTATTCAGAAATTACTGCATGGATTGCGGTAAGAAGTTCAATATCGAATATATTGCCGCTCAGGAAGGCGTTCCGCACTGTGACAGATGCGGCGGCATCGTAAGACCTGACATCGTTCTTTACGAAGAAAACCTTGAGCATGAGAATGTTGATAATGCGATCAAAGCTGTTAAGAAGTGCGACCTCATGATCATTGCGGGAACATCACTTACTGTTTATCCCGCTGCTACTTTCGCTCAGTTCTTAAAGCACGACAGAATCGTTATTATAAATAAGAGTTCTACTTATATGGATCTTAAGGCGCTTCTCACGATCCACGATAATGTCGGTGATGTTCTTGATAAGTGCGTTCCGAAGAGAGTATCAAGAAAGACGACCGCTTCGAAGACTACAGCAAAGAAGACGACTGCCAAGAAGACGGCTTCTAAGACAACAACAGCAAAGAAGGATACTGCAAAGGCAGAACCCAAGACTGCTTCGAAGAAGGCACCGGCTAAGAAACCTTCTGCCGCCGCTTCAAAGAAGCCTGCATCTTCCAAGGCGAAGAAGGATGAAAGCTAATCTGAAATTCTACGAAGATAAAGAGCAGACGATAATTGCCGATCTTGCCAAGTATGGAAGGCAGAGCGGCATTTTGTCATTTTTGAGATTAATTACTTTCTTAGGTGCAGCCGGCCTTCTGATCGGCGGATATGCAGCTAACATTATGCCTCTGTATTTTGCCGGAGCAGCTGTATTCATTCTGTTTGTCGTACTCTGCATCATTCACGGCGGCATCATCGAAAAGGTCAATTACCTCAATGAATTATCCAAGGTAAATGCATCTTATATCGCAAGGATAAAGGGCGATTTCAACGAGCTTCGAAATATTGCCGTTAAGGGTCTTAAGAGGGCGGAAGATATCGGCTCAGCAAAGAACAGACTTTACGGTAAGGATTTTGAGATTGCAGATCACGACTACTGCGCAGATCTCGATCTCTTCGGCAAGAAGTCTTTGTTTTCATTATTCAACGTTTCCGAGACTTCATTCGGCAGAAAAAGATTTGCTGAAAACCTTTTGAATAATCACACTGCAGACATTTCCGTTGCTGAACTTACGGCCAAGCAGAAGGCAGTTGAAGAACTCTGCTCCAAGCCTGAGATGCTCATGGATTATCAGGCTACTGCAAGAGTAGGCAAGATGACAAAAGACCCCAAAGTCCTTTTGGATTTTGCTGCTGAAGGCACGAAGACAAAGGCCGCTGCAAACGTTCTTATCATCATCGGTTTTGCATTGTGGATCAGCGTTCCCGTTGCGTTGTTTGCTTTCCCTGATTATGCATCTGCAATGGTGATCGCATGTCTCATCCTGAACTTTATCATCTGGATAATCGGCCGTGCATTTAACGAGAAATACATCAAGGCCTGTGAAGGCATGCCTAACCAGGTAAAAACGATGCTGAAGCTCTATTCGATCCTTGAAAATGCTGGATTCGAAAACGAACTTAATAAGTCACTTGTTAAGGGCGATGACAAGTCAAAAGGCGCATACGATTCACTGAAGGAACTTAATTCCGTTTTGAGTCTTGCAGGTTTAAGAAGCCAGCCTTTGTTTGCACTTATCCTTAATACGATAGTTCCTTTGGATTACATCATCTCGAACCGAATGGGTAACTGGGCTGTTAAGTATGGCAAGGAACTTCCCACTTATATAGATAAGCTTGCTGACCTTGAAGCGCTTATGTGCGCTGCACAGACAGGTCTTGTATTACCTTTAAGTTCATTCCCTGAATTTGTCGGATCAGAAAAAGCAGAAGACAATGCGTTTTTCGACGGTAAGGATCTTGCTCATCCGCTTCTTGCACATGAGTCTGTTGTAAGCAACTCAGTTAGTATTGATAAGGATATAGCGATCATTACCGGTTCCAATATGTCCGGTAAGACAACTATGATAAGAACAGTAGGCGTATGCACGATTCTTGCGATGACAGGCGGCCTTGTGCCTGCATCTGCTTTGACTCTCGGAAGAATGAGAGTAATGAGTTCAATGAGGATCGTAGACAGCATTGAAGAGAATATGAGTACTTTCAAGGCAGAGCTCATAAGGATTTCGGGTATCGTAAAGGCAGCAGGGGAGAACAAGCCGTTGCTGTTTCTTATCGATGAGATATTCAGAGGCACAAATTCAGATGACAGGACAGAGGGTGCTTTGACAGTTTTGAAGAAGCTTTCAAAGCCTTACATTTGCGGTCTTATGACGACTCATGACTATGCAATGATCGATAAGACCACGGAAGATTTTAAAAACATCAGATACTATCATTTTTCGGAGACTTATACGGACACTGGAATCACCTTCGATTACCGTCTTACGTCTGGTATAAGCAGGCAATCTAATGCTAAATATCTAATGAAACTGGTCGGAATCGGCTGAGCGTTTGTTACTATAGACGATATTTTAGATTTTTGTAGTATTCGTGGCATTAATATTAAATATTTGGTTTTCTTTTCTTGCATTCTAGATTTTTAATGTATAAAATCTTATTGGAGAGAAGGTTTTGAAGAGGGTTATATGTTCGAAGAATTAGGCAACTATCTGTCGATTGTGCTTGATTACTCCGTGGTTTTGGAGTATTCCAACGGAGTGTGGATTGATGAGCTTACAAACCTCTTTGAGGATAAGGGCATCGATTGTTATATTGATGATACTTTCAAGATTCTCCACAAGTGCGTTGTCCAGCAGCAGGATCCCAAAGACATCTATGTTCAGAACTCAATGCGTTCGCTTATTCAGGGCCTTATGTCTACGAATACGCTGCACGTTGTTCATACATGCAATACGGAGTATTTCTTAGAGCAGGTCAAGGATCTTCCTATGTGCTGCATCCTTACTACAAGAAAGGGCATTTTCACCAAGAGACTTTATGAGAAGTCTCCTGACTTTAAGGGTGACATTGCAGTAATGCATGGTGCTGACATTAAGATCTTCCATTCTGTTGCAGAGATGATCCGCGAATTGCCGATGCCCGAGATCAGTGGTCTTGCAAAGAATAATACTTTCATTGACTGCGACGGAAGAGCAAGCATCGATGATATGGTTATTTCCACCGAAGGTGACAGGTTCATTCTCGAGAAGAGATTGAGCGGCGGCGCTGAAGGTATGGTATTTACAACTAACAATCCGAAGTACGTTGCCAAGATCTATCATAAGGGCGTTATTACACCTTTGAGATGGGCCAAGCTTAAGAAGCTTTCAGAGCTCGGCATTACTTCTTCAAGTTTCTGTACACCTCAACACCTGCTTTATTTCCGCGGTGTTCCTATCGGATATACGATGTTCGTAGGTAAGGGTACTACGCTCAGTAACGTTTTCGACGGTCCTGATGCTATCCTTGAGCGTTTTCCTGACTGGACAAGACTTGATGTAGTAGAGACGCTCCTGTCTCTTATCGGCAAGTATCTCTATCTCCATATGCATGATATCGTTGCCGGCGACATCCAGCTCAAGAATGCTTTGATCTACACTTCGTCCACACAGTATCTCATCGATATGGACAGTGTACAGGTCGGAAACCTTCCTTGCCCTGTAGGTACTGAAGAGTTCACTGATCCCAAGCTCTGGGGCAAGGACTTCTCAGGATTCGTAAGAACCTTGGAAGATGAGGACTACTCAATCGCAATGCTGGTATTCTCAATCCTTTTCTGCGGACTTCATCCGTATGCGACCAGAAAGGGTGCCGAGACATTAAGAGAAGAGATCCTTAACCATAACTTCCCTTATACACTCGATAATTCTGATACAGAACATATTCCGCTCGGCGGTTACGATCATATCTGGGAATATCTCCCTGAGAATCTCCGCGTCATGCTCTATAAGACATTCCGTGAAGGCAAGTCATATGAAGCAGTATGCTGGCGCGCGGCCGTTCAGGAATACATGAATAATCTTGAGAACTTCGTATACGATGATCCTGAAGCTTATAAGCTTTTCCCTTGCGAGAACTATAAGCAGGCAACTGTCAACGTAGAAGAAGTAAGAGCTCAGCTCCAGGCTAAGCTCAATGTTAAGAAAGCAAAAGAGGAAAATATAGCAGCAGCCAAGGCTTCGGTTGAGAAGAAATCGTTTGGAAACGTTCCTTCAGGCAGATATGTCTCATCTAATGTCGGCGGCAGCAACAGCTACAGACCGATGAGATTTGATGAAGAGGAAACAGCAGCAGCTCCTGCTCCAAGTGCACCGTTAGCGACTGCACAGGCAACTTCTGCTCCGGCTCCTGCCGTCAGTACGGAAGAACCGGCTAAAAAGAAAAAGTTTTTCGGACTGTTCTGATTATTCGCGCGAGCTCTGTATAACAAATGTCTTGCAACCAATACAAGTTGTAGGAATGTTTTGTTATAATTCTAAAGATATCTAAACTCTCGAAAACTCGGAGGAAATTTATGGCGGATAATTTTTCTAGTTCAGATTTTGGAACAAGTACGAGAAGAAGACTCCCAATTTGTTTTGCACTTGATACTTCAGGTTCCATGATGGGCAATCCTATCAGACAGCTCAACATGGGTCTTCAGAACTTCGTTGCCTCAATCAAGAACAATGATGACACAAGAAATTCTACGGATATCGCGATCATCACTTTCGGTTCAAAGGTAGACATCGTAATGCCTTTCGGTAAGATCTCCAAGGATAAGGGACTTCCTGAGATCACTGCATCCACAACACTTACACCTATCGGTGAAGGCGTTCTTACTGCATTAGAGCTTCTCAATGCACGTAAGGAAGGCTACAAGGAGATGGGTATCAAGTATTTCCAGCCCTGGCTCGTAGTCATTACTGACGGTGCTCCCCAGGGTCCTAACGCTATGCAGAACATGGAGCGTGCCATCCAGGCGTGCAACGAACTCGAGCGTGATGACAAACTTGTTGTATTCAACATCGGCGTAGGTAACGGCGTTGATTTCGATATTTTAAAGAGACTTTCAGTTAAGCGTTCTGAGCCTATCTCAGTTAACTCTGCAGACTTCGGCAAGCTTTTCGAATTCCTCGGATCTTCATCATCATCCATCGTATCTTCAGGTATGAGCGATGACGCACTTTATAACATCAACACTGAGCCTCAGGGCAAGGCTGTTGAATTGGATGATTTCATGAAGTTCATTAACGAGGACGAATAATGTATAAGGGAATTACTGTCGGAGCAATCACGACCATCGGCAACAAACACGTTAACCGCGGCACTCCTTGTGAGGACGCGTCTTATGCTGTTGCCAGGAACGGTGTTTCTGTCGTCTGCATTGCTGACGGCGCCGGCGGTAAGCAGTATACGGATGCGAGATTCGGCTCTGATTGTGCCGTACACGTAATCACGGATACATTGTGCGAGCATTTCGATGCGTTATACAGCGAAAACAGGGAAGCTGCCGTAAGAGGTTATCTCATGGCTAAGCTCCGCGTGGCATTCGCTGACATCATGGAAGAGCGCACGATCGACGTGATCGACAGACTGTCCTGCACACTTCTTTTCGTTGCAGTAAAGGACAGACGAATGATGATCGGACACATCGGTGACGGTCTCATCGTAAGAGTATCTCCTTCCGGTGTAAGCCCAATTTCAATGCCGCAGAACGACAAGGACGGCAAGACATATTTTGTTACTGCCGCTCATGCCGATAACTATATGCGTCTTCTTAAGACCACGGTTGACGATGTCCATGCTATCGCGTTAATGACTGACGGCGTCCAGGACAGCGTTTACAACGAGGATGCTGGTCTCGTAAAGCCGGTTGTAGCAAAGATGGCTGAGACATTTGCAGACGGCAGGGAAGAAGGCGAGAAATCAGTTCTTGAGACTGTACAGAAATATATCGTTGGTTCAAGCAATGCCAGTGACGACGCAAGCTTTGGAGTTATGTTTTTTGAGGGGACCAAAGCACCCGATCCGGCTACGCTTGAGAGTGAAGCAGCCAAGTTTGCTTCATCTTCAGAGACGTTTAAAGATTTGTCCCAGGCCATCAAGCCTGAGATCATTAAGGCGCATGAGATCATTTCGAAGTGTGCCGGCGAGGAACCTGCAGTAACGCAGCCTGAACCGGAACCCGGGAAAGCGCCTGAAGCAGTTGCTGCTGATAAGACGGGACCGGAGGTTCAGGAACAGACAAAAGAACCTTCGAAGATCAGCAAGATCTCTATCGTTATGCTCGCTATAGGCATTGTGCTTTGCATTATAGGAGCAATTGAATTAGTGCTATCACTTAAAGGATGAGGGTTTTATGAGAGAAGAGAAAAAGTACGAGATTCTACCAGGTGTAGAAATTCCTGACATCAAGAAGATTCAGGAAGCGGCTTCTGACTTCAGCATTTCTGAAGTCGGTGACGTAGAGATCAAGACAGTTACACTTCAGCCTGTTGTTGAGCCTATCGCTCCCACAGTATCAGCTGAAGAGCTTTCACAGCTTCAGTCTCTCGGTGTTAAGGTTGCCGAAGATGAAGAGCGTTCAAAGGCTGTCAGCCGCGCGAGGATGGATGCTATCATGAATAAGGCCGTACAGGCACCTGAGTCGATCGGTGACCTTAAGGCTTCACATATTGCACAGCTTAACGACGAAAAGCGTAAGAAGCAGCTTGAGGAAGAGATGAAAGAAGCTCAGGCCCAGAAGGCTGAAGAGGACGCTAAGAACAAGGCTCGTGAAGAGCGCCGTCAGCTCCAGCAGAGACTCCTTGAAGAATCCAAGGAGAAGGCAGCAAAAGAGAAGGAAGCCCAGGAACAGGCTGCCAAAGAAGCTGCTGCAAAGGAAGAAGAGGAGATCAGGAGAGCTGCTGAAGAGATGGCAGCTAAGCTTATGGCTCCTGTTGAAGAGACTGAGAAGAAGGAAGAGGCTAAGGCAGAGGCTGATAAGAAGGAAGAAGCTCCCAAGGCTGAACCTGCTAAGGAAGAAGTTAAGGCTGAAGCTCCCAAGGCAGAAGAAGCACCTAAGGCTGAAGCAGAGAAGAAGCCTGAGGAAGCTCAGAGACCTGCAAGACCTCTTGCTCCCGAAGAATTTTCGATCGAGAAGAGGACAGCCAAGATGTTGTCTGCTTCTGAAACATACGACGAATTCAAGGAATTCCTTGACGACGAGGAATAAGATATATCTGAATAATAATGACGGGGTGTCTCAGGATGTGAGGCGCCCCGTTTTAATTTGTTTCTGATTAAAACAAAAAAGGATGTCATTGAGACATCCTTCATTTTGTTGGTGCACCTCCAGGGACTCGAACCCTGGGCCCACTGATTAAGAGTCAGTTGCTCTACCATCTGAGCTAGAGGTGCGTTAAGCAACGTGAGTTATTATAGCCATTAGGTATTTACAAGTCAACACCTATTTTTACGTGTTTTTACTTAAATTCGAAAAAATTTTCTTATTACTTAAAGAAGCCCGTCATATCAACAGAATTGAAGTCGTCTGTGAGGGGGAGAGCGACAGGCTTTCCTTCCTTAGCGGACTTGTAAATTCCAAGGAGAGTATCGACGGAGGAGAATCCTGAATATGCGTCAGCGATAGGATTCTTGCCGGTCTTGATGGACTCATAAAGGTCATTGTAAATTCCGAGGTGCGGATTTAAAGCGCACTTGTATGAGAACATTCCGCCTTCCTTGAACTGCTTGCGGATATAGTAGCCGTTAAGCTTCTTAAGTTTACCATTGGGCTTAACAGTGAAGATGTTAAGATGGGGCTTACCTGAATCAAGGCCCATTGAGAGCTGGCCGTTCTCGCAGAAGACTGAGAATTCAGCCGTATGCTTGGACGGGATGGTAGCCGTTGTACCTTCGATCTGTGCGAGAGCGCCGTTTTCGAGACGTAATACGGCCATGCCGAGATCTTCGGCTTCGATGTTTCTGATGCGCTGTGCGATCATGGCTGAAGCCTCTTCGGGTTCTGAACCCATAAGCCATACGAGAAGGTCGATAGCGTGGATCGTCTGGTTCATGAGGGCGCCGCCGTCACTCTTCCAGGTTCCGCGCCATGCTGCGCTTGAATAGTAATCTTCGCCGTGACCCCAGCGTACGTATATGGTGCCGTGTGTGACCTTGCCGTACTTGCCCTCAGCGATGTCCTGTCTTACGAGGCCGACGATGGGGAGGTAACGGTAGATGTGTCCCATGGCAATCTTAAGACCTGTCTTTTGTGAGAGCTCGAAAATCTCACGGGCTTCAGATACTGACATGGTCATGGGCTTTTCGAGAAGGAGGTTCGCTCCGTGTTCCATTGCATACTTGGCGATCTGGAAGTGAAGTCCGGAAGGAACCGTTACTGATACGATTGAAGGCTTGATCTCGTCGATGGCAGCCTTGTAATCGGTAAATGTCTTAACGTTCGCAAAACCTTTTACGGAGCCGAGAAGTCTTTTCGCGGAATCGGGATTAACGTCCACTACGGCTTTGAGCTCTAAGCCCTTAAGCTTGGAAATGGCCTTTAAATGCTTTTCTGCAACTCTTCCGCATCCGATGAGGACTACGGAAAGTGTTGAAGATGTTGATGTTGTGTTCGTATTATCGGCCATTTATAGCCTCCATATCAGGTTTTTGCTTGAATTAGTTTAGCACAAAAGAGTATTTTGCACTTATTAGATTATAATATCTTTATTGAGGACCTTTACCGGAGGTGATCTTCCATGAATATGCGGGATATAATAATTGCCAAGAGAGACAAGCAGAGCCTGACTGACGAACAGATTAAGTTCTTCGTTCAGGGCGTTACGGACGGAAGCATTCCGGATTATCAGACATCAGCGCTCCTTATGGCAATCGTCTTAAACGGCATGGATGAACATGAGATGACGACCCTGACGCTTGAGATGGCCGCATCAGGCAAGCAGCTGACACTTCCTTATATCGAAGGTATATCCGTAGACAAGCACAGCACAGGCGGCGTAGGCGATAAGGTCACGCCTATCCTTTTGCCTCTGATTGCATCATTTGGTGTTGAAGTAGTTAAGCTCAGCGGCAGAGGTTTGGGCTTTACGGGCGGCACGGTCGATAAGTTCGAATCCATCGAAGGCTTCAATGTTGAAGTAGATACAAAAGATTTCCATATGTATGTTATCCAGACGGGCATGGTCATTTCAGGCCAGACTCCTGATCTTGCGCCCGCAGACAAGATCCTTTATGCATTGCGTGACGTTACGGGAACGGTTGATTCCATCCCGCTTATCGCGTCGAGCATCATGAGCAAGAAGATCGCGGCAGGTGCGCAGGGAATCGTGCTTGATGTTACCTGCGGTTCCGGCGCTTTCATGAAGGACTTCGACATGGCAAAGGAACTTGCTGAAGCCATGATCAAGATCGGTAAACTTGCAGGCCGTCAGGTTGTTGCCGTTATCACCAATATGGACGAGCCTCTGGGAAGATTCTGCGGAAACGTTCTTGAGATGCAGGAAGTGTTCAATACAGTTACAGGTAAGGGCGAATCCGATGTAATCGAAGTAGTAACAGAGCTTGCATATCATCTTATTAAGATTGCCCAGAAGGACGCCGGCATGAGCGAAGAAGTCCTTAAGAATGAGATCCGCGCAAGGCTTTCTGACGGCACAGTCTATGAGAAATATAAGCAGCTTATTGAATCACAGGGAGGCAAGCTCAATGCGGCAGGATCTCCCGTGTATGTTTCCAAGCCGTTCGACTGCATGCATGTTAATTCACCCGATGCGGGCTACGTCCAGAGCATCAAGACAGACCTTATCGGCCAGGCATCCGTTCTTTTGGGAGCAGGACGACTTGCGAAAACAGATAAGATCGACTACGGCGCAGGAATAGGATTTTTCGTAAAGGTCGGTGACAGAGTTGAAAGAGGAGATTCACTCTGCGCTTTATATACTGGCGAAGACAGCCAGCTTCCTGAAGATAAGCTTTACGATGCGATGGATCTTATCCTTGATGCATATGAGATCGGTCCCAATCCGCCTGAGAAGAAGCCTGCCATATTAGGTGTAATCACTTGATTTGATCCGCTGTTGCGGTATAATACGAACAAATGTTTATATCTATACAGGAGTACTATGGCTAACGAACCCGTTAAGAAAAGAATCATCGGTATCGACCCCGGCTATGCCATCACGGGTTACGGCATCATCGATAAAGTCGGATCGAAGTTCGAAGTCGTCGATTACGGTGTTATCGAGACAAAGGCGAAGACAGATTTCCCCTTAAGACTGCTTGCGATAAACGACAAGATGCGTTTCCTTTTAGAGCAGTACAAGCCTGATTATATGTCCGTCGAAGAGCTTTTCATGGGACATAACCATACGACTGTTATCGGTACGGCACAGGCCAGAGGCGCTGTATTGGTTGAAGCTGGAAGAGCAGGAGTAGAGGTTTTCGAGTTCACGCCCGGACAGGTAAAGCTTGCTATCACAGGCTACGGCAAGGCAGAGAAAAAGCAGGTCCAGTTGATGACCAAGTCAATTCTCGGACTTAAAGAGATTCCGAAGCCTGACGATGCAGCTGATGCTCTCGCGTTGGCTATCACTCTCGCGAATACAGGAATAGCTTTTGCGGGCAAGGCAGTATCCGGTTACCAGTACGGCAGATACGGATATCAGAAGCGCAACGAAGGATTTGTCTGATTTATTGATACAATACTCTTATTGAGTTTAAGGAGACCTTGAATGTACGCATATATCAAAGGCATTATCGCTGACCGCAATGACCAGCAGATAGTAATCGAAAATAACGGAATAGGATATCTTGTTAACTGCCCTCTCGGCATCTCGGCTGAGATCGGAGGCATCGGTGATGAGGTTACAGTATGGCTTTATCAGAGCGTTAAAGAAGATGACATCTCACTTTACGGATTCGTCTCCAGAGACCAGAAGGAGATGTTCTTAAAGCTCATCACGGTAAGCGGTGTAGGTCCCAAGGTTGCGCATACCATCTGCGCTTCGTTGTCTGCCGAGCAGATCGCTGCTGCAGTTATGAGCGGCAATGTCGCGCTTCTTACAAGCGTTAAGGGCCTTGGCAAGAAGAGTGCAGAGAAGATCATCGTTGAACTCAAGGACAAGCTTAAATCACAGCTCGGAGCCGCATCTACGGCAACAGTCGTACCTGCTGCAGTAAGCGCTTCTGTAAAGGGCGATTCAGGTGTTATGCAGGATGCTGTCGGTGCTTTGCTTGTGTTAGGATATAAAGACCAGGAAGCAGCAGATGCAGTCGCTTCAGCATACGAAGACGGCATCGGACTTGAAGACCTTATCCGCAAGTCTTTGAAGGTTGCTGCAGGCAAAAAGTTCTCATAAGGGAATAAACATACATGATGAATTTTAACGAACAGGAAAACGAGGAAGAGCGCGTATTAGGCAGGCTCAGACAGCCGGGTGATACGGAAGAGAAGGCGTTAAGGCCTGTTACTTTCGATGAGTATTCCGGTCAGACCAAGGTAAAGAACAATCTCAAGATCTTTATCGATGCAGCCAAGAAGCGCGGTGAAGCCCTCGACCATGTTCTTTTATACGGTCCTCCGGGATTAGGTAAGACAACTCTTGCAGGTATTATCGCATCAGAGATGGGCGTGGCTATGCACATCACCACAGGTCCTTCCATCGAGAAGGCAGGCGATCTTGCTGCTCTCCTTACTAATCTCAATGAGAATGAAGTTCTCTTCATCGACGAGATCCACAGACTTAATAAGAGCGTTGAAGAAGTTCTTTATCCTGCGATGGAAGACTATTGCTTAGACTTGATGATCGGCAAAGGTCCTGCCGCAAGGTCAGTAAGACTTGATCTTCCTCACTTTACATTGGTAGGTGCTACTACAAGAGCAGGTATGCTTTCTGCTCCTTTAAGAGACAGATTCGGCATGATCCACCGTCTCGAATTATATGAGACGGAAGACCTTATGGAGATCCTTAAGCGTGATGCAGGACTTCTTGGTATTGCCATCAATGACGAAGGTTTACGCAACATCGCTTCAAGATCCAGAGGCACACCTAGAATCGCTATCAGACTTCTGAAGCGTATGAGAGACTTCGCTTCATATCTTGATAAGGACATCATCGACAAGGAAGTATCCGATTACGGTCTTAATGCATTGGACATCGATGGTATCGGTCTTGATGCGGTAGACAGAAGACTTCTTACTTCGATCGCTGATATCTTTAAGGGCGGTCCTGTTGGTCTTGAGACACTGGCTGCTTGTACAGGTGAAGACCCTGTAACTATTGAAGACGTATACGAGCCGTTCCTTTTGCAGAACGGATTCTTACATAAGACACCCAGAGGAAGAATGCTTACTTTAAGAGCTTTCGAGCATCTGGGACTCACACCTCCGCCGTCTTTTATCGCCGGCATGAAGAGCACAGAAGTTGCTCCGCCGCGCTATGAGAACATCTCAATTGAAGACTGGCAGAATTCCAATAAGGACGGTGAGAACGGCTGATGGGAAGAATGCTTCTCCATGCCTGCTGCGGCCCATGCGCCATGTATCCGCTTGATCTTTTGACTTCCGGCGGACGTGATCTCGACTGTTATTGGTTTAACCCCAATATCCAGCCGCAGTTTGAATTCGACCGCCGCCACGAGAATCTTGAGAAGGCTTGTGAGCACTTTAAGATCAAGCTTATTTCCGAAGGCACGGAGTGCATGCAGGAGTACTGGGAGTCCAAAGAATATCTGATGGAATTCTCTTCCAGATGTGAGATGTGCTACGACATAAGAATGGAGCAGGTTGCTAAGTTCGCAGCCGAAAACGGATATGAGACTTTCTGCACGACGCTTCTTGTAAGCCCTTACCAGCAGCACGATAAGATCGCGCAGATCAGTGAAGAGAAGGCTTCAAAGTACGGCGTTAAGTTCGATTACATTGATTTCCGTCCGGGCTTCAGACAGGGTCAGGACATGGCAAGAGAGAGCGGCCTTTACAGACAGAAGTTTTGCGGATGCATTTTCTCTTTAGAGGAATCCAAGTTCAGGGATAAGATTTATAAGTCTTTTGAAGACGGTTCCTTAGCTTCGACCAAGACTGAATAATAACCTTCGTAGATTACCATTCCGGGTTTAGCTCCCGGAATCTTTTTTACATGGGAAACAGGGCAGTAGTCGACCTCTGCCTTGAGCTGTCCGGGCTTTGAATCTTCGGAAGTCATGTGCTCTTCAAGGATTATTGCCTTTGAGAAGAAAGCGGCAAGACTTGCAGCCTCAAGTACTGCGTTGTCTGAAGGCATTTCCTCGTTGGGCTTTGTCTTAAGGATAACGTGTGTTCCCGGAAGTCCTTTTACGTGGAACCACCAGTCGCGTCTTGAAGCGTTGTGGAAGGTGAGCTGCTCATTCTGGATGTTGTTTCTTCCGGCAAGGATCTCATAACCGTCAGACGTCATGTATCTTCTGCAGGGAAGAGCTCTTTCCTTGCTCTTATCCTTGTTGCCCTTGTTCATGTTGGCTCTTTTGGCAGCTTCTCTTAAAGCTCTTGAAGAAGCTTTTCCGGACTTGGCAACGCCGACCATCTTGTTCGGATCGCCTTTGTTTGTGTTGGTGTTTTTAGAAGAAGCTGAGCCTTTTCGAAAACCGGAATCACCGGAGATCTCAGCACGGATCTCTTCGTTTATCGCATCAAGATCTTCAACGCTTGAAGCTGCTGTAACGGCCGCGCTTAATGAGCGGAGGTACTGCGCTGCGAGTTCATCTTCTTTAAGATATGTCTCTGCAAGTTCCATCTTGCGCTTTGCCTTGTGGAATCTCTTGTAGTATTCCTGCGCATTGCCTGAAGCATCGAGTGTGGGGTTAAGCGGGATGGTGATCTCGCTTTGTGATTCGCTTGCGTAATCGATGAGAGTAACGCTTGAAGCACCCTGCTTGACCATGTATTTGTAAGTGAGGATAAGGTCGCCTGAATGCTTAAGTGCATCAGCTTTCTGGCCTTCCTCAAGGTCCTGCTCGTGGATCTCGCGCTTCTTGATTACTCTTGCAAGAGCGCTTCCTATGATCTGGCTTAATTTGTCACGGCCTTTGTCGAGCACGAGCCTTGAATCTCTTGCAAGATAGCACATGTCGATCGCTTCAGAGATTGAAGATACGGGCTTTGCTTTAGCATAACCCTTGAGTTCAACGATTGATGCATCTTCAGGTTCTCCGTCTTCGCCGTAGAACAGGTAAGGCGTATATTTTCCTTCAGTTATGGAAGTAAGGAATTCTTTTATTGCATTGATGAGTCTTGTTTTCTCGCCGTCTGTGAGCATCTGCAGAGTCTTTCTGTCGTCGATGTCAGCCTTGTCCGTGATGTATGCGGCAAGAACAGGGGACAGGCCTAAGATGGATCCGACCAGGGCCTTTGCGACAGGGCGCTGGAGCTCTGATTCCATGAAGGGAAGCTCGCCGGTCTTGGCGATCTCCAAAGCCTTTTCGGGCTTGTATTTATCCTGTGACGGCGGATATTCATAAACGCGCGCAGGCATTACTTCTCTGACTCGTGATACGGAGAAGTCTACGTGGATTGCGGAATCAAGGATCTTGCCGTTCTCGTTTATGAGGACAAGATTTGAAAAACGTCCCATTAACTCAACGGTAAGGGTATATGTCTTTCTGTCTTTTAACTCATCGTATTTGCTTACGGTGATCTCGATTATTCTCTCGTAACCGGGATTGGTTACGCTCTCGATTCTGGAACCTGCCAGATACTTTCTAAGAAGCATGCAAAATGAGGGCGGAATGGAAGGATTATCCAAAGTGTTCTCGGCAAAGCAGATACGGGGAGCGCCCGGATCTATTGATATCAGGAGCTTCTGGTAACCGCCCGTAAATCTGATGTGGAGAATAACTGTATGCTTGTCTGGCATGTAGATCTTATCTACACGCTTTCCTTCGAGCTCTTTATTGAGTTCGTTTGCGAGAAGCTGATAAGTGATGCCGTCAAGAGTCACGGCTTATACCTCGTCTTCAGAGGAGATGCTGTCTGCGCCTTTTTTATTCTTACCTGAATATACCAGTGTCAGGATAACCCATACGACAACTGCGAGAAGGACTTCGACACCTAAGATCTTAAAGAAAGTCTGATAGCTGTTCCAGCTTATAAGGAGGTCGATTCCTACGATAAGAAGTGAAACGGCAATGAAGATAACCGGCATTGCCGCTCTTGAAGATGCGAATTTCTTAAAAAGTGAAGAAGCACCTGATTCAGTCTGAACAGGTGCTGTTGTAGTCTTCCTTGAAGTGCTGCGTGAACCGGAAGAACGGGTAGACTTTTTCGAGGTGCTGCTTTTCGAGCCCCTTGAAGAACCAGATGAACGTGATCTGCCGGTGTTTGCCATTATCAGCCGATACCTTCTTTTTCTTTGAGGAGACGCTTGATCTTCTCGGTAGGATTGATAAGGCTTGAAAGTGATGCGTCGTGGTTGATGGCATCGATGAGGAGTGCGACGAACTTGCAGAGGTTAACGTCTGCAAACCAGGGAGCCTGAAGGAGCTCAGGTCTTCTGTAGATGAGATTCGTAGCAAATACCTTGTTGATGATGCCTTCTTCGTATGCCTTGTTGAAGTTGTCGATACCTTCTGTGAAGAGACCGAAAGTAACAGCGCAGAATACCTTACGTGCGCCGCGGTCCTTCATCTCACGTGCGATGTCGATCATGGAATCGCCGGAGGAGATCATGTCGTCAACGATGAGGATATCCATGCCCTCAACAGAATCACCGAGGAATTCGTGAGCAACGATCGGGTTTCTGCCGTTAACAACTGTTGTATAGTCTCTTCTCTTATAGAATGTTCCGAGCGGGACACCCAGGATGGAAGCGTAGTACATAGCTCTGCCGATACCGCCTTCATCAGGTGAGATGATCATGAACTTACCGCTGGAGAATGAGAGGTCAGGTACCTGACGGTACATTTCCTTGATGATCTGATATGTGGTAGGGAGGCTCTCGAAGCCTGCAAGAGGAATAGCGTTAGCAACTCTCTCGTCGTGAGCATCGAAAGTGATGATGTTTGCAACACCGAGATCATAGAGCTCTTCAAGTGCGAAAGCGCAGTCCAAAGACTCTCTGGCATTTCTCTTGTGCTGACGGCTCTCATAAAGGAAAGGCATTATGACGTTGATTCTTCTTGATTTACCGGAGCATGCGAGGATAACACGCTTAAGATCCTGATAGTGATCGTCAGGGCTCATGCGGTTGTCTGTTCCGAACATCTTATATGTGCAGGAGCAGTTCATGATATCGCTGATGAGGTAGAGGTCATGGCCTCTTACGGTATTCTTAACTACGGCTTTACCTTCGCCTGAAGAGAATCTTGCGTTCTCAACGGGAATCGTGTAATCCTCTCTGAAGAATCCCGGGTAAGTATTGACGATCTGTTCCTTCTGGTATTCGGAACGCCTCTTGTTGAGATAGAAGTTTACCTTCTCGGTAAAATCTTCACTTCCTCTTAGCGCAATAAGACCGATAGGTCCTACCGGCGCCATGGGGTTGTCGCCGTATTGGTCGTAGCGGGAATAAGCTTTCTCGTCAGATGCTGATGTCATAATTGCAGCCTGCCTTTCATGCCTTTATTGGTTTTCTGGTATATCAAATTCATCGAAAACTTCCTCGATTCTTATCTGGCTCGCGAGATCTCTCAATCTTGCAGTCGAGTTGATAAGGTCGTAGACGGATTCGTCTGAATTAAGTGCGTCAATGATTCTGGCAACATAAGGGACCATGTTGGCCTCAAGATACCATTCGCGTGACTTGAGCTCTTCGGGTTCATAGATAAGGTTAGTAGTGCAGATGCACTTAATGATTCCTTCTTCATAAGCCTTATCGAAAACCTCAAGTCCGTCAGTAAACAGTCCGAAAGGAGCGAGGCAGAAGATGTCCTTTGCGCCTCTGTCCTTAAGCTCTTTGGCTGTTCTGAGCATTGTGTTGCCCGAATTGATCATGTCGTCGATGAGGAGGATATCCTTGCCCTCAACGTCTTCGCCCAGGAACTTAAACTCTCTGATGGGATGCTCGCCGTTGACCTTAACCGTGTAGTCGCGGTGACGGTAGAAAACTCCAAGAGGGAGGTTAAGGTGGGAAGAGTAAAAAATAGCTCGCGATATTCCGGTCTCATCCGGACTAACTACGAGCGTATGATCCTTGTCCATCTTGATCGTTCCGAAACGGTTCAAGAGAGATGAAGTTATCTTAAATTGACAACGAGGGAACTCGATTGACATAAGAGGAACCGCATTCTCGATTCTTGCGTCGTGGGGATCGAAAATGATGAGGTTAGATACGCCAAGCTTATAAAGCTTCTTGAGCATATCTGCACAATCGTAGGATTCTCTGTGTGAGTCAAGCTTTTCGCGTCTGCCTTCGTAAACGAAAGGCATGATTACGTTGATTCTCTTAGCCTTACCCTTAAGAACGGAAATAATTCTCAAAAGGTCCATATACTGGTCATCAGGGGAGATGACATGCTCGCCTTCAAGAAGGTCATATTCAAAGCTTCTTGCGAGTACGTCCGTGATTACGAAAATATCATGTCCTCTGACGCTCTCTGCAATGCCGAACTTACCCTCGCCGGTCTGGAATCTGGTGAGCTGTGTGTCGATTATGTAATCTTCTCTGGCATAGCCGGGATTATTGGCGTAAATATTTCCGGGTCTCTGAGCATGGAGCTTTCTCTTTTGTGAAAGCACTTCAGATACCTGTTTTACGAACTCTTTGTTGGAAGTATGAGCAATGATTCCGATGGGACCGAAAGGTGCCAACTGTGTTTCCTTATAGCCTGTATTGACGTATAAGTCACTCATGGCAGACGTAATCCCCCTCGAACATTTATATTAAAATAATATCCAAGTCGCAAAAACAATTCAAAGTGCGGAACGATTAAAAAATGCACGAAAAGTTAATGAAAGATTGTTCAATCTTTGCATACCTCATCAGAGAGCGCCTGCTTTAAATCATTTATTCCTGATTTTTGAGGATTTGTTTCACTGGACGAAACCGCGAAAACCCTTGCGTCTTCAGCAAAATCAAGACTCTTTGACATCATCTGCAATTGCTTTCTGACCTGCTGCGCAGACAGCTTATCGCACTTGGTAAATACCAAAAAGTAAGGCAGATTCGCGCTGTTCAGATAATTCAGCATTCCAATATCATCATTAGACGGCTCATGTCTTATATCAATGAGTAAAAGAACAAGATCAATTCCTTTTCTGACCCTGAAATAATTATCGCAAAGCTCCGAAAAACCTCTCGACTTATCCTTTGAAGCCTTTGAATAGCCATATCCCGGAAGGTCAGCAAGTATTGCCTGTCCGTCCATATCAAAGTATATGATCTGCTGCGTCTTGCCCGGCGTCTGCGAAACCCTGGCAAGCTTGCCGTTATTGCCCAAAGCATTTACCAGCGAAGACTTGCCAACATTGGATCTTCCGGCCAGAACGATCTCCGGCAGTTTCTCATCAGGGAGGTCCTTGATATTCGCGCATGTCTTAAAGTATTTGATCTTTCCGTAATTGATAGCCATGTTTATAACTCTGTTCAAAGTGTTCAACTTGTCGGTTTTGTCGGCTTTTTTGTCGGTTTTGGCCAAATATTGAGACGAAAACCGACAAGGGTCCGCATTAGAATTTTAACATGAAGGACTACTATGGCAAAACATACAGAAATAAAAGGTTTTCAGGCATCCGCGGATTAGTGCGGGGGAGCCTTGGTTTGCATGGGTTTGAGGGGCGTAACTTGCTCATGTTTAACAGCCGCTTTAAAGGCCGCAACTTGCTTGGGTTAAATGCCAATAATCTTTTTGGCATGCTTAAGAAGAGACCGCTCGTATTACCAGCGGTTCTGATGCTGGTTTGCAGTTTTTGCAGTTATTATTTTGCGTCGTTTGTTCCCGCAGTTATTCTTTCTATCCTAATAATTGTTTTGAGCGCGTTAGGGCTGAAGCACGTGTCGATAAACAAAGCCGCATTTTTATCAGTAGTATTAATGCTTTGCGTCGTACTTGTATATATCGGTTTATTTATCAGTTTTCGACTTAATGCTACATGTGAATCTCAATCCCAATATATGTGCACCGTAACATCGGCTTCTTACGATATTTCAGGTGAGATGGACCTTACCGTAAAGCTTGATAACGGAGTGTTAGCACATGCTAACTTTTATTGCGATCACGAATCTTTCTATCCCGGCGACACATTGGTTTTATATGGAAAACTTAAAAAGCCTTCTCCCACAGGCAATCCGGTCGAGTTCGACTATAGCGAATACCTTAGAAAACAGGGCATTCTCTATGTTATTTCATGTGAACGTTATGAAGTAGTTGATAATGCTGGTTTTCCATTATGTATTACTGGTGCAGTCCAAAGATTTTTCTATGAATTGAGGCGTCAGTCTTTTGAAGCAGTGACTGGATTTTTCGATGATGTGGATAAATCACTTGCCGCTGCTGTCTGCCTGGGTGACAAATCACTCATATCTGCTGATGTTAAGCGTGATTTCAAGATGTCATGCTGCTCGCATCTTCTGGCAGTATCAGGCACGCATTTCGCTGGCTTTATGGCATGCCTTCCAATGGTGCTCAATGTGTTCAAGGTTAAGCGCAAAAACGCCTTCATCGTCCAGTCTTTGTTCTGCCTTCTTATCGGCTGCCTTACAGGCTGGAGCAATTCGGTTACAAGAGCCGCGATTATGAGCATCTGCCTGTTTGCCGACAGGGAATGGTTATCGGCATTAAGTCTTGCTTCAATCGTCATGATCTTTGCAGATCCTTTCTGCCCGTTGTCTTCAGGTTTTCAGATGAGCTTTTGTGCTGTTATTGCCATAAAGGTTTACTCCGGAAGGATTACAGAATTGCTGATGAAACTGCATTTAGGAGAGCAGCTTTCTACTGCCTTCAGTGTTTCCATTGCAGCAATGCTTGGCATGATCCCATTCTGGTCAGAGATTTCTATGCGTCCGGACTTTGAGCATCTGCTTATTCAGATTGTGGGTTCTTTTATAGCCGGCGCAACTTGCACTTTCTTCATTCCATGTGTTCTATTCTGTTATCTTCTGCCGTTTTGGAGTCTGTATCTTTCAATGCCTCTAAAATTCTGCCTTGAGCTGCTCTTGCGGGTTGTTGGTATTGGCAGTTCTCTAAGCGAGCAGGGCGGAAGTCCGATACATATAAGTGGTTATGTTTTGCTGCTTTTGAGCATAACGGTATTCCTGTTTATGCTTCCGCCATGTGTCCTGCGACGGTTGCTGCTTAAACCTACGGCTTTTGTATTGGCTATAGCCATTGGCGTTAATGTGTTTACTTTGATCAATAAGCCTTCTTGCCGGGTGGTTTTCGCAGACGTCGGACAGGGAGACTGCTGTCTGATAATTACTCCCGACAAAACCTGCCTGATCGATGCCGGTACTTATGACGAAGGCAGCTCAACCGTATGCGATTTACTTGACTATTATGGCATTTACCTGGTCGATATCTGTGTCATGAGCCACTGGGATGTCGACCACGCCGGCGGAATAGCCGCTTTGTGCGACCAGGGAAGAACCAAGACCATCCTGACGTCATACGTTCCTTTGTCTGGTGATGCTGACAAGGATGTTCAAGAATTCATACTGTCTACTGCGTTTAGCGGGTCCGACAATTCTTTGTATATGTCTCAACTTCAAGGGATTTACGCAGGCGACAGAGTGTATCTGTCAGAAGCTGTTTATTTCGATGTGCTGTATCCGTCCTCAAATCTTGGCGGCGGCAACGAAAACAGCCTCGTCATGATGCTTCACATATCCGGATCTAAAGAAACAAGCATCCTGTTTACTGGCGACATCGGTGCTTCTACTGAGAATGAGTTGCTTGAAACCGGCGTTGATCTCGACTGCGACATCCTGAAAGTCGCCCACCACGGCTCGAAATACTCATCCACCGGCGAATTCATCGAAGCCTGCTCGCCTGACGCCGCCATCATCTCCGTCGGCGCCCACAACTTCTACGGCCACCCGGCCCCAGACACCTTGGAACGCCTCAATTCCTATGGCTGCGAAGTGTTCAGAACAGATGAAGAGGGGGCGGTAGTGATGGAGTATTGAAGGAAGAACCGACTAAAAGTGCAAATTTAAGTATTTAGTCGGTAAAAAAGCCGATAAGAAGATACCTGAACCCCTCTTTGAACCGACTAAATTTGGAAAACTCAGTGTTTAGTCGGTAAATCGGCCACTATTTGGTGTGTAAAACAATCAAAACTACCGACTAAAGTGTCATTTTTCGAGGTTTAGTCGGTTGAACAACATAATTATTGACCTAAATACCATGAAATCTACCGACTAAAGTGTCGATTTTCGAGATTTAGTCGGTTGAATGACTAGCTAAAGGACGTGAACACTAAAGAATTTACCGACTAATCCTTGGATTTTTGAGTTTTAGTCGGTTTGAAGAAAGGAGATAACATGAACCCAACACTAGAATTGCTTACGAAGCGTAAAGAACAACTTGAAACATACAGAAATGAAGCCGTAAAACGTTTGAAGAAACTGAATTATAAAGGTGAGCCTAAATTTCATGTCCGAATTGATACCAAGAAGGACCAGATATTTGTTGTTAACAGCGAAAACAGAAAGCAAGGCAAATACATAAGTCCTGATAACGTAAGAAAAGCGGAGCAGATTGCCACATACGATTATCTCAATGCGTTTATAAAGAGAATTGATAAAGAAATCACTTTAATCAATACAACCATTCATAAACTGGGTGCATCACCTGAAGACTATTACACCTCACTAACCAACGCCCGCCAAAACCTCATCAAGCCAATAATCCCCACCGACGCCCAATTCGTCGAAGCCTGGTTGTCCCAGCCATACGAGCCCAAACCATTTGACGAGAATGACGATACGGACTTCCGAACAATTAAAGACGAGCGTGTGAGGTCAAAGTCGGAGATCCTGATCGCAAATGCGCTGGAGAGGAAGCAGATTCCGTACAAATACGAGTGCCCGATACTCTTCAATGAACTGGGTATTATTCACCCGGATTTCACGGCGCTCAATGTCAAAAGGAGAAAACTAGTCTACTGGGAGCATCTCGGTAAGATGGATGATCCTGACTATGCGCGAAAAAACACCTTCAGAATAAACATCTACCAGAAACACGGAATCTATCTAGGCGACAACCTTATTCTAACCATGGAAACCAGCACGCTCCCCCTCGACGTAAAGCTCGTTGACGAACTAATCAACCATTATCTCTTGGAATAACTGCCCAAACGCACCCGCGCAGCCCAAACAAGTCTTTGCCCAATTTTGTCCCTATATGTGCATTAGATTTCGGACTTTGTTTGTTATAATCGTGTGAGTATATGGGAAATATATGGGAAAAATAGGAAAGGTCCTGCGGGGAGCAGGAGAATGGAGATTATGCACACAAAGTTAAACAAAGTAATCAGGTCGCTGACGGGTGCCGCACTTGTGGTATCTGTTGCGGTTGCGTCCTTTACGGGATGCACGACACCGAATGCAACAGAGTACACGGAAGGCATGCGCGACGGCAATGACATCAACACGGTTGAGACTACAGAGGCGACGGAGCCTGAGGCTACACCGACGCCTACCAATACGCCGACACCCACACCGAGCCCTACGCCGGCTATTCCTCATATGAATGCGCCTGACGTAGATACAACGGCACCGTTCTTCCTTACTTTGCCTGAGAGCGTAAGTATTGAGAACGGCAGTGAGTTTGACATCCACAGACATATCGGCTATATCGATGACTGCGACAGCAAAGTTGATCTTACAATCGATGGTGAGGTTGATACCTCAGAAGATGGCAGTTATGCGCTTACGCTCACTATCACTGATGACGCGGGCAATTCCAAGACAGGCAGCATGACTGTTAATGTTTACACGCCCAGTAACAGCGGAGGCGGTGGCGGAGGCGGCGGCTCCAATGAGCACACGACTCTTGCATACAGCGATTTTATCGACAGATATCCCGCTGATGACATTGCACACGGTATCGACGTATCAAGATATCAGGGCGATATCGATTTCAACGCGGTTAAGGCGGCAGGATGTGATTTCGTCATGCTCAGAGCCATGATCTACAACAATGGCGAGCTTGGTGAGGACAGAAAGTTCGAAGAATACTATGCGGACGCAAAGGCAGCAGGTCTTTTAATCGGCGTTTACTATTATTCGACAGACAGCACGATTGAGATGCTCCACGAGCATTGCGATGAGCTGCTCGCAGTTCTTGACGGCAAGGAACTCGACCTTCCTGTAGCTTTCGACTGGGAGAGCTGGGCTCATTTCCAGAAATATGAGATGAGCATTATCGATATTAATAACCTGTTCTATGAATTTGCGGGTATTATGGAAGAGAACGGATACAGCACGATCCTTTATTCCAGCAAGTACTACCTGGAGATCATCTGGGAGCCGGCAGGTTATGACGTATGGCTTGCGCACTATGTAAGAGAGACCTCGTATGAGGGTGATTATACAATGTGGCAGACAGGTTCGATCGGAAGGATCGACGGTTGTGACGAAGACGTTGATACTGATATCCTGTTTAAGAGCAGATATCCGGAGTTGTTCGGAGGGACATAAACAAATTGGCTAAGGCAAAGGCACTTCCCAAGGGAGTTTTGAATTCCCGTCAGATGCTTTCAAAGATCAGCAAAGAGTCTGATTCTCTGGGACTTGTGCTTTTGTACGGCACCGAAAACTACATGATCGACGGTGCGGTGTCCATGCTCAAGAAGGTCTGCCTCGGTGAAGGCGCCGAAGACATGGACTACGCCGTTCTTGATACCAGGACCGGCGATAAGTTTGACATGGGTAAGTTGGAAGAGCTTATTTCCATGCCGCCGTGGATGTCTCCAAAGAGACTCGTGGTCATCAAGCAGTCAGGACTTCCGAACAGGGAATTGTCCGAGAAGGACGAAGCAATACTTAAAGATATCCCGTCTTCTACGGTGGTTGTCTTCTTTGAGGAGACTGTAGACAGCCGTAAGAAGTCGTTCAAGGCATTCCTGCAGTACGGCACTGTAGCCTCGATGAGCGGATTTGAAGAAGACGAACTCACGGGGTGGATCAGCAGCAGATTTGCCAAAGAGAACCTCAAGATCGGGTTCGAGGCGGCAAATTCAATGGCTTCGAGGTGCTCCAATAACATGATGGAGCTCGTAAACGAGGTCAACAAGATCGCGCTTTATTGTCAGGGCAAGGGCTATTCGGAGGTCACGCCTGATATCGTTGAGCTTTGCTGTCCGCCGGACTTGAGCGGAAAGATTTTCGACATCATGGATGCGTGCGGAAGCGGAAATGCCAAGATTGCGCTCGGAACTCTCGACAAACTCATTGCAAATAAGGAGCCTCTGGCTAGGATCAGGGTATCCATCGTAAATCACATAAAGGCGCTCATTATGGCCAAAGAGGCAGGAAATGCGGGCCAGTTAGTAGAGCGCACCGGAATGAACGATTTCAGGGCCAAAAAGCTCGTGCAGCAGGCGCATAATTTCAACATGAAGGACCTTATAGGCCTTTATCTGACGGCTTCCGACTCGGACAGCGAGTTTAAGCACGGCCTTATTGACGAGAGATATTCGCTCGAGATCATTTTAGTGAAGGCTAGTGCAAAATCGGCCACCTGATCAGGTGCGTTTTCATGAGTTTTTTCCTCAATATCAGATTTGATTTTATGGGTCTTATGTCTTAAAATCTTTTAGTATTATTTATAAGAATGGAGATCTTATGGCTAAGATTCAGATGAAGACCCCGCTTGTAGAGATGGACGGGGATGAGATGACAAGAATAATCTGGAAGCAGATTAAGGACATCGTAATTTTACCTTTCGTTGATCTGAAGACCGAATATTTCGATCTCGGACTCAAGCACAGAGACGAGACAGGTGACCAGGTCACGATCGATGCGGCTAACAGGACAAATGAGCTCGGCGTTGCAGTTAAGTGCGCTACTATTACACCTAACGCGCAGAGAATGACTGAGTACAACCTCCACACAATGTGGAAGAGCCCTAACGGTACGATCAGAGCTATCCTTGACGGTACCGTGTTCAGAGCACCGATCCTCGTTAAGGGCATCAAGCCTTTCGTATCCTGCTGGGAAAAGCCGATCACTATCGCAAGACATGCTTACGGCGACGTTTACAGAGATACAGAGTATCGTGTTGAGGGACCTGCAAGAGCAAACCTCGTTATCACATATCCCGACGGAAGAACTGAGAGCCAGACGATCTTTGAGTTCACAGGCGACGGTATCGTAGAGGGACTCTATAACACAGACAAGTCCATTGAGGCTTTCGCAAGTTCTTGCTTCCAGTACGCTCTTGATACAAAGCAGGACCTCTGGTTCGCTACAAAGGACACTATTTCCAAGACTTATGACCACCGCTTCAAGGACATTTTCCAGGAAATGTACGACAGAGACTACAAGGAAAAGTTCGAAGCAGCAGGAATCACATATTTCTATACGCTTATCGATGACGCTGTTGCAAGAGTTATGCGTTCTTCAGGCGGTTTCGTTTGGGCGCTCAAGAACTACGACGGCGACGTTATGAGCGACATGCTCGCATCTGCATGCGGTTCACTCGCAATGATGACTTCAGTTCTCGTTTCACCTAAGGGCGTTTACGAGTACGAGGCAGCTCACGGCACAGTTACACGTCACTATTACAGACACCTCAAGGGTGAGCAGACTTCCACAAACCCGATGGCTACGCTTTTCGCATGGTCCGGCGCGCTCCGCAAGAGAGCACAGCTCGACAACCTTCCTGAACTTGAGGCATTTGCCGACAAGCTCGAAAAGGTTTCGATCCAGACGATTGAGGAAGGCATCATCACTGGTGACCTCAACAATCTCCTCGACAGAGAAGACAAGACAATCGTAAATACTGAGGATTTCCTCAAGGCTATAGCTGCAAAGCTCTAATATTGATTTTGGAGGACTACAAAAATGAGTTATTACAAGACATGGATGGATAAGTCAGAAGACGCTTCCAACAGACAGGAATATGTTGAATATATCCAGCGTTACTACGCTCTCGAAAAGGTAGCTTACGAGAAGATCCTGGGAGCTTATCCGAATAATGAGGAGTTCCTCAACGGCACAGCTGCAGAGCTTGCAAAGAAGCTCAACTTCCCTAAGGATGCAATGGATGTTTTCGTAGGTTTCGTTGACGGAATCAAGTCCAGCCTTACAAACGGCGATGACATCGATCTCGATGCAATCGACGACAACTATGAGCTCAAGCTCGTTATCGATTACGAGAAGCTTTACTACAATATGCGTGATGCAAAGGCTGACTGGCTCTACAGCATCAAGGCATGGAATGACATTCTCACAGAAGAGAAGAGAAACGAGATCACACGTGAGTACCGAGAGGCTAATATGGCTCATTCCGACAAGATCGGCCGTAATGATCCGTGCCCTTGCGGTTCAGGCAAGAAGTATAAGAACTGCTGCGGTAAGAAGGGTTAATTCCTTAACACGTCAGGAGATTATTCTTGAAAAAGCTTTTAAAGTCTAAATGGTTCATAGCGCTTATCGTTCTGCTTGTGTTGGCGGCATTTGCTATCTTGAGCATGCTTCCGGGCAGCCCGATTAAGAATCTTCTTAAGCCGGTACAGCTTGTAACGACTCCTGCACAGTCTCTCGTAAAGAGTGCAGGTGATACGATGTCTGACTTCTGGTCAGCCATCACTGACGGTATTGCGATAAGAGAAGAGAACAAGGCTTTAAAAGAGCAGATCGCTGACTTAAGATACCAACTTACCCAGAGTGAAGAGGCGGCGCTTCGTTACGAAGAGCTTAAGGACGCTCTCCATATCAAGGATACGTTCAGCAACTACGTAATCTACGGTGCGTCGATCCTTTCAAGAGAATCAGACGAATGGTTCTCTACTATCAGACTTAATGCCGGTGCGGCTGACGGAATCGCCCTTTCAGAGGGTAATTCATATCCTGTGCTCGACGTTGAGATGAACCTTGTAGGACGAGTAATCGAGACATCTGAGACCGAATCCAGAGTACTTCCTTTGCTCCATGAAGGCTTTGCCGTAGCAGGCAAGGTTAACGAAGTAAACGGCGTTACGTTCATGGTAGTAGGTGATGCGGAGCTTAAGAGACAGGGCCTCTGCCTTGCCAAGGACATCGATCCTGATGTTCATCTAGTGCCCGGCATGGAGATCGTTACTTCAGGAGACGGCGGTTTGTTCCCTGAAGGTATCCCGATCGGCGTTATTGAGACAGTAGATTATTCAAATCCTCTGGAAATCACGGCTACGATAAGACCTTATTCCCAGATCGGTAAGCTTGAAGACGTATTCATCATGATCCCTTATGTCGAGGAGACAAAGGAGACTGATGTAACAGTACCCGGTGTTTAATCTCTAAGGTGAATATCGATGCGTATCGTCAGTGACACTACAAATGCCAGGATCAGAAAGATAGTCGTTTATGCGGTCTATATCATTTTGCTGACTTCCTTGCAGGTATCGTTCCCGGAAACATTTACTGCTCTCGGACAGACTGCCGATATCACATTCGTTTTCGTTGTTCTGGCAGGATATTTCAACGGTTTCTGGGATGGAGCCATCGTAGGTTTTATCTGCGGAATGATCAGAGATGTTTTCTCGCCTCCGGCTGTATTGGGACTTGACGGAGAGGTAAGGGTCACGGCGTTTATCGGCGTTTTTACGCTCTTTTCGGCAGGCATCATCGGAGCATCTTTCTTTACAAGAAGAATGAGAAGAAATATACCTTTTTCGATCGTTGCGGTTATCTTCACAACGTTCTGCTATAAGGTTGCGGGATATCTCGTAATATTCGGATGGAGTTCAATGGCAGGATCAACATCTACCATTTATGAGCCTTTTACGGCTTTGGTCTATTCGTTCCTCCCGCAGCTCCTTTTGAATACGCTGGCGGCAATTCCGCTGATATTCCTTTTGAGATTTTTGGGTCCGGTATCCTTCAGAGGAAAGTCCAAGAAGGATCAGATCATTGAGAAGCAGGGTGAAGGCACATGGCTCGGAATCTGATAGACGATTACGGTGCATTTGACCATAACGCGGAACGGGGCGGCAAAACTGATGCCGGCTCGCTCTTCAGGCGTGTCATCCAGTTTCTGACCAACAGATACCTGGTTCTCGGCGTCATCTTCGTAGCATTCGGTATTGCGATTCTCGTAATGACTGTAAGACTTCAGTTCTCCAATTATCAGAACACGTTGTCCCAGAGTTCATCGGGTGTTATCAGACAGTATTCGCAGCAGGCTCCGAGAGGCGATATCTATGACAGCAGGGGAGTTCTCCTTGCTTCAAGTATCGAATATAACACCGTCATGATAGCCAATGCTTATCTTGATGACGAACAGCTTAATGCTCTGTGTCTTGAACTGAGCTATCTTTTCGATGAGTATCATTGCATTGACGTTGCAGATCTCGACCAGTATTTCATTTTGGATCCGAAGGCCAGATTCGTTAAGTCAGAAGACAAGATAAGGCTTTGGCAGACGGACTCGAACCTTTTTAACCTGAAGGACTATTCATCGGGCGTTATCGTTACGTTCTCTGATGATTACGTTAAGACCGATCCGAACGTTTTCTTCCTTTATCTGCGTCGAAAATTCAACATCGACAACAATTACACGATCGAAGAAGCATACAGGATCATTAGAATCAGATATCAGATATTTACAGATAACTGGGCGTTTATTAAGGGTACGCCGGTTAAGATCGCGACCGACGTTCCGGACGAGCTCATAAGAAAGCTCGAAGAGCAGAATTACCATTACATGGGACTTGTTGCGGGCAAAGAATATGCGAGAACGTATTCCACGGAAGCCCTTTATGCCAGCCATGTTGTAGGTTACGTAGGTAAGATCTCCAGCGTTACGTATCAGGATCTTGCGCCATTCGGGTATACAAGTGACGACGTCGTAGGCAAATCCGGCATAGAGTCGCAGATGGAAAGATATCTGCACGGCAAGAGCGGCATTACGCCATACAGTATCTGGACGATGAACGGGGAAGAAGGCCTGTTCGTTCCAAACAGTTACGGTATAACACCTGAAGAAGGCGCGACAGTCTATCTTACGATCGACACTCATATCCAGGAAGTCGGAACACAGGCTCTTAAGCAGTATATCTTGGAGCAGAGAGAGTACGATGAGGTAAACCAGACGGGTTATAAATCGGCGTCTGCCGGTGCTTTCGTTATGATGAACGTAAATACAGGCGCCATTATCGCCATGGGTTCTTACCCGAACTACGATCCTAACGACTTTGTCCTTGCCAACTACGGCGATGTTCAGGCCCAGGAGCAGGTTAAGTACTATCTCGGTATCGATGAATATCAGGAAATCACCGCAGGTGACCTTCCTTTGTGGAACCGTGCGATCATGTCAATGTACGCTCCGGGTTCTACATTCAAGCCCTGTACGGCTCTGGCTGCTCTCGAAAACGGCGACATCACACCTGAAGAGAACACCATCAGATGCCCCGGTCCTTTGGACGTTGACGGCTGGATCTTCAGATGCCTCGAGTTCCCTGATTACGGTCACGGCGATCTTACTCTTGACGATGCGATGGCCCAGTCCTGCAACATCTATTTCATGATCCTCGGAATCCAGACAGGTATCGACAACATCTCAGCAATGGCAACAAGATTCGGACTTGGCGTTAAGTCAGGTGTCGACCTTCCGGGTGAGATCTCAGGCGTCATGTCATCACGTGAGAATAAGAGACTTACAAGACAGTCCGTTTACGATAAGACCTGGTTCCCGTCAAATACGGCTCAGGCTTCGATCGGTCAGTTCGATAACTGCTTCACTATCCTCCAGCTCTGCAGATATACATGCGGCATCGCTACAAACAAGCTTTGCACGCCTTATGTTGTAGACAGGGTAGTGGCAAGTGACGGTTCGATCCTTTATCAGGGTCAGACAGAATCCGTTGATATAGGCATTTCAGAAGAAAGTATTGAAGCAGTAAGAGGCGCTATGAGATGCGTTGCGACCGGTACTGCCAAATGGGGTACGTCAGCAGACGACCAGTTCTACAACTATCCGGTAGAGATGGTATGTAAGACGGGTACGGCTGAGACGGGATTCGAGGATACGCGTAAGGAGTATTCAAACGGTCTCTTCATCTGCTATGCGCCTAAGGATAATCCTGAAGTTGCCCTGGCTCTCGTGGTTGAGAAGGGTAAGTGGGGTTCCACTTCGATCGTCATCGCGAAAAAGATCATGTCGGCATACTTCAATGCACAGTTCGACTCCTCAGAGCCTTTGTATTCACCAAACCCCGTATACGGCGACTATTTGCCTTATGTCGACGCTACTGCCGGTTGATATTTGTGAATTTATTGTTTATTTCTAACAAAGACTAGTTGCTTGAATAAACATTTTACTGTACAATCTGTTTATTAGTTTTTAATGGGAGATTTCGGATGAAGATCGTTTTGATGGCTGACAACAGAAAGACTGAATTATTGGTTAATTTCTGCATTGCCTACAAGCCTTTGCTTGAGAAACATCAGCTTATCTCAGTTTACAATACTGCAAAGCTCCTCAAATCAGCTGCAGATCTTGACGTATCCGGTCTTTCCGTTGATTATTCCAGCGGTTTTGAACAGCTTGCTTCTAGAGCAGAATATAACGGCATCGACTGTGTCATCTACTTAAGAGACGGACGTCAGGTCGGCGAGTCCAATCCTTTTGAGCTCCTGGACGTTTGCGATCAGAATACTATCCCTTATGCTACCAACATAGCTTCTGCGGAAATTCTCATCACAGCTGTCGACAGCGGCGCGCTCGATTATCGCGAATGGAACGCAGGCTGATAACAGTCCCTTTAGGACCTTTCCAATCCAACATGTACGTAATCACCGGCCCGTCCGGTGTTTTTATCGTGGATACTTCAGTTTCTCCGGAGAGGGCAGAAGGTTACTGCAAGCTTCCAGGCCTTTCAAAAGGTGAGTGCCGGGTTAAGGGACTTCTCCTGACACACGGTCATTACGATCACATCAAATTCATCAACGAGTGGATGGAGCTTTATCCCAATGCCCAGGTTTTCTTCAGCAGTAACGATGATGAACTTTTGGGTAACGCTTTTACGAATTGTTCTTACATGGACGGCCTTCAGAAGTCATATGATTTCAAATATGAGAACATGAAAGATCTTGATGGCGCGTGCATATATAAGGATGACGATCTTAAGATCAAGGTTTTCGAGACTCCCGGACATACTATGGGAAGCGTCTGCTATCAGTTTGAGCAGGAGGGCGGAGATGTCCTCTTTACGGGAGATACCGTTTTCCAGGGCTCCATCGGACGTACTGACATGCTGGGCGGATCCATGAAGATTATGGCAGAGACCTTAAAGCGCTTTGGCTCATTTGATCCCGCTGTTAAGATCTATCCCGGACACGGGCCCGATTCGACTGTCGAAGACGAGATAAAATTCAATCCGTTCTTTGATTTATAAGGGTTTGCTTGACTTTTCACAGGTAGTATAGGTAGAATAAGCAAACGCAAAGAAGGTGCGTAAGTAGTCTTATTGTTGACCGGAACAGAGAGTCGTGTCTTGGGCTGAAAGCACGATCCGAAGGGCAAAAAGATGAATTTCAACACCGGAGCGTTCCTGCGAAAACGGCTTTGCAAGCTGATTAAGCGGATGTGTGGCGCGGCATCACAGCGCGAAAACAAGAGCGGTCAGTTATAGCGATTGATCGAACATGGGTGGTACCGCGAAGGTGCAGATTTAATGCGAATTCGTCCCGTGGCAATGAATAATTGCCGCGGGCTTTTTATTTGGAAAAGCAAAGGCGGAAAGAATAAGGAGGAAAACATGGCTGAACTTGGTGAATTAAGCGCAAAGTTATCAGAGATCAAAGCAAAGATCGAATCAGACCTTACCGAGATCAAGAGTTCCAAGGGCGTTTTCGAGTATAGAAAGAGCGTCATGGATTCAAAGGAAGGTAAGATCGGATCTCTCATGAAGGAGATGGGTAAGATCCCGAAGGAGTTCAAGGCTGACTACGGTAAGATGGTCAACGAGATCCGCAACTGGGCTACAGAGAAGTTCGATGCCCTCGACGCACAGTTCAAGGAAGCTGAGCAGAAGGCAAGATATGAAGCTGAGACAATCGACGTTACTCTGCCTTCAAAGAAGCTCAAGAAGGGTTATCTCCATCCCAATACACAGGTAAGAAACCAGATCGTAGACATCTTCGGTTCAATGGGTTTCTCAGTTTACGAGGGTAACGAGATCGAGACAGATCACTATAACTTCACGGCTCTTAACATTCCCCAGGATCACCCCTCACGTGACATGCAGGATACATTCTATCTGAGCCCTGAGTTCCTTTTGAGAACACAGACTTCTGCAGGTCAGGTTCACGTAATGGAATCACAGCAGCCGCCTATTAAGATCATCTCACCCGGTAAGGTTTTCAGATCTGACGACGATGCTACGCACTCACCGATGTTCTCCCAGATGGAAGGACTCGTTGTAGATGAAGGCATCACGCTCTGCGACCTTCAGGGTATGTTAGACGTATTCGTTAAGAAGATCTTCGGCGAGGAGACAACAACTCGCTTGAGACCTTCTTACTTCCCGTTCACGGAGCCTTCCGTTGAGGTAGACGTTTCCTGCTTCCAATGCGGCGGCAAGGGATGCAAGCTCTGTAAGGGAACAGGCTGGATCGAAGTCCTCGGTGCAGGCGTAGTCAACAAGAAGGTTCTTGAAGGCTGCGGCATCGACAGCAACAAATACAGCGGTCTGGCTTTCGGTATCGGAATCGATCGTATTGCCATGCTCAAGTACGGCATCAACAACATCAAGCTCCTGTTTGAGTCTGATCTCCGCGTACTTGAACAGATCGATGACTAAGGTTAAAGGAGGCAAGAACAATGTTAGTACCATTAAGTTGGCTTAAAGATTACGTAGATATTGATGTCACACCCGATGAACTCGAAAACAAGCTCTTCAGCTGCGGCTTCGAAGTAGAAGAAAAGTACGAAGTAGGCAAGGACATTTCAAAGGTCGTTGTCGGCGAAGTTAAGACATGCGAAGCAATCGAAGGCACACACCTTCACCTCTGTACTGTAGATGCAGGTGAGAACGGCGTTCTCCAGATCTGCTGCGGTGCAGATAACGTTGCTGCAGGCGGCAAGTATCCTTTGGCTCTTATCGGCGCACAGGTTTACGCTACAGCAAAAGATCACAAGACTGTTGAAGGTCTCATGACCATCGGCCAGGGCAAGCTCCGTGGTTACGATTCTTACGGAATGCTCTGCTCAGGCGTTGAGATCGGCGTTACGGAGGATATGTTCCCCGGCGCAGGTTACGACGGACTTCTCGTTCTTCCTGAAGATGCAGTTCCGGGTGCAGACGTTAAGCCCATTCTTGGTCTTGATGATTATATTTTCGACGTTTCCATCACTGCTAACAGACCTGACTGCCAGTCTATCTTCGGTATTGCAAGAGAAGTTGCTGCAGTTCTCGGCAAGGAAATCAAGGAGCCTGCTCTTGATTACACAGAGAGCGACGTTGCTATCGATTTCAACATCAGAGTTTCTGCTCCGGATCTCTGCCCGAGATACATCGGCCACTATGTTTCTGACGTTACCATCGGTGAGTCACCTCTTTGGATGAAGAGACGTCTTGCTCTTGTTGGTTGCTCTGCAATCTCCAACGTAGTTGATATCACAAACTACGTTCTTTACGAGCTTGGCCAGCCGATGCACGCTTTCGATTTCAACTATCTTGAAGGCGGTGAGATCCACGTACGCCGCGCTGAGAACGGCGAGAAGATCGTAACACTCGATGAGAAGGAGTTCGCTCTTACATCCGATAACCTCGTTATCTGCGACGGCAAGAAGCCTGTTGCACTTGCAGGTATCATGGGCGGTCTCAATTCTGAGATCCTCGACACAACAAATGCTGTTATGTTCGAAGCTGCAAAGTTCGCTCACGACAACATCCGTAAGAGCTCGAAAGCATTGGGTCAGGTATCTGATTCTTCAATGAGATTCTCCAAGGGCGTTGACGAGTACACAACTGTAATGGCTATGAAGAGAGCCCTGCATCTCATCGAAGAGCTTGGCTGCGGTAAGGTATCCAAGACATCTTTCGATATCAATACAGGCAACTCAATTGAGCCCAGAAAGCTTACAGTAAGCGTTAAGCAGGTTAACGGCGTTCTCGGTATTACAGTTCCTGATGAGGACATTGTAAGAATACTTACAAACCTCAGCTTCGCACCTGAGCTTAACGGTGACGAGCTTACTATCGCAATCCCCGGCTACCGTGTAGACATGGAGTCTTATCAGGATGTTGCTGAAGAAGTTATCCGTATGTACGGCTATGATCACATCACGCCTACATTCATTCCTACGGCAAAGGTTACTTCAGGCGGATATAACCTGAAGCAGCGTTCCGAGCTCAAGATCAAGAGAGATCTCTGCGCAGCAGGCGCTAACGAAGGCGTACATTATTCATTCTTCTCGCCCTCTGATTTCGACCTCTTGAAGCTCCCTGAGGATGCTCCCGAGAGATTCGCTATAAAGATCATGAACCCTATCAACATCGATCTTTCTTTGATGCGTACAACTCTTGCACCCCAGATGATCAAGGCTATGGCCCGTAACCAGAAGAACGGTATCCTTACAGGCCGTATCTACGAGATGGGCAACAAGTTCCTTCCCAAGAGCCTGCCTCTTACAGAATATCCTGATGAGCGTGAGACTATCTGCATCGGTGTTTTCGGTGAGGACGAGGATTTCTATTCATTGAAGGGCCTTGTTGACGTAATCGCGGCATCCTTGGATGTTGAGTTCGATTATGAGAAGGATACAAAGACATTCCTCCATCCCGGTAGAACCGCTAAGGTAATCTGCAACGGCGAAGAAGTAGGATATCTTGGCCAGGTTCTCTATGAGATCTGCGATGAGCTCGACATGAGAGTTCCTGCATACGTTGCAGAGATCGACTTGAGAACACTTTCACAGTACTACGGCAAGGACAGAAAGTTCATTCCGCTTCCGAAGTTCCTTGAAGAGAAGCGTGACTTCTGCTTCGTTATGGACAAGAGCGTTACCTGCGCACAGATCGAAAAGGAGATCGCTGCTTCATGTGAGTACATCACAAAGATCGAGCTCTTCGACATCTATGAAGGTATCCAGCTCGGACTTAACAAGAAGAGCCTTGCTTTCAGCGTAGTCTTCACACCTAAGGATGAGGAGTTCAAGCCTGAAGTAATCGACGGCTTCGTTGATACGATCCTTAATAACCTCAAGGAGAAGTACGGCGCAACACTCCGTGCGTAATCGTTTAATAGGATTATAAAGACGGAACTGCTCTCGAAAAGAGCCTGAAACTCAATAAAATCAATGCTTTGAAGCATGTTGAACGCCCGGATTTCCGGGCGTTTTTCTTTGTCGGTTTTTGTCGGTAATTGTCGGTATTTGTACGATTATTTGAGTGCCTTTTGATTGTAAGATTACTCAAACCATACCTGCATGAAGCAGGACAAATTACGGAGGTGTCTTATGTCAACGCTCGAATCCGCAATTACATTTTCGCTGATACTCGTAATGCTTGCCTTTATTATCACAGGTCCTGAGGCGATAGCCCTGGATTCTTTTGAGTGCGCCAGGCACGGCGGCAACGAACTCTATTTCATGGAACGGGACGAAGATATCGCAGATAAGGTAATCGTCGGCGGTGTTGACTGCTATGATACCTCGCCTGAAAAGCTATGCACATATCTGTCCGGTATATCCGATAACTTCAGGCTTATTTACGGATCCGTTTACGAACTTTCACAGGAGGCAACCAATGAAGAGAACTGATAAGAACAGAAGAACCAAAAGAGGCGTATCGTCTTTGTTCCTTGCGGTAATAATGTCGGCCCTGATCCTTGTGGAATGTACTTTCGTGGCATTTGTCTGGAATCTTGATTATGCGCTTAGCGTCAATGAAGCGCTCAAGACACAGATCGATACCATTCTTTGCGATTACAACAGACAGCTCTTTGACGTCTATGGCATCTATGCTTTCACTTTGGATGAGGTTGATGACGAATGTTTCTATAAGGCATTGGAGATGAACGGACTGACATCACAGTCTACGCTTTTCGTAACAGCCACTGATGAATTCACAACGGAAGACCTTAAGACCGCCATCAATTCGTACTACTGGTACAGGGGAACAGGCATAAGCATGAAAGGTCTGGTTGAAGGATATGCCGAAATGTTAAGGCAGGTAGATGAGAAAGGTATCCTAGACCAGGTGGGAGCATATATGCAGAGTCCTGCTGCCGGTTATGTGTCTGAGATGGTAAAGGGTTCTGAAGATGCATCCCAGTGGATAGGAAAAGCAGGAGAAGCACTTAACCTTGATGAGATACTTGAGGAAGCGGCTGACCTGGATGACATCAGAGCAAATTACAAAGACACGGTAAAAGACATTGAACTTGATATTGATATAGACATTGCCGACTGGGAAGCTTTGCTCGATTCATTATCTTTTCTTGAGACCACCATGGATATCCTTGCGGATTCATCAGATCCCTTAATGACCAAGATGAATGTCTCACATTACTGTGCATATAACTTCGACTGCTGCTTTGCGCCTGACGGAGATGCATCCATTACCGGTACAGAGTTTAAAGCCATTCATGGTGACAAGCAGGTTGATGCCGAATACATAATCACCGGACTTGAAGGATATTCAGGGATCTATAAGGTCGAATACCTCATGGTGCAGGTCCTGATAGTTTCCAACATGCTCAAGGACTACGCCGATGAGAAGTTCAGGAACACGATGGAAGTTCTGGGTCAGATAATCTCAACGATAATTTCTGCCATTAGTGAAGGAACGGTCAATATCGATTACAGGATAATTGCAGCAGGACTTACTTACATATGCGCTTCGTTCCAGTCCATAAAGGACTTTTACCAGGTGACCCACGGCGAGAGAGCCGTGATCTTCAAATATGAAGACCAGAATATAGTCACCTGCAGTTACAGAGACTTCCTTTATCTGTTTGCTCTCTGTACTCCCGTAGAAGAACTTCTTGAAAGAAGCCATCAGATCCTTGAGAGAGATTACGGCGAGCTCTATAAGGGCATAACGCTTGAAGCTGATTTCAGGGGAGATACGTATACGGTTACGAAGAGCTATCAGCTTTATGAGACAAGGAGTATATGGACATGAGACGTACAAGAAACAAAAAAGGACAGGTAACAATAGAAGCGGCCATAGCATTTACGATAACCCTTGTCTTTCTTGCATCCGTTATCAGTTCGATAGACTATTACCGCACGGATATCCTGATGAGAAGATCAGTCGAACAGACATGCGAGAAGATGTCACTTCTTTATCCCGTGTCAGTGCCGGCCACAGATCTTATGTCAGCAGCGGTAAATGCTTTCCCTGATCTCGGTATAGGCGATACGAAGGGCGCGGCGGTCATTTCAAAGGTGGCATCAGTAGCCCTCGGCATAGACGATGCAACAGGTCACACACTTAAAGAGCTCATTTTGCAGGGAGTGTTCTCACATACGATGGAAGAGCAGATCAGGCAGGGCTGCATTGAAAGGAACGGCGGATCTGATTTCTTCGTGCCGGATGACATAGAGGTCTTTTTCGAGATCAATGACGACCACCACATAATCGAAGTCACTACGGAATACTCGGTTGTTACGCTCGCAGGACGCAAGGAAAGGAGCATATATTCGGTAATTCCGCTGTACGGCGAGCCTGTACTTATGCTTCAGGGCGAAGAGCACAAGCAGTCGGAGGGCGGTGAGGAAAACAAGAACGATATCTGGTCCTTGAGCAATTTCGACAGGGGAGATGCCTTCAGGGAGCAGTACGGCGCCAATCTTCCAAAGACTTTTCCCGTGATAGATGCCGTCGACGGAGGTGAAGTTACGGCCATAAGGAGCATAGATCTCACTTCGCCTTACTATCAGGACACGTCCCATGTCCAGAAGAAGATCAGGGACGATATTAATTCAATCAGCGCCTTTGAACCACAGTCAGCCGTGATAAACGGCACGACATATACGGTAGATCACGTAGATTCCAGACATCTTACGGTGATAATACCTGAAAACTCAGGCGAAGCAGGCAGGGAAGCTGTGGAAGAACTCAAGGGATATGCCTTTGTACACGGTGTTATACTGGATATATGCGAATACGGGACCTCTGAGAAGTATGTTTAGGGCCGGTCATCCCTTTATTGTATTAAAATAAAGAATGCGTTATTATGTATGAGTATGTTTGGAGGTATGAACATTGAAACATGATAACAGCGTTAGACGCCCGAGTCTTGCTAATTCAAAGATTACTACAGACAAGACGGCTTCGCTTTCTATTGGGGATTCTCTGAGAAAAGCCAAGACCAATCTCATATTTACCAGATTATTCCTGGGCATTCTTGCAGTGCTCGCGCTTACTGCGGTCTTTATCGCAATCTATCTGGGCTACGGCAAGGTTGTATGGGATTACATCATGAGAGTTGTAAATTGATTTCAGGTAAAGGGTATCAAAATGGATGACATTAAAGACGCTCATTTTACGGAAAGTGAATTGGAGGAATTAACCGATCTTTATAACGCTATGCTGACCATGCGTGACAGCACCGAGATGCATAAATTCTTTGTGGATCTCTGCTCGATAAACGAGCTTCACTCGTTTCTTCACCGTTGGCAGATCGTAAGAAGGATCGAACAGGGTAAGAGCTATGAGGAGATCATCAAAGAGATCTCGCCCGCTGAAGTAGAGACAAATACAAAAGCGGACTCCGGCAAGAAATCAACAGGCAGAGCGCGTGGCAAAGCCAGGTCATCGACCAAGGTAAGCTCCACGACGATCTCGAGAGTCAAGAACTGCTATGTGAATCCCGACGGCGGATACAGAACGGCATTGAACAGGCTCAAGGAAGCTGCCGAACAAAATAAAGAAGAAAATTGATGAAGGTACAAAATGGGTTTGTTTGAAAGTATTTTTGGAACACACAGCGATCACGAACTTAAGAGGATCAATCCTCTCGTAGACAAGGTCTTCTCGTACGAAGAAGAGTATGCAAAGCTCTCAGATCACGATCTTGCAGGCAAGACCGATGAGTTCAGAAAGAGATATGAGGAAGGCGAGTCTTTGGATTCACTTCTCCCTGAAGCTTTCGCTACCGTAAGAGAGGCTGCCTGGAGAGTTCTCGGCATGAAGCCTTACAGAGTTCAGGTAATCGGCGGAATTATCCTCCATCAGGGCCGTATCGCCGAGATGAAGACAGGTGAAGGTAAGACACTCGTTGCTACAATGCCTGTTTACCTCAACGCAATCACAGGCAAGGGTGTTCACGTCGTAACAGTAAACGATTACCTCGCAAAGCGTGACTCCGAGTGGATGGGCAAGGTTTACAAGTTCCTTAACATGAGCGTTGGTCTCATCATCCACGACATTCCGAATAAAGAGCGTAAGAGCATGTATGCATGCGATATCGTATACGGAACTAATAACGAGTTCGGTTTCGACTATCTCCGTGACAACATGGTCGTAAATAAAGAGCAGATCGCACAGAGAGAACTCAACTACGCTATCGTCGACGAGGTCGACTCGATCCTCATCGATGAGGCAAGAACACCTCTCATCATTTCAGGCCGTGGTACAGAGTCTTCAGACCTTTACCAGAAGGCAGATGCATTCGTTAAGACATTGAAGCAGTACACAGTAGTTGAGACTGACGACAAGGTCGACATGGATGAGCTCGTAGGCGATGCTGATTACGTTACAGACGAGAAGGCAAAGACTTCAGTACTTACAGCAAACGGTATCACAAAGGCCGAGAAGTACTTCAACATCGAGAACCTTTCAGATCCCGATAACTTCGACCTTCAGCACTATATCAACAACGCTTTGAAGGCTAACGGTAACTTCAAGAAAGACCAGCAGTACATCGTACAGGACGGCGAAGTTGTAATCGTAGACGACTTTACGGGAAGACTTATGCCGGGAAGACGTTTCAGCGACGGTGTTCACCAGGCTATTGAAGCAAAAGAGCACGTTAAGGTTGCTAACGAGAACAAGACACTCGCTACAATCACATTCCAGAACTTCTTCCGTATGTACACAAAGCTCTCCGGAATGACCGGTACGGCTTATACAGAGGAAGCAGAATTCAGACAGATCTATAACCTCGACGTTATCCAGATCCCTACAAACAGACCCGTTGCAAGAGTTGATGAGTACGACGCCGTATTCAAGACAGAAAACGGTAAGTATGCTGCAATCCTTAAGACAGTTAAGGAAGCAAATTCAAAGGGCCAGCCTGTACTCGTCGGTACAGTAAACGTCGACAAGTCAGAGCTCCTTTCACGTATCTTCTCCAAGTACGGCATCAAGCACAACGTATTGAACGCTAAGAACCATATGAGAGAAGCTGAGATCGTTGCTCAGGCAGGCCGTAAGGGTGCAGTTACGATCGCAACCAACATGGCAGGCCGTGGTACCGATATTATCCTCGGCGGTAACGCTGAGTTCATGGCTCTCCAGGAGATGAGAAGATTAGGTTATACAGAAGATCTCATCGCTGCATCCACAGCTCACAACGAGACAGACGATGAGCTCATCATCGAAGCTAGAAAGAGATTCTCTGATCTTGAGAGCAAGTACAAGGCAGAGCTCGCTCCTGAAGCTGAAGAAGTAAGAAAGCTCGGCGGTCTTTACATCGTAGGTACAGAGCGTCACGAATCAAGACGTATCGATAACCAGTTAAAGGGACGTGCAGGACGTCAGGGTGACCCCGGAAGATCCAAGTTCTTCCTTTCACTCGAAGATGACCTCTTAAGAATCTTCGGCGGCGACAGAGTAACCATGATCTACGACAGCCTTGGTATCGAAGACGATATGGAGCTCCAGGTTAAGTCTCTTACAAAGGTTATCGACAGCTCACAGAAGAAGCTCGAAGCTATGCACTTCTCAGCACGTAAGTCCGTCCTTGAATATGACGACGTTAACAACGTACAGAGAACAATCACATATGAGCAGAGAAGACAGGTTATCTTCGGCGAAGACGTACACGGTATCTATCTCCAGATGATCGAGCGTGTAGCTTCCAGAATCTGCAACCAGTTTGCTCTTGACGGCGTTATCACTTCAACAGAGAGATATTCATTGGGTAAGCTCCTCGAAGAGATCTTCGGCCAGCTTCCTTCAGTTCTCCTCGTTCAGGATGACAAGAAGGATATCCCTGAGTGCGACGAGCTCGCTGCACAGATTGCTGATGAGGCTAAGGAACTCATTGCCAAGAAGGAAGAAGAAATCACCACAGAGGTATTCCGTGAGGCTGAGCGTCAGATCCTTTTAAGAACTGTTGACCTCAAGTGGATGGATCACATCGATGCATTGGATCAGCTCTCCAACTCCATCAGAATGAGAAGTGTCGGTCAGCACGATCCTGTTGTTGAATATAAGCTTGAAGGTTCAGCTATGTTCGAAGAAATGAACGAGAACATCCAGAATGATGCTGTTAAGTTCATCATGAGAGCAAGGTTCACTCCTGAAACACACATTGAGGCTAAGTCCCAGGTTAAGGACATGAAGGAGAGCCACGCAAGCGATTCCGTAACTCCCCAGTCCGCTTCAAAGCCTATCCAGGGTACAACAGGCAACAATGCGCCTCAGGCTCCCGTAAAGCGTGATTCTTCCAAGGTCGGAAGAAACGATCCGTGCCCTTGCGGTTCCGGCAAGAAGTACAAGGATTGCTGCGGCAAGGCCAAGTAATAACAAACTGAATTAAAAGTTTATGCGGGGTATTTTTCGAAATGAAAGATACCCCGTTTTTTACTCGGTTATTTACGGAAGAATAATATATAATGATTCCATGATTACCAATATTTCTGAATTTATCAAAACAGTAGACGGCGCCGCTGAATATATCAGGGGTGTCTTGGCAGGCAAAGAGATTCCTTCTGTTTGCATTGTTCTGGGTTCAGGTCTTGGTCCTTTGTCATCAATGGCTGAAGATGCCATTGAAATCTCTTATAAGGACATTCCCGGATTCCCGGTATCAACTGCACCAGGCCATAAGGGTTCTCTTTTGATCGGAAAGCTTTCCGGAAAGCCCGTTTTCATGATGAACGGCCGTTTCCACTACTACGAAGGTTATCCGATTGAGACAGTTACTTTCTATGTAAGGGTAATGGGCAGACTTGGCGTTAAGGCGCTCCTTCTGACCAACGCTGCAGGCGGCATTAATGTCGACATGAAAGTACCTGAGCTCGTAGCTATCACAGACCACATTTCATTCAATGCAGAGCCTGTATTAAGAGGTCCCAACATCGCTGAATTCGGAACGAGATTCCCCGATCAGTGCCATGTTTATGACCCTGAACTTACTGATACTCTGGTCAACTGCGCACGCGACCTTCAGATAAGGATCAGCCGCGGTGTTTATGCATATTCCAAGGGCCCCCAGTATGAGACGCCTGCCGAGATAAGGGCATGGAGAATACTTGGCGCTGACTGCGTAGGTATGTCTACCGTACCTGAAGCTATCGCCGCATCTCATATGGGCATCAGAGTCGCAGCAATGTCCTGTATCACCAATATGGCAGCAGGCATCACAGGCCAGGCACTTTCAGAGCAGGAAGTTTTCGATAATGCCGCACTGGCATCCGAGAACAGCTGCGCGCTTGTTAAAGAATTTATTAAGCGAGTTAACCTCTAAGGAGATACGATGGGAAAGTTTAATTACGAAGTAAGAGACATTAATCTTGCTAAATCCGGTCTGGAAAAAATCGAATGGGCTTACCGCAACATGCCCGTATTAAGAGCAATCGAAGCTGAACTTATCGAGAAGCAACCTTTTGCAGGTCTTAAGATCTCTGTCTCAGTTCACGTCGAAGCGAAAACAGCATGCCTTGCAAGAGCTCTCGCAAGAGGCGGTGCTGAAGTTGCACTTACAGGATGCAATCCGTTGTCTACACAGGACGACGTAGCAGCAGGCCTTGCATCACTTGATATCATGAATGTCTATGCCGTTCACGGCGACGACGAAGAGCATTATTGGAACAGATTAAGAAGCGCATTGGCTTTCAAGCCTGACATCGTAATCGATGACGGCGGCGACTTTGCGTTGCTCCTTCACTCAGAGATGCAGGATCTTGCAGCAAGCCTTAAGGGCGGATGCGAAGAGACCACAACTGGCGTCCACAGACTTGAGATCCTTAAGGGCGAGAACAAGCTCCTTTATCCCGTAGTTGCAGTTAACGATGCAAGATGTAAGCATCTTTTCGATAACAGATTCGGTACAGGCCAATCCGTATGGACAGCCATCATGGCTACAACAAACCTCGTAGTAGCAGGTAAGACCGTTGTCGTTGCAGGCTACGGCATGTGCGGCAGAGGCGTTGCCATGAGAGCAAAGGGCCTTGGTGCAAAGGTCATCGTTACCGAGATCGATCCCGTTAAGGCTTGTGAAGCCATCATGGAAGGCTACGAAGTCATGACGATGGATGAAGCAGCTCCTTTGGGCGACTTCTTCGTTACAGTCACAGGCTGCAAGGATGTCATCGTCGGAAGACATTTCGAGATGATGAAGGACGGCGCAGTATGCTGCAACGCAGGCCACTTCGACTGCGAAGTAAGCGTAGCTGAGCTTAAGGAAATTTGTGTTGAGAGTACAGAACTTAGAAACAACATCATCGGCTACAAGCTTAAGAACGGCAAGACAGTATGCGTAATCGCTGAAGGCAGACTCGTTAACCTCGCATCAGGCGATGGCCACCCGGTCGAGATCATGGACATGAGCTTCGCTCTCCAGGCACAGTCCGCAATGTATATCGCAAACAACCCCGAAAGACTTCCCGTTGACGTTTACCAGACACCTGAAGTCATCGACAACAGAGTTGCTGAGATCCTTCTTAACACCAAGGGCATCTCCATCGACAAGCTCACGGCAGAGCAGGAGAAGTATATCAGTTCCTGGGATCTGTAATAATTTGATTTAGTAGTTGATCTTACCGTCCCAAATGCGATTTTTAAGTTTGGGACGGTATGTTTTTGTGCTTTACCAACTCGAAAACGGCTTCCGATACCGTCCCAATCGCGATTTTTTAATTTGGGACGGTATTTTTCTGTCCATTTCCAACTCGAAAACTGGTTTTGATACCGTCCCAATTGCGATTTTCGGGTTTGGGACGGTATAAGACAAAAGAATTCTGTGAAAAGAAATCCTTTGTATACCGTCCCATTTGCGATTTTTAAGTTTGGGACGGTATAAAACAAAAGAATTCCGTAAAAAGAAATCCTTTGTATACCGTCCCATTTGTGATTTTCACGTTTGGGACGGTATGGAACGATAACAATGACGGCAATATGCCCTCACTTACTCAACTTGTTTACTAAAATATATAATTTATAATATATGAGAGAAAATATTTGATTGGAGGCCTAATATGGCTTTAAGAAATCTGGTTATAGAAGGCGATCCGCTCCTTCGTAAGACGAGCAGACCGGTAGATGAGATCACACCCAGGATAATCAAGCTCCTGGATGATATGGCTGACACTATGTATTTTGAGAACAGAGGCATCGGCATTGCTGCTCCTCAGGTCGGCGTATTAAGAAGAATCTTTGTAATCGATGTAGGTGATGAGCACGGTCTTCTCGAATTCATCAATCCTGAGATCATCGAGACATCAGGTTCACAGACAGACCACGAAGGCTGCCTTTCCGTTCCAGGTAAGACTTGTGAGGTTGAAAGACCTGAACACGTAAAGATCAAGGCTCTTAACAGAGATGGCGAAGAGTTCGAGCTTGAGGCTGACGGCCTTCTTGCAAGATGCATCTGCCATGAGAATGATCACCTTAACGGCATTCTCTTTATCGATAAGTCAGTAGACGGTAAGGTCTACAATGTTGGTGACAGTGAGGATTAAGATTTGGACAGGCGCGATCTTAAAGTAATATTCATGGGTACGCCTGAATTTGCAGGCACGAACCTCAAAGCCCTGATAGATGCCGGCTATAACGTACAGCTGGTTTTATGCCAGCCTGATAAGCCTGTTGGACGTAAGCATATCCTTACGGCTCCTCCGGTAAAGGTTATGGCGCAGGAGAACAATCTCGAAGTATATCAGCCTGATACGCTTCGTACTGATGAAGCGCTCGCGAAGCTTTCTTCATATGAGCCTGACCTCATCGTTACTGCAGCTTACGGCAAGATCCTTCCGGCTGCTATTCTTGACCTTCCGAAGTACGGCTGCATCAATTGTCACGGAAGCCTTCTTCCTGCAAGAAGAGGAGCGTCACCCGTTCAGCGCGCGATACTTGAGGGCGATAAGGTAACAGGCGTTACTTTCATGAAGATGGATGTCGGCATGGATACAGGCGACATCATCGAAAAGGTTGAAGTAGAGATCGATCCCAATGAGCATACAGAAAGCCTCATGAACAGACTTGCTGAGGCAAGCGCTGAGAAGCTTCCTGACATCATCGACAAGTGGGTTGCAGGCGAGCTTACATCCACAAAGCAGGATGAGGCATTAGCAACTGCATGTCCGCCGATAAGACCTGAAGAAGGCGAGTTCGACTGGAATCAGGATGCTACGGCAATTCATAACAGAGTAAGAGCATTAAGCGCGTGGCCCGGTGCTTTCGTGCTTAAGGAAGATAAGAAGCTTAAGGTTCTTGATTCCGAAGTTGCTGACGACGCCACAATTCCTGACGAACTTAAGAATTCAGAGCCCGGTACAGTCGTTAAGGCGAAGGGCGAGAACCTTATCGTTAAGTGCGGCACGGGTTTCCTTAAGATCAAGGAACTTCAGCAGCCCGGCGGCAAGAGACTCCGCGCAATAGACTGCGCACATAACTTCACAGTAGGAAGCCCGATTATATAGGAGCAGCTTCATGCCTGACGATATCAAGTACAAAAAGAAAGAACTGCAAAAGATAATTGCTGACGATAACGAGAGAGAACTTTGTTTTCTCATGCTCTACTGGGTATATGAGAAAGAAGCTTACTCAAATCTTGTAATCAAGAAGGCTGATAAGATTGCTGCAGAAGCAGGCAAGAAGATCGACTTTGCAAGAGCAATGCTTTACGGCACGCTCACATATTCTTTCACGATTGATTTCCTCATCAGACATCTTACTAAAGAAGAAGTTGAGACCATGGATCCCGTTTCAAGAACGGTCATCAGAATGGCTGTTTGGCAGATCCAGTTCGGTAATAACATTCCGGCATACGCTGCTGTTGATTCAGCGGTAGAGATTACCAAGAAATACAATCACAAGGCTTCAGGCTACGTTAATGCGGTGCTTAGAAAGTTCGCTGAAAGCCCTGAAGCAAAAAGATATCTTGAGCAGTTCAAGCCCGGCATCAGGGTTGCTTTAAAGCCTGAAATCTACGGTATCTTCAAGAAGGACTTTGGTAAGCAGACTGCATTTGAGATTGGCAAGGCTCTTTTGGAACCTGCACATATCACGGTAAGATTCGATGCGCATAAAGTCGATCAGGATACTCTTATCAAGGAACTCAAAAAAGAAGGAATCACTGCGATCAAGGGAAGCTTTATCCCTGACTGCGTTGAGATAACAGGCGGCCTTAACGGACTTGAGAATACAGAGTGCTTTAACAAGTACGGCATGTTCGTCCAGGGCCAGGGCGCGATGCTCGCATCACATATCGCTCACCCGAGAGTCGCTGACAAGATCCTTGACTGCTGTGCTGCTCCGGGCGGCAAGTCTACCCACATGGCGCAGATGTGCAGGGATGACTTGAGCATTCTTGCGGTCGACGTTAATGAAGCAAGACTTAAGCTCGTCAGAGATAACTGCAAGAGATTAGGCCTTGAGTCCATCGAGACACTTTGCGCAGATGCTTCAAACATCAATAAAGACGACAAGGCTTCCAAGAAGACTTATGACCTCGTTCTGTGCGACGTACCGTGCAGCGGTCTTGGTCTTTTGGGTAGAAAGCCTGACATAAGAGAGAAGTTCACATACGATGAATTGGATGAGCTTCTTCCTCTGCAGTATTCAATTCTTGAGCATGCAGCGAAAATGGTCCGTCCCGGCGGAACGCTCATTTACTGCACATGCACGCTCAATTCAGACGAGAACCAGAATCAGATAGAGGCTTTCCTTGCTGAGCACAAGAGATATCACACTGTACCGATCAACAAGTATCTGCCTGAGAATATCTACATGGATGAAGAGAGGGAAGAAGCTGCAGCAAACGGCATGATCACGCTCCTTCCGCACCTCGATAATTGCGAAGGATTCTTCATCTGCCGCATGGAAAGAGACAGAAAGGAAGATTGACCTTGAAAGAGAAGTTCTGTCTTGATTTGAATCTTAACGACCTTACAGAGTGGTGCGCGAAAAGAGAAGTGCCCAAGTACAGGGCATCCCAGATATACGGATGGCTCTCTTCAGGATGCGTATCCACAGATGAGATGACCAATGTTCCCAAGAATGTAAGGGCAATGCTCGAAGAAGATTTCATTTTCGGAAGCTTCGAATTAAGAGAGCATCTGACATCCAAGATCGACGGCACAGAGAAGTTCGTTTATGCGCTTTACGACGGCAACATCATTGAGACTGTTGCCATGAGATATAAGCCCGGCATTTCAGTCTGCGTATCTTCACAGGCAGGATGTAAGATGGGCTGCACTTTCTGCGCTTCGGCTAAGATCGGATTCGGAAGATCCTTAACTTCAGGCGAGATCCTTGCCCAGGTTGCCGTAACGCAGAAGATATTGGGCGAGAGGATCAGAAGCGTAGTAATAATGGGCATCGGCGAGCCTTTCGATAACTACGAGAATGTCATGGGATTCATTAAGCTTGCTAACGATCCTGAAGGTCTGAATCTCGGCGCGAGACACATCACGCTTTCGACATGCGGTCTTGTGCCCAAGATCGAAGAATTCACAAGAGAAGGACTTCAGGTCAATCTCTCTATCTCACTTCATGCACCTAACGATGAATTGAGAAAGAAGCTCATGCCAGTTGCAAAGGCATATTCGATCGAGCAACTCATGAATGCCTGCAGGGAATATACGAAGAAGACGAACAGAAGAGTTACTTTCGAGTACAGTCTTTTCGCAGGCGTAAACGATACGCCGCAATGCGCAAGTGAATTGGTTAAGCTCTTAAAAGGCGGACTTTATCACGTCAATCTCATTGCGGCAAACGAAGTGCCCGGCACTGTATTCAAGTCTTCATCACCAGCAAAGGTAAAGCAGTTCAGGGATATCCTTGAATCCGGCGGAATAAATGCGACGATCAGACGCGAGATGGGTTCTGACATCATGGCTGCCTGCGGACAGCTTAGAAGAGGAACCATTGAGGGAACGAGATGAACGCTTACGGAATGTCAGACAAAGGTCCCGTAAGGGACATGAACGAAGACAGTTTTGCTTATGAAATGGTAGGCAACTGCCTTTGCATGGCTGTTGCTGACGGCGTAGGCGGTGAGGCGTGCGGCGAGATAGCAAGTAAGATCGCTGTTGATGCTGTTATGGAAGCTTTCAAGGACAGTCTTCCTTTCGTACAGGACAGGGAAGCGCTGCCGACATATCTCAAGACGGTATTTAACAAAGCCAACATTAAGATCCTTCACGACTGCTTGGAGCACAGGGAACGCATGGGAATGTGTACGACGCTTACCATAGCGCTTCTTAAAGGCACTGAACTTACTATCGCTCATATCGGCGATACGAGAGGATACATGCTTCACGGCTCTGAACTTATCAAGCTCACCGAAGACCACAATGAAGCAGGCAATCTCGTAAAGCAGGGACTTCTTACCGAAGCTGAGGCAAAGATTCATCCCGGCAGATCGAGGCTGTTCAAGGTCCTGGGAGAGAATCAGTATCTTAATCCTGACATTTACAGTTATAATATAAGTTACGGCGATTTGGTCTTTCTGTGCTCAGACGGTCTTTATTCGTTCATGAGCAACGAACAGTTCAAGGCCTGCGCCCAGGAACGCAATAACCTTGAAGGAATTTGCGGCAAGTTGATAAACCAGGCTCTTGAAGGCAGGAGCAGTGATAATATTACGGTAACAGTAGGCAGGGCAGAGCCCAAAGCTGAATTATAGGGGGAGACATGGCAAATCAGGTTCACGGCCCGGAGGGCATGATATTTGCGAATAAGTACAGAATCGTCAAGCTTATAGGCTCAGGCGGTATGGCTAACGTATATCTGGGAATCGATATGAATACCGGCGTTAACGTCGCCATAAAGATATTAAAGCCTGAGTTCTCATCCGATGAGGAGTTCATCAGAAGATTCGATGCGGAGGCAAAGTCCGTAGCATCACTTAATCATGCGAATATCGTTAAAGTTTACGGCGTAGGCCACGAAGGTAATTTCAGATACATCGTTCAGGAATACATCGAAGGTATCACCGTAAAAGATCTCATCAACCAGAACGGTCACCTTGACTGGCGTAATGCGGTCCCGATCGTTATCCAGATCGGTCTTGCATTGGATTACGCTCACCAGAACGGTATCGTTCACAGAGACATCAAGCCTCAGAACATTCTTATCTCACGTGACAGAGTCGCAAAGATCACAGACTTCGGTATTGCACGTGCTGCATCAACAACGACAATTACAATGACTGGTGTCCAGATGGGCTCCGTTCATTATTTCTCACCCGAGCAGGCAAGGGGTGGTAATGTTGGTCCCCAGTCTGACGTTTATTCCTTGGGTGTATCGCTTTTCGAGATGGTAACGGGAAGACTTCCTTTCGACGGAGATTCCAACGTTGCGATCGCAGTTAAGCACCTTCAGGAGACACCTCCGGTACCTTCATCTCTCATGCAGGGCATTCCGAAGGGACTTGATTCCATCATCGCTAAATGTATGCAGAAGAGCCCCGAGAGACGTTATCAGACGATGCGTCAGCTCGTAACGGAGCTCGACTCCTTGCTCGTCGATCCTAACGGTGTTTATGGTGTCATCCAGAACGTGCCCGAAAAGACGACAAGCACAGATACAAACATATCTTTCAGACAGGATCCTGAATACGAGAAGATCTCAGAGATCGAGAAGAGCGCCGAATCCAGACGTATCTCCAGATTCAGGGATAATGTGCTGCTTGCGCTTATCGTAGTAGTAATCATCGGTGTTCTTATCGGTATCGGCATCCTTGTTGTAAGGGCTGTCGGCAACGCTACGCAGATCGAGGAAAACACGGACTATACAGTCGAGAACTATGTCGGACTTACGGCAGACGAAGTTATAAGAAAACTCGACAATGCCCAGGTTTTCTATACTGTTGAGTACAAAGTTACTGATGCTTACGAACCCGGCATCGTTATTGCCCAGAGCATCCAGGAAGGCGTGACTATCTCAACGACCAACAAGCTCAGCAATCTCGTAATCACTGTATCTTCTGTAGATGAGTCGATCGTATTGCAGGATTACTCAAATACAAACTACGAGAACTGCTACAAGTCACTCCAGAACTTGGGACTCAAGTTCTCGTTAAGACCTGAGCCTTCAGATTCCGTTGAGCCCGGTATGGTCATCAGAACTGAGCCTGAAGCAAATACTCAGGTATTAAGAGGCGACACGATTATCATCATCTACGCTACAGAGCCTACATCAAGCGTTGTTCCTGATGTTGTAGGTAAGAGCGTTGAGGAAGCTGTCGAATTGCTTTCAGACAACAGCCTCAACTATGTTGTCGAAGGCTCACCTGAAGTACTCGCGCTTGCTGAAGAAGATCAGTACGTTATCCTCACAAACCCTGTATCAGGTACAACTGTTGCAAGAAAGTCTACAGTTAAGCTTTATGTCGGAACACATGAAGACTACGTTAACGGCGGTACGCCTACGCCTACACCTCCGCAGGCCGAAGTTAAGGTTCTTGTAAGCGGAAGCGGTACGGTAACAGGCGGCGGTCAGTACGAGCTCAACACTCAGGTAACTCTTACTGCAACACCTGCAACGGGCTTCAAGTTCGACTGCTGGCAGGATCAGTACGGTAATACTCTTGCCGTATCCACGACATACACATTCGTAGTCAAGGAATCAACGACATTCACAGCGGTATTCTCACCGCTCCCGACAAATACGCCGGCACCTACGGCAACTCCTACACCGGAGCCGCCTCCGCCGACGGATACACCGGTTCCGGAACCTCCCCAGCCCGGACCTGAGACTCCTGATCCCAACCAGCCTAATCCACCGGTATAACGGCAGACACTAAATGGCAGGATCAGATACATTTAATGGCGTAATCACTAAAGGAGTGGGCGGAATATACACCGTCCGCTTCTCTAATGAAGGCATACTTTCTTATGCGCAATGTGCCGCAAGAGGTCAGTTCAGATTAAAGGGGATTAAGCCTGCGATTGGTGACAGGGTTACTATTATGCCTTCCGGCGACCCTGACGTCGAATACGTCATTACCGATATCGAAAACAGGACGAGCTTCATTGCAAGACCTCCTGTAGCTAATCTCTCAGTAATGCTCCTGACTTTCTCGGTAACTGAGCCCGCTCCTGATCTAACTCTTCTTGATAAGATGCTTCTTGTCTGCTCATTAAGAGATATTAAGCCCGTAATCATTTTCACAAAGAGCGACCTTAACGAAGGCGACTCTGAAAGACTTTGTTCAGTCTATACTAAGGCAGGCTACGAAGTTCTCGTTTCTGCACCTCAAAAGCCACTTACCAAAAGTGATCTTAAGGATATAATAGGTGAGGGTATTGCGGCTTTCGCAGGCCCTTCCGGAGTAGGCAAAAGTACTCTCTGCAACTCGCTTCTGGGTTTTGACCTCATGGAAACAGGTGAAGTCAGCGCAAAGATCAAGCGCGGCAGACATACGACAAGACATGTTGAGCTGCACGAGTTCTTTGACGGGTTCATTTGCGATACACCGGGATTCACATCTCTTTCTTTGGAAGACCAGGGTGTCGATTACAGGGACGTGCTCTACGGATATCCTGAGATCACATCAATTGCGACGGGTTGCAGGTTCGATGACTGCTCACACCGCAAAGAAGACGGCTGCGTTGTAAGAAACGCGCTTGCAGACGGGCTTTTGGACCAGGGACGTTATGAGAGATATACAAGCTTTTATACAGAGCTTTACGATAATAGGAATAACTATAAGCACAGGAGAAAACAATGAACGATATCGGAATAGCACCTTCCATTCTGGCCGCTGATTTCGGCTATCTTATGAGAGATATCAAGGCAGTCGAGAACAACGCGGAATATCTCCATATCGATGTCATGGACGGACATTACGTTAATAACATCTCATTCGGCATTCCGGTTATCCAGTCTATCCGCAAATATACTGACATGAAGTTCTATACGCACCTCATGATCACCAATCCTGAGAAGTATATCAAGGCTTTTGCAGACGCAGGTTCCGACAACATCACATTCCACATCGAGTGCTCTGACGATCCGGACAGCGTTATCGATTCCATCAAGGCATTGGGTAAGAGTGCAGGTGTTTCCATTCATCCCGATACACCTATCGAAAAGGTTTTCCCTTACATCGGCAAAGTCGACATCATTCTCGTCATGACCGTCCGTCCCGGCTTCGGCGGACAGGGCTATATGGATTCTTCTGATGAGAGACTCAGAAAACTCAGAAAAGCCATTGATGACCAGGGCGCTGACACCATCATTTCCGTAGACGGCGGCATTACCAAAGAAAACATCGGACACGTATACGAATGCGGCGCAAGACTCTTTGTAGCAGGCAGCAGCGTATTCCATGCAGAAGATCCCGCCAAAGCAATTGACGAGCTTAAAAGATGCGGTACATCATCGTAACCGGCGGACCTTTGCCTGACCAATCGGCAAAGCTCATCAAGGAATTATCAGCTTCAGATGAAGACACGGTACTTATCGCCTGTGACGGCGGTTGTGATATTCTTGCGCGTCATAACATCGTTCCTGACTTTGTCGTAGGCGACATGGATTCAATATCCGAAGAAGGTCTTGAATTCATTAACAGTCATAATGTGTTTATCGAGAGATATCCTGTCGAGAAAGACTGGACGGATTCAGAGATCGCATTAGGCAAGACCGAAGATGAAGAGGTCATCCTTGTAACTCCTGATTCCGGAAGGTTAGATCACGTTATCGCTAATCTCCAGCTTGCTTTAAAGTTCAAGTCAGAAGGCAAGAAGATCACCATCACTGACGGCATCACATACTGCTATCCGCTTTCTGGTGAAGACTCAGTTGAGATCGATGTAAGCAAGATGCAGAACCCCTTGTCTGTATCACTTGTTCCGTGGGATTTCTCAAGACCTGTTACGGGCGTTACTGCCAAGGGACTTTACTATCCGCTTGAGAACGCGGAACTTAATGCGGGTTCGACATTTTCTTTTTCCAATCATCCGACTGACTATAATGGCCGCATAGCCGTAGAAATAAAGGGCGGACTGCTGTTGGTCATCGTAACTTTTGTAAATTAGGGTGCCAAAATTGAGACTTTGGACTATTGAATGAGACTGACATCTCCTTTACACTTATAGTGCAAACAAACGCATCCTCCGGGGTGCGTTTTTTTATGCCTATTTTTTTACGGAGGATCAGAACATGTTGAGTTACGAGAGTTTCAAAAAGAGAGTTTTGAAAGAGTTTTTGGATTACATGCCTGAGAGGTATGCAAGCTGTGAGATCGAACTTCGAAAAGTTCCCAAGGTCAACACAGTTCTCACCGGCGTTGTCATCAAGCCCAGAGGACACAAGGGTTCTTACTGCAGTCCTACATTCTACATGGAGAGAATGTACGACCAGTACAAGCAGTGTGATTCCTTCGAGAAGGTCATGGCAAACCAGGCCATCTACCTTGAAGAATCCATGAAGTATCTGCCTGAAGACGTATTGAAGCTTGACCTTGCAGCACTTAAAGATAAGATTGTGTTCCAGGTCGTTAACACCAAAGAAAACCAGGAGATGATCGACCTTTGTCCGCACAGGGAATTCATGGATCTTACCATCGTTTACAGAGTTATCGTAAGTATCGATGAGAGCGGCGTATCAGGTTTCCTCATTACGCACGATATTGCCAATATCGAAGACCTTTCAGAGAAACTCCTTTTCAGTCTTGCAAAGAAGAATACAAAGAAACTTTTCCCGTTTAAGAGCGAAAGGATTGAAGAGACCATGGGACGCATGATGCGCAGATGGGGAGCAGAAGATAAGGACATTGAAGAATCTTTCCCTGATATGGATGCAGTGCCTGCCAAAGACAGAGTATATGTAGTCAGCAATGAATACGAGTTCTTCGGTGCCAACGCACTTATCTATACAGACGTTATCGGAAAGATCGTAAAGAAGATCGGTACAGACTGTTATATTCTTCCTTCTTCGGTGCACGACCTGGTCGTGTTGTCGACCGATACCTTCAAAGAGAGCGGCAAGCTGATGAAGCTTGTCAGAGAGACCAACCAGGAGCATGTGAGGTTATCTGACAGACTGTCTGACAGCGTTTACCGCTACAGCATCGTTGACGGTTCTATCGACCGTGTTACTGATCCGATGGAGGATGCCTCATAAATCAGGAGAATTGATCATGAATAATCAGGATGATCTTCAGCGCATCAAATCGTTAAGGCTTATAGATGATGAGTTTATGTCTGTGTGTTTTGATAACTATATCGAAGGCGCCGAATTGCTCTTAAAAGTCATTCTCGACAGAACTGACCTAAAGGTGTCTGAAGTAAGGACGCAAAAGGCAATCAAGAACCTACAGGGCAGGGATGTCTGGTTGGATATCTATGCTGCTGATACAGACGGAGTTAAGTATAACGTTGAGATACAGCGTGCAGATTCAGGTGCCCATCAGAAGAGAGCCAGATACCATTCGAGTTTGGTCGATTCTGATATGTTAAAACCCGGAGAGTCTTTTACCGAACTGTGTGAGAATTATGTGATCTTTATAACTGAAAATGATGTTCTTGGAGCAGGTAAGCCAATTTACCATATAGAACGTATTATTGAAGAGAGTAAAGTGGAATTTAAAGACGGAGAGCATATAATATACGTGAATGGATCAATAAAATCCAAAGATACGGCGCTTGGCAGGCTGATGAGTGATTTTTATTGTACTGATGCGGATGATATGTGTTATGGAGAACTGTCAAGCAGGGTAAAGCTTTATAAAGAATCTGCAGAAGGAGTCAAGAGTATGGGTTCGGTATTTGATGAGATAAGAGAAGAAGCAAGAAACGAAGGCAGAAATGAAGGCAGAAATGAGAATGCCTGTGAGAATGCGCTGAAAATGATTGTGAGTGGAAAACTTACTATGGAAGAGATATCTGAGTTTTCCGGTCTTCCGCTTGAAAAAGTAAGGGAACTTGCAAGACAGCAGACAGCCTGATCAGATGATCAATTAAGGATCTCCAACCGGAGGTCCTTTTTTAATTCACATAAAGCAGTCCTTAGGGGCTGCTTTTTTATTGCATTATTACGGAGAAAAAGAGAGGTAAAAAGATGGTAAGAAAAAAGCAATTGATTGCATGCATGGTTGCATCGGTCTTAACTGTAAGTTCTATGCAGGGACCTTTAATGGTCCTTGCTGATGAACAAACGGTGGATACTGAATCGGTCGCAGAAGAACAGCCTGTGATTAACGAAGACGAACTATGCATGAATACAGAAACGGAAGAGCCGGAAGTAATCGATAATGATGAATATTCAGCAAATATAGTTTTTGCTGAAGATTCCGATGAATACTACAAAACAGTATCCGACCTTCCTGAGTGTGAGCGCTTAATCGTTGATACATCGGATGAATTGGAAGGAGTAAATGCTTCGTCAGGTGTTTACTATGACGGTACATATATCCTTTGTTTTGATTCTCATGACAGTTTGTCTGATGCTGTGGATTCACTTGATGATGACGGCTATGAATATGACATAGACGGCACGTTTGGAATTTGTGGCCGCAGGGAAATGCCTATAAAGCATGCAGAAATTAATCCCGGTGCTTCAGTCAGGGTTGCCGTTATCGATACCGGATCGGAGCTTGCTAATGAGAAGTATACGGTAATCGGTGATGACCCCAATGATTACAATGGACACGGCACGGCGGTTAGTTCTTATATCCTCGATGAGACTTGCGATGCCTATATCATTTCAATCAAGGCGATTGGCGATAACGGTCAGGGATATGTATCAGATGTTTATGCCGCTGTTCAAATGGCTGAAGAGATGAATGCCGATTATATCCTTATGGCAATATCAGTCAGGGACAGCGGTAACTACGATGTTTTCAGGGAACTTGTTGAAAACACAAAAGGTATTGTAGTGGCTTCTGCTGGAAACAACGGTTCTAATGCAGGCAATTATTTTCCTGCCGGAATAAGCGGCGTAATTACTGTCGGAGCAATTAATGAAGACGGAACGTTAAACGAGAGTTCAAACTACGGCGACGTGGTAGATTACTATGAGGTAGCAGAATCTACTTCTGAAGCTGCTGCCAAAGCATTGGGCAAGATTATCTCAGGCAGGGCGGACGAACTTGCAACAGGTTATATAGAACCTGATCCTGAGAATAAGTTCCATCTTGTGTTCCGTGCAGAAGACGATGAAGTTCTTTTTGGTACAGATGCATCCATAGCAGGAGAAAACATCTATGTCTATCACAAGGACGATCACATTGATATGGTTGACATGATCGCCAATGCGGGTTACTGGTCCAGGTGCTTTTACTATGCTGACGATGAGCCTGAAGGCAACAAGTATCAGCAGATCTACTACAACAAGGCGCTTTACTGCATTCAGGATTCTAGACCGTCACCTGACAATGTCGACTATCAGGCATATTCTTATTTGTCGGGAATAGATTCAGACAGTAAGAAGTATCAGATGATCCAGGCGGCAGGTGCATTCGGTCCCGGCGGAGCATTATACGAGTATGGTCTTGCATGGTGGAAAGCGCACGATCCAAATGATCAGATGCTGCTCGTAAAGGATGCGAGCTCAATGTATATCGTCACACACTATGCGATGGACTGGTATTATTCGGATCAGACAACTGGCTGGCCGGGTAATCAGGGCTTCGGTGATCTCATGTTCCAGTATATGGATTATATCTATGGAGTACGCACCGGAACTATTACTATTCCCGGACTGACACTTACTAACTGGTGGTGTGAGATCTATGAATCCACCTGGAACGGTTCGTTTCAGGATATGGCTCACGGAGATGTAACAGCGACACCCGTCCAGATTACAGTCTTGAAGGCTTCATCTGACCCTGCCATCGTAAACGGCAATTCATGTTACAGTCTTGCAGGTGCCAAATACGGTTTATATAAAGCGTCTGATAACTCGCTGATTTATACATTTGAGATTAATGCGAATGGAACGACAACAAACTATACGTTAAATCCTTTATCTGACGGTTCAAGCCTCTACATTAAAGAGATAACTCCCGGAAAAGGATATAAACTTGATACTGCGAAGTATACGGTGAATCTTAATTCTTCAGTAAATAACGTGGTTACGCTGAACGTTAAGGATACACCTGTATCTTCTGCCGGTTCCTTATCACTGGTAAAGCAGGATGCAGGCAGCTGGAATCTTATAACAGGCAAATCTCTTGCAGGCGCAGTCTTCCGTGTCGAATACTACGACAGGACTGATATCAGAAGCACGTCTGATATTCCGGCATTGAATTCAGCTTCACCGAAAGCGACTGTAACTCTAGCTACTAATACAAGCGGAACAGTAACTATTAATATCAATACTTTGAAAGCAAACGATAAGAACGGATTTTTCACTAAGCTTAATGCTCTGCCGTTGGGAACATATAAGGTAACTGAGATTTCTGCTCCGAATGGTTATCTTATTGCAGATAAGCCGTTGGTTATTTATGTCGCTGACGGCGGCGGTAATGCATTAATGGGATATGTATACGATAACTCAATCTACAGGATGCGATCTAATTCAGAGATAGTACTGAATGAGCAGGCGAAGGTTGGATTTTATTCGCCGATGAAATCTGCAACTGCCAATGCGGCATTAATTGACGGAGTACATTCTCTTAACGGAACAAAGTATGGAATCTATTACAAAGCTAACGACAGGCTCGTCTGCACTATAACATTCGATTCTAATGGCGAGCTGTCTGATGTCGAATATAATTCAATGGTTAAACCTGATACGGTCTGGAAAACAGGTGATAAGGGAATAGAACTTGCTGAAGGAAACTACTATGCAAAAGAACTCAACAGCGGAAGATGGTTCTTTGTGGACGGCGCCTTATATGAGTTTACTGTCACTTCGAAAAATACATCATCCATGAACTTTGAAGACCAGCCTTATAATCCGCAGATCAGGACAACTGCAACTGATGCGGATACAGGCAATCACTACATGTCCTACAAGGATAAAGTAACCATCGAAGATGAAGTTTCTTTTGAAGATCTTATTCCTGATGAAGAATACACGATTACGGGAACCTTATATAACGCAAAGACAGGTGAGATCTACACCGATCCTGAAGGAAACGCATATACAAAGTCAGTAAAGTTTACTCCGGACAGCACGAACTCCGTAATAGCAAACGGCACGGCATCAGGTAGTGTAACAGTCAGATTCGAAGATGTACTGGTACCTTATGAAGAGATATCAATAGTAGTATTTGAGAGCCTTTATGAAGAACAGAACAATCTGCAGATAGCATTCCATGAAGATATCGGTGATGCTGACCAGACAGTTATAAGACGAGTGCCTGAGATAAAGACAACTGCAACTGACAATGCCTCAGGAACGCACATCTTTGTCTATGAAGAGTACGTATCCATAAACGATATCGTTACCTATACGAATCTTAATCCCGGTGAAGAGTATTACCTGACAGGAACGTTATACGATGCTGACACAGGTGAGATATTCAAGGACAACGAAGGGAAGACTTATTCGGTAACAAAGACTTTTATTGCAGCAGATGAAGCAGGCGAAGAGACAATAACGTTTAAGGATGTTATGGTTCCTCTTACCAAGACTTCAATAGTTGTATTCGAAGAACTGCATGAAGCTACAACGGGTGCGCTCATAGTATCTCATGCAGATATTAACGATGAAGACCAGACTGTAAGAAGACCTGCGTGTGTTACTTATGCGACCACATTGCGAGGTGCAAAGTCATTTACAAACGATGAAGTCGTAACCGTGGTCGATCACGTAAGTTATGAGAATCTTGAGGCAGGGCAGACTTACTATGCGAAGGCTACCTTGTTTACCTCATCAGGTGATGCGGTAATGAGCAAGGGAACTGAAGTTGTCGCGGTTCAGGAATTCGTTCCTGATTCTGATACAGGAATGGTCGAAGTGCCAATTGAGTTTGATCCGGTAACTCTTAAGGAGGGTGAACGAGTAGTAGTTATCGAGAATATCTACGATAAATCAACGGAAGATGAGGTCAAGGCCGGCGTTCAGACAGAGGACATCCATATACTTGCCCACGAAGACCTTAACAACATGGAGCAAAGTCTTAGCGTTACTTCGCTGCCGAAGATACCTGAAATACCGGTGATCCCTCCAATGCAGGAAACACCTGATACGCCAAGAACAGATATCCCTTCGTTAGGAGATATTCCTGAATACGACATTCTGATCTGCCTCGGAGTTTCATTTGTGGTAGTCGGCGCAGTGTCACTGGTTATAGCAACGGAGATTAAGAAGAATAGAATCAATAAGAACTAAATAAAAAGGGTGAGCGGCATCTGCCGTTCACCCCATAATAAGTAATTGGATAAGAGATTACTGCTCTTTTCTGTGGCTGATGCCGAGTTCTTCAGCAACTGCATAGAAAGCCTTTCTTGAATTTCTGATGGATACTTCAGAAACGCAGAAAGCAAGACGGCAGTAACCGGGACGTGCAAAGCTAGAACCCTTAACGAGAAGGAGATTGTGCTTGGCGCAGATAGCTGCGAACTCGCCGTCTTCAAGTCCCTTAGGTGTATTCATGAAGATGTAGAGAGCGCCGTTAGGCTTAACTGCATCAAAGCCTGCATCTACGATGTTTGCATAAAGAAGGTTTCTTCTGTTCTCGTAGTTTGCTACGTCAACCTTAGCGTAGATGGACTTCTCGATAACTTTCTGCCAGATAGCGGGAGCGTTAACGCTTCCGAGTGTTCTGTTGGAAAGAACGATGGCGCCGGTAAGCTCAGCGTAGTCAGCGCACTTGGGTGATACGAGTGTATAACCGATTCTTTCGCCCGGGAGTGACAAGGACTTACTCCATGAGAAGCAGATGATGAGGTTGTCGATATACTTGAGGGCGCAGGGAACTGCAGCTCCGTCGTAAGCGAGGTCGATATAAGGCTCATCGCTGATTACATAGATTGTGTGATCCTGCTTCTTGAGCATGTCGTTGAGCTCTGTAAGAAGTTCAGCGGGGTATACAACACCGGAAGGGTTGTTAGGTGAGTTAACGATGATTGCCTTTGTCTTTGAAGTGATTGCCTTCTCAATATCGGCGATAACGGGCATGAACTTGTCGTCTGTCTGGACGATTACTACCTTACCGCCGTGGTTTGCAACATATCCGTTGTATTCCATGAAATAGGGAGCAAGAAGGATTACTTCATCCTCAGGATCGAGGAGTGAGTGGAGAACGTCGTTCATTGCGCAAGCAGCACCGACTGTCATGCAGACTGCATCAGCACCGATCTCCATATCTGCTTCCTTGCCGCGCTTCTCGGCAACGATCTGTCTTGTGGAAGGATAACCTGCGTTGGGCATATAGCCGTGCATACCGGGAGTAGGATTATTTGCAAGATCCTTAAGAGCATCGAAAACTTCCTTCGGGGGCTCTAAGTCAGGGTTGCCGATAGAGAAGTCGTAAACGTTTTCAGCTCCGTAGATGGCCTTAAGTCTTCCGCCTTCTTCGAACATCTTGCGGATCTCTGAACCGCCCTTGAGGGATTCAAGCATTTTCTTGGAAATCATAGTGGTACCTCGATTTATAGAAATTAGAACTAATATAGCACAAATTCCTATATTGGGTATCGTGTAAAGAAGATTGATGATTCCGGTTAACGAAGAAATTCCTTCCGCGCTACCGCTTGGAGTGCCAACCGTATTTGAGGGGACGTAACCCCTCTGCACACGGTTGGCTAAGTGTTTTTCGAATGTTTGTTTTGAAGTGATTTTGGTCTTGTTTTGTTATATGTGTCGGTTTTTGGCTATTTGCTGTTTAGCGACATAACGAGGGATGAAGTATATCGGAGAATTGGCTATTTCGATTTTCCCGACACAGATATTTATCAAACATGTACAGTTTTGGTCATATGAGTATTCTCTGTGTATGTCTTTGTTGAATAATGTGTCGGGATTACTGAGTTGTAAGAAATAGCGACACATTTTATGGAAAAATAGTGCCGGAAATCCTGAAGTTTTGGATACGCCGATACTAATTTGCAGTTGATGTATCGGGAAAATGTGATTTCCCGTTTTCCCGAGATGAAAAAGATAGGGGCTAAAAATGAATAAAAATATTATGGAACAAATTGAAGAAAGAAGCGAATTACTTAAAAAGTTATCTAAACGAACTACGGAGAAGCTGAAAAGTTTTCCGCGAGGCAGTATTTATATCAGGCACCGAAAAAACAAAGTCTATTATTATCTGGTTGATGACTCTTCTGGTATTAAGGAAAAACTCCTGGACAGAAATGAGAAAGAGTATATTAGCGCTTTGATTCAAAGAAATTATCTTGAAAAAGTTGTAAGAGCAGCAGATTCTGAGCTGGCTGCACTTGAGAGAATTAAGAAGGTTTTTCCTAAATATGTTGCTGAAGACATCTACTATAATCTAGCTGAAGAAAGAAAAGAAATGATTAATCCGATTGTTCCTACTGATGAACAGTTTGTCAGCAGATGGTTAGAAAGAACTTATGATCACAAGTATATATCTGATGATGTTCCAGTCTTTAAAACTTTAAGGGGAGAGCGGGTAAGGTCTAAATCCGAACAGATAATTGCTGACAGATTGTATTTAAACGGTATACCGTATAAGTATGAGTGTCCGATGCTTGTTTGTGATAACGAGATAATTCATCCGGATTTTACCATTCTGAGAGTAAGTGACCGTAAGATAGTTTATTACGAACATTGCGGCAGAATGGACGACCAAGAATATGTGGAAGATATGACGGTAAGGTCAATTAAGTATTCACTTGCCGGGATAATGCAGGGCGACCGACTGTTCTATACATTTGAAACTTCAAAAACACCGCTTGATGTCAGGGTGTTGGATAATCTGATTAACAGTTGTTTCAGGTAGATAAAACTGCAGAAGGATTCAGAACTTTTCTTCTGGTTCTTTCTTGGATACTTCGATGTCATAGTAAGGATTCTGCAGTCTGTTCAAGAAGAATCTCTCTGACAAAGGCTTGTCATAGTAGAAGGACTGGAAGAGTTTGCAGCCGCACATCATGAGATCGTCGGCCTGCTTCTGTGACTCAACGCCTTCACAGATTACTTTATAGCCAAGGATATTGGCGAGATTGATCATGTCGTTTGTGATGATACGGCCCTTAGGATCTTCAGGGTCGAATCTGTCTGCGCCGATCTTAACGTAGCTTGCATCCATGTCGTGGAGAAGCGTAAGGGTAGACTGGCCCGTGCTGAATTTATCGAGGGTAACGAGGATTCCTGCTTCGCTCAATGTGTGGCTTACGTCTTTCAGTACAGGCATTCTCTGTGTGAAGTCAGGCTCTGAGAACTCGATACCGATGAGCTTGTGATCAACGCCGTATCTGTCTACAACTTCAAGAATGTTATCTGCGATTGCAGCGTTGAAGAGATGACGGCCGGAGAAATTAACCGTGATCGGTACGGTCGGGATGCCCTGTTCCTGCCATGACTTGATGTTCTTGCAGACATTCTCAAGTACGTAGAAGTCTATCTTTGTAACGATGCCTGAGTCTGTTGCAAGAGTAATGAACTCCTGGGGAGACATGATCTTGCCGTCCAGAGGCCACCTGGCCAGAGCTTCTGCAGCATGGAGACAGGGCTTGTCTTCGAGGCTGATAACCGGCTGGTAGTAAATGAGGAATTTATTCTCATTTAATGCTCTGTTAAGAGTCTCTGTATTGTTATGGTTGGATTCGTTGATCTCTTCTGAATAGTAGACGATATCAACGTTATTCTTTTTGGAATAGCTGAATGCCTGTGAGCATTCGCCCATGACGTGATTGCCGAAGCGGTGGCTCGGGCGGATAGTTGTTATGCCGGCCCTGCAGCTGAAGATGTGTTCGAATCTGTCGCCGCCGTAAGAAAGGGAAACGGGGACGGATGCTATGAATTTCTCAAGCTCGGCAAGTCTTGAAGTATAGAGCACGACAACAAAGTTATCGCCGCCGAGGTGAACTGCGAATTCGCCTCTGTCGTAATCAGGAAAAGAGTTAAGCTTAGCACCGAACAATTTGATCGCGGAACCTGCGATGTCGGAACCGAAATATCTGTTGATCTGGTTAACGTGCTTTATGTTGATGAATGCAACCGAGTATTTTGTTGCGACACCGGTAGCGAACATCTCGTCAAATCTGGAGAAGAGATAATTCTCGTTGTGCATGCCGAACTCAATATTGTTGTTGTAGATGTATGAATACTGTGAGCTGAGGCGGTTTACGGCGATCTTGTTTGCAACGCTGTCTTTGAAGATGCACTTGAATTCTTCCTGTTCGACTGTGAACTGTGGAGGGAACTGCGTATATGTGAATCTTATGACCGTGATAACGGAATCGCTGCTGCCTAAAGTAACTTCGAAATATTCCTGGCCTACGTTATCGGCAAGATAATCAACATTTTTGTTTATGGGTTTGCCGCCGATATACTGCGTATCTTCGATCTTTGCTATCGAAAGATAATCAGCGTACTTCGAAAACTTCTCGTTGAACTTGCAGTCGACACACTCATCTAGTGTTTCGAAAAAAGTTTTAATGTCTGGAGTACCGGCGATCATAAATTATCCCTTATCAGTTACTGTGTTTAGATTTTATTCTACTAAAACGCGTATTACAACAAAAAAGACAATTATCAAAAAAATATAAGGAAAGCATAAATGAAAAAGAACGATAAAAAATTCAAACAATATGTCGGAACAAAAGGGGAGGATGCCGCAGCAGGACTTCTTAGGGATAAAGGATATAACATCTTAAGACGCAATTACTCGGTACATAACGTGGGTGAGATAGACATAATCGCCGAAAAAGACAATGACATACACATATTCGAAGTCAGGACGAGACGTAACCTTGGAAGCTACCCTGACTCTGCAGAATCGGTGATCTATAAGAAGAGGAACAGGGTAATGAGGACGGCTGAAAGGTTCGTCAACGAGAATGAGCTGTTCGACAGAAACATCATTTTTGAGGTGATAAGGGTTACTCACGATGCACAAGGTAATATACTCAGGATTGATTTTGTTCCCTTTTGATGTGCAAAGTGCCGAATTTAATACAAAATGCATTTTTGACGATTAGAAATGCCATTTTGACAAGTTTTGTTTATTGCTTTAATTAGGCAATAGACTATAATTGGTGAGGTTTTGGGACAGAACCACTATATCAAAAATGCAAGATTCGATTTGCAAAAATTCATTTTAAGGAAGGTTGGCCGATCATGAAGGGTTACCGCGACATGACAAGAGAAGAACTCTTGGCTGAAAGACAAGAACTGAACGAACGCTATGAGAACTACAAGGCACTTAATCTCACGCTCGACATGACACGCGGAAAGCCGTCACCGCTTCAGCTGGACCTTTCCAACGATATATATGACGTACTTAACGGTGATTTCAAGACCGCTAAGGGTCAGGATACAAGAAACTACGGTATCGCTGAAGGTATCGAAGAGATCAGGGCTGTGTTCGGCGAGATCTTGGGTACTGATAAAGACAATATCTTCATGGGTAATTCTTCATCTCTTAATCAGATGTACGATGCAATCATGCGTTCTATGGTATTCGGTGAAGTTGATTCACCCAAGCCCTGGGCTCAGGTAGAAGGCAGAAAGTGGCTTTGCCCGACACCCGGTTACGACAGACACTTCAGAGTTACAGAGACATTTGGCTTTGAGCTCATTCCCGTACCGATCACAGAAGACGGTCCTGACATGGACATGGTTGAAGAACTCGTTAAGGACGAGAAGGTAAAGGGTATCTGGTGCGTTCCCTGCTACAGCAATCCTGACGGAATCGTATATTCCAAAGAGACATGCGAAAGACTTGCCAAGATGGAGACTGCAGCATCTGATTTCAGAATCTTCTGGGATAACGCTTATGTAGTTCACCACCTTTCTGAAGACAGAAACGAGTGGGGCAAGCTTCCTGACATGCTCTCACTTTGTGAGTCTTACGGCCACGCAAACAGAGTTTATGAGTTTGCATCATCTTCAAAGATCACTTTTGCAGGCGGCGGTATCTCCTGCTTTGCATGCAACAAGGACAACATGACATATGCAAAGAAGTATCTCAATGCTCAGACGATCTGCACCAACAAGGTAAACCAGCTCGCTCATGCAAGATACCTTCCCAACGCTGAGGCAGTATACCAGCACATGATGAAGCATGCTGCTATCCTTCGTCCGAAGTTCGAAGCATGCCAGAACGTTCTTAACGAAGAACTCGGATTTGACGATCTCTGGCACTGGACAAACCCCAAGGGCGGTTACTTCGTAAGCTTCTATGCTATGCCCGGAACAGCTACAAAGATTGTTTCCATGTGCAAGGAAGCAGGCGTTGCGCTTACTCCTGCAGGAGCAAGCTATCCTTACGGCAAGGATCCCCAGGATTCAAACATCAGACTCGCTCCTTCATTCCCCGTGATCGAAGATATCGAGAAAGCCGTCAGAATCCTTGCGATCTGTGCTAAAATCACAGCAGTGGATAAATTGTTGGAGGATCTTAAATAATGAAAGACAGTTACGAGAGCCCTTTAAACTCCCGCTACGCTAGTAAGGAGATGCAGTACATCTTCTCGCCCGATAAGAAGTTCAAGACATGGAGACTTCTTTGGATCGCACTTGCAGAGGCTGAGAAGGAATTAGGACTTAACATCACTGATGAGCAGATCGCTGATCTTAAGGCTCACAAGGATGATATCGATTATGAAGATGCAGCTGCGGAAGAGAAGATCCGCCGTCATGACGTAATGGCTCATGTTCATTCTTATGGTAAGCAGGTAAAAGGTTCCGGTGCTGATGCCATCATCCACCTCGGTGCTACATCCTGCTACGTTGGCGACAATACTGACATCATCATCATGAGAGAAGCTTTGGAGCTCATCAGGAAGAGACTTGTTGTAGTTATCGCAAAGCTTGCTGATTTTGCTGATGAGTACAAGGCTATGCCTACATTGGGTTTCACACATTTCCAGCCCGCACAGCTCGTAACGGTTGGTAAGAGAGCAACTCTCTGGCTCCAGGATCTCGTATTTGACCTTGAGACAGTTGAGAATGCTATCGCTTCATTGAAGCTCCTCGGCTGCAAGGGTACAACAGGTACACAGGCATCCTTCTACGATCTCTTCGACGGCGACCACGCTAAGTGCGTTGAACTCGACAAGAAGATCTGCCAGAAGATGGGCTTCGAGCAGTCTTACTATGTATCAGGCCAGACATATTCCAGAAAGATCGACTACACAGTTCTTTCTGCTCTTGCTGCTATCGCACAGAGCGCTCACAAGTTCTCCAACGATATCAGACTTCTCCAGCACTTAAAGGAGATCGAAGAGCCTTTTGAGAAGAACCAGATCGGATCTTCTGCAATGGCTTATAAGAGAAACCCTATGAGATCCGAGAGAATCGCATCTCTTTCAAGATATGTAATCGCTGACGTTCTTAACCCTGCAATGACATCTTCAGAGCAGTGGTTCGAGAGAACGCTCGATGACTCCGCAAACAAGAGAATCTCAGTTCCTGAGGCTTTCCTTGCAGTTGACGCTATCCTCGGTATCTACACAAACGTTGTTTCCGGTCTTGTTGTATATCCCAAGATGATCGAAAAGCACATCCTCGATGAACTTCCTTTCATGATGACAGAGAACATCATGATGGAGGCTACAAAGAAGGGCGGCAACAGACAGGAGCTCCACGAGGAGATCCGCCAGCTTTCAATGCAGGCAGGTTCCGTTGTAAAGAACGAAGGTAAGCCCAACGACCTTCTTGAGAGAATCGCAGCTGATCCCAAGTTCGGCATGACAATGGATGAGCTTATCAAGCTCAGAGATCCCAAGCTTTATATCGGACGATGTCCTGAACAGGTTGATGCATTCCTCACAGAGTGTGTCAGACCGTTGATCGAAGCTCATAAGGATGATCTTGCGGTAAGCGAAGTAGAACTCAAAGTATAACAACCATATATCGAACAGATAATTTATTAGGCCTTGTGTCAGTTACATCTGATGCAAGGCCTTTTTGATATGCGATGAACATTTGATTATAAAATATAATTATCATATAATTATGAATAAGGAGGCATTCATGACCTTTGAATGGGATGAAAACAAAAATAAGGTCAATATTACTAAACATGGAATAGATTTTGCTGAAGCTTGCACATCCTTTTTTGACGATGATGCCATCTTGTTTGATGATCCGGATCATTCAGAAGACGAGGAACGATTTCTTCTTATCGGGATGAGCAGAAAAACAAGAGTATTAACAGCAAGTCATTGTTATAGAAAAGAGGGTGAAGTGATAAGAATCATATCAGCGAGAAAAGCTACTAAAACGGAGACAGACTTTTATTTGAATGGTGGTGGAAACTTATGAGAGATAACTATGATATTGATAAACTGAATCCAAGAAAGAATCCGTATTCGGAAAAACTGAAACGTCAGGTTACAATCAATCTCAAATCTACTACCGTTGATTACTTCAAAAAACTGGCCGAGGAGACTGGAATTCCATACCAGAATCTGATAGACATGTATTTGGATGACTGTGTGAAAAAAGGAATCAAGCCTGACATAAACTGGAAGAAGCCGGCATGAGTGTTCTGATTATGACAGTCTGGTCAAATCAATAACGACAAGAATCATTATTTTATTAGCGGGATATCCTGAACGAAGAGTTTGGCATATCACGCTTTTTATATTAAAATATAGGTAACTCGAGCATGGTGGCCTCTAAATTGGACCTACATGACGTAATAAGGAGCTTGGGCCTGTCTTTTTGATGTAAAGCCTTGTAAGTTGGACTATTGAGATCTGATACCTGAGCACCGCCCTGGATTTCCGGGTGTCAATCAGAGTCCACTTTGTTTCGGGGGTTTTGGAAGGTTGGAAGTAATGGAACTTCTTATTGAAGAGAACAATTTGAATGCTTTTGACTCGGCTGCCCATATTGTGGCAGGCGTTGTTTTTTTGCTCATAAATTGCAGATCCTGTCGATGTTGATATTGGCTGTTTTCTAACCACTAATTCAATTTGACAGGAGATTAACTATGAAACTTTACAATACACTCACAAGAACCAAAGAAGAATTCAAGACAATAGAGCCCGGCAAGGTAAAGATGTATGCATGCGGCCCTACGGTCTATAATTATTTCCATCTCGGTAACGCAAGACCGTTCGTTACTTTTGATACGCTTGCAAGATATCTTGAGTATTCAGGTTACGACGTAACTTTCGTCCAGAACTTCACAGATATCGACGATAAGATGATCAAGCGTGCCAATGAAGAGGGCATCACAGTTGAAGAACTTGCTGACAGATTCATAAAGGAATACTACGTTGATGCTGACGGCCTGAACATCAAGAGACAGACACACCAGCCCAGAGCAACCCATTCCATGAAGGCCATCATCGGTCTTATCAAGGCGATGGAAGAGAAGGGCTTTACATACATCATCGAAGGTGACGGCGTTTACTACGACGTAACCAAGAAGGCTGATTACGGTAAACTTTCACACTACAATCTCGATGAACTCGCTGCAGGCGGCGGTGAGCGCAAGGCTTCTTACGAAGGCAAGAAGAATCCGGGTGACTTCGCAGTCTGGAAGTTCAAGAAGGAAGGCGAGCCTTCATGGGGTTCACCTTGGGGTGAAGGAAGACCCGGCTGGCACATCGAGTGCTCTGCCATGATCAAGCAGTATCTTGGTGATACCATCGATATCCACGGCGGCGGACAGGATCTTATCTTCCCGCACCACGAAAACGAGATCGCCCAGAGTGAAGCTGCTAATGGTTGCACATTCTGCAACTACTGGGTACACAACGCTTTCGTTAACATCGATGGCGAGAAGATGAGTAAGTCTTTGGGTAACTTCTTCACGATCAGAGACATCGTTAAGAAGTATCCTTACAACGTAGTTAGATTCTTCATCCTTTTGGGCCACTACAGAAGCCCCATCAATTTTTCTGACGAGCTCCTTGCAGCAGCCCAGACGAGCCTTGGAAGAATCTCCAACTGCGTAAGAAATGCTGATTTCGTTCTTAACAGCGGTAACCTCGCTGGTGACGCTGAAGCAGATAAGGTGCTTAATGAAGCAGTAGCAACAGCTACAGACAGCTTCAAGGCACACATGGATGACGACCTCAACAGTGCTGATGCTATTACGGATATCTTCAACCTTGTACGCCAGACAAACTCAAGCGCACAGGAAGCAAAGGTATCCAAGGAAGCACTCCAGGCAGCAAGAGATAAGATCGTTGAACTTACAGGCGTTCTCGGAATCGTTCTTGATCTCGAAGACGAGATCCCTGAAGAGATCACCGAACTTGCTAATAAGAGAGCAGAAGCCAAGAAGGCCAAGGACTATGCTGAGGCTGACAGGATCAGAGATGAGATCCAGGCTAAGGGTTACACCGTAAAGGATGTACCCGGCGGCTTTAAGATCGAGAAGGCGTAACTGATGATCAAGCCGTTCATTGCCCAGGACTTAAGAGAAGTCTCGCCGTTAGTACTTGCATACATAGGTGACTCAATCTATGAGCTCTATGCCAGATGCAAGTCGGCGACTTTGGGAGCCGGAAGCAACAACAAGATGCATAACAACACAGTCCGTTATGTATCTGCCGAAGCCCAGGCCATGAGCATCAGGATCCTGGCAGATGAGCTTACTGAGACAGAATCGGATTACTTCAGACGCGGCAAGAACTCAAATCCTCATGCCGTATCCAAGAACGCAAACCATGCCGATTACATGTATGCGACAGGATTTGAAGCCCTTATCGGTTATCTTTTCCTCAATAACGAGGAACCGAGAATGGAATACCTGATCTATAAGAGCTTTGATATATGTGACGGCGTGATAACTAAGGATAAAGAGACGGAAAATGGATAAAGGCAAGAGACGTTTTAACCAGGATAAGAGACAGAGAAGACCTGAAGGTGCAAGGCTCCAGGAAAGACGTCCGCGTCAGGACGATGCTTTCGTTAATGAGGGATCTACGGATAAGCTTGAAGGCAGAAATGCCGTAACGGAAGCTCTGGCAGCAGGCAGGGACTTTAACAAGATCTGGATCTTAAAGCCTGAAGGAGATAAGCCGTTAGATCACGGACTTATCAGGATCCTGGATGAAGCAAACAAGCGCGGAATCGTAGTTACGAGAGCTACAAGACAGATCCTCGATAAGATGAGCGCCACCCATAACCATCAGGGTGTTATTGCCTCAGTTGCGCCTCATAGTTATGTCGATCTTGATGAGATAATAGCGAAGTGCAGGGAAGAAGGCAGACCGGCCCTTCTCGTTGCGTTGGATGAGATCAAGGATGCCTATAACCTGGGTTCTATCCTGAGGATCTCAGACTGCTGCGGCGTTGACGGCGTCATCATCCCTGAGAGACGTTCCGTTGCATTGGATTCAATGGTAGCAAAGGCTTCGGCAGGTGCCATCGAATATGTACCCGTCGCAAGGGTAACCAATCTTGCACAGACGCTTACAAGACTTAAGGAGAAAGAAAACTTCTGGGTCTGCGGTACCGACATGAATGCCGACTACGAATACCACAATGCTGATTATTCAGGTAATCTCGTAGTGGTTATCGGCAGTGAAGGTGACGGCATGAGAGACGGTGTCAGAAAGTGCTGTGACTTCACGGTATCCATTCCGATGTCAGGTCACGTTAACAGCCTTAATGCCGCTGTTGCAGCAGGAGTAGTACTCTTTGAGGCACAGGCTAAGAGGAACAGAGAGGAATAAAAGTGCATAAAACAGATAACAGCAGGAAGATATTCAAAGGAGCTCTTACAAGAGCCCTTGCTGTTATCCTGTGCGTTTCCATGGTATTCGGAGTTTTGGGACTTACCGGATGCAGCTTGATCGATGATCTTACTAACGGCGTTGCGCAGAAGTCTTTGTCTGAAGCAGAGCTTGCAAGGCTTGTAACGAATGCAGTCATCAGTGATGCTAATGTTGCCGACTGTTATGCCAATTTTCCCAAGAATCAGCTTGACGGTCTTTCTTATTCGATGTTCTCTGAGTATTGTTCCATCTTAAGAAAGAACTCGGCTGAACACGGAACACCGGATTCGTTCAGGATCTTAAATGAAGAAGACAAGCAGGAATACTTTGCTTCCATTGACAGCGGAGAAATGGAAGGCTTTCAGACTGTCTACAAATACGGTGACCTGGATGTAGTCGAGCTCTGCTATTCGAGAGATAAGGATCCCGGCGCTCCGGCTGTAAGATTTATGCTCGCAAAGAAGGGCAGCTTATATACTCTCCCGAGCGAATTTATCGTTGATTCGATGCTTGCGTATTCTTATATCAACCACTACTTCGAGATGATCGATGACGGTAACGTTGACGGTCTTGAAGCTGTCATCAAGTCAACTTATAACTCTGACATCTATCTTAATTCCGTAATTCATGCGAAGGCTGAATACATATCTGAATATTACAGGCTCAAGGTTAAGACAAGCACCTCTGATTATGAGCTCAAGCTTTTCTCACCGACGCACATCACATATGTCATTCCTGAAGTGTTCTCCTCTGACGGTACTAGAATCGTATCTAAGACTGTTGAATTAAGACTTAAGTCAGACGGCACTTTCCTTGTGGAAGACGATATTCCTGCAACTATCAGGGAGCTCCGTTTATCCAAAGAAGGCTCAGGAAGACTCCGTATGGGTTCGACCTATACATCCAGTGAGATCAAGTATCTTTTGGGTGATCCTATCGTTGCAACTTATACGACAGACCAGGTTATCCTTGCTTATAACGGCATGACCATCCGTCTTGATGCCGAGATCGAGAACGGCCAGTGGACATCCGGAAGACTTACTTCGGTTGTATTCAGGAAACAGTCCGTCTTTTCTTTATCCGATGATCTTTATATCGGAATGAATGTTGCAGAACTTCTTCTGGTATATCCGATGTTTGATGAATGCGGTTATACCGGATCATTCAAAAATGGTGACGGCGAATTCACGCTGTCGTTTGAGTTTGATGAATATGGCAACGTTTCAATTATTAAGCTTGGTGAAGATTTAAGTTAATCTGCGATTATCTTTGCCTTAAGTTCAGCAACTTGAGATTCAGTAAGACCATTAGCGGTAAGGAGCTTTGCAACGTCTCCGTTCCATTTGCTGTCGATATAATCGAGGAATGTCTCCATGTTGTGCGCATCTGATTTCAGGATGTGCTTCATGTTGTCAGGAAGTTTTGCAATTGAAGGTGCAAGGAAATCTTTCAGATACTCATAGGAAATAGCGTAGTTTTTAACGATATCTTCTCTTGATGCTCCTGCTAGCAGATAGAGAATAGCAGCTACAACGCCTGTTCTGTCCTTGCCGTGTGCGCAGTGGAACAGGGTAAGGCCTGAACAGTTAAGTAAAATACGCATTATCTGGACAAGACGGTCGCCCATCTCTTCGGCAATGATCACATAGTAGTCGCCCAAAGTGTGGGAGATAATGAACTCCATTGTCTTGTCATCGTCACCGTTAGGGTCGCCGTTAAACAGGGGAACATTGTAGAAAGCTACATCCGGATCCCCGGCAAAAGGATTACCGGTTCCTTTAAGTTCATCTGTGGCACGAAGATCGATTACAGCCTTAACGCCATACGCCTTAACGGCTTCAATCTGGTCCGGCTTAAGCCATTCGGGAGATCCTGAACGCAAAAATAACCCTGATCTGAAGGCCTTTCCGCCGGCCAACGGCATACCGCCCAACTCTCTGCAATTAATTAGTGCAAGCTCTTTTACCAGCTGTGAATCAGGATTATAAATTCCCATAAGTAATCTCCCATATAAACGATAGGAGTTATTCTAACGAAATCGTGATTGACATTCAAGGCATCAAGTAATAAACTTATTAGGCTATTGGGAAACCAATGCTTTATACGCGCCTATAGCTCAACTGGATAGAGCGTCTGACTACGGATCAGAAGGTTGTGGATTCGAGCTCTGCTAGGCGCGCCAGACACAAAGCTGTTGCGTTAGCGGCAGCTTTTTTAATATCTGCAGGAGGTATTACATGTATAAGGTACTCGTTGTTGTTGACATGCAGAAAGACTTCATTGATGGTGCTCTCGGTTTTGACGGGGCAGAGAAGATCATTCCCGGTATTGCTGCCAAGATAAAGGAATTCGAAGAATCCGGCAATAAGATCGTATACACGCTTGATACCCACTTCGAGAACTATATGCAGACCCAGGAAGGAAAGAATCTTCCCGTACCTCACTGCATTAAGGGTTCTGACGGATGGACACTCTGTGAAGAACTTAAGCCTATTCTTGCCGGCATGAAATCTTATGAGAAGCCGTGCTTTGGAAGCATGGAGCTTGCCAAATATCTTGAAGAGAACAGCAAGGAGATCAAATCCATCGAAGTATGCGGTCTCGTATCCAACATCTGTGTGCTCTCAAATGCAGTGCTGGCAAAGGCTGCAGCTCCTGAAGCAGAAGTAATCGTAGACTCAAAACTTACGGCTTCTTTCGATCCCAAGCTTCATCAGGCTACACTTGATGTCTTAAAGGGAATACAAGTTACCGTATTATAATATTGCATTTCTTAACCACGCTGTGATACAATTCATACTCGGCTATTAATCTATATATTATTTATTTGGAGGATATAACATGGCATCCACAATTGAGAAGAAAGAACACTCTCAGGTAGTAATCAGCCTTCAGGCTAACAAGGAAGAGTGGAACGGAGCTTTAAAGAAGTCTTACAACAAGAACAAGAACCGTTTCCAGGTTCCCGGTTTCCGTAAGGGTAAGGTTCCTTATCAGCTCGTTTGCCAGTACTACGGTGAGGGCGTACTTTTTGAGGACGCTATGAACGAGATCGCTAACGAGCAGTATCCCGAGGCAGTTAAGGAGCACGACCTCAAGGTTGTTTCCAGACCTGAGATGGACGTACAGGACATCAACGACGAGGGCATCAAGTACACAATCTCTGTTTACGTTAAGCCTGAGTTCGAGCTTGGTCAGTATGAGGGCGTTGAAGTTCCTTTCAAGGATCAGGTTGTTACAGACGAGGACGTTGACGCTGAGATCGAGCGCATGAGAAAGAGAAATGCTTCTCTCGAAGAGGTTGAAGACCGCGCAGCTCAGGAAGGCGATACAGTTACAATCGACTACGAAGGATTTAAGGACGGCGTTGCATTTGAAGGCGGTAAGGGCGAAGGTTACAACCTCAAGCTCGGTTCCAAGTCTTTCATCCCCGGCTTTGAGGAGCAGGTTGCAGGCCACAGCGTTGGTGAGAACTTCACAATCGAAGTTAAGTTCCCTGAGAACTATCACGCAGAAGACCTCAAGGGTGCTGATGCTACTTTCAACGTAACAATCCACGCTATCAAGACAGAAGTTGTTCCTGAATTGGACGATGAGTTCGCTAAGGACGTTTCCGAGTTCGATACTCTCGATGAGCTCAAGGCTGACGTAAGAGCTAAGCAGCAGGAGAGAGCTGACAAGGACAACAAGGCAGGCTTCGAGAACGAGACAGTTCGTGCCGTATGCGACAACTGCGAGATCGACATCCCTGAGTCAATGATCCAGAACGAAGTTGAGCAGATGGCTCAGGATCAGGCAGCTCGTATGTCCAGCCAGGGTATCGGCCTTGAGATGTACCTCCAGTATGTAGGTCAGACAATGGATGACTTCAAGAAGTCCCTTGAGCCTATGGCAAGAGTAAGAGTTAAGTCTTCACTCGTTATCGAGAAGATCACAGAGAAGCTCAATCCTGAAGTTTCTGATGAAGAGTACAACGAAGAGCTCACAACAATCGCTAACTCCTACAAGATGGATCTTGAGGAAGTTAAGAAGTCTATCGGTGATGATTCCGCATTCATCAAGGATTCCATCAAGGCAAGAAAGACTGTTGAATATCTCGCATCCAAGGCTGTAAAGGTTGAGCCCAAGCCCGCTGAAGAGGCAAAGGAAGAGCCTGCTGAGGAAGCAAAGACTGAAGAGTAATTCAGAATATAACTGATAAATCAAGGATGCTCATGAAAATGGGCATCCTTTTTGTTTCAGTATATTTTGTTCTCGAAAAAATATAACGATTTATATTTGCATTAATTCACTAATAATATAGCGGGATTGAAAGGTCTTAGCAAATGGGTGCATTAATTCAATGTAGTTTTCTTTATTTGCTCTGAGTAGTATAATAAAACCTTAATGAAAAGTAGCTATATAAAAATATATATTAAATAAAATCATAGGTTATGTTGTTAAAACGAATACTAACTGTAATTAATAAAATTATCCCCAAAAGCAACAGCATAGTATTTAATAGTTATCCAGCATTTTCTGACAATGCTTGGGCACTTTATGAATATCTTATATCTTTTCGCCCAGATATAGCGAATAAATATCGTATTATATGGGTTCAGGAATCGAATACTCCTTCTGTTTCTTTAGATAATGCAAAATACATTAAAAAGAAATCGATCAAGGGCTTTTGGGCTTTTCTTCGTGCAAAATATGTTATTTCAACACATGCTTATTCTGCAGATTTAAAATCCGGTAATGGCCAGATTCAGTATAATTTGTGGCACGGTTGTGGTTATAAAAGTATGACTGAAGCTGATGATTGTTATCGTGGAGATGAGACTATAGTAACCAGTGAGTTGTATAGGAATATTCATGCTCAAGTTTTTAAAATGTCATCAGAACATATTCATGTTACCGGGTTACCAAGAAATGATATTCTTTTTAATAAAAGTCAATCAAGAAAACTATTGGGAATAGATGAAAACACAAAACTATATCTTTGGATGCCTACTTACAGAAAGGCAACTATTGGCCATGATGAGATGGATGGTGATCCGAATTCATTTGGTGTTGCTTCCATAACTGATGAACAATTTAAGAGAATTAATGATGTTATGGTTGAGACTAACTCAATATTAGTTATTAAGCCACATCCTATGGATTCTCTCTCAATAAGCAGAATTAAAGGTTATTCAAATATATTGTGCGTAACAAATGATTATTTAAGAGCTAAAGGAATAATACTTTACGAATTGATTTCAGAGGCAGACACGTTGTTATCTGACTACTCTTCAGTAATTATTGATTATTTGTTGCTTGATAGACCTGTTGTAATGGTTTTATCTGACAAAGAAGAATATAAGGATTCACGTGGTTTTGTATTTGATCCTGTTGAAGACTATTTTGCTGGTCCAATGATCAATGATTACGAGACTCTTATTGATTATTTTTTGAATTTCAGAGATATAGATAAAAACTGGCAAGAAAAAAGACATAATTTGAGTAAAGAGTTTCATAAGTATATTGATGGTAATAGTTGCGAAAGAGTTTGTGATTTGATTTGGGGACCACGTCAATAGATTTTGATAATTGAACTATACTAGGAGAATAAATATGGTATATGCATTGGTTCTTTCTGGCGGAAAAGGTATTAGACTTGGAAACGATCGCCCGAAGCAATATATTGAAGTCAGAAATAAGCCTATAATTGGATATTCGCTTGATACATTTCAAATGAATCAAGAAGTGGATGGTATTGTTATTGTAGCTGATGAAATATGGCGTGATTATATTGGTAGTTACATTAAAGACAATAATATAAGCAAATTTACTATGTTTGCGCCATCAGGAATAAGCAGAACACATTCTATTCTAAATGGAATGTTAGCAATGGAACAGAATAATATAGATTTGAATTCTATTATTATTGTTCATGATGCTGCTAGACCTAATATTTCAAATAGTTTAATCAATAGTTGTATAAAAGAAATAGAAGATTGCGATTGCACTATGCCTGTTTTACCTGTTAAAGACACTGTATATATGAGTGAGGATGCTAAGAGTATTTCTTCTTTACTTAATAGAAATCATTTATGGGCTGGACAAGCTCCTGAATCAGTAAGATTAGGACTGTATCTAGATTTAATACGAAATATGTCTGATGAAGAATTGTCTTCTATAAGTGGAACTTCTGCTGTTGTTTTTGAAAAGGGCTTAAATGTAAGATTGTTTCCCGGTGATGAACATAATTATAAAATCACTACATTCGCAGATTTAGAAAAGTTTAAACAGGAGATTGAGGGATGAAAGCATATCCGCTTCGAGCAGTAGGATTACTTAATTATGAAGATGTACCATATCCAGAATTAAAACCTGGTTGGTGTATTGTAAAGGTAAAAGCTGCTGGTATTTGTAGTTCAGATATTCCAAGGATATTTAAAAAGGGAACATATCATTTCCCGACTGTTTGTGGACACGAATTTTCGGGTGTTGTATCTGAAGTATGTGATGAAGAAAACAAATGCTATATAGGAAAACGTGTTGGCGTGTTTCCATTAATACCATGTAGAAATTGTGATCAGTGCCTTCAAGGTAAATATGAGATGTGCTCTAACTATGATTATATTGGCTCACGTCGTGATGGGGCGTTTGCTGAATATGTTTCGGTTCCCATTTGGAACCTAATTGAATTGGACAATAATATCTCATTTGAAGATGCAGCTATGATGGAACCTTTGGCAGTGTCTCTTCATGCAATGAAGCAATTTAATATAAAAAGTACAGATAATGTAGCTATTGTTGGAACCGGAATGATTGCTTTTGCTGCTGCACAATGGGGTATAGCACTTGGAGCTAAGTCAGTAACAGTTTTAGGTAGATCAAACAGCAAAAAGAAACTTGCGGATAATATACCCGATATTAGATTTGATTTGATCAATGAGTGTAAACAACAATTTGATTGTGTGCTTGAAGCTGTGGGAAGTAATGAAGCAATTAATAAATCTATTCTTCTTGCTAAGGCAGGTGGAAGAATTGTATTAATGGGAAATCCTGAAGGTGATTTTAATTGTTCACAAGATGTTTATTGGAAAATATTAAGAAAACAACTAGTTGTAATGGGAACCTGGAATTCTTCATATGAGAATAACAAGTGCTGCGATTGGTCAGAGGTGAAAAATGCATTATCTAAAAATCTAATCAATGTTAATACATTGATTTCTCATCGTTTTGATCAGATGCATGTTATTGAGGCGTTAGAGTTAATGAACTCTCACAATGAGCCATACTGCAAAGTAATGACTATTTGGAATAAGGAGAATTGTTAATGATTGGGAAAATATCTGCATCTATGATGTGTTCTGATCTCGTACATCTTAAAGATACTATTAAAGTGTTTGAGGAAGAACGCATTGATTATCTTCACATTGATGTTATGGACGGTGAGTTTGTTCCTAATTTTGGTTTGGGAGTAGACTATATTCGTGGCTTAAGAGAATTAACAAATATCCCATTGGATTTACATTTGATGGTTCTAAATCCCGAGTATAAGCTTCAATGGTTGGGAATTCAAAATACAGATATAGTTTCTATTCATTATGAAAGCACTTATCAAGTTCAAAGAGCGCTTGATTGGCTTAAACCTTTTGGATGTAAATGCTTCTTAGCAATTAATCCAGCTACGCCGGTTTATGTTCTTGAGGAAGTCCTTGATTATATTGACGGAATTAATCTGCTGATGGTTAATCCTGGTTTTGCAGGTCAAAGTATAGTTCCTTCTACAATTAAGAAAGCTGAAAAGTTAAACAGTTTTCTTAATTCTCAAAACAAAAATGACATAACAGTTGAAGTTGATGGAAATATAACTACTCATAATGCTCATTTATTGAAGGGGTTTGGAGCGTCAATCTTTGTTGCCGGTTCTTCAAGTGTGTTTTCAGGCGAGGTTACTGATCTTAGAAAGAATATTAGAAATCTAAAACAGGCAATATCTGAATAACAAATTGATTATTTATCTGTTGTAAAAGAGTATTCTTCCTTTTCTCTCAAAATTTATAAACAGAACACCTTGTGCTTTCAGTGCTTGCAATGATATGTAGAAGTATCATTGCAATATTAAACAGAGAAAATGTTATACGAACATTTTCATCTCGTAGTTGATAAACGCTTCTTATGTGGAATATAAATTATGTTCTGTAGCTTCCGTTGATCTTAACGTAATCGTATGAGAAGTCGCATGTGAACATTCTGTCGTAAGCGTCACCCTCGTAGAGTGTGATATCTACCTTAAGGTCGTGCTCTGCAAGAAGTCTGGATGCTTCTTCCTCATCGAAAGCAACGGCTGCACCGTCCTTATACATAAGAAGTCCGGAGAGTCTGATATCGACTTTCTCAGGATCAAATGAAGCACCGGAATAACCGACTGCTGTAAGGATACGACCGATGTTGGCATCTTCACCGAAGAAAGCTGTCTTGCAAAGAGGTGATCTTGCAACGGAAGTAACGATGAGCTTTGCATCCTTTTCATCCTTTGCTCCGTGAACTTCGATCTCTACGAACTTTGTTGCACCTTCACCGTCAGCTGCGAGCATTCTGGAGATGTCTTCAGAGAGCTTGCAGAGGGCAGACTCGAACAGAGCATAATCCTCAGTTCCTTCTTCGATGGAAACACCTGATGCGCCGTTGGCAAATACTGTAACCATGTCGCAAACGGAAGTATCACCGTCTACGCTGACTCTGTTAAATGTATACTTAACAGCTTTCTGGAGCATCTTCTTCAATGAAGCAGATTCAATTCCGCAGTCTGTAGTGAATACGCAGATCATGGTTGCGAGGTTAGGGTGGATCATACCTGAACCCTTAGCCATACCGGAAATAGTTACTGTCTTTCCGTCTGTAAGCTCGATCTGTGCGGATACTTCCTTCGGAACAGTATCTGTAGTCATCATTGCGTACTGTGCATTGTGAGCAGCTTCCTCGTCAGCAGAAAGGCCGTTTACGAGTGAAGGAATGGCTGCAGTCATCTTATCTAACGGAAGTCTTGAACCTATTACACCTGTGGATGCTGTGAGAATCTCTGAAGGATCACAGCCAAGAAGGGAAGATGCGGTCTCTGCAACCTTTGCTGCATCCTCAACACCAATATGTCCAACGCCTGCGTTGGCAACTTTACTGTTAATGATGATTCCCTTTGCTTTTCCTTTATTCTCGATAATGTCCATTGATCTTACGAGAGAGTGACCTTTGACAAGGTTGGATGTGTAAACACCTGCAACGTTGCAAAGAGTATCTGAATAGACCATACCCATATCAAGGATTGCATATTTGGGTGTGCTTTCATTGATGTTAGCGGGATCAGAACACTTCATGCCGGCAGAAACACCGTTAGCCTTAAAGCCCTTAGGCATTGTTATATAAGATACAGATAATTCTTCTTCCATAATAAATAACCTCTTATGTTTATTACTGTCGAATTATAGTACAACAACATATATACGTGCAATAAAACAGATTACTATAAATAATGCTTGACTTAAAAAGACCTTTTCTTTATAATTTCAAGGCAATTGGCTGAAATGGTGGGATTAGTTCAGTTGGTTAGAGCGCTAGTTTGTGGCACTAGATATCATGGGTTCGAATCCCATATCCCACCCCAACTTTTTGCCTCGAAACACTGGGGTGTAGCCAAGGGGTAAGGCACGGGTCTTTGACTCCCGCATTCGTAGGTTCAAATCCTGCCACCCCAGCCAAATGGTTCACTAGCTCAGCCGGTAGAGCACTTGACTTTTAATCAAGGGGTCTGGAGTTCGAACCTCCAGTGAGCCACCAAATAATAATATTAGCACCCTGCAGTCCTCAGACCGACAGGGTTTTTAATTTCCAGAATTTCTTGCTAAAACTCAATCTTTCTTGTGTTTTAGGTTACAAAGCGGTGACATTTTGTGCGAATGCCCGAGTTTTGCTTGAATTATTTGTTATTCCATACAAGTTGAATGATAAAATATCATCAATAATATGCGCTATGAGCAGAAAGGAAATGCAGTGGTTAATAAGAAAGCGGTAAATATAGTTTCAGCTGTCGTTGCGGCAAGTGTTGCTGTCGGATCTGTAACTACACATAACTGCGGATCTTCGAAAGAGATCGATCTTCAGAGTCCGTCTCTGATCGGTCCCAACGCCGTCACTTTTGATGACTTTTGTTCACCTGCATACGAAGAAGCCGAGAATACCGGCTATATTCCGATGAGCTTAAAGAACGCAAAGTTTAACATTGATGATTATACGATCGTTGCCGTTAAATCATATTCAGACATAGCAGCTGAATTTGGTACGGATCCTCTTGATCCCATTACTTATGATGGTGCTCTGTATTGGATTAACGGTGATGCTGTTCTCGTAGCTCCTAAGATTAAAGATGCAGTTGACGGCGAAGAAGACAGTGAGGATTCTGAAGAATCAGAAGATGATGAAGATCAGAATCAGGATGATGTAATCAGCCTCAAGCTTAACGATACAGTTACCAGAATCGCATATATTAAAGACTGGTCACTTGTAAGACTTCCTGACGGAAGAGAAGGTTATATTATGAACTCTCATCTTTCATCAGAAGAGCTTGTTGAGCCTGAGACCCCGGATGAACCTGATGAAGTTAGTTACGATGATGATGATGACGACGATGATGGTTCATCAACATCATATAATGAACCTGATCCTGAACCGAATTATGAACCCGAACCTGATCCGGAGCCGGAGACAAGTTCCGGACCCGATTGGGAAGAGTGGGATGTTGATTTCACTGTATATGCGAGCACAGCTCTCAATACAAGAACTGGTCCCGGTATTTCATATACTTTACTTTCAACATTGTCTACTGGTTCAGAGATTGAAGTAGTTGCCGAGACTGATAACGGCTGGTATAAATCTTCTGATGGTTACTATGTAAAGGCAAGCTTCACACAGGATGATGAGCCTTACATACCTGAACCCGTTTATTACGATGATGACGATGACGACGATGATTACGATAGTGGCGATTGGACATCATTTGCATCATATGTAAGAGGTTATATCGGATGCAGATACGTTTATGGCGGTGCATCACCTGACGGCTTTGACTGTTCCGGTTTCGTTATGTATTGCTTCGAGACATACTATGGAATCTATCTGCCTCACGGTGCTACCAGCCAGTCTTACTGCGGCGAATGGGTAGATCCGGATGAGATCCAGGTCGGTGACATTATCTGCTTCGATAAGGAAGGCGACGGCATTATGGAACACTCCGGTATCTACGTAGGAAACGATACATACGTACATGCCCAGTCCTCAGCCACAGGTGTTGTTGAGTCCTGTTACTCATCGGCCAAGTGGAAAATCGGTACGGTAAGAAGAGTCTTGTAAAACGAATAAAGCGCTGCAATTTGCAGCGCTTTTTCATTTATATAATTCAGCTTGATATTACGAGTGTTCTGACAATCCCTTTATAGCTTCGGTCATTACCTGAATATCTGTTTCAAAATCTGATAATGCTCTGCATTCATTAGCCTGGTGACACTGGTCTTCCTGCCAGGGTGCCTGTATACCGAAAGCAATGGTATTAGGCATATGACGGGCATAAGTACCGCCGCCGATTGCAATAGGTTCAGTGTATTCGGATAAGTACTCTGGCTTATAACCGCTGTAAGACGGCATATTTGATTTCCATATTTCAGTAAGAAGTGCAATCTGAGGAAGATCTTTAGATTTATACAAAGGATCCATCTGATTCAGTACTTCAACTGTAAGTCCATATGCTTCAGCGGTTGATGATAATTTTGCCACGATGTCTGACATCTTATATGAGACAGGACATCTGATATCGATGACAAGAGATTCACCTGAGTCAGAACAATTCAAAACAGAAGGATTAGCAGTTACACTTCCTGATTCATCAGTAACATTACATCCTGTATATTCAGCAGGTGATGAATATACGATTTCCTTGCTGATAAAGCTCAATAAAGGTGAATTTGAATAGTCTACGGAAGCAGTATCAAGCTGCTTAATGAGCTCAAATATAGCATTTACACCCAGTTCAGGCTTTGAAGCATGTGCCATCTTGCCCTTGGCTGAATATTCAACTCCGTCAATTGTGCAAGAACAGGAGGCGGGAACCATATTGGCAGCAGAACCACCGATGGCCTTTAAAGCTGAAGGTGATGAGTTAACGATTTTTACATGCAAAATACCTTTCTCTGCATAGATTACAGGGAATTCAGCATCCGGAGTAATTGCAAATGAAGGTATCTCACCCAGTTCGGCATATGTCTCAACACAGGAACATGTACGCTCCTCATCAGTTCCAAGAATCAGACGGATCCTCTTTGAAGGCATAAAACCGGAAGCCATAAGTCTCTTCATGGCAAAATATGAAGCACAGGCAGGACCTTTGTCATCAACAATGCCTCTGCCGTAAAGGATTCCGTCTTTTAAAGTAAGTTCAAACGGTGAAGTAGTCCAACCGTCTCCAGCCGGTACTACATCCAGGTGGCAAACAATACCTATCAGATCAGCGCCTTCAGGTCCAAATTCACACCAGCCAACTTTGTTTTCAATTATGCCTGTTCTCATTCCAGCTTTAGAAGCATCATCAAGGAAAAACTTTAAAGCAGAAAAGGGAGCAGAACCATAGGGTAAAGTGCCGATACCGGGTTCTTTAACCTCAGTAGCTCCAGTACTTGCTATGCCTATCAGGCTTTCAAGGAACTTATATTCATCTTGGGAAAGTGTCATATATAGCCTCCAATATATTCTTTTTAGAAGAATCTTATCACATTTGATTACTTACAATGTTTAAGAGTTCTATTGTGTTAAAACTACAACACTTTTTAGGTTTATGTCTGAAATCGTGTAAATATGCCTGATTTGTATAAAAACAATAAGAAGTTTATAATTCTAACGATTATATAAAAATAATATGGGGGTTCTGTGTAATGGATCCGGCTAACAATGAATATGTGATAAAGGTTAAAGACGTATTATACGTCATTTTAAAGAAACTCTGGTTAATGATCATCGTCGGTTTAGTTGCCGGTGCAGGTCTTTTTTACATCAATTTCAGCAAGGTTGAGACTGTTAAATCTAACGATATTCTTGACATCACGAAGAAACTCAACGCAGGGGAGTCGGATGCTCAATATCAGTATCGAGCTCAGCAGATCGAAAGAGCTCGTGTTCTTGTTGATATGATTGATTATACAAATGTTCAAATAGATAATGAAATAGCTTCGAATTCTGATTCTATTTATATGCAAATCGATCCTAATAATGTTTATTTATCAACAGCTCAAATTACTCTTACTGTTGATGGCGGTGATGCAAATGGTATTGACAGTGCACTCTTTTCAGCATATGAACGTGAAATTAGGTATGGAGATTATTTAGATGAATATGCTAATGAAATAGGCACTTCACCTGACAATATCAGAGAATTAATTGGATTTAGCACAAGTGTTGCAAACAATACAATTATCAATGTAAACGAAGAGAATGTAGATAGAACAGGTTCTATTTATTTCTTTATTTATGGTCCATCCCGTGAATTTGTGGATGATACAATGAGTGTAGTTATTTCAAAAATTCAAAGTATTCATGATGAACTTAACGTTACTGTTGCATCTCACTCGATTTCTCTTGTTGGAATACAGAAAATATCTAGGATTGATACAGGTGTTAGAGATGGACAAAATAGTAGAATTGCACATTTAAATGCTTTACAAGATCAAATAACTTCTTATTATAATGCCTTAGATGTAATAGCAAAAAACTTGGAATTGTCTGACAAATCCGTTCTTATCACGTATATTAAGACACATGATGATGTAAAAGTTGATGGAGTTCCTACAGAATATTCAGAAACGATTACTAACATAAAAGCTAAGGTTGTTCCTAATCTTATGTGGCTTGGTATTGGTTTTGGTGCTGGTGCGTTATTGATAGCTGTGTTTGTTGGTATAGGTTATATCTTTGGCAAGAAGATACTTACTCAAGCGCAGTTCTTTGGTTTGTTTTTGCAGATTAAGAGAATCGGTGTAATGAAGCCTTTGGGTAAGAGATCAAAGTTTATCCGATTTATTGATGTTAAAACTGAAGATGACACTAAGTCGAGTGTTGAGAATTGCAATGGTCTTATAAGCGCCAATTATTCGAATTTAACGAAGGATTTGAATAAGGTTCTTATTACCGGTACTGGCGATTCTAAGGCTATGAGCGAAGCTGTAAAAGCGCTTGGATTAAAGGGTGATTTTAAGCCGGATATATTTAATAATCCTGAAGTGCTTAAGTCTGTTCCTGATTATGACGGAATCGTTTTAATTGAGCAGAGAAAATATTCATTAAAGCCTGTTGTAGAGAATGAGATAAATCTTCTCTCTAATGGCGGCACGAAGATTATCGGAGCAATTATTATTTAATTAAGGGTATAAAATTGACGGATAATACTAAAACAAGACCGATAAAGAGCAGGCACTGGGTGTATAGAGCACTCATTATTGGGGTGCTTGATTTTGTAATGATCGTTTTGAGCTTCTCGGTGGCTCTTCTTATAAGATATGATCTTAAGTTCACTAAAATCGAAGACATATACATTCAGCAATCATTAATAATTATTCCGATTTGCGCTGTTTTGATCATTGTCCTGATGGCTGTATTCAAAATGTATAACAGCATCTGGCGGTTCGCTTCTTTTTCTGAATTTGAAAGGATCGTTAAAGCATGGATTTGTTTTACTTTGATCGTATTTGTTGCCGAAGTGATCGATGAGCGTATTACAGGCTTTAGACGTCTGCCTATATCTGTTTGGGTTATGGCGATTATATTCGGGTTTGTTACTACAACGGCCGTGAGATTCAGTTTCAGATTCTTGAATTATATACGTAAAGATACTTCTGTCACCAAAGATTGCTCCAACATAATGATCATCGGTGCAGGTGCTTGTGGTAAAGATGTAATTCATGAAATCGTTATGAGCAGGCACGTAAACGCTAAAGTGTGCTGTGCTATTGATGATAATCCTGTAAAGATTGGCAGAGAAATAGACGGAGTTCCTATTGTAGGAAGCCGTGTCGATATTCAAAATGCAGTTGAGGATTACAATATCGATGAGATTATATTTGCTATACCTGATGCCAAAGGTGTAGACCGTAAAGAAATACTCGATATATGTTCTGCGACTGGTTGTAAGGTAAGGATCATCCCAGGAATCTATCAGATGATCGATGGTTCCGTTACTGTTAATTCCATCAGAAATGTCGAGATTATCGACCTTCTTGGAAGAGATCCTGTAAAGGCAAATGTAGAGCGAATAAGAGAATATATCACGGATAAAACTGTCATGGTAACCGGTGGCGGTGGTTCTATTGGTTCAGAACTTTGCAGACAGATAGCCATGGCTAAGCCTAAATTACTCATCATATTTGATATCTATGAGAATAATGCTTTCTGGATTGAAAGAGAGCTTAGATCTAAATATGGTGATAGCCTAAACCTTATTGCTCTTATTGGTTCTGTCAGAAATACCAATAGAGTTAATTCCGTATTAGAGAAGTATAGGCCGGATATTATCTTCCATGCAGCGGCTCATAAACATGTTCCGTTAATGGAGGGATCGCCTAATGAAGCAATTAAGAATAATGTCGGTGGAACTTATAAGATGGCCCAAGCTGCTGTTAAATATGGTGTTAAACGTTTTGTCTTGATATCTACGGATAAAGCTGTTAATCCGACCAATATTATGGGTGCGTCAAAACGTATCTGTGAGATGGTTATCCAGATGATGGACCGTCGGGCTCAAGTACTCTTTGATAAGGGCGAGATAAATGTCAGAACGACATTCTCAGCGGTACGATTTGGTAATGTTTTAGGTTCTAATGGTTCTGTTCTGAAGATATTCGAGAAACAGATTGCAAATGGAGGACCTGTAACGGTAACAGATAAGAATATCATTCGCTATTTCATGACCATACCAGAAGCTGTGGTTCTTGTCATGGAATCCGGTGCATATGCCAAAGGCGGTGAGATATTCGTTCTTAACATGGGAGAGCCTGTCAGGATAGATGATGTTGCTCGTAAAATGATTAAGCTTTCAGGCCTGACACCTGATGTTGATATCAAGGTCGTTTATACAGGGTTAAGACCTGGAGAGAAGCTCTACGAAGAGCGTCTTATGGATGAAGAAGGCTTAAGAGAGACGGAAGAGAACAAGGATATCTCTATCGCTCAGCCTATTCCCATGGATGATGATCAGTTTGAAAAACAGCTGAAAGAACTTGATTTGGCAGCTAAATCTGAAAGTGATGACATTAAGCAGATTGTTGCTCAAATAGTTAAAACATATAAACCATCAGAGGCGAAATAATATGTCTACAGATATAGCAAAAAGAAAGATATCATTTTCTCCGCCGGATATCAGTGAGCTTGAGATAGCTGAAGTTGCTGATTGTCTGAGATCCGGATGGATTACCACAGGTCCCAGAACCAAGGAATTAGAAAAGCGTATTGCTGAATATGTTGGGACTTCTAAATGTGTTTGTCTTGCTTCAGCTACAGCATCAGAAGAGCTTAATCTGAGAATTCTCGGCATCGGTGAAGGCGATGAGGTAATCGTTCCTGCTTATACGTATTCTGCTTCTGCTGCAGCAGCAATACATGTGGGCGCTACCGTTGTTTTTGTTGATTCGCAGAAAGACAATCCGGAGATGGATTATGATGCTTTGGCTTCTGCGATCACAGAGAAAACTAAAGCTGTTATTCCTGTTGATCTGGGCGGCGTAGTTTGTGATTATGACAGGATCTATCAAGTTGTAGAAAGCAAAAAGTCATTGTTTAAACCTTCCGGTAAGAGCGATCTTGGAATGAGAATACAGAAAGCTTTAGGAAGAGTTGCTGTTGTTGCCGATTGTGCTCATGCGTTGGGCAGTGAATGGCATGGCAAGAAAGCCGGAAGTATCGCTGATTTTACATCTTTCTCATTTCATGCGGTTAAGAATCTGACTACTGCTGAAGGCGGAGCCAGTGTCTGGAGAGATATTGACGGCATAGATAATGACGAAATCTATAAATGGTTTCAGTTATACAGTCTTCATGGACAAAATAAAGACGCACTTGCTAAATCTCAGCTGGGTTCATGGGAATATGACATCATTGAGCCTCTATATAAATGCAATATGACTGATATTATGGCTGCCATCGGATTGAGACAGCTTGACCGTTATGAAGGCATGTTGAAGAGACGTAAAGAGATAATTGCGCTTTATGATCAGATGTGTGAATCTTTAAAACTCGATCATATTAAGCATTATGGTGAGGATTTCTCTTCCAGTGGACATCTTTATCTCGTGAGGATACCCGGTGCATCCGATGTTAAGAGGCGTGAGATTATCGTAAAGATGGCAGAAAAGGGTGTATCCTGCAATGTGCACTATAAACCTTTGCCTATGATGACTGCTTATAAATCGTGTGCTCATGTGAAGGGCGGAGGTGTAGACATCAAAGATTTCCCCAATGCTTATCATCTCTATGAGAATGAGATAACACTTCCTTTGCACACTTTGCTGTCTGACGAGGATGTTCAATATATCATTGATTGTTTTACGGATATCGTAAAAGGTTGTTGAGATGCCTTCCAATAAGACTTTGAGGCCTAATCGCTGGTTCATTCTTCCTAAATGGGACGAGCTTCCTGATGACATTAGAACTGAGGTCGTAAGGCCTTATTATGATGCGTTATCGAGACGCAAGGCTAGTCTGTTTTTTAAGCGTCTATTTGATATCTTTGCTGCACTGGACCTTATAATCCTGCTTGGCATTCCAATGATCATTATTGCGATCATGATCAAATGTGATTCTAAAGGACCTGTATTCTTTAGACAGGAAAGAGTTACTTCCTATGGTGCCAGGTTCAGGATACATAAATTCAGAACCATGGTAAATAACGCTGATAAGATAGGGAGCAGCGTTACTGTTGACAATGATGTCAGGATTACCAAAGTCGGATCTAAATTAAGAGATCACAGATTAGATGAATTTCCTCAATTGTTTGATGTCTTATCAGGCAATATGAGCTTTGTCGGCACCAGGCCTGAAGTAGTCAAATATGTTGACCGGTATAGTGACGAGATGAAGGCTACGCTGCTTATGCCTGCCGGAATTACGTCTATTGCAAGTATCGAGTATAAGGACGAAGCAGAGTTGTTAGAGAATGCTTCTGATGCGGATGAAGTATATGTTAATGAAATACTTCCGTCTAAGATGGCATACAATCTGAAATCAATCAAGGAATTTGGTTTCTTTAAAGATTTTGGAGTTCTCTTTAAGACTGTAGCTGCAGTATTCAGTTAATATTCATTTAAAGTTCATTGTTTCTTTATCAGATATCAGTTATTGATGTCTATAATAGACATATGAAGATATGTGCTTTTATCGGAGACATGTACAGGGACTACTCCGCGTCCATCATCAGATGTATCGATGCTTATGCCAGAAAGAAAGGGCATAGGGTAGATGTATTTGGCAACTGTTCAGTGCCTAGTAATAACCCTCTTCAAGTAATCGGATATAAGAGCATCCTTTCATTGCCGCCTGTTCATGAATACGACGGAATAATCTTATGTGCTGATACTATTGATCAGGCAGGCTTATCAAAAGAACTCATAGAGAATCTATTAAACGACACAGAATGTCCGTCTGTTGTATGTATTAGGGCGGAGATAAATGGTTTTTATAATGTAGTTCCTGATAACAGGGCGATAATGCATGAGATTGCAAGATATGTCATTTCTAAGTGTAAGACGGGAGATATAGGATTTGTAACGGGCAGAGATGATCTCCTTGATTCTGCTGAAAGACGTGCCGGATTTGAAGATGCTATGCGTGAAGCTGGCTATGAAGTCAGGGAGGACATGATATTCCATGGTAACTATTGGATTACACAAGGTCCGGAACAGGCAGATTTCTTTACTAAGGAAGATGGAACATTACCTGAAGCTATTATCTGTTCGAACGACTACGAAGCTGTAACGCTAATTGATGAATTGATCCAAAGAGGATTCTCCGTGCCGGGTGATACCATGATCAGCGGCATAGACAATATTACAGAAGCCGGAGACCATATTCCTTCGCTTACAACCATTGAAATCTCAGAAGAAACACTTGTAAATGCAGCGATGGAGTTGCTTGAGAAGCTGTATGCTAATGAAAACCAGGATCTGTACTTAAGTGTTTCCGGTACTATAGTTACACGTGAAAGCACCGGAGATGAAGACGCGGGACGTGATGTCTATCAGGCTTTGCGTGATCTTAAGGTTTCAAGTTCTGATTCAATTGAAGCTATGAGAGAGTATGTTCTCTTAAGTACTGATTTTGAGGAAAGTCTTACAAGAGAAGCAGCCTTAAAAGTTACTCTTGGAAGTTTGAAAAACGAAGAAAGTATAAAAGAGTGTTATATTTGCAGATATCAGGAAAATGACAGGACTTTGAGCGGTTATTTTAACAAAGATGGTAAGATCACTGATTCCATCTCGTTTTCCAACGATAAGCTTTTGCCTGACGGTTTCCTTGAAGATGCAATAGGAACGGTAATATACCTGCCTATAGCTAATAAGAACGTCATATACGGTTATGCAGTTCTTGTTGTTGATACTAATGAACCCGGTTTTATCAATGAGAAGATCGAATTTATTTTCCTTCAGGCCGGGCAGGTAATCAATAAGCTGGATCTATATCAGAAATACTTTGGTATTGCTGATATTATGGACCTCTATATCAAAGATTCACTTACTGGACTTTTGAACAGAAAAGGATTTGAAAAGAAGTTCAATGAGCTGTTCGATAAAGATAAGAATAAACTTTATAACATTGCAATCGTATCGATAGATATGGACGGCTTAAAGTATATAAATGATACTTTTGGACACAATTGCGGTGATGATGCAATAAAAGAGACTTCAAAGTGCATCTATAATGCCCTTAAATCCAAGGAATTTGTTGCCAGGATGGGCGGTGATGAGTTTGTAGCGGTTCTTATCCTTACCGATGTGGGTCGAATTGGTCAGTTCATCAGAAGTGTCAGAAATAATCTGAAGGATATAAACGAGAAAAAGAAGTATCCATATGAATTAAGCGCAAGTATAGGTACCAGCGAGCTGACTGAATGGAAAGATCTCCTTGAATGTATGAGCCTGGCTGATAAAGCTATGTATCTTGAGAAAAAGGCTAAGAAAAAGAACCGCAAATAACATATAAATATAAATTATTTTTGATTTGATAGGACGACTGACATACTATTTGTTTGTTGTCCTATTAGTGTTTTGTGTATTTCCCCTAAAATATTATAAATAATAATAATGTATAATTGTTGTGTAAGAAGGACTCGAATCAATCGTCGCCTCAGGTGCGCGTTGTGTACAGTACCGGACATATATTTTTGAGTTCTCTGATGCCGGAATTAGCGGTATTAGAGTTTTATGGCTTTAGGTCGGAAGGAGACATATCTGTCATGTGGTATGTTATTTGGACAACAACCGGTTGTGAGCAGAAACTTGGTTTATGGATCAAGGATTATGTTCCTGCGGATTATTACGATGATTGTTTTGTTCCGCTTATAGACCAAAACAAAAAGATAAATGGTGTTTGGAAAACTGTACATAAGACGTTATTTCCAGGCTATCTGTTTGTTAATACAGATTCTGAAAGGATAGAAACGTTTGCAGAACGGATCAGGCATTCAGACCAGTTTGCTATGGTTTTGTCGACTGATGAACGGTTTGCTCCTGTAAATGATGAGGAAGTCTTTCTTATAGAAAATGCTTATGCAAACAATGGTGTGCTTGGTTCTTCGATAGGAATTATTGAAGGGGAACACATAAAAATACTATCGGGGCCGTTAATTGGCAAAGAGGGACTTATAAAGTCGATTAACAGACATAAGAGAACAGCAATAATAGAATTGAGCATGTTTGGCAGAGTATCAAAGATTAAGATCGGATTGGAAATTATATCAAAGTTATAAACGGGTAGTTGAATTAATTAGAGAGGGTATTTGAATTTCGATAAGGAACGGTATTATGACTAAGAAGAGTAATAACAGCATTTTGGCATTTCAGAAAACGGTAAGATTCAGGTATTTTTATCGTGGCTTGTGCACATTAATCCTCACAGCATTTGCTTTGGCAATGTTTCTTGTCATTTGGATTAATTATGTTAAAGACAACAATCATACCGGTTTTTTATCCGGTATAGGAAATATTGGATTAGCTTCAATCATTTATGTAGTTCTTTTCCTTATGAACGGACGATTCCTTAAGGCTTTCCAGATTGGTGTAGAACGCAAGGCGAAGCATATTGCAAGTGTTATTCTTACTTGCTGGTTTACGGACTTTATTGAGATTCTTGTTTCTATTACGATTCTCAACAATTTCAGATTTGTATTTGCATTTGCATGGAGATATGTTTTATTAGCAATTTGCCAGTCTGTTGTCCTTATGTTTACCGTTGCTTTGATGGTAAACATTTACAGAAAACTTGTTAAGCCTTTGCCGGTCGTTATGATTTACGGCAATTATGAGAATGATATCGAGAGAAAGATTAACGGAATCCCTCAGAAATATCATGTTGAAAAGAAAATTTATTATGATGATCCTGATTTTGACATAGACACCATAGTTGATAATTGCAGCAGCATATTGATCAGTGATGTACCTGCACATATTGAAAATGTAGTTATCAAAAAGTGTTTTGAAAAAGACAAGAGAGTATATTTCATCCCCAAAATCTCAGATATTATTCTTAAGTCATCTGATAGCCTGAATATTATTGATACTCCTCTTTATCTCAGTAGAAATCTTGGAATGAGCTTTTGGCAGAGATTTTGGAAAAGAGTAGTTGATGTTGTTTTTTGCGGATTAGCCGTTGTTATATTAAGTCCTGTCTTTTTGATTACTGCTTTAGCTATTAAACTTGAGGATCATGGACCTGTTTTTTTCAGACAGGAGAGAGTTACTAAAGATGGAAAGCATTTTATGATTCTCAAATTCCGTTCTATGATCGTTGATGCTGAGAAAGATGGACGTCCTCATCCGGCAGGAGAGAAGGATGATCGTATTACAAAGGTTGGTCGAGTAATTCGTGCATGCCGTATTGATGAACTTCCTCAGTTGTTCAATATCCTTTCTGGAGACATGAGTATTGTTGGACCTCGTCCTGAAAGATATGAGCATGTTGAGAAGTACACAAATGATATTCCTGAGTTTAAGTTCCGTGAAAAGGTAAAAGGCGGACTTACAGGTTATGCTCAGGTTTATGGCAAATACAATACAAGTGCATTAGATAAACTGAAATTGGATCTTACATATATTGCAAATTTCAGTCTGCTTCTCGATTTTCAGATTATGTTTGAAACAGTTAAGATTCTATTTCAAAAGGATAGTACAGAAGGTTTTGACAGTGAACGTGCAAAAGAAATGCACGATGCTGATATAAAGAAATGAAGATACTTATTATTTCTCAGTATTTTTATCCTGAATCATTTCGTATCAATGATATTGCTACGGAATGGGTAAAGCGAGGTTATGATGTAACAGTTCTGACAGGAATTCCGAATTATCCTATGGGTAAATTCTTTCCTGGCTATTCTTGGACAAAGAAAAGAACAGAGACTTGGAATGGAATAAAGATTATTAGAATTCCGTTAATTGCAAGAGGGCATAGTTCGATTGGAATGGTATTGAATTACTATTCTTTTGTTATATCAGGTTGGTTTTGGAACAGATTTAATAAAGTAGATGCTGATCTTGTGTTCAGCTTTGAGACGTCACCTATGACACAGGTTAAAGTGGGATGCGGTTATGCTAAAAAGCATAAGGTACCCCACTTTTTATATGTTCAGGATTTATGGCCTGAAAATGTTGAAACTGTAACAGGAATTCATAATCGCTTGATTATTGGTCCGATAGATAGAATGGTTGATAAGATTTATAAGCATACTGATAAGATATTCGTTACAAGTCCTTCATTTGTTGAGGCAGTTGTCAACAGAAAAAATCCTGTTGATCGTAAAAAGGTATACTATTGGCCTCAATATGCTGAAGAATTTTACAGACCAGTTGATAAGCATGTATATGAAGGCATTCCTGATGATGACAGCTTTAAAGTTGTATTTACAGGTAATATTGGCACAGCGCAAGGTTTAGATATACTTCCTAAAACTGCAAAATTAATGAAAGAAGATAATGTCCGTTTTGTTGTTGTGGGAGATGGCAGATACCAATCAGAGTTTGAAAAACACATTGATGACTGTGGAGTCAGGGATAAGTTTATTCTACTTCCACGAGTCAAATCAACTTTAATTCCTAGTATTTTAGCTGCGTGTGATGTTGGATTTATAAGTTTCAATAAAACTCCTCTGTGGGAAATGACAATCCCAGCCAAATTGCAGTCCTATATGGCTTGTGGAATGCCTATTATTGCATCTGCTTCCGGTGAGACAAAAAGGATAATAGAAGAAGCCAATTGTGGAATTTGTACCGATATTGGAGACGCTGATGCACTTGCAGAGGGGATAAGGAATATAATTAATCTCGATAGGAATGCTATGAGCAATAATTCTCGAGTATATTTTGAGTCACATTTTGATAAGACAATGCTTATGGATGTGATGGATCAGTTCTTATGTCAGGGGTAATAGAGATTTATGTCTGTAATTAAAAGAGATTATCAGAGATGCAGTCGATGTGTTATGGACACCACGGATTCAAAGATAACGTTTGATGAGAATGGTGTCTGTGATTATTGCAGGAACTTTGATAAGAATATTAAGCCATTCTGGAAGCCACAGGAAAACAGATTTGATGAGCTTGAAGAAATAGCTGCTAAGATCAGAAAATCTGGTGAAGGTCATGATTACGATTGCATTTTGGGGCTTTCTGGCGGAGCTGACAGCTCATATTTGGCTTATATAGCTGTTGAAGTAATGCACCTTAGACCTTTAATCTTTGTCGTTGATACCGGATGGAACCTCAATGTCGCAGTTGAGAATATTGAGAAAATAGTCAAGGGATTAAACCTTGATATGTATACGGAAGTAGTAAATTGGAAAGAGATGGCTGATCTTCAGTTATCATTTTTCAAGGCTTCAATTTCTTCTTGTGATCAGCCGCAAGATCATGCAATATTTGCAGCATTATACAATTATGCCGTTAAGCATAAGATTAAATATGTGCTTACAGGTTCTAATAGTGCTACTGAATTTATCAGACCACCAGTTGAATGGATATATTTGAATGATACTGCAATGCTTAAAGATATTCACAAAAAATTTGGTAAGGTACCTCTTAAATCTTATCCTATGTGTGGAATGCTGAAGTATCGTATCTTGTATCGGTATTTCTACGGAATGAAGAGAGTTTTTCCATTGGATTATGTTGTATATGATAAAGAAAAGGCTATGGAACTCCTTCATGAAAAATATGGTTGGACTAAGTATGAGAACAAGCATTATGAGAATGTATTTACAAGATTCTTTGAAGGGTATTATCTACCTCATAAGTTTGGATTTGATACGAGAAAAAATGTTTGTTCTAATCAGATACTTACCGGCACTATGACGAGGGAAGAGGCCTTAAAGATTTTAGAGACTTCTCCATATGATCCTGAACAGATGGAACTCGATAAAGAATATGTAGCAAAGAAAATGGGAATCACGGCTAAGGAATTTGATGAAATTATAGCGCAACCAAATAAGACCCCTAGAGATTATAAGAATCAAATGTGGATAATCAAATTGGGTGTTTTAATTTCCAAATTATTAGAAGGCGAAAAACGCAATTTAAGGTTCTGATTATGATTGCAATACTTGATTATGGATTAGGGAACTTAGGTTCAATTTCCAATATGCTTAAGGTTATTGGAGAGAAATGTAAGATAACCAATAATGTTGAAATTATTAGAAGGGCAGATGGTATTATTCTTCCCGGTGTAGGAGCTTTTGATGCCGGAATGAATAAACTCATTGATTCAGGCATAGCTGACGTTATTAAGGATGAGGCAAATAGAGGAAAGCCAATTCTCGGTATTTGTCTTGGAATGCAACTTTTGGGAACTAGAAGTGAAGAAGGAACATTACCGGGTTTATCTCTAATTCCATTTGAATGCAAGAAATTCAGTTTTGAAGATAAATCTTTGAAGATACCTCATATGGGATGGGATATTGTTGAGTTCAAACAACATCATCCTTTACTTGACGGATTATCAGGTTTGCAGAGATACTACTTCGTTCATTCCTATTACGCTGTTTGTGAAGATCAAGACAATGTTCTCATGACTTGTGATTATGGTATTGAATTTACTTGTTCTGTTGTGAAAGATAATGTTATGGGGGTGCAGTTTCACCCAGAGAAAAGCCATGATTTTGGATTAGGGTTACTTAGTAATTTTGTAAAGATATGTAACCATAACAATGTTTGATTTGGAGTTATAGATGTTTAACAGACCAAGAATTATACCGACATTGCTTATAGATGACAGAGATCTGATCAAGACTGTTCAGTTCGGAAAAAGAACATATCTTGGTGATCCGGTTAATGCGGTTAAAATTTTTAACCGAAAGCGTATAGATGAATTATCTATTCTCGATATTGGTGCTACAAAAAACCATAAAGAACCTGATTATGAGATTCTTAAGGATATTGCAAGTGAAGCCTTTATGCCTTTGAGTTATGGTGGAGGCATTACTAATCTTGATCAAGTTCAGGAACTCTTAAAAATCGGATACGAGAAGGTGGTTTTGAATTCTGCATTTGTAAGAAATCCTGAATTAGTGACTAAATCGGCAGAGCTATTTGGTTCTCAGAGTATTGTTGCTTCAATTGATGCAAAAAAAACAAATTCAGATTATAAGTGTTTTATTTCTGATGGAGTTGAAGAAACGAAGTGGAATCCTGTAGATCTCGCCAGGGAAGCAGAACGACTAGGTGCTGGCGAGATAATCATTAACTCAATTGATAATGATGGAATGATGAATGGGTATGATATTAATCTTGTAAAGTCAGTTGCTGATGTTGTCAGTATTCCTGTAATTGCCATCGGTGGCGCCGGTGGCATCAAAGACCTTAAGGAAGTTCTTCAAGACGGGCATGCACATGCGGCTGCCGGTGGAAGTATGTTTGTTTATTATGGCAAGCTTAGAGCAGTTCTTATTACTGCGCCAAGCGAAGATGAGCTGACTGCTGCCGGAATATATAACTGTTGAATTAATTAGATATAACAGCTTTATGAAACGAGCACCGTTTTCTCATTTATTATGTAGATTATCTGATTATTATTTGCTTTGTTATGTATATAGCAGATACTGATATTATTTCGATTCCATTGGTGTTTAAGTGATAGTAGAAAACATAATCAATATAGTTATTTGTTATAACAATGCTTCTGAAGTAATGGAGTATTACGATGAGCTTCTTTCATTGGATGATGGTAACAAAGTTGGATATGTTGTGGTCATAAACTCGGCTACTGAAGAAGAAATAGATAATCTTGATACCTTCGGTCAAGATCATGATCATGTTTATGTATATAACCCTGGTAAGAATCTAGGCTATATGAATGGCCTTTTGCACGGGTACCGTATGTATAGAGAGCAGACAGGGTTGCTTCCCCAATATATCATTATGAGCAATACTGATATTGCATTTCAGGATAAGGCGTTTGTTACAAAGCTTGAGAATAAATCCTACGATAATAACTTGGGCGTTATAGGTCCATCTATATTAGTAAGTGAGCTTAATTCTTATGATAATCCGGTAAGTGATGAAAGATATACTGTAAATCAATTGGATAGCATTATAAAAAAACACAGCATACCTGTTTTAAGAGAAAGCTATGTTACGGCAGCCTTTTTAAAACCGAAATTTATAAAAAGGAAAAAAGATACTACCAGTCGTTCAGTATATGAACTACATGGATGTTTCTTTATTCTTTCAAGTAAATATGCTGAATATATAAAAGAGCTTGAATTTGGAGTTCTTTTGTATAGTGAAGAGACTTTTATTGCTGAGAATGCATATCGTAAAGGTTTTATTGCTTACTATGATGCTGAGTTGGAAATAATCCATAAGGAACATTCAACGACAAGTAAGCTTAAGCCTACAAGAAGAGCAAAATTGATGGCAGAATCGTTGTCGTGGATTAGAGATACTTATTTTGTTGAAGGAGAGACAAAATAATGAGACAGAAAGTCCAGGATTATAGATATCTGTTTCTATTATCCACTATGATTGGAATAATCTGTCATGGCTTCATGATATTTAACAAGTTTTCATTAAACGATGATAATGATTGCCTTTTTAGGTTAGGAATTACTTTTGAGCAAGGTAGATGGGCTATAGGATTATTAGATATATTTGCTCAGAAACTGAATACTTTTAATTTCAGTCTGCCAGTTTTCAATGGCGTTTTGATGGTAATTTGTATTTCTTTAGCTATATGTGTGTTGTGTGAGATTTTTGAAATTAAAGATAAGATAAGCAGAATCCTTGTTGCTGGAATAATGATAGTATTCCCGGAAATAGCTTCAACATTGGGATTTATGTTTCAGGCTTGGACTTGGGGTATGGCATTGCTTCTAATTGTCATAGCTGATTATCTAATTCTAAAAACTAATACTCTTAAGTCAATTGTTGCGGGCTTATTAATTTGTGTTTCGTTAGGGCTATACCAGGGATTTTTAGCAACTGGTATTTGCATATGTAATCTTTATTTTTGTTTTAGACATTCAAGTTCGATTAAGGAAGATGTAGTGGCTTTATTAAAGACAATCCTTTTCTTTGTGTTAGGCGTTATTGAATACTTATTAGCCAATTCATTATTCTTAAAGTTAATTCATACACAAATGACTTCATATCAAAATATGGATACGTGGGGAATTGTAAGTGCAAAAGAATACATTGAACGTATAAAGCAAGCTGCCAATGTGTTTTTCAAAGGTGATATTGCTTATGTAGAAGTAGCACATAAGTTGTATCCGGTATGCATTATTGCATTTGGTTTAGTTGGATTGGTTTGGTTAATTCGTTTATTCAATAACAAAAAATCCATTGCAGTATGGAAGACGTTTATATTGATGTGTTTGCCGTTTGCGTTTAGTTTTCACTATATAATTAGCGGCGCGATTGTACACCCTGAAATGCTCTATTCGTCATGTTTTGTTTTAATATCTCTTTTAATATTTGTTGAAAAAACAAAAATAGCAACTTATGATGCGGTTGACTTGAAAACTAAGAAAAACATTAAAGTTCCCAAGTGTTGGAGTGTTCTTATATCATTGTCTAGATGTGTTTCATACATTATTGTATTTACAATGTTCATAGTGTTTTTTAGATATGACAATATTCTCTATTTAAAAGCTTATGCCGAACACGAAGAAGATGTTGCTTTTCTAAATCGTTTAGCAACAAGGATTCAAAGTATTGAAGGCTATAACGACGATTATCCAGTACTTTTATATAATGTCGAACAAATTAATGATAATAGCTTTTTCAGACATCCTCAATTATCGCGTTATGATTATCTTCCATATAAAGATCAGGTAAATAATATGGATATATATTGGTATTTAAATAATTGGGTTGGATATGGACCTCAAATGGCTACTGAATCGGATTCTGAAAGGATAGTTGATTCTAGTGAGTTTGTTGAAATGCCAATATATCCAGATGATGGTTCTATAAAAATAATTGATGGTATCATCGTTGTTAAGTGTACTGAATAATTAAGCATAATTATGAAGGGTATATACATTTATTCATCCAACGATAAGGATTATAAAGCTAATGGCGAGGCTAAAAAGGTCTTGTCACAAGTTAAGGCTTTCAGAAAAGCTGGCGTAGAGATAGAGTTTTTAGATGTCATTCTTGACAGAAAGATTGATAAAGTGCTTTATCGTATGCCTTTCAGTGGAGTTTATCCTAAATCATTTATTGAGAAATGTGAGAAAGAAGTTCTTGATGCTGATTTTGTTTTCATTAGAAAGAATATCTTCGATGGAACATATTTTAAGTTGCTTAGGGCAATGAAGCGTGCTAATCCCAAGCTAAAGATAGTCGTTGAAATTCCTACTTATCCGTATTTCCAGGAATGGAACAGAGTAATTGATAGACCGTTGATTTGGAAAGAAAAGAGAGTAGTACCTAAAGTTGCTGCTGATCACCTGGTTGATTATTATATGACGCTTACCGATGATAAAGAGATATTTGGAATACCGACAATTAAGTTTAGCAACTGCATTGATGTTGAAGACTATACTCAAAAAAAATGTTTACAAAATAAGGATGAGATCCATTTAATTGGTGTTGCTTTGCTAGCTAACTGGCATGGTTTTGACAGACTGATAAACGGTATGAAAGATTACTATCAAAGGAATGGAGATAATGCAACGAAAGTTGTATTCCATATTGTTGGAGACGGACCGGAATTAAACAATTATAAGAAAACTGTTGATCAGTGCAAATTGAATAGATATGTTTTATTTGAAGGCAAACATAAAGGCGAGGAACTTGATCATTTTTATGACATATCCAATATCGGTATTGGTTCACTTGGTATGTATCGCATAGGCCTTGAGAAAGCAACCAGCTTAAAACTCAGAGAATACTGTGCAAAGGGAATTCCGTTTATAAAGGCCAGTGATGACGAAGTTTTCAATGATTATGAATACTGTTTGAGTTTTTCAAATGATGATGAGCCTATTGATATTCAGAAAATAGTCGATTGGTCTGCAAATATTGATTATGATAAGGCTGCTAAATCTATGAGGGAATATGCAACACTCAATCTTGATTGGGGAAGATATATTCAAGATATATTGAATAAGATTGAAACATAAATGAATATCCTTTTTTTGCCATCCTGGTATGAATCAGATTCTGAGAAGAATGCAGGCGTATTCTTTACAGAGCAGGCTATGGCGCTTCAAAAGATGGGCAATAAAGTAACTATTGCAATTGTTGATATTCTTAATTATCCATATAAGAGCAATAAACCTAAGTTTAAGATATTTAAAGAAGAGCGTCATGGAATTGAAGTATATCGTATGATAGTGCCGAGTTACATGACAGGACACATGCCCTCTGTGTTTTTTTCTTATTATGCCAAGTATTATAGAAAGCTTATGAAATATATGCTTGAGCAGGGTTTGAGTTTTGATGTTATGTATGCACATTCTTTTTGGCATGCAGGATATATAGCAACATTACTGAAAAAGGAATTGAAGCTTCCATTAATCGTTCAGGAACATAGAAGCATGCTTATAACCGGTGAATTTTCTAATAAGGTTAATAAGTATTTGAGAGCAACCATTGTTAACTCAGATTGCTTTTATTGTGTTTCTAATAAATTAAGAGAAAATGTATATTCTCGTACCGGATTAAGTGAGGGAATTGGTATTCTTCCCAATATGGTTGATGATCTATTTCAATATAGGCAAATTAATAACGACAGATTTACTTATACATTTATCGGAACTTTGAATGAGAATAAAAGAATTATTCAACTTCTGAGATGTTTTGAGCAAGTAAGAAAGAACAATAATACCGTTTGTCTTAAAGTTGCAGGTGACGGGCCACTGCGTGAACAAGTCAATGAAGTGATTAACAACTCAGACTTTTTGAGTAAGTCAGTTGAGTTATTAGGTCTCTTGCCTAGAGATAAAGTCGCAGATTTGTTAGCAGAATCAAACGTTTTAGTGCTGCCTAGTGCTTTTGAGACATTTGGTGTAGTTTGCATTGAAGCTATGGCAGTTGGAAGACCTGTTATATGTACTAGAAATGGCGCTGTGGATTTTATTGATGACAGTAATGGTATTTTGATAGATGTAGATTCTGATGATCAATTAATTGAAGCATTGGAAAAGATGTATCGGGATTATCCTGTATATAATCAACAGGTGATCTCTGAAAAGTGTGTTAAGGCATATTCAAGTACTAGTGTTATGTCAGCTGTATTATCTGAAATGAACCGTCTTATGTCGAAAGCTGTAGCTGGATAAGGAATAGCATATGGAAATTAAATTATCAAAAGGTGGTATTACCAAAACCGGAGTTATTCTTTTACTCCTTTCAGGTTTGGTTTTCCATGATTTCTTTGCTCTTAAATATGTCAAGCTTGGAGTAATTACGATTACTTATTTGAGAGTGATTCTAGTTGTTACTATTCCAATGTTGCTGTTTTTTTATAAAGTTAGAATTCGTAAAAATGATGTGTTTGCTTGTATATTCTTGATTTTTATGGCTTATGGCTTAACTAGAATTGAAGGCAATTTCAAAGAAGCATTTGCACTTTATTGTCCGATTATTGCTTTCTTTATTTTGTATTTCTCAATAGATGACAAAAAAACAGTAGAAAAATGCATTGATTTCCTAGCAGTGCTATTTATGTTTTTCTGTCTTGTTGGATTAGTTGAATTGATATCAGGCGTACATTTTGTAGAGACTCATTTGGAGCTTATAAATGATGACAGAATTGTAGCTTGTGGTATGTATTATAACGAAAATGATTTTTCAGCATTTTTGTCCGTGATGTTTTTTTACATGCTTCTTAGTCGGTTTAAGATTTTCACTAAACTTGTCTTTCTTACTATAGCTATCGTTATTATTTGCTATAATAGCAGTGTTGCTTGTTTGTTAGGTCTTATGTCCTTTGTTTTAATAGCTTTTATTTTGCGATATCGTGCTCATAGGGTTTTGCGATTAACTCTTACATTGTTGCTATCATTACTTTTAATTAAACCTGTAACTGACCTGATAAATTCTTCTTCACTCTGGTGGAGAACATATATGTATTCTATTGGAATAAAAAATGTATTAACACATATGTGGTTTGGTACTGGGATTGGGAATTATGGTGAAGGTATGGTCGAATTAGGTTTTGATTTAAAGAAAACAGGAGCTTCAGCAGATCCTCATAATCTCTTTTATGAATTAGCCGGAGTTTTCGGAATCGTTTGGGCTATTTTACTTGTTATCCTGTTATTGAAACTTTTGATTTATTTTTTCAAAAAAACGAGTGATAAAGTAAACCTGTTTTATTTGGGGTTAGTCTATATCATTATATTTGTTGGTTTTGCTTCCAGTTCATGTATGGAAAAGAACTATATTTATTTGGCATTGCTTATACCATTAGTTAATTACAGATTTGACTATTGTAAAAACGAAGCAGCTTTACACTTAAAAAGATATATTGCCATTCACAAAGCATAAATTTGTAGTTTTATTTATGAATACTAAAGAAAGTTCTATAACTGCCAAAGTTAAAAAGCTGTTTACTACAGGTTTTTTCCATATTTTTGGTGGAAATGTAATCAATAAAGTAATCACTTTTGTTAGTGGTATTGTTCTTGTCCATCTTCTTTCAAAGCCTGAATACGGCGTGTTCACTTATGCGTGGAACATATATGGCATCGTATTTCTTTTTAGTGGCATGGGCATGGATTCGAGTATGCTTCAGTTATCCAGTGAACATGGCGGAGAACCGGAATATACAAAGAGCGTATGTTCCTATAGTACAAGGTTTGGATTCCTGTTCAATATATTATTATCTTTAGCGATATTGATTATCGGCCTGTTCTGTCCTTTAAAGATTGAAGCAGGAAGACCTCTTCTTATAGCATTATGCTTGTTGCCGCTATTCCAATATTTGTTCAGCATGATATCCCAATATCTAAGATCTCAAAAACGAAATAAGGAATATGCTACTCTTGCCGTAATTAATACTTCGATTTGTTTTGTTGTTTCTGTGGGAGCTGCATTGTTATTCAGAGCGATGGGGCTTGTCCTGGGTTATTATGCCGCTGCAATAATATCAGTTGCACTGGGAATACTGTTATATAAAGTTCATCTATACAGTAAGGATACAATTGATATAAGCGCTGATAAGAAAGCCTTGTTATCTATCGGTCTTGTTTCTATGGTAAACAATGGCCTTTCGCAGCTAATGTATCTTCTTGATGTTTTTGTTCTTGGCATTGTCGATCCTCAGGAAACAATCCTAGCAAGTTATAAGGTTGCTACAATTATTCCGACAGCATTGACATTTATTCCTCAATCCTTAATGGTTTATGTTTATCCATATTTTGCAGAGCATAAAGATGATAGGGATTGGTGCTTAAAAAGATATAAACAGATTCTTTTGGGATTAGGTGCCTTCAATCTTTTAATTTCAGCAGTATTGTGTCTTGGGGCTCCATTAATAATCAGACTGATATTTGGTTATGAATACCTTGATTGTGTTCCTGTATTTATTGTTTTATCAATTAATTACTTCATTTCCGGAACATTCCGAATAGTATCAGGTAATCTTTTGGTAACCCAGAGACGACTGAAGTTTAATCTTTTAGTGGCAATTGTGTCCAGTGTTACTAATATCATTGCAGATTATTTCTTTATTCAGTGGTGGGGATCAATGGGTGCCGCATTTGCGACCGTACTTGTAGTAATAATATCAAGTATAATGAGTACTGTTCGTTTAATATATTCATTTAAACATGCTGGAGTTACTGAGAAAAACTCCATTGAGAAGGGATAATAAGAATAATGAAAATAGTTACAGTTGTTGGTGCAAGACCCCAATTTATTAAAGCTGCAGTTGTATCTCATGTTCTGAGAAAGAATCATACGGAAATACTTGTACATACCGGTCAGCATTTTGATTACAACATGTCTGAACAATTCTTTAAGGAGTTAGATATTCCCGATCCTGATTATAATTTGGGCATTTCCGGTGGTACACATGCACAGATGACAGGCAGGATGATGATTGCCATTGAAGAAGTACTCATGAAAGAACAACCCGATTGGCTTCTTGTTTATGGTGATACTAATTCTACTTTAGCTGCGGCTCTTGCTGCTGCTAAACTCCATATCCCAGTTTGTCATGTTGAAGCCGGTACAAGAACACATTGTAAGACGAACCCGGAAGAAATAAATAGAATCTGTACTGACCATGTTTCAAGTCTTTTATTAGCTTCAACTAAGAGCGGCTATGATGAAATGGCAAATGAAGGATTGCAGGACAAGGGGTTGCTTGTGGGTGACCCTATGTATGATGCGTTCATTGAATATAGTAATAAACTCAATGTTTCCGATATAAAATTAACACTTCTTCAGGGTGGAAATGTAAGTGTTCCTGAAGAGTTTTATTATCTTACCTGTCATAGGGAAGAGAATACAAATGACGATAAGGATCTACTTGAGATATTCAATGCTTGTGAGATGCTTGATGTTCTTACAATTTACCCGGTTCATCCAAGAAATAAATCTCGTGCAGTAAAACTGTTAGAAGAGAATGGTTTTACAAAATTGATTCTCTGTGAACCTGTTGGTTATCTTGAAAGTGCTTGTCTTGTGAAGAATGCTAAGAAGATAGTTACTGATTCCGGCGGACTACAGCGAGAGGCATTTTATGCTGGCAAGAAATGTGTGACTATACTTAATTTTGTCTGCTGGCCAGAAACGATGATTAATAATCGAAATGAGTTAAGCAGACCTGTCGCTAAAGAAATAGTTGAAAAACTAAGTCATGATCAAATAGTTGATGAGAACTATCAGCCATTCGGCGATGGACATTCAGCGAATAAAATAGTTGAAGCGATAGAAAGTGCTGAAAAAGAAAGGGAGTCATCCAAATGAAATATGCATTGATCGGTTGCGGCAGAATTGCAACAAATCACATAAAGGCGGTAATAAATAATAAGGAAAAACTTGAATTCATGGCAGTCTGTGACGTAATTCCAGATGCCATGGAGAATCTTCTTGCTAAACACGATTTGCAAATTGATAAATCAATTGCAAGATATACAGACTATAAGCAGATGGTAAAAGATATTCCTGATCTCAAACTGGTAGCAATAGCGACTGAAAGCGGTATCCATGCTGAAATTGCTCTTTATTGTTTAGATCATGGTATCAATGTGATTATTGAAAAGCCTATGGCTATGTCTATGAAAGACTGTGAAGAGATAATAAAAAGAAGCACCGAAAAGGGTGTTAAGGTTTCTGTATGTCATCAGAACCGATTCAATATTGCAGTTCAGGAGCTGAGACAGGCCTTGGAAGCCGGAAGGTTTGGAAAGATCTCTCATGGTTCTATAAATGTAAGATGGAACAGAAATAAAGATTACTATGCACAGGCTCCATGGAGAGGAAAGTGGGCATCTGACGGTGGATGTCTGTTTAATCAGTGTATTCATGGAATAGATCTTCTTAGATGGATGATGGGTGATGAGGTTGACGAAGTCTATGGTGTTACTAAACAGCAGTTCCATGAATATCTTGAAGCCGAAGATATCGGTATGGCTGTAGTTAAGTTCAAGAATGGAGCTGTCGGTACAATTGAAGGTACCGTTAATGTATATCCCAGAAATCTGGAAGAGACCTTATATTTGTTTGGCGAAAACGGAACAGTTAAATTAGGTGGCACTTCTACTAATAATATTGATGTTTGGAATTTTTCTGACGAAACTGATTCTGATACCAAAAACAAGGGCCTTCAGGAAGCAACAAGCAATGTATATGGTAATGGACATACGAGTCTTTATGCAGATGTAATAGATGCAATAATCAATGACAGAAAGCCCTATATTGATGCGGTTGCAGGACGCAATGCAGTTGAGATGATTCTTGCAGTGTATAAGTCTGCCGCTACCGGAATGCCTGTCAAGCTTCCATTAACAGATGTTGCATCGACTGATTTCATAGGAAGATTTGGAGAGGGTAGTCTTTAATGAGTGATTATTTCGTTCATCCTACGAGTATCATTGATGATGATGTAATTATCGGTGAGGGCACTAAAATCTGGCATTTCAGCCATATTCAGTCCGGTGCTCGAATCGGCAAGAATTGTTCATTTGGACAGAATGTAAATGTCTCAAATAATGTAATAGTCGGTGATGGCTGTAAGGTACAGAACAATGTAAGTCTTTATGAAGGAGTTGAACTTGGAAACTATGTATTCTGTGGCCCTTCATGTGTATTTACCAATGATCTGACTCCAAGAGCTAAATATCCCAAGGGTCATGCTGGTTATAAAAAGACAATTGTTGAAGATGGCGCCAGCATTGGTGCCAATGCAACAATCGTTTGCGGACATAAAATTGGTAAATGTGCACTTATCGGTGCCGGTGCTGTTGTTACTTCAAATGTACCTTGTCATGCTCTTATGCTTGGAATTCCGGCAAGGAGAGCAGGGTGGGCTTGTGAATGCGGAGAGTTGCTGCCTGATGATCTTGTCTGTTTGAAATGTTCCAGAAAGTATAAAGAGATTGAATCCGGCCTGGAGGAAATATAAATGCAATTCAGGGATTTACAAAAACAGTATGAAGTACTTAAGCCTCAGATTGACGAGGCAATGATTTATGTTGCCGGTTCAGCAAAGTATATATCTGGCCCTGAAGTTAAAGAAATTGAAAAACAGCTCGCTGATTATGTTGGGGTTAAACATTGCATTACATGTGCTAATGGAACAGATGCTTTATCTATAGCTTTGAGAGCCTGGGGTATAGGTAAGGAGGATGCTGTATTTGTTCCTGATTTTACATTCTTTTCTTCGGGTGAGTGTCCTGCAGATGAAGGCGCTACTCCATTTTTTGTTGATGTAGATCAAAGAACTTTTAATATTGATCCGGTTAAACTTGAAGAAACCATACTTAAAGTTAAATCAGAAGGAAAGTACAATGCAAAAGCAGTTGTGGCAGTTGATCTTTTTGGTTTACCAGCTGATTTTGATTCAATTAAACATATATGTGCAAAATACGATCTGCTTCTACTTGAGGACGGTGCTCAGGGATTCGGCGGTAGTATTAATGGAAAAAGATCTTGTAGCTTTGGAGATATATCAACTACATCATTCTTCCCGGCCAAGCCTTTAGGTTGCTATGGTGATGGTGGAGCTGTTTTTACTGATAATGATGAATGGGCAGATCTGATTCGTTCAATCTGTGTTCATGGTAAGGATACCAGTAATCCTAATGATCCTAATGCAAAATACAATAATGTCCGTCTTGGCAAGAACAGCAGACTGGATACTATTCAGGCTGCAATATTGCTTGCTAAGTTTAAGGCATTTGTTGACTTTGAGCTCGATGATATAAACAAAGTAGCTGCTTTATATACTGAGTTGCTTAGTGATACGGCGTTAGTTTTGCCAATTATTCCTGATGGTTACTATAGTTCATGGGCTCAATACACTGTTCAGTTATCTGAAAGCGTAGATAGAAGTAAAGTACAGGCAAAGCTTAAAGAAGCTGGAATTCCTTCTATGGTTTACTATGCTAAACCTATGCATTGTCAGGGAGCTTTTATTGGTACTGACAGTGCAAAAACTGATTGTCCTGTAACAGAGACATTGTGTAAATCGGTTTTGAGTCTTCCTATTGATCCCTATAAGACGGAAGATGATATTGAATTAGTTGTAAAAGTGTTGAAGAATGCTTTGAATTAACCCATATTTCGGGTGAATATGTGATTATTTCAATAATCAATAATATAATATAATTAATAAATTGGGTTTTTCATTTAGGAGTAACGATAATGGAATTTAACAAGATCTATAAAGGCTTGATATCTGGTGAAGAAAAGCTTGCACTAGTAGGGCTTGGATATGTTGGAATGCCAATAGCCGTTGAATTCTCCAAGCATATTAAAGTTATAGGCTTTGATATCAATGAAAAACGTGTCAATGAGTATAAAAGTGGCATTGATTCCACTAATGAAGTTGGAGAAGCAATTAAAGATACAAAGGTAGAGTTCACTGCAGATCCTACTAGGCTTAAAGAGGCAAAATTCATTATAGTTGCAGTTCCTACACCTGTTAATGAGGATAACACACCTGATCTTCGTCCTGTAGAAGGTGCTTCAAGAACTGTCGGTCAAAATCTCAGTGTCGGAACAATCGTGGTATTTGAATCTACAGTTTATCCTGGCGTTACGGAAGATATATGTGTTCCGATAATTGAAAAAGAATCAGGCCTTAAGTGTGGTGTTGATTGGAAGATCGGATATAGTCCTGAAAGAATTAATCCCGGTGATAGAGTACATACACTTACTAATATACGTAAAGTAGTATCTGGAATGGATGAAGAATCCTGCAATGAAATTAAGAAAGTCTATGACATTGTTATTAAGGCTGGTACATTCCCTGTAAGCAACATAAAGACAGCAGAAGCTGTAAAAGTCGTTGAGAATAGCCAGCGAGATATTAATATAGCATTTATGAATGAAATCGCTATTATATGCGATAAGCTCAAGATTGATACTGATGAAGTGCTTGCAGGCATGAACACAAAATGGAATGCATTGGGATTTAAACCCGGTCTTGTTGGTGGTCACTGCATTGGTGTTGATCCCTATTATTTGACTAACATTTCGGAAAAACTTGGTTATCACAGCCAAATTATATTAAATGGCCGTAAAGTTAATGACTCTATGGGAGCTTTTGTTGCTGATGCAGCTATCAAGGAGATGATAGAGGCTGGTATGGCTCCTAAAAAAGCTACAGTTGTTATTCTTGGTCTTACATTTAAGGAAAACTGTCCTGATACTAGAAATAGTAAAGTTGTTGATATTGTTAACAGGCTTAAAGAATATGATATCGAGCCTATTGTGACGGATAGTTGGGCTGATGCTGAAATTGCTAAGAAAGAATACAATATCGAGCTTACGCCTTGGAGTGAAGTGCCGAAGGCAGATTGTGTAATTGTAGCTGTTGGTCATAAAGAATATAGAAATATGTCAATGATGGAAGTAAAAGATTTATTTAAATCTGAATTGAAAGATAATGAAAAAATATTTATTGATGTTAAATCTCTTTATCGTATTGATGAGCTAAATGCATCAGGGATGAAATTTTGGAGACTGTAATAAATTTTCTTTAGGAGAATCATTATGTATCTTAACACTCAAAACTCTTTAGCAATTGATTTTGTTGATTTACTTTTAGTTTATTTGAAAAAAATATTCGTAATTCTAATTTGTGGAATTGTTATTTCCGGTATGTTATTTGGATATAAAACATATTCTAATGTTAAAGCCTCCAAGGCTTCTGAAAATACCGATTTGCTGGATGTTTCTGTTAAACTTCCGAATGAGTCAGAGGTTGACTATGCTAATAGAATTCAAAATGTAAATCGCGCTAAAGACATAATTAGCAGTATTGATGTCTTAAACAAACAAATAGAGAATCAGCGTTATTATGTTTCTAATTCTGTTATTATGCAAATAGAACCCGAACATGAAGCTGTTACAACAGCTAATCTTATTGTTACGGTCGATGCATCTACGACAACCAATGTTGACTTAGTTATTTTATCTCTCTATAAACAATTCATTTCTTCTGGTGAATATTTGCAGGAGGTTTCAGAAGAATTAGATATTGATCAAGGTTATTTAATTGAACTGATTTCCGTTAGTTATGATTTATCTGATGTCGCAGTGAATTCTCCTGATAGTTTTGAAACTGACGGGATAATTACCATAAGAGTTATAGGACCAACTACTGATTTGACTGAAACCGTAATGGATTCAATCTTGAAAAATGTTGAAATCAAAAGTGTTGAATTCAATGAAAAAAAGCTTGCTCATAAAGTTTCTTATGCTGCAAAACAGAGTTCATATATGGTTGATAATGGCACTAGAGATAAGCAGGTTAACGCAACAAACCGATTTGAAGTTTTACAACAGCAAATTAAAAACTATGATAAAGCTATTGATGAAATTGCCACGAATCTTGGTATAAGCAAAACAAAGATTTATGAATATTTTTCTTTTAGTGATTTAAGTAGTAGTGAAGCAGCTAATCCGATAAAATCTTCTATTAAATATGCTGTACTAGGCTTTGCTGTTGGTGTTTTTGTTGCTCTGCTTTTTATAACTTTTAGATATATATTCAGTAATAAATTTGCAACACAAGCTGGATTCTTTAGTCGCTTCAATTCGGTTAATAGAATTGGTGTAGTAAAGCCAATCATTAAGCGTTCAAATCATGTTATGCGTATAGATAAATTATCTGGTGACGATAATTGTTTTTCCACAGAAAAGAGCAATATGCTTTTGGCATCTAATGTTAAGAATTTAATAGTTGGAAAACAGAATGTATTATTTACCGGTACTGCTGATCCAGAAAGAATTGATTCACTTGTTAAACAATTGGGTATAGATGCTGATGTTAAGACAAAACTGTTTGACAATCCTAGTGTTTTTGAAACATTTTCTAAATATGATGCTATTGTTATTGTCGAACAAAGAAATTATTCTGATTGCAGATTAATTTCTGAAGAGTTGAATTTGATTGCAAATTCTAAATCTTTGATAATAGGGGCTATCATACTTTAATATTCTGCATTTTAGGGCATTAGTTTTATGAAAGTTCTTATGATAAATGTAGTATGTGGTATTCGAAGTACAGGTAGAATCTGTACGGATCTTGCTGCAGAATTAGAGAAGAAAGGCCATGAGGTTAAAATTGCTTATGGCAGGGAGAACGTGCCTGCTAATTATCAAAAATATGCCATAAGAATTGGTACTGATTTTGACTGGTTGTTTCATTGTGCTGAAGCGAGACTGTTCGATAATAGCGGATTTGGAAGCCGGGTTGCTACGAAACGTTTTATTGAATGGGTTAAATTATATGATCCTGATATAATCCATCTTCACAATATCCATGGATATTATATTAATTTAGAAGTTCTATTTGATTATCTTAGAACATGTGGAAAAAAGATTATTTGGACCCTTCATGACTGTTGGTCATTTACTGGACATAGCGTGTATTGCGATGTTGTTAACTGCGATAAATGGATTAACGGATGTAGTAAATGTCCGATTATTAAAGAGTATCCGACTAGTTATGTTGATCGAAGTAAATACAATTGGGCAAAGAAAAAGGCGATTTTGACCGGTATACCAAATCTTTCAATTGTTACACCATCTGAATGGCTGGCAAAATTGGTTAAAAAATCATTTTTGGCTGAATATCCTGTTACAGTTATTCATAATGGAATAAACACTTCGCAGTTTTATCCTGCTGAAAGCGATTTCAAACAAGCTCATGGTATTGTTAATAAATTTATGTTGTTAGGTGTTTCATCTGCCTGGGATGAGATGAAAGGTTTGTCGGATTATATTAATCTATCATCAATTCTTGGCGATGAATACCAAGTTGTTTTAGTTGGCTTAACTAAAAGGCAGTTATCCAAACTTCCTAATAATGTTATTGGAATTGAAAGAACAAATAGTGTAAAGGAATTAGCTGAGATTTATTCTGCAGCGGATTTATATGTAAATCTGTCTTATTGCGAGAATTATCCAACTGTGAATTTGGAATCACTTGCTTGTGGGACACCAGTATTAACATATGATACCGGTGGTAGTGCCGAAAGTGCAGGAAAAGGCATAGTTGTGAAAAAAGGTGACTTACTTGCTGTCGCTGATGCAGTTAAGAAAAGTAAAGATTGTAATATCGTAACTGAATTCAATCGTGAAGAGTTCGATTGTCAACGAGCGTTAGACGAATATATAAGAGAATCATATGGTGAACTGAGTTGATAATTCTTAATCTGTTCACAAATTTATTATATTAAATGATACAAATAGGAAAGATTGAAAAAACTTGTATTCTTGCTTTTTGCGTTAGGTTATTAGCGCTTATTTTCATTGTTATGTTTGTTGATAACGTGTCAATTGGTTTTTATGGCACTGATAATATCGGTCTTGATGATTGTAGATACCTAGCTGGTGCTGAGTCGTATTTGAATAATGCAACTTCTGTTATTGATGTGGATTGTTTCACTAAATCTTTTGAACAGCTTGGTGATAGTACTGGTTATATTATGAATGAACCAACAAGCACACCATTATGGTATTGGATTGTGTGTATTGTTTCATATTTTACAAGGACAACCTTTTCTGTCAGATTATTAAACATAATATTTGCTACTGCTTCTGTTTTTTATTTTTATTCGTTTACTAATTTGTTGTATGGTGAAAAAGTTGCACTTTTGTCTTCAAGATTGCTTGCTTTTTTACCTTATCCAGTTATGTTTTCATGCTTTGCTTATAAAGATTCTTTTTTAATGTATTGCTCTTTTTTCATTCTTTATGGCGCAATGCTTTATCAAAAGAATGGGAAAATAGGAAAATTCCGTTTGCTAATTATTGTTTTATTAGCTATAGCGATGTTTAAAACTAGAAGTGGACTATCCGCTTTGTTTTTGGCTGTAGCCTTTTTAGTTGCTTTTAAGAAATATGTTTCGAAGATTAATATTAGAAATCTTATCATTTCAATAATATTATTAGCTATTGCTGGGTTAATAGTATATAAATCATCTTCAACACTCATTTATAAAATGAATTATTATTTTGAGAGAAGTTCTCGTACTGTTACTGGTCCTATTAGACATATCATGATAACTAAAGTTTCTGATATATATAAATTGCCATTGTGTTATATATTATCCGTAGTAGAACCAATAGGTTTACCTGATTCAATTTCATGTTGGAGTGATATAACGGAGTTGTTTTTTCCGCTTATGGTTCCTATTTCAATTGGTAGTTTTCTTTATATGTTTACTAAAAAGAAGCAGGATGCATATACTTTTTGGCTTTGCATGGGAGTCTATTTAGCCACAATTACTGCTTCTTTGACAAACATTAGACATTACTACAGCATGCTGCCGATTACTTTTGCTGCTTTTTCCAAATATATAATAGAAATAAAGGGAATAAAACGAGTTTTATTTGTTGTTGTATGTTTTGGATCAATAATAATGTTATGTGCATTATATATGTTTACTCATTAACGATTGTATGAAAGTATTATTTATCACAAATTATCCATCACCATATCGAGTCGAATTTTTCAATTTGCTTGGAAAACAATGTGATTTGTCTGTTTGTTTTTTAAATACTCCGGAAGAGCAAACTCATAGATCTGATAAATGGTTCAATAATGATTATTCAGGGTTTAAAGCTGTTTTTTTGAACAAAAAAACTAATAAGTTAGGCATAAAAAAGGATATAAAAAATATCATAAAACATTCTTTCGATATAATTGTTTTTGGTGGATATTCAGCTCCTACACAAATGTACGCTATGGAATATTTATATAATCATAGAATTCCATATTATATAGAAGCTGATGGAGGGTTAATTAAACAAGATAAATTCTTTAAGCGATTAATCAAAAAACACTTTGTTGGTAGAGCTTCCGGTTGTTTTGGAAGTGGTAACATAACGAGGAAATACTTTACTCATTATGGTGCTAAAGATAGTAAAGTATACGATTATTGTTTTACTTCTCAGAAAGAAAGTGACTTAATTGATGCACTAGTTATTTCTGATGATGATAAAAGAGTATTAAAAGATAATTTGGCTATTAGTGAAGCTACTGTTTTAACTACAATTATTAATTCAATATCTGATATAAATAATGATTTTAGACATCTAATAACTAATTGTGATTCTCACAACATATGTATTAATATTTTATGTAGTAATCTGGATGTAACTGATTTTCCTTTCGAAGCTTATTCAAATGTTCATGTTATTAAAGTTGAAAGTGATATTGAAACAGCTAAATATCTCGCTTCTTCTGATTTATATATCAATCTTTATTCAAACAATTCCTTATATGAATTTCAAGCAAAAATATTTGGACTTCCGATTGTTTCAATTTGTAATAACGAATATAAAATTAATGGTGAATCATTAATCAGCATAGATGCAATTAATCAAAGCATTTTAGATCTCGTAAATGATGGAAATTATAAACAAAAACTTATACGTGAAAGTTTGAGCGAGTTAGATAGAATCATCAGAAGTAATAGAAATTCCAATAATGAAATTAGTAGTGTAGAGCTTCTTAGAAAAACTATTAGATATATCGCAAAAATTTCTTTAGGTATTAATAATCGCCACGTTGTTATTACCGTAGGACAGTTTATCTATAGAAAAGGTTTTGACATATTATTAAAGTCCTCTTCTGAATTAGATGCAGATGTTTATATTATCGGTGGTAAACCAGATTCAACTTATGATGAATTAAAAAATGAAAATGTTCATTTTGTTGATTTTTTAACTAAAAATGAATTGCGTCAATATTATAGAGCAGCGGATGTTTTTGCAATGCCAACTAGAGAAGATATTTGGGGTTTGGTTGTGAACGAAGCGCTTTCATATGGTTTGCCTGTTGTATCTTCTGATAAATGTGTAGCTGGATTAGAACTAATAAATCAGGGTAAAAATGGTTATATTGTTCCGGTTGAGGATCATAAAGCATTAGGTAATTCTATTAATGAAGCATTAAAATTAGATGCTATTGAATCTTATAAAAGTATAAAAAAATATACTTTAGAAAACATGACTAACAGACATATAGAGATTTTTGAACAAATAATGAGGAATAGTAATGGGTAACAATGTCAGATCCAATTTGATATTTCAGCTTTCTTATAGAGTGTTGACGGTTATTACTCCACTTATAACTACTCCTATTTTAGCTCGTTCTCTTGGATCTGAAAAACTTGGTGTTTATTCTGCTTCTTTAGCATTTGTTAATTATTTCATGTTGTTTGCTATGCTTGGTATAGAGAATTATGGAAATAGAAGTATAGCAGCTGTTCAAGGTGATAAGAAACAGATGCAACAGCTTTTTTGGAATATTTATGCAATCCAATTCATTGCTTCGACATTGGCTGTAATTGGCTATTGTATTTCTTTATTTTTTGTTGATAAAACCAGGTTTATAATTGCGATTTTTCAAGGAGTGTGGTTGATAAGCAATTTGACTAATGTCAATTGGTTTTTCTTTGGAACTGAGCAATTTAAAATTACTGTCATAAGAAATTCAATAATAAAGATTCTCACTGTTTTACTAATTGTTTTTTTTATTAGAAAACCTAGTGATCTATATTTATATACTCTGATTATGGCTGGAGATGCTGTAATTAGTAATCTTATTATGTTGCCGTTCCTCAGGAAAAACATTGGTTTTGAAAAACCTAGATTTTCAATCATGCGTCAACACATCAAGCCTATAATAGTGCTTTTTATTCCTATTTTGGCTATGAGTATATTTCATATTATGGATAAAACTATGTTAGACGTTTTAAGCACAGAACAAAATAGTGGTTTCTATTATTCTGCTGATAAATTAATTAATATACCAATGGCTGCTATTGCAGCATTAGGGACAGTAATGTTACCACGCATAGCAAATATGATGGGAAAGTCGAACAATGATAAAAAAAATGTTTCTATTGTATTAGGTAAAAGCATGGAATTAACCATGTTTTTAGCCAGTGCAGTTGGAATGGGCATTGCTGCAATTTCACAGGAGTTTGTTCCTTTTTTCTTTGGAAGTGGATATGAGCCGTGCATTTATCTCGTATATTGGTTTGTTCCGGTTTTGTTTGTTAAGGCAATAAGTGAATTAATTAGAACACAATATTTGGTTCCAGCTCATGAAGATAAAAAGTATACTTTAGCGGTAATATTTGGTGCTGTTGTAAATTTGTTCGCGAATTACTTTTTAATTAGTGCATTTGGAGCTTTAGGGGCTGTTTTAGGAACGCTTATTGCTGAAACAGTTGTTGCAATTGTTCAAATTATTCTGACTGCTCATGAAATCAATTTTTTAAAATTTGTTATACAAAATATATGGTATGTCTTATTGTCTTTAATCATGCTTATTGTAGTAAGAGTTATTGCACATGGTCTCAATACTTCAGTAATAATAAAGATATTAGCTATGATAGTAGCTGGAGGTTTTACTTATATGCTCCTTTGCGTTTTTGTCTGGAGATTTAATAAAAATAGTATTTTTTATAATCTGAAAATTAAAGATTTGCTTAAACAGTTAGTGAAGTAATAGCTTATATAAATATTATATAAATTATATTTTGAGGTATATGCATTGATGGTGCTAAATTTTCAAATATGGATTATTTACTTACCTCTGTGTGTAATATCAAAAGTGTTTGACAAAAATGTTTTATGTAGTAAATTCGGAATATATGCGAAAATAATTAATACAGATGAGTATGAGGAGTTTACCCTCAAGGAATCACAAATTACGGAAGGTTTCATATAAAGAAAGATATGTTAATTATTTTGAGTGAAGATAATTAAAATATAGGTGAGTTGTTATGAAAACAGAAGAACGAGAATCAAGTTTTGAATTATTAAGAATTGTAGCTATGATAATGATAGTTCTTTCTCATGCAACATGGTTTGGTGTTGTTAAAGCTAGCCAGCCAGATGCATATGAACTATGGCAAACCGGAAGTATATTATTTAAGTCAGCTTCATCATTTTCTGTTTTAGGAACTGTTGGAGTTGGCTTGTTTTTTATGATAACAGGATATTTTACGGCTCCTAAAGAGACTACTTCTGTAAAAAAAGTTTTTTTAGTAACAGTTTTTTATGCTTTTATTAATGTATTTGTTGATCTTGTTTTAGTAGCTTTTGGTGTACATATGTATGAGTCAAATGGCCAAATGCTAATGAATTTGATTAGAGTATTATTTATTCCGGTTTCTGGAAGCGTTTGGTGGTTTGTTTCTGCATATGTCCTTTTGTTGATAATTGCCCCTTTATATAATAAGTTTCTTAATAAACTTAATAGAATTGGCATTATATTTCTGATTAGTGTACTTCTTGTGTTCGGATATACTCTTGGTAATTTGGGTTCTAATTTCCATGATCTTGAAAAAGCTGTATTTTTCTATACTTTAGGTTATTTCTTTAGGAATTATAGTGTTAAAAACAGTAAGGGTAAACGAAAAATATTTGTCATTTGTGGTTTAGTTGGTATTTTGCTTAATGGTTTGTGTCAATATGGTGTATTTGCTTTTAGTTTACAAGAAACAACAAAAGCTGTTTTAGTTAGAAAAACATTTTCAATGTTAGGATATCTTATTGCTGATCCTGTAGCTTGTATTGGTGTTTTTGGATTCTTTAACACTATAAGGTTTAAGAATAAAGTTGTAAATCGGATAGCGAGTTTTACATTTGGTGTTTATCTGTTTCATGAAGCACCAACCATAAGAGAAATGTTATGGTTGTATTTATTTAAACCGTGGAATTATTATGGTAATGTTTTGTATTTTGTTTTTATTCCGCTTTGTGTTGTTAGTGTTTTTATTATTGCAATTATCATTGAAATCCTGAGGGACTTTGTAGTTTTTCGTTGGTTAAACCCAGTGATTTCTCGTATTTGTGATAAATGTAAAGTTAAGTTTTATAAATAAGTATTATTTTTTCTGATGATATAATTAGCATTGTGAATTAAATAAAATTAATGGCAGGTATAAAAGATGTCTAATGTAGTGGATTTGTTTAAAGATAAGACTTTAGTTATTACAGGTGGTACTGGTTCTTTTGGTTCAACCGTATTGAAGCATTTTTTGACTACAGATATTGGTGAAATTCGTATATTCAGCCGTGATGAAAAGAAACAGGATTGGATGAGACATGTTTTGCAAGCTCAATATTCTGAGTATGCTGGTAAGGTAAGGTTTTTTATTGGTGATGTACGTAATGTCGATTCTGTTCGAGATGTAATGTATGGTGCAAACTATGTTTTCCATGCGGCTGCTCTTAAGGAAGTTCCTTCCTGCGAGTTCTTTCCAATGGAAGCTGTAAGGACGAATATTAATGGAACAGATAATGTAATTACTGCAGCTGTTGAGAATAATGTTGAACGAGTTGTTTTCTTAAGTACTGATAAGGCTGCTTATCCAATTAATACAATGGGTATGACTAAAGCCGTAGCTGAAAAAGTAGTTGGAGCAAGAGCTCAAGTTGCTTATGAGCGTTCCGGAACCGTTCTTTGTTGTACTCGTTACGGTAATGTAATGTGCAGCAGAGGTTCTGTTATTCCGTTGTTTATTGATCAGATCAAGAGAAAAGCACCGATCACAATTACAGATCCCAATATGACAAGATTCCTTATGAATCTTGATGAGGCAGTTGATCTTGTTGCTTTTGCTTTTGAGAATGCTGAACCCGGTGATTTGTTTATTCAAAAAGCTGATGCAAGCACCATTGGTGATTTAGCTAAAGGCGTTATGAAACTCTTTGGAGAGACTGATGTTAAGATTATCGGTTCACGTCATGGTGAGAAATTGTATGAGACACTTATGACCAGGGAAGAGAGACTTCGTTCCACCGATATGGGTCATTATTTTAGAATCAGTCCTGATGCTCGTGGACTTAACTACGATAAGTTCTATGTTGAGGGAACAGTTCAGACTGAGGGCGATGAGTCATATACAAGTCATAACACTAATCTTCTTGATGTTGATGGTGTTGTTAAGAAAATCATGACAACTGATTATGTTAAGGAAGAGCTTGAAGGCAGACCTCATCTTGTAGAAGCATAAGCGAAAGGTAAATTGTTATGGAGTATCCTAAGTGGAAAGATAATGGCAAGATTAAACTGATGATAATTGTTGGCACTCGTCCTGAAATCATAAGGCTTGCAGCTGTCATCAATAAGTGTAGAAAGTATTTTGATACCCTGTTAGTTCATACAGGCCAGAATTATGACTACAACCTTAATGGTGTATTCTTCAAAGATCTTTGTCTTGCTGATCCTGAATTGTATTTGGATGCTGTAGGTAATGATCTTGGCGAGACAATGGGCAATATCATTGCCTCCAGTTATAAAGCAATGGCAGAGCTTATGCCTGACGCTGTTTTGGTTCTTGGAGATACAAATAGCTGTTTGTCTGTAATTGGAGCAAAGAGGCTTCATATACCGATCTTCCATATGGAAGCAGGTAACAGATGTAAGGATGAATGTCTTCCTGAAGAGACAAACCGTCGCATCGTAGATATTATCTCTGACGTAAATCTTGCATATTCCGAGCACGCTCGCCGATATCTTGCAGATTGCGGTTTGCCAAAGGAAAGAACTTATGTAACAGGTTCTCCTATGGCTGAGGTTCTTACTGAAAACCTTGATTCTATTAAGGCTTCTGATGTTCATCAGAGACTTGGGTTAGAGAAAGGGAAGTATATTCTTCTTTCAGCTCACAGAGAAGAGAATATTGATACTGAAAAGAACTTTAACAGCCTGTTTAATGCAATCAATAAGATGGCTGAGAAGTATGATATGCCGATTCTATATTCATGTCATCCAAGATCAAGAAAGAGACTAGAGAGTTCAGGTTTTAAACTTGATCCTAGAGTTATTCAGCATGAGCCTTTGGGATTCCATGATTATAACTGCCTTCAGATGAATGCATTTGCTGTTGTATCTGATTCAGGTACACTTCCTGAAGAAAGCAGTTTCTTTACTTCAATTGGTCATCCTATTCCTGCAGTATGTATTAGAACATCTACAGAGAGGCCGGAAGCTTTGGATAAAGCTTGTTTTATCCTTTCAGGTATTGACACTAAGGGCCTTCTTCAGGCCGTAGATACTGCAGTTGAGATGGTCAAAGATGAGAAGAATGGCGGTGCTATTCCTGTGCCTGATTATACTGATATCAATGTGTCTGATAAGGTTGTAAAGATTATTCAGTCTTATGTTGGTGTAGTTAATAAGATGGTTTGGAGAAAAGATATCTGATGAATATACTTGTTACCGGAAGTAAGGGCATGGTAGGTACTGCTCTTGTTAATAACCTTAAGAATATCAGAGATAACAAGAATCAGACAAGACCTTATATTTCCATCGATGAGATTTTTGAATATGATATTGATTCAACACTTGAAGAATTAGATGAATATTGTGCTAAAGCTGATTTTGTCTTTAATTTAGCTGGTGTTAATCGTCCTCAGAATCCGGAAGATTTTATGAAGGGAAACTTCGGATTTGCCAGTGATTTACTTAACTGCTTAAAAAAGCACGGCAATAAGGCGACCATAATGCTTAGTTCTTCTATCCAGGCAACACTTTCCGGCCGATTTGGTGATTCCGAATATGGCAGAAGTAAAAAAGCCGGTGAAGAACTCTTCTTTGATTATGAAAAGGAAACTGGCGCAAAGGTTGCTGTTTATAGATTCCCAAACCTGATGGGGCATTCCAGACCTAAATACAATTCTGCTGTTTCTACATTTTGTTGGGCAGTTGCTAATGATGAGCCTTTTACAGTTAATGACCGTAGTACTGAACTGGAGCTATTATATATTGATGACCTTGTTGAAGGTATGTTTGACCTTCTTGAAGGAAAAGAACAGCATTGCGAATTTGATGGTGTTGAGACTGTTTTAAAAGTAGATGGCAGATATTGTTGTGTTCCGTTAACTCATAAAGTTACTTTAGGGGAGATTGTTGATCTTCTTAATGAATTTAAGGAACAGCCCGTGACTTTAATGATGCCTAAGATGCCTAAGGGTTCTTTTGCTAAAAAACTCTATAGTCTATATTTAAGTTATCTTCCGACAGATAAGTTTAAATATGCTTTAAAGATGAATGTTGATGACAGAGGATCATTTACGGAATTGGTCCATACTGAAGATTGTGGTCAGGTATCAATAAATATAAGTAAGCCAGGTATTACTAAGGGTCAACATTGGCATAACTCAAAATGGGAGTTGTTTATCGTTGTTTCAGGCCATGGACTTATACAGGAAAGAAATATCAATACAGGTGAAATGGTTGAGTTTGAAGTCTCTGGAGAGAATATTGAGGCTGTACATATGATTCCTGGTTGGGCACATAATATAATTAATCTTTCTGATTCGGAAGATCTAGTTACGGTAATGACTTGTAATGAAATATTCAATCCGGATAGACCGGATACATTTTTTGAACCGGTCTAATATATGAAACTGTTTATCACCGGCGTTTGCGGTCAGCTTGGCCATGATGTTGCAAATAATGCAATGTCCAGGGGCCATGCTGTATTTGGTTCTGATATTCAGCCTGTTTATTCAGGAGTTGCTGATGGAAGTGCTGTTACTTCTGTTCCATATGTTGTACTTGATATTACTGATAGAGATGCTGTGCTTTCTGTAATTGAAGAGATACGGCCGGACGCAATCATACATTGTGCTGCCTGGACCGCCGTTGATTCTGCTGAAGAAGATGAGAACAAAGATAAGGTTGACCGAATCAATCATCTTGGGTCGCAGTATATTGCAGAAGCAGCTAAATCAATTGATTGTAAGATGCTATATCTTTCAACAGATTATGTCTTTGACGGGCAAGGTGAACGTCCTTGGGAACCTGATGACAAGTGTTATTCTCCCTTAAATGTTTATGGACAAAGTAAATTAGATGGAGAATTAGCAGTTTCATCTATTCTTGATAAATATTTCATTGTTAGAATTGCGTGGGTATTTGGTTTAAATGGAATGAATTTCATTAAAACCATGATAAACGTGGGTAAGACACACGACACTGTCAGAGTTGTTAATGATCAGATAGGTACACCCACTTATACTTTTGATCTTGCACGTCTTCTTGTTGACATGATTGAGACTGATAAATTTGGCTATTATCATGCGACAAATGAGGGAGGATACATTTCGTGGTATGATTTCTGTGTGGAATTCTATAAGCAGTATGGTCTTGATACAAAGGTCATACCTGTTTCTACAGAAGAATATGGTCTTTCCAAAGCTGCCAGACCTCAAAATAGCAGACTGGACAAGAGTAAGCTTGTTGAATCTGGTTTTACTCCTTTGCCTGATTGGAAAGATGCAGTTAGCAGATACTTAGTGGAGGCAGAATTGTAATGGCTTTTACATTCGAGAATACAAAATTACCTGGAGTAATTGTCATACAGCCTCAGGTATTTGGTGATAGCCGTGGATATTTCATGGAGACATTTAAGAAAAGTGATTTTGTTGCCGCAGGAATAGATAAAGAGTTTGTCCAGGACAATGAAAGTTCAAGCACCAAGGGTGTTCTCAGAGGACTTCATTTTCAGAAGGAACACACACAAGGTAAACTCGTTCGTGTCACTAAGGGCGAAGTATATGATGTTGCAGTTGATGTTAGGCCTGGCTCTGACTCCTATGGTCAGTGGGCAGGTGTAATATTAAGTTCTGAAAAGAAGAATATGTTATATATCCCGGAAGGGTTTGCGCATGGATTTCTTGTTTTAACAGATGTGGCGGAGTTTCAATATAAATGTACTGATGTTTATGATCCTTCGTCAGAAGGTGGAATTCCATGGAACGATGAGACTATAGCAGTAGAGTGGCCTAAACTTGATGTTCCTTATAAGACAAGTGAGAAGGACGAAAAGCATGAAAGTTTTGAAGCACAGGATTTTTCCTGGGCTACTAAGTGGAAGTGATAATAGGAGGTGATTTGGTATGAAGGGAATAATATTGGCTGGAGGATCCGGAACACGTTTATATCCGTTGACAAAAGTAACTTCTAAACAATTGTTGCCTGTTTATGATAAGCCAATGATTTACTATCCTTTATCTACGCTTATGTTAGCTGGTATAAGGGATATTCTTATTATTTCAACACCAGAAGATACACCAAGATTTGAAGCATTATTAGGTGATGGCAGCCAATTTGGCATACATCTTTCATATAAAGTTCAGCCTAGTCCTGACGGGCTTGCTCAGGCATTTATCCTAGGTGAAGAGTTTCTTAATGGTGAAGCTGGTGCTATGGTGCTTGGAGATAATATTTTTTATGGAATGGGTTTCAGACCTATTCTTAAAAACGCATTAAAAAATGCTGAAGAGAACGGAAGAGCTACAGTATTTGGATATTACGTACCTGATCCTGAACGATTCGGTGTAGTTGAATTTGATGAGTCTGGATCGGTCTTAAGTATTGAAGAAAAACCTGATATTCCTAAATCGAACTACGCTATAACCGGATTGTATTTCTATCCTGCCGGAGTTAGTGAAAGAGCAAAGCAAATTAAGCCTTCCGCTCGTGGTGAATTGGAAATTACATCTCTAAATGAAATGTATCTTAAAGACAATTTGCTTGATGTTCAGATTTTGACTCGCGGTTTTGCATGGCTTGATACTGGAACTATGCAGAGCCTTTTACAAGCAGGAATGTTTATTGAGATGATACAGACTAGGCAGGGAGTTACCATATCAGCACCAGAAGAGATTGCTTATAGAAATGGATTTATTGATAAAGAGAGACTTATGGAATCTGCTAAAGCTTATGGCAAGAGTCCTTATGGTGAGCATCTTAAAGCAGTTGCTGATGGTAGAATTAAGTAGTGTTTTTTCTTTCTATGAGAGTATTCAGTTCAACATTTGAAGGAATTAGATTTTCCTTATATGTTGTTTTGTAATATAACATTTTAAATTTTTCTATTTATCGATAAGTTTAATATTTGACTAGAGTTATATGAGTATTCACGATAATAGTTTATTGACGAGTTATACTAGTCCGCGAACAGCTCTATGGGATAACATAAAGTTTTTCATGATCATATTAATGGTCATAGGTCATTTTGTTGATCCATTTACATCAGCATCGTCGGTAAGTAAAAGTATTTTCCTTTTTATATATTCTTTTCATATGCCTGTATTCATTTTTATATCTGGGCTTTTTTATAATGAGGAAAATTGTAGAAAAAAGATTGTGTTTTATGCTTGTTGTGGTTTTGCATGTAAGATTTGTATTTCAATTGTGAATCTTATAATCAATAATTCCATAGATTTTTCTTTTTTGAGTGATGCCGGTATTCCGTGGTTTATGTTTGCGATAGCAACCTATCAACTTTTGATGTATATATTTAAGGGCATTAATAAGAAGTTTCTTATCGCTTTCAGCTTACTACTAGCTTGTTTTATTGGGTATGATAAGACAATTGGTGATTTTTTGTATATCTCAAGGATTTTCGTGTTTTTGCCTTATTTTTTATTAGGAACAGCTATTAATCAGCAAAGTGTTATTCTTTTTATCAAAAAGCATTATAAATTTTTATTGCCAATATCGATCACTATCTTTTCATTATGGATTTATTTATGCTTCTTTAGATTAGATGATGTGTATTTCTTACGACCTCTTTTTACAGGTCGAAATCCATTCTCTGACATAATAGTTGTCTATGGACCTCTTTATAGACTTTTATGCTATTTAATCACGATACTTACTGGTTTTAGTATTTTAGTTATTACCCCTAATTGCAGAGTCCCTGTTCTGTCGAATTTAGGCTCACGAACTTTGAATGTCTATTTTTGGCATTGGCCTATTTACGTGTTTTTGGTTGATTTTATTGGTGTTAATCGTTTATTCGCTATATCTGCTTTGGGAAAAGTTGCGTACTTATTTATAGCTATAATCTTATCTGTTGTTCTTATGTCAGTAAAAATATTTGATTATCCATTGAATATTTTTAAGAAATGTTGTTTTAATAAAAGTACAGTTTAATATTTTGATCAAGTATAAGTCATCTGATTTATTGTAGTGAGTTTTGTAGTCCGCCTATTGGCGGACTCTTTTGTTTCTAAATAATCAAAAAATCCCTATATATAATTAAAATATTATATAATTATATGATTAAGTTTGATTTGAGGAGAAGGTGCCTTGTATAAACGCAATGTCCAGGGTTGGGCTAAAAATATAGGGTTTATGCTGCTTGATATGATCTGCCTGCAGGTCGTATATATTGTTTCAGTGTATATCCGTCATAGTATTTTTGCGTATGCTTATCCTCTTTATAAGACCATGGGTATCAATCTGATATTGGTTGATTTAATTGTTCTGGTCTTTAACGATTCGATGCATGATGTCTTGAATAGGGGATATTACATTGAAATCGTAGATAGTTTCAAGCACAGCATTCTGGTTTTTGCCATTACAACAATATATATGTTTGCTACGCAGAGTGGTGATGCTTATTCGCGTATTATTTTGTTCCTGACGTTCATTTTCCATTTCTTGTTCGGTTATCTGGTGCGAATTATATGCAAGATCGTTGTATCCAAGTTAGGAATTAAGTTTGAGAAGCAGAATAACATGCTTGTTGTCACATCTTCTGATGAAGCTGAATCTATTCTTGATAAGCTTTCAAAGGACAAGACGGCAAATTATAAGATAACAGGCGTTATTCTTACGGATGATTCGAAGATTGACAGTGTAAATGGTGTTCCGGTTGTAGCCAATTTGGACAGCGCTGCTGATTATATAGTCCGTGAGTGGGTCGATTCTGTTTATATAGATGCTTCCATCGCTGATAAGAAAGTCGTTGAGCTGATGGATAAGTGCACTCTGATGGCAATTCCTACTCATTACCATGTTAAGAACTTCAGGCACGATGAGATCAAGCGTTTTTCGGAGCAGCTCGGCGGAACTACGGTTCTTACCACGTCGATCAGTTTTGCTTCGCCTTTTCAGCTTTTTATAAAGCGCGTCTTTGATATCTTTGCAGGAATCTTCGGAAGCATTGCTGCTTTGCTGATTATTGCAATCGTAGGACCGATCATTAAGTCTAAGTCTCCAGGACCGATCTTGTTTGCCCAGGAAAGAATCGGTAAGAATGGTAAGAGATTCAAGATGTATAAGATACGTTCGATGTATATGGATGCTGAAGAGCGTAAGAAAGAGCTTATGGATGAGAACCGTGTCAAAGACGGTATGATGTTCAAGCTGGACTTTGATCCCAGAATAATCGGTAATGAGATCCTTCCTGACGGCACCAAGAAGACGGGTATAGGTGAGTTCATAAGAAAGACCAGCCTTGATGAATTTCCGCAGTTCTTTAATGTTCTTGGCGGTTCAATGTCTACTGTCGGTACCAGACCGCCTACGATTGATGAATATGAGAAGTATCGTTTCCATCATAGGGCAAGAATGTCCGTTAAGCCTGGTGTAACAGGTATGTGGCAGGTAAATGGCAGAAGCGAGATTACTGATTTTGAGGAAGTAGTTAAACTTGATACATCTTACATCGTTAACTGGAGCCTGCTTTTGGACTTAAAGATCCTGTTTAAGACTATCAAGGTGATTTTTACGCATAAGGGTGCAATGTAAATGAAAGTCTGTTTAGTTGGTTCATCCGGTGGTCACCTTACTCACTTATATATGTTAAAGCCGTTCTGGGAAGGCAAGGAACGCTTCTGGTGTACTTTTGATAAAGAAGATGCCAGATCTTTGCTTGAAGGTGAGACGATGTATCCGGTTTATTTTCCAAGCAACAGAAGTATAAAGGCTTTTTTCATCAATACTCACCGTGCAATAAAAATACTTAAGAAGGAAAGACCGGATGTTATTGTTTCTTCCGGTGCTGCTCCTGCCATACCTTTCTTTTGGATCGGCAAGATGATGGGAGCAAAGACCGTATATATTGAAGTCTTTGACCGTATTGATAAATCCACGATATCAGGAAAACTCTGTTATCCTGTCACGGATCTGTTTATCGTACAGTGGGATGAGATGAAAAAGGTCTATAAGAAGGCCGTTAATTTAGGTTCGATATTCTGATTGGGGATAAGTGATGATATTTGTAACAGTCGGCACACATGAGCAGCAGTTCAACAGACTTGTTAGCTATATGGACGAATGGGCCTCAACGCATGACGAGGAGGTTGTTATCCAGTCCGGTTTTTCGACTTATGAGCCCAAAAGTGCCAAGTTCAGCAAACTATATCCTTATAAGACGATGGTTGAGCTTGTTGATAAAGCACGAATTGTTATTACTCATGGTGGTCCTTCAAGCTTTATCATGCCTCTTCAGATTGGCAAGGTGCCGGTCGTCGTACCCCGTATGAAAGATCATGATGAGCATGTCAATAACCATCAGCTTGATTTTGCGCGTGCAGTAGCAGAAAGACAGGGGAATATCATCGTTGTCGAAGATGTTACTAAACTCGGAGATACGATTGATAACTATGATTCGATCGTTAATGGGATGAAGAATGGACTCGCCAGCAATAACGAGATGTTTTGTGGCAGGTTCGAAGAACTTGTTGATGAAATGATGAGGGGGAAGAAATAATCGTTTATGTATTTATTTCTGATAATGACTTCATCACAGTTATTGAATGCTATCGTTTTAAGTAAAACGGTTTTCAAAGATGTTGAATGTGATGCTTATATCCTTTCAAATCTTGATAAGTACAAGAGTGCTGTTGAAAGCAGTAAGGTCTTTAAAAATGTGTATTCTTATGAATTGCTGCCTGATATAACCGGAAGACAGAATTCATTTAAAAGAATGATGGTCAGAATAAAGAACGCCATGGATGTTAAAAAGATCCCCGGAATGATGCCCAGTGATCTGAAATCTTACGAATGTATCTTTGCTTCAGGTGTCAGCCTTAGGAATTATGAGATCTATTATGCTGCCAAACGGTTGAATCCTTCAGTAAGGATCTCATTATATGAAGAAGGAATCTGCGAATACTATTCCTTAACTGAAAAGAGTAAATCCAAAAAGACGTTTTCCCATTTCTTCTTTCATTCATATTATCCGGAAGACTGCAGGGAACTCTATGTTTATGAGCCAAGTGTAGTAAAAAGTTCCTGGGATAATATTTCTGTTAAAGCTATTCCGAAATTTTACGATGATAAGGATTTACTGGCTTTGTTGAATAATGTCTTCGGCTTCAATGTTGAAGAAACACTAGTATATTCAAACAAGGTTGTTTTTCTTGAAAGTTGCTATGATGAAGATCTTGAATCAGAAAAGTATCAGCTGGAACTGCTGAATAAAGTAGTTGAAGCAGTTGGATCGGAAAAAGTAATCGTAAAGCTGCATCCGAGATCTCCCAAGGATAAATATTCTGAAAACATAAAGTCTGTTTATTCATATATTCCTTTTGAAATCTTGGCTGTAAATATGGATCTTGATGGTTGTGCCTTTGTATCAACATGTACTTCGGCAATAGTAAATCCTAAGCTTATTCTGAATCAGGAACCTGTTGTTGTTTGTCTGGACAGAATTAACAGTAAAGAACTTAATGAATCGGATTATGTATTTGACAGAGTTGCTGCTCTATATGAAAGCAAAAGGTTTTATATGCCCGGATCAGAAGCTGAGTTAAATGATACTTTGAGTAAATTGAAGAACATCATTAATTGATTGTTATGGTAATTGGTCGTGGATAAAAGCAGAAACAAGGTAGCCATTTTTAATATCGCCAGCACGATAGTCTTGCAGGGACTGACCTTTTTTACAGGACCTGTATTTTCACATATGCTTGGCACAAGTAATTATGGTATAGCTTCTGTTTATCTTACATGGGTTCAGATCGCTTCTACCGTTTTTTCTTTGCAGGCAGGCGGAACCGTTGCATTGGCGATAGTTAATTACCGCAAAGAAGAACAGTCGAGATTTCAATCAAGTGTACTTTGGCTTTCGACGATAGCATATCTGCTTTTTTCCGTTGTAACAGTTGCCGGAGCTTTTGTTTTTTCGAATTGGTTCAGTATTAGCATTCCGATGGTCCTTATTGGTCTTGCTCACGGATGGGGACTTTATGTAGTCACATTTATGAATTCAAAGTTTACGTATGAATTCAAAGCTGATAAGAATTTTATCCTTTCTGTTACTGTAGCCGTACTGACTGTCGGTTTATCAATATTCCTGATCAGTATGCTTCCCGAAGAAACAAATTACTGGGGACGATTGGTCGGCCAGTCAGCTGTATATACAATCATTGGTCTTGTATTGTTTTTGTACATTTTTAAGAGCGGCAAGGCAGTTTACGATAAGACTTATTGGCAATTCACTCTTCCCATTGCGATTCCTACGATATTTCATCTTCTTGCAGGAATAGTTTTGAATCAGAGTGACAGGATTATGATCCAGTGGCTTATTGATAATTCTGCTGCAGGTATATATTCACTGGCTTGTACGTTCGGTGCAGTATTAAGCTCAATCTGGAGTGCTTTGAATAACAGCTGGGTGCCTTTCTATTATGAATATACAAAACTCAAGCAGACGGATAACATCAAAACACATGCCAGGAATTATATTGAGTTGTATACGATACTAACGATGGGCTTCATCTTATTGGCAAAAGAAGTATTCCATTTTTACGCCAAAGAGAGTTTCTGGGAGGGAACAGACCTTATTCCGTTGTTTGCGATAGGTTTCTATTTTGTTTTTCTTTACAGTTTCCCTGTAAATTATGAGTTCTACCATAAGAAGACGAAGACTATTGCAGTAGGAACCACTCTGGCTGCTGTATGCAACATTGTTCTGAATTATGTGTTTATTAGTAAATGGGGCATTTTGGGAGCTGTTATTGCTACTGCCATTGCTCACGGACTGCAATTCGGTTTCCATTTTATATGTGCCAAAAGGATCAATCCGGGGGAGTTCCCGTTCAGGATCGTTCAGTTTGTTCCTGGGTTCCTTGTCGTTTGTCTGACATGCGTCTTGTATTGGTTTACCAGAGATTTATGGCTCTTAAGATGGGCTTTAGGTGCCGTTCTTGGCGTATATATATTAATTAAAATAATTAAAAGGCGTGAGATATTCTGATATAATAATTAAAAATCTTTGAAATATAAGCAATTGAAGGTAAGTGTATGGAAAAATTAGCTATAAATGGTGGTACACCGGTAAGACAGGAAAAGATTTTTTACGGCCGTCAGTGGATCGATGATGATGATGTAAAAGCAGTAGTCGACACTCTTTATTCGCCGTATCTGACATGCGGTCCGAGAGTTGCCGAGTTCGAGAAAAAACTGGCTGAATATGTAGGTGCAAAACATGCTGTTGTTGTAAGTAACGGTACAGGTGCTTTGCATTGTTCCTGTATAGCTGCAGGAATCGGCCCCGGTGATGAAGTCATCACTACACCTCTGACATTCGCTGCTTCGGCAAACTGTGTTATTTATTGCGGCGGTACACCCGTATTTGCTGATATTGATCCTGAAACCTATAATATCGATCCTGACAGCATCCGTTCAAAGATCACAGATAAGACAAAAGCAATTATTGCGGTTGATTATACCGGCCAGGCTGTTAAGTATGATGAGATCCGCAAGATCTGTGACGAGTATAATCTCATATTCATTGAGGATGCTGCTCATTCATTGGCAACCAAGTATAAGGGTAAGCAGGTCGGTTCTCTGGCTGACATGTCCACATTCTCTTTCCATCCTGTAAAGACGATTACAGGTGGTGAGGGCGGCGCCATTACTACCAATGATGATGAACTGTATAAGAAGCTTGTCCTTGCTCATACGCACGGTATTACTCATGATGAGAGCATGATGGAAGGCGCTCCTCATGAAGGTATATGGTATTACGAGCAGATCAGTCTCGGTTTTAACTACCGTATGACAGATTTCCAGGCATCTCTGCTTTTAAGTCAGCTTAATAAACTCGATATGTTTGCTGCCAGACGTAAAGAGATCGCCAAAAGATATGATGAAGCTTTTAAGGATCTGGAAGGCATAATCATTCAGAAAGAGATTCCTGAGTCTGATACATGCAGACATATTTATGTTATCCGTCTGGATCTGGATAAACTTACCTGCACAAGAAGACAGTTCTTTGATGCAATGTCTGCTGAGAATGTTCAGTGTCAGATCCATTATGTTCCTGTTTATTGGTTCCCATATTATCAGCATCGCGGTTATGAAATGGGTCTTTGTCCTAATGCGGAAGAAGTATATAAGGGAATAATGAGTATTCCGTTATATCCGAGACTTACTGACAGTGACGTTGAAGATGTTATCCATGCAGTAACGAAAGTTGTAGAGAATTATAAGAGAGCATAATTATGGAACTGTGTTTAGGTACTGTTCAGTTTGGTATGGATTATGGTGTGTTTAATACACCCAAAAAGGATCCCGAATACTGTATCTCCTGTCTTGATTATGCTACTCAGAACGGCATTAATGCGATAGACACCGCTACGGCTTATGGTGACGCTGAGAGAATAGTCGGTGAATTTCTCTCCCGTAAGACAATAAACAGAGAGAAGCTTTATATAAGTACAAAGCATCTTCCGAATGTTCTTGATGACTGCAGGAAAGAAGATTATGTTGATGTAATCCGCAGTAATCTTCAGAAATCACTTGCAACCCTTAATACTGATTATGTAGATGCTTATTATTTTCATAGTTCCAGATATGCATTTGATCCTGAACTTCTGGAAGCTATCAGTGTAATGCAGAAGGAAGGCCTTGCCAAAAAGGTCGGCGTATCTGTTTATTATCCTGATGAGGCAATGGCTTGTTTTACCAATTCGAATATTAACTGTATTCAGGCGCCTTACAGCATTTTCGATCACAGGATGAAAGAATCCGGTGTATTTAAAACAGGTAAAGACAATGGCTTTAATATTGATGTCCGTACCGTTTTTGTTAAGGGACTTATCCGCTTAAGAGATGATGAGATTCCTGAAAACCTTATTAAGGCTAAACCCATCTTATCCGAGCTGGATAAGATCTGTGAGCAGACCGGGTATTCCCGTATTGATCTTGCCATGGGTTATGTAAAACGTGAGAAAGCTGTAGATCACCTTGTCTTTGGCGTCAGAGACATTGAACAGTTAAAGATGGATATAGCTTCATTCCGGAAAGATATAGATGAGAGTATCTTTGATGAGATAGATACTAAATTCTCCGGCATTTCTGCTGATTTGATTATTCCCAGTCTTTGGGTTAAGAGGTGATTATTTGAAATATTTGGTTATGATCCAGGCAAGATGCGGATCAACAAGATTGCCCAATAAAGTTTTAAAGGACCTTTGCGGTAAACCCGCTCTCCAGCGTATGATCGAGCGTGTTCAAAGAAGCAAAATGGTTGATGAGGTAATGGTTGTTACTTCTATAGAAAAGAATAACCTGCCTATACTTAAGCTTTGCTCTGATATCGGTATCCGGGTAGGCATAGGTTCTGAAGATGATGTTCTTGACCGTTTTTATCAGTCAGCCAAACTTATCAGACCTGAATATGTAATTCGTCTTACTGCTGATTGTCCCTGCTTTGATGCAGGCCTGTTAGATAAAGCAATCAGTGAATTAAAGCCTGATTCTGATTATATGGCTATGACGAGTGAATCTTTTGCAGATGGTCTCGATCTTGAGATCATGAAGTTCTCTGCACTTGAGAAGGCATGGAAAGAGGCTGTGCATTCTTTTGAACGTGAACATGTCACCCAGTTCATAGTCAGAAGACCTGAGGTATTTAAACTTCAGAATTTTGAGTCTCCGATCGGATACTTTGGCAATCACCGCTGGACTGTAGATGAACCCGAAGACTTTGAAGTCGTTGAACATATTTATCGTCATTTCTTATCTACTGATAAGGGAGATGAATTTACATATACGGATATTCTTGATTTTATGAAAGAGAATCCCGATGTAAAGAAGATCAATGAGCGTTTTACGCGCAATGAAGGCTTGGAGAAATCCATTCGTGAAGATCACATAGTAGAAGCAGGGAAGTAATCTGCTTTTCTTGTGGAGGTATAGATATGCAAAGTTTTAAAAATTCTGAAGCCCTTCTTGAAAGAGAAGTAAAAGTCTCTCCGCTTGCTGCCCAGACATACAGCAAGTCTTACCGTTATTTCTGCAGGGGAGCAGCTCCGAGTTATATGGATCACGGTGAAGGATGCTATATCTATGATGTAGACGGTAATAAATTCATAGATTTTATGTGCGCATTGGGTCCAATTACAGTTGGTTACAATGATCCTGAAGTAAATGCTGCTGTTATATCACAGGTTAATAAGTTCGCCAGCGGTTCTTTGCAGTCAGAACTTGAAGTTGAACTTGCTGAAAAACTTTGTGAGATAATACCGTGTGCTGAAATGGTGCGCTTTGTTAAAAACGGCGGTGATGCAACTACAGCAGCTGTCCGTCTGGCCAGAGCTTATACAGGCAGAGATATCGTTCTCATGTCCGGTTATCACGGAATGCATGACTGGTCTATCGGTGCGTCACAGAATAATAAGGGTGTACCTAAAGCAGTATGCGATCTTACCATTAATTTCACATATAACGATCTTGAAGATCTTGAGAATAAACTTAAGGCTAATGATGTAGCTGCTGTTATTCTTGAACCCATTCAAAGTAACGGTCCTAAGGACGGATATCTTAATGGTGTAAAAGAATTAGCCCATAAATACGGTGCTATTCTGATCTTTGATGAAGTAGTATCCGGTTTCCATTATGCGCTTGGCGGAGCTCAGGAAGTATTTGGAGTATCTCCTGACCTCGTAGCTTTCGGTAAAGGAATGGCAAACGGATATCCTATCTCGGCTGTCGCAGGAAGAAGAGATCTTCTTGAGCAGATCGAGCAGGGAGTATTTGTTTCCACAACGTTTGGCGGAGACAGCATAGCGATGGCCGCATCTCTTGCAACACTTGAGATTCTTTCAACCCCTGGTTTTTATGACCATATCAATAAGATAGGTACGATGATGAGAGACGGTATCCAGGAAAGGATCGATAAGTATGATCTTAACGATATCCTTTCAGTCAGCGGTATGCCTGCCCATTGCGGAATTGCCTTTGAAGGCCATGGCTCACTGTCTTACCTTGATATCCAGTCGGTATATTCGCAGACAATGATTCAGAATGGAATTCTTGTTTTTGCAATATATTTCCTGAATTCCCATCATACAGAGGCAGAAGCTAAAGCATATCTTGATGCGACAGATAAAGCTTTTGCACTGATCCGTCAGGCTGTTGATAAGGATTCGGTTGACGATATCCTCATAGGCGGAAAAGTAGATCCGGTATTTAAGAGAAATATTAAATAACTGTCTTATAGCAATTAGTTCAGGAGTATTAAATTGTTTCACATATTTAAAAAGATAAACAAAGGCGGTATCTACGTAATCGCAGAGATGAGTGCCAATCATGGCGGAAGTCTTGATACTGCACTTCAGATAGTGCGTGAAGCCGCAAAGGCCGGTGCCGACTGTGTTAAGATCCAGACCTATACTGCTGACAGCATTACCATCGATTGTGATAACGAATACTTTAAGATAAAGGGCGGTCTTTGGGACGGTTATAAGCTCCATGATCTTTATAAGGAAGCCGGAACTCCATATGAGTGGCATAAGGCTATTAAAGAAGAATGTGAGAAGTGCGGAGTGGATTTCCTCTCGACGCCTTTTGATCCTGCAGCTGTTGATTTCCTTGAAGAACTTGGCGTTGAAGCATATAAGATTGCAAGCTTTGAACTTAATGATGTTCCTTTGATCGAATATACGGCTTCAAAAGGCAAGCCGATGATTATGTCATGCGGAATGGCTACTCCTGAAGACATTCAGGATGCCGTAGATGCCTGCAGAAGAGTTGGCAATGATCAGATTGTCCTTCTTAAATGCTGCAGTGAATATCCTGCTAACTGGGAAGACATGCATTTAGGAAACATTCCTGATATGAAGAATAGATTCGGTGTTCCTGTTGGTCTTTCAGATCACAGTTTCGGAAGTATTGGAGCTGTAGTCGCTGTCTCTTTAGGTGCACAGGTAATTGAGAAGCATGTTAAGATCGATGGCGTTGAAAGCGCTGACAGTGCTTTCAGCATGACCATGGACGGGTTTGCAAAGATGGTAGAAGATGCCAACAATGCCCGTGCAATTTCTAGAGGTCCTGATTATTCACTTTCTGAAAAAGAACAGGCTTCAACAGTTTTCAGACGCAGTCTTTTTGCAGTTAAAGATATTAATGTTGGTGACGAGATAACAAATGAAAACGTCAGGAGTGTAAGGCCTAGTAATGGTATAAGGCCTAAGTATCTTAAACAGATGCTTGGTAAGAAAGCAAAGTCTGCCGTAAAGTTCGGACAGCCCATTACTCAGGAATTCCTGGATGAATTAGAGTGACATTATGGCTAAAGATATTGATGTTATTGAGTCTGACAGACTGACCTTCCGTGAAATTACAGACAAGGATGCCGAGCTCATTGTTGAGTGGCGTTCTGATCCTGATGTATACCGCTATTTTAAAAATCCTCACAAGATCAGCCTTGAAGAGCATCTTAATTGGTATAAGGATTCATATCTGAATAATGATTCAAGATATGACTGGATGTGTATCGAGAGTGAATCGGGTGATCGTGTCGGTGTATTCGGCATTGTGATTGATGGTGATACGGCAGAAGTTAATTATCTGCTTTCACCGGATGCTCAGCATAAGGGTTATGCAACTGAAGGAGTTATGTGTCTTGCAGGTTATGCTGTTGCCAAATGGTCGGTTAAGAAAGTGATAGCTGAGATACATAACGACAACAAGCCTTCAATAGCATTAGTTGAAAGACTGGGATTCAGTGAGATTGGAACAAACGGACCTTTTACTGTTTACGGATTTGAGGTTTGATAAGTGATACTGATCAGGGCAGATGCGAATGAGAAGACCGGTTCCGGACATGTCATGCGCTGTCTGTCTGTTGCATCTGCTTTTAAAGCTAAAGGTGAGACAGTAAGATTTGTTACTGCTGATACTAAATCTTATGTTCTTATATCTTCCAAAGGCTTTGATTGTGAGGTCCTTGATACTGATTTTTCCGACATGGAAGGTGAGATAAATAAACTTACTTCAATCGTATCTTTATATAATCCTTCGTTGCTTATTATTGACAGTTATTTCGTAACGGAACGCTACTTTGCTGAACTGGGAAAACTTGTAAAGACAGCTTATGTCGACGATCTGAATGAAAAGGTCTGGGATGTTGATTTCCTTATCAACTACAATGTCTTTGCATCAGAATATTATTATTCAGGATATGAGAATACTAAGACCAAGCTTTTACTGACACCTGAATTTGCTCCGCTTCGTGATGAATTCAGGAATCAGGCTCCGCATGAAAATAAGGATAGCGTTACTGATATTCTTGTTTCTGCAGGAGGTTCTGATCCTGCACGTATTTCAGAGAGGATTATTAGTGAGATTTGTCCTTTGCTTCCGTCAATCAGATTTCATTTTATAATCGGTGCGTTAAATCCCAGAATAGATGAGATCAAGAAGATGGAGAAGGGAAATGTGGTCCTTCATGTAAATGAACAGCATATCGCAGATCTTATGAGAGTCTGCGATATAGCTGTGTCGGCTTCAGGTTCGACTCTTTATGAACTTTGTGCCTGCGGTGTTCCGACTATCGTTTATACGTTGGCTGATAACCAGATCCCGGCAGCTAAACTGTTTGATAAGCTTGGAATCATGCATAACAGTGGAGATTGCAGGTTTGATGAGAAGTTCATATCAAATCTCGAATCGTGTATCAGGAAACTAATTGTTGATATTGATACCAGAACTAAGATGTCTTATAACATGCAGCATCTTGTTGACGGACGGGGCGCTGAAAGATTGGCAGAACGATTGTTAAGTTAATGCTATAATCAATAATTATTTAGGAATGACAAGAGTTTAATGGGCAGCAGTTCAAAGCAATTGAATTTTGATCTTACGGATATCGGCAAGAAGTCTAAAAAAGTCGTCGATATTATCTTTGTCATTGCTCTCTTTTTGTTTATTGCAAGTTACGCATGCAAACTGACCATGTCTTATTTTCCGGTTATGGATATGTTATATGTCGTCGGTACCATTGGTCTGTCCCTGGTTGCTCTCTGCCGTGTTTTATTTGCATATTTTGAAGACAGGAAAAAGGCTGTTTTACCGCTTTTGGCAATAGTGTTTGGTGCCGTATTCAATTTTGTTACGGGCAACAATGTTGTGCTTCTTGCTTCTGCAGCTGCTGTAGCCGGTATGGGCGTAAGTGCCGATAAGATACTTCTTTCAGGTATCTGCGGTAACCTTGTCATGATAGTAAATAACCTCTACGAGACTTTTTTGAACAATTATGGTTTATTCGTTGCTGACAATCAGGAACGTCAGTTTGTTCTACTGGGAGATAACACTTTCAGCGTATCGAAGATGAACAACTCTTCATCCACGGATTTCGGTGCGCATTATTTCTGGATTATCGCTCCGTATCTTTGGGTGCGTGGCAAAAAGATCACCTGGGGAGAGATATTCGGTCTTGCTGGTCTTAACATATTTATTTACACTCTGACAGCGGCTAAGACAGCTCTGCTTTGCATATTCATTTTGCTCTTCTGTGCTGCAGTTATGAAGATATGGCCATCGATTTCCAAAAATTATAAATCCAAAGAATCAGCATCGGAAGCTAAAGAAAACATAGTCATAAAGATCTTTAATGCGTGCGTAAAGTATTCATATGTTATCCTTGCTGCTTTCTGCATTTTGTTTTCTGCTTTGTTCACGGTATCAAGTCCTTTCTTTATGACTTTTAATGATCTGCTCCACAGACGATTGAGTCTTGCTAAGAGAGGCATGCTTGAACACGGAATCCATTTGTTTTCATCCGGAATACAAAATTACGGTATGGATTCTTCGGCCGACGGATTCTATAACTTCCTTGACTGTTCTTATATTAATCTCCTGATTATTTACGGTGTCCTGGTATTGTTGTTCTATTTGCTTTGCATGACAACTATCCAGATAAAACATAAGAAGTATCTTTATGGAGCAGTTATTCTCGCTGTGTGCGCATTCTCGTGTGTTGAGGAACATCATTTGTCTGAGCTTCCTTACAACATGTTTATGCTTATCCTTTTCGCCAACTTTAATGTTGATAAGAAGATAAATCCTGCCGGTGATAAGAAGATAAAGAATATAAACCTGAGCAATGTATTTAGTTTGTGCTGCTTCGGTCTTTGCGCAGTGTTCCTTGCTATGTCTGTAATGAATTACTACCCGAAGTATAAAGCAGTAAAAGAACTTGACCGGTTAGACGGCAGGGCAGGCGAGATCTATATAGCTCTTCAATCCAATATCGATACTCTGACATCTGACGGAACATGGGCAGCGATGACTTCTGACATGGATTCTGCTGACTATGGTCAGAAGATTTCCGAATTAAGTGATTTTGCAAATGTTACGGGTGTCAACTGGCATGAGGTAAATCTGGATCCCAAGGTACATTCATTCTATGCCGTTTCTTACGACTCACTGGTTCCTGATTCTTCCGCATCAGTAGTTGATCTTATGCTGTCTGATGATGTTAAGGCTTTGATCGGAAACGGAAGCGTGATAATTGAATATGATGTGATCACGGGCAAGTTATATTCTGTCTGGTATTGCGAGTCAACCGGTTGTTATGCATTTGATGAAGGCAGAAGAGCAGACAGGGCCGGTAGATTGAAATCTGATGTCTCAAGAATTGAAGGTTATTATACGGGTAAAGTATATGGCTGACAGATTAAGCAGAAATCTCAGAATTCTTCTTATGAGGACAATTTCACTGGTCCTTGTTTTGTCGTTTGCCTTTGCATTATGTTCCTGTAAACCCAATAATAATGATTTTGACGGAATGAAGTTCTCCAAGACAAGAACGATAAGCGTTCTTTCTTCCTCGACTGATGCTGAGCTTGAGAAGTATATCCATGATTCCGTTCTAAATGACTGCAATATAAATGTTGAATTCATTCCTTACGCCACTCACGGTCAGCCGTCAGGTGTTGTTCCTGACCTTGCATATTCCTATGACTATAATGTCCTGACTACTTATTACAGGATGGGTTCGGTCATAAACATCGCATCTTATATTGATGCTTATGGTTCTTCAATGCAGTATCTTACGGATTTGCTTGGTGAAGAGAATATCCACTATTGCAGTGATGATTATTCTGAAGTGTGGTATCTCAAGGCCAGAAGACCATATAACGAGACAAGAATCACATTCATAAGAGGAGATTGGCTGGATAAATTGGGTCTTGAAGTGCCTTCGACGCGTGAAGAGTTCCATAACTGTCTTATCGCTTTCCGCGATAATGCAGATCTTTTGCTCGGTGAAGACGCTTCTGAAATGATACCTTTTATGGTAGATAATGAACCTAATGTCAGCTGCAAACCTTTGATCGATTCATTTCTTGATACGAACATTGATGAAATGAATGTATTCACTCAAGGATATTGCCGCGCTACCCAGCCCGGTTATTCTGACGGTCTTAAGGTTTTAAACGAGTGGTACTTGGAAGACCTGATTCCGTCGGATTTTAATAACATAGTTCCTGATTCAAAGGATGCATACTTACCCATAGAATCCGGTTATGTAGGTGCATTCTGCGGCCAGTGTGATTATCTGTATGAGAATGGTGATAATTCCCATATCAGTTCATTGAAAGCTAATTGCAGGGAAGCAAATTATATTGCCGTAAATACTTTTGAGAATTCCGAAGGTGAATATGCATGCTGGAGTGAAGACTATATAGAGGAATACAGCAGATATGTTTACATGCCGTCGACTTGTTCTGATCCTTTAGCATGTCTGGTTTATCTTAATTGGATTTCCAATCCTGATAATATTGGGACAATGGATTCGATAGCCACAGTAAAAGCGTTTGATCACTCAACTCTTGATGATTATGTTCTTACTTACTATGGTCACTATCCGGATCTGGGTTCAATTGATTCTGACGATTTCCGTCAGGCTCAGGAGACTGCAGAAGCTGTTAAGACAATTCGTGTTGCAAACAGATGCGTCCGCCATAATCCTACAGTATTCCCTTACTTTTTATCAGGTGAAATTTATATGGTTGAATATCCCGGTTCAACAGCACAATTAGCATGTGATGCAATAATTCTGGCTGAGGGTGAGTTTGACGATAAATATCCTTCATTGTTTGAAGATTATGCCGGTAAGGGTGCAGGAAGTTTATATTCTTTCCGCACCACCGAGTGGGAGAAGGTTATAATTAGGGGAGATATGAGACCGTTCTAATTCAGATTCTCAAAGTTTACAGGTATTTGCATAATCTATAGTCCTTTTGCAGAGGTGAATATCAGTGAATGAATCTTATGACATCATCATAATCGGAGCCGGAGTCACAGGGTGTGCGATTGCCCGTGAGCTCTCTAAGTTTGACTGCAAAGTCCTTGTGATTGAAAAGGATGAGGATGTCTGTTGCGGTACTTCCAAAGCTAACAGCGGCATAGTTCACGCAGGGTACGATGCAAAGCCGGGTTCTCTTAAAGCAAAAATGAATGTCAGAGGCAATGAGATGATGACATCTCTTGTTAGAGATCTCGATATCCCTTTTAAGAAGATAGGTTCACTTGTTGTTTGTACTGATGAAACACTCCGTTCAGGAATAGAAGAACTTTATAACCGTGGTATAGCCAACGGAGTTCCGGGCATGAAGATTTTGGAAGCTGATGAAGTCCGTGAATTAGAACCCAATATTTCCGATGACGTTGTCTGCGCTTTATATGCTTCGACTGCAGGAATTATATGTCCTTTCAGACTGAATATCGCACTGGCTGAATGTGCAAATCAGAATGGCGTAGAGTTTAAGTTTGATGCTGAGGTTACAGGACTTGAAGGTGTTAACTCTGGATTCAAGGTGACAACATCTGTTGGTGAATTCTTTGCTTCCGTTGTTGTAAATGCAGCAGGATGCCACTCGGATGAGATCCATAATCTGGTATCTTCAAAGAAATATCACATAACTCCAAGACGTGGTGATTACATGCTCTTGGACCGTTCATGTGAGGGCCTCGTTAATCACGTTATATTCCCTCAGCCGACAGCTTTAGGTAAAGGAATACTTGTTACTCCGACAGCTCATGGCAATATTCTTATCGGTCCGACAGCGATCGATACAGATAACAAGGATGAGGCTCCTGTTACATCTGAAGGTCTTGCCAAGGTAATTGAAGGTTCTGCCCGCAACATTAAAGGTGTACCTGTAAAACAGGTTATTACAGGATTTTCCGGACTCCGTGCCCATGAAGACGGCGGTGAGTTCATCATGGAAGAAGCATCTGATTGTCCCGGTTTTTTTGACTGTGTTGGTATTGAATCACCAGGTCTTACGGCTTGTCCTGCTGTGGGTGAGTATATGGCCGCTTTAGTAGCTGAAAAGCTTTCTCTTTCACCTAAGTCTTCCTGGAATGGTATCTGTCATGATGTTAAGAAACCGTTTGAATTGTCAGAAAGAGAACGCGTTGAATTGATATCAGCAGAGCCTGCTTACGGTAAGATTATCTGCCGCTGCGAGACGATAACTGAAGGTGAGATCATTGATTCCATAAGACGACCTTTGGGTGCGCGTTCTTTGGATGGTGTAAAACGCCGTACACGCGCAGGCATGGGAAGATGCCAGGGAGGATTCTGTTCTCCGCGTGTAATGGAGATATTAAGCAGAGAATTAGGTATTCCGCTAGATTCGATAACAAAGAACGGCGGAGATTCAAGGCTTCTGTACGGGAGGACTAAAGATGAAAGCTGATATCGTAATCATCGGCGGCGGTCCTGCCGGTCTTGCAGCTGCCATAGCTGCGGCAAAAGAAGACAGATCTCTTAGTGTTCTAATTCTTGAAAGAGACAGTGAACTGGGAGGCATCTTAAACCAGTGCATACATAACGGATTCGGTCTTCATACATTCAATGAAGAGCTGACAGGTCCTGAATATGCTTCGCGTTTTGAAGATCAGCTTGATGACCTTGGTATTAAGTACATGCTTAATACTATGGTGCTTAATGTAGCATCAGGTTCCGTTACTGCGGTTAACAGTTCCGAAGGTGTATTTACCGTAGAGTGCAGTGCCATCGTACTTTGCATGGGATGCAGGGAGCGTCCACGTGGAGCACTTAACATTCCCGGCCTTCGTCCTGCAGGAGTATTTACAGCAGGCACAGCACAACGCCTTGTTAATATCGAAGGATATATGCCGGGTAAGGAAGTTGTTATTCTTGGTTCAGGTGATATTGGTCTTATCATGGCAAGACGTATGACATTGGAAGGTGCTAAGGTAAAGGCAGTATGTGAGCTTATGCCTTATTCAGGCGGATTAAAGCGTAATATCGTCCAGTGTCTTGATGACTTTGATATACCGCTTCTGTTGTCTCATACGGTCATTGATATAAAGGGCAAAGAGAGACTTACATCTGTTGTCATTGCTGAAGTAGATGAACGTTCGAAGCCTATACCGGGAACAGAACAGGAGATACCTTGCGATACTTTGCTTCTGTCTTGTGGTCTCATTCCTGAGAATGAATTGTCACGCGCTGCCGAAGTAAAGATCAATCCTGCAACAAATGGACCTGTGGTAAACGAATCTTTTGAGACTTCGGTTCCCGGTATATTTGCCTGCGGCAATGTATTGCATGTACACGATCTCGTCGATTATGTATCCGAAGAATCAGCAAGGGCAGGACGGAGCGCTGCAAGATACGTTAAGGCATCCTCTTCTGAATCAGGTGCTGTTATTCAGATAACTAACGGTAATGGTGTCCGTTATACGGTTCCTTCGTTTGTAAGAGTAAATGAACTTGATTCTGATCTTGTCATAAGATTCAGATCAGGCGGAGTATATAAGGACTCGTATATTGATGTCAGTCTTGATGGAGTGCGCTCAATACACAGAAGAAAACAGATAATCACTCCCGGAGAGATGGAGCAGGTTATCCTGAAAAAAGATGATCTGTTGAACGTTAAAGACATTATAGATATTGCGATTACGGAGAGCTGATATGGAGACCAGAGAACTTACATGCATTAATTGTCCTATGGGTTGCCGTATTACCGTAACCATGGAAGGTGCTGAAGTATCAAGCGTAACAGGGAATACCTGTAAGCGCGGCGAAGTATATGCGCGTACTGAGGTTGTTGCGCCTGTAAGAACTGTTACGACAACTATTAAGGTTACAGGTGGTAATGTCGACAGGGTCAGCTGTAAGACCAAGTCACCTGTTCCGAAAAATAAGATTTTCGATGTTATGAAAGAGATTGCATCGGCCAGCTGTAAGGCACCTGTTAAGATCGGTGACGTACTTATTTCTGATTGTGCCGGAACTGGTGTGCCGGTGATTGCGACCAAAGCGGTTATTTAATCCATGGAAGACACGTTTTCACCTCTAATCGTGTCCGATTTATGCATTATTACGAATTTTGCAGTTTTCGGACACGTTTTGAACCTTGATTGGTGTCCAATTCAGACACTGAAATAATTATTCAAATCAAAAAAGGGCTGCCTCGTTTGAGACAGCCCATATGATCGGATCTTATTTCAGTTATCAGGAGTACTCTGCGATAGCTGTGATGACAGCGATGAAGATGTAGAAAACAACATAAGCTGTTACACAAGAACCACCGATAAGTCCGCCCAATGAAAGGAACTTACCAACCTTAGCCTTACCGAAGAGCTGTCCGCATTCTTCAGTGAACTTCTTAGCCTTGTTGAGGCCGATGATACCGAAGATGATTCCGAGGAAACCGAACCATACTGTGCATGCTGTAGCTACTGCAACGATACCCATTACAAGGATGCTTGTAGCAAGACCCGGATCTGCAGGACCCATAGGCATACCGCCAACAGGAGCAACGGGTGTAGGCTGAGCATATACAGGCTGAACGGGCTGAACAGGCTGTACGGGAACTGCCTGGGGCTGAGGTGCAGGTGCCGGAGCAGGTGCAGGTGCGGGTTCAACAGGTGCTGCCTCTACAGGAGCAGCAGCAACGGGAACTGCTGCAACGGGTGCAGCTTCAACAGGAGCAGCCTCTACAGGTGCTGCCTCAACGGGAGCTGCAGCAACAGGTGCTGTCTCAACGGGCTGTGCTACTGATTCAACTTTTGTGCCGCAGTTAGGGCAAAAAGCATTACCATCTTCAAACTGTGTTCCACAATTGGTACAGAACATTTCTCTATCCTCCAATATTCATTTAATGAGATAAAGAGATATTAACATTATTAGTATTTGCGTGCAAATATATAAATATGTACAAAATCAAAGTGTGTTTCAGTCAACTGGGGTTATTACCTGTCGGACACTTTCTATATATTTTATTTATTAAATATAGTAAAATAACTTGTTGAATTTTGCTTGGACCTATTTGTGCTTTACGGTTTAAGAGGAAGGTGTTAGGAATATCCGTTAATGAAGACAGCTGTATTATTGCCTGTTTATAATCCGGACGAGAAGTTCCTCCGCCTTTGTGAAGAGTTGCACAAGCGTGGTTTTAAGGTAGTTGCAGTTAACGACGGAAGCCGTGAGCGCTGCGATGAGTTCTTTAGAAGAGCAGCGGTTTTCGCTGATGTTATCGGATACAAAGAGAATAAGGGTAAGGGTTTTGCTCTTAAGCGCGGTTTTGAATATATCGGCAATAACTTAAGCGAGGAAGTCGATTACATCGTTACCGCCGATTCAGACGGACAGCATGCCATTGAAGATATCGAGCGTGTAGCAAAGCTTACCAGAAAGACAGATACAATCGTTCTCGGCATGAGAGACTTGTCTGAGAAGATCCCGATCAAGTCCAGAATCGGTAACGATATGTCCAAGATCGTTTATACGATCGTAACCGGCGTTTATCTTCGTGATAACCAGTCAGGCTTAAGAGGATTCCCGGCACGTCTTTGCATGTGGCTTCAGGATATTCCCGGCAACAAGTATGAGTATGAACTTAATGTCCTTGCGACTGCGCATAAAGAGGGCATGAAGGTCACAGGTATCGACATCAAGACCATCTACGAGAATAACAATAAGAATACCCACTTCAGACCGATAAAGGATACGATCAGGATCCAGAGATCTTTGTGGGCATACGGTCTTATCTCAGCATTGCTCTATACGCTTTACATGCTGACGCTTTCGATCCTTGTATGGTTTGATATTCCTCATTTCTTCTACTGGACTATCGGCATCTATGTATGGGTTACTGCCATGCATGCCGTATTGAACGTATTCTCTGCCGGTATAAGGCACAGACAGAAAATAAGCGTAGTCTATTACGTTACATGTTCTATCAAGTACATCATTGCAACACTCATTATGATGCTGTTCTACTATCAGGAATGGTTCATGCTTTTGGGTGCTGCAATCTCGCTTTTGGTCATATTAGTGTTAAGCTATGTTTTTGGCAGATCAGGAATACTGGGAAAGGTTTAATTTATGGATAAGTGTGATTTTGCGTTAGTTGAGAAGATCCTTAATTCCGGTGAGACCGTTGATACGGGCGCACAGAAGATCGTTATAAAGAATGTACCTGATGAGGGCGATTTTGCAGGGAAGATGGACCCTCGTGAGTTCTTCATCAGAAGTGCTATCTATGCTTTCCAGAAGTCAATGCCTATGCAGTTTTCCGTTGCCGGAATGCGTCAGACAACAAAGACATACTGTCAGGATATGTGCAAGGGTCAGATTTCTGAAGATTCAGTTGACCTTACATGCGGCGGCAGAACATTTAAGCTCTTTTCATACTGGCCTGCTGATAAGTCAGATGAAGTGCTTCCGGTAATGGTATATGTTCACGGCGGATCTTTCATGGCTTCAAAAGCTGAGTTCTATAAAGAACCCTGCCGTTATGTAGCAGAGAACCTAGGATGCAGAGTGTTCAATGTTGATTACAGCCTTGCACCTGAGAATATTTATCCTGCTGCTATCGAAGATATCCTTGCAGCTGTTGAATACATTTATGCGAATGCCGCTTCTTTGAAGGTTGATGCTTCTAAGATCGGACTTTTCGGAGACAGCGCAGGCGCTAACCTTGCACTTGCTGCTATCATCGACAACAAGACAGAGGCTAAGTTCAGCTATGCCGGACTTTTCTATCCCTGTGTAGATCTTTACTCACAGGATAATCTCTACGATTGGAAGCTTGATATGTATGACGTTGGTGATGAGCAGAAAGAACTCATCAGCTCAAGACTCCAGCTCGGCCGTGCTGACGGACTTGGCAACAACGATCTCATGGCAGCCATTCTTACGGCTTATTCAGGCGGCAGATATGAAGAAGTTAAGCGTAATCCTGATGTCAGCATGATCTATGCTGATCTTTCAAATATGCCTGCTACAGGCATTTTCACTGCAGAATACGACGGACTCCGCATCCAGGCTGAGTACTATTCAAGGCTCTTGGATAAAGCCGGAGTTCCTAATACACACATCAGATACAGAGGCGTATCTCACGCATTCCTTGATTACTTTGGAATCCTGCCTCAGGCACAGGCTGCGCTTCTTGAGATGTGCGAACAAATAAAGAAGGTTTGGGGATAAAGAGGAAAAATGGTTTCAAGTATTGTAACCGAGAATATTGCTGCGCTTAAAAAAGCTCCGCAGACATTCGAATCGATCTACACGATCATCAAGAACAGATTTACGAGTGAGACATTCGGCGAATGGCTCGAAGACGGCAACATCTGCAAGATGTCTTACTATGAGCTTTATGAGAGGGTAGATGAGTTTACCAAGGCTGCTACCGTTTACGGTGCAGGCGGTTCTACCGAATTCGTAGGAATCTTCCTTGAGAACTCTGCTGACTGGGTAGCTTTGTTCTGGGGACTTTTGCAGGCCGGATTTAAGCCTATCCTGCTTAATACAAGACATAACATCAGCATCACAAACGAGATCATCAAGGAAATGAATCCTGTTTTCGTTGTATCCGAAGATGTACGTGTTGATAAGGCAGTATCTGTTAAGGATCTTCTTGCTGCTGGTAAGGGAACCAAGTTCGATAAGTCCATGGTTAAGTGGGCAGATGAGATCATCCTCATTACTTCCGGCTCCACATCAAAGCCTAAGATCATTTCTCACAGCGGTAAGACAATCTGTCTTCAGGTTGAGATGAGTGAAGATATAGTAAGGAAGAACCAGTCTATCCAGTACAATGCAAAGCTTGATATTCATAATCTTGCATTCCTGCCGTTCTATCACATCTTCGGTCTTATCGCGACACTGATGTGGTTCATGTTCTTTGGAAGAGGATTCGTATTCCTCCCCAAGTACGATGCGCAGAGCATCCAGTTTGTATGTAAGCGTATCGGCGTTACGCATTTCTTTGCTATTCCTTTGGTATGGAATAAGACTGTAGCTTCATTGGAGCGCGAAGTTGCAAAGCAGGGAAAGACTGAGAAGTTTAATAAGGCTATCAGGTTCTCCAATAAACTTCAGAATATTTTCCCTTTGCTCGGCCCCATTATCGTAAGAAAGATTATCTTCAAGAAAGTTCGCCGTCAGCTTTTGGGTGAGAGAGCCACATTCCTTATCTCAGGCGGCGGATTTATTGCTCCCAGAACACTCGAAGTATTGAATGGTCTTGGTTATTCGATCTATGCAGGATACGGCCTTACCGAGTGTGGCGTTATCTGCGTTGAGCTTTCAAGAAAGGCACAGTTCAGATGCGGTACAAGTACAGGTAAGATCTTCAGCAACGTTGCTTATAAGATCAGTGATTCAGGCGAGCTCCTTATCCCTAAGGAACACTCAATGAACGGTATCTATGTTGACGGTAAGTTCACTGAGTTTACAGAAGATTACTATCCGACAAACGATAAGGTTACTGTCGATGAGACAGGCCGTCTTCACATCATCGGCCGTCTTGATGACGTAATCATCGGACCCAACGGTGAGAATATCTCACCTGAAGAGATCGAATCAAGGATTGATAAGGGCGCTTTTACACAGGAAGCCATGATCAACTGCCAGCTTCCGGGTTCTGCTGAAAAGCAGATGATTCTCGTTCTTGCTGATGACGGTTCAATGGGTGCATTTGAGAAGGCATCTTCTTTGAAGGGCGTATTTGCTTCAATGGATCAGCTTACTATGTCTGAAAGACCTGTTAAGGTCCTTAACCTTATCGGATCCATGCCTGAGAACTTCAAGGGCATCGACCGTAAGGCACTTGCTTCTAAGCTTGAGAAAGCTGAGCTCTTTGCAACCGAATGCACCAGACCTACCGATGAAGAAGTTACACGTACAAGAAGTGCTGAATATACTGAGATCATCGGCAAGGTATGTGATGTTTTCGCTGAGATCCTGAATAAAGACAGATCAGAGATTACCGAGACATCTAACTTTATTTCTTTGGGCGGAGATTCAATGCAGTATGTTGAGCTCCTGTCCAAGGTAGGTGAGGTAACAGGAAGACCGGTCAACATGACTGAGACACCTCTCATCACACCTATGGCTATTGCCGATTACCTCATTGAACAGAAGAAGGAGTCTGAATCCTGATGTTTCTGATTAGATGGCTCCTTTACCTTAACAGCATAATTCCTGCGCTCATTCTTTTCCCGATAAAGAAGATCTATCTCCGTAAGGAAAAGAAGGAAAAGTATAAGGGACCTGTGATCATTGCCATGAATCACACGGCATTCCTTGATTATGTCGAGGCGTTGCTGGCATTCCCGGGCAGAAGGAAATACGTACTCGTAGGTGCGCAGTTCTATGCTTATAATCCCGTGCTTACTTTCTTCCTTAAGGCAATGGGTGTCATTAAGGTTGATGCAGTAACGGGCAACATGGATGCAGTTAACCAGGCAGTAGAGCAGATCAATAAAGGTCATTCAATTCTTATTTTCCCTGAAGGTCACATTGAGACTGAAGGAAAGCTCATGGAATATAAGCAGGCAGCAGCTCTTATCTCATTAAGTTCCGGCGCGCCCATCGTTCCCGTATTCCATAACGGAAGGATCGGTCCCGGCAAGCGTGACCTGATGTTCATCGGAAGCCTTATGTATCCTGATACATACATGACCCGTGACGGACTTGATTCACTTCAGGACAGGGCGGCTGCATTTACAACTGATCTTCAGAACAAGACTGAAGAATACAGACAGTTCTATCTCAGAAACTTCCTTATCGCTGACGGCAAGAAGCTTAAGCGTCCGAAGTATGCCGGATTCCTTTATAACTTTATGAAGACTACGGCATGGCCGGGAATCAAGCTTCTTATGAGGACCAAGATTACTTATAACGGCGATCTTGCCCGCGGTACGAGATTCATGGATAAGGGAATGGTAATCGTTGCCAATCACTCATGGTGGATAGACTCAGCGTTGCTCTACTATGTTTTCCGCAGAGTTTACTGCAGAAGCCTTGCAGCTAAAGACGTTGCGGAAGTAAACAAGTCATGGGGTTTCTTTGAAAAAGCCATGGGTTGTGTATTACTTGATAGAACTGGTTTTGACTGGGAATCACTGAAGACCATGATGAACGGATTAAAGAACAACGAACCGTTCATTATCTTCCCGGAAGGACACATGAATTACGATGATGAGTTCCTCGATTTCATGAAGGGTCCTGCCATGTTATCGATCTATACAAAAAGACCAGTCGTACCTGTTTATATCCACACTTCATACAAGTTGTTTAAGCCCACGCGCTTTGTCGTCGGAGACCCCATAGAATTTGACAAAGAAGGGCTTGTAACAGATAATGAATCGTACGATAAAGCCAATGAAATAATGCGTGAGAGACTCTATGCTCTCAAGCGTCAGGCGATATCGGAGACCAAGCCCGAGATGAACAGCTATATCAAAAAGGTAAGAGCCGAGATGAAGGCAAATCTTGCCAAGATTAGCAACGAGATCGAAGAGGCAAGGAACGCTAAGGCTGGTGGGAAATAGGATTATGGATATGATTCCGGAATTGTATTCCATTTTCTGTGATACTTATAAGACGATGAACAGGACGTTTGACGTCCCGCTCGATACGATCACCGTCGATTCCGAATTGGAAGATTTAGGCATCGACGATTCTTCTTTCGACGTCATCTTAATGAATATCGAATCCCGCATGAATGTAGCATTACCGGTAGATGAGGACTATGAGTTCAAAAATGTCGGTGATGTTATAACAATGATTAAGTCTTCAAATAATTAACATATTAAGGAGAGTAAAGAAAATGGCTGATTATGTAATTCTCACAGACAGCTCAACAGACCTTACAAAGGATCTCAGAGAAAGATTCGGTATTGACGACTATCTTCCGGGTAATATCAACTTCCCGGACGGACACACCGAAGATTCCACACTGGACTGGGAGAATATCTCACCCCAGGACTTCTACACATCAATGTCCAAGGATTCAATGTATTCCACTTCCATCAAGGGTCTGGAAGTACAGGAGGCATTCTTTGAGAAGTATCTTAAGCAGGGTAAGGACATCCTCAACATTTCTTTGTCCCACGCTCTTTCAAATACATATGACTGCTGCCGTAAGGCTGCTTCAAACCTTCAGGAGAAGTATCCTGACAGAAAGATCATCTGTGTTGACTCACTCCGTTATTCAGGCGGTGACGGACTTCTCTGCTCACTTGCAGGTGACATGAAGAAGGAAGGCAAGTCAATCGAAGAAGTAGCTCAGTGGCTCGAAGATAACAAGCACAGATGCCACCAGACAGGTACAGTTGACGATCTTAAGTTCCTCGCAAAGATGGGCCGTTGCTCCAACGTTTCCGCTTTCATGGGATCTCTCATCAACATCAAGCCTATCGCTGAGTTCAACCGTGACGGTATGAACCAGATCATCACAAAGGTTACTGGCTACAAGAAGCTTTTCGCAGCCATGATCGAGTACATGAAGGCTACTATCGAGCCTAACCCGAAGAGAATCTTCGTATCCCACACATTCCGTAAGGCTCAGTGGCTCCAGCTCCAGGAGCTCATCCGTGAGGAGTTCAACCCTGAAGAGATCATCCCTACAACAGTTTGTATGGCTAACGGTTCTTCCATCGGCCCCGGCATGGTAGTTGCTTTCTACATGGGTAAGGAGATTTCCGAAGGCCTCGTAGAAGAGACTAAGATCTTAGAGGATATCAAGGCTAAGTTATAATGAGTAACTTTAATCCGGTACCTCTGATAATCATCATTGCCCTTGTAGTAATACTGGGCGGCGGCTTTGCTTTTATGTGGGTTTTCTGCATGAAGATAGCCAAGAAGCAATACAGAAACATGTTTATCCGCGAGTCCAAAGAAAAATGGGCGAGAGGAAACAGCGCACCCGAGAATGCCGAGCATACTGTTATGTTCGATACCGGTATGAAGTGGGGAAATGAGAACGCTTCATACATGAAAGAGATCGAGATGACTTCTTTCGACGGTCTTAAGATGAAGGGCGAATACTTCGACTTCGGTTACGACAGGGCTTGCCTCATAATGGCAGGACGTGCTGAGACATGTAAGTACTGTTATTACTTCGCAGATCTTTATCAGAAGAATAAGTTCAACATCATAGTTGTCGATCCCCGTGCAGCAGGCCTCAGCGAAGGCCTCTACACAGGAGCCGGAATGCTTGAAGGCAAAGACGTAGATTCATGGCTCAAGGTAGTACATGAGCAGTTCGGTATCGATCACTTCGTTATCCACGGCATCTGCATCGGATCCGTTGCTGCAATCTATACTGCCGCAGGCCACAATCCTTACGTTGATGCAATCGTTCTTGAAGGACCTTTCATCTCGTTCTATAACGTTCTCTGCCAGAGAACAAAGAACTTGGGCAAGCCCACATTCCCGGTTTGCCTGCAGATGGGACTTCTCTTTAAGAAGTATGCCGGCATAAACATTTTCAAGAATACGCCAATCAAGGCTATTCCGAACGTTGAAGTACCCCAGCTCATGATCTGCGGAAGACAGGACGTGTCATCACTTCCCAAGTATTTCGATAAGATCAATGACGCGAGCGGATCAAAGAGAAAACAGATGGTCTGGTTTGATGAGGGAGCACACTCCCACTTAAGGATCAGAAATCTTGAAGCATATGATAAGGCAGTAACTGACTTCATTAACTTTGGGGGCTGATACATATGGGCTTTGACGTCATTATCGATTCTGTTTCCGACATGCCTTTGGAATTAAGGCAGGAGTATTCCATCGACTATTTTGCGAACGAATACTATACGGGTGATAAGAGGTATACCGCTTCACTCGACTGGGATCAGATGAGTGCGCATGATTTCTATGAATCTATGCGTAACGGCGTCAGATATAAGACAACCCCTGTCCCCGAAAGGACCATGACTGAAAAGCTCAGACAGCACCTTTCAGCTGACAGGGATGTTATCTATATTGCATGTTCATCGGCTCTCTCGTCTTCAATCAAGACAGCTTATGAAGTCCGTGACAAGCTTAAGGCAGAATTCCCTGACCGTAAGGTAATCTGCATCGATTCACTTATCTGCGGCATGGCCCAGAGCCTTATCGCGATCGAATGCGCCAAGATGAGCCAGCAGGGAAAGACTGTTGAAGAGTGCGGCGAATGGGTAGAAGACAACAAGTTCTTCTATAACCAGTGCAATACATTTGAGACTTTGTCTTATCTTAAGGAAGCAGGAAAGATCACTGCTTCTTCGGCTTTCTTCGGCAATCTCTTTGCCGTTAAGCCGATAATCATAAGTGATACAAAGGGTCAGAACCTTGCCGTTACAAAGGTTAAGGGAAGAAAGTCATCATTTACTGAGATCGCTGACCGCGTATCAAAGTTCATCGTATCACCTGAGAAGCAGACCATATGGATAGGCCATGCGGACTGCTTCTTTGATGCGGATGAATTGGAGATGGAACTTAAAAAGAAGATACCTTCTGCGAACATTAAGAAGTATGTCGTCGGTTCCATCATCGGTGCCTCTGCAGGCCCCGGAACATTAGTTGTTAACTATTTCGGCAGATCAAAGACAGAACAGATGATCTGACCACATATTATTGAATAAGAGGAAGAAGATAGGTTACATGGAATTATCAGTTCTTAAGAAGATGCTTATTGGCGGTGCCAAGAAGATACTTGATAACAAGCAGGAATTAAACGACATGAATGTTTTCCCGATACCGGACGGTGATACGGGAACTAACATGGATAAGACCATGAGCGGCGTTTTGAAGGTCCTGGTTGAGATTGGTGACAGAGACCTTGAATCTTCCGATTTTGATAAGCTTTATACCGGTGCCCTCATGAATTCACAGGGTAACTCCGGTGTTATCCTTTCACAGTGGCTCAAGGGATTCCTTAAGGCATTCAAGGATTACGACGAAGTAAACGCAGGTTCACTTTATGCAGGTTTCCTCGCAGGTACAGAGAGTGCTTATAACTCAGTAGCTGAACCTGTTGAAGGTACATTCCTTACAGTTTGCCGCATGGCACAGGAAAATGCTGAAGACAATCTCGATGAAGATACTACAACAGAGCAGTTCATGAAGGACATCGTTGAAGGTGCAACTGAGTCTTTGAAGCAGACACCTGAACTCCTTCCCATCCTTAAGCAGTATAACGTTCTCGACTCCGGTGCTATGGGATTCGTATGCCTCGTAACAGGTATGCTCGAAGCATTAGATGAGTCTTTTGCCATCGATCTTTCAGAGTTTGAGTCCGTTGCAGCAGTTGATGCAGGCGCATCCGTTCCCGGTATGGGCGGTGAAGGCCTAGCTGAATTCGGTTACTGCACAGAGATGATCATCCAGCTTGACGACGATAAGGTTGATTCATTCAATGAGTCACTCGTTACATCCGACATGAGAGACTTCGGTAATTCTCTCGTACTGGTTAAGGACGGCAAGCAGGTTAAGATCCATATCCATTCATTAAAGCCTGAGTCTGTAATGGCTTATTTCCATAAGTTCGGTGAATTCGTTAAGCTCAAGATCGAGAACATGACGATCCAGCATAACGAGACTGTTTTTGCCAATAAGAAAGATGTTGCTATCGTTGCAGTTGCAGACGGCGAAGGATTCGAAAAGCTTTTCAAGGAGATGGGTGTTGCTGAGATCGCAAAGGGCGGCCAGTCCAATAACGTATCCGTTATGAGCCTTTGCGATACATGCAGGGATGCTTCAGCAAAGCACATAATTATATTACCTAATAATAAGAACATCATCATGACAGCTGAGAAGGTTAGGGAAGTCATGAAGGATTGTGAGATCCACATCATTCCCACCAAGTCCATGGCTGAAGGCTACCTCGCACTGTCTTTAGTTGATACCAACGCTTCATATCAGGAGATCGAAGCTTCTATGAACAAGGCTCTTGAGGGAGTTCACACAGGACTTATCGCAAAAGCTGACAAGACAGGCGTTTATAACGGAATCAACGTAACTGCAGGCGATTTCATCGGAGTTTTGGATGACGACACCATCACATGCGCTTCATCTGACCTCAAGGAATGCCTTAGTTCTTTTGTTCCCACGGTACCTGAGGTTGCTTCATGCGAGTCAGTCATGATTTTCGCTGACAACGAAGAAGATAAGGGCCTTGCTGATTCCATTAACGGACAGATAAAGGCTGACTGTCCTTCGGCAGAAATTTACTCTTGCATAGGCGGACAAAATATATATAATTACGTTATTGCGTTTTCTTAACGCTTAATCGTATTTAAACAGGTTAATTGATGAAGACAGAGAAGAACAGTTTGATCCTTAAGAACAACAGCGTCATCCTTGGCGTTTCTTCTGCTGTCCTTCTTACCCTCCGACTTACACTAGGCTGCTAAGCAGCCATATTAGATTGTCGGCTTGCTCGCGTAGAGCCAAAAATCACGCGTGAATTTACAAAAATCCCGTAAACCTATATAATCTCTTGGTTACGTAATAAATAAAGAGGGAATTACTATGTTAACTTGCTTTTCAACACTCGCATGCCCTGACTTTTCATGGCAGGATATCTACTCAATGGCTAAGGACTTCAATTTCAACGGAATTGAGATCAGAGGTCTCGGCCAGGACATTTTCTCCGTTAAGGCTCCTCCGTTCAGAGACAGCGAGCTTCCCAAGACAGTAGCTAAACTTAAGGAATTAAAGATCGCTATCCCTTGTCTTTCTTCAGGCGAGCCTGTAAACGATCTTGCCACAAAGGATAAGGCAATCGCTGAGATCAAGGCTTATATCGAGCTTGCTTCAAAGCTCGGCACATCTTATATCCGTGTACTTGGTGACCGTAATCCGGCTCCTGAGAAGGAGATCGACGATAATGTAGTTATCTCCATCATGAGAGAACTCATTCCTTATGCAGAAGAATATAACGTAACACTCCTTATCGAGACAAACGGCGTTTATGCTGATACAAAGAGACTTAAGAAGCTCCTCGATGAGATCGGCAACCGCAAGGTAGCAGCTCTTTGGGACATGCATCACCCATATAGATTCATGGGCGAGTCTCCCGTTGAGACAGTAAATAACCTCGGTGAATATATCAAGCACGTTCACGTTAAGGACTCCGTCATGGTCGACGGCAAGGTATCCTACAAGCTCATGGGTACAGGTGATATGCCTTTGAAGGAGATGTTCGATGCTCTCCAGGCAATCGACTATATCGGATATATCTCACTCGAGTGGGTTTACAGATGGTCCAAGGATCTTGATTCTGCAGGTATCGTTATTCCTCAGTTCGCTAATTACATGGAGACATACCGTCCGAAGCAGAAGACTGAGCTTCAGACAGACAAAAGGGGAACAGGTTACTATCCCTGGCCCAAGGAGACTCTGATCGATCTCACATTCCCGGATGTATTGGATAAGATCTGTGAATTATTCCCTAACCAGTATGCTTTCAGATATACAGAGCTCGACTATACACGTACATATCCTGAGTTCAGAAATGACGTAGATAACCTCGCTCGTGCTTTCCTTGCAATGGGATGTAAGAAGGGCGACCACATCGCAATCTGGGCTACTAACGTTCCCCAGTGGTATCTCACATTCTGGGCTGCTACAAAGATCGGATGCGTACTCGTTACAGTTAACACAGCATATAAGATCCACGAGATCGAGTATTTGCTCAGACAGTCTGATACATGCACTCTTGTCATGATCGACAAGTTCAAGGATTCTGACTACATCCAGATCATTAACGAGATCTGTCCTGAACTCAAGGATTCCGAGCCCGGTAAGCTTGAGTCAGCAAGACTTCCTGTATTGAAAAACGTAATCACATGTGAATCCAAGGTTCCCGGATGCTTCCACTGGGATGAGCTCCCGGCATTGGCTGAGACAGTTCTTTACAGCGACGTTGAGAAGATCCGCCGTACGATCGACAAGCATGATGTCTGCAACATGCAGTACACATCAGGTACAACAGGATTCCCTAAGGGCGTTATGCTCACACACTACAACGTAGTTAATAACGGTAAGGCAATCGGCGACTGCATGGATCTGTCTTCATTCGACCGCATGATGATCCAGGTTCCGATGTTCCACTGCTTCGGCATGGTACTCGCAATGACAGCATCCGTAACTCACGCAGTTACAATGTCTCCGATCACAGCTTTCTCACCCAGAAAGGGTTTGAACTGCATCAACCAGGAGAAGATCACATGCTTCCACGGCGTTCCTACGATGTTCATCGCAATGCTCGGACATGAGAACTTCCCGAAGACAGACTTCTCACACATGAGAACAGGTATCATGGCAGGTTCACCTTGCCCGATCAAGACAATGGAAGAAGTTATCGAGAAGATGCACATGCCTGAGATCGTTATCACATACGGTCAGACAGAAGCATCTCCTGCTACAACAATGTCTAAGACGACAGATACCATTGAGCAGAGAGTTAATACCGTCGGACCTTCCATCTTCGGCGTTGAGACAAAGATCGTTGATCCTGAGACAGGTGCCGAGCTTCCTGACGGTGTTCCGGGTGAGTTCTGCGCACGCGGATACAACATCATGAAGGGTTACTACAAGATGCCTGAGGCTACAGCAGCTGCTATCGACGAAGACGGCTGGCTCCACTCCGGCGACCTTGCTCTGAGAAGACCTGAAGACGGTTATTACAAGATCACAGGCCGTATCAAGGATATGATCATCCGTGGTGGTGAGAATATCTATCCTAAGGAGATCGAGGACTTCCTCTATACACATCCCAAGATCCAGGACGTACAGGTTATCGGTGTTCCTGATGCTGATTACGGTGAAGAGATCCTCGCTGCAGTAGTACTTAAGCCCGGTGAAGAGTCTTCTGAAGAAGAGATCAAGCAGTTCGTCATGGATCACATGGCTAAGCACAAGGTTCCGAGATATGTTGACTTTGTTGACGGTTTCCCGATGAACGCAGCAGGTAAGATCCTCAAGTACAAGATGAGACAGGAAGCAGTCGAGAGACACAACCTCGAGAATGCTAACAAGATTGTAACTGCTTAAAGCTCAGATACAGTTATTTAAAGCCTGTGGACAGTTAAGTCTGCAGGCTTTTTTATATTTATAAATAATGGTATTCTAAATATCAACGATTTTTAATTTGTGAATAAGGGCAGGAATATGCAGGAAGTAACAGCTCTTCAAAAAGAGAAAACAACAGGTCTAAAGTTAGGCAGTATCGCTTCAATGCTTGCTGCACATCCGTTACTTCTGGCTTTTCTCATTAATTTAGCTGCGTTTCTGATAAAGATTCTGTTTTACGATATTAAATACGAAGTTTCTGATGACTATATTAATGACGCCGTATTATCAGGTGCATTTGGTAACGGTTATGATCCTCATCTTTTGTTCGGAAACGTAATTATAGGTTATGTTCTGGTTTTCCTGTATAAGTTGATTCCGGTCGTAAGTTTCTATTTCATTATGCTTTTGGCACTTGGCTTTGCTTCTGTTACGGCAGTTTTGTATCTGTTGTTTAAGAAGAAAGTTAATACGATAACTGTTTGTATTGCTATCGTTTTCCTTGCGTTAGTCACTGATGATTTATATGTGCTTTTACAATTTACCAAAGTCGCTGCAGCTGCCGGAATAGCAGGCGGCCTGCTTATTCTTCACGGACTCTGGGAAGCTAAAAAGCATAAGATACTTATTACTCTTGTGGGATCAGTTCTCATGATCACGGGTTCGATGGTAAGATCTTCAACGATTTATTTTTTCGCTGCGTTCCTGGGCCTTCAGTTTCTTTGTTATATGGTTGTTCATTTTACACGCAAAGAAAACGGTAAGAGAGTTAAGGCTTCGAAAAAGGATATTGCCGGAGCACTGCTAAAACTCTGTTTGTGCGTTGCACTCATCGGTCTGATGTTCGCTATTAACTCAGTGGGTGAATATATTAATTCACATGATGAAAAATACCGTGAGTTCAACGAGTATCATAGTCTCCGTACTGCAATTACAGATAAGTCCAGACCTGAATTCAATGATGTCGAAGCCAGATATGAAGATGAGTTGGGTTTTGACATTCTGGATTATGTCATGCTCGGGTTATGGAATTTCGGTGACAGGGATGTTTATTCTGATGAGGCATTGCAGAAGGCAGCCGAGATCAACAGCAGTACAGTTGCTCAGAATCCGAAGTCTATAGATAATGTTTTCAACGTTGTTTTTGATCGTGGAGAATTAAACTATCCGGCTGCTTTTGCCCTTTATATTACAGTATTACTCTCACTCGTTTTGGATAAAAAGAGATTGTATTATTTGTTGCTTGTCGCAACTTCTTTCCTGATGCTGTTAGGTTTTGTTGTCTACGGCAGAACGGTGTATAGAGTTGAATGGGGCGTATATTTCTGTGCAGCTTCATGCGTACTTGCCGCATTTGATTATGATGAGAATCTTACTAAGCTCGGAACTATGAAAAAGAAGCTTTTCGGTAAGGAACGCGGCATGCTTGCGTTTTATACCGTGATCTTCGTGATTATTATCATGTTTACCAGAGTTCCCAAGATTATCAATGAGTTTACGCTCCTTGCTGATCCTGCTGACGAGTACAAAACGAATTTTGACAATACAATGCTCCGATCTGGTGAATATGTCTCGTCGAAAGTTTCCTTCCCGACTGTTAAGCGCAAGCCGTCTCCTGATCTGATCGAATATATCGAGAATGATACTGAACACTATTATTTCATCGATTTTAATACTGGTATCCAGGATCTGTATTTCGATTATGATCCGTGGATCAGACCTGAGCAGGGATTGTTCTGTGATGAATATGGATATTTCGGTAGCTGCACGATGAGACATCCGGGTGAGATCTATTCTCTTGAGAAGAACGGGTGCGATCCATACAACCCGTTTAAGAATCTTACCAATGAGAACATCTATCTTGTCGATAACTGGGGAGCGTTCTATAAGGCTGAATATATGAGGCGTTACTATAATCCTGATGTGCAACTCGAAGTGGTAGCTGAAATTGACGGATATAAAATATGGAAATTTTATATACCTGAAGTTGTTCCGGAAAATGAGACATAAAAAATGACCACCAGTCTAACTGGTGGTCATTTTTAGATTAATTTACTTGATGAGACTTAATTGAAATCTTCTCCTGGGAAAAGGAGGGAGAACACGCCTTTCCTGGAAGAAGTCCATATAAAATCGGCAATCTCATCGGGCGTTTCCTTCATGCCGTTCATTATCCAGGTGATGATGACAGCATTGCAGCCGGCATTACAGTAAGAACAAAGAAGCTTTTCTTTATTAGTAAGAGTGCCCGGATCTTTCGAAAAGATAATCGATGACTTACTTGATGCCATATCAAAGATCTCATTAAAGAAATCAAGATCGCAGTTAGGGGAGATGAGGATATTCAGGAAGTGAGGGTGCTTCTTGAGAATACTGAATACCTCAACCAGATTCTGCTTGTTGTGTGTCTTGCTGATATCAGAGATCTTATTAAGGTCTTCAATGATTATCTGCTTATGCTCATCTAAGAACTCAAATATATTGTTGTAGTGATAGTAGAACGTGTTGCGGTTGATCTTGGCAGTCGTGCAAAGCTCCGTGATCGTGATGTTTGAGAGCTTTTTGGTCTTAATAAGATCTTCTAAAGCCTCAAGCAGAGCTGTTTGCGTTCTAATAACTCTGATGTCTCTCGTTCTCTTCATTTTCTAGTACCCGGCGAAATATAGGAGATTTATATTTAAACTATACCACTAAGAAATAATTAAACAGACAAAATCATAAAAATTTTTTAAAACTATATAAAAATACTCCTGAGGAAATCCCCAGGAGTATTTAATTGAACTATCTTAATTCGAGAAGAATTAGAGCTTAGGACCAGCCTCAACGAGAGCCTTACCAGCTTCGTTTGTCTCATACTTCTTGAAGTTCTTGATGAATCTGCCAGCGAGATCCTGAGCCTTCTTGTCCCACTCTGCTGCATCAGCATATGTGTCACGAGGATCGAGGATTTCTGTAGAAACGCCGGGAAGCTGTGTAGGAACTTCGAAATCGAAGTAAGGGATCTTCTTTGTAGGAGCATCCTTGATAGAACCGTCGAGGATTGCATCGATGATTCCACGTGTATCAGGGATAGAGATTCTCTTGCCTGTGCCGTTCCAACCTGTGTTAACGAGGTAAGCCTTAGCGCCGGACTTCTCCATCTTCTTTACGAGCTCTTCAGCATACTTTGTAGGGTGGAGCTCAAGGAATGCCTGACCGAAGCAAGCGGAGAATGTAGGTGTAGGCTCTGTGATTCCACGCTCTGTACCAGCAAGCTTAGCTGTGAAGCCTGAGAGGAAGTAGTACTTTGTCTGCTCAGGTGTGAGGATGGAAACAGGAGGGAGTACGCCGAAAGCGTCAGCAGAAAGGAAGATTACGTTCTCTGCTGCAGGACCAGCGGATACAACGTTAACGTTCTTAGCGATCTTCTCGATGTGGTCGATAGGATAAGAAACACGTGTATTCTCTGTAACCTTCTTATCAGCGAAGTCGATCTTGCCGTCGTCAGCAACTGTTACGTTCTCGAGGAGAGCGTTTCTCTTGATTGCGTTGTAGATGTCAGGCTCATTCTCCTTGGAGAGGTTGATAACCTTAGCATAGCAGCCGCCCTCGAAGTTGAATACGCCGTTGTCGTCCCAACCGTGCTCGTCGTCACCGATGAGGAGTCTCTTAGGATCTGTGGAAAGTGTTGTCTTACCTGTACCGGAAAGACCGAAGAAGATTGCTGTGTGCTTACCTTCCATGTCTGTGTTAGCAGAGCAGTGCATTGAAGCGATGCCCTTGAGAGGGAGGTAGTAGTTCATCATGGAGAACATACCCTTCTTCATCTCACCGCCGTACCATGTGTTGATGATAACCTGCTCACGGGATGTGATGTTGAAAGCAGCGCATGTCTCAGAGTTGAGTCCGAGCTCTGCGAAGTTCTCGACCTTAGCCTTGGAAGCGTTGTAGATAACGAAGTCAGGTTCGAAAGAAGCGAGCTCCTCCTCAGTAGGAACGATGAACATGTTCTTTACGAAGTGAGCCTGCCAAGCAACCTCAACGATGAAACGGATAGCCATTCTTGTATCCTTGTTTGCACCGCAGAAAGCATCAACTACGAAAAGTCTCTTGTTGGAGAGCTCTTTCTTAGCGATGTCCTTAACAACTTCCCATGTAGACTCTGTCATAGGGTGGTTGTCGTTCTTGTACTCGTCAGATGTCCACCAAACTGTGTCCTTGGAGTTCTCATCCATAACGATGTACTTATCTTTAGGGGAACGGCCTGTGAAGATACCTGTCATAACGTTAACAGTATCAAGCTCAGTAACCTTACCAACCTCGTATCCCTCAAGACCAGCCTTTGTTTCTTCTTCAAAGAGTGTCTCATATGAAGGATTGTAGACGATCTCAGTTGTGCCTGTGATGCCGTACTTTGTCAAATCAATGTTTGCCATAATCGGTAACCTCTTTCCTTAAAATTTAACACGATAATTATAATGCTTTTTACCTGAATTGTACTTGTAATTTTTCGGTATTTTCGATTAGATTTGAGACAGAAATGGCTTTTAATCTAAAAATTCCTTGAGTTATCGGCAGAATGATTTTCACTTATAAGTCAGGCAATATTTGATATAATAGCCGCGAACAAAAAAGAGGGGTGATAGTATGTCAAAATCAGGTAAAAAGGTATCAAAAAAGAAAGTCTTAAAGATCGTTCTGATCTCCCTGGCCGTATTTATCGTGCTCAATCTCCTTGGCGCTGCCATCGGAACATCAACTTCGATCACACATCCCAAGCGAGCTACATATGAGGAAGTAATCCAAGAGATGCAGACTGAAGGCGTCTGGGGCAATTTCTCTTCATATGATAAAGAAGATTATATAGTTAAGGGCTTAGACGGCTATGAGCTTCATTGCTCGAAAATTTCCACGCCTGAGACAGTCGGTACAGGCAAGTACCTGATCTATTCCCACGGTCATCAGTCCAATATGTATGCAGGATCAAAGTATTGTGATGCTTTCATTGAACTTGGTTTCACATGCATTATCTACGACCTTAGAGCTCACGGCCCTCAGAATGAGAAGGCTATCTGCTCCATGGGCGGATATGAAGGTCAGGACCTTAATTATATTATTGAAGATACATATTCCAGATATGGCGACGTTAAGCTTTTGGGTCTCCACGGCGAGTCAATGGGCGCTTCAACCACATTAAATGCCTTGAGATATACCGATAAGGTCGACTTTGCAGTAGCTGACTGCGGTTTTGAGAGTCTTAAGTTCATGGTCCACGATATGTATAACGATATGTATTTATATCCTTTCGGACCTTGTGCCGATCTCGGATTCAAGCTCATTTACGGCATTGATGATGCTGAAGTCAGCGGAATTGACGCACTTAAGGGCAGCGATGTTCCGGTTCTTTTCATTCACGGTCTTGATGATAACTGGATCGACGTCGAAAACAGTGAAGACATGTATGCAGTTGCCCAGCAGTATGCTTATTCTGAAATCTGGCTGGTCGAAGGCGCCGGTCATGCGCGCTCCAGACAGATAGCAGGAGAGCAGGCATATAAAGAACATATTGAGTCATTCCTCTATAATTCCGGTGTTTTGACTGCATATGATGCCGAGTCAGGTATTGAGGAAGAGGCGGCTTAAGTTCTCATTAGGTCAGAACTCCGATCTGCCTAATAAGGGCCTGACTAAACTAAATTGACAAAGAAATAGCGCTTTAATATAATTATCAACGCGCACGGGGTTGTGGCGGAATGGCAGACGCAGCAGACTCAAAATCTGCCGACCATAAATCGTGTGGGTTCAAGTCCCACCAGCCCCACCAAAACCCGTAGACATTATGTTTACGGGTTTTATTTTTTGTTAGAATTCTTATTGTATGATGTTGTTCGCTGATTGTCTAAAATTGAACTGATAGTATAGTTTTAGGCGATTATGTAGCTGTTTGTAATTGTCTAAATTTGAACTGGCAGTATAGATTTAGACGATAAATTAACAGTTCGCAATTGTCTAAAATTGAACTGGTAGTACAATTTTAGACGTGAAATATATGATGCAGAATAGTCTTTGAAATTATTTGTGTGGTCTAATCGTAATTTATAAGAGGTAAGATTTGCAGGTTATAGTCGAAAGGGTCAATTCCAAAGAAGAAGAACAGGCCGTCATCAAGGCGGTCGAGGTTACCGAGGAGATTTCCGGTGCCATTGAGCTTCTTGAGGGAGATTCCAAGAGCTTTGCTGTCAGTAAGGACGGCAAGGTTTATATAATCAAGGCTTCTGCGGTCTATTACATAGAATCCGTCGACAAAAAGACTTTCGTTTATACCAAGCAGGGCTGCTACGACTGCAAATACAGGCTTTATGAGCTGGAAGTCATGCTTGGCGGATATTTCATGAGATGCTCAAAGTCCATGATAATCAATCTTAAGAAGATAAAGAATGTTAAGTCGCAGATCAGCGGCAGGGTAGATGCGACAATGCTTAACGATGAGATAGTCGTTATTTCCAGAGGATATGTGAAGGAAGTCAAAAGGAGGCTCGGAATAGGATGAACAAATTTAAGTTATGGCTTGAACAGACTATGATGATCTCTTTTGCAATCTTCGTAGGTATCATCATCGAAGGCCTTGTTTATTCGTTTATGGGCGACAATCTTGCTGACTTTAACATGACATGGGTCCAGCTTGTTTCAGTTATTCTTACGGGTGCCGTATGTTCCTTGCCGACTGTATTCTGGCTTGCAGATACTGATATCCCGAAGAATAAGTATATTGTCCGGATCATACTTCACTGTATTGGTCTTTATGTAGTTGTCTGTCTTTTCGGCTGGGTATTTAAGTGGTTCGTGAAGTTCGACGGCTTTATCATGATGACTGTCATTTATTTCCTGGTCTATATTTTTGTATGGTGCGTATCCCTCTGGTTCTATAAGCGAGACGAGAACCAGATCAACAAAGCGTTGGACGATATAAGGGACGAAGAGTAGTTTTTCAGCAACTTGGTAATCGTATTTTGCAACTTGGTAGAGTTGCTATTTTCGCATGCATTCCTCTGGGGTATTGTGACCTTGCAAGGAGGAATGAACATGAAAGTAATCGAAGTTAAAAACCTTACAAAGAAGTACAAGGAGCATACCGCTGTTGACGGTATCTCATTTGATGTGGAAGAAGGGGAGATGTTCGCATTCTTAGGCGAAAACGGTGCCGGCAAGTCAACTACGATCAACATGCTGACAACTATTCTTGGCAAGACTGACGGAACTGCTTATATCTGCGGACATGAACTAGGCAAAGAAGATGATGAGATCCGTAAAGTAAACGGAATCGTTTTCCAGAATTCGGTACTCGACAAGAAACTCAGCGTCAAAGACAACCTGCTTACAAGAGGTTCTTACTACGGACTCAGCAAGAAACAGGTCCTCGCAAGGCTTGAGCCCTTCTCCGAAAGATTTGAGATGAAAGATATCTGGGAAAGAAAGTACGAAAAGCTCTCAGGCGGACAGAGAAGAAGGGTAGACATCATGAGGGCCTTGATCAACAACCCCAGGATCTTATTCCTTGATGAGCCTACGACAGGTCTTGATCCGAAGTCCAGAAAGCTTGTATGGGATTACATCAACTATCTTAGAAAAGAGCATAAGATGACGATCTTCCTGACAACTCACTACATGGAAGAGACGAGAGACGCCGACCATGTTGTGATCCTTGATAAGGGAAAGATCGTTACAAACGGTACGCCGGCTGAACTTAAGACTAGATACGCTCATTCAAGGCTTGTCTGGTATACGGAAAAAGGCGAACCTGCTGAATCGCTTATTCAGAATATAAGTTCAAAATTTGTCTATGATGCAGATCACTACAACATTGAGACAGACAGGAATCTTACGGAGTTTATTTTCGAGCACAGGGAAGAGATCAGAGACTACGAATATGTTAAGGGAACCATGGATGACGTGTTCCTTAACCTCACAGGAAAGGAGCTTGCTTCATGAAGGACTTTTTGGGATTTACGAGGAGAAACCTCATTATTTATTTCAAGGATGTTCTGGCGATATTCTTCTCGCTTCTGACATCGATCATTGTATTCGTGCTTTATTTGCTGTTCCTGAAGGGAACTTTCGTTGATGCGCTAGAAGCTACGATGAATGGACTTGAGAACTTCGTATCAGGCGGTGACATAGATATGCTCGCAAACGGCATCCTTCTGACCGGAATACTCGGAACAGCTATGATAACCGTGCCTTATACATGTCTTCAGACAATCGTTAAAGACAGGGAATCGGGTGTGGACAGCGATATCTGTGCTACTCCGCTCAAGAGATGGAAGATCGTTCTCTCATACTTTACGGCATCTACAATATGCTCGTTCATTATGACATCGCTTATTCTGACAGTCGGCCTTATCGTCATCGGTTCGATGGGCGATCTGCACTTAAGCATCGGATCTTATATTGCAGCTTACGGCCTGATGTTCTTAGGATCAGTATCTTCAACGGCTCTGTTTATGCTGGTCATGCTGTTCTTCAAGACATCTTCTACAAGTACTGCATTCTTCGGAATTCTCTCTGCCGCAGCAGGATTTATTATCGGCGCTTACATTCCGTTATCGCAGTTCTCAGACGGCGTTCAGGGATTCTGCAATCTGTTTCCGGCAACACACATTACATCACTTATCAGAAACATACTTCTCAGCGGAATAACAGAGAGCATTGACTCTTCAATAGGAGGAGTCGATAACGGAGCATTCATTACGGCTGTTAAAGATACGTTCAGCTTCAATGCGCATGCCTTTGGAACAAGCTTCAGCGGAATGAATTCTGTGCTTTATGTTGGTATTCTCGCTTTGGTTTGCGTTGCCGCAATGATGGTGGTTTACAGCAAGACTTATAAGAAGTGATCAGCCGACTTCGTAGAAATTAAACACGAATTCTTTTGCATTCGTACACTTCTTGATGCTGAAAGTTCCGGAACTGTACTGGAGAGCCTGATTGCCCGCTGCGCCTACATTAATTATATGCCAGCCGCCATCAGTCTTTTCCAGTCTCCAGAACTGGTAATTATCCTCAACGGGTTTATCGGTAAGGATGAGATCGCCCGCGGACGTAGCAGAAAGGAATCTGCCCTGAAGGTCACGGAGCGTAAGATTCTGTCTTTCATCGTAGAACAGGGTGAATTCTAATGCTTCGGCAGGAATGTTTCCGTAGAGATTAGCGCCGTCTGAAGGGATTGTGATTCCGATAAAGCCTTTATTCATTGCGTTTTCAGTGATAGTGCCGCCAAAAGTTTCGTTATATACGATGTAATTCTTTTTCTCTTCAGGATTCTTCGTATAGATGGCTGATACTTCATCGCTGAATGTAGCGGTTGCTGATGTCTCAGAAGTAGAAGCAGAAGAAGAGGTCTCAGTTGCTGAAGTCTCTGATGTTGCTGTTGTAGTAGATTCTGTTGTCGTTGCAGCAGTAGTTGTCTCTGAAGTTTCTGTAGTTGATTCAGATGTAGCAGAAGTCTCAGTTACTGTGGTTACAGTTGTTGACTCGCTGGTTTCAACTGTAGTCGTAGCTTCGAAAACGTTTGTTATATCTGAAGACTCTGTTGCTGTGGGCGTTGTCGTGCATGACATAAGCGACAATGAAAATGCTCCGCAAAGCAAAAGAGCGGTGAACTTTTTAAATCTATGCATATCCCTAATTCCTCCTAAAGTCAGTTTACATTATACCTGACCGGTTATAATTCTATCATTTATAATAAAAATCAGACTAATTGTAAATTATCATTATTCTTTGATGTATAATCTTGTCATAGTCATATGATTTTGGGGTTTTATGATAGAACAAACGAAGAGACAGTCCAATATTGAGCTGCTGCGTATTTTCGCTGCGCTCGGTGTTGTTATTCTTAGTTATAACGATTCGTCTTTGGGAGGCGGGTTTGCTTTTGTAGAGGATTCAAGCTTCAACCATTTTATTCTAGTTGTCTTTGAATCTTTATTTATCTGCGTAATCAATGTCTATGTCCTGATATCCGGATATTTCAACAGGGATTCGGTTAAAAGAGATGTTCTCAAGCCGATCAAATCTATTACGATGTATCTGGTTTTCGAGCTTGCTGCATATCTGATCAAGGAACTGCCAAAGGGAGAACCGTTCAGTTTTAAGACTTTATTTGGGTATTTTGCTCCAAGCTACTGGTTCATATTCATATATTTCGCGTTATATCTGGTATCGCCGTTTATAAGCCTCTTGTGGTCTCATATGAAACTGCCTGCAAAGAAGGCTCTTCTCGGTGTCTTTATCACTTTGTTTTCCGTGTATCCGTTTATCTGGGATGTGATAAGTCATCTGAACTTGTACTCTTTCTGGAATGAACCTTGTGCAAATGGAATCGTGCAGGGAATAAGTCCTATAAGCCTCTTTGGAGCAGATAAAGGATATACGCTGATAAATTTCATTCTGATGTACCTGATCGGCTGTTATATCAGGGATAAAGTCGAGAACGGCTTAAAGGAAAAACCTGCAAACATGCTTGTCCTTATCGGCTCGAACCTTGTCCTGATCGTCTGCTGGACATTCGCTGACAGGATGCTTACCGGTTATCCTCTTCATGCTACAGTCTGCTGGAACTTTGAAAATCCGCTGATAATTCTTGAATCTGTTGCGCTGTTTATGTTCTTCAACAGTCTGAAGATGAAGCCAAATAAGGTAATAAATTATCTTGCCGCCGGCGTTTTGCCGACATATCTGATCCATATCAATGTCCTGGAATATCTTCAGATCGAGAGATTTGTCCAGTCAGGAACGTTAGTTATGGTCCTTCATATGCTTGGATGCATGTTCGGCCTTTTCCTTGTAAGCTTTTTGATTTATACATTGTACGATTTTATAACCAGGCCGGTTTTTAACAAGATTTCCAAGAAATGGAAGCGGTACAGATATATCGTTGCCGGAAGGTTAAACCCTAACAGATGAGGTTCGTAACTTGGGCTGGATAATCGGAATATCAGCATTTTTAACCTTTATGTTCGTGAGCCTTGCGATTTTCTCATGGCGCAACGTTAAGCGTTCTTTAAGGCCTAACACCGTCACGCTTGAACATGAGATCGAGTCAAACAAGAAGCGCGGCTTCTGGATGGATTTTGATTCCTACAACAAAGTCGAATATGAGATAAAAGGGAAGAATGGCTACATTCTTCACGCGATGTTCGTTGATAACGATGAAGTCCGTGGAACAGGCAAATACGTGATATTGTGCCATGGTCATACGAATAACCGTTACGGCTCAGTTAAATATCTGCATTGCTTTATTAAACTCGGATTCTCCTGCATCATTTACGATGCAAGGCATCACGGTGCGAACGAACCCGATATCTGTACCATGGGCAATATCGAATCAGATGACCTCAAATGCGTAATCGAAGATACAAGGGCAAGATATCCTGATATCAGGGTTTTGGGACTTCATGGCGAATCAATGGGAAGTTCAACCTCATTGTCAGTAACTAGATATAATCCTGAGATAGACTTCATCGTATCCGACTGTCCTTTTACACGCTGCTATGACGTTGTAAAAGACGGTTACGGAAATCTTCACATGGCCTTTGTTGCGCCACCGATAAACTTAGCCGGCATTATCTTATATCATGTCGATATGAGAAAAACTTGCGCTATTGAGCATCTCGAAAACAATAAATACCCGATCCTTTTCATTCACGGCTCAGGCGACAGACTCGTTAAGCCATATCACAGCCAAAAGCTTTATGATGTCGCAAGAAAGAATGGTGCATACTGTGAGCTTGTTATGGTTGAGGGCGCTGGACATGCCAGAAGCAGGTCAGTAGCCGGATTCGAGCAATATACTGCATACATTCAGCATTTTCTTGAAAACATTGGAGTATAAATCTTTAAATTGGCAAAAATCAATTTATTTTAATTTATTTGTGAGGTAAAATACTAACAACTTTTTGATATATAAGGAGATACTATATGAAGCGATTTATGGGTAAGGCGCTTGGAATGGTTCTTTCTGTCTCGATGATGGTTAGCTTTGTTCCCGGTATGACGGTTTTTGCCGCTACAGATGACGGCACAGGTCAAAATGTTGGCGAAATTGGTGAGGTTATGGAGCTTCCTGAAGATGTTCAGGATGTTATCGATATGATCGAGGCTTTGCCTTCTATAGACGAGGTTACACTTGATGATTACGAAGCAGTCGGACAAGCTGCTGAAGCTTTTAATGAATTAGATGAGGCAGGAATGAGTTCTGTGGCTAAAGCATTAGGCTTTGATGAACTATATGATGTAATAGCTTTTTTATACGAATATAATGAAAAACGTCCTTCGCTTTTGGAGGCTGCAGTAAAAGAAGTTGAGAATTTAATTAATGCTATTCCTGAAGATTTAACTCTTGAAAATGCTGATGATGTTGCAGCAGCGCGTGAGGCTTATAATAAACTTGGTGCTTATGGTGTTCAGTCAAGAGTTAGCAATTACGATAAATTGGTTGCAGCCGAAAAGAAACTCGAGGAGTTAAAAGCTGAAGAACAGGCTAAAGAAGTTGAAGCTGTGATCAAAATGATCAATGATCTTCATGATCCGGAAGATGTTGTTTATGCTGATTATGGTGATGTTTACGATGCCTACTATGCTTATTATAGCTTAACTGATAAACAGAAAGAGATGATCAGTGAAGAGCTTGTTAAAAAGCTCAATGCTTGCAGATTTGTTGTCGAGTTATTGGATCTTGCCGATTCTGTTGAAGCGGTACAATTCCTTTTGGATAATTACCCTGATTATCTTTCCGAAGAATTAATTTCCGAAATGAATGAAAATCTTGATAATGGTAAAAAAGTATTGGATATGGATTCTCCTATGTTAGAAGAAGTCTTGGATGCTAATCATGCTTTGATTGAGTCTTTTTGGGCTGCCAGTGAAATAATCGGTCTGCATTTTACCGTTGTGGACGGAGCTGATGGAATTGTTTGGTTAACAAACAGTGATTCAGGTCTTACGATAAGGATCAAACAGGAAGGCTATGAAGATTATGCTTATGAACTGTTCCTTAGTGCAGGCGAAGTCCTTTTGATCGACGGTGAAGAGTTCCCTGAGGGTGCTGTTAAGACAAGCAAAGGTAGTTTGATCATTGAGATCATTCCTGATTTTCTTAAGACATTGTCAGTCGGAGAACATAAGTTGACAGTTAAATTCGATAACGGCGTTACTATGGACCTCGTTATTACAATCAAGGATGCGGCAGATGTTCCTGCTTCAGGTGAATCAGTAAGTGCTGCAGCTTATGTTGGTATTGCTATGGTTGTTCTTGCTGCTGCCGGATTTGTAGTAAACAAGCGTTTGGCTAAGAAAGAATCTTAATTAGATTCATTACTTAGATTATGTGGGGTATCTCAAATTAGGGATACCCTTTTTTATTTGTCTTTTTATATGTTACGACATTTGTTCGGCAGGGCCGAACATTTTGCCTAATTATTTAGATATTTTTGCTGTTTGTTACGATATTTGTTAGGCTGTGCCGAACAATTGCCGAACAGATTGGTTTTTCGCAACTTAAATAATTACATTATGGAATACTTTTTTACCGCAATTTCAATATTGCTTTTAGACCTCATAAAATATAAAATTCTTACAGCAAAACTTTAAACGGTCCGGCGAGGCCGTAAGTGGCTGTTAATATACTTGTATTTACGGATTCCTTTCTGCCGGACGGATGGCTCATAGCCATATTCTATGCGGAAGGAGTTTTTTTATGGTCTTAATTCCCGGTCATGAACTGATGGATGAAGCTGCTATCTCCCGTGCGCTTATCAGAATCTCCCATGAGATAATTGAACACAACGACGGACTTGAGAACGTAGCTATCATCGGAATCCAGAAAAGAGGCGTGCCTCTTGCAATGAGACTTCGTGCTCTCCTTGAGGAGATCGAAGGAGTTAAGGTGCCGATGGGTATCCTCGACATCACTTTCTACAGAGATGACCTCTCAATGCTCTCTGCACATCCTGTCGTAAACGGCACGGACATTCCCTTTGATGTAAACGATAAGAAGATAATCCTTGTAGATGATGTTCTCTTTACGGGCAGAACGACAAGGGCTGCCATAGAGAACATTTTCGATATGGGAAGACCTGCAAACATCCAGCTTGCAATACTGATCGACAGAGGCCACAGACAGCTGCCGTTCAGAGCTGATTATGTAGGAAAGAACGTGCCTACCGCAATTACCGAGCACATTGACGTTGAAGTAAAGGAAGTTGACGGTCAGGACCGCGTAATACTGCTTAAGGAGGAAGAAGGATAATGGGACTTAAGAGCAAAGATCTCCTCGGTATGAAGCAACTTACCGCAGATGAGATCATGGAGATCTTAGACACAGCTAAGACTATGAAGCTCGTTATATCGTCTGCCAACAAGAAGACATCTCATCTTCAGGGCAAGTCGGTTGTAACGCTTTTCTATGAGAATTCAACAAGAACAAGACTTTCTTTTGAGCTTGCTTCGAAGTACATGGGATCAGCTTCAGCAAATATCTCAACTTCAGGAAGCTCAGTAAACAAGGGTGAGTCACTCCTTGATACTGCTAGAACGATCGACATGATGGGTACGGACATCATAATTATGAGGCACAACCAGTCAGGTGCGCCTCATTTTATTGCGCCTTACCTTAAGGCATCTGTCGTAAACGCAGGTGACGGAATGAACGAGCATCCTACACAGGCTTTGCTCGACATGCTCACGATGTATGAGAGATTCGATACTTTCGAAGGCAAGAAGATCGCGATCTGCGGCGATATCTACCACTCAAGAGTAGTAAGATCCAACGCAATCGGTCTTACAAAGCTTGGCGCACAGGTAAGCGTATACGGACCTAAGACCATGATGCCTGTAGGAATCGAGAATATGGGCGTAAGGATCGCAGACAGCGTTGCAGACTGCGTAAAGGATGCAGATGCTGTCATGGGCCTTCGTGTACAGCTCGAGCGCCAGCAGAAATCACTCTTCCCGTCGATTGCAGAGTACGCAAAGTTCTATGCGATAACACCTGAGATGCTTGCACTTGCTAAGCCCGACGCATTCCTGATGCACCCGGGTCCGTGCAACCACGGAGTAGAGCTTCCGACGGCAGTTTACGACTGCGACCAGTCGGTAATCAATGAACAGGTTACAAACGGCGTAGCAGTCAGAATGGCTGTTCTCTACCTGCTCATGGCAAGGAGGAACCAACTGTGAGAATCATATTAACCAACTGCAAAGTATATAACGACGAGAAGATCAATAAGATCTACATTGAAGACGGCAAGTTTGCTGCTGAGTTCGCTGAAGATAAGGCAGACAGAGTAATCGACCTTAAGGGTGCTACTGTTACACCCGGACTTGTAGACATGCACTGCCACTTAAGAGAACCCGGTGGAGAATATAAGGAAACAATCGCTACTGGTACAGCTTCTGCTGCTAAGGGCGGCTATACATCAATCTGCCCGATGCCTAACACAAATCCCGTAGCTGACAACGCTGCTGTAATCAACGGAATCATTAAGAAGGCTAAAGAAGCTGATAACTGCCGTGTATATCCCATCGGTGCGGCAACAAAGGGCATCGATGGTGAGCTCATCTCAGAGATGGGACTCATGAAGGAAGCAGGAATCGTAGCAGTATCTGATGACGGACATCCGATCAAGAATGCCGGAATCATGAGAAAAGTCCTTGAATATGCTTCAGACTTCGACCTTCCCGTACTTAACCACTGCGAGGATAAGAGCCTTTCAGAAGGCGCTATGAACGAGGGCACCGTATCAACATCTATCGGTATCAGAGGAATCCCTACGGCATCTGAGGATATCATGATCGCAAGAGACATCATCCTGTCCGAATATCTGGATATCCCGGTACATATCTGCCACGTCAGCACAAAGGGCGGCGTCCGCATGATAAGGGATGCTAAATCCAGGGGAGTAAAGGTTACATGCGAGACATGCCCTCATTACTTCACACTTACAGATGATATGTGCGCTACATACGACACGAATTTCAAGATGCATCCGCCGCTCAGAACAAAGGATCACCTTGAGGCAATCATTGAAGGAATCAAGGACGGAACGATCGACGCGATCGCCACAGATAATGCGCCTCATCATGCTGACGAGAAAGTTTGTGAATTTTCTGTCGCTTTGAATGGTATATTAGGGTTTGAGACTGCCTTCGCTTTGGGGTACACTTATCTTGTAAAAACAGGTGAGATCACCCTCGAAAAGCTCATCGAACTGATGTGCTTCGCTCCTTCCAATATCTTAAAGCTCGGAAGAGGCGGCATGAACGTTGGCGATGATGCAGATCTCGCGGTCTTTGACCTCGACAACGAATTCGTTTTCGAGAAGGATAAGATGCTTTCAAAATCAAGAAACACACCGTACGACGGCTACAAGCTCTACGGTGAAACAATACTTACTGTAATGGGAGGAAAGATCACATATGAGAAACTTTGCTGACAGCCTGGTTAGAAGAATTGACGAGCTCGAGAACCCCACGGTTGTAGGCCTCGACACAAAGCTCGACTACATTCCCCAGCATATCAAGGATTATGCAGAGACACTTTTCCCGGAAGAACCTACAAAAGCTACGGCTAAAGCAATCTGGCTCTTCAACAAAGAGATCATCGACCAGACATGTGACATCGTTCCTGCTGTTAAGCTTCAGTACGCTTACTATGAGATGTACGGCTACGATGCAATCAAGACAATGCTTCTTACAGCAAGATATGCCCAGAAGAAGGGCATGCTCGTAATCGGCGACTGCAAGAGAAATGACATCGGCTCTACAGCTACAGCTTATGCTGAGGCAATCATCGGTAAGACAGACATTCTCTTAAATGACACAATGGAGATGAGCGGACTTGATGCATGCACAGTCAACTGCTATCTCGGTATCGATGGCGTTAAGCCTTTTATCGACGTATGTAAGCGCGATGGCAAGGGTATCTTCTGCCTCGTAAAGACATCCAATCCTTCATCAGGCGACTTCCAGGATCTTGAGCTCACATCAGGCGAGAAGCTCTATGAGGCAGTTGCTGCTAAGGTTTCCGAGTGGGGCGAGGACTTGATCGGTGAGGAAGGCTTCTCATCCGTTGGCGCAGTTATCGGAGCTACATATCCTGAGCAGGCTGTTGGCCTTAGAAAGATCATGCCTAACGCATTCATGCTTATCCCCGGCTACGGCGCACAGGGTGCCGGTGCTGATGAAGCAGTTGCAAGCTTTACTGCATACGGCAAGGGCGGTATCGTTAACGCTTCCAGAAGCATCATGACAGCATGGCAGGCAAGAAGCGATTACTTCGGACCTGAAGACTTCGGTAAGGCAGCAAGATTCGAAGCAGAAGACATGAAGGCAAAGCTCAACGCAGCATTACACAATCGTAAGTACGTATAACTAATGGACCTTAAGAAAGAATATAGAATTAAACTAGTCTCAAAAGAATTTTTAAACAGCGACACATGCTTTCTCGGATTTGAGTGTCCTGATATTTCAAACACCGCTGTTCCCGGACAGTTCGTCAATATTTCGGCAGGAACTGTATTTCTTAAGAGACCTTTTGGAATTGCAAGCACAGACAAAGAAAAAGGAATCTTTTACATCGGTGTCAAAGTCGTAGGCAAGGGCACCTCCGAGATCTCACAGTTCGAACCCGGACTCATGGTCGACTGTCTCGGACCTTTGGGAAAAGGCTTTGATTTTGACGGTTTTAATACCGTTATCCTTACAGGCGGCGGCACGGGAGTTTTCCCGATCAATTTCGCTTACGAGACACTTACTTCAATGGGTAAGAACGTCATCGTCTGCGAGGGATTCAGAAATGCCTCCCAGGTAATTCTCAACAAGCCGTCTTACATTCTCACGACCGATTGCGGTGATTGTGGTATCAAGGGTACTGTTATTGCAGGCCTTGATACCATTGATATTTCTGACCCTTCGAAAACACTTATCTGCTGCGTCGGTCCTATCCCGATGATGAAGGCTGTAAGTGCATGGGCAGGTGAGAAGGGCATGAAGTGCCTCGTCTCAATGGAACAGAGAATGGCATGCGGTGCCGGAATCTGCCTTTGCTGCACGGTAAAGGTAAAAGATGATGGTCCTGACGGATTTAAGAACGTCAGATGCTGCAAGGACGGTCCTGTTTTCGACAGCAGGGAGGTGGTATGGTGAGTAGTTCATTATCAGTAAACGTAGGTAATGTAAGCCTCAAGAGCCCCATTATCCTTGCTTCAGGCACATGCAATTTCGGAAGAGAACTTGCTGAATATTATGACCTCTCGATCCTTGGCGGTATTTCATCCAAGGGTCTTACCATTAAGCCCAGAGCAGGCAATCCCGGAGTAAGAGTCGCTGAATGCGATTCAGGAATGCTTAACTCTGTCGGACTTCAGAACCCCGGTGTCGATTACTTCATCGAGAATGACCTGGATTTCATGAAGAATTCAGGTGCGGCTGTTATCGTTAACGTAGCAGGCCACAGCTATGAAGACTATATCGACATGGTAACAAAGCTTAATGAACACAAGGATAAGATCGATGCTCTTGAGATCAACCTGTCATGCCCTAACGTTAAGGAAGGATGCATGACGATCGGCAGCGATCCTGCAGCAATCAAGCTCATCACTTCCAAGATGAGAGCTCTTACGAATCTTCCTTTGTGGATCAAGCTCACACCTAATGTTACAGACATCAAAGCTACCGCGCTTGCTGCACAGGAGGGCGGAGCTGATGCAGTTGTTCTTATCAATACTCTCATGGGTATGAGGATCAACATCAAGACAAGAAGACCTGTCCTTACAAATAATACGGGCGGATATTCAGGTCCTGCCGTTAAGCCTGTTGCCATCAGAATGGTAGCTGAGTGCAGCCAGGTTCTTGATATTCCGATCATAGGATGCGGCGGCATCTCTGATTATCAGGATGTTGCAGAGTTCATGATCGCAGGCGCTTCAGCTGTTGAAATCGGCACGGCATGCCTCATTCATCCTGCTTTGCCTGTTAAGATCACTGAAGATCTTGAGAAGTATTGCAAAGAAAACGGACTTAACTTAAAAGACCTTACCGGCACTTTGCAGCGCTGGTAGGATGGGAAAAGTGTGTTGTCTTAAGCAACGCACTTTTTTATAGGCTGTAATATGCGGCTAAATGTGCGGCTATGCCGCATATATCGCCGCACATTTTAGACCGAAAGCAAAAAAATGAGGTAAAAAGTGCGGCTGCTGCCACATGTTTAGCCGCATATTTTGAGAAGAAGTCGTAAATTAATTCAATAAAGATGCAGATTTTATTATGTAAAATCTTGAAAAATAATTAGAATAGAAAATATGAGAACTTAAAAGGAGATAGATTATGGCAGATAAGATCATTGAAGCATTGTTTGAGACAAAAGCAGTCAGAGTTGCACCTGAGAACCAGCCTTTCTGGTATACATCAGGAAGACTCGGACCTTTCTTCATCAATACTCACTTCCTGCTCGAAAACGAAGCAGCTGCAGGCGAAGTCCTCAAGAGAATCGAGAAGGCAATCGCTGACAGCAAGCTTACAGCTCCCGAAGAGATCTTCGACATGATGCTCGCTTACTACAACAAGGGCGGTACGTTCAAGATGGTATCAGACAAGCTCGCTGAAGAAGCTTCTAAGCTTGATTTTGATTACATCTCAGGCGGTGAGAGAAGAGATTATTTCTTCTCCATGATGCCCGCATACCTTTTGAAGAAGCCTCATCTCACGATCTATAAGGATATGACATCCGTATATTCCGAGAGCATTGACGGTACCGCAGCAGATGTTAAGGAAGTTGACCTCAAGGGCAAGAAAGCCCTTCATATCGCTGACCTCATCACAGAGGCTTCATCTTATGAGAGAGCTTGGATTCCTGTAATCAGAGGCCTTGGTTCTGACATCACAGATACTGTTGCTGTAGTAGACAGACACCAGAACGGCAGGGAAGTACTTAAGGGCCTTGGCGTAGAGCTTCACGCTCTTACAGGCATCAACGAGGAACTTTTCGATGAGGCAAAGGCAAACGGCGTCATCAACGATGCCCAGAAGGACATGATCATGCACTTCCTCGAAAACCCTGCTGACTACATGACAGCATTCTTAAAGGCTAACCCCGGATTTATCGACGCTGAGATCGCTAAGGGCGGCAAGAACAAAGAGCGTGCCGAACTTGCAATCGAGAAAGGATTCACAAACGTATGAAAGATCCCTATGCAAACCTGTACGAAGTAACTGAGATCCATGACCTTAGAGACGTCATCAAGCACAGAGTTGAAGGATTTCCGCAGAACCCTGTATTCCTCGTAAAGGATAAGAAGGGTGGAGAATATATCCCGATCTCAACCGAGAAGTACGATCACGACATCGATTCACTCGGTACATATTTCCTGAACACCGTTAAGAAGGGTGCAAGGATTGCAATCTTCTCTGAGACAAGATATGAGTGGTACACATCTTATCTTGCAACGACAAACGGTACAGGCTGCGTAGTTCCTCTCGATAAGGAGCTTCCGGTAGACGATGTATTGAATATGCTTACCAGAGCAGAGGTTGATATCCTCATTTTCTCCAAGTCAAAGCTTCCCATCGTTAACCAGGTTTACGGCAAGGTTGATACCTGCAAGCACTGGATCTGCATGGACCAGTTAGAAGATGACAGATATCTTTACTATCAGGACTGCCTCAAGATAGGCGAGAAGAAGCTTGCAGACGGCGATAAGATCTTCACTGAAGCTACCATCGATCCTGAAGAGATGACGATCCTTCTTTTCACATCCGGTACAACGGCTAAGTCAAAGGCAGTTATGCTCTGCCAGAAGAACATCTGTAAGAACCTCATGTCCATGTTCTCGATGCTTTATATCGACATTAGCGACGTATGGCTCTCAGTTCTTCCTTTGCATCACACATATGAATGTACATGCGGATTCTTGGGCCAGGTCTACAGAGGTACGACAGTTGCCATCTGCGAAGGTCTCAAGTACATCGCTCAGAACATCCAGGAAGTAAGACCTACAGCGATCCTCATGGTTCCTGTAATGCTCGAGCTCTTCTATAAGAAAATCATGAAGGGTGTTAAGGCAGATCCCAAGAAGGCCAAGAAGCTCGCAAACGGTATCAAGCTCGCTAATGCTCTCCATCTTTCAAACAAGATGAGAAGAAAGCTCTTCAAGCAGATACACGACGTATTCGGCGGCAGAATGAGACTCATTATTTTGGGCGGCGCTCCGGTAAATCCTGAGATCCTTAAGTTCTTCCAGGACATCGGATTCTTATGTGTACAAGGTTACGGCCTTACAGAGTGCGCGCCTATCCTTGCTCTCAACCGTGACGTTGCATTCAAGAATCACGCAGCAGGACTTCCTTTGCCGGGCTGTGACGTTAAGATCCTTGATCCTGATTCAGACGGAATCGGCGAGTTCATTTCAAAGGGCGACAACAACTTCCTCGGTTACTACAACGACCCTGAGAATACTGCTCTTGCTCTTGATAAGGACGGTTACTATCACACAGGTGACCTGGGATACATCGATGAAGACGGCTTCTGCATCATCACAGGACGTAAGAAGAACGTTATTATCGCAAAGAACGGTAAGAACGTTTTCCCTGAAGAGATCGAATATCTCCTGTCCTTGAGCCCTTATGTTGCAGAGTCTGTCGTATCAGGCGTTGACGATAAGGTTAAGGATGACATCGTCGTAACTGCAACGATTTTCCCTGATCTTGATGAGGTAAAGGCAAAGCTCGGAATCGAGACTGAACCTACTGAAGAACAGATCATGGGTATCCTCAAAGAAGTTGTAGCTGAGACAAACGAGAAGCTCGAAAGCTATAAGAAGATCAAGAATACAGTCCTCAGAATGACTGAGTTCGAGAAGAATACTTCAAAAAAGATTAAAAGATACTAATATTGGCTTTGCTCACTAAGTCCCCCGCACTTCGTTTGTGCGGAATCGTTCGCAAAACCAATAAAAGTATCACGTATAGAGGTATTGGAAAAATACCTCTTATCTATTTAAGAAAGAGGTTTGTTTATGTTTAACGACAGTGATTGTTTGAGAATACTTGAACAGGCAATGTCTACGACTGCGGATTTCGCTGAAGTATTTCAGGAAGTAACCGAGTCAAAGTCCGTATCGCTTCTGAACGGACAGGTTATCCGTGCAGCAACAGGTTTTGATTCCGGTACGGGAATCAGACTTCTTGCAGGCACCAATTCTGTTTATGTTTATTCAAGTGATAACGACATCGAAGTTCTGTTAAAGCTCGCTAAAGAAGCTGCAGCAGCCATCAAGGGCCAGGATAAGGGCAGGATAGAGGCTTTAAAAGATCTCTGCTCAACATCCAAAGCAACTATCGAGATCGATCCCATGTCCGTTTCAAAGATGGAGATGGTTGATTTCCTGCGAAAGTCTTCCGACTATGCTTTGAACTACAGTCCTTTGATCACTCAGGCTGCCTCTGGCATTGCATACAGCTGCAGAACTGCTCGCGTTATCAACACGAGAGGCGTAAATGCTGAAGATACGACAAAGCGTATCAGACTTTCAGTTGAGGCTATCGCTACTAAAGACAACGAGAAGCAGAGCGGCAGAGTTGCTCCGGGTACCATGAGAGGATATGAGTTCATCAATGAATATCCTTTGATCGAGAAGACCCGGGAATGCTGCGACACGGCTATCCGTATGGTTAATGCCGGTTATGCTCCTTCTGCTAAGATGCCCGTTATCTTAGGCAACGGCTTTGGCGGCGTTATCTTCCATGAAGCTTGCGGCCACGCACTTGAAGCAACATCAGTAGGAATCAAGAATTCTTACTTTACCGACATGCTCGGCCAGCAGATCGCATCTTCTATCGTAAGCGCAAGAGATAACGCTACGATCGATGGCGAGTGGGGCTCATATGCAACAGATGATGAAGGTAATACTTCTTCAGATCTCCTTCTTATCGAGAACGGAATCCTCAAGAACTATCTCGTTGACGAGCTTGGCGGACGCCGTATGAACTGTGCACCTACCGGTTGCTCCAGAAGACAGAACTATTCTTATGCTCCTACATCACGTATGAGTAATACTTATATCTGCAACGGCGAATCTGATGTAAAGGACATCATCGCCAATACAGAATACGGACTTTATGCCACACAGATGGGCGGCGGTTCCGTTGATACATCTACAGGCGATTTCAACTTCGCAGTTAACGAAGCATTCATGGTAAGGGACGGTAAGATCGCAGAGCCCGTAAGAGGCGCAACTCTTATCGGTAAGGGTCAGGAGATACTTAAGAACATCGACATGGTCGGTAATGACTTAAAGCTTTCTGCCGGTATGTGCGGTTCAGTATCCGGCGGTGTTCCGGTCACAGTCGGCCAGCCTACCATCAGAGTATCTTCGATACTTGTCGGCGGAAGAGAGGGGTGATTTAAATGGATATTAAATCAGCTGAAAAATTCATGGAAAAACTTGTTAAGGCCGGCATGGAATACGGCTTTGAAGAGTGCGAAGCTTCCTATGCTACCGAAAGCTCAATGAGCATCGACATCCTTAACGGCGAAGTATCAAGCTATGAGAACAGTGCCACAAGTTCTCTTTCGTTCAGAGGACTTAAGAACGGCCAGATGGGATACTGCTCAACCAATATTCTTGAAGATTCTTCAATCGATTATCTTCTTAAGTCTGCCATGGAAAACTGCGAAGTCCTTAACGATGAGGATCCCCAGTTCATTTATTGCGACGAGAACAATAAAGATCTTTATTTCTCACAAGTTACTGATGCTTATGCAAAGAATTCATATAAGAGTTTCTCAGAGCTCGGACTTAAGATAGAGAAAGCCATCCTCGCTCTGGATTCACGTATCGATGCTGTAGATTACCTTACGATCTCATGCAGCACAGGTCCTTATCTCATAATCAATTCAAAGGGCCTTCATTCATACAGAGATACAGACGGCATCTCTCTGATGGCTACTGCCAGAGCTACTGACAGCGACGGAAGCGTTAAGAGCGGCGGACATTACTGGATAGGCAAAGATATTGATGATTTCGATCTCGATAAGTTCCTTGAAAAGTTTAAGGAAAACCTCATCGGCAAAATGGGTGCCAAGTCCTGCAAACCCGGTAATTACAAGGCTGTTCTCAAGTGTGAAGCATTCCAGCAGTTCTTTATGGTTTTCTTTGGCAACTTCCTTGCAACCACAATGCAGAGAGGCCTTTCACTCCTTGCTGATAAAGAAGGGGAGACCATCGCATCTTCTGTATTCACTGTAAAGGAAGAGCCTATGTACGATAAAGCTCTTACCAAGATCCCTTTCGATGACGAAGGCGTTCTTACTACAGCTAAAGCCATCATCGACAAGGGCGTTTTCGCGACCGCGTTATACGACCTTAAGTCTGCGAACAAAGCAGGGAAGACCTCTACCGGTAACGGCTTCAGATCAGGAAGCGCCGTATCAGAGATGCCTACGAACCTGATTGTCGAACCCGGCGAAAAGTCTTTCGAAGAACTGCTCGAAGAAGTCGGTGAAGGCATTATCCTTACGGATCTTTCCGGACTTCATGCCGGAGTAAACCCAATAAGCGGCGATTTCTCATTGCTTTGCGAAGGCTATCTCATCGAAAACGGCAAGCAGGGAAGACCTGTCGAGCAGATCACTGTAGCAGGCAACTTCTACGATGTAATTAAATCAATCAAATCTGTTGGAAATGATATAATTAACCTGCCGTCCGGTGAAGGCGAATTCTTTACACCGTCGGTTTACATTGAATCTCTCGCTATTTCAGGCGATGAAGAATAAATGAAAGAAGGAAGAACACACAATGAGCACAGTTGACACAATCGCACTTCATGGCGGCTATGTACCGGGAAACGGAGAACCCCGTCAGGTACCTATCTATCAGAGCACAACCTGGAAGTATTCAACTTCTGAAGACATGGGTAAGCTCTTTGATCTTGAGGCTTCAGGTTATTTCTACACAAGACTTCAGAATCCTACAAATGATTACGTAGCTTCTAAGCTCTGCGCTATGGAAGGCGGTTTTGCAGGAATGCTCACATGCTCCGGCCAGGCTGCTAACTTCTTTGCAGTATTCAACATCTGCGAAGCAGGCGATCACTTCATCGCATCAGCTAACATCTACGGCGGCACATATAACCTCTTCGGCGTTACATTCAAGAAGATGGGCATCGAGTGCACATTCGTTGACCAGACACTTCCTCTTGAAGAACTCCAGAAGTACATCAGACCAAACACAAAGTGCATCTTCGGTGAGACGATTACAAATCCTACTGTTGATATCCTCGACATCGAGAAGTTCGCTGCTCTTGCTCATAACAACGGCATCCCGCTCATCATGGACAACACATTTGCAACACCTGTAAACTGCCGTCCTATCGAATTCGGATGCGACATCGTTACACACTCAACAACAAAGTACATTGACGGTCACGGTTCATCTGTCGGCGGCGCAATCATCGATTCCGGTAACTTTGACTGGATGGCACATAAGGAGAAGTTCCCCGGCCTCTGCACACCTGATGAGTCTTATCACGGTCTTACTTATGCAACTAAGTTTGGCAAGGCAGCTTACATTACTAAGGCTACAGCACAGCTCATGAGAGACTTCGGTTCAATCCAGTCACCTCAGAACGCTTACTACATCCAGATCGGTCTCGAGTCACTTCCTGTACGTATGGCACGTCACTGTGCTAACGCTCAGAAGGTAGCTGAGTTCCTCGCATCTGATGACCGTATCGCATGGGTTAAGTATCCCGGACTTAAGACTGATTCGCAGTATGAGCTTGCTCAGAAATATTGCCCGAAGGGAACATGCGGCGTTATGTGCTTCGGTGTAAAGGGCGGTAGAGAAGCATCCATCAAGTTCATGGATTCTCTTGAATTCGCTACTATCGCAACACACGTTGCTGACTGCAAGACATTGCTCTTACATCCTGCATCTCATACTCACAGACAGCTCACAGACGAGCAGCTTGCAGAAGCAGGCATCCCGGGTGATCTCATCAGATTCTCCGTTGGTATGGAAGATCCCGATGATATCATCGCAGATCTCAAGCAGGCTCTTGATAAGATCGGTTGATCTGTAAACTGATAATCTAATAGATAAATAAGCCCCGGAAATCTTTCCGGGGTTTATTTATCAGTATTAAATTAATACGTCTGTTTATTTAAAAATCATTTATTCTTTCTTAATTTCATATCTTTTCTTTATTGTTACTATAATCGTATAAATCAGATTAAGAAGGGTGAATTGTCTATGAGTATTGATCTGAGTTTAGCTAATCTTATTAACGTAGTCTTCATTGCAGCCGGTCTTGGTGTCTGCAGTCTCAGCATCTTGCAGGTTGGTACCGGAATGCACATCCGAAAGGAAGTTAGAGTTTACTTCCAGTTATTCTTTACGTTTATCAATATTTATATCACGATGCATTTCTTCAGAATGCTTTTCGAAGGTCATACGGAAACATTCTACTGGTTTGCGATCAGAATAGTTACGTTTATTGAATTCTTTGTATCAGGTGTAATGATCTACATGCTGTCAGTCCTTATAACGTATATTGCCAACCCGGGACAAGAAGGCAAGATGGTCAAGATCATCAACAGGGTATTCCTTGTTATGCTTGCTGTTCATACACTTGGTCTTATTGTTGACCAGTTTACAGAGTTCTACTATTCCTTCGATGAATTCAATGTTTATCACAGAGAACGCGGTTATGTCATGTCGAATATCATGCATATCCTGATGCTCGTACAGAACGTTTTTATTCTTATTAAATATAAGTCTAAGTTCGATAAGCGACTCGCTTCAGCTCTTTGGGCATATCTGATCGCTCCTCTGGCTGCTATCGGCGCACAGATCTTATTCCAGCAAGTACAGTTCGTAATCCTTGTTACCGTTATCGCTGCAGCTTATCTCTATTACGTTATCGTAAGGATCCAGACTGAGAGATATGAGAATCAGCAAAAGGAGAAGGAGAGACTCGACACAGAGCTTACAATGGCTACAAGGATCCAGGCCGAGACTCTTCCAAATATTTTCCCGGCATTCCCTGAGCGCGATGACTTCAACATTCATGCTTCAATGAATCCGGCAAAAGAGGTAGGAGGTGACTTCTACGATTTCTTCCTTATCGATGACACGCATCTTGGTCTCGTAATGGCTGACGTATCCGGCAAAGGCGTTCCTGCAGCGCTTTTCATGATGGTATCGAAAATTCTTATCCAGAACATTGCCATGATGGGCAACAGTCCTGAAGAAGTTCTCCGTTACGTAAATAACCAGCTTTGTACCAACAATCCTGAGGAAATGTTCGTCACTGTCTGGTACGGCTGCCTTGATCTTGAGACTGGTCTGCTTCAGGCTGCAAACGCAGGCCACGAATACCCGATTTTAAAGAAACCTGACGGCACTTTCGAACTTATCAAGGACAAGCACGGCCTTGTTATCGGCGGCATGGAAGGCGTCAAATACAAGCAGTATGAGCTTCAGATGGATCCCGGCGCAAAGCTTTTCCTTTATACGGACGGCGTACCTGAAGCAACCAATGCAGCCAACGAAATGTTCGGAACAGACAGACTCGTTCACGCCCTTAGAATGGTCGAAAAACAGTCGCCAAAGCAGATTCTTGCCCACGTGGATTCCATCGTAAAGGACTTCGTCAAAGATGCTCCACAGTTCGATGATCTCACAATGCTGTGCCTTGAATATGTAGGTCCACAGAAAGCCGAATAACTACTGAATTGAATAATTATATGTATTTTAAAGGATGTATTTATATATGCATCCTTTTTAAATAAAACAAAAACGAACAAACTTTCGGGTGAGACCCGAACGCTGAAAATCCATATAACTATGATTACTTACTGAATAATGATTAATGGTTTTCAGTAAGTAAAAATCCTGTCATTTCGAAAATGAACCCGATAAGATTACTTACTGAAATTGAATTCAACAAATCCAGCAAGTAAAATACAACGAATTAATGATGATTTATAAACCAAATTACTTGCTGAAAAATCAATTTAAAATATCAGCAAGTAATAATCATCAGATTCAAATGAATCCATGAATAAATTTACTTGCTGAAAAACAGATTTCGAAATCCGGCAAGTAATTATGAATTGATCGAAGCGCGTGTTGGTACAAATTTACTTGCTGAGATCAGATTATCCGAATTCAGCAAGTAATCCGGAAAAACCCGTTAAATCAGATTATCATTAATGATCCATTTATCTGTATATCCTTTTTAAACCTCTTCCTAATTCACCAAAATTGTAATTATACCGAATTAGATATATAGAATAATCGGAAATTAGTATAATTGCAGGAATGGATAATTCTGAAATTTGGGTCAGTTATAAACGACTTCTGTTCTGCCCTTTGATTTGAGATAAATGGTAAATGCAACTCTGATAATGATCAGGACAATGACAATACCGATCATATCGATCATAACATCAAAGATCGAACCGTCGCGTCCGGTAACAAACAGCTGATGATATTCGTCGAAGATTGCATTAAGGATCGTAAACCATAATGTGAAGATAATATTCATCTCGTTATCTGATCGCATGAGCTTAACAGGGCTCTCTGAATAAGATGTCTTATTTGAGATCTTATTAGTAGATGATAATGCCATGTAAGTAAGAATTGTCAGCAGGGCAAACTCGGAAGAGTGTGCTACCATTCTTAACAATGAGTCATCAGTGAATGCAGTATTACATATCTCATTTATAAAGTTAAGGATTGCTTTTGACAGACCGGCTGATTCTACATCAGTTTCAGCGGACAGATGAAAAATTACAGCAATCCAGCCAAGCGTAAGCACCCAGAAAACAAAAGCCATAAGGGAATACCTGATAGATATTTCCTTGCTGTGAGCCTTACTGATGAGCTTAGTAGTCATTACCCTTCCCTGCCGCTTTATTTATATGAATTATTATATCAATATATCAAGAGTATTTCTTTGAATTCTTGATCGCACGGTCTATGTCTCTTGCTGCTTCTTTCTTTGCCATTACATCTCGTTTATCGTAATCTTTCTTACCTCTGGCAAGACCGACCTCAAACTTAACTTTGCTGTCTTTGAAGTAGCATTTTGTAGGAACGAGCGTTAATCCGTCCTGTTTTACAGTTGAATATAAACGGATGATCTCACGCTTATGCATGAGAAGTTTTCTGTTTCTTTCAGGATCAAGATTAAATCTGTTTCCATGATCATAAGGGCTGATGTGTACGCCGATAAGCCACATCTCCCCGTCTTTTACCTGGACATATGAATCCTTGAGATTGACCCTCCCTGCCCTGAGGCTCTTAACTTCAGTGCCGGATAAAGCCACACCCGCTTCAAACCTCTCTTCGATAAAGTAATCGTGATAGGCTTTGCGGTTCTCAGCTATTATTTTTATACCTTTTTTAATTGCCATAATGGAGTATTTTACATTCAAACGCGAAAATTTACAAAGAAAAGCCCGAAATACCTTTATTTACTGCATTTGGAGCGACGGATAAGCGTTAAGATCCAATGAATCACGCTTGCCGTTTATGAATTCGTAGTAACCGCAAGATGCGATCATGGCAGCGTTATCCGTGCAGTATTTAAGCTCAGGATAGTAAAGCTTTATTCCTTTGGCTTTTGCGTGGTTTTCGAATTCTGCTCTTAAGAATGAGTTGGCAGATACGCCGCCTGCAAGGCAGAGCTTCTTAATTCCTGTCTGCTTACAAGCAGCCATTGTATTCTTGAGCAAAGCTTCGGCTATTGCATGCTGATAGGATGCCGTGAAATCTTTGATGTCGATTTCTTCACCCTTCTGTCTTAAGCCGTTAATGAGATTTAAAGCTGAAGTCTTAAGGCCTGAGAAAGAGAAATCAAGAGTATCGCCCATGTGTGTCTTGGAGAATACATATCTTGTTGTATCTCCTCCCTGTCCTGCCTTGTCCATCTTGGGACCGCCCGGATAACCGAGACCGATTACACGTGCAATCTTATCTATTGCTTCGCCAGCAGCGTCGTCTCTGGTACGGCCCAATACTTTCATGTCTGTATAATCGTCAACGCGTACGATCATGGAATTACCACCGCTTACGCATAAGCAAAGGAACGGAGGCTCAAGTTCTTCAAAGCAGAGGTAATTTGCTGCTATATGACCCTTTAAATGATTAACACCGACCAGTGGTTTGCCTGATACTTCGCATAATCCTTTGGCACATGAAAGGCCGACCAACAAAGCACCTACAAGACCTGGACCGTATGTAACTGCAACGGCATCGATGTCAGACAAAGTAACGCCTGCGTCAGATAGAGCCTTTTCGACGGTCGGATAAACGGCATCAACGTGCATTCTTGAAGCAAGTTCAGGAACTACGCCGCCGTACTGTTCGTGGAAATCTGCCTGGGAAGCAATGACATTGCTCAGGATAACACGTCCGTTCTTAACAATGGATGCTGCTGTCTCATCGCATGAACTCTCAATGCCGAGTATTAAAATGTCTTCTTCCCTTTTCATATTAAACTTCGTCCAATTTATAGTAAGAATTAAGGAAATTGTTAACCGTATCAATATAAAGATTCTTATTGATACTGTATTCCTCAAGATAACCTGCACCAGCTACCATTATGCTCTTGGTGATGCTGGAATTAAGTCTGTTTCTCTCTGTAATTATCTGGTCGATCTTCTCGGCACCGATAAACGTGTCGTGGCCGCCGTAAAGGATAAGTACGGGAATCGGAAGTCTTGCAATCTCAGCAGCAAGGCTTGCGTTGTCGGCACCTGAAGATACTCTGATCGCATAAGGAACAGAATACTGTGTTATGAAACCCAGAGGCTCTTTCTGTACAACTTCCGGTCTGATGTAGTCATCTGATTCCTTTGCAGGAGAATCGAGGATCATGCCGATGATATAAGATCTGTCGAAGTTCAGATTACGGATATTCTGGCTGTATTCAGAGAGCGTATTCTCGTTTGCGCCTTCAGGCGGAAGGCTTGAATAAGCAAGGAGCGATGATGTACATCCTGTTCCGATTCCGAAAAGAATAACGTCAGTAGTTACGGAAATCTGTTTAACGATTGCAATCGCGCCCAACACGTCCTGCCATTCGAGATATCCGTATGTACAGATATCTCCTCCAGACGTACCTGAGTTTCTCTGGTCGAAAAGGAATACGTTATAACCGTTATCAAGCCAGCTCTCGATCATATCGATCATTTCGACGCCGAACGGAAGTCTGTTAGAACCTGCGTCGTGAACTACGATAATAGTTGAAATAGGATTCTTGGTCTTAAAGAACCATCCCTGCAAAGATGTCTGTCCGTCAGCAGACTGGAAACTTGTCGTGCTGTAAGAAGGCAGGATATTTGAAGGAACGTTGGTTACTTCGTATTTGTCGATGTTCATCAGTCTGTTAGATGAGAATACCGTTAACGCGATAAATGAGATGATAAAGAGCGCAGCAAAACTTAAGACCAATGCAAGTCTCATTACGAAAGGGCTTCTGCGCCTTACTGAAATACTGCTGAAACTGACGAATCCGCTGTTGTTTCTGGCCATAACTTATCAGTTAACTCCGCTCGAACCGAATCCGCCGCCTCTGTCTTCGCCGATTGCCTTAACGTTATCTGTCTCAACAAAGTTGCAGTATTCAACTTTGGCAACAACCATCTGAGCGATCCTGTCACCTTTGCGGATCTTATATGTTCCGTGAATACAGCCCTTGCTGTCTAATGTCAGAGGTTCTGTAACTTCTTCTTCAACCATGAATGAATCGTTGTAAACGATTACATTAACTTCATCCCTGTATCCGCAATCAATCGTACCGGGAGCATTGGGAATCCTTAAAGGTGTCTTCAAAGAAACTCCGCTTCTGGGTCTGATCTGTACTTCATAACCGTATGGGATGGCAAGCTTGATACCAACAGGTACAAGCGCTGTTCTGCCGGGTTCGATGATTACATCTTCTGCAGCATAAAGATCCATGCCCGCATCGCCGTCATGGGCATATGAAGGAAGCTTGGCGTCTTCCCTGCACTTTTCGATATGTATATCAATCATCGTTCTTACCTCCCGGTAATATCGTATAGTTGCATATTACGTCAAATCCCATATTCGCGATTGCTTCAGCATAAGATTCATCTATGAGATTCTTAGATCTGCCGTAGATCGTGCAGGAGCAGTCCAGAGGATGAGGAATGACCTTAAGATCCACACCATCATTTTCTCTCTTGGGGCTTAATTCATACACGGCATTTCCGTGGCAGAATCCGCAGGGACGCTGATTTCTTCCTGCTGCGCAGAAATCTGACTGCATCCAGGGGATCATTCCGTCTGCGTGAAGGATTATCTTTCTGGCCTTTTCTCCGATATCGAAAACCTCCATAAGGTCTCTAATATTCTGGAGAAGATCATCAGCACTTACCTCATAAGACGGCATTACCGCATCTGCATATTCAAATGCATAAGAAAGAGATTTGCTGCTGTAAATGTTAGTGCCTGCTGATGCATAATGCTCAAGTCCGTCTTTTAAGAACTTACGGTCAGTGAAAAGTCTTGAAGACATAACTGCCTTAAATCCGTCACCGAGATCTACCTTAAGGAGAGCGATAACATAATCTATTATCTTGTTGAGCTTATCGTGGTGGAAATCAGGAAGCATAAGAACGAGCTCTGCACCCTGGTCTCTTACGAATTCGATTGCTCTGGCATATATATCAGGATCAGCAAGATCGTAGATGCTGAAAGCATAGATGTCTGCGCCTTCTTCAAGGATATCCTCGTTAAGTCTTAAAACGGGATATGTGTACATGTTCTTGATCTCGCCTGATCTGTCGGTCTGTTCGCCAAAGAACTCTGAATCATTAACGTAATCAAGACCGTGCTTCTTCTTGAATGAATTAACGACTTCTACTTCCAATACTGTAAGCAGATCACGTCTTAAAGAATTGATTATGCTGACGGGACAATAGAACTCGTCATTGCCTTCGAAATCAACGGATACAACTGTGAAAGGCGTATCGAGAGTCTTGGAAAGCTGTTCAACGATCCTTTCCTTATCAAGTGTTCTGCCGTCGTAATCTTCAGGAATGATTACATTTGCTTCGGATGAGATCTTCTCTGCGATACCTTCAGCTACAACTGCAGTTGCTGTAATCTCAGAACCGTTATTGTTAAGAACTACTCTTACGGGTGTTCTTCTTAATTCCTGCTTCGGGATAGATATCTCATGATTCATGAGGAATACTTCATAACCGGGCTTGAGCTTCTTTATCATGTCCGGATGAAGTCCCTTAAGAGCAAGACCGTTAAGATTTGTGTTGGTCTTACCTACCGGGAAAGAACAGATCTCTCTTGCATTATCTCTAATGGAGATATAATCGCCCTTCTGAGGCTCCATGGCGCCGTTCTTGATACCGACAGTAACAATTCCGCACCTGGCATCGAGACCGCTTATACGGCCTATTCTGACGCCATATTTGCCCGGATATTCACCGGAGAGAAGTTTATCGTCTTTGCTGCCGCTCAAATACTGTGATGTAAATGCGCCGCCCCTGTTAAAGTTAACCAGAAGTTCGTACTTGATCTCCTTAAGAAGATCGCTGCTGAGGTTGCCCTCATAATAAGCGTCGATCATTCTGCGGTAGCAGTATACGGCTGATCTTACGTAATTGGCATCACGCATACGGCCTTCGATCTTAAGGCTCTTAACGCCGCTCTTTATAAGTCTTTCAAGATATTCGGATACATCTCTGTCTTTTGGTGAAAGGAGATGTCCGTCCTTGAGCTTTAATCCGTCATTGAAAAGAGAATATTCTTCCCTGCAAGGCTGTGCGCATGAACCTCTGTTGCCGGATCTCGTACCGCTTCTGTTCATCGCAGAGAATAAGCAGAGACCGGATGCGCATACGCATACAGCGCCATGAGCAAATACTTCAGTCTCAAGGCCGTAACCAGATGCGATCTTTGTTCTTGTCTCTATCTCATCACAGGACAATTCTCTCGGGAGAACGACCCTGTTTGCGCCGATCTCAGAGATCTTCTTAAATTCATCTGCAGAATAGACATTCATCTGGGTGCTGCAGTTGATGATCACGTCAGGAAAATCAGCAGACAGCTTTTTAAGCACGGCAAGATCCTGGACGATAAGTCCGTCTACACCGATGTTTACAGCTTCTGCGATCGTGGGATAGAACAACTCAAATTCTGAGTCGCTCATTAATGTGTTTACCGCAAGGAATACCTTAGACGATCTTGCATGCGCATAGTCCACGCCTTCTTCAAGTTCATCAAGCGTAAAGTTATCTGCTCCCGCTCTTGCGGAATATTCTTTTAATCCGAGATATACGGAATCGGCTCCTGTATCAACGGCAACTTTAAGTATTTCAAGGTTGCCTGAAGGTGCCAGTAGTTCAATTCGATTTTTTGTCATCACTATTCTTTAAATGCTCGAATAATCCTGAGCTTACCTTGTTTGCGAGTTCCTCCATCGGAGTAGGCTCGATGTCAGCTCTTCTCTCTTCTGCATACTGTGTAGCCTTTGCCCTGTAATATGTGAGCTCTGTCTTTAATGCATTGTTCTCAGCTCTCAATGAGATGATCTGGTCGCAAGCCTCAAAAAGTGACAGTATTGCAGTCTTATTCGTTGCTATATACGGGTTGTTATTCTTTGTGTCGTTATAGATCTCATCCGCAAGCTCGCCAACCTTCTTGATACGGTCATATCCGGCATCGTCGCTTCTTACGACATACTGGATACCGCCGATCGTGATCTGTGCGCTCTGCTCCTTGGATGCTTCCTCTTCTTCCTGCTTAGCCTTTGAACGGGCTCTGATCTTATCTTCTAATGTCATGAGCTTCTTCTCGGTGACGGTCTTAGCCTTGATCTCACCTTTATAAAGCTGCTTATATTCGACAATTGCGGGTGCATCATCTCTCTTACCCTTACGCTTGTAAGAGCCGTCAGAATATTTGCCAAGTAAGCTGGCATTGGATTTTCTCATGTAATGTACCCTCGCTTTAATTAGAAGATATTTAATTATAGCACTATTTATTTTATGGTTTACGTGCTGCTTCTCAGTTGTGTAAATAACGATGCAAATTCGTCCGGCCTTAGCTCCTCTGCCCTGGAATTTTCGCTTATGCCTGTCTTTTCGAGAGCTTCATTGACTGAATCAGATGATGCAAACGAAGCAAGATTCTTTTTCAGCATCTTTCTTCTCATCGAAAAGCATGCGTTTAGGAACTTAACGAAATCCGCAGAAAGAATATCTGCTGACTCCGTCCTCGAAAAGCTTATTACGGCAGATGTCGTTCTGGGCTGCGGAACAAAAGCCGTGTGCGGAACTTTAAACTCATAGGTATACTTGCCGTAAAGAGAACAAAGTATCGCCAAAGGTCCGTACTGCTTTGTGTTAGGGCCGCAGTCGATCCTTGCGATTGCCTCATCTTCCACCATGAATACCATTTTACGGGCACCGAAATACTCACCGAAAAGCTTTTTCATGATGTCGGTCATGACATAGTAAGGAATGTTGCTTACAACTACTTCAGGCTTGTCATTACACTCGTATTTAAGGAAGTCACAATTAACGATCTCAGCGTTTGTGATGTTCTCTTTAAGGTAACCTGCAAGCCCTCTGTCGATCTCAACACATGTCAGATGATCAGTCTGCTCAGATATAGGATAAGTAATGCTTCCGAGACCGGGACCTACCTCAAGCACGTGGGTCTCCCTGCTCAATTCACATAGAGAAACAATATTGGAAATAATAGTCTCATCACAAAGGAAATTCTGCCCGAATTTCGATTGGGGCAGAATTCCTTCTGATTGCATTATCTCTTTAATAGTCTCTCTGTTCATTATCACAGGAAGTACTGTACGCCTGATTCAAAGATCTTCTGGTACTTGTTGCCCGGAATGTTCTTTGTAAGATCTGACTCATATCTTTCCGTATGACCCATCTTACCGAGTACACGTCCGTCGGGTGAAGTGATACCTTCGATAGCGCAGATAGAACCATTGGGGTTGAACTGTGTATCGGATGCATAGTTACCATCAAGATCAACATAGCATGTAGCGATCTGGCCGTTAGCTGCGAGCTTTCTTACGAGCTCTTCAGAAGCTACGAACTTACCTTCACCGTGAGAGATCGGGATCTCGTAGATCTCGCCGGGATTGCAGAGTGAGAGCCAGGGGCTCTTGTTGGTCATGATCTTTGTTCTTGAGTAAACATTCTGGTGTCTGCCGATGTTATTAAATGTAAGCGTCGGGCTGTCAGGTGTCATGTCGCAGATCTTGCCGAAAGGAACGAGACCTAACTTGATCAAGGCCTGGAAACCATTGCAGATACCGAGTGCAAGACCGTCCCTGTTATCAAGGAGATCGGAGATCGCATCAGCAATGCCGCTGTTTCTCAAAGATGCTGTGATGAACTTACCGGAACCTTCAGGTTCGTCACCGGCAGAGAAACCGCCCGGGATCATCATGATGTTTGCTTCACGGATCTTTGCAGCAAGTTCAGCGAATGATTCATTGATATCGTTCTGGTTTCTGTTTCTTACTACGAAGATCTCAGCTTCAGCGCCTGCTCTCTCGAAAGCTCTTGCAGAATCGATCTCACAGTTGTTGCCCGGGAATACGGGGATGATTACCTTCGGCTTAGCACCCTTAAGGACGCCGGGAGCAGCCTTGATTGCCTTGCCTTCTGTATATACGTCGATCTCGAAAGGCATTTCAGCAGACTTGGCTACTGTCGGGAAGATCCTCTCGAGCTTGCCTTCATATGCTTCAAGAGCATCCTTGCCTGAAAGTGTGCTTCCTGCGTATGTGAAATCGCCAGTATCGTTTGTTGTACCGAGGAACTTACCGCCTGCCATCTCAACCTTATCAACTGCATTTCCGTCGTTAGGGATAGCTACGATGATCGATGCAAGGCTCTTGGAGAAGAGATCTGCTTCTGTGAGCTTTTCGGAGAAATCGAATCCGAGCTTGTTACCGAAGCACATCTGTGCAACTCTTGCGGCAACACCAGCACTTCTTACTACAGCAGCATTCTTGATCTCACCTCTGTCGATCAGTTCCTTAACAGCCTTGATGACTCTTAATATATGATCTTTCTTGTAAGATCCCTTACCGTCTCTTGCGCACTTGATGAGATAGAGCTTCTGGCCCTTGCCTGTAAGTGTAGCGGTAATTACCTTATCTGTAGTAGTCATGCCTACTGCGAAAGATACGAGCGTCGGAGGTACATGGATATCATTGAATGTACCGGACATTGAGTCCTTACCGCCGATGGCTGCAGTACCGAAATCGAGCTGTGCCTTGTATGCACCGAGAAGTGCAGCAAGAGGCTTACCCCAGGATTCAGCACCTGTCATTCTCTCGAAATATTCCTGGAATGTAAGTCTTGCCTTCAGAGGATCAACACCCATAGCAAGGAGCTTGAGCAATGACTCAACTACAGAATGATAAGCACCTGCATAAGGATTCCATTCAGTGTAATAAGGATCAAAACCATATGTCATAACTGAGCAGTCATGTGTTGTACCGTGATCGAGCGGGATCTTTGCAGCCATACCTTCCTCGGGTGAATTCTGCATCTTACCGCCGTAAGGCCATACGACTGTAGCAGCTCCGATCGAAGAGTCAAATCTCTGGATAAGGCCCTTTCTGGAAGCGCCTTCAAGTGAATTGAGTGTTCCCTTAAGGCTGTCGGCAAAATTGCCGGCTGCAAAACCTGTAGCAGGTGTATCAAGGAAGTCGCCTGTGCCCTGAGGTACAACGTCAGCTTCAGCATACTGTGTAGCACCGTTTGTATCGATGAAAGATCTCGGGAGGTCAACAATCGTGTTGCCGTTCCATACCATCTTCATGACGGGCTCAGCAGTAACCTCAGCAACTACAGTTGCTTCAAGGTTTTCCTTTGCAGCTGCAGCCATGAACTTATCAAGGTCAGCGGGATGAACTACAACGGCCATTCTTTCCTGTGACTCGGAAATAGCGATCTCTGTACCGTCAAGACCGTCGTACTTCTTGGGAACTGCATCAAGGTTGATCTTAAGACCTTCTGCAAGCTCACCGATGGCAACGGAAACACCGCCTGCACCGAAGTCATTACATCTGATGATGAGTCTTGTAACTTCAGGATCTCTGAAGAGTCTCTGGAGCTTTCTTTCTGTAGGAGGATTACCCTTCTGGACTTCAGAACCGCATGTAACAACGGACTGTGTATCGTGAGCCTTGGATGAACCTGTAGCGCCGCCGATACCGTCACGGCCTGTTCTGCCGCCAAGGAGTACAACGATGTCTCCTGCCTGAGGTCTTTCTCTTACGATATTTGAAGCAGGAGCAGCACCTACAACGGCACCGATCTCCATTCTCTTTGCAACATATCCGGGATGGTAAACTTCATCAACCAAACCAGTAGCAAGACCGATCTGGTTACCATATGAAGAATATCCAGCAGCTGCAGTACGGACAAGCTTCTTCTGTGAAAGCTTACCCTTGAGTGTAAGTTCAACGGGAACTGTTGGATCGCCTGCACCTGTTACACGCATTGCCTGATATACGAATGATCTGCCTGAAAGAGGATCACGGATAGCGCCGCCCAAGCATGTGGCAGCACCACCGAAAGGTTCGATCTCAGTAGGATGGTTAT
>CAMYXF010000001.1 GCA_947303185.1 uncultured Clostridia bacterium | reverse complement strand
CGACATTTGTAATCAGCAGGTCGTGGGTTCGAGTCCCACAAATGGCTCCATAAGAAACCCTTGCAACGTAAGTTGCGAGGGTTTTTCTTTTGCCCGGAAACATATTAAAGTTATAATTCAGTTGATATAGAAAACTATATTTGCGGGGATAATACAATGAAGAAAACTTTAATGCTGCCGGCGGCTATTATAGCGATGTGTCTTGTCATGACATCATGTTCGCAGGCCGGGACATCTGCTTCTTTGCCTGAAGAATCCGTAACAGAGACCACCATTGAGCCTTTCGAAACCATATTGATTACCGAAGATTACGACGGTCCGATACTTGGAGTTGAGAACTGGCATATCGAAAAAACTGCATATTGGGATGATTTTATCAATGACGATACCGGTGAAGTATTTGCAGAGTGTATCGGTACTCACGAGTATTATCTGGCTGATCCAAATAATGACGGACAGCCGGAACTTGTCTGCAATGAGAAGTGGGGATTGAAGTGGAATTATCATGCGTGTATTTATAAATTGGAAGACGGAGTGATCAGTCATGCGGATATAAGTTTGGGATCCGATGTTTTAGGACCAGGCATTTATCCGGAGTTTGCCGAGATCTATGGCCTTGATATTAATTCTCAGAATTTCCTGGATTATCAGGATATATATGATCTTGAACGGAACATAATCATCGTAACTGATTTAAAAACCGGAACTGAGTATGAGGCGCTTTGGGATTATTTGGTATGGTACACGGATGAAGAGATCAACGCCATGATCGAAGCAGAAGAAAACGCCTCGCATGATCCTGCTAATTACTCATCTGACATCATCGATATCACATACTCTGCAGCAGAGCCCGTTATTACCGATATCTCAGACACCGAAAAGGAGATCACATTTTTTAGGGACGGCATGGAGATCGAAGGCAAGCTTTACCTGCCTGAAGGAGAAGGTCCGTTCCCGGTGATCGTACTCTGCTGCGGACTCATGCAGCCATATAGTGATTACGAAGCAGATGCTAAAGGTTTTGCAGACAATGGCTATGCTGCAGTTCTGTTCTCGTTCATAGGATATTCCGATCCCGATGGCGAGCAGCCTACGGACAATGGCGAGGTGTTCTTGTCGGAGACAACAGACTTATATGCTGTTATGGATTCTCTGGATTTACTTCCCGGTGTTGATACATCGAATGTTTATCTCTGGGGTCACAGCTTCGGAGGTCTGGTTGCAGCTTATGCCGGATGCGACAGGGAATCTGATCTCAAGGGAATGATCCTTGTTGAGCCTACAATAGTTGCCGGTGAAAAACTTGATGTCAGATACGAGGACGGAACATGCAAGACGATCCGAATGTATCCTCTCCTGTTTGACTGTGATCTTAATACCGTTATTTATATGGGTACTCATGACGGCTTTGGTGACGATCCCACATCGTTTGATCATGTCATCACTTTACTGCGTTATGGTGAGCTGGTCATAGTAGATGGCTCTGATCACTTTTTCGCAGGAGAATATGGTGAGAAGATGGTTGAGGATGCATGTGAAAAGATTGCATCCTGGAATGAATAAAGTGTTCCAACGATTTCTCCGGTCTGGCCGTTAATGAGAATGTTGAGGTTTGATATTACGTCAGCTTCAAAAGTGAGATTTAATTATGTCTAATGCGTTTGTATCGTCCTTCTTGAAATCTGACATATAAGTTCTTCCTTTATTCCCTCAAAACACGGTAGACCGTAACGTAATCCACATATATTATTATGCAGAATTTAAATTTGGCGATGGGGAATAATTACATGGAAAGAATAAAGAGAATTCTGATCTGCCCGGTACTTGCCGTTGTGGTAGCGTTATCAGGATGTGCATCTTATCAGCAGGCATTGGCATCGGAAAACAAAGCTGACCTCGATGAGAAAAAAGCAGTAATTACCGATTATATGGAGACCTGTCTGAACGAGAAATATGCTGATGTTCTGGGCATGGATCCTTCTGATGAATTGTTTGAAGTTTATGACCTTAGCAAAGGAGGAAATCAGGCGTGGTTTAATGAAGGCGTATATCCTGCGAAAGCAAGATGCCTTCTGGATGAATATGATGAAGAGTTCACCGTAGAGCTGGAAGTGGAAAGAAACTTAAAGGGCTTCGGCACTTTTAAGGACAGCTTTTACGGCATCTTATATGGGGATGAAGCGAAATGGGATCTGGAAGAATTTGTTCTGGAATATCCTGTTACGGATACACAGATTTACTATCTGCCAAGTGAGGAGATAGTGACAGAAGAATCTGAGCTTCGCGAGAATCTGTATGTTTTCGGAAAGTATGGTTTTTCGACTCAGGAAGAATTTGATGAGCTTTGTGAATTCATAGATAAACTCAATGAGCTCGGATATCAGCACAGAATTGCTACTTCAGATGAATCCACGAATAACAAGTCTATGTCGGGAAATAATAATACTTCGGGCGAATTGCGTGAATTTTACGGCATGTAATGTCCAGACATTGACAATGGTGGTTTATCACGATAAACTAACCACAGGTTTATTGCGATAAACCTAATTAAATTGAGGTAGGCAATATGGAAGAACTGGTATTGTTCGAAGCTGAGAAAAGGCTGATGGAGATTATCTGGCAGGAAGCACCTGTTGAGTCAGGCAGACTGGTGAAGCTTGCCGGTGATAATATCAATTGGAATAAATCAACTACATATACTGTTCTTCGCAAGCTTATCGCAAAGGGGTTCGTCAAAAACGAAGATTCAATCGTAAGCGTTCTTATTCCCAAGGAAGAAGTTTTGATATCAGAGAGCAATCAGATAGTTAATGAGAGTTTCTCCGGTTCATTGCCGAAGTTTGTTGCTGCTTTCCTTGGTAATAACCAGACACTGAGCGATGAAGATGCGGATGCTCTGATGAAGCTCATCCAGGAAAACCTTAACGGAGGAAAGTGATGGGAGATCTGTTCCAGAAAATACTAGAGATGTCCCTCATGGGAAGCGTGGTAATCCTCATTACCGTGCTTGCCAGATTTATCCTGCGTAACCGTTCCAAGAGATACATCATGATCTTATGGGCTGTGGTAGCGATCAGATTACTGCTGCCTTTAAGCATCGAATCAGAGATAAGCATTTTTAATTATCTTCCGAAAATGACTCACACCGATACGGCAGTTACAGAGGTAGAAGAAGCAGTAGCACCTGACACCGTTGATATCAAAACAGTAGCAACGGATGCTGTTTCACATCAGGACGGAATTGTTGAAATTCAAGCGTCTGAAGAGACAAATGTAATTGCAAAAGAATTACCGGATATCAGGACGGTTCTTGCAATCGTCTGGCTCACCGGAACTGCAGTAATAACAGGTTACTGTTCAGTCCGTTATATCGATCTTAAGAGAAAGCTTAAGAATGCAAACAGGATAGGAAAGAACATCTATGAATCTGAAAAGGTGAAGGCGCCTTTTGTGTTTGGTTTATTTGTACCTAAGATATATCTGCCTGACGTTCTCGATAACACCGAGAGAGAATATATCTTAAAGCACGAGAAGACACACATAAAACATGGCGACTGGATCAGCAAGATCGTAGGCATGGTTGTGGTTGCAGTCCACTGGTTCAATCCTCTTGTGTGGCTGGCTTATGTTCTTTTCGAACGCGATATAGAAATGAGCTGTGATGAGAGTGTTGTTGCAAATATGGATACGGAAGTTAAGAAGGCATACACGATGTCTCTTGTTACGTATGCACAGAAGAGCAACAACAGAAGATATCTGGTAACACCGTTGGGATTCAGTAAGAATTCCTTCAGCAAAGCGGAGGTTACAAACAGAGTGAAAAATATAATCAACTTTAAAGAAGGCCGCAAGATCACAGCGGTCATGATAACGGCATCGATGTTATTTGTAGGAGCTGCATGCAGCTTAAATTCGAAGGATAAGACAGACGTAACAACGGAAGTCTCTGGAACCATAACAGAAGTTTTCGAGACTGCGGAAACAAGCATTAATGAACCAATAGATGAGACATTCAGTGAAGACGAAATTCCTGTTCCGGATTATGCATTTGATCCTGAGGATGGTTTTGAATTATTTGTCAAAAGTCTTGTCGGATCTCCCTATGAAACCGGAGGTACATACCCTCAGGGTTTTGATGATACGGGATTCGTTATGTACTGCTTTAAGAAGTATTTCGCGGTAGCACTTCCTCATGATATTAATACCATGAGTGAAAGTGGAGATGAGATCGATCCTGATGAGATCGAACCCGGCGATGTTATCTTCTTCGATAAGGATGGCGACGGTGTAATGGATCATTGCGGAATCTATATAGGTGATGGAACTTATGTACACGCGCAGGCTACAGCTTCCGGTGTAATCGAATCCGACTATTCGGATGCAAAGGTCAGTGCAGTTAGAAGAATGGTTTACACTTCAGGTGATACACCGGAAGAACCCGTCGGTTAACCCCACGTGATCTTTTGTATAGTGAATTCTACAAGACGGCCTTTCTCATCAAACTCAAACATGTGATCTTCATATTTTTTGCCGCCGGCATGGTAACCGTACATGCCGTATTCACAACGGACGGGCTCTCCTGAATTTTCAATCAGTTCTTCGGGGGTCATGGTGAGAGGAACATCAAAGCTTATGTTATCTCCCCAGAGCGAAGCGGTGTTTGGCTTGAAAGATATTCCGTAGATTATGCCTTCTTTTAAGGGGTAATCTTGGTGAAAGTAACCCTCAGGTCTTTGTATGTATATGAATGCGGATGCAACTTCAGACTCTTTGGCTTTTTCAGTGGGAAAGATCCGGCAGCACGGAATATCGACCAGGTCATCAATGGTGAAGTAGATCTTTTGTGTATAGGTTTCGTCAAAGTCATAAAATACGCAACAGTCGGTGATGTCATACAGTTCCTGAACTGTGGTCTCGCCAAATACGATCTCATGACCGTAAAGGTAAAAGTGTTCTGTTTCAGCCCATTTGAGCACTTCTTCTGACGTCTCGGTTATTTCTTCTGAATTCCCTTTTATATCAGACTCGTCAGAAACCTTACGGTCATTTCGCACGCACGCGCAGAAGGTAAGAGCCATGGAACCGGCTAATATCAGTGACGTGATCTTCTTCATGTCTTTCATGGCTCTGCCTCCTGATTTAATCTGTTTTCATTATCTGGAATTATAAAGAAAAGTAGCGGTTACTGTCCACTTTGGGTACGGTAACCCTCCCTAATGGTATAAAAATAAATATCCAATTAGTATTGGTAGTCAGTTCCAACATGAATCTTTTTCCGCTATGATTAGTGCAAATGAAGATTCAAGGGAGTGACGGATATGGAACTCAAACTGGCTGAAAACATTAAGAGAATGAGAAAAGAGCGTTCACTTACGCAGGAGGCATTGGCAAATGCCCTTGGCGTAACGGTGGGCGCTGTTTATAAGTGGGAGGCAGACCTTACGTCTCCCGAGATCAGCATGCTCGTTAGGATCGCAGATCTTTTCGATACATCCGTAGATACTCTTCTTGGATATGAGATGGCCGATAAGAGAAAAGGCACGATCACTGAATATATATACGAGCTGCTCGGAAAGAAAGACCGTTCGGTTTTCGAAGAAGTGGAGAAGGCGCTTGTTAAATATCCGAATGATTTCGGCGTGATCGTCGCTGCCGCAAATACATTTTCTGCTTTCGGTGTCGAAGAAAAGAACAAAGAAATGATGAAGAGAGCGATAACGCTTTTTGAGAGAGCGCTGATGATCGTTCCTTACGATATTAATCCCAGGTTCGGAAGGCTCTCTCTGATAGGCAACATTGCGCTTTTGTATTTCCTTACGGGTGACAGTGACAAAGCTCTTTCCATGATGCTCGAAAACAACGAAGCCGGTGTCTTCAATTCGAAAATCGGCTGGCTTACCGCAATGAGCGGCAACAGCGGAGAAGACTGCTACAGCAAACTGATCTTAAGTTTTACAGACCTTACTTTCGAGATGCTTAACACGACTTCAGGACTGCTCTACTACTATAAAAATATAGGCGACATTAACAGGATCAAGATGCTCGCCAGGTGGTGCATAGAGTTTGCGGACAACGTCAGGAAAACTGATGAAATGTGTTTCTTTGATAAGATGAAATGTTCGTATCTGACTGCAGAAAGTTATGCATATTTTAAGAGCGGGGATAAGGAAAAAGCAGAAGAACTTCTTATTGAAGCAAGAGATCTTGCAGAAGTTTTTGACTCATCAGAAGAGAAGATGACAGACATCATCAAACTGTTTGACAGCCAGGCCAGCATCAGTACATTCAGCCTGCTCGGTGAGACAGCAAAAGAATCGATCGGCTTTACGCTCGATATGATCTGTGACAAAAAATACAACGCGTTGTGGAATAAGATAAACAGGTAGGTGTTCACATGAAAATCAAAAACTTATATGTGGAACTGAAGTCTCAGTTCCATAGGGACAACCATGTCTTTTTTATCCTCTCGGTTATCGGTGCGCTTCTGTCAGGACTCATGGGAATCTCCATCTCCTGGTTTACGGGAGAACTGATAGATACGGCTTCCGGGAACGGCAGATGGAGTATTAACCAGCTCCTGATAATAAGCCTTCTGATCGCTGCGTTTTTCCTGTTCTCATCATTCCTGACTTACTATGCGAAGCCCAGATATATCAGGAAAGCAATGAAGAATTATAAGGAAACCCTGTTTGCGAAATTAACGGAGAAAAACATCATGTCATTCCGTTCAGAGAGCACGTCAACTTATCTATCTGCACTGACTAATGACAGCATCTCTATCGAGACAAATTATCTCGATAAAGAGTTCTGGTTTATCTACAGACTTACATTGTTTTTCACGTCACTCGGCATGATGATCTACTATTCTCCGATCCTTACTCTGATAGCAATCGCAGTTACTTTATTGCCACTCGTAGTATCACTTGCATCAGGTAAAAAACTCAGCAAAGCTGAAGTGAAAGTTTCTGATATGAATAAGAGTTTTACTGCAACGATCGCTGACTGTCTTAATGGCTTTTCAGTAGTGAAAGCATTCCGTGCGGAGACACCCGTTACCGGTCTTTTCTCAAAAGAAAATACAAAACTTGAGAACTCAAAATTTACCAGAACAAGTCTTCAGATCCTCATCAGTACTCTGGCTCAGTTTGCAGGTGTAATTGCACAGGTAACGGTGTTCTTTGCAGGTGCATATATGGCTCTTACAGGCAAAGGAATTACGGCAGGTACTGTCATGATCTTCGTAAACCTTATGAACTTTGTAGTAGCTCCTGTTGCTGAACTTCCGGGTCTTCTGGCAGGGAGAAAAGCTTCAAAAGCATTGATTGAAAAGATTGCAAAAGCGCTTAATGAGAGTACATCTGAAGGCGGTGATAAAGAGCTTTCCGCACTCGAAAAAGGTATATCCGTTAAAGATGTTTCTTTCTCATACGAAGACGGAAAAGAAGTTCTTCACGATGTATCTTTCGATTTTGAAGCAGGCAAATCTTATGCAATCGTAGGTGCTTCCGGAAGCGGTAAATCGACACTTCTGAATCTCATTATGTCAGGTGCATGCGGCGCAGAATATAACGGTGAGATCATGTGGGATGACACTGATCTTAAGGACTCATCTTCGGATTCGTTTTTCGACCAGGTGTCATCGATCAATCAGAATGTATTTGTATTCAATTCATCTATCAGGGACAACATCACGATGTTCCGCGATTTCCCTGAAGAAGAGATAAAAGATGCAATCAGAAGATCAAATCTGAAAGAGCTGATTGAAGAACGCGGCAGCGATTATCTTTGCGGTGAAAGCGGCAATGCATTATCAGGAGGAGAGAAGCAGAGAATCTCCATTGCAAGAAGCCTTCTTAAGAAATCTTCTGTATTGGTTGCAGACGAGATCACGGCTGCATTGGATTCGCAGACTGCATACAAAGTCTCATCCGACATTCTGGACCTTACAGGTATAACGAGAATCGTCGTTACTCACTCGCTTGAAGAAAGACTCATGCGCAGATACGATAAGATCCTCGTCATGAGAGACGGAAGAATAGAAGAGCAGGGAACATTCGATGAACTGATGGCGATGAAGAAATACTTCCACGCGCTTTACATGGTTAAGGTATAAACACATGGGAGATGGTAAAATAATTCTGTTGGAGAAAGCAAATTAAGATCCGGAGCAGAATATGAAATACGGTGAATCTACATTTGATATCTTGTATCTCGTCTTTGCGATACTTACAGGCATTTATATTCTGATTAAGCAGCGCAACAAGAACGATGCCCTCATGGGAACGGCGGCACTGATATTGGGTCTTGGCGATTCGTTCCATCTTGTCCCGAGAGTATTAAACTATTTCATCGATAAAGATTTCACATGGTATCTGGGATTTGGCAAGCTCGTTACTTCCATTACTATGACCATCTTCTACATCCTTGTTTTCCTGCTCTATAAAGGCGTCTATAACAAGGACGACAAAAGTACGAAAACCATCGGTATCACTATCTATATTCTTGCAGCGTTACGAATCTCTTTGTGCCTTGCACCGGGAAACAACTGGTTCACGGGTGAAGGATCCATGCTGTGGGGAGTGCTCAGAAATCTTCCGTTCATCGTTATCGGCGGCATAGTAGTTTATCTCTATTTCAAAGTTCGGAAAGAAGACAAATATCTTAGCAGACTGTGGCTCTATACGACATTGTCATTCATGTTCTATATTCCGGTTGCGATATTCGCGCCTTTGCTTCCGATGCTTGGAATGCTGATGCTTCCGAAGACGGTATGCTATATACTTATGCTGATTTCTTTTATCAGGAAGGAGCAAAATAATGGCTGATTTTGAATTGAAGGTAGGTCCTGTTGAGGCTTGTAAGATCGATTACAGCAAGTCCATTGAAGAGCTTACCGCATATTATGATGACCTCGCAAAGAAGATAGCAGGAGGCCAGCCTGAACTTGCAAACGGCGAGTTCATGCAGCTCGGATACGCACTCGATTTTCTCGACCTTGTAAAGAGGGTTTTTAATATGGATCTCAATTTTGAAGAGACTGAGATTCCCAAGTTGGATCAGATAATTGCAGCATTAAGCCAGGCCATTCTTACAAAGAAGATTCCGCCTGAAGCCGGCGGCGACATCATGAAGAAAGCATCCGGATTTTTGAGCGTTGTCATCTGGAGAAATATCGGCGGCGGATTTATCAGTTCCAATATCGGTTACGGTGTAAACATCAACGGCACAAACGCATTCGTTTACAACAGGATCGGAAGAAGACTTCAGGGTGACGCATCATGTGATGTCACGAGTTTTTACGAAGAACTTAAGAAGCTGTAAGCGAAAAAATTTTCAAGCAATTTCCGAAGCTAAAAAACATCTTAAAAGTATTAATAATATGGAGCCCGAAAACCGCACGGTTATTGGGCTCTTTTGATTTCAGGAAATTTCAATTTAGGGGTTGCGCATCAGTTTTTGTTGTGTTATCTTATCGGCGATGAAGGAAGTGCCTGTCCGACATCCGACCTGATAATGCAGGTTCGGATCGTGCAGCACTTCTTTTTTCGTTACCGGAAAAAATCGAAAGGAAAAGAACAATGCAAACTGCATCTATGAGACAGAAATTAATAAAGAATCTCAAAACGCTCGGCAATACAGCGTTTGGTTCAGTTCGTCCCTATGCACCGATATCCCTTCAGGATAATAAGCATCTTTTCGATTACGGCATTGGCGAATTTTCCGCACGGTTACGATGTTAATCTGACTTTGTTTAGGCACAAACAAATAGAAGAATGAGATCAGGATCGTCCGGAAAAGAAAGCTCCGGGCGATCTTTTTGTTCGCTCACGAACCTTGAAAACTTAATCTTTTTATACACCCTTGTAGCTCAATCGGTAGAGCATCCGGCCGTTAACCGGGAGGTTGAAGGTTCAAGTCCTTCCATGGGTGCCAATACAGGCTTCCCGCAAAGAAACAGGCACTCTTTGCGAGTTGCCTGGGGATGACAATTAAGACTCAGCGTCTTGCTTGTTATCCCAAGAATGGATGGTTAGCTAATCTGGTGAAAGCGCTTGGTTGAAGCCCAAGGGAGGTTGGATCGAAACCAACACCGTCCACCATGGATCTGTAGTGTAACGGTAACACACCGGACCTTTAATCCGGGTGATGGGAGTTCAAGTCTCTTCGGGTCCACCAAATGGCCTCATGGTATAACGGCTATTATGCCGGCTTGTCGCGCCGGAGACAGGGGTTCAACTCCCCTTGAGGTCGCCAAAGACTGGTCTGTTCAGTCTTAAAGATTCGCGTTTGAAACAGGTTGTTTTTTTAGGTCCTCCTGATAATAGGAATACGGCCTGTTTCATCATCGGGGTGTCGTATAACGGAAGTATCCGTGGCCTGGGACCACGTGGCGAAGGTTCGACTCCTTCTACTCCGACCAAATGTCCTTATGGCGAAATGGCAGACGCGAACGGTTCAGAACCGTTAGTTTCCCGGTTCGAATCCGGGTAGGGACACCAAAACTCCCGGTGTCGGAACTGGCATACGAAGCGCACTTAAAATGCGTATCCTGCGGGTTCGAGCCCCGCTCGGGAGACCAAAAACAATTCATGTCCGAGTAACCGAATTGGCATAGGTACTGCGCTAAGGACGCAGGTTTTGCGGGTTCGAGTCCCGCCTCGGACACCAATATGCTCCTATAGCACAACCGGAAAGTGCACCGGTCTTCTAAACCGGGCATCAGCGTTCAAGTCGTTGTGGGAGTGCCATAAGTCTGATTGATGCAACAGGCAGACATGACTGACTCAAAATCAGTTTTTTCAGGGTTCGATTCCCTGATCAGACACCAGGATGCTTCTGTAGCATAACGGCAGTGCGGCTGTTTTGTAAACAGTTGATGAGGGTTCGAATCCCTACGGAAGCTCCAGCATTGCAGGGAGGACCGGCTTCCAAACGGGCCCCATAAGCCCGCCTGTCCGAGTTCGACTCTCGGCCCTGCACCCAATATGTGGTCCATGGTGTAATGACAGCACAGCAGTTTGTGGCACTGCAGGCTCGGGTTTGATCCCCGGTGTTCCACCCAATTTGCCGTCGTAATCCGTTAAGGAGGCGGGACGGACTGTAAATCCGTCAGTTCAAGTACTTCGAGTGGGTTCGATACCCTCAGGCGGCACCAAATAATGGAAAGTAACTCAGCTGGTCAGAGTGCCGTTCTTATAAAGCGGTGGTCGAGAGTTCGAGCCTCTCCTTTCCAACCAATGCTTCTGACACCGTCGGCCGGTGCAGTGGTTAGCCAACACTGGATCTGAGTTCGAGTCTCAGCGGAAGCTACAAAAGGTCGCATAGGCTAACGGATAAACCGTTCGGCTACGAACCGGAAATTGCAAGTTCGAATCTTGCTGTGACCGCCAGAATACCCGCATGGTGTAACGGTAACACGTCTGACTCTGACTCAGGAGTTCGAGGTTCGAAACCTTGTGCGGGTGCCAGGATTTAATAACAAAAGAAAGGAGAAGTTATCATGTTCAAGACAGCTCAGGGACAGGCAACAAGTGTTCCTGACATAGCAAAAAGGATTTTCGAGATCATAATGTCTGACAAGACCAACAGTTATGAGATAACCGTAGGAACAGACAGTCAGAATTTCGAGAAGACAAAGATGGTAGAAGTTATCGCCATACATAAGAAAGGTATGGGCGGAACGTACTTTTACAACATCGAGTTCATTCATCTGATCACCAATCTTAAGCAGAAGATAAACGAAGAGACGAGCAGAAGTCTTTTCATTGCACATGATCTTCTCGATACTCTGGAGGAGCTTTTCATGGAAAGAGATATGCTGCTTGAAGATCTCGATGTTTCTTTTCAGATCCATTGCGACATAGGAAGATCCGGTAAGACAAACGTACTTATCAAGGAAATCGTCAGCTGGGTCACAAGCCAGGGTTATGTCTGTCTTATAAAACCGGACAGTTATGCAGCATCGGGAATAGCGGATAAATACAGTAAATAAATTAAGCACCTTAAGTATAGGATTAAGGTGCTTTTTAATTGGTGAGTAATTATATGTAACTGTTATCTGAACGGACCTAATTTGTAGTCCCTGAATTTTTTAAGCGTTGCCAGCTTTCTGATTTCTGACAGGACTACTGCGCGGCCGGTGGGATTTGCAAACCAGTTATCAGGTGCAGTGTTAGGACCGTAAGCCGGTATGAAAACTACTTCAGCATTAGGAAATCCGTTGACTGATTCCAAGGCCATTCTCGTTCTCGGAATATGGAATCCGCCGGTGATTATTCCAATGCGTAGTTTGGGAGATCCTTCAGGTCTCTCATGCTCGATCGAATCGACAATGCTTGAAGAGAATGACAGGTTTTCGAAAGAGTTCCTGGCTCTGTTTTCTAATATGTAATCGGTTACCGGTACGTTGTTTTTCTTCAGGTAATCTGCCATGAATTCAGCTTCGGTTCCGATTCCGCTGATGTGCGGATTTCCGCCGCTGACGATATAGCGGATTCCGGGATTTGTTTTACCGACTTCAAGAGCGCGCTGGACTCTGTATTCACAGTTGTTGCTGCCAAGGACCAGAAGAATATCGATAGGCTTATTGAGATCCGGAATGCTTCCGAAAACAAGTCTGTTTATGTAAGGAAGATTCTCTTCTTTTTCTTCTGGGTGTGCGTCGAAACGGTTTATTGCGCGTTCGACTTCTCTGGACAGATCGTAAGCAATAAAGTCGATCTGCTCATCTGTTGTGGTGCCGTTGGAAAGACTGCAGAAACAGTTGATCTTTGCTCTGTGTAGATCGACTACATTTTTGAAGAATTCAGGCACATGGGCAGGCGACTGTGAAGAGCCGTTTCTCTGTCTGTAACTTAACATGATGAGAGACGATGTTATTACGCTGCCTGCAAAAGGAAGATAGTTGTAATTGAATAATCTGTCTGCACCGTAAAGCAGAGTTTCGTCGAAACGAAGATTGTTTTCTTCGATGATCTTTCTTCTGTAGAATTTATTGCAGTTGGAGTAGATCAGAAGCTTTCTTGCGCGGATATATTCATCGGCAAAATCAGATACACTGGCGTATTCGCGGTCTGATACGTTCCAGAGTTCTTTCTCGCCTGAAAGATATAATCTCTCGATTCCGAAAATATAGAGGTCGGCATTTTTGGATATCTGTTCTATTCCTTCTTTTATGAATCCTGCTCTTATGGTGTCGTCACAATCAAGGAACGCAACGAACTCGCCACTGCAGTTATCAAGACCGATATTGCGCGCTGCCGATGAACCCTTGTGTGAGCAGTAGAGGATCTTCAGATTGTCGTAGATATTCTCGTAACCTGAGAGAATGCTCTTGGTCCCGTCTGTGGAACCGTCATCTACGACAACGATCTCAATGCCTTTGGGATTATAGTCGAGAATCGAATTCAGACACTCGTTTATATAGGGCTCACAGTTGTAAGCCGGAATTATGATTGAAAGAATAATGTCAGATTTGTTTCTCAACATAATTTGATTATATAATATCGTGTTATAATCTGTAAGTAAAATTTGTGAATTCGATGGAAGTATCGTTATGGCAGCTGAAAATACAAAACCGTCTTATGCAATAAAAAAGAATACTAAGCGTCAGGCATGGGAGTTTGGCGCAGGCTCTGATATGGAACAGAAGATGTTAAGTTCTGAAAGGATCATAAGACATCCTAACGGACTTTATGAAGTCTTCTCAAAAGAAGCCACCGAAGGCAAAGGCCAGATGGCACACACAGGTGACTACTTCAAAGTTGATGATGAAGGATTCCCGTCACCTTGTGAAAGAGACTGGTTTAAGAAAAATCACGAGCACCTGGAAGCAGACTGGTATCTCCAGATCGCCAAGCCCCTTAAGATCTGGCGCAAGGGTGATGATGAATCAGAAGAAATCAGATTCCTCATAGATAATGGTGCACTGACGATCAATGAAGAAGATCCGGCTCATTACTTTTCTGCATTCTTGTGGGGAACGATGGAGACAGCTCCGTCTGATGCAATCATCGTTTTCTATTCAGTAAACAGGGACGATAACGCGAAGATATCTTCCATCACATTCAACTTTGTAGATTACGGGTATTTCAAGGATAACTACAGTTTTCTCTGCTGATTTTCTGAATTTAATTTATTGATCAGATGCGTTGTTTTCTTCCGTAGAAAACATCCTGATCGAGCAGCTTTTCGCTCTTTGCAACAATTACTGAAGCTGCGACGTCACCTGTGGTGTTGTTCATGGTAATGAACATATCCAGGATGGGGAAGATGCCAAGCAGAAGTGCCATGCCTTCAATCGGAACGCCGATAGTGGTGAGGACTATTCCTATGTTGATTATTCCGGCGCCGGGTATTCCGGGAGCGCTCAAAGAGAGAAGAATGATGGTTATGGCCAGAGAAATAAAAGCACTTGTCGGAATATCAACTGCATAAGCTCTGGCAATGAATATCGCAGAGACAGCCATAAAAATACATCCGCCATCCATGTTGATCGTTGCGCCTAACGGAATGGAGAAGTTTGCGACCTTGGGTGAGATGCCCATCTTGTCGGTGCAGACTCTTAAGTTCGTCGGCATGGCCGCAGAACTTGATAGAAGGGAGAAACTTGTAAGCATACCTTCACGATTGTTCAGATAAAACCTGAAAGGATTGAGGCGTCCTAAAACTAAGACCATGAGGCCGTAGATACACATCATTAGGAACAAAGCAAAGATAAACACTTTGATATAGCTCATTAATGCCTTTATAGCTTCGCTGTCCATATCAGCAAAGAGTAATGCGATCGATGCGAATACTGCAACCGGAGTGAACTTTGTGATAAGTGATGTGATAGTAAGGAACAGTGAATTTAATGCTTCGATAGAGTCTTTCAGAAGTCGTGCGTGTTCACCGACTTTTCCAACAGCGATTCCTACCAGTGCGGACAGGAATATGATCTGAAGAGTGTTGCCTTCAAGGAACGGAGTTAGAAGATTCGAAGGAACGATATCCGTGATCATGCTTGATACGGATGTCTGAACCAGGGCAGTCTCTGCGACTTCTGTTCCTGTCAGTGATAATGCAAATCCGACTTCACCGGGCTTGAATGCAAGTGCCATTGTAAATCCGAGAGCTACGGCGATAAGTGTTGTGATCAGATATGTTGCCATGACTTTGGCGCCGATCTTACCGAGTTCTGATAAGTCTTTAAACTGAGAGAAGCAGGACACGATCGAGAAGAAAACTACAGGTCCCACGATTATCTTCAATGCATTCATGAAGATAGTTTTTGCGGGTTCCAATACATAAGCGGATATGCCTGAGGAAACTCCTTCCGGGAATACAAACTTCATAAGAAGTCCGAAGATGATTCCCAAAACAAGAGCAATTACTGTTGCATAAAGCATTGATTTCTCGGACTGGCCGACGATGATCTTTGCAGTGTTCACACCTTTTCTGTGTGAATATCTGAGCTTTTCGCCCATCGATTTCAGAAGGATAGATCTTATCGCTTCGTGCGACTGTTCGTCCGTGACATCTTCCTTTCCGAGATCAAGTCCCATACCGAGCTGACTGTACGGATCGAATTCCGTTCCTTCTGAAGTTATGGAGATCTTTGTGTCGCCGATGATCTGTTTTATGCTGATGTTGATAGAGCCGTTATCGCTTCCGTGTTTAATGAATTCAGAGATTATTTCTTCTGATATCAGTTCTGTTCTTACAATGAGCTTGTTGCTGATCTTAAGCTTCTTCAATTCGTTTTCGATGTAGCTAAGACACTCTGAAAGAACATCCCCGTCGGATGTTCTGAATGTTTTCTTTCTGACTACAAATAATCTCTTTGACATCGGGTGACCGGCTCCGCAAAAGATAAACTATAAAATTAGTATATCACCGTATTATCTTTAAAGGCCTGATTACACAGTTTTTTAACCCTTTCTTTACACTGGATAAGGTTTCTTATGCAGACTCTTCAGAACCTGATTATTTAGTCCGATTAATAGAAAGATTGATTTGTTTGTATCTTATATAATCTGATTGAAAATTAATATGGAGATAAGTTTATGAATTGGCTTGATGAGTTTTTGGGATCACCCGTGATCGTTATGGCGCTGATAGTAATTCTTGCTGTCGTTCTGCTTGCATTTATCGTCGTGACGTTCAGATACAGAAGACAGCAGCGCGATATCTTAAGGCAGGAAGAGATAGACAGGGAAGTTGCCAGAAGACGAAGGATCAGGGTGTCAGATAAAACGGAAGTTTTCGAGCGCGACAATTACACATGCCAGATATGCGGCATCTCAAAAGATTATCTGGACAGCCTTTGTGAAGGCCTTGGCGATTATCTTCTTCTGGAAGCTGATCACATCCGTTCAGTATCACAGGGAGGAACGGGAAAAGACGTTGATAACCTTCAGTGCCTGTGCTGGCGCTGCAACCGTAAAAAGGGAGGCAGAAGGACCAACGAGCAGGTAAGGGATATGATCGATTACGGCATAGAGTATTTAAGCAGAAATCAGGATTTCTGATTAAATGGTTTTCCGGGTCATTAGTTTATAATAGGCAATGTATTTTTATTGGACTAATAATCCGGAGGGGTGTAAATGAAAGCTTTGAAGAAGATCTTAAAGGCATTGCTTGTTTTAGTAATTGTCCTGCTTGTACTTGTCGGCGGATTGCTGACATTTCTTACAATCGTTGAATACAAACCGGAGGACACGGAAGCTGTTCCGGTCCAGACTGTCGGAGGACAGGCACAGACACTTGCAGCAGGTGACTCGATCAAGTTTGTCGCTTGGAATATCGGTTACGGTGCATTGGGTGATAATGCCGACTTCTTTATGGACGGCGGCAAGATGGTATACACCGGCGATGAAGCACGCGTAAGAGCAAATATGGATGATATGGTCGGTGTGATCAAGGCGCAGGATCCTGATATTCTTTTGCTTCAGGAGATCGACCTCGACAGCAGCAGAAGCCGTCACATAAATGAGACTCTGTATTTCGACGGTCTGGGATATAACAACATGGCATTTGCTAACAACTTCAAGGTTGAGTTTTTCCCTATCCCGGTTCCGCCTTACGGACATATTGATTCAGGTATCGCAACATATTCGAGCTATCAGACAACTTCAGCTACAAGAGTCCAGCTTCCTTGTCCTTTTACATGGCCGGTCAGAACCTTTAACTTGAAGAGATGTCTTCTTATCACTAGAATTCCCGTTGAAGGCGGAAAAGAACTCGTTATCGTAAATCTTCACCTTGAAGCTTATGATGACGGTGAGGGTAAGGCAGCGCAGGCACAGATGCTTATGGATATCCTTAACGAGGAGACTGCAAAGGGCAATTATGTAATTGCAGGTGGCGATTTCAACCAGACATTCTCTAATATTGAAAACAAGTTCCCCGTATACCCTGAGCAGTGGCAGGCAGCTGCATTTGATGTAGCTCCTTATGCTGATAACTGGCAGTTCCTTATGAGTTCTGACATCGCATCAAGCAGATCGCTTTATACTCCTTTGGCAGGCAACGATCCGAATTCACTCCAGTATTACATCATTGACGGATTCATCGTCTCATCTAATATCAGAGTTGATTCTTACGAGATCTTGGATCTCGGATTCGTAAGCAGCGACCACAATCCTCAGGTACTTAATATCACTCTGGAATAAGATCCGGAATAAATAGTGAATACACCAACAAAAAACCTCCCAATAATCTGGGAGGTTTTTTGCGTGCTTCACTTTTATGGATAAGAGGTTTTGATGTCTTTATCACCCTTGAGACAGGCTTATATTATCTATGCATTGCCTGTTCACAAACATCGTAAACATAATCTATCTGGCTGTTATGCAGTGAAACAGAGGTAACAGCAGAATTTGCACCATTGAGATACTTTCCGATACCAACAATGAGTGTACCCACAAGAATAACAATGATTGCTATTACAAGAACCATTTCAACCAATGTGAAACCCTTACGTGTTTTTCCGATCCTTCTCATAAGCTACCTCCCCTTGAACAAGTTTAGCTTTGTATGAAACAAATATATCACAGACTGTTCACAATGTGTTCATATTTTTCATAATTTCTCCCCAATTTGTGCGAATAACCAATCGGGCACACCTGTTTTTGTGCACAATGGTGCAAAACGGGCAAAAATCCATTGGTTTCAAGCGGTTCAGGGGTGATAAATTGACATCGTCAAATAAGATATTCAATAAAAAAACGAGAAATAGGACAAATTTGATAAATGGAATTGTTAACAAACCTGTTTACAATTTGTTAATAATTGAGTCCAAAAATGGATTTCAAAGAACAGATTGTCAAAGAGAATAAAACAAGGTATACTTTCAAAGTTCATTTAAGGATGATTAGCTCAGCTGGCTAGAGTACATGCTTGACGTGCATGGGGTCACAGGTTCGAGCCCTGTATCATCCACCATACCAAAGACGATCGGAAGCTGTTCCGGTCGTCTTTTTCTTTTACTGCGCTATTTGATAGTGGTATAAAATATTTATCTATATAAAGGAAAAAGGGATATATGAATAACGCTGATCCGGTAAAAGAGAGTTATGTAAGATTTCAGGGCTCTACTTTTCATATGGCCAGGGAAGACAGAGCTGCTTATGAAAGATACCTGCAGCAAAATCCCGGTGAAGATCTGCTTGGCAAATGGGATGAGGAGATATTGGAAGGGCTTTTCGCTGCGCTCCGGGAAGATGAAGAGAATGTCTGGTTGAGACATAATCAGATAATCACTGTCCTTAACAGAAGGCGTGTTGATCTGAATTACTGGGTATCGCGTCTTCTGGATGAGATGGAGAAGATGACTGAACTTGATAAGAAAAACAAGATCATAATCCTTGAAACCATGAGCGGACATAACAGCAGAGAAGATCTGGGCGGAGTGCATCTCATCTGTTTATATACTGATCTTGAAGAGCGCATGGTCAAAGTTATGAATGAGCTGAAGAATTTCTATTGTGACGATTACGATAACTTAAATACGATAGGTTGGAATAACATCATTGACCGCCATCTGTGTGCAGTAAACGATTATGTAAGAGTATATAAGAAATATGGAAAACTAAATCTGAGTACACTTTGATTTTGGGGAGGAATAGATATGGATAACATTGAAAGATTTGAGAAGCAGCTGGCCTTCATCAGAGAGATCGATAAGGAGAAGATGATCAAGCGTCAGAGTTATCTTACCGATTGCGAGACTCATGAAGACGATGCGCAGCACGCATGGCACATGGCGATAATGACACTTCTTCTCAAAGAGTATGCGAACGAAGATATAGATGTATTAAAGACGGTTACGATGCTTCTTGTTCATGATCTCGTTGAAGTATATGCAGGTGATACATATGCATACGATGAGGAAGGAAAAAAGACACAGGCAGAGCGTGAAGCAAAGGCTGCGGATAAACTCTACGGACTTCTTCCGGAAGACCAGGGCGAATATCTAAAGAACCTCTGGTATGAGTTTGAAGAGCAGAAAACTCCTGAAGCAAAATTCGCAAGAACAATGGACTGCTTCCAGCCTCTGATCTTAAACGATGCGACTGACGGGCGTGCGTGGAAAGAACACGGCGTAAAGAGAAGTCAGGTCTTAAAGCGCAATGAAAACGTGCATTCAGGTTCTGAAGATATTTGGGAATATGAGAAAGAACACCTGATCGAAAAGAACGTCAGAAACGGCAACATAATAGATGACAGGGGCGATCTCTGATTTGACCATTATGTATTTTAAGCCGTATAATTAGCGATAGTGTAAATATGGAATAAGAGGAGGAAGAATCAATGAGCAAGTTCTGTAATCAGTGCGGAACTCAGGTCAAAGATGAGGCCAATTTCTGCATGAAATGCGGATTTAATTTCAGAGCTCAGGCAGGAGCGGCTCCTGCTCCGGCACCCGCAGCTCCTGCAGCACCCGTTGCCCCCGTGGCACCTGTTGCAACTGTTCCGCCTGTTCAGGTACAGCAGCAGTTAAGACCTGCAAGACCCTGGGTTCAGAACAGCGGTGTTGTAAATCCTTATCCGGTTGCAGGATACATGGAGTACAATCCGACATTCCACTGCAGATGTGAGTACTGCTACTATGAATTCGACTACCATACATACGATCTCGGTCACAGAGCATGGTATCCGCACGGATTCGTTTATTGTCCGCGCTGCCAGAAGCCTTTGAGACACAAGCTTGAGTATGAGGTGTTGACCAATGTTCCTGTTCAGAACATGACCCCCGTGGCACCTACGGCTCCTGTCGCTCCGGTAGCACCCGTTGCTCCCGTGGCACCTGCCACACCCGCTGCACCTCAGCCGACACAGGTACCTCCGGCACCTCAGGCATAAGGCTGTTAACAAAAACAAATTGCGGAAGCTGCTTCTTTTTGGGGCAGCTTCTTTATTGGAAATAATTATTCTTATGTGATACTTTTGAATAGCAATGGCTATAGATAAGAGCAAGACAGACCTGATCAAAGCAAAATACGAGGAGCTTACCGGAACATTAAGTGATCCGGCAGTTGCTTCGCGCCCTGAAGAATACACCAAGTATTCAAAAGAACTTGCTGCACTTAATCCGCAGGTCGAAGCCATCAAAAGTTACGAAGCATGCGAGAAGGAAATAGAAGGAATTCTCACTCTTCTCGAGAGCGGTGATCTTGGAAGTGACGACGAGATGAGAAGTCTTGCAAACAGCGAACTTGCCGATGCAAAAGACAGACTCGCAGATCTCGAGAAAGAGCTCATGATATATCTCACTCCGGGAGACCCCAGAGATTCAAGATCCGTAATCCTTGAGATCAGGGCAGGTGCAGGTGGTGAAGAATCCGCGCTCTTTGCTTCCGATCTTTTCAAGATGTATAAGGGTTATGCCGCACTCAAAGGATTCGACGTAAGTGTTGTTGACATGAGCCCGACGGAACTTGGCGGATATAAAGAGATCATTGCAGAGATCGACGGTCCGAGAGCTTATTCACGAATGAAGTTTGAGAGCGGCGTACACAGAGTTCAGAGAGTGCCCGTTACTGAATCGGGCGGAAGAGTACACACTTCAACTGCCACGGTCGCAGTTCTTCCTAAAGCTGAACCGACTGACTTTGAGATCAATCCCAACGACCTTAAGATCGACAGATTCAGATCGTCAGGTGCCGGCGGACAGCACATCAACAAGACTTCATCCGCAATAAGAATCACGCACCTTCCGACCGGTATGGTCGTTACCTGTCAGGACGAGAGATCCCAGATCCAGAACAAGGAAAAGGCGATGGAAGTCCTTCAGTCCCGTTTGTGGGCAATAGCGCATCAGGCTGATGTGGACAGGATAAGTGACGAGAGAAAATCACAGGTAGGAACGGGTGACAGATCAGAGAGAATCCGCACATATAATTACCATCAGGGAAGAGTAACCGATCACAGGATCGGATTGACACTTTATAAGCTGGACAGTATCCTTGCAGGCGATCTTGATGAGATAGTCGACGCACTGACTCTGGCACAGGCGGCAGATAACGCAAGCAGCAACGAAGAATAATATAAGGTGATATATATGGACCGCGAGAAGAAATATAAGAAAACAATACTTATTGAATCAGACGACGATGCAGCATTGAAGGATGCAGCAGAGCACTTAAGAAACGGTGAAGTAATAGGTTTTCCCACAGAGACTGTTTACGGCCTCGGCTGTGATGCAGGTAACGGTGAAGCGGTAAAGAAAGTTTTCGAGGCCAAGGGACGCCCGGCTGACAATCCGCTTATCTGCCATATCGGTGATAAGGATCAGATAAAAGATATCGTTTCCGAGATCACACCTCTGGCACAGACTCTTATCGATGCATTCATGCCCGGTCCCATCACGATAGTAATGAAGAAGGCTGATTCTATCTCAGACGAGACCACTGCAGGTCTTGATACTGTCGGCGTAAGAATGCCTTCACATCCGGTTGCAAATAAGTTCCTTAAGTATTGCGGCGTACCCGTTGCGGCACCTTCTGCAAATCTTTCCGGAAGACCTTCTCCCACGGGCGCTAGATCCGTGCTTGAAGATATGGACGGATACATCTATGCGATCATTGACGGCGGCGATTCTGAGTTCGGTCTCGAATCGACTGTAGTTGACTGTACAGGAACAGATCCGGTCATCTTAAGACCGGGCGCGGTTACCAAAGCGGACATCGATTCCGTATTGAAGAACAAGGAGGCCGTTATGGCAGGTTCGTTATCAGGCAAGGAAGCACCCAGATCACCCGGAATGAAGTACCGCCATTATGCTCCTTATGCCCAGGTTGAGATCATGGAAATGCCTGAGGGAACAAAGATCACGGGCGACGATGCCATCGGTACCGACGGCAAGATCGCAGATGCAAAATTCACCGTTGATGACCTTAAGAAACTTTCTGACGATGAAGCAAAGGAACTCGTAAACATCGCATCTCCTTTTATCCTCAGATCAAGAGAACTTCTTTCAAAGAATCCGTTTACAAGAATCGGTCTTTACTGCGGAAGCGAGATCAAGGCCGTTTACGATAAGCTCAACGATAAGATCCTTTCCGCGCATACTGAATTCTGCGTTTACGGAAAGACTGTTGACGTGTCATGCGCATCCCACGGACTTTTCGAAGGCTTAAGATTTTTGGACGTTCAGGAAGTCGACGTTATTCTTGCACAGGGCTTTAACGGCGAAGGATTATCTGTTGCGTACATGAACAGACTTGGCAAAGCAGCCGGCAAGAAAGAAGAGCTCACTCCCGGAATGCCCGCGCCTGCAAGGCCTGCAAGAACACCGCTTCCGATCGACGCGTTCAAGGATACATTCACCGGTTCCGTGCTCTTTGTAGACGACAACAATATCTCTTTGTCAGCATGCTGCGAAGCTCTCATGAGACGCATGCTCGAAAAGAACGAACCTTACATATCGAACTCTGAAGCAGATACCGGTTTTGAGATCTACTGCGAATCTGCAGGACTTACCGCAATGGATGGCCTGGATCCTGATTCTCAGATGGATAAGGCAGTAAGAGAACTTACGGGCCTGGGTCTCAGCTCCATCGAATCAAGAAGGGCAAATCCTGCTATTTACGACTGCAATGACCTTATCCTCACAGTAAGGGATGAGCAGGCTTTTGCGATCATCAAGGCTTTCCCTGAGATAAAGGACAAGGTTTTCTCTTTATCGACGTTCGCAGCTGCAAACGGACTTGTCATGAAAGACTCTTCAGGAAGAGTCATGTCCATATCCGTTCCTGACCCTTCAGGAGAGAATTACGAGACATATCTTCACACCGCAAAAGCCCTCAATGCATGGCTTGAGATACTGTTCCCGTACATCCTGAAAGACCTCGGTGCATCAAGGGTTTAATTCGCTTTTGGGGACAGAAAAAATTGAGACTAGTCTCAAATGACCCTCCAAAGTCTCAATCTGCTCTGAAAGGGTAGAATTTTGATTTTCGGGTTGTTAGAATCTCCATGTAAGAATTAGGCAGGACATGAACGGCGATAACAGCTCTATTTATATAGTAAATGCTTGACTTTGGTTCTGTTGCTGTGTTATTCTTCTCGTTGCCGTTTATATATGGGCGGCATCCTTGCCCGGTACAGACCGGGCCGTAAAGTCCAGAAGGAGGTGAATAACAATGGCAAACCAGTATCGTTTGATCACAGTTCTCAGCACCGCTGCAGGTGAGGAGGGCATTGCTTCTCTTACTGACACAATTAAGGCTAAGATCGAATCAGGTGCTACGATTGATGCATTCGACACAATCGGATCACGTGAGCTCGCTTACGAGATTGATGGTCAGAAGAACGGCTACTATGTTCAGACAGTATTTACTGCCGAGAGCGATTTCCCTAAGGAACTTGAGCGTGTTCTCAAGATCACTGATGGCGTTATCCGTTATCTCATTGTTCGTGTCGGTGAGTAATCACTTAAGACAGGAAGGTAACAGTAAATGAACAAAGTAGAATTAGTCGGAAGACTTACAAAGGACCCGGAAGTTAAGCTTACTTCAAACCAGACCCAGTTCTGCAACTTCACAATCGCAGTTGACAGACGCTTTAAGGATCAGAACGGCCAGAGACAGGCTGATTTCATCAACTGTGTCGCTTGGCGCCAGACGGCAGTCTTTATCCAGAAGTATTTCCGTAAGGGCAACCGTATCGGTTTGGTAGGAAGCATTCAGACAAGAAGCTACGATGATCAGAGTGGACAGAAGAAGTTCATTACCGAAGTCGTTGTTGACGAGGCAGAATTCGTAGAATCTTCCGGTGCGACATCCGGAGACGCATATCGTCAGGAGCCCGTTGCTCCTACGCAGTCTTTCAATCCCCCGGCAACTGATTCAGTTGCAGCAAGTGCACCTACTGCTCCCAATATGCAGATCGATGCACCTACGATGGGCGGTTTTGATGAAGGTCAGTCCGGTGAGCTTCCATTTGAGATTTAATTAAAGGAGATCACTCAAAATGGCAGAGAACAGAGCACCCAGAGCCGGTGGTAGAGATTTTGCCGGCGGAATGAGACAGAGAAGAACACGCAGAAAGGTTTGCAATTTCTGTGCAAATAAGGTTGAGGCTATCGACTTTATGGATGAAGTTACTCTCAAGAAGTACATTTCCGAGAACGGAAAGATCCTTCCTAAGAGAATGACAGGCACATGCGCAATCCACCAGCGTGAGCTTACAACAGCTATCAAGCGTGCACGTCAGGTTGCTATCTTGCCCTACACGGTTCAGTAATCCGTTTTTGGGACAATAGCACCCGTGATTAACACAAATCACGTTAGCTAAGATATAATTTAAAAAATTTATAACAATCGGGCACCTCCAGGGCATATAATATGTTTTTAGGAGATAGCCCGATTGTTTTGTAAAAGATAATAGGGCAGAAGCGGAGGTTTATTGTTTATGAAGGTTATTCTTCTTTCAGATGTAAAGAATGTGGGCAAGGCAAATGAGGTCGTTAACGTAAGCGACGGTTACGCCAGAAATTTTCTGTTTAAGAAAGGTCTTGCCAAGGAAGTAACTTCCGCAAATCTTAACGAAGTAAAGCTTCAGACCGGTGCAAAGGCTGAGCATGAGAGAAGAGCGCTTCTCGCAGCTCAGGAGAACAAGAAGATCCTTGACGGCAAGGTCTTCAAGGTAGTTGCAAGAGGCGGCGCTGACGGAAGACTCTATGGTGCAGTTACTGCACAGGATATTTCCGAGAGCCTTAAGAAGGAGGGTTTTGATATCGACAAGAAGAAGGTCGTTATCTCCAACCCCATCAAGAACACCGGAATGTTCAAGACAAGAGTTAAGCTTCACCCCCAGGTATCTGCTGATATCAATGTTGAAGTCGTAACAGGCGCTTAATTAAGAATCTGAATGCGATATGGTTGATAATCCGGACTACATGAATAATCTTATCGACCAGGGCTCTTTCGACAACAATGACGTCGAAGCCGAGATGGCCCTGCTCGCTCTTTGCATGCGCAGGGATACGGCTATCTTAGGCGCAGTAGAGAACAGGATCGAAGAAGGCGACTTTACCGATGCTCGCAACCGCATCATATTCAGCGTCATTTCTGATATGTTCCTTGAGAATGCAAAGATCGACCGTATCACGGTTTATGCCGAGATCGAGAGAAGAGGCCTTGCCGATAAGGCAGGCGGCCAGAGATATGTTTACCGTGTAGGTGACCAGACTGCAGTATCTTCCGCATTCAACGGATATATCGATGCGATCAAAGAACGCAGCAGCAGGACCAAGCTCCTTAATGCTGTTGAAGATATCAGGAAAAAGACTTTGAGCGGCGGACTCCGTTCCAACGAAGCAGTCGATTATGCAATCGGCGAGATCTCACGTCTTAGAGGTGTCGGCGAGACAAAGGGCTTTGAAGGCATGCCTGATATCCTTAAGCTCACGATGAATGAGATCACGTCAGAACTTAAAGACGACAGTTCCGGCGGTAAGGTCAAGCTCGGATATCCCAGACTCGACTCAATGCTGGGCGGATTAAGACCCGGCTCACTTAATATTCTTGCTGCCCGTCCAAGTATGGGTAAGTCAGCACTTGCCATCAACATGGCCGCAAACGTAGCAAGCTATCAGAATCCCGTTGCCATTTTCTCTCTCGAAATGAGTAAGCAGGAAATCGCTTCGAGACTTATGTCTACATTCATGAATAAACCGGTCAGTGAGATCATCTACTCTCACAAGATGACCGACAGCGATAAAAAACAGATCGACCATGCGTTGGAAAAACTTGCTGAATATCCCATCTTTATTGACGATAATTCAGACACCAACCCGATCACGATGAAGTCCAAGCTCCAGCAGCTTTTCGCTGGTCCCAATAAGCCGAGACTCGTAATCATCGACTATCTCCAGCTTATGACGATGCCCGGCAAGGGCGGAAGATCACGTAACGAAGAAGTTACTGACATTTCCAGAAGCCTGAAGCTCCTTGCAAAGGAATTCAACATTCCGTTTATCGCTCTTTCACAGCTCTCCAGAGGCGCTGCTCAAAGAGACGACCACACACCCCAGCTTTCAGACTTGAGAGATTCAGGTGCTATCGAGCAGGATGCCGATACAGTTATGTTTATCGACAGACCTGATTACTACAAGAAAAAGGACGAAGAAGGCGGCGGTGAAGACGCCCCTGAACAAGTCAATTTCAGAGATAACAACGACGCAAAGCCCGCATTCATCTACCTGTCCAAGAACCGTCACGGTAAGACAGGCAGAGATTCAGTATGGTGGGTTCCCAGAAAGACGTTGTTTATCGAACATAACGAGAAAGATCCTGAAGAGAGCGGAAGTTCCTACACAAGAACTGTTGACGGAGATACCGCTTCCCAGAACTATAACTTTGACAGCGTTACCACGGACGAGGGTCCTATTCCGGAACCTCCCATGCCTGATAATGCGGACATTCCGCCTGAAGGTGATGATTTCTTCGCACAGGCAAACGACAGCTTCCCGGACGGTTTTTAAAACTTGAAACAAGAAGAGACAGTTGAGATCTTTGACAGGGTCCTTGAATTTTCCAATAGTAAGGGATTATTTGACTGTGGCATTATAGTTGTCGGCGTGTCAGGCGGACCTGATTCTGTTGCACTGCTCCATATCCTTAAAGGCCTCAGAAACTGTTTTGATATCGATTGCGATATCTATGCACTGATGTGTAATCACCATTTAAGACCCGGTGCCTGCGATGAGGAAGTTGAACTAGTAAGGCAGCTCTGCAAAGAGAACCTCATTGAGCTCAAAGTCCTGGATTTTGACTGCAAAGGATTTGCAGAGATGAATCACATCTCAGAAGAAACAGCCGGAAGAATCTTGAGATATGAGGCTTTCGAGCAGTATGCTTTAGCGCTTGAGAAAGCAACGGGCAAGACCGTCCGCGTGGCTATCGCCCACCATAAGGATGACATAGCAGAGACCATGATGATGAACCTGTTCAGAGGTTCCGGTCTTGAAGGTCTTGTAAATCCCAAGCCTGTTTCAGGCAGGATAATAAGACCCCTGTTGTGCCTTAAAAAGAGCGAACTTGTTGATTATCTTGATACACTTGGCGTAAGTTATGCGGTCGACCAGACAAATCTTACGACCATGGGAACGCGCAATACATGGCGCAACGATATCTTCCCTAAGATCGGCGAATACTATAACGAAGATCCTACTGTGCCTTTGGCCAGGACATATAATCTTTTGAGCGACGATCTGGATTTTGTTACCAAATCTTCGCTGGAATCTTATGCGGCAAACCGCACTGTCTTATCCGGACATCCGGTGCTCTCTGTCGAAGGAATCAGGTCGCTTCATCCTGCGATGAAGTCACGTGCCATTAGATATCTATGGCAGGAGACATTCGGAGATCTCGTTGATTTCGAAGAGGGAAACCTGAAAGACTGTTTCTCGCTTTGCGACGGCCAGGCTGCAGGTGAGACTGTCCTTGATATGCCGTTCGGCAGGAAAGCCTACAGACATGAGGATGTGTTCGGTTTTGCTGAAGCAGGCAAAACCGGAGAATTAGCTGCCCAAATCGCCGAAAACATGGGTTTTTTGACCGCTGAGGGCGATGCTAAGCTTGAGATCAGGCTGGAAGATATCCCGAAAGACGGCCAAATTACCGTTCAAATCCCTAATTCTGCCCTAAAACTCAGGGTGTCGAGAATTGAGAATAAAGGGGAATTAGAGTATAATAACCTATTGTGGTTTTGCCCTTTGGAAGCAATCCGTGAGGGCGGGATCACAGCAGGTAATTACAACGGATCGGGATCCGGTCTTCGCATGAGAAGAGCAGGTTCTGCGGGCAGCAAAGAGCTTAACCGCCTCATGACTGACCTTAAGATCCCTGAGTCTGCCAGAAAGCAGATCGTCTTTTTCGAGAAGGACGGAGAGATATTGTGGTTACCGGGGTTCGGACACGGCGTAGGATTTACCAATGCCTTAAGCCGCGAAAAATACATCGCAGCGCGTGCTGAAAAAGACGGACCTGACGAACTTATAAAGATTGCGATAGAAAGGCAGTGAAGACAATGGCCATTAATACTGATACAGTATTGATATCTCATGACGAGATAGAGCAGATGTTGGATCGCGTAAGCGCTGAGCTTAACCGTGATTACAAGGGCGAGCCTCTTGTTGTTGTCGGAATCCTCACAGGAGCTTTCATTTTTACTGCCGATCTTGTAAGACGCCTCGAGATGCCTGTCATCGTTGATTTCATGCAGGTCTCATCTTATGTAGGCGAGTTCTCTACAGGAGAACTCAAGATAAAAAAAGATATGTCATACGATATCAAGGATATGAACGTTCTTATCGTTGAAGATATCATTGATACCGGAAGAACATTGGCTCTCCTCAAGGAAAGACTCCTTGAAAGGGGCCCCAAGTCACTCAAGATCTGCACAGCTTTCGACAAGCCCAGCAGAAGAGTGAACAACCTTACACCGGATTACAACGGGATCACGATCCCGGATGAATTCATTGTCGGATATGGTCTTGACCTTGACGGCAAATATAGAGATTTCGACGATGTCAGAATCGTAAGAAAGGAATAAGAGAAAGTGTCTGATAAGGATAAGAGTGAAAAGAGTTTTAGACCGATAGGCGGAGGATTATTCTTCTACGTCCTGATGATAGTCATTTTGATCGCATTCTCGACTATCGTTTTCGGCGGCAACTACGGTCAGAAGGAAAAGGCTACAATGTCTGACGTCATGGCCATCATTGATGATGATGAGAATGAAGTCAGCCTTGTTGAAATCAAGGGAACGACAGTTGTCGTTAACTACAAGAACGAAGAAGGTCTCAATGTCGAAGTTACCCAGGATATCCCTTATGAGTTTGTCGATGATCTTGTTTTGAAGCTCGACAAGGCAAAGGCTCTGGGTAAGATCGAGGGCTACAACTACACTGAACCTTTCGACTGGTCGATCATTGTTAATGTCGTTATGTTCGGTATCTCACTTGTTATCGTGGTTGTGCTGTTCCTCAGCATCACGAGACAGAGCAGAGACGGTAACAGCGTATTCAGCTTCGGCAGCAACCGCGCAAGAGTATCCGATCCCAACAAGGATAAGGTTAAGTTCTCTGACGTTGCAGGCTCAGTAGAAGAGAAGGAAGAACTCCAGGAGATCGTTGACTTCCTTAAGAATCCTAAGAAGTATCAGCAGCTTGGAGCTAAGATTCCTAAGGGTGTTCTTCTCTATGGCGCTCCCGGTACAGGTAAGACATTGCTTGCAAGAGCCGTAGCAGGTGAGGCAGGCGTTAAGTTCTTCTATATCTCAGGTTCTGACTTCGTCGAGATGCTCGTCGGTGTCGGTGCTTCGCGTGTAAGATCCCTCTTCTCTGATGCCAAGAAGGAAGCTCCTTCCGTAGTATTCATCGATGAGATCGATGCAGTCGGCCGTAAGAGAGGCGCAGGCCTTGGCGGTGGTCAGGATGAGCGTGAGCAGACATTGAACCAGATCCTCGTTGAGATGGACGGCTTCGATGTTAACTCCAATGTTATCGTTATGGCTGCTACAAACCGTGTTGACGTTCTCGACCCCGCACTTCTCCGTCCGGGCCGTTTCGACAGACGTATCATGGTCAACATGCCTGATGCAGATGAGCGTGAGGCAATCCTTAAGATCCACGCACGCAAGAAGCCTCTTGCAAAGGACGTAAGCCTCCACGAAGTTGCTTTGTCCACAGTAGGATTTACAGGTGCCGACCTTGAGAATCTTCTTAACGAAGCAGCTCTCATGACAGCACGTCACAACAAGAAAGAGATCACAATGCAGGAGATCACTGACGCTACATTCAGAGTTCAGATGGGTCCCCAGAAGAATTCCAAGAAGCTCAGCGACAAGGTTAAGCGCCTTACTGCATACCACGAAGCAGGTCACGCAGTCGTACTCCGTGCAACATCCGAGTTCGAAAAGGTTGACCGTGTAACGATCATTCCTGCAGGCAGAGCAGGCGGCTTCACAGCTTACAAGCCGATCGAAGATACAGATTTCTACACAGAGAAGATGCTTCTTGATACCATCAAGATGTCTTTGGGCGGACGTGCCGCAGAAGAGGTCTTCCTTGGTGAAGTATCAACAGGCGCTTCATCCGACCTGCAGCAGTGCAACAACATCGCCAAGAACATGATCAAGCGCTACGGTCTTTCCAAGAAGTTCCGCAACATGGTATTCGGCGATGAGAATGAGGAAGTATTCTTAGGCTACTCAATGGGTCAGGTACAGAGCTATTCCGACCAGACAGCAGCAGCTATCGACGACGAGATCAAGCAGATCATCGATACATGCTACGACGAGACAAAGAGAATCCTCATCGAGAAGAGCAACATCGTCCAGGGTCTTGCTACAAGACTTATCGACAAGCTCACAGTTGACGGTCCTGACTTTGAGAAGATCTACGAGGCAAACGGTGATCTCGCATCCCTCTATCCTCAGGATTATTCAGGAATCAGCACGACATCTTCAATTGATGTTGAGAAGACAGAAGAGACATCATCTGCTGCTCCGGCTCCCGCACCCGGACCTTCAGAGTCAGTTTCCGAAGCTCCGGCTGATAACGATGATTCCATCGAACCCGGTCCGACAGACTGATCTGATAAATGAATTAACGATAGGCCGTTCCACTTTGTGGGGCGGCCTTTTTTGTTGCTTTATTTGCCTCCGGCTTTACACAGTTTTCGAAAAGGACACGTTTTGAGCGCAAATCGTGTCCTTTTTCTGCAAAAATCGTAAAATTGCTAAAATCGGACACGAAATCACCCTCAGATCGTGTCCTTTTCAGGCACTGGTTTTCGCGCACAAAGAAAAAGGGAATGCCTCGCATAGAGACATTCCCTGAATTTGCATTTACTTAATAAAACGCTATTACTTTGAATTGATATTCTCGAATGAGAGCTTGAACTTCTCGTTGTGATCGATCGCCCAGTCGACAGCCCACTCGGATTCGAAAAGAACTACCGGTTCGTCGTCTCTGTCGAGAACGAGAAGTGATGTTGAAGTGAGAGTGAGATCCTTTGCATCGAATCCCTCGACTTCGGATTTTGCCCAGCGTGCGAGACGGTAGGGCAGGGGTGTTCTTACGATATCAACGTTGTATTCGGACTTGAGTCTGTATTCAAGAACATCGAACTGGAGGATACCGACAACGCCCATTACATAAGTCTCTGTACCGATGTTCGGCTGCTTGTAGAGCTGGACGGCGCCTTCCTGTGAGAGCTGCTCGATACCCTTAAGGAACTGCTTACGCTTCATTGAATCCTTTGGCTCAACGCGCGCGAAGTTCTCGGGTGCGAATACCGGGATAGGATCGAACTCGAATTTGCGGTTTGTAGATATGATCGTATCGCCAATCCTGAAGTTACCGGGATCGAAGATACCGATGATGTCGCCGGCGTATGCCTCTTCAGTGATGGCTCTGTCCTGTGCCATGAACTGCTGGGGCTGTGCAAGCGTGATCTTCTTGCCTGTGCGCATGAGGTTAACGGTCATGTTCTTCTCGTACTGGCCGGAGCAGATACGGATGAATGCCATACGGTCACGGTGTGAAGGATCCATGTTTGCCTGGATCTTGAATACGAAGCCTGAGAACATAGTGTCTTCAGGTTCGATGATGCCGTCTGTTGTGTTGTGAACGGCAGGTCCGGGACTCATCTTGAGGAAGTGCTGGAGGAACGGCTCAACACCGAAGTTGGTGATGGCTGAACCGAAGAATACGGGTGTCAGCTCTCCCTTGAGGACCTTATCCATATCTAGCTCGTCGCCTGCCATGTCGAGAAGTTCGATGTCGTTTCTGAGTGTCTCGAGGTGGCCCGGCATGAGCATCTCGTCAAGTTTAGGATCGTCGATGCCTGATACGCTCTGGGTAACCATTGATGCACCGTGGTCGTTGTTTTCGCGGTCGAAAAGGAGGACGTTGCGTGAAGATCTCTCGTAAACGCCTTCGAAGTCGCCGTCTGTACCGATAGGCCAGTTGATAGGAACTGATCTGATGCCCAAAACCTTTTCGAGCTCGTCCATGAGATCGAAAGGATTCTTGGCGGCACGGTCCATCTTATTGATGAATGTGAAGATCGGGATACCGCGTCTTCTACATACCTGGAAAAGCTTAATTGTCTGCGCCTCGACACCCTTTGCACCGTCAAGGACCATTACTGCTGAGTCAGCGGCACAGAGTGTTCTGTATGTGTCCTCTGAGAAGTCCTGGTGGCCGGGGGTATCGAGAATGTTGATGTGGCAGCCGTCGTATTCGAACTGCATTACTGAAGATGTTACGGAGATACCACGCTTTTTCTCGATCTCCATCCAGTCTGAAGTAGCGTGGCGTGCAGCCTTACGCGCTTTTACTGAGCCGGCCTGATGGATGGCTCCTCCGTAAAGGAGAAGTTTCTCTGTGATTGTGGTCTTACCTGCGTCCGGGTGCGAGATGATCGCAAATGTACGGCGTCTTTTTATTTCATCAACTGAATTCATTTTACCCTCAATAAATGTATAATATTCTAATTAAGATTCTTGCTTCAAAGACAAGTAATTATATATAAGAAAGAAGGGAATTACAAATAATGATACGTGGCGGAGGCGTTCTGATGCATATCAGCTCACTCCCGGGACCGTTTGGTACGGGCGTGATGGGACAGGAGGCAATTGACTTCGCAAAGCAATTGGCATCTCAGGGAATGAAATACTGGCAGGTTCTGCCGTTCTCATATCCCGGAATGGGTAATTCCCCTTACCAGAGTTTCTCGGCATTTGCAGGCAACTGGCTTTTCATAGACCCCAGAAGACTTCAGGACAGAGGACTTCTCTCACCTGCAGAAGTACAGCAGGCAGAGTACACACAGAATAAGTGGAGAATAGATTACGATTTCTTAAGGACCAACAGGGATGAGCTTTTAAGAAAAGCTTTTGAGCGTGCAGACAAGGATCTTCTCGCAAAAGCAGATAAGTTCATCAAGGACAACAAGTGGGTCCAGGACGTTGCAGCTTATCAGACGGTAAAGGATGCAGACTTCGGAAAGCCGTGGTGGGAATGGTCTGATTCAAGACTCAGAAACTACGACAAGTCTGCAGTTGCAGAACTTAAGAATGATCCCAATTACAGATATCACGGTTTTGTCCAGTATCTTTTCTTCGATGAATGGGCACAGATCAAGAAGGAGATCAACGATCTCGGCATCTCCATCATCGGCGATATCCCGTTCTATGTTTCCGGTGACTCTGCTGATGTTTGGGCAAGCAGGGAACTGTTCAAGATGGCTTCAGCCACAAGAGTTAACAAGGTCTTAAAGGACTACGAGAAGGCTCTCGATAAGTATAAGAAGGATCTTGAGAAGCAGGAGAAATCAGGCGATAAGACTGAGGAACCTTTGAAGGAACCCAGAAAACCGAAGCCGGAAGCTCTTGTTTTCGAGAGCGTTGCAGGCGTTCCTCCGGATTATTTCTGCGCAGACGGCCAGCTTTGGGGCAACCCCATCTATGACTGGAAGAAAATGAAAGAAGACCACTATGCATGGTGGATGAGCAGACTTGAAGATAACTTCAAACTCTTCGATTACTTAAGGATCGACCACTTCCGTGCATTCTCATCTTACTGCGAGATCGATGCAAACGCGGAGACTGCAGTAGACGGTAAGTGGATTCCGGGCCCCGGTCTTGATTTCTTCGAAGAATACGACAAGAAGTTCAAGGACAGATCTCGCCTTATTGCTGAGGATTTGGGTGAGGTTACACCTGACCTCATAGAGTTCATGGGTAAGGTCGGCATCCCCGGCATGAGAGTCATGGAATTTACTTTCTACCCGGGCGACAACAGCTCATTCCTTCCTCACAATTTCGATAACAACTGCGTTGCTTACACAGGCACGCACGACAACAACACATTGCTCGGCTGGCTTTGGGACAGCCCTGAGGAAGTCAGAAAGACATGCCTTGAATACTGCGGTTTCACAGGCGATAACTGGGGTGACGGCGGTACGCACAGCGCATCCTGCAGAGCGATCATCAAGACACTCTGGATGAGCCACGCTGACGTTGCGATCATTCCGATCCAGGATATGCTCGGCTACGGCGGAGATACGAGAATGAACATTCCCGGAACGCCCACAGGCAACTGGGTTGTAAGGTTTACAAAAGAAGACTTTGATTCAATAGATAACGACTGGTACAGAAATCTCAACAGGATCTATTTCAGATAAGGAGGCCTCATGAGATACATTCTTTGCATCGATCAGGGAACTACTTCGACCAAGGCATTTCTTCTTGATGAAGAAGGTAATCTGTCGCAGGGTACGCACGTACCGTTCAAGCAGTATTATCCGCAGCCGGGCTGGGTAAGCCACGATGCAGAGGAGATATATGTATCCGTTCTAAAAGCCATCGCAATGCTTTTGAAAGAGCATCCGGAAGCAAAGGGCAGCATCGTCAGTATGGGTATCACGAACCAGCGCGAGACGACTGTCGCATTTGAGCCTTCCGGAAAGCCTTTCACTCAGGCGATCGTATGGCAGTGCAGAAGAACTTCCGACATCTGCAGACGTCCTGAGATCAGGGAGCAGAGCAGAAGGATCACGGAAATCACAGGTCTTAAGATTGACCCGTATTTCTCTGCCACGAAGATGCTCTGGCTGCTCGAAAACATTAAGGGTTTAAAAGAGCGCTGCTTAGGCGGAGAAGCTTATCTTTCAACGATCGACGGCTTTTTGGTATATAGACTTACCGGCGGAAAATCTTATGCTTCTGATTATTCCAATTGCTCAAGAACGATGCTTTTCGACATATCCAGAAAAGCATACGACGAAGAGTTTTTGGGACTGTTCGGAATACCCGTTAACACGCTTGCAAAACCGCTCGAATCCTGCGCTGATTACGGCGTGATCGGACTTGCTGAAGAGTATCTTAAGACCAATGGTTTTACTGATGACGAGACGGCAGATCTTTTGTCGATCAACGGTGTTCACATCACGGGCGTTCTCGGTGACCAGCCGGCAGCACTTCTCGGCCAGGGCGCAATAAACAAAGGCGATTCCAAGACTACATACGGCACGGGAAGCTTCACTCTGATGAACCTCGGCACAGAGCCTGTGTTCTCAAAGAACGGACTTCTTACATCTTGTGCGTGGTCCATAAACGGAGTGACGAATTATGCTCTGGAAGGAAGTATTTTCCAGGCTGGTTCAGTTATAAGCTGGCTCAAAGATGAGCTCGGATTTATCCAAAATCCTAAAGAATGTGATGATTTTTGCAATTCCATTGAAGATGCCGGCGGTGTATATTTAGTTCCGGCATTTACGGGTTTGGGCGCACCTTACTGGAAGCCTGACGCCAGAGGCGTTTTGACAGGTCTTACCAGAGGTACGGGCAGAGCACAGATCATCAGGGCCGGTGTTGAATCGATTGCATATCAGGTTACGGAACTTGTTAACCTCATGACTGATGATACGGGCATTAAGGCCGGACAGATGAAGGTAGACGGCGGAGTCTGCGCAAGCAGCTTCCTCATGCAGCTTCAGTCTGATCTCCTCGGCGTCACGATAACCAGAGCGTTAAGTGACGAGATGACCGCCATGGGTGCAGGACTTGCGGCAGGTATCAGTGCAGGAATCTTCGAATCTCCTGAACAGACCTGCAGGTTCTACAAGGCTGGTGCTTCTTACGAACCTAAGATGTCAGCGTTTGAAGTATCAGAAAAGATGGAGGGATATCGTTCCGCAGTAAGAGCAACTCTTCTTTCCGGCAACGACTGATTTAATGGTTCAGGTTTACATCGTATTTTTCAAGATATTCATTTTCCTGCTCTTAGGTTTTGCGTTAAACAAATCCAAGATAATCAACAGCACCGGAGAGCGCGCGTTATCGGATATCCTGCTTAAGGCTGTTCTGCCTTTCATGATCATCAATTCAAGCCAGCATACGTATTCCACGGATGCGGTTAACGGCATGATCGCATGCGCTGCAATCGCAGTCGGTTACTATGCGGTATCTCTTATCGTACTGAGGCTGTCACTCAAGAAAGTCAACATCCTTGAAGACGAGAAGAGGATAATGATCACCTGTACTGTTTTTGCAAACACGGGCTTTGTAGGTTTCCCTCTGATGGAAGCGCTGTACGGAAGTTATGGCCTTTTGCTCGCTGCAGTATTTAATCTTTGCTACAACCTTTTCTTTTACACATATGCGGTTTACCTGTTTTCGAAAAAGCCCAGGTTCGCATTACTCGACATGTTCAAGAGCTCTGTCTCTGTCGCATCGATCATTGCTATCGTCATGTTCATCATTCCGTGGAGAATGCCCGGATTTATTGCCGACACGTTTAAGCTCATCGGCGACATGACTGTTCCTATGTCCATGATGGTAATGGGTTCAATGCTTGCAAGCGTCAACATCAAAAAGCTCCTGACGGACAAGAAGGCATACGTTGTATCGGCATTAAGACTCATCGTTCTGCCGGCTCTTGTAATGGGTGCCGTGCTGCTTATCTCGAATTGGGTTACAATAGCACCTGAGACAAAGAGCGTAGTCGTTCTGATGTGCGCTTTGCCGTGCGGCTCGATGAATGTTATATTTGCCGAGAACTACGATGTGGCTCCGCATTTTTCCGCGCGCACGGTGTCGCTGTCGATGGTGTTCATGCTCGTTACGATAATGTTCTGGGCATGGGCCGTCAAAGCCGTATTCTGAAGATAAGAGGATTAGGAAATGAGTGAGAATTCAAATAAGATCGAGAGAATAGAAAATGAGAAGCTGGTAGAGCTCTTAGGCTCCATCCGCTCGGATAATTCCGAAGAGAACATGATCGCCGTTTTGAAAGAAGCGGCTGTTGCCAGGTTCCTGGTACCTGTTGACGGTACTGACGGCAATTACAGCTTCCACGCTGTAAGCGATTCCAAGGGAAAAAAGTATATGGTCGTTTACTGCGATTCTGACAGTTTTGAAGTCGCTTTCGAGAACAAGAAGGAGCCGCAGAATGGCGTAATTGCAGGCTTTGCGGATCTTATCGACGTAGTTATGTCACCCAAGATGGACCTCTCGGGATTCGTAATCAATCCCGGTTCAGAAGAAGTCCTCTTCGGCAAGGATATGCTCAAGATGATCGCTGCCCAGATGGGCATCGGTGGCGACGGCACCGCAAAGGTCGGAGAGCCTGACCGTTATCCGCCGGAACTTAAGGAAGCTTTGGAAGGATATCTTCTCATCGAACCCACGGTATCTGACATCTGGGTAAGACTCATGCGCGAGAACGGCACTGACAGGCTTATCTGGCTTGTCGTCGCTAATGCGGAAGGCGAGGGCGAACCTCTGAAATACACGCTCGAAAACTTAAGAAAATACTGCCTTCCTTATCTCGATAACATGGATGCGATGGTTGTATCAAGCAACGAGGATTTTGCCAAGCAGGTAATCCAGAACGTTAAACCCTTTGTAAGCAGGAAAGACTGAACATGAAAAACAAGGCAGGACTTATTGTACTTGTTATTCTGACAGCGGCCTTTTTTATTTTCATGGCCCTGATGTTCGGTTCGGGTGCACAGGTTCAGGCAGGCATGGAAAGAATAGCCAATGTCGAAGCGGGCCTTGATACCATTGCCGAAACTGACATAACCATCTACTGGATAGGCGAACTGCCTTCTGAGATGGAGCATCTGTCGCCCGTGGTAAATGTTATTGCTCCCGAAAATGTAACAAGAGAGAACGTTCCCGTAAAAGGTCCTGCTTTCCACTTCGAAGAATACAATCCGGAAGGACTCCTCGTTAATGAAGAGATCCCCAAGGAATACTCTGCCCACATGATGATAGTCATTACCGGAAACCCTGTGTTTTCAGATGACTCAAAAGCTGCTCTTCTGGATGCCATTGCAAATAACGGGGTTCCCGTGCTCGCCATCGGCGATGAGGCATCTGAAGCTCTGGGCGATGTTCTATCCTACAGAAGATTCAAAAGGGGTCCCGGTTCGTCCCTTTATTACTGCCTTGGGGCAGGTTATACGGAGAATCCCCTTCCTGTTGAGGCGGTCAAGGCAGGCGGCCTGGATCTGGCTGAGGCCATTCCTGACGCAATAGCACTTGGCGTGTCCGATTACATACCGCAAAACTGACAATTATTTGAGCCGAATTAGTGCTAAAAGTAGTGCCAATTAAGTTTGACACTATTTTGTAATAATTATAATATTATTAACGTGGTTAATTCCTTGGGGAGGTGATTACTATCCGCGAGTTAGAACAAAGGATCCTTGAAGAAGGTCAGATCCTGCCCGGCGAAGTGCTGAAGGTGGGTAGTTTTCTTAACCAGCAGATCGATACTAAGCTCCTTAAGGATATGGGGGATGAAATCGCACGACTTTTCGCATGTAACAATGTTACAAAGGTGTTAACCATCGAATCTTCAGGCATTGCCATTGCTTTTGCTGCGGGCCTGTCGATGGGACTCCCGGTGGTCTTTGCAAAGAAGCATTCGACCTTAAATCTCACCGGAAATATCCTCACATCCAAGGTTTATTCCTACACTCATCAGCAGACTTATGACATCGCAGTGTCGAGTGATTACATCACATCCGATGACACCGTGCTCATTGTCGATGACTTCCTTGCAAAAGGAAATGCCCTCGCCGGCCTGATCGAGATAGTTAATGAGGCAGGTGCCAAGCTTGCCGGCTGCGCCATCGCGATCGAAAAGGGTTTCCAGGGCGGCGGAGACAAACTCCGTGCTGAGGGTATCAGGGTAGAGTCACTGGCCATTATCGACAAGATGACCGACGACTCATTAGAGTTCAGGCAGCAGGCCTGAGTATGAATTTCTGAATATGCAATTGCTCTGCATATAAAATTTTGAACTGGAGGCAAATTATGAAGAAGTTGATTTCTTTGATAGTCACAGCAGCTCTTGCGGTTACATCCGTTTTTGCTCTTGCAGGCTGTGGTGCGGCTAAAGAAACAGAGGGGGAAAAGGCGGCTTCTGACTTCAAGGTTGGTGCAATCTACATCAACAGCCAGAACGACACATCAGGTTATACCTATGCTCATCATCACGGTATCACCGAAGCTATGAAGCAGGTAGGTCTTGATCCTGCTAAGGATCTCTACATCGTAGACAACGTACCTGAGGATGACGAGAAGGTTAAGCAGGCTATCGACCAGCTCGCCGGTAACGGATGCAACATCATCTTCGGTATCAGCTTTGGTTACATCAACGCTATGGAAGAAAAGGCTAAGGAATATCCGGACATCATTTTCTCCCACGCAACAGGTTATCTTTCAAACGACACAAACTTCAACAACTACTTCGGTAGAATTTACCAGGCTCGTTACCTCTCCGGTATTGCAGCAGGTTACAAGTCTCTTGCTACAGGCAACAACAATCTCGGATATGTTTCTGCCTGGGGTACAGAGTACGCTGAGACATGCTCAGGTATCAATGCTTTCGCACTCGGTGCAATGTCCGTAAACCCTGATGCACAGGTTTATGTTTACGAGATCTCCACATGGGGCGATCAGGAACTCGAGAGACAGGCAGCTGAGACTCTCATCGACACATACGGCTGCGGCGTTATCGCTCAGCACTGTGACTCCGCTCAGCCTCAGATCGTTGCTAACGAGAAGGGCGTTTTCGGATGCGGATACAACTCAGACATGACAAAGGAAGCTCCCAATGCTCACCTCGTAGCACCTGTATGGAACTGGGATGCTTACTATGCAACAGCTATGAAGGCTGCTATGGAGAATCCTGCTACATTCATGACAACAGTAGGCAACTACTATGAAGGTCTCAACGCAGGTCTCGTTGACGTTTCAACTCTTTCTGCAAATTGCGAGCCTGAGACTCAGGAAGCTATCGATCTTGCTAAGGATCTCATGAAGTCCGGCAAGTGGGATGTATTCTCCGGCGTTAAGCTCTCATTCTCCGGTGCAGCCGGTGCAGTTGCAGTAGCTCAGTCCGACGCAGCTCTCCTTGCAAATGACGGTACAGAGATCGTTGCAGCCGGCGGCGCTTCTGTTGATGACGGCGTAATCCAGGGTTCAATGAACTACTACGTTGAAGGCGTTACTCAGGTTAACTGATAACAAGTAATTTGATTCGAGGGGTGTTTTATGGAATATGCCATAGAGCTAAAGGGAATATCTAAAAGCTTCGGCCCTGTGGCGGCCAATAAAAACATCAACCTGTCTCTTGCCAAAGGTGAGATATTGGCTCTTCTTGGCGAGAACGGATCAGGAAAAACGACACTCATGAACATGCTGTCGGGCATCTATATGCCCGACAGCGGTTCTATTTTTATCGACGGAAAAAAGGTCGAGATCAACTCGCCTGAAGACTCCGGCAAACTGGGAATAGGAATGGTTCACCAGCACTTTAAGCTGGTCGAGAGATTTACGGCTCTCGAGAATATCCGTATCGGAATGAGGGGAGAAGGACGCATCTTCCACGGTGCAGACGTCCGCAAAAAAATAGAAGATACAGCCGCTAAGTTCGGCTTTGATATAGATCTGGACAAGGTAGTTGCCAACATGGCAGTTTCCGAGAAACAGACATTGGAAATCCTGAAGGTCCTTTGCTACGGCGCGAAAATAATCATCCTCGACGAACCTACTGCGGTTCTTACAGTCCAGGAGATCGATAAGCTTTTCGCCGTGCTCCGCAAGATGAAGGAAGAAGGACATTCGATCATCATAATCACACATAAGCTCAATGAGGTTATGGCAATCTCTGACAGAGTCGCAGTATTAAGACACGGCGATTATATCGGAACGGTCGTAACCAAAGAGACTGATGAGAAGACTCTTACTGAGCTCATGGTAGGAAGAAAGATCACACTTAACATCGACAGACCAATCATCGAGAAGACACATCCGCTTCTTGAGATCAGAGATCTTACAGTTAAAAACGACGAGGGCGCGATCGCCGTAGATCACATCAATTTCTACATAAGAGGCGGTGAGATCTTAGGAGTTGCAGGAATCGCAGGTTCAGGTCAGAAAGAACTTTGCGAAGCTATCGCAGGACTCCGCAAAATCGAAGAAGGACAGATGATCCACGAAGGCGAGAGCATCGTCGGAATGTCACCTAAAAAGATCTTAGATCACGGTATCTCTATGAGCTTCATTCCTGAAGACCGTCTGGGCATGGGACTTGCTCCTTCGCTCTCTATCACGGACAACATGATCCTCAAGAATTACAACGAATCCAAGGGCATTTTTGTTGACCGTAAATCTGCTCGTGAAGAAGCACAGAAAGTTATCGACAAGCTTGAGATAATCACGCCTTCTACCGAGACTCCGGTAAGACGTCTTTCCGGCGGTAACGTACAGAAAGTTCTTCTCGGCCGTGAGATCAAGTCAGGCCCTAACGTACTCATCACTGCATATCCCGTAAGAGGTCTTGATATCAACTCTTCTTACACGATCTATAACATCTTAAACGACGAAAAGAAGAAGGGTGTCGGAATTCTTTTCGTAGGTGAGGACTTAGACGTTATGCTCTCTCTCTGCGACAAGATCATGGTCATCTGCCACGGCAAGCTTCAGGGCGTCGTTAACAGCGATCACACAACCAAGGAAGATATCGGTCTCATGATGACCGGTACTCTTAACATCGTAAACAAAGAAGGCAAGACTGACGGTATTGCAAAAGATTCCGCTTTTACTGATGAGGAGGGCAAAGCCTAATGAGAAAATATCATCTGGTAAGAAGAGCGGATTCCAAGCTCCAGAAAACACTCATTTACTATGCGATCGGAATTCTCGTATCGCTTATTATCGGTGCAATCATTCTTGCAATTCTCGGCATCAATCCGTTTGAATATTACGGCAAGATGTTTACCATCGGACTCGTCGGAAACAAATACGGTTATAAGAGCATCGAAGGACTTCTTAAGATCTTCGTTCCGCTCCTTATCACATCACTTGCGCTTAGCCTTTCATTCAAGATGCGCTTCTGGAATATCGGAGGTGAAGGTGAGTTCCTGATCGGTGCTATCTGTGCATCTATCGTTGCATTCAACTGCTCCGGAGTTCCCAACTTCATAACAGTAGTTCTCATGTGTCTTGCGGCAATGATCTCCAGCGGAATTATCGGTGTTGCGATCGCTGCACTCAAGGTTAAATTCAACACGAATGAGACACTCATGACACTGATGCTCAACTACATAATGCTCTATGTCATCAGGTACCTCGGCGATACAAAAGCAGACTGGAATTTCTTCTTAAGAGAAGACTCTGAAAGACCTATTTTCGGATCGTTCCCTGAGTCAGCGATCATGGGCGGAATTCCTCTCGGAAAGTTCAAGCTTTTGTGGGCAGTAATCATCGCTGTATTGCTTACCGTTGTAATCTACATTTATCTCAAATACACCAAGCAGGGTTATGAGATCTCAGTTGTCGGCGACAGCAGCGCTACTGCTAAATATGCCGGCATGGGAGTAGGCAAGATCGTATTAAGAACGATGTTCATTTCTTCTGCTCTGATCGGTCTTGCAGCTGCACTTACAGTATCTTCTGCAGGCACAATTTCTGATACGATTACGAATGACGTAGGCTGGACGGGAATCATTGTTGCATGGCTCAGTAAACTCAGTGTTCCTGCAGTATTCGTAACGTCAGTTCTCATTGCAATTCTGCAGTACGGATGCCAGGCTGCCGCAACACAGTATCCTGCAATCGACGTTAACTTCGCAGATCTCTTGCAGGGAATTATCCTGTTCTCTGTTTTGGTTGCAGACTTCGTTGCAAACTTCAGACTCGTAAGAAAGGAGGACGCAAAGAATGCTTGAAGTATTTACGTTGTTCCTCTTTAACATAATCGTTTACAACATACCGCTCCTTTACGGTACGACAGGCGAGATCATGATCGAGAAATCAGGTTCATTAAATCTCGGTGTTGAAGGTACGATGGCGATTGGTGCCGTTGCAGGTTATCTTGCAGGTGCCAAGTGCGACAGCCTTTTTGTTGCATGTCTTGTAAGCTTCATCGCATCAGGTCTTGTCGGACTTTTATTCTCATTCTTAACTGTTACTCTTCAGGCTAACCAGAACGTAACGGGTCTTACGATCACGACATTCGGTGTAGCTTTCTATTATTTCATCGGTAACGCATTGTCCAACAGTGCAGGCGGCTGGCCGCAGCTCTCAGGCACTAAGCTTGATGAGCATTCCCAGGCTATCCACATTCCCGGTCTGTCTGATATTCCGTTCGTTGGAAAAGCAATTTTCTCTCACGGAATTCTTGTATATCTCGGCATCGCGATTGCGATCCTCATGTGGCTCTATTTCAAGAAAACAGTACCCGGATTAAAGCTACGCGCAATCGGTGAGAACCCTGCAGCTGCAGACTCTCTCGGTGTTAACGTTGCAATGTACAAGTACATTCACATCATAATCGGTTCAGGCATCATGGGCCTCGGCGGACTTTACATGGGACTTAACATGGGCGGTACTTTCGAAGGTTCAAACTGCTGGATCAACGGTTACGGTTGGATCTCGATCGCGCTCGTTATTTTCGCTAACTGGAGCCCTGCAAAAGCAATTCTCGGAACTCTCATCTTCGGTTTCTTCAACACGCTTAGAGTTCAGAATGCAGCACTTGCGTATACCTTCCCGGAGACACTGGGCTGGCTTACCAAAATTCCATCACACTTCTTCTCGGCATTGCCGTTCATCATAACGTTACTCGTACTCATCACATCTTCGCTTTCAAAGAAAAAGCAGAGCGGAGAACCCGAGGCGATCGGACGCAATTACTACCGAGAGGACAGATAAGGAGAATCTATGTACAACATTAGGAAACTTACTGATGATCTGACGTGGATCGGAGCGATCGACCGCAAGATTCAGAAGTTCGAAAACGTATATAAGCTCAATTCGGGAATGAATTACAATTCATATTTCCTCGACTGCGGCGCTACCGTTTTACTTGATACGGTAGGCAAGGATGGAGCTGATATCTTTTTCGAGAATCTTAAATACTGTCTTGCAGGAAGAAGCCTTGATTACGTAGTCATTCATCACATGGAGCCCGATCACTCCGCAACTCTTGCAGAAGTTCTTGATGCAAATGCGGATGCTAAGGTGATCGTTAACGCAAAGACGCTCCAGTTTATCTCGCAGTTCTTCCCCGAGAAGGATTATTCTGCGAGAGCCATCGTAGTTAAAGACGGCGATGAACTGGATCTGGGCAGCCACAAGTTCAAATTCATATTCGCACCTATGGTCCACTGGCCTGAGGTAATGCTGAGCTTCGATGAGACTGAAGGCACGCTCTTCAGCGCAGACGCATTCGGAAGCTACGGCGCTGTTAACGGATCTATTTTCGCAGACGGCAAGGACTTCGAGAAAGATCTTCTTAACGAAGCACGCCGTTACTATACAAACATTGTCGGCAAGTACGGCATGCAGACTATTGCTGCGATCAACAAGGTCGCACAGCTTGATATCAAGATGATCTGCCCTCTGCATTCATACGTATGGCGGAAGGACATCGATAAGATCATTAACTGCTATAAGACATGGGGTTCTTATACTCCTGAAGTTGAAGGCGCATTCATTTTCACGGGTTCCATCTACGGACATACAGCAAATGCTGCAGAAGTCCTCATGACGGAACTTGATAAGAGGGGAATCGATTCTGTTATCCTTGATGCATCGGCTGCGGATATTTCCGACATCATCGCCGCTGCTTTCAAGTACAGCCACATCGTTATCGCAACCCCTACATATAACAATAATGTGTACTCTCCGGTCGAGCATGCGGTAAGAGAACTTGCTGCTCACGGATTGACCGCAAGGTCTTTCTCTGTTATAGAGAATGGTACATGGGCTCCGAGCGCGGCGAAAAACCTTGCTCCGGTGCTCGAAGGACTCAAAAATTGCAAAATTACCGGAGAAACGGTTACAATCAAGTCATCCGGCAATGATGCAACAAGGCTTGGCATCGAATCTCTTGCCGAGGCTATTGAAAACGATATTAGGAATAAAAAATAAAAAAAGAGGTGAACAAATGCATTGTCCGAATTGTGGAAAAGAACTTAACGGCTCTGAAAAGTTTTGCGGCGGATGCGGAAATGATCTGACTCATCTGGTGTTTACTTCAGCTCCCGTAGCTGGATCTTCACCGGTAATTCCCGCGCCCATCGTTGAACCGGCATCTCCTGCAGCACCTGTTGCTCCGGTTGTTCCCGTAACTCCGGTAACACCTGTAGCTCCCGTTGCAGAAGTACAGCCTGAACCAGTCGTTGCAGCTCCCGTAGAACCCGCTCCGATTCCGGAACCTATCCCGGAACCTGCACCGGTTGTTGAACCCGTTGTAGAGGCAGCACCTGTTGAGCCCGCTCCGGTTGTTGAGCCTGTCGCAGAGGCAGCTCCCGCGCCTGTTGAAGCAGCACCTGTTTACGAAGCAGCTCCTGCACCCGTTGCAGCTCCCGTTGAGGCAGCAGCTCCTGTAGCAGCACCTGTAGCAGCACCTGCACCCGCACCTGCTCCGGCTCCTGTTGATGCAGCTCCCGCACAGTCTGCTTTCGGTGATGCTCCCGTTGCTCCCGCAGCACAGCCTGCAGCAACAACTGAAGCTCCCAAGAAAAAGAAGAAGGGTGTTTTGGGACTCATCATCGGTCTTTCTGCAGCAGGTCTTGTACTTATCATTGGTGCGATTGTTGCGATTGCATTTATCATCAACAACAATCAGCCTGATGAAACAGAGCGTACAAAGAGAACTACTGAATCTGAAGAAACAGATCCTACAACAGAGCCCGTTCCCGATCTTGCTGAAAGAACCATTATGGTTTACGCAATCGGTACAGACCTTGAGTCTACTGCTTCATGCCTTTCAGCTGACGTAAAGGAAATGATGGCAGCTACACCTAACTCTGATCTCAACCTCGTACTTCAGGTAGGCGGTTGTACAGACTTCAGAAACAACTACATGACAGACGGCATTACACAGCGTTTCTCCATCGCTAACGGTAACATCGAGAAGCTTTCTGATCTCGGTGACGTAAGCATGGTTGAGCCTGAAACTCTTGAGGACTTCATCAAGTTCTCCAAAGAGAATTATCCGGCTGAGAAGTACATCCTCGTTTTGTGGGATCACGGCGGCGGAGTTCCGTTGGGATTCGGTTACGATGAACTTCACGATGGTACACTTACTGAGATCGAGATGGCTCAGGCTATCGGCAACTGCGATATCGAATTCGAGTCAATCATCTTCAACGCATGTCTCATGGGATCTCTCGAAGTTGCTAAGGCACTCGATCCTTATACTGAGTACATCATCGCAGCAGAGAGCCCTACATGGGGAAGTGCTTACTACGATATCGGTATCAACTATACTAACTTCCTTAACTACATCGGACCTGACTTCAACGGTACTGCAAAGGACTATGCTGAGTTCATCGTAAGAGATTACATGGATACCGTAGAAAAGACACAGCAGTCCACAGGTTACTTCGGTATCGATACATGTATGTCTGCTATCGATACAGACAACATCAATGAAGTATTTGAAGCTTATGAAGGCTTCATCGCTGCTCTGGACAGCAGAGTATTCACAACAGATGGTTACATTGAGTTCGTACAGTTGAGAGATGACTGCGGTTCTTTCGAATCAACAGACTCAGTAGACCTTACAACTCTTGCAAACAAGTACATCAACTGCGGTGACGCTAACATTGAGAGAGCAGCAAGCAAACTCGTAAACGAAGTAAGTAACTGTGTTTTCACCGAGAGCAACAACTCTTACACATATGCTCACGGTATGACAACATATTCACCTTACCTCTATCCCCAGTACTACGATGAAGCAAGACTTACATTCATCACATTGGGTTACAGCGACACAACAATCCAGTTCTACGACAAGTTCGTAAGTAAGGAACTCTATATCCTTCAGGCAACAAACTATGCAGGTGACTGGTATGTACAGCCTGCAGATGCTAACACAATCGAATCAGGTAACGTTTACGATATCTCCAGCCTTGTCATCGACATGGGTGAATACGAAGCTATCGGACTTTCTGAGGAAGACTGGAAGATCATCCGTGAAGTTAAGGTAACACTTGCTATCATGCAGCCTGATGAACAGGACAGAATCTACTATTTCGGTACAGATGACCAGTACACAGTAGACAGCAACGGATACATCATTCTCGAAAACCCGATCAACTGGGTATACTTCAAGAACTTCGGATTTGCTACATGCGAGTGCCTTAAGTATGAAGTTGCTGACGACGGCAAGTGGTACAAGTACATCGGTGCTGAGGCACTTGTTAACGGCCAGACAGCTTACATCGTAATCGCATTCAGCTCTGATGATAAGGAAGGTACGATCATCGGTTATTACTATGCTGATATCATCAACGATACATATGATGTAAATCAGGGTATGCAGTTCACCGAGAACGACCAGATTATCATCGTCGGCGAATACTTCGACGGTAATACACAGACCATGGAATATGAAGAACTTGGTACTGCCGTATCTTACGAGACGCTTTGCGACGTATACAAGTATTCAACAGTTAATTACGACGACGTAGACTGCTACATCGCATTCGATCTTTATGACGTTTACAACAACGATTATTACCTCCCGTTAAGACCTGGTAAGCCTGCTTACGAGATCAACGTTGAGAGAGGCGATAACGGCTACTCAAACGGCGGAGACTACGATGAAGGCACACTTGATGCATCTACAATGGTCGGCTTCGTTGTTACTTACGATTCAAGCAATGTTGTTGGTGCTGCCGGCGACATCGAATGGGTAAATGAAGACGGAACATTCAATGATGAGTGCATCTATGCTACCGGTACATCTACGATCTCACTCGTAGCATATACTTCAGAATACTCTGATGAAGAATTCGAGTTTGAGTTCTACTACAGCCCTGACAGCATGTTCTCCGACAGAGAACTCCAGGCAGATGTATATTCTGGTGTTGCAACCTGTGTTGAGGAAGAAGACGGATACGCATATCACTTCGACTACACAGGCAACGTACAGCCCGGTTACTACATCGTCACAGTAACTCTCAAGGGCGCATCAAACAGAACACTTATCTCTGTTTGCCTTGTTGATTGACATTAACGATTAAGTAAGAGGATTTAACGAATGAAGATGACCGGAGCACAGATACTTGTCGAGACCTTGATAGAACAGGGTGTTGATACGGTGTTCGGTTTTCCGGGCGGAATGGTCGTAGACATCTATGACAAGCTCTACGACAAACAGGATAAGATAAAGCACATCCTGACCGCACATGAAGAAGGTGCTGTTCACGCAGCAGATGGTTATGCAAGATCCACCGGTAAGACCGGAGTCGTTATCGCGACTTCCGGTCCCGGTGCAACCAACCTTGTTACCGGAATCGCTACGGCCTATCTTGATTCGATCCCTCTTGTTGCCATCACAGGCAACGTAAGAAATTCCATGATCGGAAGAGACTCATTCCAGGAGATCGATATCACCGGCATTACTCTTCCCATCACAAAACACAACTTCTTCGTCCACAAGATTTCCAAGCTTGCGGACGTTGTCAGAAAAGCTTTTGAGATAGCTCAGTCCGGAAGACCCGGCCCCGTCCTCATCGATATTCCGAAGGACGTTCAGGAGGCTGTTTTCGATTACAAGAAAAAGTCTGTCGAAAAGCCCGCATCACTTCCCGGATGTAATTCTGAAGATATCGAAAAAGCAGTTCAGCTTATCAAGGAATCCAAGAGACCTTACATCTATTTCGGCGGCGGTGCCGTAAGAACGGAACTTGGCGAAGACATCGTCAAGCTTGCCGACAAACTTGATGCCGTTATCGGATGCTCCATGATGGGTCTTTCAGAGATCCCTTCAGACTCACCGAGATTCTTGGGAATGCAGGGGATGCACGGACGTTATGCGTCCTCTGTTGCGCTAGCAAAAGCAGATCTCATAATCGCTCTGGGCGTAAGATTTTCGGACAGGGCAACAGGAAAAACGGAGAAGTTTTCTCTTTCCGCAACGAAGATCCACGTTGACTGCGACCGCGCAGAAATCGGCAAGAACATTCCTGTCGATCTCGGTATCTGCTGTGACATAAAAGACTTCGTAAAGCATCTTACACAGGCAGTTCCCCAGCGCAAGAATACAGAATGGATCAAGAAGGTCGACCAGCTCAAGCAAAGAGAGGCTGACGCTTACGAAGGTCTTCCTTTCCTTCCACGTGATACGGTCAACATCATTTCCGACATAGTTAAACCCGATACAAGAATCGTTACTGACGTAGGCCAGCACCAGTGTTGGACTGCACAGTTTTTCAAGTTCAGAAAGAAGCGCACCTGGATCACTTCAGGCGGTCTCGGCACGATGGGATTCGGCCTTGGCGCTGCTATCGGAAGCTATATGGGAACAGGCAAGAGAAGCGTTCTCATCACAGGTGACGGAAGCTTCGGCATGTGCCTTAACGAACTCGCAACTGCAGTAACTTACAACGTTCCCGTTACAATAGTTATCTTTAACAACCATGCATTGGGAATGGTAAGACAGTGGCAGAAAGTTTTCTTCGACGGAAGATATTCGAATACCACACTCGACAGAAAGACAGACTTCGTAAAGCTTGCCCAGGCATTTGGCGCAAAGGGCTTTAAGGCTACCGACAAGGAGTCTTTCGAAGAAGCATTTAAGAAAGCATACAAGGTCAAGGGACCTGCGGTAATCGATCTTACTATTAAGACTGACAGCGTCGTTCTTCCGATGCTCAAACCCGGCGGAACGTTCAACAATCTCATCTTGAGAAGGGAGGATATCAGCGATGCAGAAAAATAAGATAATCATTGCGATCTACGTTGATAACCAGTACGGTGTCCTCTCACGTGTTACCGCCATGTTCACAAGACGCGGATATAACATCGACTCCCTCACGGTAGGTGAGACAGAGTCTCCTGAATACTCACGAATCACCATTACATTAAGTGCAGAGAATAACGAGAAGGATCAGGTCGTATCCCAGCTCCGAAAACTCTACAACGTTAAGAAAGTTATCGTTCTTTCAACAGAAGAATGTATCAAGCGTGAGCTTCTTCTCATCAAGGTAAGAAACACCGAACAGCAGCACGCTGACATCGTTGAAGCAACAAATATTTTCCGCACGAAGATCATAGACTTCACCGACGAAGCCATCAGCATCGAAGCAACAGGCGACAGCCAGAAGATCGATGCATTCATCGAATACATGAAGAAGTTCGACATCATCGAAATGTGCCGTACCGGCCTTGTTGCATTAGACCGCGGCGGTGCAAACATCTGGTCTGAACACGAAGACTGATGAATTAATACAAATTTAACTTAATTCGCTCCCTCAATCGTTTATAATTTAATCAAAGGTCAAAGCCTTTTGAAACTTCAAAACGGAAGGGAGTGATTTTATGAAGATCACTACACAGGGCAACGGAATTCGCATCGGTACAAGACTTGAAGAGAAGATTGCCGCCAAGATGTCTAAGTTCGACAAGTACTTCGGCGATGAAGGTTCACTCAATGTCCGTATCAGACCTGAAGGTCCCGAGATGATCGTTGAGATCACAATGAAATTCGACGGTAAGATCTTGAGGGCTGAGGCAAGTGATGAGGATATCCTTACAGCAGTTGACAGAACAGTCGATAAGCTTGAATCTCAGATCAGAAGACAGAAGACCAAGTTCCTTAAGAGAAAGAAGGACTTCCCGGGAATTGTTAATTATCTCGAGGATGACGGCGGAGCAGATTTCGACTTCGTCGACGAGAAGGATGATAAGATCACAAAGCGCAAGCAGTTCGCTTTAAGACCCATGACATCCGAAGACGCTATCCTTCAGCTTGAGATGCTCGGACACGATTTCTTCGTATATCTCGACAGTGATACAAATTCAGTATGTGTTGTTTACAAGAGATATGACGGAGGTTACGGATTGCTCGAACCTGAATACTGATATCTGATCAAGTTAAATATATCCGGAGGCTGCTTTAGGGCAGCCTTCTTTTTTGCCAACTAAACTTGCGAAAGCGGTGAGCAAGTGGCTTTAAACCGGCTACCGACTAATTGGTCGAAAAGACGTGTTTAGTCGGTATTTTCATTGATAATGAGTGCATGAAAATTTCTTTTGAACCGACTAAAACCCGAATATTAAAATTTTGGTCGGTTGGTTCTCACTCTCAAGGCAATATTTTTGCAGTTGCCAACCGACTAAATGGCGAAAAACAAAGTGTTAGTCGGTTTCAAATAGTGTTTCAATCATTTACGATGAGGAATCTTACCGACTAAAACATAAAAACAGAAGGATTAGTCGGTTCATACCGTCCCAATCGCGAAAACTTCAATTGGGACGGTAAGTCGGTCTCCAACACGAGCAGAATAACCACTCTGGCACCTCGAAGACATGCCTGAAATTTTCTATTCTTTAGATTTAGGTATGCTCTCATTTTGCAAGCATCTCTTAGCACGTGTATTATATTTCCAAAACCAAAACGGAGATCAAACATGGAGTATAAGTTCCTCGGACATGAGACAGCAGATACCGTAAAGCCTTTGGATAAAAGAGAATACAGACTGGATTCGCTTTTAGATCTTTTCGACGTGCTGTCGGACGGCATCTGGAGGATAGAGACATGTGCGCCGAGGCTTAGAGTTGACTGGAGCGATGACAATATAACACTCGGGCAGTGCTCAATTACGGCGTTTCTCGTTCAGGATATTTTCGGTGGCGAAGTGTACGGGATATTGAGACCCGGCGGAAACTACCATTGCTATAACGTGATCGGCGGAAAGCAGTATGATCTTACGATCGAGCAGTTTGGAGATGAGGCCGGAAGCCTTGTTTTCGATAACAGCAATCCGCAGAGCCGCGAGGTTCATTTTGCAAAGCAGGAGAAATACGAGAGATATCTGCTTTTGAAGAAACTTCTCAAAGAAGTACGCGGCGCATAAGCACCGTGCATAAATATCACCTTTTTATACCGATTACTCTGTAACACATTTGTTTTACAAATGCCCTTTGTGCCGTGATAAACTTACGTGGGGAATTTTAGGACTAAAACAAGGAGCATTGGTATGGTTAAACAGATATTTTCAGTATTTATAATGGCAGTCATTACAGCTGCTTTAAGTACTGTGGCATGGGGTTGTGAAGTAAGGTCCGGCGCTAACAGAGGCTGGGTCTATTCCGGTGACGCTGCTTTCTATTACGATGAGTACGGTGAAGAGTATTCAGGAATGCATGTCATGCCTGAAGACGGTACCAGAAGATATTTCGATGAAGAGACCCACATCATGGCTACGGGCGAGACCGTTATCGACGGCAGCAAGTATCTGTTTGACGCTGAAGGCGTAATGATGACAGGTTTCCAGACTGTAAACGGTGCTCTCAGATACTACAGTGTTGAGACGGGCATCATGAAGACAGGCTGGTATAAGTCTGACAATGGTACATTCTATTTTGATCTTGAGACTGGTGATGCTGCTTCAGACTGGACTGAAATCGACGGCAGCCAGTATTATTTCTCACCTGAAGATTACACAGTTACCAAGGGTCTGTTCGGCAACGAGGATGGAAAGTACTATGCCGATCCTGACACAGGCAAGGTATCACAGGGCCTTCAGATAATTGAAGACAAGCAGTATTACTTCGATGAAGAGACATGCCTCATGACTAAGGGCTGGGTCGACATCGAAGGTGACAAATATTACTTCGATGAAGTAACAGGTGCAGGTATAGACGGCATCGTTGACGTTGAAGGTTCAAGACACGGTTTTATTGCCGGCAAGATGATCAGAAACGAGAGAGCTGTCGGTGACAACCACCTTTACTATTTCGACGATGAAGGCAACATCACTCGTGAGGTAGACGGCAACCAGCCGATGGTAGCTTTAACTTACGACGACGGTCCTTCAATCTATACTGACGCTATCCTTGACGTTTACGAGGAATACGGACAGAAGTGCACATTCTTCATCGTAGGTGACAGAATCTCCTGGAATGAGGAAGCTGCAATCCGTGAATATGAGTTAGGCTGTGAGCAGGGCAACCACACATACAGCCACAACAGACTTACTGATCTTGACGGTGAAGGCCAGCTCGAAGTTCTTCAGGGAACTGACGATGAGCTTATCAGGATCACAGGCAAACCCTCCACATGTTTAAGACCGCCGGAAGGCAGATGGGACGAGACACTTAAGGAAGTATGCGGATGCCCGATCATTCTGTGGAGCGTCGATTCTCGTGACTGGGAGAGCAGAAACGCCGATAAGGTATACAATGCAATTGTAGGCAAGGTAAAAGACGGCGACATAGTTCTTATGCATGACCTTTATCAGTCTACGGCAGATGCAACGGCAAGAATAGTTCCCGCACTCGTTGATGCTGGTTTCCAGTGCGTAACAGTAGAAGAGATGGGAATCCTCAAGCAGGGCGGACTTGAAGACGGAGTTGTTTACTACTCAATCGAAAACCGATAATCTTAATGTATGGATAACATAACTGATTACGTCCGCTGGGTAGGCGGTACCGGCTTTGAAGGCAGGCCCTTTTCAAGAGTCGATAATATCGTGCTCTGTCAGTTATCTTATCTCGACCTTAAAGATATTCCCGAGATCAACGAAGAAGACGGCGTAATGACGCTTAGAGAAGCGGTTACGTCGCTTACCAATCAGGGTTTCTCAATCAGGAAAATGGCACCCGATGACAGCGAGCGTTTTACTGCGCTTGTTAAGGCTGCCGCAAACTCCAAAAGATTCGGCGACCTTTATATCTCATCTTTTATGGACATTCTCAACGAAGAAGATTCCATCCAGTTTTCCGCAATGACTTTCTCGCCCGAAAAGAAAGGCGGCTGGGCATTTGTTGCTTACAGAGGTACCGACAGCACCATTGCCGGATGGAAAGAAGATTTCATGACAAGCTTCATGCTTACTTCTTCGCAGACGATGGCAGAAGAATATTTGCGCAACAGTCTTAAAACATTCGACACCTTACTCGTCGGAGGTCATTCAAAAGGCGGTAACCTTGCGGTCTATGCTGCAGCAGTACTGCCCGATGATCTTTTCGACAGGGTTGAACATATCTATTCCAATGACGGACCGGGATTCTGTCCGGAAGTTTTAAAAGAAGATCTCATCAAGAGGGCAAACCCCAAGACAACGAGGATCATTCCCGAGTTCTCGGTTGTCGGAAGCGTATTTGCGCCGGATATAGATGACAGCTACATCATCAAGAGCGACAAGCAGATGGCTGAGCAGCATGAGCTCTGTTCCTGGGGAATCGACCACGGCGATATTCTTATATCAGCTGACGGTCTTGATCCTCTTGCTGAAAGGATCAACAGAGGAATCGACAAGTGGATTTTCTCCGTTGATATTGATGAGAGAAGAAGATTTATAAATGCATTCTTTGATTCCATGAGTGAAGACGGAACGCAGACTATTGAAGAATTCACCGCGCAGGGTACAAAGGGATGGGAAAGACTTCTTAATGTCGTGCTTGGTGACGATGAAGGCTTAAGACTTGCGGCTGCCGCACTGCCTGACCAGATGTTCCTTGACGGCGAAGGCAAGAAGCTCACCAAAACAGGCGTTGTAAAGCAGTTCAGAAGATCAGACCTTGCCAAAGGTCTAGCCATGATACTTGCAGGATGCATCGGCATTCTTATCCCTGAAGAATTCCTTTTCGTTTTTGTAAGCATTCTCCTTGTTGCCGCTACGATCATTTCAATCGTGCTCACCATCAAGAAGATGAAGAAAGATAACTGGAACTTCCAGCCGCATCTTGTGGACGCGACGGTCTCCTTTGCGCTTGTGGCGACCACGGTAATAACGTTCGTAAAGGAAGGCGCGCTCTTTGTAATGGCAAGCGGAATCTTTGCGGCTCTGCTTTTCGCAGCCTCTTATAACGGAATGGCGAGAGCGAAAAAGACACATAACAGGAAATACGCGGTCGTAATGATAATCTTAAGCGCGCTCTGGGCAGTCAGCGGAATCTACATTCTCTTTGCTCCGGAGAACACCATTAAGGTATACATGCTCATCGTAGGCTCGGTTGCGATATGCGACGGACTCGTGCGTGTAATAAGGTCTTATAGGAGAAGACACCGCTGGTATTCAAAGTAAACATGCAGTTTGTTTTGTGATATACTCAATTTATTATGACAAGAAGGGAGCTCTCATATGGCAGACGATTTGAACGAGAAGATGGAACCTGAGATCTCTGAGGCTGCAGAAGCAGTAGAAGAGGCTGTTAAGGAAGAAGCTTCCGCTGTTGTAGAGGCAGCAGAAGAAAAGGCTATAGATGCAGGTGAAGCAGTTGCAGCGGCTGCAGTGACAGCTTCCGCAGCAGGCAAAGAAGCAGCAAAAGAAGCAGAATCAGCTGCTAAGGCTGCCAAGAAGGCTGAAGAACAGGCTGCAAAAGAGGCTGCCAAGAAGCAGGCCGCAGCAGATAAGGAAGCAGAGAAGGCAAAGGCTGCAAAAGAGAAGGCTGATGCCAAGCTCGAGAAGAAGAGACAGAAGAGAGCTGCACAGCAGGCACTTATCGATGCTTGCCCTCCGCAGTACAGACCGGTATCAACATCCAAGTATTTCTGGCTCGCATTCTTAAGCTGTATTCCGTTCGTCGGATTTATCCTTACGATTTTCCTTTCAATTGCTGGACGCAACAGGAATGTTAAGAACTTCGAGAAGGCAATCCTTGCTTATTACATCATCGCAATTGTCATCGCACTTATTGCAATGATCGTTATCGGAGTTGCTCTTCCTGCTGCAAACAGAGCTGAAGTCATCCAGAGTTTGGGAGAGATCTTTGGTTCGGTAAGCCTCGGCTAATCTTTCGGATTGTAACAATGGTATAAAATCAACCCCTGTCGCTATGGCAGGGGTTATTTGTTGCCTTCTTTTTATCCTGATGTCTCATGGTTGTAACATTGTTATTCTACAATCGGGTTATCAAGATAAGAAAAGAGGGGAAATGGTTTTATGGACGACAGACTTATTTCAAAGAAAGATCTGCTTACAAAGGAAGGAATCTCTTATGGTACGCTCTACCGCTGGAAGCGTCAGGGCTTAATTCCCGAGAGTTGGTTTATTCATAAGGCAACGGAGATCGGACAGGCTACCTTCTTCCCCGAAGAGAAGATCACAGCAAGAATTGCACGCATCAAGGATCTCAAGAGCGAGCTTTCCGTTGACCAGATGCAGGAGCTTTTCTCTGCTAACGTAGAGAGCTTCAAGATCCCCATGCAGGATTTCAAGGATCTCGAGATCGTCGGCAGAATGTCACTTACAGCATTCACATCAGTTTTCCCGATGAAGGATCTTCTTGATTTCAACGATGTTTTCGCAATGTATGTAATCGATCACCTCATGAAGCTTTCCGGAATCTATCTGGAAGACGCAAAGCAGGTATTGAGACTTCTTTGCAAGTATCTTTCCTCTGAGACATCCAAGGAATACCAGCTCATTCTTCTCCGCAAGATGGGCGTTCCGATGACAGTTCTCGTAAGAGGTGAAGACGAGATCCTGTTAGAAGACAATGCTGAGATCATCGCATGCGCAAATCTCGGTGAGTTCGAAGAAGCTCTCAAGGATCAGCTCATTGCCTGATAAATCCTATGGCTGAGATCGAAGTACAGCTCGTTGAAGTATTAAGCATACTGTCAGAAAGTGTCAGGTTTAAGATCCTGTCCCTTATCGCTTCAAAAGGCGAGCTTACGGCAAAGGACATTCTTTCCGAATTCGATTTCACGCAGCCGACCCTGTCACATCACATGTCATGCCTTAAAGAAGCAGGTCTTGTGAATGTTGAGCGCAGAGGAAGATTTGCTTACTACTCGGTAAACAAAGACACGATCGACTTAGTGCTTTCAGGTATTGAATCTCTTAAGTCAGGCTCGAAAAAAACAGAGAAGGCAAAAGACCTTTCTGATGACAGCAAAGAACTGAAGAAGGGCAAGAAAAAGAAGAAAAAGGATAAGAGCAAAAAGAAGAAAAAAGATTGATCCGCAATCTTAAATAAATCCATAAACGGCCGGGATCGAATTTACAAATCCCGACCGTTTTTGTTGGTATAATTAATTTTATAACCGCGAATGTTATGGAATGCATTCCGGAATTTATTAAGGGGGTAGATTTGTATGGCTTATTGCAGAAAATGCGGTGCTCAGCTCAAAGCTGATGATGTCTTTTGCTTCATGTGCGGACAAGCAATCGATAAGCAGGCTAACGCGGAAGCGTTTGTTCCGGCGGGAATCAACACTGCAAATCCGTATGCTGCGCCGGGAGTCGCTGTTGCAGCTGCGGCACCTGAACAGGTACGTCCGCAGATGACCAAAGAAGAGAGCATTGCACTTGCAGAAAAACTCAGGGATGAGTATTCATCCATCGAAAGACTTCAGAGGGAACTTGACGATAATCAGACGGCTCTTAAGAAACCTGTTGTCTTATCAGGTAAGCGTTATTCAATGTTCAGATTTTTCTGGCCGTTTTTCATATACGCATACATTGCTCTTAATGCGGTTTATCTGATAGGCGCTATTATCAGTGCAGCAAACGATGACAGTGAAGGAATTCTCGGCGCTTTATTCCTCGGTATAGCTGCTGCAGTTGGTCTTTTGATCTTTGGCGGCATTCATGCCAGCCGTAAAAGAGACAGGCTTAACGAACAGCTTGGCGAAGAAGAATACATGATCCGCAAGAGACAAAGGGATCTTGAGACACGCGCAGCAGAAGTTATGAAAAAACTCAGCAGCAAGAAGAAAGCCGTCAGCGAATATCAGAATCTTGTACCGATAAGATTCAGGTCGAAGCATTACATGGACAGGGTGCTTGTCCTTATCCAGACTGACAGGGCGGCAGGATTTTACGAAGCAATCGACATGCTGGAATAAAAAGAGTAATTGAGCATTAAAAAAGGGCATCTACGGTGAGATGCCCTTAAATTTTCTGTAAATAACCGGATGTTATTTCTTTGCTGCCTGTGCTTTGAGGGAGTCTCTGATCTCTGTGAGGAGTTTAACTTCATCGGACGGCTCAGGTGCAGGTGCGGGTTCTTCCTTCTGACCCTTCTTAAGCTTCTTGCCGATACCGCTCTTAAGAGTGTTGATAGCCTTAAGCATAATGAAGAGGATTACAGCCATGATAAGGAAATTGATGATAGCTGTTAAGAATGCGCCGTAGTTAAGTGAAAGGCTCTGGATCTCTTCCATTGTAAGACCTGTGTAGTCAACCCAGGGAAGTCTGATAGATCCAGCGATCTCAGCTCCGCCGACAGAAGCGATCAAAGGATTAATGAAACTGTCTGTAAAGGAAGTAACGATATCCTTGAATGCAGCACCGACGATAACACCGATAGCCATATCAACTACATTGCCCTTGAGTGCGAATTCCTTGAATTCTGAAATTAAACCCATAATGTTTTCCCTCCTGATGTGGATTGTTTATTAAAAACCCCGGGCCTGCATAACAGACCCGGGAAGTTTTACGGTATTAAATTGTTAATTAAGCAAACTTTCTTGCTTCTTCGGGAAGGCTGTCGATCTCGCCACTGTAAAGGATAGTAGCTGTAACAGGTGTGTCCTTCAAGAATGCGTCAAGCTTCAAAAGGAATGCGCCGAGGCCTTCGGGATCGTAGTTGTTAGCAACTTTGCAGATTGCATCAACATAGATATGTGTTAAGTCGTAATCTTTGGAGCAGATACCGCAGATGAATGCGAGAACCTGGTCAAAACCTTCGATGGGGTATTCCTTCATATTTACAAGACGGACTGTGGGCTTAAGAAGCTGGTCTAATCTGTTACCTCTCTCAAGGCATACGACGTTGCTGTCTGTAGCTGCAACTGCGTTAATGTCATCGACGAGCTTTGCTGTCTTGCCCGTGCCCTTAGGTCCTGCAATAAGTTTAATCATAGAATGTCTCCTTTGGGGATCATATTTCCATTGGATATTTGGATATGTTTATTTTAGTATAATTGACACCTGAAATGAATATTAAAATGTAAAAAATCAGGAACATTTTTCGGTTTGCGTTATTTTTTCTAATATGGTAAAATTAGCCAGTTCATAAAAGAGTTTTTATCGAACGGACAGCGTTATGCGTGTCCGTTTTTTGTTGTAAAAGGAGAAAGAATTTGGCTAAAAGATCAAAGGTGGCACAGGAAGCGTTTGAACTCGCTGAACCTGTCGTATCCGGACTCGGTTTTGACCTTGTTGACTGTTCTTATGTCAAAGAAGCCAGGGGAATGGTCCTGACGCTCTACATCGACAAAAAGGGCGGCATCGGAATCGATGACTGCGAGACGGTAAGCCGTGCGGTAGATCCCGTCATCGATGCTTCAGCTTCGATCGATCCTGATTTCTTTGAAGTATCCTCTCCCGGACTTACAAGACCTCTGGAGACGGTAAAGGACTACAACAGATACAGCGGAGAGAAAGCAGACGTTACTCTCTATAAGCCCATGGAAGGCAAGAAGAACTTTACTGCAGTCATTAAAGGCGCAGAAGGTGATAAGGCAACATTTGTGTTTGATAACGGAGAAGAGCTGACCCTCGCATTAGAGGAGATCGCAAAGGCCGTACGTCACATAGAATTTTAAGCAGGAGGAAATATAAAATGCCCAGAAAAAAGAGTGAAGAGGAACCTAAGGATACAATAGTAAGTCTCGTTAAGCTCCTCGCAGAGGAAAGAGACATCGACGAGGAAGAAGTATTCCAGGCGATCGAGAGCGGTCTTGTAGCTGCATACAGACGTGAGTTCGGCGGCAACAAGCAGGACATCAAGTCCGTAAGCGCTGAGATCGACAGAGAGTCCGGCGAGATCTATGTTTACAAGCTCGCTGAAGTTGTAGACGATGTCGTAGATGAGGCAAACGAGATTTCCATCGAAGCTGCTAAAGAGCTTGGATATGAGGATGTTGAAGTCGGAGACGAGATCGAGATCGGTATCGACGTTGAAGATTTGGGACGCCTTGCTGCAAGCGCTGCAAAGAATGCCATCAACCAGAAGCTCAGAGATGCTGAGAGCATGAAGATTGAGAAGGAGTTCTCCGGCAAGATCGGTGAGATCACTTCCGGTACCATCGTTCGTAAGGACGCCAGAAACGTATACGTAAACATCGGCCGTGCAGAAGCTATCGTTAAGCACGACGGTCAGATCAGAAATAACAGAAACGAGCATTACGATCAGGACAGGATCATGAAGTTCCTCGTAATGGGCGTTGAGGAAGCTAACGGCAGACCTTCCGTTGTTCTTTCAAGAACAGACGCAAGACTCGTAACAAAGCTTTTCGAGCTTGAAGTACCTGAGATCAAGGCAGGTGACGTTGTTATCAGATCAGTTGCAAGAGAAGCAGGTTCAAGAACAAAGATCGCTGTTTACTCCAAGGATCCCGATATCGATGCAAAGGGTTCCTGCGTTGGTCAGAGAGGCCAGAGAGTTCAGCAGATCATGAACGAGCTTGCTGAAGAGAAGATCGACATCGTTGACTGGAAGGAAGATCCTGCTCTCTTCATCAGCGAAGCTCTCCAGCCTGCAAAGGTTTCCAGAGTTGATACAGAGATCACAACAAACGAGAACGGCGAAGTTGAGAGATACGCTAAGGTTATCGTTCCTGACCAGCAGTTCTCACTTGCAATCGGTAAGAGCGGCCAGAACGTTCGTCTCGCTGCAAGACTTACAGGTTTCAAGATCGATATCAAGAAAGAGTCTGACGAGAGCGTAGAAGCATCCAAGGCACTTATCGATGACTTCACTGTTGTTGATGATGAAGCCGGCAAAGAGGAATAATCCTGCAGAGCGTTAATGTTATGAAGAAGAAGCCGCAAAGAAGTTGTGTATCATGCAGAACCGTAAGAGATAAGAGTGATCTCCTGCGTATTGTCATGACTCCCGAAGGAGAGGTTGTTTTCGATCCCACCGGAAAGCTTGCCGGAAGAGGAGCATATCTCTGCCCCAAGGAAGAATGCATAACTGCTGAGCTTAAGAAGGCAGCAAAGCTTTCCAAAGGTCTTAAGAAGCCTTTGACAGATGAAGAGATAAAGGCACTTGCTAAATCACTTTTGGAAAGAATAGAAGAGAACTGATGACTGAAAAAGAAAGAGCATTTGGAATGATAGGGCTTGCAGCCCGTGCCGGAAAAGTCGTATCGGGAAGCGATGCGGTAAAAGGAGCGATCCGTGCCGGTAATGTCGAGCTGCTGATAATCACCCGTGACATTTCAAGGAACTCTCTCGACAAGATACTGAAGAACATGACAAGTGATAAAGAGATTGCCTGCTTCAGTTTCGCGACATCAGATGAATTAGGAGATGCGTTAGGTAAGCCAAGCAGAACAGTTGCGGCTATTACGGACAAAAGCTTTGCGGAAGGGATTTCCGCCATACTCGAGAATATCAACGAGGAGGAAGATACTTGATGAGTGAAGATAATGAGAACAAGAAGAAAGATTTGACTGTCGGAGGTGTATCCGGCAGCAAGAAAATGAGACTTGGTCGTGTACATAAGAAAAAGACTGAAGATGCACCTGAAGCTCCTGTTGAAGAAGTAAAGGTTGAAGTTGCAGCACCCGCACCTGCTCCCGTAGAGGCAGCAGAAGAGAAGCCTGCAAAGAAGACTGCTGCAAAGAAGGCAGCAGCATCTGAAGAGACGGCTGAAGAAAAGCCTGCAAAGAAGACAACCAAGAAGGTTGCTTCCGAAGATAAGGCTGAAGAGAAGCCCGCAAAGAAGACAACTTCCAAGAAGACTTCTGAGAAGAAGGATGCCGAAGCAAAGGCAGAAGAAAAGCCTGCTGAGGAAAAGGAAGAGAAGAAGACTACAAAGAAGACAACAGCTTCCAAGACAACAAAGGCTGCTGCTCCCAAGGCTGAAAAGAAGGCTGAAGAACCTGAGAAGAAGGAACCTGAAACAAAGCCCGAAGTTAAGCCTGAAGCAAAGGCTGAACCTGTTAAGGAAGAAGTTAAAGAAGAGAAGAAGCCTGAAGCTAAGGCTGAACCTGCAAAGGAAGAGAAGAAACCCGAAGTTAAGCCTGAGCCCGCTAAGCCCAGACTCTCTTCAGCAGTTATCTCACTTCCTGACGTTCCCGCAAGAGGCGAGACGATCAGAAGTTCTACTGTTATCACATATGCAGGCAGAGATAAGAAGAGCCCGATGAGAAGCGGCGGTTCCGGCGGATACCAGAACAACAGAGGCGGCGGATTCCAGAAGCAGGGCGGCGCAGGCTTTGATAAGGATAAGGACGAAGACGGTTCACGTCCGCAGTTCAAGAGAGCACCCAAGCCGAGAGCAGAAGCTCCCATCGAAGATGCAAAGAAGAGCAGATCTTCTTATGCAGAGAAGAGTGCTTTCGACAAGAAGCATAACAATGCCGACAGAAGAGACGGCGAGAAGAACGCTAACATCGACAAGAGAAAGCAGTCACGTACATCACAGTTCACAGGACGTGTTAACAGCGATGGTGATTACGATGATTTCTCATTCAGAAAGAAGAAAAAGAAGCAGGAAGCACAGCAGGCTGTTGTTGAGCAGGTAATCACTGAGATCAAGATCCCTGCATTCATCACAGTTAAGGAATTTGCTGAAGGTATCGGCAAGAAGAGTTCCGACATCATCATGGCTTTGATGAAGCTTGGTGTTATGGCAACAATCAACCAGGAACTCGATTTCGATACTGCATGCCTCGTTGCAGACAGCTTCGGAATCAACGCAGAACTTCTTGAAGAGAAGACAGAGGAAGATATCCTCTTCAACGATGAGGATAATCCGGAGAACCTCGAGACAAGACCTCCGGTTGTCGTTGTCATGGGTCACGTTGACCATGGTAAGACATCACTCCTCGATAAGATCAGATCTGCTAACGTTACTGAAGGCGAAGCCGGCGGTATCACACAGAAGATCGGTGCTTACACAGTAAGACTCAAGGGACGTCAGATCACATTCCTTGATACTCCTGGTCACGAAGCGTTTACTACGATGAGAGCAAGAGGTGCTCAGTTCACCGATATCGCAATCCTCGTTGTAGCTGCAGACGACGGTGTAATGCCTCAGACAATCGAAGCTATCAACCACGCCAAGGCTGCTAATACAGAGATCATTGTTGCCATCAACAAGATCGATAAGCCGGGTGCAAATCCTGACAGAGTTAAGCAGGAACTTACAAACTACGGACTTATCTGTGAAGAGTGGGGCGGCCAGACGATTATGGTACCTATCTCTGCTAAGCAGGGTACAGGTATTGATGACCTTCTCGAAAACGTACTCCTCACAGCAGACATCATGGAGCTCAAGGCAGATCCTAAGGGTCAGGCCAAGGGTGCCGTTATCGAGGCTAAGCTCGATAAGAACAGAGGTGCTGTTGCATCAGTTCTCATCCAGCGCGGTACTTTGAGACAGGGCGATACAGTTGTATGCGGTCCTATCCTTGGTAACGTAAGAGCTATGTACGATGATAAGGGTGCTCCGATCAAGAAGGCAGGTCCTTCTATCCCTGTCGAGATCTTAGGTCTTCCTGAGGTTCCTCAGGCAGGTGAGATCCTCTTTGCAGTAGACGACGATAAGACAGCAAGACAGCTCGTTGAAAAGCGTAAGATCAAGCAGAGAGAAGAGCAGCTCCACAGATCATCCAAGATGAGCCTTGATACACTTGCAGCACAGATGGCAGCAGGTGACGTTAAGGATCTCAACATCATCATTAAGGCTGACGTCCAGGGTTCTGTAGAAGCCGTTCAGCAGTCTTTGGAGAAGCTCACAAACGAAGAAGTTAAGATCAATGTCATCCACGGCGCAGTTGGTGCTATCAACGAGTCCGATATCGTTCTTGCTGACGTATCCAACGCAATCATCATCGGCTTCAACGTAAGACCTTCACAGATGATCATTGATAAGGCTAAGGAAACTGGCGTAGACATCAGACTCTACAGCGTCATCTACAACGCTATCGAAGATGTCGAGAACGCTATGAAGGGTATGCTCGCACCTAAGATCGAGGAAGTTGTCTGGGGTCACGCAGAGATCAGACAGCTCTTTAAGGTCAGCGGCATCGGTACTATCGGCGGATGCTACGTTACTGACGGTAAGATCCAGAGATCTTCCAACGTCAGAGTCATCAGAGATGACGTTGTTGTTTATACAGGTGTTCTCGGTTCATTGCAGCACGAGAAGGATTCTGTAAAAGAAGTAGTATCCGGACATGAGTGCGGTCTTACAGTCGAGAAGTATAACGACATTAAGATCGGCGATGTTATCGAAGCATTCGGCAACATCGAAGTTAAGAGGGACTGATATGAAAAACAGAAGACCTGAGATAGTCGGAGATGAGATCCAGAAGATCATCTCGACAATAATCTCGACAAAGTTAAAGGATCCGAGAGTTCCTTTGCTGACGTCTGTTACGTCTGTCAAGATGAGCCGCGACTTATCTCATGCGACAGTGTTCATCTCCGTATACGGTGATGAGAAAACACAAAAAGAAGCTATGGAAGCCATAGAGCATGCAAAAGGTTTTATCCGCTACGAGACCGTACAGGAGATAAACTTGAGAGTTGCTCCCGAGCTCAGCTTCAAACTTGATAACACTCTTAACAACGCCCTCAGGATGGAGGCTTTGATCGACAAGACGATCAAGGAAGACGAAGCAAGACGTCTTGCAAGAGAAGAGAAAAACGGAACTAAGGAAGAAGGTGGCGAAGAAGCGTAACTGCTTCTTTGCCACTCCTTTTTCTTGTTGCATTAGAACGGAGATTCCAAGATGAGAGAACGCTATAAAGAAGGCAGCGCCAGAAGCGCGAAAAACATCTTAAGCGTTATTGAAAAAGCTAAGCAGAATGACGAGATGATCCTTGTCTTCCTTCACAGAAGTGTTGACGGAGACTGTGTCGGATCGGCATCCGGAATCTGCTCCATTATCAGAAGCTTTGGAGCTTCTGCATATGTTGCAATTCCTGAAGCTTTGCCTGAGAACATGAAGTTCTTAGGTATTGAAGATCTGTTCTTCCGTCCCGACGGCAACTCGCATCTTGCTGAAGAATTCACCACATCAGGAACGCTTGCAGGTAAGAAACTCGGTGCTGTTATTGCAACTGATATTTCCGAATCTTCAAGAATGGGAATCTGCGGTGAGATCTTCGATTCTGTTGATACAAAAATTGTTATCGACCACCATGCATCTGTAACTGCAAGATCAGATAATCTCTGGATCGATCCCGATGCTTCATCTGCAAGTGAGATGGTCTTCTATGTTGCAGAACAGATATCCGCAATTACCGGTAAGGAAATGAAGGATATCATTACATCAAATGCCGCAAAAGCAGTGCTTGCCGGAATCGTTACCGATACCGGAAGATTCACGTTTAAAAATACGCGTCCCGAGACGCTCGAATCCGCAGGACTTCTCATAGAACTCGGCGGAGACATTTCCGAAGTCTGCTATAACCTTTTCGACAGAAAGACAAAGCAGAAATTCCGTCTGTCAGCAAAGGCAAGATCGGAAGTTCAGTTCTATTTTGATGATAAATTCGCAATGACTGTGGTTCCTTATTCACAGTTCGTTGAATACAATGCCGGACCTGACGGCGTTGATGATGTTGTATCCGCAATGCGTGACATTGACGGCGTTGAACTTGCCATTGTTTTGAGAGAGCTCGAGAATGGCGAGATCAGAGGCAACATCAGATCACAGGACTATTTTGACTGCTCCAAATTCGCCGAGACATATGGCGGCGGCGGTCACATGAGAGCAGCAGGTTTTACTGCAAAGAATATCGATATTTATAAGCTTGCTGAAGATATCGTAAACAAGGTTCAGGACGCCTTATGATTCAGGACGGATTCATCCTTGTAGACAAGCCTGAAGGATGGACTTCATTTAAGACCGACCGTTTTGTCGGCGGTCTTCTCGGCACCAGAAAAGTCGGGCATCTCGGCACATTAGATCCGTTTGCTACGGGTCTTCTTCCTGTGTTTGTCGGCAAGGGATTAAAGTTCCTAAGATTCTGCGAAGGCTTTGATAAAGGTTATTCCTGCAAATGCATTTTCGGTGCGAGAACTGATTCGATGGATAAGACAGGAGAGTTCATTTCCGAGAACTATCCGGCAGCATCAGATCTTGAAGAACTTGCAAATTCTGATTACAAAAAAATCCGTGATGCATTCCTGGAAGTTAAGGCTATGAAAGAACAGCTTCCGCCCGCATATTCCGCGAAAAAGATTGACGGCAAAAAGGCTTATGAGCTTGCAAGAAAAGGCGAGATTCCTGACTTAAAGCCTGCACCGGTAACAATCTATTCGCTTGATATAACAAATATTGATGTACCCGAAAAAGGACTTGCGGTTGATTTCGACTGTCTGTGCTCTAAAGGTACATACATTAGAACGATCTGCTCTGACTTAGGCGACATTACAGGTTATGGAGCATATGCAGATTCTCTGAGAAGAACCATCAACGGACAGTTCAACGTTAGGGATGCATTTACTCCGGATGAACTTCAGAAGATGGCCGAAGCAGGTGATTTCTCTTTTGTTAGGGATGCAGCTGAGACGATCACATTCCTGCCTGAGATAAAGCTTGATGCAAAGCAGACTAAAGACATCAAGTTCGGCAAAAAGATCGCATTCCCCTTTGATGTAAAACTTGAAGGAGAAGAGCGCATTTACTACAGGGCAACATCTGAAGATAAACTTATCGCAGTCGTTTTCCCTCAAGTCGAAAAAGGCAAACTTGTAATGAGAATAGAGAGGCTTTACGCTCATGATTAAAGTATGCAATACATACACACTTAACGATCTGCCTCTTGGAACAAAGGGAAGGGTAATAGCGCTCGGCATGTTCGACGGCCTTCACATGGGTCATCTGGACATAATCAGGAAAGCGGTTGCTGTAGCCGAGAGAGACGGACTTACATCAATGGTCCAGACATTCAAGAATCTTTTCAAGCAGGACAGCAAGACTTTATATACTTCATCAGAGAGATTAAACCTTGTAAGCCAGACAGGTGCTGACGAACTACTGGTTTTGAATTTCGATGAAGTAAAGGACATGGAGCCTGAAGATTACTTAAGGAATATCCTGCTTTACCGCTGCATCGCAGATACGCTCATCATGGGCGAAGATTACAGGTTCGGTAAAGACGCAAAAGGCGATGTTGCCATGATAAAAGCATTTGCAAAGGAAAACGACATAAGAGTTATCGTTGTTAAGGATCACCTGCTTGAAGGTACGGATAAAAAGATATCCACGACATGGCTTCGCGATGCTTTGTCTGAAGGTGATGTCGATCTTGCAAGAGATCTTTGCGGCGGAAGGAATTATGTTTATTCCGGCAGATGCGTTCAGGGCAAGCAGATGGGCAGGCAGATGGGATTCCCGACAGCCAACATCATCGTGCCCGAAGACAAGTTCGTCGTAAAAAGAGGCGTATACGTATCGCGTGTCCGTCTTGGAAAGAGAACTCTTTACGGCGTAACCAATATCGGCAGAAGACCTACGTTGGAAGATGCCGTAAACGATGTGGTCGAGACTTTTATTTTCGACTTCGACGAGGATATCTACGGAGCTAACCTTGAGATCGAGCTGATGCACTTTTTAAGGCCGGAATCCAAGATGACTTCAAAAGAAGAACTTATAAATGCCGTAAACCTCAATAAGGAACAGGCTTTGGAGTACATTAAAAACCACACATAAACCGCAAAAACGAAGTGCCAAAGTTATATACTTCTTTTTGTGGTAATATATCAGGGATTTACTGACCCTTAATAAAAGGGCAGGGAGGATAAGGAAACATGATAAATTACGTTGAAGTTAAGTTCCCGGGACTGGGATGGACTCTGAATGTTAATCCGGTTGCATTCACTATCGGAAGCATTGAAGTTTACTGGTACGGTCTCCTGATCGCGGCTGCGCTTGTATTGAGCGTTGTCCTTGCAGTTAAGCACGCAAAGAGCCTGAAGTTCCCTGAAGGACTTGTTTACGATACGATCCTCATGATCATTCCCTGTGCGATCATCGGCGCAAGAGCTTATTTCGTCGCATGCAACTGGGATTACTACGGCAAGAACTTAAAGGCCATCTTTGATTTAAGATCCGGCGGACTTGCTATCTACGGCGGTGTTATCCTCGTATTTATCGGCGGCATTGTAATGTGCCACATTAGAAAGATTCCTTTCAGAGAACTCGCGGATTACTGCGTAGTTTATCTCCCTTTGGGACAGGCTATCGGCAGATGGGGTAACTTCTTCAACCAGGAGTGCTTCGGTACTACAACGACACTTCCCTGGGGTATGACAAGCTCTACCATCCAGAGCTACCTTGAGACAGAGTGCCCGACACTCGTATCAACAATGCCCGTTCATCCGACATTTATTTATGAGTCACTCGCAGATCTCGCTATCTTCTTCATCCTGCTTTACATCAGAAAGCATTCGAAGATTCCTTTCGAGACATCATGCGCATATTTTGCACTTTACGGAACAGCAAGATTCTTCATCGAAGGCATGAGAACGGATTCTCTCTATCTTGGTCACACAAGCATCAGAATTTCCCAGCTTCTTTCTTTGATCTTTGTTATTGCTGCTCTCATCTATATCGCTTATGCAAGAACCAAGAGATTCGAGAAGAAGGGTTTCCCCAAGAAGCTCTTTGCTGAAGAGACAATAGGAGCAGGTAAGAAGAAATAATGGATAAGGCTGGTTCCGGCGTTGTAAGACTTCGCGGGAAAGACGGTCTTAAGACCGTCGACTATTATCTTGTCGTGCCCGTGCTGGCAATGACGATAATCGGCCTTTACGTTCTTCAGAAAGTACTCTCAAAAGGTTATGCCGCATATCCCGGTAACTACTACAGACAGATAGTTGCCACGGTAGGCGGAATCACCGGCGCTCTCATCATCAGTTTGCTCGACGAACATCTTCTTAAGATCGTCGGACGAGTTCTCTATGCAGTGTCACTATTCCTTTTGATCTTAGTACCAATCGACGGCTATTCGCTCGCTGCATCCTGGGGTGCGGATTCCTGGCTCAATCTTCCTATCATCGGTAACTTCCAGCCTTCCGAGCTTGCAAAGCTCGGACTCATCATGATGGCTGCCGATATTTTCGAGTCGATGCACAACAAGGAATATACACTCCTTAAAGGATTCGGCATCATGGCTGCAGTATACGCGCCGCCGATGCTCCTGATCCTCGCCCAGCCTGACTTCGGTACGGCGATGGTTATCGTATTTACTTTCGTATGCATGCTGTTTACATGGGGCGTACGTTACAGATACTTCCTTCTTGCGTTCTCATCTATCGTCGTTATCGTTGTTCCTGCGGTATGGTTCTTCTACTTGAAGCCCTACCAGAAGGACAGAATCCTGTCACTCGTTTTCCAGGGTTCAGACCCCCGTTCGGAGTATAACCTGATGCAGTCCAAAGCTGCCATCGCTTCCGGTGGTCTTACCGGAAACCACACGGGAATCCTTACGAGCGTTCCGGTTAAGGAGAGTGACTTTATTTTCGCGGCCATATCAGAGCACATGGGATTTATCGGCACGACTGCCGTCATAATTCTCGCGTTCTTCTTCCTGTGCAGATGTCTTTACGTTGCGGCAAAGGTTCCTTCCAAATCCGCTTCGTACATGCTCACGGGATTTACCGGATACTTCGCATTCCATTACATCGAAAACATGGGCATGGCAGTAGGACTTCTCCCCATCACGGGTATCCCGCTTCCTTTTATCAGTTACGGAGGAACGGCCATGCTGATCAATTATCTCGCGTTCGGGGTTATCCTCAATATTTCGATGTCGCGGAACACCTGATGTCAGGAGGCTTTAGTCATGCAGGGTAAGTGGAGACAGAATCTTCATATTGAACCGCCGGAAGGCTGGATGAACGACCCTAACGGACTGTGCTTTTTTGACGGCTTTTTTCACGTTTATTTCCAGTATTCGCCCGGCACTCCCAAAGGTGAGAGCACGAGACGCTGGGGCCACTATGTAAGTACTGACCTTATTTCATGGAAATACAAAGGCATCGTTCTTGATGCCGACATTCCTGAAGACAGGGACGGAGTATTCTCCGGTTCTGCAGTAACGTTTGAAGATCACGTTGAATTCTTCTATACGGGTAACGTAATGGAAGAAGGCGATTACGATTATGTTCTTGAAGGAAGAGGCGCTAACGTTATTCATGTCACTTCTTCTGACGGCTCTGAGATGTCACCTAAAAAAGTCATTCTCAGAAACAGTGATTATCCTTCGTTTTGTTCATGCCACGTAAGAGATCCTAAAGTAAGTTTTGAAGACGGCATCTATAAGATGGTCCTTGGTGCAAGAACTGTTGACGATAAAGGATGCGTTCTTCTTTACGAAGGCAAGAATGTTGATTCACTCGAATACAAAGGATGCCTTTCTGCTCCTGACATGGGCTACATGTGGGAGTGCCCTGACATGTTTGAAATAGACGGCAGAAAGTTCCTTGCTTTCTGTCCGCAGGGAATACCTCAGGGTGAATATAAATTCCAGAATCTTTTCCAGAGCGGATACTATACTTTTAATCGTGAAGCTCTTGGTGATTTTGAAGAACTCGATTACGGTTTTGATTTCTATGCTCCGCAGACTTTTGTTACGCCTGACGGCAGAAGACTTATTGTCGGATGGATGGGCATAGGTGATGATTCATATTCCAATCCCACAGTCGAACTCGGCTGGCAGCACTGTCTTACATTGCCGCGCGAATTAAGCGTCGGCAGTGACGGTATGTTATTGCAGAATCCCATCCGTGAATTATCTTCTTTGAAGAAGAATACAAAGTCTGTTGAAGGCGAAGCGTGGGAAGGACTTCCGCTTGAAGTTAATGCATCAGATTTTGCTTCTGAATTTTCTTTATCCGTATCCGGTGCGGAGATCACATGGAATAAATCTGAAGGCGTATTCAGCCTGCACTTTACGAACGGTGAAGGTTACGGCAGGAAAGAGCGCAAGATAAAACTTGATTCGCTTGATTCACTCCGCATCATTGCAGATGTATCTTCAGTGGAAATATATATTAATGACGGCCGTTATGTCATGTCGACGAGATTCTATCCTGAATACCGTCAGGTAAGAGTTGCCGTAAGCGGCGCTTCTGCATCTGTTACTGCATTAAGACTTAACGATACTCTTGTTGCAATCGGCGAAGCGCTTATCGATTTCATACCCGACAAAAAGGGATGCGAATTTTATGAAGTAGGTGCATTCTCTCCTGCAACGGGCGGCGCACCTGCAAATGTGTGCGGCGCGTTCTCAAAGCTCGGCGGCAAGTCTCGCATGATCACCCAGTTAGGACTTGATCCTTTCGGCGACATCATCACGAGAACATTAAATGACGCCGGTGTGGATACTTCTTTTATTTCATATACATCAGCTGCAAATACCGCTCTTGCTTTTGTAAGCCAGACCAAAGACGGCAAGAATACATATTCGTTCTACCGCAATCCGTCTGCCGATATGCTTTTCGACGCATCACAGGTAACAGGCGAGATGCTGGACAGCTGTTATGCCTTGCATTTCTGCAGCGTGTCTTTGGGCGACTTCCCGATGAGGGATGCGCACCGCGCGGCGATCACCATAGCAAGAAGACAGGGCGCGCTCATCAGCTTCGATCCGAACTTGCGATTCATGCTCTGGGATGACAAAGAGGAATTAAAGCGCGTCATCTGGGAATTCATTCCCGACTGCGACATATTGAAGATATCAGACGAAGAACTTGAGTTCATTACAGGTACAGCTTCTATCGATGAGACATTGCCTGTTTTGTTTACTGGTAACGTTAAACTCGTAATTCTTACAAAGGGTAAAGACGGAGCGGATGCATATGTTCCTTCGGGATGCGTCTCTTCTGTGAGTCCTGCTGTTAATGCGATTGACACTACCGGCGCGGGCGACGGATTCATCGGCTCGTTCCTGTGGAAACTCAGATCGTCCGGAATAGGGAAGGAGAACTTCGCTGACTGTCCGCTTCCTATAATAAAGGAATGCCTGGACTTCGCGAACCTCTTCAGCGCCATAAGCGTGCAGCGGAAAGGCGCGATACCTTCGTATCCTGAATATAAGGAAATAAAATAATACTTTAAGGGCGGCTATGTGGCTGCCTTTATTTCTGCAGAATTTCAGAAACCGTGCTTTTTCAGGTAAGGTTTTTGAAATAATCGCGATTTTTCCAGAATCTGTTCAAAATCTCTTCGAAAACTGAAAATTCAGTGAAATCCTGTCACGTTTCCTCCACTTTACTTTCAGTTTCACTACTTTCCTCCACATTACTGTCCGATTGAGGCAATAACGTGTGAGAGGACCTGTTTTCGAGCCTGCCCAAGAAAGCACTTTTTGTGCGTGAACCCCTTGGTATGTATGAGATTTTGGCAAATGCACATTGCCCAAAAACGCCCTAGAAAATTTTTTTAACAAATTTCCGAAAAATTACAAAATTCCCCTTGCATTAAAAGAATGTTACGAATAAAATACAACTGTGTGGTGATTTGGGGAGAAAATTCCCGCTCTGGTGGAGGAAAGTGGCTGATTTCAGCAATAATACCCTCCAAACATCGCAAAATCAAGCTTGTAAGAGACTCAGAATGAGAGACATTAAGAAAGTAGACGCTAAGGGAAGATTTTTCATCCCTGCAAAGCAGAAAGAATTGCTCGGCGCAGAGGTTGTGGTAACAAACAGCCTTGATGTCGGCTATTTGTGCGTTTACTCAAAGGATCATTTTGAGAATGTGGTAAAGACCCAGCTTTCGAAGCTCAATACAATGGATGCCAATGCGCGTAAGATCAAGAGAGCGATCATTGGTGAGGCTTGTGAAGTCAGCGTTGATTCACAGGGCCGTATTTCCGTTAACAGCGAGCTCTGGGACAGGATCGGCGCTAAGCCGGGCGACGAGATCTGCGTTTTTAATGACGACGGTAAATTAGACATCTGTACAAAGAATTTCTATGACAACGAAGATCACGACTTAAGCGGCATAGAAGGATTGGAGACGAAGTATTATGTTGAAGGTCTCTGATTTTGACCACATCCCGGTATTGCTCTATCAGACGGTTGACGCTCTTAACGTCAGACCGGGCGGTATCTACGTAGATTGTACGGCAGGAGGCGGAAGCCACAGCGCCGAGATCGCACGCAGAATGAAGGGTCAGGGAATCCTTATCTCAATCGATAAGGACGATGCCGCTCTTGCAGCCTGCATGGAGAGAAGAGAGGCATTTGCAGGCATTGACTGGATGCCCGTTAAATCAGATTACAAGGATATCGATGATATCATCCGCAGCCTTAAGGTCGGCAAAGTCGACGGCATCATGGCGGATCTCGGTGTCTCCTCATACCAGCTCGATACGGCTGAAAGAGGATTCTCATATATGAAGAACGGTCCTTTGGACATGAGAATGGATCCTGACGAATGGCTCACTGCTGCTGAAGTAGTTAACAGATATTCAAGAGATGATCTTGAGAGGATCTTCAGAGAATACGGTGAAGAACATCACGCAGGAAGAATTGCAGACGGCATCGTAGAGAGAAGAAGAACAAAGCCTTTCTCAAGAACGACAGAGCTCGCTGCAGCTATTAAGGAATATATGCCGGGTCACGGAAGAGGCGAGGACCAGCATCCCGCAAAGAGATGTTTCCAGGCTATAAGAATCGAAGTAAACCACGAGCTCGACGGCCTTGAGTCACTTCTCCAGGACGGAATCAGAAAGCTCAAACCGGGCGGAAGAATGGCGATCATCTCATTCCATTCGCTCGAAGACAGAATAGTAAAAGAAGCGTTCAGGTCGGCAGAGAGTCCGTGCACATGTCCGAGAGATTTCCCTGTATGTGTATGCGGCAAGAAGTCACTCGGTACGGTAATAACCAAAAAGCCGATTGAACCGACACAGGAAGAAATCGACATCAACCCGAGAGCAAGAAGTTCAAAACTCAGGGTTTTCGAGAGAAACGATAATGAACAGTACAACTGATAAATACAAAGGGTAAGTATATAAGGTAATGGCAGTTAAGGTAACATCGAAAAGAAAAATAAAGAGCTTCGATGTGGGCGCGAATGATGAAGCGCTTAATGAAGTGCTGTCTGCCGGAAAGACCAATCTTATCTATAAGAATGGCGAAGTATTACCTGACGTTGCGCCTGTAATTGAAGACGAACCTCTGATCATCGAAGAGAATCCCGTTGTATCTTATGAAGCAGTTCACGAGAGAGCTGTCCAGTATGCAAAGGATCACGAAGATCCGAAGGTAAGACTTGAGAATAAGAAAAAGTCCAGAAGACTGACCGGTAGAAGACTTTTCGAGACTATCGTATCAATCGGACTCATCATCCTTTTGGGATTCTTCGTAATGCTCCTGCTCAATCCTCAGACAGAGCTTTCAGAGCTTGCAAGAGACAATTCCAATCTCAAGGACCAGATCAACACGATCAAGAGAGAAATCGTAAATGCGGAAGAGGAAGCAAACGGTATCGCTGACATGGATGTTATCCGTGCCCAGGCTATCGCGCTCGGTATGCAGGATCCTAACCAGAACCAGGTTATCAATCTCCCGATTCCGAATACTGATTCGCTCCGCACAAGAGCAAACTATAACTCCGACGGAATCGATGATGACGAATTGAACGATTCCAAGGATGCATTGGCTGATTACTATGCAGCGCACCCCGAGAAGTAATGACAGCATGCCCGTAAAGGGCAAGTCCATAATTCCTACTGAAGCTGAGGTCAGGGCAAAAGCGGAGAATAAACCCGAACAGCCTCAAAAAGAAGTTCAGCCTAAACAGCCTAAGCAGAGAAGATCAACCTTTTGGGCAAAGACATGGGTCGGTGTTGTAACGGGCATCGTCCTTCTGTTTGCCGTTTATCTTGTTTATGTACTTTACAAGACTACCGTAACAGATTACGACAAGTACGCCAGAGCCGCTGCTGATGAACAGTGGACGCTCATGACATACAGCGCGAGCAGAGGAATGATCTACGATGCAAACCTCGTTCCTCTGGCATCCAACACATACGACTACACTGTAATCTGCTCACCTAAGATGGTTACTTCCACAGAGCTTACAAGAGAGCAGATCATCCAGAGTTGTGTTGCGATGCTCGGCGTAACTTACGAGAAGATGGATTCGATAATTCCTGTTGATCCAAATGATAAGAATGATAAGAGAAATGACGTTGCGGGATGCGACGTCATTAAGAACGTTCCCCAGGAAAAGAAGGATGAGTTTGAAGCTTACCTCAAGGAGAATAAAGTAAAGGGATTCGGCTTTGTAGCAGTTCCCCAAAGATACTATAACTACGGTTCACTTGCTTCACAGGTAATCGGTTATGCGAGAAACGACGGTGTCAGCCTTAACGGTCTTTACGGACTTGAGGCTTACTATAATGACGTCTTATCCGGTGAAGACGGATACAGATATTCTGAGACAGATGAAATCACGGGCGGCGTACTGCCTTATTCTGATGCTACGACGATAGCTGTATCAGACGGTAACAACATCGTTACCAACATCGATATCAGTATCCAGAGAATCGCGGAAGAAGCGGCCAAGGAAGCATATGACAAATATGATCCTATCGACGGTGTCTGCGCCATCGTAATGAACCCGTATACGGGTGCCGTTTATGCGATGGTTTCGCTGCCTAATTACGACTGTAACGATCCGTATGCAATGCCTTACGGAACAGATATGGACACATGGAATTTCATGAGTGCTGATGACCGCGTACAGTACGTTATGGCAAACGCGTGGCGTAACAGATGTGTATCAGATACTTACGAGCCTGGTTCAACATTCAAGTCACTTACTACATGCATGGCATTCGAGGAAAACCTCTCTTATGAACAGGAGCTTTTCGACGATGCTCCTATTGCAATTTCATCCACGCATACTATCTCGTGCTGGCTCCAGAAATCCGGCGGTTACAACCACGGTATGGAAACACTTGAAGATGCATTCCATAACTCATGCAACCCTGTCTTCACGCAGCTTGCATACAGAATCGGAAGAGACAAGTATTACTCATACGTAAGAATGCTCGGTTTCTATGATTACACCGGAATCGATCTTCCTGCTGAAGGTAAGGGAATCTTCCATAAGAGTCCTACCAATGTCGACATGGCCGTTCTTGCATACGGCGAGTCTTCGACGGTTACTCCTATCCAGCTGATCACTTCTTACTGCGCCATCATCAACGGCGGCGACCTTCTCGTTCCGCACATCGTAAAATACATCACTGATCCTGAAGGAAACATCATCGATGAGATCGAGCCTGAAGTAGTACGTACGGTGTTCTCCGAAGATACCTGCAAGCGTGTAAGAGTCCTGATGGAAGGCGTTGTATCCGACGGTACAGGTTCTGCCGGTAAGGTTGCCGGATATTCAGTCGCTGGTAAGACGTCTACATCTACGATCGACGTTGGTGAACTTAAGGGTGCGCACGTGCTCTCATTCTCATGCTATGCACCTTCTTACGATCCTAAGATCGCAGTTCTCGTCGTAATCAATAAGCCGAAAGATCATACGGTCGGATCTTCATCTGCAGCTTCCACGGCTGCAAAGATCGTTGAAGGCACACTCGCTTACATGGGTGTTGAGAGAAGATTCACGGAAGAAGAATACGATGAGATGCTGAAGGAATGGTACGTCCAGAAGGTTGACGGTATGCCCGCTTCACAGGCTGCTTCAAGAATCTCCGTAAACGGACTTTCAACTCTTTACGGAACGCTCGACATGACTTCTGATACGATTGTCGCAAGAACATATCCTGACTACTATCACACGCTCTATAAGACCGGCGTCGTTGTTCTTTATCCTGAAGGAGTTTCACAGGAGCAGATGCTCACGACCAGAGTTCCGAACATGATCGGAATGTCAGCCATCGAGTGTATCGAGGCATGCCTTAAGATGAACCTTAACTGCAAGATCAACAGCGACAGTGACATTGAAGGTATATGCACTGCGCAGAGCGTAACATCAGGTTCTACGGTTTATGCAGGTGACATCATCTACGTAACACTGACGAATACCGGAACGGCAAGCCAGCCCCAGCCGACGGCTACTCCGACACCGGCTGACGCGCTGCCGCCTGAGCACCACGACGATGATGATACATAAGTGCTCTGACGCACAAACATATTTGTGTCAACTGCGCTAATTTCATTCTTTTTGCCACAATAGAAATTGACTTTTTTTGTTTTAATATAGTTGTCGGCCGATACGCGAAAACATCGCGTTGCAAAACAGAAGAGGGTATAAGTAATGCAGCTGCGTAAAGTTCTTAGCGGAACAGACTATAAACTTATCTCCGGTGATCTTGATACTGAGATCACTTCTGTTGAATTTGATTCAAGAAAAGTAATTCCCGGATCTCTTTTCGTATGTGTCTGCGGCTTTACCGTAGATGGTCATGCATTTGCATCCAAAGCATTTGAACAGGGTGCTTCTGCAATCGTTGTGGACAGCAGAAGGGAAGGTTTTTCCGAAGAAGAATTGAAAGCTGTTTCCGGCAGCGCAGCTATTGTCGAGATCGAAGATACCCACAAGCATCTTGCTGACTTGAGCGCAAATTTCTATGGCCATCCCGAGAATGAAATTTCCGTATTCGGTATTACCGGAACAAAGGGTAAGACCACTACGGCTTTCATGTTAAGAGAGATCCTCGAGAAGAGCGGAAAGAACGCAGGACTCATCGGAACCGTATGCAACATCATCGCAGGTGAGAAGATTCATTCATCACACACCACACCCGAATCAAGAGAACTCTATGAGATGATGGATAAACTCGTAAAGACAGGTTCTAACAATCTTGTCATGGAAGTATCTTCACAGGCATTAAAGCTCGACAGGGTCAGAGGTCTTAAGTACCGCACTGCAGCATTTACAAATCTTTACGAAGATCACATTGCTCCCAACGAGCATCCTGATATGGAAGATTACATCACATGCAAGCTGAAGATCTTCGACAGCTGCGATAAGGGAATCCTCAATGCCGACTGTGAGATTGCTGACAGGGTTACTGATTACTGCAAAGGCAAAGTTGATCTTCTTACATATTCCGTTGAAGGCAATGCGGATTTTGTCGCAAGGAATCTGAGACCTGAAAGAAGAGGCCATGTCACGGGTACAGTTTTCGAACTTGATTCCGAATACTACAAGGGTGATATCTTTGTAGCGCTTCCCGGCAAGTTCAACGTTTATAACGCACTCTGCGCAATCTGTTCTGCATATGTTGAAGGTATTGATATCGAAGCGGTAAAGACTGCTTTGGAGACCATCAGCGTGCCCGGAAGAATGCAGCCTGTCGAAAATGATTTCGGCGTAAATATCCTGGTCGATTATGCGCACAATGCGGCTGCACTTGAGAGCGTTCTCAATACACTTAAGGAATATACCGAAGGCAGGATAATAACGGTTTTCGGATGCGGCGGAAACCGCGCGAAAACAAGACGTTTTGAGATGGGTGAAGTATCAGGCAGACTGTCTGATTATACTGTCATCACATCCGATAATCCGAGAAATGAAGAACCTGATGCGATCATTCAGGATATCGTTACCGGCATGTCCAAAACAGAAGGAAAATACGAGATAGAACCTGACAGAAGCAAAGCCATCAGACTTGCTGTCAACATGGCTTCGGAAGGTGATACTGTTCTTATCGCGGGCAAGGGTCATGAAGACTATCAGATCTTTGCAGATAAGACGATTCATTTTGATGATTGTGAGCAGGCAAGAAACGCTGTATTAGAGCGAGAAGGAAATAAATGATGTTTACTCTTGAAGAAGTTAAGAAAGCAGTCGGAGGAAAACTGGTATCTAAAACAGATGCCATCGTTTTTGCAACGGCGATAAATGTCACCGGTGTATCGACTGATACGAGAACGATAAAAGAGGGTGAACTTTTCATCGCTCTGCAGGGCGAGAATTTTGATGGTAACAAGTTCCTTGCAAAGGCAATAGAACTGGGCGCCTGCGCCGTTGTTACAAACGATGAGGAAGCAGTTCCGGAAGGTGCTGTTGCGATCATTGTTGAAGATACGGTTCATGCACTTGGACTTCTTGCAAACCACTACAGATTCAAGCTCGGATGCAAGGTCATTGCTATTACCGGTTCTGTCGGAAAAACATCGACAAGGACCATGATCACTGAAGTCCTTAAGACAGGTCTTAAAGTTCATTCGACAGTTGCAAATAACAACAACGAGATCGGAATGAGCAAGACGATCCTTTCCGCACCTGAAGACAGCGAAGTCATCGTTGTCGAGATGGGCATGAGAGGCGAGGGACAGATATCTTATCTTACAAAAATTGCAAGACCTGACATTGCGATAATTACCAATGTCGGTTATTCACATATCGGAATTTTAGGAAGCAAGGAATCCATCTTAAAAGCAAAGATGGAGATCTGCGAAGGCCTTACGGACGGCGGTATCATTGCCGTTAATGCAGATGACAGAAGACTTTTCGATCACTGCGTAAAAGAGCTTCCGATCAATAATTTCATCGCAGGCATCATGGCGGGTTCAGATGATAATCTTCCTTGTCCGCTTGTCGTATCCGCAAATGACGTTAAGGAGACGGACAGCGGCATGTCTTTCCGTGCAGTACTCAAGAGAATGGATGAGAGATCCGAATTCCAGGTTCCGCTTAATGTCGGAATGTACGGACAGAGCTGCATCAGAAATGCTCTTTTCGCGATCTTCTGCGCATACATGACAGGCATCACAAGTTCATCTGAAACCCAGAAGAAGATAGCTGAAGTTATCAGCAACAGAAGCGCGATGGACGGAAGAGGCGCGATTACAGAAACAAAGAAATATATAATCATGAATGACGCGTATAACGCATCTCCCGAATCAATGGAAAATGCGTTCCTGAATTTCTCAAGAAAGGCCAGGGGACACCGTAAAGTTTTGGCTTTGGGCGGCATGCTCGAGCTCGGTGATTTTGCTTCAGGCCTTCATGAATTAACCGGTAAGGACTGCGCTTCATATGACTTCGACAGAGTATTTGTCACAGGTGACAATGCCGATGATTTTATCAGAGGCGCACACATGATAAATATGAAGCTCGAAATAGTAAAATGTAAGGATACGGATGACGTAAGCAGACGTCTTGAAGACTACGTCAGAGACGGTGACGCTATACTCTTCAAAGCTTCTCACAGCTTCGGTTTTGAGAAAGTCGCAAAGAGCTTTATCGAGAAAGGAAACGCCTGATAAATGGCAGAGAAGAAAAGACAATCGATAATTCCTGACATGCCGGGTACGGAGAAGATTCCTGCTCCCGAGAAAAAGCAGGCACCTGTAACGGATATCGACAGCCTCATCGAACCGCCGTCAAAGGGCATTATGGACGGTATCAATGCCGCATCCATCGAGAAGGCCGTAAAGACATCCAACATTCCGATGATCCTCATGATCTTCGTAATGCTCGTATTCGGTCTGATCATCCTTTATTCCGTATCAGGTCCTGACGCTTATGGTCAGTTCCAGGATTCAACATGGTTCCTTAACAGACAGATCAGATTTACAATTGCAGGACTCGTGGTAATGTTCATTGTTGCATTCATCCCGATCGACTTCTTCAGACAGAGATGGATCTGTTATTCCGCTTATATCTTAAGTTTCGGTCTCGCGGTTGCAACGCTTGCGCTCGGCGTAGGACGTGAGCACGGTGCGAGCCGTTGGATCAACATCGGACCTATCCAGCTCCAGAGTTCCGAGATCATCAAAGTCGCTCTTGTCGTTGCATTCGCAGGTTACCGTTCAACTATCGCAAGACTCAGAAGCGAAGGTAAGATCAAGTCACCGAAGACACCTCTTTCAAAGGCTCTCGTTAATGCAGGTGTTGACTTCATCGTACCGGTATCTTTGTGCATCATGGTCGACGTTATCATTCTTTTGCAGCCGCACCTTTCATGCTTCATCATCGTTGCTGCAGTTGTGTTCATGTGTGCTCTTGTTTCCGAGATCTCCGCGAAGTCCTGGTTTACGGGACTGACCATTCTCGGAATAATCGGCATTATCTTAGGTGTCCTCGTTCTCGCGTTTACACCTGCCGAAAAGCGTGAGAGATTCATGAACAACTACGCACACGTGTTCAAGCGAATCGCTATCTTCAATGCGGACGATGAAGAACTTGATAACGAAGAAGAAGGTCTTACACGAGACGATACCCGTCAGGTAGATAATGCCCACAACGCTCTTGGATCAGGCGGAATGTGGGGCGTAGGTCTCGGTAATTCCAGATCAAAATATAACTACGTATCAGAGGCGCAGAACGACTACATCTTCTCCATTTATGTTGAGGAGACGGGCTTTGTCGGAGGTGTGCTGCTGATACTTATGTATATGGTGATGTTCATTATGTGCGTCATTGTGTGCTGGCGGGCCAAAGACGTGTTCTCCCGGACGATCGCGACCGGGTGTACGGCCCTGATATTTGTCGAAGTTTTAATGAATATATCGGTTGAGCTGCAGGTCATTCCTGCTACGGGTGTAACGCTTCCGTTTATCAGTTACGGCGGTACGGCACAGGTTACACTTCTTATTGCTTACGGTCTTATTCTGTCTGTATCCAGAAGCGGAACACTTAGTCTCGAGAGAAAGAAGAGACAGGCAGAGAAAAAAATGCTCAAGCGCGGAGCGTGACATAGATGGAAAGACGCTTCATGATCACAGGCGGAGGAACGTCAGGGCACATTAATCCTGCCCTGGCCATTGCTGATCTTCTGGTAGAAGTTGCAGAAGAAAACGGCGACGACTGCAAGATCATTTTCACGGGAAGAAAGATCGGTCTTGAAGGTGAATTGGTGCCCAAGGCCGGTTATGAATTCAAAGACGTAGAAGCACTCCCGATGCCTTACAAGCCCACGCCCAAAGTACTTAAAGCATTAAGCGCGAACAACCGCGGCAAGAAGCAGTGCCTTGAGCTCATAAAGGAATTTAAGCCTGATGCAGTCATATGCACCGGCGGATATGTAAGTGCGCCTCTTATCATGGCTGCCAAGAAGTGCAAAGTGCCCGTCATGATCCACGAGGCAAATGCTTTCCCGGGAAGAGCAAATAAACTCTTTGCCAAGGGCAGCGCTCTTGTCATGACCGGTTTTCCTAATCAGGAATCTATTTTCGCTAAAGCAAAGAAAGTTGTTTATACGGGCAATCCCGTACGAAGCAACATGTTCGGAAGATCAAGGGAGAGATCCAGAGAAGAACTCGGCATTTCCGAAGATACAAAGCTTGTATTCATCATGGGCGGTTCTTTGGGTTCTGCAACGCTTACAAACTTCGTTTTCGACATCGCGAAAAAAGAAGAGTTCAAGGACATTCATTTTGTTATCTCGGTAGGAAAACACAATTCCGTCGAGATCAGTGATGAAGTCAGAAAACTCCCTAATCTTGAGATAAAAGAATATATCGACAGGCCTGATCTTTATATGTCTGCGGCAGACTGCTCCATCCTTCGTGCAGGTGCGGTCACATGCGCAGAGATCACTGCAACGGGCGCGTGCGCAATCATGGTTCCTTATCCGTTTGCAGCTCACGACCACCAGACTTATAACGCAAATTCGCTTGCTTCAAAAGGGGCAGGCATAGTAGTCAGCGACAACGACGTAAAAGAGGGAAAACTCGAAGGCGTTCTCACTGATCTTCTTAACGATCCTGAAAGACAGCAGGAGATTAGAAAAGCCAGTCTGGGACTTGCCATCAAAGATACGGGTAAGCGTATAACCGATGCGATAATCGAGGCACTTGGGAATGGTCAGTAAACTGATACAATAGTACCTATGGATGACAAAGAATTAGACAGATTATTCGGTCGCGACAGCGGTTCAGACGAAGAAAAGGAGACCTTGAAGAAAGACAAAAAGGTCTCAGCAAAAAGGCCTGAAAAGAAGAAGGCCGTTAAGCCTGAGCCCAGACATGAGCGCAAAGAAGAGTCATCCGAAAAAGAAGAACCCCAAAAAGGATCCGGTAAAGAAAAAGAACCTGAAGTAAAGGCTGAAAAGGAAGCAGAGAAGGAAGCTCCTAAAAAGCCTGTAAAAGAGCCTGTAAAAGAGGACGAAAAAGAGGCTGAAAAAGAGCCTGAGAAAAAGTCTGAAAAGGAAGAAAAACCTTCATCTAAAGAAGAATCTGAGGATAAAGAATCCGAAGAAAAGGATGAGGAGCCGGAAGATATGGAAGACTCTGAAAAGTCTGATGAAGAAGTATCAGACGAAGATGAGTCTGATAGTGAAGAAGAGTCCGAAGAAAAAGCTTCTGAAGAGAAAAAAGCAAGGCCAAGAGAGAAGGCTGCTGCGCCTGCAAAAGAGCGCAGACAGGCTGCTCCAAAGAAAACTGCTGCAGAGCAGACTGACTTAAGAGATGTCATTCCGCTTTCCGGAAAGAGCATATTTGCGATATTCCTTGCCATTGTGGTCGTTGCCATGGTCGCTCTCGTTATCTTCCATCCTGCATTCAGGGTAAGAAATGCCACGGTTGACGGCAATGTAGCCCTGACCGACCAGGAGATCCTTGCTGCAGCCGGACTTGAATATGACGCTCATCTCATGAGCGGCATCAGCGGTAATATTTTCGATATCTTAAGACTCGATTACGGTAAGACCGAAGAACGCATAATGAAGGAAAACCCTTATATCGAGGATATCAGAATCACGATCAAGCTCCCTTCGACCGTTGAGATAAAGGTCAAGGAACGCAGCAAGATCTGCTATATCAGGACACCTGACGGTTATGCTGCCCTTGATAAGGACGGAATTGTCCTTGAGCTTTCCTCATTTGATTCCGGAAAGGACGTAAGGCCCGTTATCTGCGGCCTTGAGGTCAAATACTGCGAACTCGGAAAACCCGTAGTTATCACCAACATGAACGACTACAAGAAGGCGATTATCGTGCTCGGAGCCATCCTTGCGGCCGATAACGCGAGTGTAGGCGGCGATTACCAGATGTTTGAGAATACTTCGGAGGTAAGAATCCTTCCGAGCGGCTATATCTTCCTGACGATCTATTCGCCGTCAGGACACCTTATCCAGATAAAACTTAACGGTACGGAGTCCATCGGAGACAAGACTGCATGGCTTCTTTACGTGTTCAACGGCGACGGATTCGATAAAATCACGGTCGACGGAGCCCTTGATATGACCGGAGACGAGTACATTTTCGACGAATACGACTGAAAATACTTGCTTTCAGCCATTTAGTGCTAATATAAATATGAAAGTTTCTTTACATTCGCACAGTAAATCGTACTGTGCGTATTGATTGAAACTTGTGTTTAGGTTAAAATTTTGAATGGTTAATAATATTTATTTAATCAAGAATTCTTTCAATTATCGGTTGGAACTATAAAAGGATACGGAGGAACAAAAGGATGTCTGAGAGCAAGCACAGCTATTCAATGGACGAATCTAATGTTGCAAGCATTAAGGTAATCGGCGTAGGCGGCGGCGGAAGCAACGCTGTAAACCGAATGGTCGAGAGTGGTGTCCAGGGCGTCACGTTCATCGCAATTAATACGGATAATCAGGCTCTTGCACGTAACAAGGCAGAGATCAAGATACAGATTGGTGAGAAGGTTACCAGAGGTTTGGGCTGCGGTGCAGATCCCAGCGTTGGTGAGAAGTCAGCAGAAGAGTCCAGAGACGAGATCGCTGAGGCTATTTCCAATACAGACATGCTCTTCATCACAGCAGGCATGGGCGGCGGTACCGGTACAGGTGCAGCTCCCGTAGTTGCTCAGATTGCAAGAGACCTCGGAATCCTCACAGTTGCAGTAGTTACAACTCCTTTCACATTCGAAGGTGCAAAGAGAGCTGCTAACGCAGAGCGCGGAATCAGAGAGCTCCAGAAGTCAGTAGATTCCCTCATCGTAGTTTCCAACGATAAGCTCCTTGACGTAGTAGACGACAATACAAGCTTCGAAGAAGCATTCAATATGGCAGACCAGGTACTGAAGTTCGGTGTCGCAGGTATTTCTGACCTCGTTGCTATCCCCGGACTCATCAACCTCGACTTGGCAGACGTTACACGTGTCATGAAGGACGCAGGTATCTGCCACATGGGTATCGGCCGTGCTTCCGGCGAAGACAGAGCTACAGTTGCTATTAAGCAGGCTATCAATTCACCTCTCCTCGACACAACGATCGAAGGAGCTACAGGTGTTATCCTTAACTTCACAGGCGGAAGAGGAATGCGTCTTTCAGAGATCGATGCAGCTTCATCCATCGTTCGTCAGGCAGCTGCACCCGAAGCAGAGATCATCGTCGGTGCCGTTGTTGATGATTCACTTGAGGATGAGCTCATGATCACAGTTATCGCTTCCGGTTTTGACGGAACAGTTAACGCATCAGCAGGCCACAGAGCAAGCACATCAGTTCTCTCCAGAGAGAATCCTACATTGATCAGTGCCAGACAGCCTGTAAATCCTCAGCCCAGAACAGACTATACTCCCAGACAGGCAGAGCCCGCACCTGCACCCGTACCGGTACAGAGAGCTCAGCCCGGATTCAGATTCGGTGACGATTCAGTAGCTCAGCCCGCACCTGCTCCGGCTCCTGCACAGGCTCCCGTTCAGCAGATGCCCGTACAGCAGGCACCTGTCCAGCAGGTTCCCGTTCAGCCGGTTCCCCAGCAGGCAGCTCCCCAGCAGCCCGTTCAGATGGGTGGCAGACCTCAGGCTAACGTAGCACCTCAGGCAGATGAGAAGGCTCAGAAGTCAGCTAAGCCCTGGTTCATGTTCGGTAAGGACGGACAGTAATTTAGGGGAGTCAAGTCCGTGATCTGTCCCAAATGCGGCGAGAACGATGACAAGGTCCTTGATTCCAGACCGACAGACGATGGTTTTGCTGTCAGAAGAAGACGTGTATGCCTCGTTTGCGGTGCCAGATTCTCAACAATAGAGAAGATTGAGGGCTTAAAGCCCATGGTCGTCAAGAAGGACGGAACCAAGCAGTTATACGATCCGGAAAAGATAATGAGAAGTCTGGACGTAGCTTGTCAGAAACGCGGAGTGTCGCAGCAGGTCAAAGAGAATATCTGTTCAGATATAACTCATCTGATCGATGCCAGATTTAATAAAGAGATAACTTCGTCAGAGATAGGCGAGTTCATCATGTCGAAGCTTATGGACATTGACCGTGTGTCTTACGTCCGCTTCGCATCGGTTTATAAGAACTTCACTGATCTGGATTCTTATACGGCCGAGATCAACAATTTCGATGTCGGAAGCGGTGCTTCCGTCGAAGATAATAAGGGTTTGTAACACTGTTACAAACAAGGAAAACCTATTAAGTTGTAGAGCAGGGGTGATCTTATGGCAGCTAACAAGGTTTTGCTCGTAGATGACGATCCGGGCATTATTGAAGTTCTCAAACTCTATTTTGAGAAAGAGGGATACCAGGTATCCACATGCATGCAGGGCGACAAGGCCGTTGCAGCTTTCAACAGTTTCGTTCCGGACATCGTAATCCTGGATCTCATGCTTCCCGGCATGGATGGTAATGATATCTGCCGCGAGATCAGAAAGACTTCTGACTGCCCGATCATTATGCTTACGGCAAGAACAGATACGCTCGATAAGATCGTAGGTCTCGAGCTCGGTGCTGACGACTATATTCCGAAGCCGTTCGAGCCTAAGGAAGTACTTGCAAGAGTTAAGGCTGTATTAAGACGTACAGACAAGCGTGACTCCGCACCCGCTGCTTCTGACAGCAAAGAAGGTTCCACAGACGTTATTACATATCCCGGTTTCTCCGTTGATAAGATCCGCTACGTTGTAAGCGTAGACGGCAACGAGATCTATATGCCCCCCAAGGAACTTGAACTTCTGTTCTTCCTTGCATCCAATCCCAACAGAGTATTCACAAGAGAGCAGCTCCTTGAGAACGTTTGGGGATACGACTTCTACGGAGAATCCCGTACTGTCGACGTCCACATCAAGCGTATCAGAGAGAAGATCGAGAATCCTGACAGAGAGCAGAACTGGAGCATTAAGACCGTCTGGAGCAAGGGTTATAAATTCGAGACGAGGTAATTGATTAATGGCGCCGAGAGCTGATGGTAAGCAGATGTCGGCGGGCTTTGCCGTTTTTCTCATATCATTTCTAGTACTCACAACACTGATTGTTTTCGCAGTCCTGTTGTTCCTTTCCTATGAGAATATGTATAACAATCTCATATTGAGGGTAGAGCACAGTACGCAGGCTGCCGCAAACGATCTGTCGTCAGATATTACTTCAGTAATTTCACTTCAGAGTGAGCCTTTCGAATACACGATCAACGATGACGGAACTGATAATTTCAAGAATTCCAGAATCGTTGATAAGTTCGTTAATTCCCAGACATACCGTTCAAACGGTTCTGTCTATATCACAGACAACAAGGGCAAGATCTATTGCCGCAATTCTTATGTATTGGATGTAGCGGATAACCTTCTTACGACAAGTGAAGGTCCGCTTTATATTGCCCAGCCTGATGTTCTTGCTCTTCTTGAACAGGCAGACCAGATAGGCTTTGCAAGAACAGGTTCGCACAACACCGGAAAAGTCATTTCGATCAGCTGCGTCAGGATCGTCGGAACACCGTATTTCTGTATCGTAAGTAACAGCGAAGATACGGCTGAGACAAAGGATGAATACGTAAACATCATCCTCGTACCTGCGATGGTTGCAATGATCATCGCCATCGTGCTTTACGTCGTATTCGTATACTTCAGCCTGAGGCCTGTAAAGGACATCTCACAGGCAATTTCAAAGGTTGCAGAAGGCGACTATTCAGTAAGAGTAAGTCCCAAATATTCAGATCCCAGTGATTACACAACACTGTCCGTCTCATCCGAGTTCACCGAGATGGGAAGAACGGTTAATAAGATGATCGAATCTCTCGAAAACCAGGAGCACGACAGAGAGATGTTCATCTCATCTATCGCTCACGATATCAGAACTCCTCTTACATCGATCAACGGCTTTGTAACAGCCATGATCGACGGTACCATTCCTGAGGACAAACAGGATCATTATCTCGAGCTCATCAAGCAGCAGACTGACAGAATCAGAACGCTCGTAACTCAGATGACTGAGGCTTCTTCTTTGTCCCATCCCGATCCTGACATGATGGAAGAATTTAACATCAACGACATGATCAATGACATCGTTGATAACCTTGAAGCACAGCTTACGGACAAGCAGATCAGGGTAATCAAATCACTTGATCCGGGTCCGGGCATCATGGTATACGGCGAGGCTCAGCAGCTTTGCAGAGTTATCATCAACATCATTACCAATGCCATTAAATTCACACCCCAGAACGGCGAGATAAAGATATCCACGGAGACTAATCCGAAGCTCCGCAAGGTTATCATTTCCGTCGAAGACTCAGGCGCAGGCGTTGAAGAGTCCAAGAGACAGAGAATTTTCGAGAGTTTCTATCAGGCAGATCCTTCCAGAAAAGCTGAAGGATTCGGTCTTGGTCTTTATATTTGTAAGCAGATCCTTGCAGGTCACGGTCAGACGATCATTTGTGACGAAGGAAGAGAATTGGGCGGTGCTAAATTCGTTTTCTCATTCCCTTATCCGCCTGAGAATCAGGAGCAGTAAGTTTGGCCGTTAACAGCTCGAAAATCAAGGCTCTCGCAAAGCAGACTTATGATGCACTGTCAACGGAATTTCCTGACAGCGCATGCTCACTCGATAACGATTGTCCCCATAACTTAGCCATCCGGGGCATATTGTCCGCACAATGCACCGATAAAAGGGTTAATATAACTGCGAAAGATCTTTTCGCGAAGTATCCTGACATGAAGATGATCGCTGATGAGGATCCCGAAGTCATCGCTTCCATCATCAAGCCTTGCGGTCTTACTGCTTCCAAGACCAAGTCAGTAATTGCTTTTGCAAAGAAATTTACTGAAGAGTGGGGAGGCGTAATTCCTAATGATGTTGAGCTTCTCATGGAAGTTCCGGGCATCGGAAGAAAAATCGCAAATCTCATAGTCGGAGAGGTCTACGGCACACCCGCAGTCGTCGTTGATACGCACTGCAAGCGTGTCATGAAAAGGATCGGCATTACAGAAAGTGAAGACCCTGCAAAGGTCGAGAAAGACATAATGAAGGTATTCCCTGAAGAACAGTGGATCAGGCTAGGCCATCTGTCCGTTGATCTCGGACGCAAATACTGCACGGCAAAATCACCGAAGTGTGATGAGTGCCCGCTCTCATCCTTCTGCAAGAGGAGGATGTAAGATGGCTGCAATTCATCTTTCAAATCCGGTCAAAGACCTGTACGGTGTCGGCCCTGCAGCTGAAGAAAAGCTTGCCAAGCTCGACATATATACTATCTACGATCTCATAGCGTTTATCCCATGGCGTTACGATGACTGGTCACATGTCGGAACCATCGGTTCTTTTGACATGACTGACCGCTTTGTCGATAACACGGGTTTTGATCTCTCATTCAGAGGAACGATATCAACCAATCCTTCGGTCAACGTTACGAGCAGAAAGAGACCTTTGAGTTTCTTCGTAACAGACGGCACCGGAAGGATAAAACTCACGTTCTTTAATTCACAATATCTCGCAGGCAAATTCTCTCTTGGCGACGAGTGTTTTGTGCACGGTTCCGTTACGCTTTTTAACGGCCAGATGCAGATGGTAAATCCTTACATCGAGAAGGCTGAAAAGATTGAAGACACATCGCTTGTAAGACCCGTATATCACCTTACTGCAGGCCTTACTTCAAACAATATTGCCAAGTGGGTAAAGACTGCATTAAAGCTCTGCGGAGACGAACTGCTCTCATGCATTCCGGTATCGATTGCAGAGCAGAAAGGTTTTGTATCACCCAAAGATGCATACGAGATGGCGCACTTCCCGGCTTCACTTGAAGATGCAAGAAGAGCAAGGGAACAGCTGGCATACGAAGAGCTTATCCTCCTTGGAATCGGAATGAAGTTATACAGCAGCGGACACGGTGTGAAGGAAGTTGCAGAACAGGTAATCCCTTCAGGTCCTAACGGCATCGACGGCGAATCGCTTCAGAAGTGGAAGCTCATCAAGAGCAACTTGGGATTCACTCTTACAGACGACCAGGCATCTGCTTTCCGCGACGTGCAGACAGACCTTATGTCGACAACTCCTATGAACAGACTTATCCAGGGTGATGTCGGTTCAGGTAAGACAATGGTTGCAGCTTTATCCATGCTTATAACTGCGCTTATGGGCAAGCAGGCAGTCCTTCTTGCGCCTACATCAGTTCTTGCTTCACAGCACTATAAGACCATCTCAAAACTCATGCAGAACAGCGGCATGGAGCCGGTTCTCCTTCTCGGTAAGACAAAGCCTTCAGAGAAGGTAGAGATAAAAGAGAAGATCGCTGACGGCAGGGCAAGGGTAATCATAGGAACACATGCGCTTTTAACAGACGATGTTAAGTTCAAAGATCTTGCTTTGGTAATAGCTGATGAGCAGCACCGCTTCGGCGTTAAGCAGAGAGAAAAACTTCTCTTCAAAGACACGGCAAAAGACGGTGTGGTTAAGAGCGTTCACAACCTTATCATGACGGCTACGCCGATCCCGAGAACGCTTGCTATGGTTATCTACGGTGACATGGCTACTTCTGTAATCAGACAAAAGCCCATGGGCCGTCAGGAGATCACAACGTGGTTTGTAAACTCCAAGAAGAGCAAGGCGATAGAAGAGATGATGAGCATCAAGCTTGCTGCAGGTGAGCAGGTCTATATCGTCTGCGCCAAAATCGATAAAGATGAGACCGAAGCAGGTGCCGACAATATGATCGGCGATCCTGTAGGAGAAGATGATTCTGTCACCAATGTTTTCGAGATGAAGAAGATGGTCGATTCCATGAGCAATCTCTCGCAGTATTCAAGCGCTGTTCTTTATGGTTCCATGAAGGAGAAAGACAAGCTTGAGACCATGGAAAGATTCCTTGCCGGCGATATTAAGATACTCATATCTACAACGGTAATCGAAGTCGGCGTCGATAACCCCAATGCGAATGTAATGATTATCATGGATGCTGACAGGTTCGGCCTTTCTACGCTTCACCAGCTTAGAGGAAGAATCGGAAGAGGCGACAAGAAGTCCTTCTGTTTGCTCGTATCAGAATCAAGATCTGAATTGGCGCTGTCCAGAATGAAGATGATGTGCGAATCTTCCGACGGTTTTGAACTTGCGGAGAAAGACCTTGAATTAAGGGGCCCTGGAGACTTCTACGGCACGAGACAGCATGGTATCCCTACACTTAGGGCTGCGAACCTGTATACTGATATGAAGATCGCGACGGAAGCTACGGAATCCGTCAACAAGATAATCGAAGCGGGCGGCGAGGAAGCCGAGCGCCTCAACGATGCGATAAAGAAAATGTTCGAACTCAGGTTCGCAAGAAAGATGGAGCAGATCTGATGCCGAGAGTAGTAACGGGAAGATTCAGGGGAACTATATTGCAGGCGCCCGAGGGCGACAAGACAAGACCTACGACCGATAAGGTAAAGGAGGCTTTGTTCTCCATTATCCAGTCTTATGTGCCGGATTCTGAGTTCCTGGACCTTTTCGCAGGCTCCGGACAGATAGGAATAGAAGCCTTAAGCCGTGGCGCAAAGCGCGTAACGCTCGTAGAGAGGAGCGGTCAGGCAGCATCCATAATCGCCAGGAATATCAGCAAGATCAGGATGGAAGGCTCCGATGAGATAAGGTTTTATAAGAAGAGCACGGCCCAGGCGTTAGAGCTCCTGGGGCAGGCCGGCGAGAAATTTGATATTATATTCATGGATCCACCCTACAAGGACGTGCCTTTAAGGCTTGAAGAGACTGCGAAGTACATTTCTGACTTCGATATGTTGGCTCCCGGCGGCATGCTTATCGTTGAACATGACAAAGATTGTGAAATGCCCGAAGAAATAAGCGGTCTGAAGTGTGTTCGTTCTTGTAGTTATGGTCTTACAGTGATAACATTTTTTAAGGTATAATTGCGGAGGATAGGAATTTTGAAGGTAATGCTCTTCCCGGGGACGTTTGATCCCTTTACCAGAGGACACAGAGACATCGCCAGAAGAGCTTCAAGGCTCTGTGACAAGCTGGTCGTCGCTGTCATGGAGAATGCCGCCAAAACTCCTTTATTCACTCCCGAAGAGAGAGTTGAGCTTATCAAGCTCTCATTGAAGAACGACGGTTTGGATAACGTCGAGGTCATGGCTTGGGGAGGCCTTTTGGTCGACCTTTACCAGCAGCTCGGATGCTGTGCTTCCGTAAGAGGCATCAGATCAGAGTCTGACTTCAGATACGAATCCGAACACGCACTTGCTAACCGCCTGCTTTATTCAGGCTACGACGCGGTGCTCCTGCCCTGCAGAGACGACCTGTCTCTCATCAGTTCTTCGATGGTTAAAGAAGTGGGTTCATACGGAGGGGACATCTCAAAGATGGTTCCGGCCGAGATAATAGATCTTGTAAAGGATAAATTATTGAAAGGAAGGACATAATAATGGAGAACAGCAATTTCAATCAGGGCGGACAGCGCTATGACGCTATCAAGCATATCGATTACCTTATCGATATGGTCAAGGATGCATCTAGTGTTCCTTTCTCAGATAAATGCTCTATTGAGAGAACAGAGACAATCAACTCACTTCAGATCTTAAAGAATAATCTTCCTGCTTCCGTTGCCCAGTCCAATGACATCGTAGCAAGAGCTCAGGATATCATCAGCACAGCAAGAGAGAAGAACAAGAAGATCATCGACGACGCTAACCGCATGTATGCCATGAAGGTTAACGATCACGAGATCACAAGAGGCGCAAGAGAAGAAGCTGCCCAGATCATTGCAAACGCTGAGGCTCAGGCAGAAGAACTCAGAAGAAACGCTCACATCTATGTTAAGTCTCTCCTTGAGAACGTTAATGAGACACTTTCAGATAACATGGCCAAGATCCAGACAAACCTTACTGAGATCAACAGCACTCTTGAAGAGACAGAGTAACGATAAGGTTTGTTATTTAGAACAGTATTGAGAAAAGCATCAACGGCCGCGTGACATTTTTCGCGGCCGCTTTCTTATAAAGGAGGTGACCGGTAATGATCCTTGGAATTGAGATCCTTAACTTCGATATTTTCGACAGAGACAAAGCTGGTATCCTGATTGACGATTTCATCGAAAACAAAGACGGCAAAAAGTCTTACAACAGCATGCGCGGTCTTAATGCTTTTATCGGCCGTAACAACACCGGTAAGACATCCTTCATGGGTTGCATGGCTTTCCTCAAGGACTGTATCACTCAGGGCTGTGCGGTCGCTTCCATAAGCTACGGAAGGCCGGGCTTTGCCAACATGACTCCGGACATTTCAAGTCCTTCCAGGTTCAGAGTCTTCTTCAAACTTGAAGATAAAAAGAACGGCTGCCCCAAGTACATCCAGTATGAACTTGGCATAGTTACAAGCAGATACATGAGCCCCGTTATCGATGAGGAAAAGATTACTCTCGTCACTGAGAAAGACGGTGAGAAGATGCCTGTTAATATCCTCGATATGAAGGGCGGAGAAGGCTACATTATTAACTTCAATGATTCTCCCGACAAGTCTGATATCGGTGTTGAAGACGAGCACCTTACCGCTTTGAGCCTTTATGGAAAGATCAGCGGATACAGGGATTTCGTAATGCTATATAAAGAGATTTCCTCATGGTTCTTCTGCAGCTTTTCTTCAGAAGAACAGAGTTCTTATTACTACGAGGGCGGCGCTCCGGGCGGACACAAGCATCTTAACAGCTCAGGCTCCAATGTCGGCAACGTTCTTGAATACATCAAGATGAATGACGAAGAAGAATACGAGCGCATCATCACGGAGATCAAGGATAAGATCCCTGCAATGAAGCACAAGAAGAATCTTCCTCTGGCGCTTAAGGAAAGCCCTGACAAGCTTTTCCTCTATCTGCTTTTGCTCCGCGACAAGAGCCCTAGATCAACGATATTCATTGAGACTCCCGACAAGGATCTCTATCACGACATGGTCGACGTTTTAAGCGACGAGATGCGTGATTACACAATGAAGAACCACTATTGCCAGATAGTCTTTTCAACGCACAATCCGTATATCATTGAGACATTATCTCCCAAGGAGATCTGGATCTTTGAGCGTACTTTCGAAAAGGATGACGGCGACGTTTCAATTCGCTGCGCGGGTGAAGATCCGCTCGTAATGGAGATGTTCCACCAGGGCGTCGGCATGGGCGCGATCTGGTACGGCGGACACCTTGATACTAGACCGGAAGATGATAACTGAGGCTTATAAATGCTGATCGAGATACTGTCAGAAGATAAATCAGGAGCTGTTGTAGTACAGCGTCTTGCAGAAAGAATTGCAGAGAATGAAGGTGTGGATTTTGAACTTCATGTTCATCCGCACAGAGGCTGCGGAAGCTTCCCTAAGGATATGGATGCCGCACCGCCGAAGTTTGCAAGTTCTTTGTTAGATCTCCTTCCTGCAAAGCTCAGAGCGTACAACAAAGTATATGGCGGCAAGGATGTCATCCTCATTATCGCCATGGATTCCGACGACAACGATCCTCAGGAATTAAGACAGATGATCTATTCTTGTGCATCCAAGTATGCACCTGATATCAGAAGCATTGTCGGTCTTAGTACTGAAGAGATCGAAGCATGGGTATTAGGTGACAGAGATGCGATCCGCGCCGCATATCCTGACAGCAGGATGGATGTCCTTGATTCTTACGAACAGGATTCCGTATGCGGAACATGGGAAGTGCTCTGCAGAGCAATAAGCGAGAACGCAGAAGAGCTGATCGAGATCGGTTATCCCGCTATCGGCCACTACAAGGCTTTGTGGGCTGAGACCATATCAAGATACATGGTTCCCCAGAAGAATATCTCACCGAGCTTTAACACGTTTAAGATGGCGTTTGTCACGGCTCTCAAGAACCCTGTTCCGATTTACCGCAGGCGTGAGTTCTGATGGCAAGACATATCTACGTCCATAATCCTTTCTGCGCGCGCAAATGTCCATATTGCGATTTCTATTCGGTAACTGATAACTCATGCATTGAGGAGTTCTATAAGGCTGCAATAAAAGAGACTGAACTTACCGGTTCAGTCATCACTGATACGACAGGTACTAATCCTCTTACAGACAAAGACGGAAAGGATACAGTCTATTTCGGAGGCGGTACACCGTCTGTTCCTGACAGCAGATTTATTGCCGAATTACTCGGTTCAATTAAGAAGAATTTTTCCATATCAGATGACGCTGAAATCACGATAGAAGTTAATCCTTCTTCGGTCACGGAAGACAAGCTTGAAGAGTATCTTAAAGCAGGTTTTAACCGCGTATCTTTGGGTGTCCAGTCTTTGCACGATGACGTGCTTAAAACACTCGGAAGACTGCACGATTCAAAGGGCGCGATCGATGCGATAAAGAAGATAACTGCAGCAGGTTTTACGAATGTTTCTGCTGATCTCATAACCGGTGTTCCGGGTGAAACTCTTGAAGGAATTAAGCAGGATATAAAGACATTTTATGAGCTTGGTGTAAAGCACATAAGCACATATTCATTGAGCATAGAAGAAGGCACTCCTTTTTTCGAAAGATACAGCAAAACATTGGAAGATTTTGTCTCTCCCGATAACGAGCGAAAGATGTATCACGGCACACGTAAATTCTTGCAGAGTTTGGGTTATGAGACATATGAAATTTCCAACAGTGCGCTGCCAGGATTTAAGAGTATACATAATTCTTCTTATTGGAATTCGTGCGAATATTTTGCGATCGGCGCGGGCGCGCACGGCTATCTCGGTGACATGAGATACGGCCATAAAGATGACGTTAATTCGTATATAAATGAGATGCAAAATCTCACTTCAAAAGACTATAAAGAATTCCTTGAAGGAAGCAGGGAAGACCTCGTTTCTTTGTATGTTGAAGAGATGCTTTCCAAAGAAGATAAGATGCGCGAAGTTCCTTTCTTGAGACTCAGAACAACCGAAGGAATTCTGCTCGATGAATTCTATAAATTGTTCGGTGTTGAGTTCGAAAATGTTTTCGCAGGCGAAGTAGAAGACAACATAAAAAAAGGATTATTAGAGCGCAAAGAAAGAACGCTCCGATTAACACGGAGCGGTCTTGATCTTGCCAATAAAGTAATTGAAGATTTTCTTTAAAGCTGAGCCTTAGCTGCTGCTTCCTGCTCTGCTCTGTACTTAGCCTCGTCGGCCTTTCTGATTGCAGTACGCATAATCTTACCGCTGGTGGTCTTGGGGAGCTCGTCTACGAACTCGATAACTCTGGGATACTTATAAGGAGCTGTAGCGTTCTTAACGTGATTCTGGAGTTCTTTTACGAGTTCGGGTGAAGCCTTCTCCTTATATGCCTTTGTGAGGACAACAGTTGCCTTAACAACCTGGCCTCTCATCGGGTCGGGAACAGCCGTAACAGCGCACTCGAGAACTGCATCGTGTGTCATGAGAGCGCTCTCAACTTCGAAAGGTCCGATACGGTAACCGGAGCACTTGATAACGTCGTCGTTTCTTCCTACGAACCAGATATAACCCTCAGGATCTCTCCATGCTGTATCACCAGTGCTGTAGTCTGCGCCGGGCCACTGAGCTTCCATTGCTTCAGGGTTCTTGTAGTACTCACGGAAAAGTCCTGTAGGACGTGAAGAAGCATTCTTGATAACGATATTACCAACGATACCGTCCTCAACCGGAACGCCGTTCTCGTCAACCAGCTGGATGTCGTAGATAGGTGTGGGCATACCTGTTGAACCGGGCTTTACGTCGATCCAGGGGAAGTTAGCGAAAAGAACGCTTCCTTCTGTCTGGCCGAATCCCTCACGGATCTCAAGGCCTGTGTATTTCTGCCACTTGTAGAATACTTCAGGATTCAAAGGCTCGCCTGCCATTGAGCAATGCTTGATGGAAGAGAAGTCGTACTTTGTAAGATCTTCCTGAATGAGATATCTGTAGATCGTAGAAGGTCCGCAGAATGAGTTGAGCTTAAGCTTTTCCATGATCTCAAGCATTCTGGAAGCCTTGAATTTCTGTGTATCGTAAGTAACGTTAACCGCACCGCAGATCCACTGACCATAGATCTTACCCCATGCAAACTTAGCCCAGCCTGAGTCAGCCTGTGTTAAGTGTCTGCATCCGTCGTAAACCTGCTGCCAGTACTTAGCAGTAACGATATGTCCCAAAGGAAGTGTGTAGTCGTGAAGGATCATCTTAGGCTCACCGGTTGTACCTGATGAGAAATAGATCATCATGGGATCGTATGCGTGTGTAGCTTCGTCGCCTGTGGGACGCTCGAAAACAGGGGATGCATTATCGATATCATCTGTAAGAGATCTCCATCCCTCAGGTGCTTCGCCGATAACGCTGCAGTACTGAACTGTCTTGCAGTCGGGACGTGCCTTGTTAACGTGCTCAATGATCTGCGGATCGTCAGCGCAAACGATCATCTTAACGTCAGCAGCATTGCATCTGTATACGATGTCGTGATAAAGAAGCTGGAATGTAGCAGGGATAACAACTGCGCCGAGCTTGTGAAGACCAACCATTGTGAACCATACTTCAGGACGCTGACGGAGCATCATGAGGACTCTGTCGCCCTTCTTGATTCCAAGGCCCTTGAACATGTTGGCAACGCGGTTGCTCTTTTCGCTGACATCCTTAAATGTGAAATGTCTCTCGTTGCCATCGTCATCGCACCAGATAAGCGCTTCCTTCTCAGGATCTTCCTGTGCATAAACATCGACAACGTCGAAACCGAAGTTGAAATCCTCCGGTGTTATGATCTTGAAATTCTCTTTAAAGTCCTTATAGCTGTCAAATTCAATTCTGTTAACAAATCTGCTTAATAAATCCATGGGTATATACTTCCTTTTCTACTTCAAATTTTCCGTGAGTAATGGGGTAGAACTGCTAAATCACTCGTTGATGATTGTGAGGAACTTAGCAGTCTCCGTCACGGCTCTCTGTCCGTGAGGCTTCTCAGGATTGAAGTAAATGGAATCTCCTGCCTCAAGTGTAAATTCTCTGTCGCCGACGATAACCTTGATCGCGCCCTCGATGACATAGTTGAACTCCTGTCCGCCGTGGTGAACGAACTCAGCTGTCTCTGACTTGGACAAAGTAACGATCATAGGATCCATCTGTCTGTGCTTATAGTTGAAAGCGAGGGCACTGAAAGAATAGCCGGGATAACGCTCGACCTTAACGCCGTTGCCGCCTCTTACCACTGTATAATCGTCCATTCTCGGAACGTCGCCTGTCATCAGCACTGTAGGGTCCACCTTGAAAATACCAGCGACCTTATAAAGTACGCTGATCGGGATCTCCTTTTCGCCGTTTTCATATGCTAAATACTCTTCCTGGCTCACGCCGCAGCCTGAAGCAACTTCTTCTGCAGTCAAGTCAAGGATGTCTCTAAGCTCTCTGATTCTGTCAGATATCTGCTTAATGTATTCGTTCATATTGGCCTCCTGATGATTAAGTAGCAATGATACTTATAGCGATTGAGTATTATACCAAATATTATAATAATATGCTCGCACGCGCGTTAGATTATCTACACATAATAAGGCCGTGATTTGGGTTTATGGGGTGGCATACCGACTAAATTAGTGAAATGGCGTGTTTGGTCGGTAGGTGAGTTGCCGGAGAACCGACTAAATGGTTGATTTTGCGTGTTTAGTCGGTAGTTTTGCCTTGTAAAATGGCTGTTTGCAGTGCTTGAGGGCACTTTTTTACCGACTAAACATCGAAAAGTGTGAGTTTAGTCGGTCGTTTGCTATGAAATTCTCGAAAAATTGCCGACTAAATGGTTCATTTTGAAGGTTTAGTCGGTTAATACCGTCCCAAACACGAAAATCTCATTTGGGACGGTATCTTTCCGAGTTAGAATTGACTAACCGAAGCCTAAATTGCTAAAATTCTGTCTGTTGAGGGAGTAGCAGACGCGATAAAGCGTTGTATAAGTCAACATACTGGTATAATACCTGGCTTATTCTTCTATGTGAGACTCAAGGCTAATACAGGTGCCTTGGGTTATTTTTTTGCCCGGGTGCCGGGTTCGGAGGCTTGAATAAATGGTACAGTTCATATTGAATTCCGTGCTTTTGGGTGTCGGTCTTTCAATGGACGCTTTTTCGATTTCCGTGGCGAACGGAATAGTCGAGCCTGGCATGAAGAAGTTCAGGATGTTTAAGATCGCAGGCGTTTATGCTGTCTTCCAGTTCCTCATGCCGGTTATCGGATGGCTGCTCGTAACGACTGTTGCCGAGATGTTTTCGGTATTCCATAAGTTTATTCCGTGGATAGCTTTGATACTGCTTCTTTTCATCGGTGGCAAGATGGTTGTCGAAGGCATCAAGGATAAGAAGCAGGGTGACAAGAAAGATAAGGATGAGGCCAAGGAGGCGAAAAAGCTTACCTGGGGCGCGCTCATCGTTCAGGGAGTCGCTACTTCGATAGATGCTCTTTCAGTAGGTTTTACGATTGCTGATTATTCGTTTTTACGAGCATTTGCCGCATCTTTGATAATTGGAGTCGTCACGCTTGTGATATGCTTATTGGGGTTGATCTTCGGCAAGAAGATCGGCGGCAAATTCGTCAGTACGGCCACGATAATCGGAGGCGTAATACTGATCCTCATTGGAATAGAGATTTTTATCAAAGGTCTTTTCGGCCTTTAAAAGAAAGGTATTAACATGGCAAAAGTTGCAGTATTTATAGCAGACGGCAGTGAAGAGGTCGAGGCAATCACACCCGTTGACCTTTTGAGAAGAGCAAAGGTTGATGTCGATGTTGTATCGATCATGCCTTCACTTGAGATAACAGCATCAAGAGATATTAAAATCAAGGCTGATAAGCTTCTGGACGAGATCACGTTCGATGAGTATGACCTTCTGGTTCTCCCAGGCGGCGTAAGAGGAACAAATAACCTCAACGCATGCGAAGAACTCAAGAAGAATCTCGTTAAGTTCAACGACCAGGGAAAAGGCATTGCGGCTATCTGTGCTGCTCCGACTGTTTTTGCGAATCTTGGAATTCTTAAGGGCAAGACTTCCACATGCAATCCCGGTTTCTGGGAAGAGCTCCGCAAGGGTGGTGCAAATGTCATCGAAGACAGCAAAGTTGTCGTAAACGGCAATATCATTACCAGCCAGGCGATGGGTACATCGGTTGATTTCGGCCTCGCTCTCGTTGGTTTCCTCTGCGGTGAGGATGCCAAGGAAGAATTGCGCAAAAACATAAGATTTGGTGCACTGTAACATTGTTACACAGCGCTTTTAGTTGAATAATCAGACTTAATCTATTACAATAAGGCGCGTTTGGAGACGTATCGAAGTGGTCATAACGGGGCGCACTCGAAATGCGTTTGCCGGGCAACTGGCACGAGAGTTCGAATCTCTCCGTCTCCGCCAAAATGAAACCTCTTGAACCATGTGTTTGAGAGGTTTTTTGTTTTCAGCAAATGATTTTACTGATAAGATAGCATTTGGAATTAATCATGACACTTCGTAAATCCATCTTATGGGGACACTTAAATGGATAATAGAAATCTTAACAATACTAATGTAAGCGGAAACGGTAATCATGCAATGGCTCAACGCCCTGTCAAATACATTACGGTTCATTACAATGTGTCTCTTCCAAATGGATTTAACAAGAATGACCTTGTGAAAGCATTCTCTTATATTGATATGTCGAACGAGCTTACAAAAGAAGACAAAGCTCAGATCAAAAAAATGTTATTAGCGGTTGATTCGATTGAAAAGAGACCTGAGCAGGAACAAAGAAACATCAAAACCTGTCTGGCTCAATCGTGGATGTACTTTAGAGGTTATGCGCCTAAACTTCTTGCAAGGTTGTCAGAAGTACCATCAATTGCTGCTTATATGTCCCAATTGATATCTCAATAAGTAATGACATGACTTGCTTATAGTCATGCCTGTATTCACTAAATAGAAGACGGTTTTATGGCACGTATCAGCCTTAACAGAAATCAGATAAAATACATCGCCATCATCGCGATGATCATTGATCATATCGGTATGTTTCTGCTGTCGCCCGGGATTGATGAAGCGGCGTGGCCCAAGGTCGCAATATATGCTGCAATGCGTATTATCGGCAGACTGACCGGGCCCATTATGCTTTTCTTTCTTGTAGAAGGATTTATTCACACTTCTTCACGTATAAAATACGCAGCACGTCTTCTAATCTTCGGTCTCATATCACAGATTCCTTATGCGCTGTCACATTACAATACGCTGTGGGTTTTGGACTTTAACGTCATCATTACTTTGTTTGTTACTTTCCTGCTTTTGTTAGCGACAGAGATGATCAAAAATCGTGGTGTAAAGATATTCGTTACTATCGCGCTCATCATGATCACATTTTGCTGCGACTGGGGTGTAATAGGGCCGTTTATGGCATGGCTTTTCTATCAATACAGAGACGATCGAAAAGCGCAAATCAAAGCCTACGCAATTGTATGTGGAATACAGGTTTTAGCAGCTGTATTCTTCCTTGTGCGTAACGGTTTTCACTGGTACGGCGAATTATGGCAGGCAGGAATGTTCTTAGTTATTCCTTTCCTTCTTTGTTATGACGGGAAAGCAGGAAGCCGGGCTGCGATCAACAAGTGGATCTTTTACATTATCTACCCGCTGCATTTTCTTGTGTTTTGGGCAATAAGTTTTCTCTGATGTCCGGCTAACTCGAAAAGAATTAGAAACCGTTATTGATTAGCCATTCGACACCTGATTCGGATTGATCTACACCGGGATTCTGATTTACCATGACGGCAGCGGCCTCGCCAGTACGGTAATTGAACTTAAGTCTCGACTGGCCGTTCTCGCCCCAGCCGCTGATGCTGAGCTTGTTCTCACCATCCATGAATATGCCTAGTCCTGCCCAGAGGAATCTATCTGTAGGAGTCGCCATTTTTAGCGCGGATTCTGCCGAAAGCAAATTGCTCTCGCCGTTATATGCCTTAGTAAATTCTTGCGCGATTACAAGAAGATCTTTCGGTGTAGACCACAGTCCTGATGCAGCGAGGTCAGGCATTTGCGGATACTTGCCGGGAATTGCAACACCATTCTCATCATAGCCTGTTGCCATGACGATCTTCTGCTCGAATTCAGACAAGTTTGCAAGCGATGCAGAGAAGGTGTTTTTCAAGTTCAAAGGTGCGAAAACATATTCATCTGCAATAACTTCATACGGCTTTTGCTCAAGGTCTTCTAACAGCATCTGCAAAACGCAGAACCCGGCATCAGAGTATTCAAACTCAGTTCCATAAGGATTATTCTCGCGCGCCGGACGGTTGCTATAAGAAGTCTTACCATCAAGAACATCGATCAGACTGACATACGAATCACTTCTTCTGAGTCCGTAAAAGCCTTCTTCGCCGTCAATAATTCCGGATGTGTGATTCATAAGCGATCTTATTGGTGCATCACTTTCAGATCCTGATGAAGTAAGAAGTTTCCAACTGCGAAGATAAAGATTGATTGGCTTTTCGATATCGATACGGCCCTGCTCGTATTCCTTCATTACACAGATCGCAGTAATGAATTTTGAAATCGAGCAGGCAGGGAAGGCGGTGTTCTCGTCCACCGGAATATTTGATTCTTTGTCTGCGAAGCCAAAGCATTTCGTCGTGATTTTTCCTTCTGCATCTTTATATGCGCAGCTTATTCCGGGAAAATTATTCTTGATTGTTTCTAAGTCATTCATGGCGTTTATTCCTATTAAGTTTTCATCAATTAAGGTGATTATAACATGATGCACATGCTGAAATCTTTGTTAAACTAGGAGTATTCATTAAGGGGTAATGGAATCTATGATCAAAGCAGTTATTTTCGATATGTTTGAGACACTGGTAACGATCTTCTCGGGAGATACTTATTTCAGTGAGCACATAGCAGCGGACCTGAGTATTCCGGTTGAAGTTTTCAGACCCGTGTGGCACACAACAGAGAACGCAAGAAGCAGCGGACAATGCACCATTGCAGAAGCAGTTAAGATCTGTCTTGAAATGCTTGGCTGTTATAGCGAAGAATCAGTTCAGCTTATTGTCAGACATCGCAGCGAAAACCTGGATGGCGTCTTTGCGAGAACGCCTAAAGAGACTATCGATCTTTTAAAGGAACTTAAAGCCAGGAACATTAAGATCGGCCTCATAAGCAACTGCTATTCAGATGAGGCAAAAGCTATTAAGGAGAGTGTTCTCTATCCGTATTTCGATGCGCCGGTTTTGTCCTACGAACAGGGTGTCACTAAACCTGATCCTGAGATATTCAGAAGAGCGGTCGATATGCTTGGTGTCAGTGCAGAAGAATGTCTTTTTGTCGGTGACGGAGGTTCAAAAGAACTCTTCGGTGCAAGGGATGCCGGCATGAAGGCGGTGCAGGCACGGTATTTTGCGCATCTCGCGTATGAACCTCATATTCCATGTGGCAGGCTTGAAGAGTTTGATCAGGCGGAAACACAGATGGATGTTCTGAAATATCTCTGATGAATATGTCAAACACCGCTTGGTTAAGGGCATAACTCAATGATATAATGCTTCCATATGACAGAGAAATTTGATAAATCCACAGGAGGATTGTCTTCAGAATTCTCTATCTTCAAAGATTTTTTTCATAGGAGACTTTTATGAGAAGAGGAACGTTTTTCTTAATTCAGGCCATTGTATCATTAATTCTTACAACTATTATTTGGTACGCTACCGTTGATTTCTTGGAAATTGCTATGAATGATATCAATGCACAGGGTATCGTTGTTACTGATGCTACCAAATCTCCCTTTTTAGTTTTCGCAGGTGGCCTTGCTTTATACTTTGTCCTGACGGTTATCTATATCATTGTCGGTGCCAAGACAGTAAGAGACTGGCGTCCCTCTGCAATTATTGTTTGTATTTTGATTAATATTCTCATGTTGGTCTTAGGATTATTTATGCCGGGTATTATTCGAAACGTTGGCGAGCAGCTTAACGTAATTCCTCAGACGATCCGAGAAGTGGTTGACAGTTGGGGAAGATAATCTGAACTGTAGTTAGAAGGTTGATTCCGCATACTACAAAATACAGACGACGGCTTAACAACCGTCGTCTTTTTGTTGCAAATATTCAGAACCATAGAATGCTATAATTGCTCTAAGGAAAAAGAAAATATCACAATCATAGAAGAACGGATTTCAGCAGAAGAGTACATTGATTGGACAGAGGGGACTGTAGAATAATGAGTATTTTCGATGATGTAAACAATTGGGAAAAGAAAGAAGGAGCAGAGCTCATTTCTTCAATGATAAGTGTATCTGATCCGGTGATCTTAGATTACGGATGTGGTGCAGGTAATTATTCATTTGCAGCGGCAAATGCGTTCGGAAAGAAATGTAAAATCAGCGCTGTTGATATCAATAAGCAGTGCTTGGATTATGTAAATGAGAAAGCAGCTAACGAGAAGCTTGATTGTATAACTACAGTCGTGGGCAGAGAAGATTACAAACATGATTTTGAAGATAATACTTTCGATCTTGTTATCTATGCAGACATGTTTCACGGCGAGGAAAAAACATACGGAGGCCTTCACCGTTTTGTTATGATCGAAGAAGCGAAAAGAACGTTGAAGAAGGGTGGCGTGCTTGCCGTTCTCCCGTTCCATCTTTCGAATTTCAGAGACAAGGACAAAGAGAAAGCCAAGTACACATATAAAAAACTTATTGATGAGATAAGCGGTTATGGTTTCACATATATCGAGAAGAATCTGGAAGGCATCCATTTTGAAAAAGTGTACAGCCCATACTACCAGCAAAAAGGCGGCGTAACTTTTGAAAGTTTGGAGCGCGGTAAGTTTCTAATTTTTGGAAAGTAATACATATGGAAAAACTATTTATTACACATTACTTTTTCCCGGGAACAGATCCCTGGAAGAACATAATGAATCTTCCTGAGAAGGAAGCGTTTGAGGTTGCTGCAAAACTTGCTTCAGAGCATCCTGATACAACGAGTTTCGGAAGGTTTGCAGATTTTGTAAATTTCTATCCCAACAGGAAAAGAGCAGATGAATTTGTCAGAGAAGCGTTCATAAAACTTGGTGGTAAACCGAAACTTCTTCACCCGTATTCTTTTGTGCTTATGGAGTGTGAATATCTTCGCGACTGGTTTGATACGAATGATAAGATAGTATTCGACCTAGATGATATTCCTGACGATCAGATCAGTTTTACTTTAGGTGACAGCTGCGCTCTTCTGATTCACGGAGAGACCCCGGCTGTGCTTACAAAGACTATGCTCCTGGAAGGTATTGAAGCAAGCGGCTCAACAGAAAAATACTTCAAAGAGTCGCTCGGAAGATATGCTTATGTTGAAGTTCAGTTGTGGGACAGATTGTGAGAGATTAGATGAATAAGAAAAGTTATTTTGTTGAAGGAATTCAGGGCGGCGGAAAGAGCACGCTGACAAGGCGCTTATCAGAGAAATATCCTGACCATAAAGTTTTCGAGGAGGGAGATTATTCTCCTGTCGAGCTTGCATGGTGCGCATACATGAAAACGGAAGATTATCAGAACATACTCACTAAGTATTCTTCCATGCGCGAAAAGATAGAAGAGAAAGCTCATAACGAAGATGATCATGTGATCGTCTGCTATACAAAGGTACAGACTGATAAACACGAGTTTTATCAGGAGATGGAGAATTATGAGATCTATAACAACCGGGTATCTTTCGAGCAGTTTAAAGAGATCGTTTTGAAACGCTATGGTAAGTGGGATGGAGAACCACTTATCGCTGAATGTTCATTGTTCCAAAACATTGTTGAAGATCTCATTCTTTTCCGCGATATGAGTGATGAAGCGATCCTGGATTTCTACCGTGAGATAAAGAAGGTAATTGGAGATAAGCAGATCCATATTGCATACATCAGGACTGAGCCAGAAGGCATTAGGAAGAATCTTGAGACTGCGAGAAAAGAACGTGTTGATGACAAAGGAAATGAAGTCTGGTTTTCCATGCTCTGTAATTATTTCGATAATTGTCCGCACGCAGTCAGAAACGGAATGAAAGGTGAAGACGGTCTTGTAAAACACTGGACTCACAGACAGGAACTTGAACTTAAGATCTGTGAAGAATTATTTCCCGGACAGTATACGGTTTTGCCCTCGAAAAACTATGGTGAATTAAAAATTTAATTCGTGAGATGAACTGATAGGGGAGATACTATGCTGATTTTAATATGCGGTATACGACTTCCTCGTATTCTGAATATTTCTTTGCTTTCAGAAGTTTCTTGATGTCACGTTCATTACCTTCAAACTGCAGCTGCCAGTAGGACCAGAGTTCTCTCATTTTATAGATGACATTGATATCAGGTGACATGATCTTCTGATATTCGTGATAAAGAGTGTCGTGGAACTTCCTGAATTTTGCTAAGTCGGTTTCTGACATAGCGTCTTTTAATTTACCCGCAAGAGACGGATCAGCAATCAGACCTCTTCCGAGCATAATGGGATCAAGCACGGTGCCGAATGTGCCGTTCATATCTTCATGGTCTTTAACGCTATAGATGTTTCCGTTATAGACGAGTGGACACTTGCAATGTTCCAATGCATATGCGAAATATTCTTTTCGCGGTTCGCCCTTATAAAAGTCGGATCTTATTCTTGGGTGCACGATCAGTTCGTGAACAGGGTATTTGTTGAAGATATCCACGAGGTCATAGAATTCGTCATGATTAAAGTAGCCGAGTCTTGTCTTGAGAGATATCTTCATGCCGTCAGATTCGGAATAGGAGTAGATGTCATCTAAGAATCTTTCCAGTTCAAGAGTATTCGGCAGGAAGCCGGCACCTTTGCCTTTTGCACATACGGTTCCTGAAGGGCAGCCGAGATTGAGGTTTATTTCGTTGTAACCCATTGCCTTAAGCTCTTGGGCGCCTTCGATAAAGTGATTTGACCTGCACGTAAGGAGTTGGGGAACGAGATATAAGCCGGAATTGTGCTCAGGTATTAAATCTTTTCGCTCACGGGGAGTGATGGGGCACTTTTCGGATGGAGAGATAAACGGCGCGAAATACTTGTCGATGTTGCCGTAGAGCCCGTTGTAAGCATTGCGGAAAATATAGTTTGTAATGCCTTCGAGCGGGGCGAAATAGATCTTCATTCGATTTTGGATTCCCTTCACGATTGACCTTTTGATATACTCTTTAAGTTATTGCAACAAATATACTATTTCAACTGACTTTAGTACAGAAGCTATATTAGGGGCATTCTGTCTAAACATAGGGGGGCAATTTCATGAGCGGCAAGAAAATTGCGGAAGTATCATTCGTTATATTTATACTCTGCGCAGCGCTGGGTGTATTTATTATGTTTTACATGCATTCTGATGCGCAGCGTGCAGCTGAGATCGAAGCGTATCTGAACTACAAATACGGAATAACGGTAGATGAAAATGAAGGTGTCACATTTAACGGTGATGAGTTCAGTCTGGTAACTTCGGATAAAATTACTGTTTTGGGAATTTGTGACTATTTCGGCGAAGTTCAGATGGAATCTTACGTAAATTACTACTATGCAGATGAATGCGTAGCGCAAATAAATGAGAAGATCGGCGATTGTTTTTCTGACTGCGTGATCGTATATGACGGAATAAGTCTCTCCGAACTTGCTTCATTCCAGTACAATACGAGTTCCATTAATTCTTACGAAGAATATGTTGCCGTAACCAAGAATGCATGGGAGACAGCACAGGAGCACAAGTACTGGTATAAGATCAGCGTCAGGGTCTATGTCAGGGAGTCTGATTACTCGGATAATGTTAACGAAGCTATTGCCAGACTGCAGGACAGCGATGAGTATTTTGATGTTTTCTTCTTTAAAGTTCCGGATGAATTATTCGACCTCCATAAAGAAAAGGGAGTATATGCCTATTTCGGAGGTGAAGCCCTTAAGGATCTGGAGACGGGTCTTGACCGTGAGACCTGTGTTGAATTAGAGGATCTGATCTCAAACAATGCCGGTATGGAAGACAAGTATTGCCAGTGGAACCGCTCCGGAGTATAAAACCTGAGTTAAAAGAGGTCTTAAGAAAACTTAATCCTGACTTTATCGACGATGAAGAGGATACATAAGGTGCACGGTTTTTCCCAATCTCTATAAAACTGACATTTAATTGATGCTGATTTGATGTTTTATACTCATACAATTTAGACAATTGATATTATGGGGAAAAACAGGAGAAGCACTAAATGAAAAAACTGGCGATAGTATCAGCGGCACTCTGCCTTACGATTCTGGCGGCCGGCTGTACAACCAATAAGAAAGCACCGGCAGGGGAATCGCCGGATTCGTCTGATGCCGTTGTGGCTGAGGCAGCTGCTCCTTCTCACGAAGTAACAGTAGAAGATCTTACCAGGAATGTTATTTCAAGAGGTGAGATTGATTATATTAGTTCGTGTCCCAAACTTATTGTCGACGGTGTGGAAGCAACAGAGATAAATACTGCCATCAGCGAACATGTCCAGGAGGCATATCCTCTTGAATTCGACGGTGAATATATTGACGGCTATGAGACGATGTACAAATGGGGCGTCAATGGCAATACTGTATCCATTGTTATTTATGCGCTCTATGTCAGCGAAGATTATTACACCGTTGAGGTTTACAATTACGATTTAGATACGCTTGAACCTTTGGAAGACACTGAGGTTGCAAAGCGTCTCGGCATGACCGATGAAGAGTTCTTTAACAAGACGGCTGATATATTCACTGCGCGCTATAGCGATGTCCGCGACATTGATCTCGAGAGGAGCATCGCGCAGATCGATTACTACAATATCACTCCTTACATTACTCCTGAAGGAAATCCTGGAGTTGCAGCATGCATCTATTATGCTCAGGATTCCCAGTTCTGTGGAGCGGAGAGCGTGAGATGCTTTGACCTGTCAAAGGATTATTCAAACGAAAAGTAAACTATTTCCATATTGGAATTCCTGTGAAAAATCTGCCGCCCGTCTTAACAGCTTTTGTTAAGGCGGGTTGGTAGTTTTTGGAGGTGTATATCACAAAAATAAAGGACCGGGAACTAAGTTCCCGGCCCTCTATTTTGGGGTGTTTATGTAGTCTTATGCGACTTTATCTCTTAATGAATCGAATGCCTTCATGGCTACCTGCTTTACGTTCGGATCAGTCTCGGTAAATGCCAGCTTCTTGATGTACTCTTCGCAGTGCTTTGCCCTGATGGCTGCTGCGGATTCACAAGCTGTTGCTCTTACCAGTGCGGACTTATCTCTGAGAAGCGGTATTAAAGCCATGCCCGATTCGTAGTTGGGGATCATGCCAAGCGCGATTGCTACAGTTACTCTGATGTCTTCACTCTGATGGCTCGCATACTTGGTGATTGAATCAAGTTTTTGCTTTGAACCTGCCTTCAAAATCTTCTCTTTTAAAATGTCAGTAAGTGCCATAGTAAGATCCCCCTTTCTGTTAGTTTCTAAGTCTATTATAGGGATGAGATTGCGAAGGGATAATCAACGCATTATTAAATCTCTGTGAACACTTTGTTTAAAGGTTAAAGCGTTTTGATAAAGTGCCTATTTTCCGAGCTTTTTGCTACAAAAAACGACCTTGCATTTGTATTAGTTCACAAGACGGTTTCGTTAAATGTTTGAATGAAGTTCACAGGAATTAAACATACTGATTAAATGTGTTTTGTATAATGCAATTATGCGGAGTTATGTGTATAAACAGATAAGACTTTTTTGATATAATTAGATTAATAAACGAAGGGACATGATAAGAACGTTCTTTTCGTTTAACCGGTTGGGAGAATCTTAGATGAATAATCGCATAGCTATATTCACAAATGGTTTCAGTAACGAGTTTGTTGAAAGTATAGTTTCAGGCATACAGAGAAAGGCACAGGAAGATTGTATGGATCTTTTTGTGTTCGTCACGTATTGCAGCCCGGGCGATCATGCACTTCAGAACAAGTGCCAGCTGAACATCTTCCATCTTCCTGATCCCGCTACATTCGACGGCGCGATCATGCTCACCAATACTTACAATTTCCCTGATGAGCAGGAACGTGTTTGTGCCCGCTTCCAGAGAGCAGGTGTTCCTATGCTCTCTCTTGAAGTAGAAGTTCCTAACATGTCCTGCATCAAGACGGAGAATTATAACGGCGTAAGAGATCTTGCACTCCACCTTGTAGAGCATCACAATGCGAAAAAGATTATTTTCGTAAACGGCGTTGAAGGAAATGTCGAGAACAAGACCAGACGCCAGGCTCTTGTTGATGTCCTTAAGGATCACGGTTTGGAGCTCGAAGCAGAATTCTATTGCGATTTTGGTTTTTATACTTCCTATGTTCAGATGAAACAATATCTCGAAGCAGGAAAAGAACTTCCTGATGCCATCGTCTGCGCTAATGACAACATGGCACTTGGTATTAATTCAGCGTTAACAGAGAAGGGTTACAGCGTTCCTGAAGATGTTCTTCTGACCGGCTTTGACATGTCCAAAGACGGACAGCATACTTTCCCGATCCTTTCGACGGTATCAAGAGGCTGGGATTCGTTCGGCGAGAAAGCTTACGAGAAACTCAAGTATCAGATGGCGCATCCTGACGAACGCTTTGTTGAAGAATATCATTCGTATTTTGTCCCTTCCGAGAGTTGCGGCTGCCCTGCGTCAGAAGATGCTATTAAGAACCGTTTTAACGCTATCAGAAACAACTTCTTTGATAATCTCCAGATGAACATAATGGACATGTTCTTCATGGGACTTCAGATTCCGTTGTCCTTTGCAGTAAAGAAGGAAGATTTCTATGAAAAGGGAATATGCAGTACCAACGATATTCCGCTTCTCGGAAAAGATTATTGTCTTTGCACAGAACCTGAATTCTTTGAGATGAATGATGACCATTATCCTGAGAGAATCAGAGGATACGGTTCCAACATGGATATCCTTTATGAGCTCCGTGACGGCAAGAGACTGTCATTGAGACATTTCGATTCCAAGGAACTTTATCCGGGTTATGCTCATGAAGAAGGCAAGTCGAATCTTTATATTTTCGCGCCTCTTAATTATCTGAATTTCATCATCGGTTATATTGCAATTAAGAATACGCCGATGCTGCTTTACAATCTTGGCTTAAGCAGATTTATTAAGAACTTGAATGCGCAGCTGTTCAGTATGCGACGTCATATCTTTTCTGACCGTGCCAACAGAGAACTCAAGAAGGTCTACATGACTGATGCCCTTACAGGTATGTATAACCGTACCGGATGCCAGCAGGTTCTTTACGATTACATCACATCCCGAAAAGAGAATAACGAGAAGTCGATCCTTGTTTTCGCTGACATCGACAGAATGAAGACGATCAACGATGTTTACGGTCACCTTAACGGCGACTTCGCGATCAGGGCTACGGCAGAAGCTTTTAAGATTCACTCACCAAAGGAGTGGCTGTTCGGAAGATACGGCGGCGATGAGTTTATCGCGGTAGGCCCGTGTCCCGAAGACGGATCTGTCGAAGAACTCATCCGTAATATTTCTGAATCAATGAGCAAGGACTTTAAGGCTCTTAATCTTTCTTTCGTGCTCCACGCAAGTATCGGTTATGCGTTTATCGAACCGGGTGACGATGCCACGATCGACGATTACATCGACCGTGCTGACAAGTACATGTATAACGAGAAAGAGAAGTACCACCACTATATTGATTCTCTCAATCAGAAGAAAGATTGATATTCATTATTAAATTAATAAGAAGACAGGCCCTTTTTGCGGGACCTGTTTTTATTTGCTGCGAAAATGTGCCCTTGACAATAATGGTAAAAAGTACCATAATGCAAGTGGTATAGAAAACCATTAAGGAGGGCGGATATGAAAAGTTATAAATGCACATCAAAGGAAGAAAAAGCGTTTCTTGAGAATTATGATGTTTCAAAATTTGAACGCCCTTCAGTAACAACAGACATCGTGATCCTCACATTGGATGCATCAGATGAACTGAATATCCTTCTGATCAAAAGAGGTGAGTATCCGTATAAAGACAGATGGGCAATCCCGGGAGGTTTTCTCGCTGCAGGGAAAGAGTCGATTGACGAAGCCGCTGCACGCGAACTGAAGTCAGAGACGAATATTGATGATGTATATCTCAAGCAGCTCTATACGTTTGGTAATCTGGGAAGAGATCCACGTACGACGGTAATCTCAGTTGCATACATGGCATTGGTACCCAAGCATATGCTCGATATCAAAGCAGGAGACGATGCGGAAGATGCAAAGCTCTTTACTATCAAGTACGACGTGGACGGAATAATCTTTACGAATGAGAATACCGTAATAACCGAGAAGGACCTGGCCTTCGACCATGCTGAGATAATCAAGATGGCGATCACCAGATTAAGGAACCGCATAGATTACGAAGACGATGCATTCAATCTTTTGAGAGACAAGAATGAATTTACGATATCAGAGCTTAAGAGAATATATGAGACTATCAAGAACAGGTCACTTGATCTTCCGAATTTCAGAAAAACATTCCTAAGAGATTATGTCTCAACCGGTAGGGTCATTGACTTAAACAAAACTGAAGTGTCAAAAGGAAAACCGGCAAGGCTATATAAGTATATCGAGAGGTAATAACATGGCAGCAATACACGGATTCTTCGGCGGAAAATTCATGCCGCTTCATAAAGGTCATCTGTATTGCATCGATACAGCCGCAAGACAATGTGATGATGTAGTCGTGATCATGTTTATCAACGGTGACGACGAGCTTGAGATCATGAAGACTCATTCAGAATATGAGCTGTCAGTTGAAAGCCGTATAAAGCAACTCGAGAAGGTCTGTTCGCTTTATGATAACGTTTCCTTTCATATCATAGATGACGATTACTGCCGTGATCCTGACGGAACAAATAACTGGGATATGGAGACACCGCTGGTAAGGGCCTATGTACCTCATATGGATTATGTATATTCGAGTGAGCCTTCCTACGGTGCATATTTCAAAAGAGCATATCCCGAAGCAACTCATATCATCGTTGATGAGAAAAGAATTACTTACCCGATCAGTTCAACGCTGATAAGAGCCATGAAGACATTAGAGGAGAAACAAAAATGGATGGTATAAAGAAAATAATAAGGGCGATACGAAGCCTTAAATGGTATGAAGCCATCATGTGCGTGATAATGCTCGGCATATCCGTATACTACGCGATAAAGCCGGAAGAGGGCTGCCCGCAATGGCTTGCAGTAATTAACCTGATATCCGGTCTTTGCGGAATCATGTGCGTGTTCCTGACAGCCAAAGTAAACAGAATGAACTTCCCGTTTGCGATGGTCAACACAGTAGTGTTTATTATCTATCTTTTCTACTTTGGAATATGGGCTACATTCTGGCTTGAACTTGTCGTATATATGCCGCTTAACATCATATCCTGGTGGAGATGGTATAAACACAAGGATGAGGATGATGAACTCCTGGCCAAAGCGAAAAAGATGAGCATCCTTCAAAGGATCTTCGTACTGGTAACAATAATCGGAATTGCTGTTCTCGTACACTTTGCGTTGTCTGAACTGGCAGGAGATTCCTGGATGAAATTCGCAGTGAACTATGGTTGGAATGTGACCATCATGCAATGGCTTGATTCTTTCATCTTCTCCATAGGAATCGTTGCTTCCACACTGGAACTTTTCAGATTCAAGGAACAGTATTCCTGGTGGATCATTACAGACATTATCGCAGTGGCACAGTACGCGATTAAGAAGGATCCGGTATATACGACAAAGAAGGCAATATATCTTGTGGAAGCTTTCATCGGATACTGGAATTGGAATAAGCTTGCAAAGAAAAACAAGACTAATGAGTGAGGTGAGCCATGGATAATAATTTGAAAACAAAAACCCGTGTCGTTGAACTGCTTGAGATGCAGGATAAAAAACTCATAAGCAATAAGGATTTTCTAGGTCAGTTCGGTAAAGAAAAAGTGTTTTACTCAACGCCTTATGGTGACCACAAGGACGGAAAGCCGAGGCTGTTCCTTCTTCCCGGTCCGGATGGCACAGGATATTTCCCTGCGTTTTCATCAATGGAAAGACTTAAGGAATTCTATGATTATGTAGGCCGTGTAGGTTATCTCGTAATGGAATCTGAATTCAGAGATGTTATCAAGACTACGCTGAAGGTAAATAATGACGGTGCACCGGTAAAGATGGGTATCATCGTTGATCCGGGATACTTCAATATGACAATTGATGAGAAGTTTCTTGAGATTGTCTTACCTATGACCTGATCTTCACAGAAATCTGCACCTAATAATTGAATTCACTGTAGGAGATAGTGTAATCCGAAACTGTTTTACACTAACGACTGCAGTGAATTTTTATTTCAGTAGATTTCAATATGGCTTGACTTTTGAGCCGCATGATTTCATAATGTATCAAAACGATATATCAAATTGATATAAATTTGAAAAGAGACCGGCTATGGCAAAAGATAGAAAGATAGATGTGGTCATATTAGGACTGCTGTCCCACGAAGATCTGACAGGCTATGACATCAAGAAGCGTATCGATGGTGCTATCAGTTTCTTTTGGAAGGGGAGCTTCGGAAGCATTTATCCTGCACTAAACGCGATGGAACAGGCAGGACAGATAAGCAAGTATGAAGCTGATGATTCAGGCAGCCGCAAGAAGATCCTGTATCACATTACGGCAAAAGGCACTAAGGTTTTGAAGCGGTGGCTTAATGAGGAACAGGCTTCCAATGAGCTTAAGTACGAGACGCTTCTTAAGTTGTATTTCGGTGGCGTTGAAGCACCTGAGACAACGGTTCATAACATCGATATTTTCGAAGAGAATATAAAAGAAGAACTTGAAGTTCTGAAGATGTACGAGAAGAATCTCAAAAAGGAAAAAGATAACTCAGATCATAAGCATTTCCTTTTGACAGTTATGTTCGGAATAGAGACTTATGAGGCATATCTCAGATGGTGTGTCAAAGCCAGGAAGATGCTTAAGAATTAACAGGAGAAATAACATGAAAACAGCAATCGTTTATTATTCACTTCAGGGAAATGTCCGTTATGTATGCGAGAAGGTTTCAAAAGAACTTGGAGCTGATCTGATAGAACTTGTTCCGGTAAAAGCATATCCGGATAAGGGTATGGTCAAATTCCTCTGGGGAGGCTCTGCAGTAACGTTCAAAAAGAAGCCTGAGCTTGAACCTTATACATTCAAAAAGGATGAGTATGAACTCGTTATCCTTGCAACACCCGTGTGGGCAAGCAGCTTCACGCCTCCGCTCAGAACGTTCCTTGAAGACAACGATCTCACAGGTAAGAAGATTGCGGTGATCGTGACATCAGCAGGCGGCAATTCAACTAAGTGTATTGCTGCGCTAAAGCAGGCAGCTAAAGCAGACTCTCTCGTAGCAGAGCTTAGCCTTGTCGATCCCAAGGATCATCCGAGTGAGGATAATACTAGGAAGATCGACGGATTTATCGGAAAAATAAGACAATTATAATTCCCTGATTAAGTGTTATACTTACACAAGTGTCTTTCAGGCACAAATTAATCAGGAGAGTTGAATAGATGAAAAAAGTAATCATTGTCGGAGGCGGTATCTCCGGAATGGCTGCGGGTATCATCCTGCAAAACTCAGGCTTTGAGACTGAGATCTATGAGAAGAATCCCGTACCCGGCGGAGAACTTACCGGATGGAAGCGCGAAGGCGTTTACATCGATAACTGCATCAACTATCTCATGTGCAGTAAAAAGGGCAGTGCCATGAATGAGCTCTGGCACGAGATCGGAATGCTCGACGACAGCGTCAAGATGTATTCCAAGGACCGCTTCTTCACATATAAGGGACACGGCGGAGAGATCACTTACTGGAGAGATAAGGAAAGAACAAAGCGTGAGATGCTCGCTTTATCTCCTGAAGATAAGGATGCTATCGAGAAGTTTTTCGAGAACGTCACAAGAGCAGAGTCAATGATCATGCCTATCGACAAGCCGATGGACAAGATGGGCCCCAGAGATTTCATGAAGCTTGGTGATTTCGTTAAGAACGTTCCTGCAGCACAGAAGGCTTACAAGGGCGTAAGCGTTAGGGATTTGGCTGACAGCTTTAAGAGCCCTGTCCTGAGAAGCTCCGTAATGCTCACTCATCCTGAGACAACTCAGGCATATTCATTCATCATGTCATATGCAATGGTTACATCAGGCAGCGGTGATATTCCTGAAGGCGGCTCTCTGGCAGCAGCACTCAGAATCGCTGACAGATATAAGCAGGCAGGCGGAAAGCTCCACCTCGGCGCACCTGTTAAGAACGTTAAGATCAACGGCAAGATCGCTGAGGGTATCGTTCTTGAAGACGGTACTGAAGTTAAGGGTGATTACGTTATCTGCGCTACAGATGCAAACCACACATTCACACAGCTTCTTCCTGCACAGTACATGCCCAAGAAGCTTAAGAAGTGCTTTGATGATAAGGCTCACTTCTCCGTATTCAGTAAGTATCACGCAGCATTTATCGTAGACGGAAAGATGAACGTTGATCCTGATACGACATGCTGGGAGAGCGATGGAATCAAGGTATGGGACAGAGAGATCAAGGACATCGGATTCATCTGCTACGATTACGATCCGTCTCTCACACCTGAAGGCAAGACAAGCATCCAGATTAAGCTCTTCCAGTACGGCAAGGAAGTCGACAACTGGTTTGATCTCGCCAAAGATCCCGAGAAGTACGAAGCAAAGAAGATGGAAATTGCAAACGCTCTCATTGCTGAAGTCGAGAAGCAGTTCCCTGAGACAAATGGCAAGATCAGGGTTCTCGACGTATGGACACCTGTTACATATGCCAAGCATTGCAACGCATACAGAGGCGCCTACATGGCTTTCGTTGCAGACAAGGATACAAAGACTGTTACTACACCCGGTGTTGTTAAGCATCTTAAGAATGTATTCCTTGCGGGCCAGTGGCTCATGGGTTCAGGCGGACTTCCGCCGGCAACTGCCCAGGGCAAATATGCAGCATGGAGAATCTGCAAAAAAGAAGGCGTTGAGTGCAAGTAATCTTGCTATAAACACAAAAATACCGGGTGTCTCATATTGGGACACCCGATTTAATTACATCTCTTTTATATACTTTTCAACGCGGTCGTTAATGATATTGACCGAATCTTCGAGTGACCTGTCTCCGGCATAATATGGAGCAATCTCTTCGATTAGAAAGGCAGTAATTACAGGGTCGTCGTAGTAGTATACCGAGATCGACGAGAGACTGTTCAGCATGCCTTCTTCCATGGATTTTGTAGATTCTTTATAGCCGTATACGATGCAATAATCTTCCAATTCAAAAATGTAATCTGACATCTCCTCGTCCGTCTTACGGCCCGTATTATTTTTCTCTGATATCAGCGATATATTTTTTGCCATGACATCTTTGTTGGTAACGATGTTCTGGAATTCTTTATCTGAGTCTCCGAACCCCGCACCTGAGAATAAGAAATTGATGAATTTCCTGCATCCGTCTTTTCTGCCGGATGAGGAAGTAACAGATATTGTTTCCAAAGCTCTGAATCTGGGTCCAGATGCATCAACTGAAGGCGTTCCGATTATCGTATAGCTGCCTTCGGAAGACATGCATGCGTGAATGAATTCGGTGTAACTTTCGATCCTGTCATACCTGCAGGCACCTCTGACCCTTTGGGTTTCTTCTTCCCAGTCATAATCATCAGCGGGAGTAAATCCGTCATCGGCAAAGTATTCGTTTGATAATCCGACGGCTTTATTGAACTGTTCTGTGCCGAATTCAACATTATTACCTTCAATGGCTGATTTTGTGTCTATGCAGGACAACATGAAATCCTTTTTATTGTTGTATGTTGAAAGAGGATAATCGTAGGGTGAAAAACCATCCAGTTTTTCAGTTATCATATGCTCATATTCTTCGAAAGTGATTCCGCATGCACCGTCACTGATAAGAGATGTGTCGGTTACAAGTCCTTCAATCTCCAGCGTGACGGGGAGGAAGTACAGTTTGTTTCCTATCTTCGATGCTTCGATGATATTCGTGAACTGCTTATCCATTATTTCCTGATCGAGATAACCTGTCAGGTCTTCGAAAACATCATCTCTCATTGCATAATTCTTTTGGATCCCGATTGCCAGGTCAGGTGCATCGTTTCCTTTTAATTCCTGAATCATTGTATAAAGCTTTTCGTCGTCTTCGTTAAGAACGGAAAGAGCTCTTCCGGCCTTAAGTCCCGAATTGTATTTGCTCCATACTCTTATGAGATACTCGTTGTCTGTTCTGTTGAATTCGAAAATGGCATTCGACATATATTCAGTGATCTTTGTATCGATAGGGGTTGCAAGCTCTATTACTTTCTTTCCCGCATGAGGATTCTTATCCGCCTTTTTAAGTATGGTTACGGTCTCATCAATTCCGGAAAAGAACATTGAATACTCCGTGGTCTTGCTTGAATAGATAACGGCTTCATCATCATCGCACGTTATGAGCTTAACTTCCTCACGTGACAGGTCTGAAAAATAAGGTGTATACCAATTGTTGTCTATGACTGTTTTTACTTCCTGTGACTGCATGTCAAAAGCAGTAATGTTACCCAGTGTATCGATTCTGCACAGCTCACCTGAAGTCACCGCCTGATATTCGGCAAGGTTAATTTCATCCAAATTCTGCGCATCATATATTTCGCTTTTGATCAGTTTTCCTGTTTCAGGGTCAAACTCCAGCACCAAAGGTCCGTTTGTTCTTGTGTACCCTATGGTAAATACCGTTTTGCTTTTTGAGTTATACGAAAACTCATCCAGGTTATAAATATTCGGAAGTTCTGACATATCGAACTCGCATTTATATTCGCTCCCTAAGAATGAATAAACATACGCTGTTGAACTGGTGGAATATCCGGAAGTGAAGATAACAGGGAAGTAGTAATCTCCTGCTGTATATACTTCTGTAACTCCTGCCCAAGACGTATTGCTTTCCTGTAATTCAAGATTATTGCCGTCTGCATTCTTAAACGGGCGGGGAGTTTTTGACTCTCCGCTTATGAGATCTATTGTGATGATTCCGGTCTCAAATCCTGCAGGTCCAAAAAGCTCTGCTACGGCTTCGGCAGTATTCCCGTCTTTGCCGGGCTTTATGCTGTCTATCTTTGTAATCGAATAATTGCCGGGTTCTGTAATCTTGATCCGGCTTAAGATATTCCCGTTGCTGTCATAAGTATCAAGCATGGTCCTTCTGTAATTATCGTAGTCAGAAAGATTAGTAAGACAGTACAGGTGATACAGCCTGTCATTTTCATAAGTTACGATGCTGCTGTCGAGCATTTCAGACGGCAGTTTATCTGTCTCCAAATCAAACCTGACTGATTCATACCATGGATCGTCTTCTTTTACTATGATGTTTTTTGTGCTGCTTTTCGCACACGATGTGAACATTGGCACAAGTATGCTGACAGCCAATGCTAATGCAATTGTCTTTTTGTTCCGCATATTTTTCTCCCCTGATGCGAGCTGACGATTCCTATTACCATCTATACTGTAAAACAATTTTTATTTTTTGCATCCCAAAAACGGAAAAAGACACGAAACTTATGCCGAATTGATGCATCAAATGAAGTCTGTCTTTCTAAAAATATCAAAAAGATGTTATTATTTATCAGGTTAATAATGCACTATTTCTAAGGAATAAGGAGATAAGAAATGCCACATTCATCAGGAGGCGGATCGCATTCAGGCGGCAGCCACAGCAGCTCTCACAGCAGTCACCACAGCAGCCATTCAGGAGGAAGCAGCAGCGGAGGCGGACTGCCCAGCAACAGACGTTCCTCCGGCCAGCCTTTTCCGGGTGCTAAAAGGTATCTCTATTACAGAAACAACAGACCGTATTTCGTATATGCAAATTACGATGTACGCAAGCCTGATCCGATGCCGCGTGTAGCGGGTTTTATTGTCTTTTTTATCATCCTGCTTCCGTTCATTATTGCGAGTGTCTTTATCATTGCCAAGTCGGTTACTGTTCCTAAAAGGTTAGATAGCGACAAAGATCCCAAATTCGTGATTGAAGATAATATCGGCGTGGTCGAGGACAAGAAGCAGCTCAAAAAATCCATGCAGGAATTCTACAATAAGACGGGCATCATTCCTGCTGTTATCACAGTAAGTAATGATGATTGGAATGAGGATTATACAAGCCTCGAAAACTATGCTTACGACCTATATGTAACCAACTTCAAAGATGAAAATCACTGGCTCATCGTATACTCTGAAGCCCTTAAGGATAATGGTTTTATCGATTGGTATTGGGAAGGTATGCAGGGTGATAACACAGATCCCATATTGACCGAAAAACGTGCCGATTCATTTACCGTATCACTTCATAAGAGGCTTTTGCAGCGTGACACATATTCGGTCGACGCTGCGATAGCCCTGACGCTTGATGAATACAGGCCGCAGATGATGAAGCCTTACGCAAATCCTGCCGGATGCGTTGGAGGTTTGTTCATGCTTGTCATGTTCGGTTTCATTTCATGGTATATCTTTGCTGTAGCATATAAGCCTGCAAAGGTAAGTGAAGAATTCAAGAATGCACAGCCTTGCGAGCTTACGGCTGTTTACGAGGAGCCTTGTAACTTCTGCGGCGGTATCTTCATCGTCGGCATGCACACGACATGTCCTCACTGCGGCGCTGCGCTTCCTGCTCATCACTACATAAAAGATGCTCAGGGAAACGTCGTGCAGATCCTGTGACACAGCAGTTTCCAAAAATATGATTAGAAATAAGACAGTCAGTTAATTATTTGTTACTTTTTACAATTCAGGGTGTAAGAGTGGGTTTTCTATAAATATAATCTAGGAAAAATCATATGTAGGATGCGAGGTTTTTTCGTAATGAGTACTGCGACACCCGCAAAACCGGTTGCAAAGAAGTCAGGGAGTCTTGTCGATAAGACCCTGCATTTTCTTGTGCATAACGGCTTTGCGTTCACCGTAAGCGTAATGTGTCTTGTTCACTCGGTGCTCCTCGCCATTTTTCTTTTTGCAGGCGTAATGCCTTTGGTACTGGTCAATACTTTCAGTGTTCTGGTTTACCTGTTTGCATTCTTCCTTTGCAAATTCGGTTATATCAAGGCCGTATATTTCAGTATTGTCCTTGAGGTTACTTTCTATACCATCATATCGACCTACTATATAGGACTTAAGTGCGGTACATACTGCTTCCTTTTCTCGATCGTTCCGATAATTATCTATTTCGGTGCTTTCCTTTATCAGGGCGCGAAAAGATGGAGCATCGTTCTCATGCTCGTTCTGAACTTTGCAACTTTCATAGCACTTTACATCAGGTATGCACCGCTTGAACCCGTTTACGAACTGCCGCCTTTTACCAGAATGGTGCTCGTATGTGTTTCTGCTTTCGCCATGGTCTTTGCGACGATCTTTTATAACACGATCTACATCTATACGACCGAAAGAGAGATGGGCGACCTTGAGAAGAGAAATAAGCAGCTGTCATCTGATGCGCATGAAGATGCTCTTACGAATCTTTTGAACAGACGTGGTTTCCTTCCTCTTGTACAGAAGATGATGGATGACCGTACGCAGGATTTCTGCATCGCATTCTGCGACCTTGATAACTTCAAGCGTGTAAATGATACATACGGTCATGAAGGCGGCGATGAAGTATTAAAGCATGTAACCATGCTCATTAAGAAGGATCTTCCCGGATGCGACATATGCAGATGGGGCGGTGAGGAATTCGTAATCCTGATGCGCGGTTATAACATGATCTCTGCCACGGATAAGATGGAAGATTTAAGAAAACACATTGAATCGAATCCGACCGTATTCTTCAACAAGAGAATTCCTATTACATCCACTATCGGACTTGAAGAATATAAAGCTGCATATAGTGAACCTGAGGAAATAATTAAGGTTGCCGATGCACGCATGTATTACGGCAAGCAGCACGGAAGAAATATCCTTGTCTATGAGGATCTTGATTAATCTCTTTTAATCTACGTTAATAACCTTGAGATCATCCAAGCCGCGCTCGTCGTGGCTTGTAATTATGAGCAGACGGCCATTAAGGTGCTTTCTTATAAATGCGATAGTCTTCTCGCGTGAATCGTCGTCAAGACCTGTAAAAGGTTCATCGAGAATAACGGCGTCTGATTCGTGAAGCATGGCTCTTATTACTGCAAGGCGGCGCTTCATTCCGCCTGAGAGTTCACCTGCCTTTTTGCCGGCTGTATCATCGGGAAGAAGTTCTCTGATGGCAGCTTTGGCCGCTTCTTCAGTGACATTGTCATTTACCGCAAGGATATTGGTTAATGCAGTCTCATTCTCGAAAAGTCTGTTCTCCTGGAAGCAGACTGCAAAGCGCATATTGTCCGGAATGACCAGCTCACCCTCATCAGGCTTTATAAGTCCTAAGATAAGAAGAATGCATGTGGTCTTGCCGATGCCGGAAGGACCTTTGAGAAGATATCCGCCCTCGTCGAAAACGGCACTGAAAGAATCCAGTACTTTCTTATCGTCAAATGATTTGCAGATGTTTTTGAGTTCGATCATTTGAGCACCTTCTTTACGATGAAAGATATAAGTCTTTCGATGACGAATGCCGCAAGGACAGCAACAAGCGTCCAGGCAAGCATCTCGGATGTTGCGAGATTTATCTTGGCTCTGTAAAGGCCGTTACCGATGGATCTCAAAGGCTGGCCGACTACTTCAGCAGTTATGCCGCCTCTGAAAGCCATGCCGATCGCAAGTGAGATGGCGCTCTTGATGTGGGATGAAAGAGAAGGCAGATAGATGTATCTGATCTTTTTCGAAGTCTTCATCTGAAAGACTTTTGCCATATCAAGCATCTTCTTGTCCGTAACGGATAAGCCTTCAAGAATGTTCTTGTAAAAGATAGGAAATGAGATGACCGATGATACGATCAGGGTGACGTTTGAGCTTCCAGCCCATATGAGAGCGATGATGATGAAGCTTACTATCGGAATTGATTTGATCACGGAAACAAAAGGGGTCAGGAAGTCTTTTATAAGACCGGATCTGTAAGACAATACTGCGAGCCCTGTTCCGAGAATGAGTCCAATAAGGAAACCCAGAAGTACTTTGCCGATCGTAGCTCCGACCGACATGAAAAATGAAGGATCAGAACAAAGAGATATCAGGGCCATGACCGTCTCGACCGGGCCTGACAGTAGGATGCTGTTATTAATTACAACAGCAAGGATCTGCCATATTGCGAGCCAGATCAGAACGATCACGGCTATCCTGATATATCTTTTGGTCTTCATTTATCAGCCTTTGAAATAGAAGTCTTCTCCGGGAAGATTTCCGCCTACAGCCTTTGCATCGTAATTGTAGAGGACTTCAAGGTAAGCGGAGAGATTTGTCTTTAAGCTGTCGCCTGTGATGCATACAACGTTGCAGGAAGGAATAGCCTTCTTTGCTATGGGCTCCTTGCCGATGATGTCGTTAGCAACTACCAATGCTGCAGTTGTATCAAGATCTGAATTAGCTGCATTTACGCTGGCCTGATGCTCGCTGATGAAAGTGCTGACAGCAGCGGGGTGCTCTTTGAGGAAGTCATTTCTTACAATCGTAACGCCTGTAACCATTCCAAGGCCGTCTGTAAGTGTCTGCCATTCGTCTTCAAAAGCGAAAGCGGGAGCGATAGCCTCATTCTGTGCGCAGGCTACTGTAACGAAAGGCTGGGGAAGTACTGCGATCTGTGTAGGATCTTCAGCAAGTACTGCAGCAACTTCAGTTGCTTCGGACTTAAACTCGATTGTGCAGTCTGTAATGCCGTTCTGGTCGAGGAGATATCTGAGTGAATACTCGGGTGTAGCGCCCTGTCCTGTTGTGATGACTGTCTTTCCTGCGAGGTCCTTAATGGACTTAACGGAAGAATCACCCGTAACGCAGTAAAGAACGCCTAAAGTGTTGATGTCGATGGCTGTAACGCCGCCCTGTGTCTTATTGTAAAGAACAGAAGCGAGGTTAGCAGGAACGAGAGCAATGTCCAAATCACCTGATACGACCTTTGCAGTGATCTCGTCAGCAGCTGCTGCCATGGTGAACTCATAATTGCCTTCGGATTCACCCTTGGATGCTTTATCCATTAGGTTAACGATACCGATGGTTGTAGGTCCCTTAAGTGAACCGATTCTGACGACTGTGTCGTCCTTCTTCTTTGCACATCCTGCCATTAATCCGAGGGACAAAGCGGCAGTAAGTACTGTTGCAATAATCTTATTTTTCATAAGATTTCCTTCTTTCTAATATAAAATTGCGCACTGATTATACACCCATCTTAATTATTGTATGTCAATTTTTGTTTACAACCAGTCAATCATATCGACATACTGACTATTTATAATAAAAATATCTTTTTATGTTCGGTTAAGGCAAGGGTTAAAGAAATTTGATATAATTGCTGAAAAGCTTGTTAATTGCCTAAAGGACATGAAGGCGCTATATACGGCCTTTCGGAGGAAAACATGGCAGCACAGGATTTGATTTTTAAGAAAATATCTGAAGCATTACTTGTTGATTATTCAAGCGTTTACTATGTTAATGCCATTACGAACGAATATTACTGGTATTCAGCAAATCCCGAATTCCATTCGCTGAGTCTTGAGCAGGGCGGCGATGACTTCTTTAAGAACATTATCCGTGACTGCAAGAAGGTCATCTATAAAGAGGACCAGCATATTTTCCTTGAAAACATACAGAAGGAAAAGCTTTTGTGTGATATGAAAAAGGGCAGTATGCAGAATATTGAATACCGTCTGATGATAAATGGTGTTCCCACATGGCATTCCCTGAGAATGATCCGTGGACTTGATGATAATTCCGACTATTTTATTCTCGGCGTACTCAATATCGATGAAGAATACAAGAGACGCGAAAAAGAGAAAGAATTAGCCATTCAAAAGGAAAGATACAATCAGATTACATCCAGCCTTGCAGAACGTTTTGATACCCTTTATTACATAAATGCAGAGACCGGTAAATATGTTGAGATCACTTCCACTGAAGAGTACAAGCACCTCAATGTACCTGTTGAAGGCGGTGATTTCTTTGCTGAGAGCAGAAAAAACATCCGTAAATTCGTGCATCCGGAGGATCAGGAAAAGATCTATAAGATGCATTACAGGGATGTAATGCTTAATAATCTTAAGCACAGGAATTCATATTCAGTATGTTACCGTCTGGTTATTGATGATACGGTAAAGAACATCAGACATACGGAGATGATGGCGCGTGATAAAAAACACATTATCGTATGTGTTGAAAATATCGATGAGGAAGTTAAGGCTAATCTCGAGTTTAAACGCACCCAGGAAAGAAGCATCACTTATTCGCAGATAGCAGAGAGCCTCGCTGCCCAGTATGACATCATTTATTATGTTGATGCCAGGACTGATTATTATATTGAGTTCGCGATGCATAATATTCTCGGAGAACTGGAGATTCAGGAAGAAGGTGAGAACTTCTTCGGTATCGCTACCGGCAATTCCGAGAAAATTATTTATCCGGATGACAGGGAACGTATAAAGCTCTTTATCAACAAAGATAACCTTATTTCGCGTCTGGAAGACACCAAACAGCTTATAGAAGACTATCGAATGGTAGTAGACGGAGGAGATCCGAAATATACCAGAATGACAGTCAGCTGGTCTTCTGACAAATCACATCTGATCATCTGTGTCGAAAATCGTGACGATGATGTAAGGAAAGAGAACGAGCATCTTCAGGCGATTACAATGGCAAATGAGATTGCCAGACGTGACAGCCTTACAGGCACGAGAAACATTACTGCTTATCACGAATATGAGAAAGAACTCCAGAAGCACATCGATGAAAAGATTGAAGAGTCTTTCGGAATAGTAATGTGTGATGTTAATGATCTTAAACTCGTTAACGATACTCAGGGCCATAAAGCAGGTGACGAGCTCATTAAAGAGTCCTGCAAACTCATCTGCAGGACATTTGCCCACAGTCCTGTTTTCAGAGTCGGCGGAGATGAGTTCGCAGTTGTCCTGAAGGATAAAGATTTTATTGACCGCGAAAACATCTTAAGCACATTCAGAAAACATATCGAAGAGAATATAAGGTTAGGCCAGGGTCCCATTATCGCTTCGGGTGTTGCCGAGTATATACTTTATTCTGACAATACTGTTGAAGAGATTTATCAGCGTGCTGACAGGCGCATGTATGAGAACAAAGCCCAGCTTAAGGAAAAGAAGCACCTCGCAGAAACCTATGCTGTAAAGAATGTTGGCGAAAAGATCATAACCGAAGACAGAAGAAAGCTGCTTGAGGCTTTGTTTAAGTCATACGATTTAGTTGCTGACGGTACATATGTCTATCTTTGCGATATGAAGTTCGATTTCTCCAAGTGGTCCAAAAATGCAGTTGATACTTACGGACTTCCTTCCGAATACATGTATGGAGCGGGCGACATCTGGGAAGATTTTATTCACCCTGATGACCGTGAGGCTTATCACAGGGGTATCGATGAGATATTCGCAGGCAACTCATCCGGACACGACATGCAGTACCGTGCACGTAAAACTAACGGCGAATATGATGTGTGCACATGCAGAGGCGTAGTTTTGCGCGATAATTCAGGTGATCCTGATTATTTCGTCGGTACGATCAGAAGTCACGGAGTACAGGGTCATGTTGATACATTGACGGGCCTTCGCAACCAGTACGGCTTCTTCGAGGAACTCGACAGCTGCATAAAGAGACAGGCCGAGATAATCGTAATTGTTGTCGGTATCAGCAAGTTCTCTGAGATAAACGAAGTATACGGATATCACTTCGGTAACCGTGTTCTCCAGCTCTTTGCAAGAAAGATATTTGAAGTTACAGGCAATACCGGAAGCTGCTACAGGATCGACGGAACCAAGTTTGCGATAATAAGCAATTCTTTCTCGCTCGATGAAGTACAGGAGAAATACAATGGTTTCCGTGACTTCTTCCGTGAGGAGTTCTCTGTTGATAACAAGAGGATCATGCTTGAGACAAACTGCGGTGCTCTGCAGCTCGACAGCTTTGATCTTGATTCACAGACTGCATATGCCTGCCTTAACTTCGCATATGTGGAATCAAAGTCCCGCAACCAGGGTGATATGGTACTGTTCCATAATGACTATGGTGACGATAACAAGCAGAGGCTCGAAAAGATCCACGCCATCCGCGCTTCCATCATGCACGGATACAAGGGATTCTATCTGCTTTATCAGCCTGTTGTAGATGCACAGACTGAAGATCTTATCGGAGCTGAAGCTTTGCTTCGCTGGAAGAGTGATACTTACGGCATTGTTCCGCCTGATCAGTTCATACCTCTTCTTGAAGCAGATCCGCTTTTCCCTGAACTCGGCGAATGGATCATCAAGGAAGCCGTCTATGCGGCAAAGGAGATCCTGAAGAAGAATCCGGAATTTGTAATGAACATCAATCTGTCGTACACGCAGCTTGAGAAACCTGACTTTGCCGATATGGTATTCCGTATTCTTGAAGAGATGGACTATCCTCCGGAGCATATCTGCTTCGAAGTTACTGAAAGATGCAGACTTCTTGATATCGACCTTCTTAAGAACGTCATTGCAAACCTCAAGTCCAGAGGCATTCTTGTTGCACTCGATGACTTTGGTACCGGATTCTCATCGATCGGCATCGTTAAGGAGCTTCCTTTCGACATCATCAAGATCGACAGAGGCTTCGTAATGAGAATAGAAGAAGACGAAGTTGAAAGAGAACTCATCAAGTACTTCGCAAATTTTGCATCGCTCTTCGGAGCAAAGGTCTGTGTCGAAGGTATTGAGACGGCAGGCATGAGGGATATCCTCCAGAAGTATCACGTCGAGAGCTTCCAGGGATACTATTACGCAAAGCCTTTAAAGCTTGAAGAGATAGTAAAGTTCGAATCTAAAAAAGAAACAATGTAAAAAATTAGGATCCTGAAAGGGATCCTTATTTATCGTTCTTTACGAATAACGCTCTGTATTCACCGGGTGCCATACCTTTTTCTTCTCGGAATACCCTGTTAAAACTCGGAATGCTCTGGAATCCCGAGAGCATGGCTATCTCGGTTAGCGTGTGTCCTTCTTCGGTGAGAAGTTCAGAAGCTTTCTCGAGTCTTATCATGTTGAGCCACTTGTTGTAGTTCAATCCCGTAACGTTCTTGAAGATCCTCGAGAAATAATCCTTGCTGATTCCTGCCATCTCGGCCATAGCGCCCTGTGAGAGGTCATCTGCGGTGAGATTGTTCTTAATGTAGTCGGTGACGGAGATAAGTCTCTTCATAACATCATCGCTGTATCCGTACTGCTCTTCGACGTTGAGCTCAGGTGCAAGTTCCTTTCTGTATTCCAGAAGCGTCAGCATGAAGTCCATAAGGAGCATGCAGCATCTGATCTCACGGTCTGATCTTCCTGAGAAGAAGAGATCTTTCATTTTATAAATTATTTCCCTGAGTTTTTGTGACAGCTCCGGATGGGCCTGCGCGCGGATGACATGCAGGTTGCGGTAAAGGTGCATGATGCGGCGCAGATCGAAAAGCGAATTGATAAAAGCGTTCGAGAACTGGATTACCAGTGAATTGGTCCTGTCGGCATCTGTGGTCGAATGCATTTCCATAGGCCATACGAGCACGATGTCGTCAGGATCGAGTTCATATGTGTTCTTGCCGACGCAGTAAATATTCGGCATTTCAGGGCCTACGAGCAGGATCTCACCGTATGAATGCCAGTGAGCCTTGTAGCTCCTTTCCGCATATCCCGTGGACATGTTAAAGGAACTTACATGGTCAAAATCGTAGATCTCGTAGTTGCTGTAATCCATATGCTCCTGATCCTTTTTTTATGAATTAATTATATAAGACATAAATATCTCTTGTATGTCATTGTTTTGGTTTTTTATTCCTCTTATGACAAAAAATGATAAATCCGAGACCGAATAGTGAGGAGGATTGACCGGAGATGAATATTATAATTCCCACCGAAAATCAGTTAAAAACCGTGGAGAAATGAAATATGAGAAGCAACACAATTGATATGACACAGGGCAGTCCTGTTAAACATATTTTGCTTTTCGCATTGCCGACACTTGTCGGTAATGTATTTCAGCAGATCTATAATCTGGCCGACTCAATGATCGTCGGTAATTTCCTCGGTAAGGACGCATTTGCAGCCGTAGGCGCGACTTCCTCGATAACCTTCCTCTTTTTCGCGCTTTGTAACGGTATAGGAAGCGGAGGCGGGGTCGTGGTGTCCCAGTATTACGGAGCACAAGATGACCGTAATGTTAAGAAATGTATTGTTAATACAGGTCTCATTATGCTCATCGTACCCGTTGTGTTTGGAATTACAGGTTTCATCACGGCGCCGCTTTTGCTCAAACTCCTTCAGACACCCGATCTGATCCTGGCAGATGCTGTTCTTTACACACGCTATATGTGCATCGGACTTCTCTTTGTATCGCTCTATAACTTTATATCTTCAATGCTTAAAGCACTGGGCGACTCAAGATCTCCTTTGTATTTCCTCATAGCATCGACACTTATCAATGTCGGTCTGGACTATCTCCTTGTAGTTGTAATCCCTATGGGAATCAAGGGCGCTGCTCTTGCTACCGTTATCTCACAGTTCATATCGGTACTCCTTTGCGGAATCTATGCTTATAAGAAGAATCCGTATTTCGCTATCGGTAAGAAGGATATCTCGATCTCAAAGAGCATGGTCTTTAAGATCGTACGTCTCGGCGTTCCGATGTCATTGCAGTTTGCGCTGATCGCCATCTCTTCAATGGCACTCCAGTTCGTCGTAAACTCTTTCGGAACGACGGTTATATCCGCTTTTACGGCAACCAATAAGATCGAGCAGTTCATTCACCAGCCTTACATGACTCTTGCCGCATCACTTTCAACATTCAGCGGCCAGAACTTCGGTGCCAATAAGAACGACCGTGTTCTTAAGGGTTACAGGGTAGGCCTTATCATGATGGCAATCCTTACGGCATTCCTCATGCTCGTAATGCAGGTATTCGGCAGAGCGATCGCTTCATTCTTCGTACCTGAGCAGGACGTTGTATTGCTTGCTGCAGAGGGTCTCAGGATCACAAGCATTTTCTACCTGACACTTGGCATGATCTATGTTGTAAGAGGCGTTCTTACAGGTATCGGCGATGCGTTCTTCTCGCTCTTTAACGGCATTATCGAAGTCATCGGAAGATTTACGATCCCGATCCTTCTTACATCTTATCTGGGATTCGGAGAAGCAGGAATCTGGCTCTCATCAGGAGTTGTCTGGCTCATTAGCGGATTTACCGCATGGCTCAGATACAGAGCATACTTCGGCTCAAAGGTTCAGGCATCCGCAAAACCCGCTTTGCATACAGGTAAGCCCGCTCTTCGTGTCAGCAGATCCGGCAGAAAGTATGCCCCTTCACAGAAATAAATTAATTCAACCCCGAAATAGAATTAGTTTATAAAAACCCCGTTACCTTGCACACAGTAACGGGGTTTTGTAATTCTTATCTGTTGTCGACTTTCTCGGGATACATGTCGTGGTTAAAGAGCCTGTCTTCGGCTACCTTTTCCCACTTTGTTCCGGGCTTGCCGTAATTGCAGTATGGGTCGATCGATATGCCGCCCCTTGGTGTGAACTTACCCCATACTTCAATGTATTTGGGATCCATAAGCTTTATGAGATCCTTCATTATGATGTTTACGCAGTCCTCATGGAAATCTCCGTGGTTACGGAAAGAGAACAGGTAGAGCTTTAATGATTTACTCTCGACCATCTTCTTGGACGGTACATAAGAGATCGTTATTGTCGCAAAGTCTGGCTGGCCGGTAATGGGGCACAGGCTTGTGAATTCGGGACAGTTGAACTTAACGAAATAATCGTTGTCCGGGTGCTTGTTCATGAACGTCTCAAGGACGGACGGATCGTAATCCTGGCTGTAAACGGTGCCGTTGCTGCCAAGCTTTGTAAGGCCTTCTTTTTCGCGCATAACTTACCCCCTGAGGATGTTGTATTTGATGCCGTCATCGAAAGTATCGATGCCTTCGGCTTTCTTGATCTTCTTTACCACGAAATATGTAACGGGAGTAAAGAGTGCTTCATATAATACCTTGAACAGATACTGGAAAAGGATCATCTGAAGTACGACTGAATTCTCCATCGTTCCCCAGAAAGAGATCGTAATGAAGATAACTGAATCAAGTCCTTCACCGACAACTGTTGAAAGGATCGTACGGATCCAGAGGTTCTTTCCCTTTGTGAGCACTTTAAGTCTGGATAAGATGATTGAGTTTGAGAACTCACCGAAAAGATATCCTGCAAAAGATGCGACGGCAACTCTCGGAGTGGTGCCCAAAACTGTTGCGTAAGCATCCTGGCTCTCCCAGTAACCCGGATGGGGAAGTGCGATCGTGAGGAGGTAGATGAGCACTGCAAAAAAGCTGCATGCAAATCCAAGCCAGATGATCGTTCTTGCTTTCTTGAATCCGTAAACTTCCGTGAATACGTCACCGATGATATATGTGACGGGGAAGAGGATGACTGCTGCAGGAAGCGTGATGTTCTCTGTTACTGCCCAGAGTTTTCCTGCAACGAGGTTTGAGAGCAAAAGGCATGTTACGAAGATGATGCCGATGCACATGAATAATCTTGATACTGTTTTCTTTTCTGTCATTTTCAAAATCTCCAAAAATAAAAAGGGCTCCCAAAAACAGGAGCCCTCATTTAATCAAGCATATAACTTAAAAAGCAAATGATATAAATGGTTGTCCTGGTTTTGTTTATCGACAGGATGGCACAAACGAACTGTCGGCTCATTAAAGCACGCATAAAATAACATTTTCTATTTATATGGTCAAGACAAATAATCTTGATTTGAAATGGCGCGAGTGTTAGCATTGACGGGATTAAATTATAAGGACACAGATAATGGGTTATTTATACGAGACACATCTTCATACATGCGAGGCAAGTGCGTGCGGTAAAGTTCATGGTGAAGACTATATCTCTTATATGATGAATAAAGGCTACAGCGGAATGGTCGTTACCGATCATTTCTTTAACGGCAACACCTGTGTTCCCGGAGACCTTCCCTGGAAAGAAAGAGTTGAGATCTACACATCCGGTTACGAGAGAGCATTAAAGGCCGCAGAAGGCAAAGACTTCCTCGTCATGTTCGGCATTGAAGTAAATTTCAACAAGGATGAATTCCTGCTCTACGGAATCGATAAGGAATGGCTTCTTGCCAACGAGTGCATCATGGACATGACAAGACACGAGCTTCTGGATGCTGTCCACAAGGCAGGCGGAATCATGATCCAGGCACACCCTTTCAGAGAAAGAGATTATCTTTCAGACATTAAGCTCGCTCCCACTGCATGCGACGGAGTCGAAGTATATAACGCTGCTAACAAGCCCAACATGAATGCTCTGGGTTATGAATATACTGTAGATCTGGGCCTTCCCATGACAGCCGGATCTGATATTCATTTCTTCCACGACGATGATATGGGCGGTATGCTTTTCGAGGAAAAACTCGGTTCGGTAAATGACTATGCATCAGCTGTTAAAAACGGAAAAGGTATTCCCGTAAGACTTAGTCCTGACGGTACGATCACGCCTGTATCCGAGATAAAAGAACAGACTGTATCGACTGAACTTCCTACGCTTCCGGTACTTTATCCTGAAGGAAAATAAAATCCAACTGCAACAATTCATACGGTTAAATTGTATTCATAGTGTTACAGGCAATAGGGGACCTGAAAGTTAATACTAAGGAGAATTTTTAATCATGAAAAAAGCAAGTGTTGTTTTATCAACATTGATCCTTCTCTCATCTGTTGCAGGATGTACAGCAACCAAAGAGACGACGGCAAGAGAAACAAGAAATGACGATACGGATGTCACCGTAGTTCAAAGTGAAGAGCCTGACGAACCCGACGTTACCGACCCTTCAAATGCACTGGTTATCCCAATGATTCCGGACGATGAAATAAAGATCGATTATGTTCCTGAAGATCACGGCAGAATAATTCCTTTCCTCGCAGTCTACGCGGAAGATGAGTGGATGCCTGAAGGAAACAAGTACACATACGGTCTGATTGACCTTGACGGCAATCAGATATGTGATGCTGTGTTTGATATGGTAGGCCGTTGTGATGAATGGGATTGTTATATCGTCAGGAGCACAGATGGTGATATGACCAAATACGGATTGCTCTCATATGACGGTTCGAAGTTTTCAGGTCTTATCTATGACGGCCTTTACGATATCGGTTATACAGATAAGAACGGCGCATGCTTTTACGGAAGCGTATACAGCGACGGATATATCTGGGTAAAGTACATTGATCAGAACTTTAACGAAATACTCGCGTATGACATTAAGATTGATGAAACTGAGCTTGGTCTTGATGCAGCAAGCGCGCAGCTTACTGTCAGTTATATAGGTGATGGCCGCGCGTACATTTCCAACCGTAATGAATTCTATCCGAATGATTATCTCATTGACACGAGAACCGGTAAGGTCCTCTATCAGAGCAGCGCTCTTGAGATGACCGAAGGAAAGCTTTTCGGAAGCGTTATCATTGAGCAGGAAGCAGACGGTCAGGGTGTAAAGGTCTATGACATGGACGGCAATATCATCGTTGATAACAGCATGGCATATTCATGGAAGGTATGTTCCGACAGATACATGATCGCAGCTGACGGCGTACTCAATCTTTACGACCGTGACTGGAATGTTGCAGCATCCATGGAGATCCTTCCGAATGCAATCGTTATGAGTTCTTTCGAAAAGATCGCGGTAGGCGGAGGCTTCAATACAAAGCTTTACGACAAGGATCTCAACCTCATTGCAGAGCACGACGATATCTACCTTGGCGACGGAACATATTTCAGAGACTGGCATGGTTTTGGTGACGGCGATATGTTCTTTGATTCAATCAGCTACGCAGACACAGTCTATAACCTCAACACAGGTGCAAGAATTGTAAAAGAAGACGGCTTCTTCTATTCATTCGAGTACGGATATATCGTCGCCGACAACGTCAGCAACGGTAATGATCCTGTCAAGAAGTGGCGCGTATACGACGGCAATTTCAATCTTGTAATGGAAGGCACGGGAGATGCTTACACGACTCAGGATGAAGTAACAGGTGAGGTATTTATTTATTCTTTTGAAGACGGAAAAACAACAATATACTCGCTGACCAATGGAGAAGAACTTTTCAGCCTGGATAATCTAATCTACAACATCAACGTTGTAGACGGAAGATTCTTCGGTGCCAATAAGACTTACTTCTTCATGACGGACAGAAACGGTTCAAACTTGTTTGAGTATCAAGTAGAGCACAAGACACTCAGATTTATTTAATCAGGTTTGATCGTCAGAACGACAGTTACTGATTCAAGCCATGTCTTAAGACTTGCTCTTCTGACGTAAAGGCTGTTGACGATGACACTGTCGGGATGAATCTGTTCATCAGATCCGGGCGCAGGCGCGACGAAAGTCCCGACTGCGCTTATTACATAAGGGACACCGTCAACCATTCCGAGATATATCATCATGTGACCGGGGAATGCGATAAGGCTTCCGGGTGTAAGCTGCTCGATCTCGTAAAGTTTATCTTCGTCGCTCATCTCTGAGACGTCAACAGAATAAACGCCGGTTGATGCTGACTGCTTTACACGCGGCAGGAGAATACCGAAGCAGCGGTATACCTCTCTTGTGATTCCGGTGCAGTCATTGGCTTCAAGATCTCCGCCCCATCCGTAACGGTCGCCCAAGAGCTTAAATGCCTGTCTTACGATGTTGGCGGGAGTGTAGGGAAGGAATCCGACATGCACGTCATCTGATATTGGGATGAGAACATATTCGTCTTCGATGTAACCGTCATCTCCTCTTGTCGGAACCTTGACTACGTAATCACCGTAAGTTGTTCTCTGGTTGATAACATCGGGTGCATCTTCTGCAGGGACAAGTTCCATCTGCGTTCCCATGGGGAGCACGAGGTCTGATACGGCTTCACAGTGGGGATCGATACCAAGTCTTATTTCTCTTCCGGTGACAACTAACCACTGATCAGGATTCTGTCTTGCAAGCCAGTCTTCCTTATCCTCGCAGAGAGCTACAGCATCCTTTCTGACCCATGCCGAATAGCTGTCGAAAACAGCATAGTAATAATCGCCGTCGCTGCTCTCATGAAGCACCACGCAGGGCATGTAAGGCATGCACTCCGAATAGAGCAAAGCATCGAAATATCCGTCGTCAGGATCTTTGAAAACACGGTCTTCAGTAGGGAACGTTCTTAACGTCATTCTCTTGACCGTATAACCGTATTTAACTTCTATTACGTCAGGAACCTCATCGATGTTGGAAAGATCTACGAGGTTTTGCCAATAAATTCTTGAAGTAGGCGTGCCGTCAAGATAGTAAGCGCCCGGATTGCCCGGAACAGAATTGGCATTGTCATTAAGGAATGTTCTTAAGATGTCGCCATCAAGCGTATCTTCGAATTCATCCAGATGAGGCATCTGAGTCTCTTCGTCGCTTGAAAGAATATTTCCTCTGTTCTCGTGGTTATATGCGGCGATCTCTTCGTCGCTCATGAGAATGATGTTGTCATTCTCGCCGATCCAGTAATCGGCATTCATCATTTCAGGTTCAACACCGTCGATAAGTCTGACGTAGCTTGTATCCAATTCTTCTGATTCTGGAGCAGTCTCAACTGTTCCGGGCTCTACGGGAGCTGTTGTTTCCTTTGTAGTCTCAGTAGTTTCCATAGTCGTCTCCAATGTAGGCAAACTTGTTTCTGAAGTGGTGGGAAGCGTAGTCTCTACGCTTTGATCTGTATCGATATTGCATGCGCAAAGAACGGGTGTGATCATTGCTGATGCAAGCACTATTGAGATTAATTTCTCTTTATGTGTAAACATGGTTAACTCCTGTAAACGCTTTTTATCCATTAGCCTGATTATATCTCATTGTATTTTATTGCCGTTGTTATAGGTGGTAAAATATGAGGCATTAAACATATGGGGGAATGATTGATGATCAAATTCATTGAAAACAAAGATGAGAAAAGAAAGATCTCACGCGAAGTGCTTGAAGCACTTACAGAGTGGTTTGAGGTTGAAGAGAGCAGGGAGCAGTACATAAGAGAATCTGCTGACCAGCCTTTCTGGGCATATTTTGATAACAACGTTCCGTCAGGCTTTTTGTGCCTTAAAGAGACAGGCAATGAGACAATGGAACTTGCAGTCATGGGCGTAAAAAAAGAGTGCCACAGAAAAGGCGCGGGAAGAAGACTTTTCGCTGCTGCAAAAGAATATGCTGCAAAGGAAGGCTATTCATTCATCCAGGTTAAGACAGTACGCTCAGGCATGTATCCCGACTACGACATAACTAATGAGTTTTATAAGAGCTTAGGCTTCAAGGAACTCGAAGTTTTCGAAGAATACTGGGATGCGGCAAATCCTTGCCAGATCTATGTAATGGGACTTAAGAGTGCGATAGATACTATCAGTACGCGCCACAGCTACCGCGGCAAGTTCTCTTCTGATCCTGTTCCGAGAAAAGATCTTGAGATAATCGCAAACGCAGGTATTGACGCACCTTCAGGATGCAACAAGCAGACAACAGATCTTGTAGTTGTTGACGACCCTAAGCTCCTTGACGAGATCAAGGGACTTATCGATCCGCCGGTAGCACAGACTGCGCCTGCCATGATCGTTGTTCTCTCCAGAAAGATCAACGCATACCGTGACCGCTGCTTTGCGGTCCAGGATTATTCAGCGGCCATCGAGAACATGCTTCTTGCAATCGTTGAGCTCGGTTATCAGAGCTGCTGGTACGAAGGCCACATCACAGATGACGACCGCATTTGCGACAAGATCGCAGCCGTTCTCGGCGTGCCTGAGGGATACGATGTTGTATGTGTTCTTCCTGTAGGAAAAGCACTTGATGATTTCCACGCTCCTTCGAAAAAGTCTTTCTCAGAGCGTGTAAAGTTCAACGGATTCGAAAAAGAGTAATATGGAAGTACTTAGGGCAGAAGCAGAGTGGCAGAGAGCCGGCGCATACTCAGTCAGGATACAGGGTATGAACCGCCAGTATCACATATCGCTCAGAGAAGAATTCGATGAGCATGACTGTGAAGGGACAAAATACATCGTTCTTCTGGACGATGGTTATCCCATTGCCACAAGCCGCTTTTACGAGATAGATGAAAAGAGCGTAATGATCGGCCGCGTTGTAGTCCTTCCCGAATACCGCGGACAGAAGCTTGGCCTTAAGGTAGTACAGGAAGCTGAGCAGTGGATAAAAGAACTCGGCTTCGAAGAGATAAAGATAGAGAGCAGGCTTGAAGCGGTTGATTTCTATAAGAAGCTCGGCTACGCTCTTGTTAACGAAGAAGTAGTAAGAAGCGGTAACTTCGACTGCATCAGAATGAATAAGTACCTGTGACGGAAAAGATATGTATAAGATCTATATAGTTGAAGATGATAAGGGAATCGCGGACGGTATAACTTCATGTCTTGCTAACTGGGGCATGGAAGGTAAGACTGTATCTGATTTCATGAAGGTCATGGAAGAGGTAGAAGAATATGAGCCTCACCTCATCATCATGGATATCACTTTGCCTTACATGGGCGGATACCATTGGTGCCAGGAGATCAGAAAGACAAGTTCAGTTCCTATCATCTTCATCTCATCTGCAACTGATAACATGAACATCGTAATGGCGATCAACATGGGCGCTGACGATTTCATTGCAAAGCCTTTTGACCAGAGTGTGCTCATCGCTAAAGTTAATGCTCTTTTAAGAAGAACTTACGATTTCTCACAGGGCACCAGCACTCTTGAAGTTAAAGGAGCAGTTCTCAACACGAATAACAACAGGCTCTCTTATAACGGCAACGAGGTGGATCTTGCTCGTAACGAATACAAGATCCTTCTTACCCTTATCCAGAACAAGAATAAGGTCGTAAGCCGTGAGAAGCTCATGGAAGCTCTCTGGGAGACCGACAGCTATGTCGACGAGAATACCCTGACGGTCAATGTCGGAAGGCTCAGGAAGACATTAGAGGGCATCGGCCTTAAAGATCTGATCAAAACAAAGTTCGGTGTGGGCTACATTCTGGAGGATTAATGTTTAAGGATTACCTCAAATCCAGGATAAACGTCATCGTCCTCATGGTCGTGGTCGAGGGCGTGTTCGCATCCTCGTATTTTCTGTTCGATATGCCCGCTGTAACAGTGTTATATCCTTTAATTCTAAGCACTTCAGTCCTCATCGTTGCAGGAGTGATCGACTTCGTTTTTGCGTTTAATAAGCACAAAAGACTTACCCAAAACGAGATTCCGGCCGCGTTAGACCCCATCGAAAAGGACTATCAGGCGATTATAAACAAGCTCAAAGAAGAGGAAGAATATTCACGTCAGAAAGCGACATCCGACTATAACAACATGGTCGAATACTATACCGTATGGGCACACCAGATCAAAACTCCGATTGCGTCGATGAGACTTCAGATCCAGTCGGAGGATACAGAATCCGCCAGAAAGCTCATGGGTGACCTCAACCGTATCGAAGCCTATGTTGAAATGGTACTTACTTTCTTAAGACTTGATTCAGACAGTACGGACTATGTGATAAAGGAATATGATCTTGATGAGATCATCCGTCCTGCTATCCGTAAGTTTTCGCGCGAATTCATACTGAAGAAACTGAAGCTTGAATACGAACCGATAGAATTCAAAACCATCACTGATTCCAAATGGCTGTCATTCATTATTGAACAGGTCATTTCCAATGCGGTTAAATACACATCTGAAGGCTATGTGCGCATCTACATGTCTGAGCCCGGAATACTCTGCATTGAAGATACAGGCGTTGGTATCAGTGAAGAAGACCTACCCAGGATCTTTGAGAACGGATACACTGGATTTAACGGACGCGAAGACAAGAGGGCGAGTGGAATCGGTCTTTATCTTTGCAAGCGCATCTCCGATAATCTGGGACATAAGATATATGCAGAATCCAAAGTCGGAGAAGGAACGAAGATATTCCTTGATATGAGAGCGAAGAAACTGGATGTGGAATAAACCGAAGAAATAAGCTATGAGTACCCGAAAGAAAGTGTCAGTTATTCTTTGTGTTGTGTTTGTGATATTGACATCGCTCCTTGCGGCATTAGCAAATTATATTAGCACCGGGGGTCACCCCGGAATCAACTCAGCATCATTCGCACCGGCTGAAGTTATTAATGTTTCTGATGAAGAAGATATTCTTGTTACTGTTTACCCTACAGGAGGAATGTTGCCTCATGGTACCGACAGGGACATTTGCCTTGAAGTTCCGTTAAACTCGATCAATAAGGGATGGATAGTTGTTCAATACCAAGGTAAATGCAGACTGCTGTTTGAGATCAATGATGCAAATATGGAAGACTTTTGCGGAATTGGTGATAACAAACATTACTACTATGCAGAGATTATTCCTTCGCAAAGACTCTGGATAACTGATATCACTGCCAGACACAAAGATGAACCGACAGATCCATTTGCAAAAGATACCCGTCCGACTTATCTTGACTGCAGCATAAACGAAGAGCGCAGCCGCTTTAATTATCCAAGACGCTGTGTGCGTTATTGTGTAGTTGCTGATACTGGATTTATACTTCTTGTAATCGGAGTTAATTTGATTATAAACACGATTTCTAAGTATAAAACAAAAGAAAAATAAGCAATCAAGAAATATGCAAATCTGTATTCGTAACGATTGTGATTTCTTATATGCGGCCATTTTTCTCATCTGTTGATATTTTCTATTGTTCAAAGCAATTTGTTTCATATATAACTAAATTCAAAGTGCTATTATCTCAACATGGAAAAAGGACATGTTGATATTTCTAACCTTAACACTCCCCCTGAACAGGCTGAATTCGAGACAGCTAAGTATTTTTCTGAGCTCGGAAAGAATATCGTTTTTATATGCCCTAGTGCTACTCCTAACCAGCACAGTCCTGATATAGTTATGGAGGGATTAGAATGGGAAATTAAATGCCCTGAAGGCAATAGTAAGAGAACTATCGAGAACAATATGAGAAAGGCTCTTACTCAATCTCATAATGTTATTTTTGATTTGAGGCACATAAAGTATCCGGAAGATAAATGTATTGCAAAACTCGAGAAGGAGTTTAAGATTAATTCTCAACTTAGAAGGCTTTATGTAATAAAGAAAAACGGTGAGCTGTTGTCATATCCTGCAAAGAATTGATTTTCTCAGGAAAAGTGCTATTCTATGCATAGATAAGGCTCGACCCACTGCTGGATAGCGGAGGGCCCAGAGCCTTTGTTATATCAAGAACAAGTAACGACATCTCACAAGGATGTCGTTATTTTTTGATGGGTGTGATGTTTAGCCTCATTGACTTCGTCCTTTCACTGTATGAAAATGTGACAAAGAAGAGTGGAATTAGCCAGGAGAAATAGCTATGAGTACCTGAAAGAAAGTGTCAGTTATTCTCTGTGTGGTATTTGTATTGGCTTATACTTTGTTTACTTTGCTGGTAAATTACTTGAGTTCAGCTTATCACCCGGGCATTAAAAGTGAATCATTTGCTCCTGCGAAAGTTATTAAGGTGTCCGATGAAGAAGATATTCTTGTAACTGTATATCCTTCAGGTATAATGCCTCACAATAGAAGTAATCTCTTTCGTGAAGTGAATCTGAACCGTATCAAAAAAGGCTGGCTCATAGACCAATATAACGGAAGATGCCGTTTGATTTTTGATATCAAAGATGCAGATATGGAAGATTATGCCCTTTTCACCGACAGAAGACATTATTACATAGCAGAGATAATACCAACTAATAGACTCCGGATTACAGATATAACGGCAAGGCATGCAGAAGAAGCAACAGATCCGTTTGTTGAAGTATACAATAAAGACTTTTCTTCTTGTTGTATTACGAAAGAAATCAGCACTTACAGGACTCCCAGAGTTACAACAGCCAAACTGATAGTTGTCAATGGCGGTTTCATTCTTCTTGTAGCAGGTGTCAATGTCATAATAAATAGGGTTTCTAAACGTAAGGAAGATAGAGGTTGAAAAACAGATTATGAGTAAAAAGAAAAAATTAATATTAAAGATCGTTGTACCGATACTGTCGGCATTGTTGTTATTTGTATTATTCTTCCCCATGAAGTTGTATTTTAAAGATGGCGGAACAGTAATGTATGCGGGATGCTTCGGAGCAACATATTCAATTTCAAAACTCAATAAGCTTACTTCCATCCCGGGTGGAAGTGTTGGCTACAGAGTTGGAACGGTAGTAAAGATTTTTGGAATAACTGTTTACGACGATTCTTACATTGATTATGAGCATGCGATAAAGATCGATGATAATGTTAATGCTAGGGTTCCGCAGATCCCTCTAGACATGGAATCTTCTGCTGAAAATGATGATATCGCTGAAACCAATCCTTCGGTGTAAGAAAATGTGACAAAGCTGTAAGGAATTGGTAAGCAGATTCAATGGAGTGGACTTTACATGTTTTCTATACTGTGGCTGACTTAAACGAAAGGAAGTACAGTTTATGAGTTTACTTGAAGTATCAGGTGTTAAGAAAACATATAAGGCACGTCGCGGCGGCAATTCTGTCGAAGCTCTCAAGAACGTTAATTTCACAGTCGAAAAGGGCGAGTATGTCGCCATCATGGGTGAGTCGGGATCAGGCAAGACAACGCTCCTTAATATCCTCGCCGCATTAGATAAAGCAACAGCAGGAACGGTTATCCTTGACGGTATGAATCTTACTACTATCAAGGATGCGGCCATCGCCAAGTTCCGTCGTGACAACCTGGGTTATGTATTCCAGGATTTCAATCTTCTCGATACATTCACTTTAGAAGATAACATCTATCTTCCTCTGGTCCTTGCAGGCAAGAAACATGCAGAGATGAAGGAACGCCTTGATAATCTTGCACCGTCTCTCGGCATTACGGATCTTCTTAAGAAATATCCTTATGAGGTATCAGGCGGACAGAAGCAGAGAGCCGCAATTGCCAGAGCGTTGATCACAAACCCGAAGATCGTATTGGCTGATGAGCCTACAGGAGCGCTCGATTCCAAATCATCAGATGAACTCCTCGGATTGTTCTCCAAAGTAAATCAGATGGGTCAGACTATTCTTATGGTTACTCACTCCACCAAGGCTGCGAGCCACGCTTCACGTGTTATGTTCATCAAGGATGGCATCATTTTCCATCAGATCTATAAGGGCAATTCAACCGATACACAGATGTATCAGAAGATTTCAGACACATTAAACCTCCTTGCTCAGGGAGGTGACCTGAAATGAAATTAGGTTTATATCCTAAGATCGCGGCTGATGGAATAAGAAAAAACAGCCGTCTTTATGTGCCATACATCGCGACATGCATTCTCATGATCGCTATATTCTACATCATGCATTTATTGGGCTTCTCGGATATGCTCAAGAATTTCGAAGGCGCATCGACAGCTAAAGACATTCTGCAACTGGGAACGATCATAATGGCCCTCTTCGGAACGATCTTCCTGTTCTACACACAGTCGACCTTGATCAAAGGAAGAAAGAAAGAATTCGGACTTTACAATGTTCTCGGCATGAACAGAGTCAACCTGGGAAGAATATTATTTTTTGAGACTGCATTAATATGGATAATATCCATGACTGGCGGAATCCTCGCAGGCATCGGCCTCTCGAAGCTCGCGGAACTCGGATTTACCAAGATGATCAATTCCAGCGTAAGTTATCAGTTCACGGTATCAACAGATTCTATATCTACAACTGTTATTGTATACAGTTTAATTTTTCTGTTTATCTATCTCAATGCGTTAAGACAGATATGGTTTACGAGAACTATTAACCTTATCCACGCTGATAAAGCCGGCGAAAAGCCGCCTAAGGCTAACTGGGTGATCGGTATTCTCGGATTGATCATCCTTCTCAGCGGTTATACGATTGCATTAAAGATCGAGTCACCTTTATCCGCTCTGGCCTGGTTCTTTATTGCAGTCATTCTCATCATTGTCGGAACATATCTCGTACTTATTGCAGGTTCTGTCCTTCTTTGCAGGATCTTACAGAAAAACAAAACATACTACTATAAGACCAATCATTTTGTATCTGTATCTTCCATGGCTTTCAGAATGAAGAGAAACGGTGCAGGACTCGCATCTATCTGCATTCTCCTTACGATGATACTTGTAATGATATCTTCTACTGCTGCTCTGTATTTCAACAGGGAAGAAACTTTGACGACTCGCTACCCGAAACAGATTAATGTCACGGCAACTAACATCGGCTTATTAGAGAACAGTGAAGAAGTCATATCCAAGATGGAAAATGCTGTAAGCAAGTGTGTGAAAGACTCCGGAACCGAAATAACAGAGGATATGTCAGCCTCATACTACGGTTTGAGTGGTTATTTTGATAACAATAAGACAGTAGATATCGATCTCGATCCTTATACAACGCTTTCCACTACTTTTGATTTTGACAGTGTTGTACAGGTGTATTTCTTTGATGTTGAGACTTACAACAGACTAAACAACAAGAATGAAACTCTTTCCCCCGGAAAGATCTTGCTCAGTATCGATGGGAACATCCGGGTTGATGATGAAATAATCATAGGGGAAAAGACTTTCGAAGTAGAAAAAAAGGTGGATTATAAAGACGGCAAAATGAAATATGCTGTCGGTACATCAGTCGTATCAACAATAGTTCTGATAGTTGACGATCTTAATGAAGCAGTTGCCGCTTTTTCTGAATATACTGACAGCCGCGGTGAGCCTATGCTTGTTTGGAAATGGAATTACGATTTTGATACAAATCTTGACAGTAATGGCCAGATGGAGCTGAGAGGAAAGATCGGCAGTTATATTGATGATGAGCCGGGTGTTCCTGATCCGGTAGTCTATTACAGTTTCAGCCGTGATGCCGAGCGCAATGATTTTGTAAGCACATTCGGCGGTCTCTTCTTCCTCGGAATACTTCTGAGCATCATCTTCATGGTCTCCTGCGTTCTTATTATCTACTACAAGCAGATTTCAGAAGGCTTTGAAGACCAGTCAAGATTCTCGATCATGCAAAAGGTCGGAATGACAAAAGAGAATATTAAAAAAAGCATCAACTCACAGATGCTCACGGTATTCTTCATTCCTATCATTTTTGCGTGTATCCACCTTGCAACAGTCCTGCCGATCGTACATAAGCTTCTCCTGCTGTTCGGGCACAACAACGTTCCGCTGCTTCTTATCACAGCCGGCATCTGCGTACTTATCTGCGGATTGTTCTACGCGCTTACCTACAAGCTCACTTCGAACGCTTACTACAAGATCGTTTCGTAAGAAGCGCATTATATACTAACCCTCCACAGGGCTGCTCCGGAAATGGGGCAGCCCTGTAATTTCTATCCCGTGACCTGTAAGAAGAGCTGCAGGCTCTTCGTGCGAAAATCCATTGTTTTAGGGCGTTGAGAGCCTGCTCAACCAGTGGTAGAGTGCGTTGTTTCCGGGCTTCTCAACCGTCGGTTCGTGGTAAAATATTCCAGGTAGCCTTATCGTCTGAGGTGAAAGGAGGATCCCTTAAAAATGGATCAGGAGAAGATTGGAAAGTTCATATCATCATGCAGAAAAGAGGCTGGTCTTACACAGGCAGCTCTTGCTGAAAAACTCGGCATTACCGACAGGGCTGTCTCAAAGTGGGAGACAGGGAAGAGCCTCCCGGATGCATCAATCATGATCGAGCTTTGCAACATATTAGGTATTACGGTAAATGAACTCCTGACCGGGGAACATATCACTATGGACGATTATAAGGATAAGGCAGAAGCAAACCTTCTCGAAATGCGCTTGAAGGTTGAACAGCGAGATGCGCTCCTGCTCAAAATTGAAAAAATAATGATTGGTGTCGCTTTCCCGTTTTATGTGGCAATGGTTCTGATAGGAGCTTACGTTTGTAAAGAAGGCAATATCCTGCTCGGCATCTTACTGATCGTTATGGCAATCTTTCTGGTAGCCGTTTTGGCTGCTACCGGCTTAAAGATTGAACACGATGCAGGTTACTATGAATGTCCGAACTGTGGTGAACGCTATCAGCCGACAATGAAAGCTGTTGTAATGGCACCTCACATGGGCACATCCAGAAAGATGACATGCCCTCACTGCGGACAGAAGGGTTATCATAGGAAAGTAGTTTCCAAGAACAAGGAATAAGGTGGATTTATGGAAAACATGGAATTTGGGACAGTAAGCACATCATCGCTGCTGTTTATGTTTTTGACAGCAGTTTTAGGAATCGCTCTGCCGCTGATCACAGCAATCATCTGGTGCAAAAAGAAGCATGAACCTTTTACGACGGTTCTTATCGGCGCGGCAACGTTTTTGCTCTTCGCGATCGTTATCGAAAAGCCTCTTCAGGCATTGGTAATCTCTCTCGACAGTCCGGTCAGCCAGTTTGTTAATGCAAGGCCGGTTCTTTGGGGAATTATCGTAGGCCTTTTTCCTGGTGTATTCGAAGAGACAGGAAGATTTGTTGCATTCAAAACCGTTCTTCGCAAGAGAAAGCAAAGAGAGACAGGTCTGTCACACGGTATCGGCCACGGCGGTTTTGAAGCCCTGTTCATTCTTGGTGTTACATACATTGAGTATTTCGTATTTGCCATCATGCTGAACCAGGGTTCATTCGTTGAGCTGATGATCGAACCCGTCAAGGACACACTTACGCCGGATGTTGTTAAACAGATAACCGGTATAGTTGAACAGATCACGACATTCTCTGCAGCTACTATGGGAGTAGCATTGGCAGACAGGTTAATTGCTGTTCTTTACCATATTGGCGCTTCCATCATGGTCTTCTACGCAGTAAAAGATAAGAAAAAGTGGTGGCTCTATCCTCTCTCAATCCTTATCCACACAGTAATCGATGGCTTACTTGGATTGCAGTTGGCAGGAGTTTTCGAGCTGTCAGATGTCGCAAATGAGATAATCTTCGCAGTAGAAGCACTTGCAGTATTCTTGGGAGCGTTCTTCCTGCTGTATAAGAAAGACCAGCCTAAGGAAGCTGCAGAGTAAGATTTTTGGAGCCGTAAAAAGTTTTTTTTGAAAAAACACTTGCATTGTACTATCCCCTTTGGTATCATTCTCTGGTTTGCTTGAGATGCCAAACCAGAGGGGACGGTCAATCGTTATGTTGACAGGTAAGAGCAAGCGTTTATCCAAGAAATCAATTGTATTTATTTCTGCGTTGGTGGTATTTGCTGCTGCAGTTACTACTATCTTTGCTATTATCTACCAAAAGGGTTATCACGCAACAAGCATGCGCCTTCTCAGAGTAGAAGGAACGGTTAATATTGAAACTGCAAACGGCGGCACAAAACCCGTATTAGACAATATCAGATTCCAGTCAGGCGATGCCCTTAATACAGGCGCAGACGGACTTGCTTCCGTCGGTCTCGACGATACGAAAATCATCACTCTTCAGAATGACAGCCGCGCTGAGTTCACCAAGCAGGGCAAGCATCTTGAACTCAAGCTTACAAGAGGCGCTGTTTTCTTTAACGTCACCGAGAAACTCCAGCCTGATGAGACATTTGAGATCAAGACATCGACAATGACTGCCGGCATCAGAGGAACATCCGGTTATGTTTACTACGATGACACAGGAAGAGATGCACTTATCATCACTGACGGTGCTGTCGAAGTATCTGCAACAAACCCTGATACAGGAGAGACAAAGACTGCCAAAGTTGAAGGCGGTCAGGGTGTTACAGTTTACCTGTATTCTGACAGGGATGAGGATACAGTTTCATTTACGCTCGAAGAAATCGGAGTAGAAGATCTCAACGATTTCACAGTTCAAATGATTGCAGAAAACGACGAACTCCTTAATAGAGTTTGTGACTATACCGGATGGGACAAGGAAGCATTGAAGGAAGTTATCAACAATATTCCTTCAACAACACCTACTCCCACACCTACACCTGTGGCAACACTGACTCCTGCACCGACAGAGACAGTTACGCCTACACCTACTGCAACGCCGGTTCCGACGCTGACTTCAACACCTGTACCTGGAGCATCTCCTACAGCGATGCCGACGGCTACAAGCACACCTGTTCCGACAGCAACAGCAACTCCGGTACCGACAGCAACAGCAACACCTGTTCCGACTGCTACGGCGACACCGGCACCGACAGCAACGTCAACACCAGTGCCGACTGCAACACCGACGTCGACGCCTACACCTACATCGACACCGATACCTACACCGACGTCAACACCTACACCAATTCCGACATCGACACCTGTGCCTACAGCAACGCCGGTGCCTACTGCAACATCAACGCCGACACCTACACCTACACCTTTACCTGAGCCAGACTATTCCCAAGTGCCGACAGTAAGCAGTATTCCAAAGGACTATCGTAAATATCCGGGAGGTGCAGGTGATGATTGGGGAGCACTATATTATGATGGGCATCAGGCATACATAGTGGTTTATTGGCCTGAAAATGCAACTGCTACTTATCTTTACATGGGTTACATTGATGGAGAATGGAGAAGAATAGATTATTATTTCACTGATGAAGGTCATCTTGCATTTAACTTTGATTATTACGGAAGAACAATTACTTACTACGAACCTAGTGCATAGTATGGCAGGAACAACTTGTTTTTGATAAATCAAGAGACACAAGGTTTCATGATAAAGAAAGGGGGCACAAGTTATGTCGACAGGAAAACGTGTATCAAAAAAATCATTGGTTTTCGTTTCTACTTTGGTGGTATTTGCTGCGGTAGTTACCACAATATTTGCCCTGATTTACCAGAAGGGATATCACGCAACAAGCATGCGCCTTCTCAGAGTAGAAGGAACAGTTAATATTGTGACTTCTAATGGCGGTACCAAGCCCGTCATCGATAACATTAGATTCCAGTCCGGTGATGCCCTTAGCACAGGTGCTGACGGATTAGCTTCTGTCGGTCTTGATGATACAAAGATCATTACTCTTCAGAATGACAGCCGTGCCGAGTTTACGAAGCAGGGCAAGCACCTGGAACTCAAGCTTACCAAGGGTGCCGTTTTCTTTAACGTTACCGAAAAACTTCAGCCTGATGAGACATTCGAGATAAAGACATCAACCATGACTGCCGGTATCAGAGGAACATCCGGTTATGTTTACTATGACGATTCCGGAAGAGATGCTCTGATCATTACCGATGGTGCAGTCGAAGTTAAAGCAACAAACCCTGTAACGGGCGAGACTAAGACGGCCAAAGTCGAAGGCGGTAACGGTATTACTGTTTATCTCTATTCAGACAGAGAAGAAGATACGATTGAATTCACACTTGAAGAAGTCGGAGTAGAGGATCTCAACGACTTCACAGTACAAATGATTGCAGACAATGAAGAACTCCTTAATAGAGTCTGTGACTATACCGGATGGGACAAGGAAGCATTAAAGGATGTCATAAAGAGCATTCCTTCAACAACACCGACCCCAACTCCAACCGCTTCACCTGCCCCTTCCGGTACACAGACTCCGACTCCGACACAGACGTTGACACCTACTCCGAATCCTTCGGATACACCGACACCTGTGCCGACGGCAGGAACTACATTAACACCGACACCCAAGCCGACAATAACGCCTACCGGTGTTCCGACGACTTCAATTACACCTACACCTAAACCGACGGCTACAGCTACACCTACGCCTAAGCCGACGGTAACAGTAACACCTACACCTAAACCGACAGCGACATCAACGCCGACGGCTACTCCTACTGCGACACCTACGCCTGTTCCTGATCCTGAAGCGAACATTCCTGACGGATACAGTAAGGTTACTGATGCATATAACAGTACGGATAATACCTATAGTTTTGTTGTTTGGGGCGTAGAATATGAAGGCCATGAAGTCTATCTCTGCAAAGCCGGCGATTATCCTTATGTTTATAAGGGTTGGTACGACTATGAATGGGTTGACCTGACTGTTGAACACGGCAATGATTACACCATAAATAATCTTTTGGTTCACGATGCTACATTTATGCTTCCTGATGGTTCTGTTTACTACTTTGGAACTATGGGTTCAATAGTCAGAGTAATTGTGTATCTTGATCCTGACCTGCCTGATGGTTATGAGAAATTTGATGCCGCATGGGATGTTTCATATAACGGCCATGCAGTCTATATTGGCTCAAAGAAAGCAGACACCGTATTTGCTAGCTATATATATATCGGATGGTATAACGACGAGTGGGTTACTTTGGAATATAACGAAAATACTTGGCTTTCGACCGGAGTTTGTGATTTCTATGTAAGAGGCACAGACACACTTTATTATTCTTATGCTATGCCAACGCCTACACCTAAACCGACACCAACTCCTGAGTCCGGATATTCAATCAGGGAATCCTGCTGGAATGTAGAATATGAAGGAAACACTATCTTCATTGAAGAGAAAACTGTCGGAGATACCACTACATACAGGGGTTACAAAGACGGAGCTTGGATTGATCTTACAGACAAGGCTTATGCCGGAAACGGATGGGCTGACCGAAGTTACTATTCTGATTTTGAGAATAGAGTAGTTTATTATAATGAGGAACTGTACCATTACGATGTAAATCCGCCGCCGGCATATACTTAAAGAATAGCAGAAAATATAGCATATATTCTGATATATCAATTGATAGTGTTTACTGTACTGATGGATAAAAACGGATAAGTCAACTATGCTATAATATTTTGTTACTAAATATATAAAGAAGGCATGAAAAATGAGCATTAACTTTAACTTTAGAAAAATGACTCTTGGAATGAAGATCATATATTCAGTAGTTGCGCTGGGCATAGTAGCAGCAATAGTTATTGCCATTGTTTTGTCCCGCAACGGATATTTGGCAAATACTATGAGACTCCTTCGAGTTGAGGGTACAGTCAATATTGAGAACGGAAATGGCGGAACAAAACCCGTTATGGATAACATCCGCTTCCAGTCCGGTGATGCTCTTAATACCGGAGCAGACGGACTTGCTTCTGTCGGACTTGATGATTCTAAGATCGTTACTCTTCAGAATGACAGCAGAGCAGAGTTCTCCAAGAGCGGAAAGCACCTTGAACTCAAGCTTACTAAGGGAGCTCTTTTCTTTAACGTAACAGAGAAACTTAATGATGATGAGACATTTGAGATAAAGACATCCACAATGACTGCCGGAATCAGAGGTACATCAGGTTATGTTTACTACGATAACGAGGGCAGAGACTCTCTCATAATCACTGATGGTGTGGTTATTGTAACTGCTATAAATCCTGAAACAGGCGAGACGAAGTATGCAGAAGTCCGTGGCGGACAGAGCATAACTGTTTATCTTTATTCTGACAGAACTCAGGATACAGTAGAGTTTTCTATTACAGATGTTACTGAGAACACTCTCCCTGAATTCCCGTTGCAGATGATTTCCGAAAACGAAGAACTCTTGAACAGAGTTTGTGAATTTACAGGTTGGGACAAGGAAACACTGAAGGCTCTTGTTGCTACAGCTATCAGTGCCGGTGCAAACACTCCTGCAACAAGTGGAACACCTACTCCGACACCTAAGGCTACAGCAACACCTAAGCCGGGCAGCACAGCTACTCCAACACCTTCTTCAACGCCTACTCCGACACCTGAACCGGATGAGACTGAGGAGACTGAGGAAACTGAAGAAACAGAAGCTGATGCAACACCGACACCTACACCGGTACCTGAAGCAACTGCTACTGCAACACCGACTCCTACAGAAACTCCAACAGTTACACCTACGGAAACACCTAGACCTTCTGAACCGACTCCAATTCCGGAACCTACACCAGATGAACGCGAGATAGTCAGTTATGATGTTACTGTAACGGCTACATATTTTGATTATGATGCTGACGAAACTGGAGCCGTAACGGATCCAGAGCCAATTACTATTAGCGGAATTCCAGTAAACGATTCTGGTGATGGACCGGATATAGATACATTTATGGGCATATTGAATGAGCGATATGACATAGTTGATGTATACAAAGACACACTTACTTGGAAACCCAATTACGCAGAATAGGATTATAGGCTGACGCTGATATAGCTACGAATTATATAGTGGCACTTTCATATTTGGAGTTGATAAACATCCTGATACTTACTACATAGAACATGGATTGAGCAACTTATGAACGAAAAAACAAAAAACCTGATTATTGCTTTTGCCTGGGCGGTGTCGATAACAGCCCTGTGCGCACTTGGTGTTTTCAGGCGTCCTGAGTTGTGGATCGAGGATGAGATATTCCAGAATCCTGAAGCTGTGCCGGGTGATATTGTAATCATAGGTATCGATGAGAATGACATCAAGGAATTCGGTCCATACAGTTCATGGGACAGATCAGTTATGGCATCTGCTTTGGAAATGCTTGCATCTGATCCTGACCAGCGTCCTGCGGTAGTTGCGATCGATACCATGTATTCAGGCGAGATCAATGAAGAAAGCGATGCAAGACTTGCCGATGCAGCAGCTGAACTGGGGAATGTCATTACTGCTTCACAGGCTACATTCGGTACGAAAACGACTTTCGGAAGTGCTACTGTAATAATCGATGACTTTGCTGTATTAAATTATGAAGAACCATACCAGGCGTTAAAAGACGTTACCACTCAGGGTCACATCAATGCGATGTACGATGAAGACGGTATCGTCCGTCATGCGCTTTTGTATGTTGAGCCGGATGGAAAGAGAGTTTATTCAATGCAGTTTGAAGCTGCAAGAATGTATGCCCTTCAGAAGGGTTACGATGTGCAGGTTCCTCCTACGAATTCAAGAGGACAGTACTTCATTTCTTTCTCTGCCCAGCCCGGAGATTTCTACGACGGTGTAAACCTGAGTATGCTGATCCATGGTGAAGTTGATCCTTCTTACTATGCTGGAAAGCTCGTCATGATAGGACCTTACACGACCGGCCTTCAGGATTCTTATAACACACCCATCGACAAGGGTCAGATGATGTATGGTGTTGAGTACCAGGCAAATGTCATACAGTGCATTCTTGACGGAAATTATAAGGAAGAAGCACCTGACTATTTCCAGATTGGAGCACTGTTTATCGTATGCTTCGCATTCTATGTGTTCTGCAATAACAGAAAACTCAGATTCACGATCCCGGCTCTTATTGTCGGTGAGTTCCTTGCAATCGGAAGTTCGATGTGGCTTTATTCCCTCGGTTATATAACACATGCTTTGTGGATACCTTTAGGACTGTTTATTTTGTTTATCGCGAGCGTTGCGCTCAACTATATCCGTGCCGCTATCGAGAGACAGAATGTAACAAGAACATTCGAAAGGTACGTTGCTCCAAATATCGTTAATGAGATCCTGAAGGAAGGTACCGACAGCCTGAAGCTCGGCGGAAAGCTTTGCGACATCGCAGTTCTTTTCGTAGACATCAGAGGATTTACAACGATGTCAGAGCGTCTGTCTCCTGAAGAAGTCGTATATATCCTCAATCAGTATCTTTCAATGACAAGTGCTTGTGTTGAAAGGTATCAGGGTACTCTTGATAAGTTTGTCGGAGATGCCACGATGGCATTCTGGGGAGCACCAATTGCAGATGATGATCCGATTTATCACGCAGCACAGACTGCAATTGATATAATAAAGGGAGCGGAGGAACTTTCTGCTAAACTTAAAGAAGACGTAAATGAAGAAATTCACGTCGGTGTCGGTGTCCATTTCGGACCTGCTGTCGTAGGCAACATGGGTTCTGAGAGAAGAATGGATTACACGGCTATCGGCGATACGGTAAATACATCTGCAAGACTTGAAGCTAACGCTCCAGGTGGTACTATTTATGTAAGCAGAGCAGTGGCAGATGCATTGAAGGGACGAATGAAGTGCGTCCCGCTTGAAAAGCCAATTAAGCTCAAAGGTAAGGCTGACGGTTTTGAGATCTTAAGTCTTATCGGACCGGAGGAAGAATAAATGCTGAAGTTTTTGGGAAGAGGTTCTGCTTTTACGGATGAGCACAACAGTGCTTATTTCATTGAGAATGACGAGCTGGTCCTGATCGACTGCCCCATGAGCGCTTTTATGAGATTGAATGATAAAAACCTCGCGCTGTTTGATCACATCTACGTGCTTGTCACCCATACACACGGGGACCATTCCGGTGGTATTGGGATGCTCATCGATCTATTGCAGTTTTCCGTTAAGACGCCGATCACGATCGTCGCTCCGTCTAAAGAAGTCGAGGCCGATCTTTTCTACCTCCTTTCAAGAATCGAAGGCTGCAGCTCTTCATGGTATGAACTGATTAATATTGAAGACCTCGATAAGGACTGGTTCGTACGTGCAATCCCCACGACTCATACGGAAGAACTCGAAGGCAAGTGCTTCGGCTTCCAGCTTAAGGTTGAAGGACGCAACGTAGTTTACACAGGTGATACGAATACACTTATTCCTTATGAGTCTTATATTGAGAAGGGTACATATCTTTACTGCGAGATTTCCGCGTATAAGAGCCCTGTCCACCTCTATTGCACTGAAATTCACAATAAGATCAAAGAATATGTTGCAGCAGGCGTTAATGTATATCTCATGCATATGGATGACGAGCGCCGTATATTGCAGGTAATGAGTGACACCGGTGCCGAGCTTGCACCGCTTGAACTTGGAGGAGCTACTATGGAAGACAACGGAAGAATGTTGAGCGGTATCTTTGACATCACGAACAGTCTTTACAAAGATATGTGCATGAACGACAGTAAGGACCACAATCTCCTTTTCTCGTACCTTACAGAGCTCAGTAAGACGATCGTTGATGCTGACAGAGCAAGCTTCTGGAAGTGGGATAAGAGAAAGGGCCAGATCTGGACTATTTCCGCAATGGGTATCGACAGGATCGTCGTTCCCGATAACACAGGTCTTGTAGGTAAGGCTCTGAGAACAAAGAGAATGGTCATCACGAACGATCCTTACAACGATCCTGATTTCAACAGGGAAGTAGACCTTAAGTCAGGTTATACGACCAAGTCCATCCTTGTTCTCCCTGTAGCTGATATCAACGGTAACTTTATCGGCGCCCTTCAGATCATCAACAAGAATGATGAGCGTGGTTTTGATGAGGACACGGATCCCAAGAAGCTTTCTCTTGCTGCTCTCGTTTGCGGAATAGCTCTTGAGTCTGAGACATTCCTTGAGGATTCACACCACGACAAGCTTACCGGTCTTAAGAACAGAATGGGCTTCTACTATGACTTCGGCAATAAGTATAAAGATTATCTTATTCCGGGCTCTGAAAAGACTATGTCCTTGTTCATATGCGACATCGATAAGTTTAAGCGTGTAAACGATACATACGGTCACAACGCAGGTGACGATGTGCTCGCATTTACGGCACACCTTCTTGAATCTTTATGCGGCGAAAAGGACGGCGTCTACAGATGGGGCGGTGAGGAGTTTGTCATGGTGCTCCGTGATACCGATCTCGAAGGTGCCGTCAAGAAAGCAGAAGAGATCAGAGTTAAGCTCATGGAATCCGATATCGAAGCAGACGGCAATACGCTGAAATGCACATTGAGCTTCGGCTGTGCTATTTTCGATCCTGCAAAGTCAATCGAGGATAACGTAAGTGCAGCTGACGAGAAGCTCTATACGGCGAAAGAGACGGGAAGAAACAAAGTCTGCTGGGAGTAATCCATATTGTAAAATATAGTTGACTATTGTAATATTTACGCATAAGAAAAGACCTGTGTTCAAAAACACAGGTTTTTTCAAAGGAAGTTAAGGATAGAATTTTTTTATGGAGGTTAACATGGCGTTTTGCAGAAAATGTGGCGCAGCAATGGCTGAAGACGATCTGGTCTGTGTAAAGTGCGGAACAAAGGTCGCTAATGGTAAGGACGATCTCATTGATAAGCTCGTAAAGTACAAGCAGCTTCTCAGTGAGAATGAAGAATTGGATACGATGATAAGACCTCAGAGCGAGTTCCCCACATCGGAACCGGTCTTTAAGAAGAGATCTTTTATGAAATACTTCTGGCCCTTCCTGGTCGGAGGTGTAGTAGGCGGCTATTTAGTTTACATTCTCTCTTCAGTTATTATCGTTGCTACAACCGCTTCGGCTTATTCTCAGGCTACGGCTTCAAGTGCACTGGGAGATGCGTTCGTTGGTTTTATCCTTGCACTTGTTGTTGCAGCAGCGATCATCTTTATCGGTGTTAAGATCTCAAAAAGCAAGCAGGAAGCTCATAACAGCAATGCCGAATACATGATGAGGGAAGCATCTGACAGATACCAGAAGGGCCTGATGAATCAGAAGATGGTGAACATCTATCAGGAAAACATCAACAACATGCGTCAGTATGAGCGTCTGGTACCCGAGCCTTTCCGCTCATCAGCAAAGGTCGGATCCATTATCAATCTTCTTCAGGAAGACAAGGCACAGACTGTTGAAGAAGCAATCATGATGCTCGGCTGATCTTAAAAGAAACTCTGACTACTAAATTGTCTGAATGCCCGGTTAAAAGCCGGGCATTTCTTATGCATGTGTAAAGGCAGATGCTCGTTTCTTTATTTATGAAATGTTGTAAAATCTCATTTGTTAAACGGAGGACATATGCGTAAGATAACAAGCACAATCAAGAACAATCCGATCCTGTGCATATCAGGATTGCTTGCGCTCATATCCTGCTTTTTCGTACTGCCTGATATGCAGTACCTTTCTTACATTAACGTAAGAGTGCTCGCTATCCTTTTCGGACTCATGCTGATCGTTGCAGCGTTGGGTCATATCGGCACTTTTGATGTGCTCACAAATAAGCTCCTTTCGAAGGTTAAGACATACAGGGGAATCAGTCTTCTTATGTCGCTTCTCTCATTCTTCTTGAGCATGTTCCTTACAAACGACGTGTCTCTTGTTACACTCGTTCCGTTCGCGATAATGGTTCTTGCTCCTTTTAGCGAGAACAGGAAGCTCATGTTCACGCTGATAATCATGACGGTCGCTGCAAACCTTGGAAGCATGCTCACTCCTATCGGCAATCCGCAGAATCTTTATCTCTATGATAATTACCATGTAGCTTTGCCGGAATTTCTTTTGCTCATGCTTCCTTATTCTGCGCTGTCACTTGCATTGATAGTTACATTGACCTTCGTACTGATAAAGGGCTCAGACAAACTGCCTTCATTAAACAAGACAGAAGGGAAGAAGCTTTCAGTAGTAAAGCTCATAATTTACTTCGCATTGTTCGTACTGAACATCCTGACCGTTGTAGGATATGTTCACTTCCTGATCTCACTTGGAGTTACAGTAGTTGCCATGCTCATCATGGACCGCAAGTCATTTGCAAAGGCTGACTACAATCTTCTTGCTACATTCGTTTTCTTCTTTATCCTCATAGGAAACATCGGACGAATCGATGCTATCACCGGAGCTCTTTCAGGACTCGTATCAAGCTATCCCGTACCTGCTGCGGTATTGTCTTCACAGATAATCAGCAACGTTCCTGCAGCTATGCTTTTGTCTGCATTCACTGATGACGGAAAGTCTCTTATCATCGGTACGAATCTCGGAGGTTTGGGAACACTCATCGCGAGCATGGCAAGTCTTATCACTTACAGATTCCATGCATCATTTGCGAAGGAGCAGAAAGAGAAGACCGGTGAGAAGCAGGACAACTATATCCTGAACTTTACGATCATCAATGTCGTAATGCTTGTGATCCTTTTTGGATTATATCTGCTCTTAAATCATTAAAGAGTTTATTTCTGATCTGATAAGTCGATATATCTTTTCTTCTGCCACTTTTTGGATATGGCTTTGAATAACGGTTTTGTTATCAGGTCGTATAATTCATAGATCGCAAAACTGATCAGGTAGATGGCGATCGCGCTTCCGATAACGTGCAGTATAAGGATGAATGTATTACCCTGGACGAACGTTGCGATATTAAAGTATTCAAGCAGATTGATGTGTATCAGGTAAGTAGGGAAGGATGCTGCCGCAAAGACATTGATCACCTTGTTTTTCTTTATCTTCATGTTCTTGAAAATAAGGAATAACAATACTGCTTCAGAGATAACCAGAGGGCTCTCATAGTACCATCCGGTAGTGCCGTCTATCGCGCCGCCGTTAACGAACATTTCGACATAAGCCCAGTAGATAATAAGTGCAACGTTGACTACGAGAAGTATGACCAGCTTACCGGTCTTAAACTTCTTGCCGTCTTCTTCAATGCACTTCAGATAGCAGCCGATCAGATACATCAATATGAAGTTTGTGATCGTATATCCGGCACCTGAACCGAATAATCCTATGGTGCTTATACCCTGCATCAGACCGAATGAACTGACCGAATCTGTGCCCCAGACAGAAGACTTGGAAGCATAGGTGATTATCTCCCACGCGATAGGGTATACCGAGAATAAAGCTATAAGGATAATGAGCAGCTGTTTCTGTTTTTTCCTGTCCAGATGTGACCACAACAGATTCAAATATGGTGACAGAATATAAAGAGCAATATAAACGAATATGAACCAGTAACTGGGTGAGAAGTAATCTGCGAACGTTGAGATCGAGAAAGGTTTGCCCTTCGGTAATTCTTTAATGAGATATGCAACAAGCTCGAAAACAACATACATCGAAAGGAGCTTCACGGGTTTAAGAAGATCAGCTTTTGAAGAACCCTTCATGAAGTAACCGGAGATAAGAACGAACAGGTTAACGGTGCAGATGAATATTGATTCAAAAAACACCAGTACAAACTGATTGGCGCTTAATCCTAAAGCGTTGGAAAAGCCTGTTCCGATACTGGAATTATTATAGTGAAGCAGTACAACACCTAAAGCGGCAAAGACCCTTAATAGTTCAATGTTAGATTGTCTTTCTGTACGCTCGCTCATGATGTCTGTATGATTTGTTTCAGCAAAGGTTTTCGGGGTAACTACAAAATCAATTATATCATTTGCGTTTACAGGTGATGATGTGATGCAAATTAAAAAGGGCATCTCATTTAATGAAATGCCCTGATTGATTTTACTCTGTGATGTATTCGCTGTAAGCTTTTTTGATGATGTCCCAGTCAAGATCGAACCTCGACATGTGCTTTGCGAAAGCCGCATCTACCGCATCCTTATCGTGAGATGCAATGGCATCGGCGATTGCCTTGTGATCTGATACGAGCTTAACGTCCTTGATCGTCTTAAGTGAAAGTGATCTTACACGGTCGAAGTGAAGACTCATGAGACCTACCATATAGAAGCACTGCATCTTGTTGCAGATGACATAGATACTCTTATGGAATTCATTATCAAGGTCTAAGAACTTCGGAGGATCGTTCTCGATGTAGAACTGCTGAAGCTTGATGTTTGCATAGAGCTTCTGGATATCTTCTTCGGTAGCTACATCACATGCTTCCTTAAGGAGCGCACCTTCAACTGCGATACGGAGGAACCTTGATTCCTTGATCAGTTCGTAATCGATAAGTGATACGCTGCAGCCCTTCTGGGGAAGGATGTTTACGATCTTGGATTTCGATAATTCGAGGAAAGCCTCGTGGACGGGAGTTCTGGAGATTCCGAGCTGTGTTGCGATCTCCTGCTCACCGATGAGACTGCCGGGTTTGATCTCCATATTGATGATGTTGTCTTTAACAATACGAAAAGCATATTCGCGGTTTGGTTCGAACGTGTTTTTAGGTGTTATGATCATCCCTATTATCCCCTTTATAAATCGAAATCTATAAAGAAACTAACATAAAATAATATTTATGTCCACTTCTTACATTCTAATTAGCAACGGCTGAATGCAATGTGTTTCTGACTGCTCCGTTCTCCTTAATGAGGTCATCCAGATACTTCTCGATTACGGGTGTTAAACCGGTCTTATTTATGTCCAGTCCGAATACTGTCTCGTTGGAAAGAATACCTGAAAGTTTGCCTGATACGCTGCCTTCCATCTTGTAGCTGATGCCCTGTGCTTTGAGCTCGTTCTGGAAGTGCTCTGCCATCGGGTCGGGGCTGATCTCAAATGCGTTTCCGTTATCGTCAACAGCAAGAAGATATCTGAGCCATCCTGCGATTACGAGCGGTATGAGCTTGAGCTTGGGAAGCACATCCGGATCCTGTTCAAGGTAAGATGTAAGAGTGATGCCGAATCTGATCGGAAGCTTTTGGCTCGTGTCAGTTGCGATTCTCTGGGGAGTGTCAGGGAGGAAAGGATTGGGGAATCTTTCTTCCAAAACTTCCTTAAGGAACTTCTCCGGATTTAAGATTACCGGATCGCATACGACAGGGAGGCACTCGTTGTAACCGAGCTTGGTAACGAGAGTTTTGAGGTCCTCATCTTTCATCTCTTCTGATATCTTCGTAAATCCCAAAAGGCATCCGAAGATTGCAAGTGAAGTGTGAAGAGGATTAAGACATGCAGTGACCTTCATTCTCTCTGCCTTATCAACGGTATCACGGTCAGTAAGGATTACGCCGCCCTTATCGAGCGCGGGTCTTCCGTTGGGGAAGAGGTCTTCTACGACCAGATACTCAGGTACTTCCGCATTTACGAAAGGCGCAGCGAAAACACCCGTTGTTGTCTTTACGCTTTTAAGATTGTCGATGCCCAGGCCGGTAAGTTTGTTCAGGATCTCGTCTGAAGGTCTGGGTGTGATTTTATCGATCATGCTCCAAGGGTAAGCTATTCGGGATGGATCATTAGCATAATCGCGGAAAGAAGAATCCACATAACCCTTAGCAACCCAGGCATCGATTATCTCCAATACTGATGATTTAAGCTTGTCGCCGTTGTGGCTGCAGTTATCCATGCTGACCAGTGCCAGAGGATATCTGCCTGCCTTGTATCTCTCGAAAAGAAGTGCGGCGATAAAGCCCATGCATGTGAGCGGATGCTCTGGTCCGTTCTCCATATCCCTTGCAGCGGAATCGTACAGATTGCCGTCAGCATCTCTTAACGCATAACCCTTTTCGGTGATCGTGAAAGATACGATCTGAAGGGAAGGGCTGGCTGCTATCTCATTAAGTCTTCTGATATTTTCTTCGATGTCGTAATTGGCAGCGATCGCTTCGGTGATGTTGCCGATAATCTCATAACCTGTATTGCCGTCAGGTCTTAAATCGCAGATGATAGAGAGGTTGTCGAACGGCTTGTAAACTCGCTCGAAATTCTCATAGTCCTGTGTGCCGCATACGACGATTCCTGTATCGGCAAGACCCTGGTTTAAAAGTCTCTGGTTGATCCTCGCGATGAATGCCCTGAAGATGTTACCGCCGCCGACGTGAAGCCATGTCGGATTTGCAGTAGTTGCTTTAATGCATGCGTCGATATCGTACTTGGGAAGAACGACGTTAATGCCGTTCCAGAATTCTTCATTCTTCAGATTAGCTTTGGACAGATCCATAATTGAGATTCCTTTCGATTTCCGCCTTGTACAAAACCGATAACCTTATAAACAGTTATAAGATTATCGGTTTTGTGGGGCAAGGGAGGAGTAGTTATTACCGTTCTATTTATTCTTAAGTTAACAAAGCTTACTAACGGCTTCCCATAAACCGTTAATGTAAGTTGCGCCCAATGCGCGGTCGTAAAGACCATAACCCGGTCTTCCGACTTCACCCCATATCATGCGGCCGTGGTCAGGACGGATGTATCCGTCAAAACCGTTCTCGTAAAGAGCTTTTACGATAGCGAACATATCAAGGTCACCTTCAGAAGACAGATGAGCCGATTCATGGAAATCTGTTTCTGATGTATGCTTTACGTTTCTTAAGTGAACGAAATGAACTTTGCCTGTAGGTGTAAATGTCTTTGCGATATCCACAACGTCATTATGGATACCTGCGCCGAGGCTGCCGGTGCAGAGTGTAAGTCCGTTTCTCTTAGATGTATTGAGATTAAGATACTTGTCGATTGATTCTTTGCTGTTGACGACCTTCGGAAGATTGAAAAGCGGGAACGGAGGATCGTCAGGATGAACTGCGAAATTGATATCAAGCTCTTCAGCGACAGGAACAATTGCATCGAGGAAATACTTGATGTTCTTGAAGTATTCTTCGGAAGAAACATGCTGATAGAATTCGATGTCTTCTGCCATCTTGCCGAATCTCTCAGGCTCCCATCCGGGAAGGCTGAAATCGTTGGCTCCGTTGATCATGGAAGAAGTAATCGATTCCAATGTAAGCTTGGTAGCTTCAGCATGTGAATAAGCCATTGCCGTGCTGCCGTCAGATAACGCCTTTGCGAGGTTGCTTCTGTACCAGTCCATAACGGGCATGAAGTTGTAGCAGATGCATTTAACGCCGGCCTTGGCGAGGTTTCTCATTGATTCGATGTAGTTATCAATGAGCATATCGCGTGAAGCGAGGCCCTTCTTAATATCTTCGTGAATGTTAAGGCTCTCGATGACTTCCATCTCAAGTCCATAAGAATTGATCTCATCTTTTACCAGATTGATCTCATCCATGGTCCAGACATCTCCGACAGGGATCCTGGTAAGATGTGTGGCAACGCCGCTGACACCCGGAATCTGTCTGATCTGCTGAAGAGTTACGCTGTCATCGCCGTAAGGAAACCACCGCAAAACCAATTTCATATGCACTATTACCACCCGAAAAGAATTTAAGAAGATTTGCAGACAATACTAAATCCTCATTCTGTCCACTAGTATACTAGTAGGATTAGCATGTGTCAATAGATTATGATATGTGAAAATCTTAACTCTAATAAAGGTTTAGAAATACCCTACTAAATACAGTAAAAAAGGGGAGAAGTTATGAAAAAAGCCGCATTGCGCGGCCTGTTTTAAACATTACATTTTCGAAATGCCAAAAAACGTTAATTGTTCTCTTCCGTTTCAGCAGGAATATCTTCTTCGATCTGGTCTCTTTTCTGGGACTTTGGCTTGAACAATCTGAAGAGGACCGGAATGAAAACAATGAATCCAAAGGTCTTTACGACTTCTTCCAAAGAAGCATAATAAAGCGTTCCGAGTTCATATTGTTCTTCGGTTACGATAGTCATGTTCGTGCATGTCTTCATTAACGTGTATAAAAGAATACCGATCACAATTAAAGCTGTTGATATGATGGTTGTTTTAACAGGGATCTTCTCATACTTCTCAGGGTTGAGTTTCTTTGCGCTTATGAATATTCCCGCAAAAACAAAACCCGCTGAAAGGATACCTGATATAAGCTGTATATAATTAAGATACTCAGACATTATCTATTGCCTCGCTTGCTTTGTCTTCAGCAGGATCTTCTTCACGTGAACTCTCGACATCGATCGCTCTGGTAAATGCCTTCTCCGTGATCATCTGGCAAAGATAAGCAGCACCGACAGGGATCACAAGTGCAGAAGGCGGGAAGCCGATGCAGATAGCGATCGCGATGATGACTATAAACCAGATAAGAATGAACTTCGGAAAATTGATCATGCAGAGAGTGAAACTGTTTTTAAGAGTTCCCTTAATGCCGTTATCGAACCTTGCCATCAGCGCATACACGAAAGGCAGCGTGAAGATGAGCGGAAGAAGGGGCAGGAGAGATACGATCATGTACCAGTCGGGAAGTCTTATGTCACCCCATCCGAAAAAAGCGAAATAGATGTTGAATCCTGCGATCGCACTATAAATAAGATAAATCATATTAACAATGATTCCGTTCTTAAGATTATCTTTAAGTGAGTGCATGAAATCTTTACTTATGCTGTCGCTTTTCTTATAGTATTTCCGATAGACGGTGTAATACAGAGCAGTTACGGATGCGCCTATCGTAACAACAGGAAGACAGAACAGCAGAAAAAGGGCGGAGATGGTTACTACATCTCCAATTACCTTACAGGCCCTGTAAAGCCAGCTGTTCGTGATAGTGTCTAACGATTTCTTAGCCATATTCTGCGTACCTTGTTGTCAGTATAAAAGCAAAAAGCGCAACTTGTCAACTAGAATGGTAGACAAAGAGCGTCCTTAAATATAGAATAACCTCAAAGGCAGGTGATAAATATGGGTGATACCAAGCTAAAAGGAATATATTCCAACGGACTTGTTCTTCAAAGAAATAAAGAAATAATTATTGAAGGTACAGATACGTCAGCTTCAGAAGTCGTAGTGACTCTGGCAGGAAGTTCCGTTACCGCAAAAGTAGAAGGCGGCGCTTTCAAAGCTGTATTCCCGCCGATGGATGCGGTTTTCGATACTGAACTCAAAGTAGAAGGAACGGAAACATTAACGATCAAAGATGTCTGCATCGGCGACGTATATATGCTTACAGGCCAGTCCAACATGGAGCTGCCGGTCATCAGAACTTACGATCTTAACCAAGGAGAGATCGAAGCTGAAGATTTCGAATACGTAAGACAATACAGATTAACGCCTGACCTTGAGATCCCGCTTAAGGGAGAAGAATCGATCTGTAAGCTTCCCGAAAATGATTGGGTGAAAGCTTCAGGAAAAAGCAAGTATGAGATAAGTGCCATTGGTTTTTATGCAGCGAAAAGAATATTTAAAGAAAAGAACGTTCCAATCGGACTTATCTTAAGTGCGCAGGGCGGTTCGAACATTGAATCATGGATGTGCGAAGAAGATCTTTTCGAGACCGGAACCAAGGAAGAACAGATAGCACCGTTCAGGGGCAAAGGCGCTCTTAAGGCTTACGTCGATGAAGGCAATAAGAAGACTGTCGCATGGCGCGAGAATACGATCGATAAAGACTTCTCCATTGAAGAAGCTTTGTCCGAAGGCGTTAAGATCAAGATGCCCTGCATCATTGCAGATGAATTCTTCGGAAGCGTATGGTTCGTAAAAGAATTCGATCTTGATAAGCAGATCGAAGGCGAGTGCCTCTTACGACTCGGCGATCTCATCGATGCCGACGTTACTTATGTAAATGGTGTTGAGGTCGGCAGGACAGAGTACCAGTATCCTCCGCGCAAATACAGATTCGACAGTTCAATATTGAAGCAGGGAAAGAATGTCATCTGGACAAGACTCATCATCGAGCTTGGTGCCGGCGGTTTTGTTCCCGGTCATCCGTACCGTCTTGAGACCTCAGCCGGAGACATCGATCTCACAGGCGAGTGGACGATGGTAGTGGAGAAGATCACAGAGAAATTCAAGCCAAACATGATGGCTCAGAATATTCCTTCGGCACTTTACTATGCCAGCCTGGTCACATTAAAGAATATAAGTGTTTCCCAGATATGGTGGTGCCAGGGCGAATCGAATGCTGACTTCCCTGAAGGCTATGATAAGAAGATGATACTTACGTTTAAGAAGATGCGTGAGATCTTTGGAGAGATTCCTGTTGTATTGGTAAGGATCGCTGACTATATCAATCCATTGAAGGATACGCATATTCCTGACGGATGGAAGAAGATCCAGGAACTTCAGGATCTCGCTCCGACCTACATAGAAAATATCAAAGTCGTAGCTAGTCCGGCACCTGATCCGATACACGAACTGCATCCGCAGAATAAGAGCGGAATAGGTGCGGGCGTAGCGAAAGCTTCAATGGAGTTTTAGGTAAATACTATTAATTATTTTATAAGAAGTGCTGTCTTTATTCGGGACAGCATTTTTTATTATTCGAACTACACAAAAACGCACACTAGAATGGTAGAAATCTATTGACATATCACAAACATGGTGATAACCTCATTACATGATAACTTCCATGCAAGTATACAAGAACGCTTGACGAGTTAGAATTTAACTAAACTTAGACACTTAAGAGGTTAAACAAAATGGCTAAGAAAGAAGACGTTTCAAATATCATAGCGTGGTCACCGAGACAAATATCAACTCGTGAAAGACTGGTTAAGGATATCAGAATCAATTGGCAGCTCTATGCCATGTTTCTTCTCCCGGTAATTTATTACATCATCTTCAGATATATTCCGATGTTCGGTAATATCCTTGCTTTCCGTAAGTACAATCCGGGCGGAAGCATTTTCGGTCAGGGCCCTCTGACTCTTAAGTACTTTAAGCAGTTCATTACAGCCAAGCCTTTCTGGCAGGCATTTTCAAATACATTGATCTTGAACGGTCTGTATCTGCTTTTCAGATTCCCGCTTACTCTTCTTTTCGCGTTGCTCTTAAACGAGATCAAAAACCTTCATTGGAAGAAGTTCGTTCAGACAGTTTCTTATCTCCCGCACTTCATCTCAATGGTTATCGTTTGCGGTATGTTAAAAGAGCTCCTTTCAACACACGGTCCTATCAATGATCTTATCTACAAGCTCGGCGGCGAGAAGATAAGCTTCATCTCACTTGCAGAATGGTTCAGAACGATCTTCGTCACATCAGGTGTATGGCAGAGCTTAGGTTGGGGTACGATACTTTACCTCGCAGCAATGTCCGGCATCAATCCCTCACTCTATGAGGCTGCAACGGTTGACGGCGCTTCACACTTCCAGCAGGTAATCCACGTAACCATCCCTTGCATCCTTCCTACTATCGCTACGCTCCTTATCCTTGATATCGGCGGCCTTGTAGGTTCAGGCGGTGCATTCGAGAAGGTATATCTCCTCTATAGCCCTATGACATATGAGACATCAGATATCGTTTCAACATACGTCTTCCGTATGGGTGTCGAGTCAGGAAGCATTAACTTCGCAACGGCGGTTGGTCTTTTCGAAGGTTTGATAAATCTCGTGCTTCTTACATGCGCTAACTTTGTATCACGCAAAGTAGCAAAGACGAGTCTTTGGTAAGGAGGGAACAGCATGAGCATTATTGATAATACCAAGGGTACGATTCACGTACATAATCCTAAGAACCAGATCAAGGAATCTACAGGATATAAAGCTTTCACAATTGTGAATACGATCATAATGATATTGATCTCATTTGTTACGCTTTATCCTTTCCTTTATCTCGTATCTCAGTCCTTCTCATCAGATCAGGCTATCTATGCCGGTCATACGGGATTGATCCCTGAAGGATTCAACATCGATACATATAAGTATGTAATTACCCGTAACCCGATAGCTCCCTGGCCGGATCTTTTCCCGAATTTCAGAATTCCGGAGTTTATCGTTTACTACATGAATACGATCTTCTACACCATAGTCGGAACCGTATTGTCACTTTTCTTCTCATCGATTCTTGCTTATCCGTTATCTAAGCCGAATCTTAGAGTTAATAAGATCCTTTCGCCTTTTATCATCTTCACGATGTATTTCGGCGGCGGACTTATCGCAAACTATGTATTGGTATTAAGACTCGGACTCAAGAACTCAATGTGGGGATTCATTCTCCCGATGCTCATCAGCACTTACTATGTAATCCTCATGAGATCGTTCTTTATGACCATTCCTAAAGATCTTGAAGAAGCAGGAGAGATCGATGGTCTTAACAAGTGGGGCGTTTTCTGGTATATCGCCAGACCTTTGTCCACACCTATCATCGCAACAATGACTTTGTTCTATGCGGTTATGTACTGGAACAACTGGTTCAATGCAAAGCTCTACTTGCAGGACAAGGTAAAGTGGCCGGTAGCATACTTCCTCCAGACGATCATCAGAGGTGCCGGTTCATCCGATCCTGATGCGCAGAACATGACAGCAAACATCAAGTCATGCGCGATGGTTCTCACGGTCCTTCCGATCATTTGTATCTATCCGTTCATCCAGAAGTATTACGTACAGGGCATGATGCTCGGCGGCGTAAAGGAGTAATCAATTTAGTGCTATAGGGGAGACCCACGGCAATAGAAAAATGAAACAAAAAGAAAGGAAACAGTTATGAAGACAACAAAACTTGCAAAAGTAGCATCTGTCGGTCTTGCAGTTTCAATGCTTTCCAGTTTAGCTGCTTGCTCAGGCGGCCCCGGTGAGTCTTCCGAGACTACAACGATTCCGAGTCAGATCGAAACAACTGTAGATGCAGGTGAAGACCTTGGTTACACATTCGGTTTGGGAGAGACATTCCACGCTGACGAGCCTGTAACATACACAATGTTCTTCAGTGATGCATCATGGTATCCGATGGTTGACACATGGAAGACGGAGGGTGTTTTCAAGAAGATCGAAGAGCTGACAAACGTAACTCTCGACATCAAGTCTTATGATAGCGGCGACTACATGGACAACATCACATTGGACATCAATGCCGGTAATGCAGCTTACATCATTCCTAAGATCTATGATGATTCTGCATTCGTAGACGGCGGAGCTATCGTTCCGATTTCCGACTACGTTCAGTACATGCCTTACTACACAGATTTCTATAATACTTACAACCTCTCTGGTGATATCCAGACAATCACAAGAGCTAACGGTAAGTACTATAAGCTCCCTGGTATGAAAGAAGCTAACCTCATCAACTATTCTTTCGTAATCAGAAAGGATATCTGGGATGCAGCAGGTGTTGACGTTGTTGCACTTCAGAAGGATTGGACATGGGCTGACCTCCTTGATGCTTTGATCAAGGTTAAGGCTTACATGGTTGAGCAGGGTATGTGCTCTGAAGAAGATTACATCTGGTCTGACCTCTGGTGCGGAAACGAATCCGGTCAGGGCAGCGGCGGAAACCTCTTGGGCGTAATGGCTTCAACATATGAGTGCAACGCTGGTTGGAACATCGGAAACGGTATGAGATTTGACTTTGATCAGAACAAGTTCATCTTCTCACCTACGACAGACAACTATAAGGAATTCCTTAAGACAGCTAACAGCTTCGTAGAAGCAGGCATCCTCGATCCTGAAACATTCACACAGGATGACGCTACAGCTACAGCTCAGTACTACAACGGCAAGACAGCTATCATGTCAATCAACCAGGGCCAGTGGGCTAACTACGAAGAGAACATGACAGCTCAGCTCGGTGCAGGCAATTTCGAAAACTACGTAATCACAATGCCTATCGGTTCTACAAGAAACTCTACAGTTGATCCTGCAAGACTTGAGAACGGCGTTATGATCTCACAGAAGGCTCTTGATGAACTCGGCGAAGACGGCTTCATCGAAATGCTCAGATTCGTTGACTGGCTCTTCTATTCTCACGAAGCTTATGAGCTCACAAAGTGGGGCGTTGAAGGCGAGCACTACACAGTAGATGCAGACGGCAACAAGCAGCTCGTTGATGGTTACTGCTGCTCAGGTCTCGGCTATGGTAATGACGAAGCTGGTTCAATGACAGACATCAGACTCCAGTGGGGTTATGCAGGCGGTAACTTCTGGTACGGCGGTACAGTTGCAGAAATGTCTGACAACCTTATTCCTCCGGTAGCAGATTACGTTAACCGTGACTACACAGACAGAGATACACCTCCGCTCGCTCCTGGTGTTGCTCCTACAGCAGATCAGAACGAAGAGATCAATCTCATCGCTACACCTCTTATCAGTAACGTAAATGCTTGGACATTGAAGTTCGTAACAGGTCAGGAAGATATCGATGCTCAGTGGGACGCTTATGTTCAGTCCTGCAACGACCTCAACGTACAGGGTCTCGTTGATATCTACGGCGAACTCTACAAGGGCTGATAACAAATAGTTATTCGCTAACTTAAACTAAACTTAGGGGCTGTCTCAGAAATGGGACGGCCCCTTTTTATTGCGACAATTTGAGATTGTCTCGAAAAAGTATTGGATCTTTTTTGAAAAATTTGAGGCCGGATTTGAGGGTGTACCCTCATATTCAGCCTCAAGTTTTTGTGTTGTTATTAAGATTTTTGGCAGGAGTTGAGGTTACAGCCTCAAGCTTAGCCTCAAATAAGAATTAACCGAACATAGCAAGTGAGTTCTTATAGCAGACGCGCTCGATTATCTCTTTAAGAATTCTCTTGTCATCAGGGAAGCGGTTACGCTCGATTGCATTGCCCAAGTAATTGCAGAATATTCTTCTGAAGTATTCGTGTCTTGTGTAAGACAGGAAGCATCTTGAATCCGTGAGCATACCGACGAAGCAGGGAAGAGGACTCTGTGCGCAAAGTGACTTCAACTGTTCTTCCATTCCGATGAGATTATCGTTGAACCACCATGCTGCGCCGTGCTGGATTTTACCGGGAACACTGCCGTCGTTATAGCATCCGCAGAGCGTGTCGATTACCGTGTTGTCAGAAGGGTTCAGAGAGTAGATTATCATCTTCGGAAGAAGTCCTTCTGAATTGAGTCTGTCCATGAATCCCGTAAGCGGAGTTACGAAGTCAAATGAACCGGTGATCGTATCGCATCCGCAGTTGATTCCGGCGCTGTTGAGCATTACTGAATTTACGTTGCGCTTGCATCCGAAATGAAGCTGCATTGTCCATCCTCTCCTCGCATATTCGCGTGCGAAGAAAAGCATTAAATCACTCTTATATGCAGTGAGTTCTTCTTCAGATAATTTTGCATCTGATGAAGATAATTTTTTCGCGAGGACATCGTCAGATGTTACGCTTAAATTCTCTTTGTATAAGATGAACTCCATGCCGTGATCTGAGATCTTGCATCCGTGTGATTCGAAGTGATCGAGTCTTGATGTTAATGCGTCTTTCAGATCGGCCATATTGCTGATCTTTTTGCCTGAAACGTTTTCGAGTTTTTCAAGGTAAGAATTGAAACTTTCTTTCTCGATATCGACGATGTTGTCCGGACGGAAAGCAGGTAGAACTTTGCATTCAAAACCTGAGTCTTTTATCTGCTCGTGATAGATGAGTGAATCGCACGGATCGTCAGTAGTGCAGATGAGTTCAACTTTTGACCTTGCCATTATCTTTCTGGCTGAAAGTTCACCTGACTGGAGCATCTCATTTGTCTTGTTCCAAATCTCTTCTGCGTTTTCTGTTGTGAGCGGTTCTTCTATGCCGAAATATCTTGTCAGTTCAAGGCATGTCCAGTGGTAAAGAGGATTACCGAAAGCAGACTCGATGGCCTTCGCCCACATCATGAATTTCTCTTTGTCGGGAGCATCTCCCGTGATGTATTTTTCATCGATGCCTGATGCTCTCATGAGACGCCATTTATAGTGGTCGCCTTTGAGCCAGAGCTCTGTGATGTTCTTGAAATTAATATCTTCTGCAATTTCCTTTGCATCGATGTGGCAATGGTAATCCACGATCGGAAGATCTTTTGCAAATTCGTTATAAAGTTCGCGTGCTGCGTTTGTTTCGAGCAGGAAATTATCGTTAATCAGGCTGTTCATAAAGCACCTCACTGAATTGGATACATATAAAATATCTTATTTTCTCTGTAATCGCAAACAAAAACATGGTAGAATGTTAGTCTAGATTGAGAGGTGTTTCTATGACTTTTTCAGAGAAAGTATTTGAGACGGGAATAGTACCCGTAGTAGTGCTGAATAACGTCGAAGATGCGGTCCCGCTGGCAAGCGCGCTCCTTAAGGGCGGCATCGATTTTATGGAGATCACGTTCAGAACAGAATGTGCCGCTGAATGCATTGCCGTTATCAGCAAAGAGGTGCCTGACATGACTGTCGGTGCCGGAACAGTGCTTAATATTGAGCAGGCAAAACTTGCTGTTGAATGCGGTGCGAAATTCATCGTGTCACCCGGCTTAGATGAGGCTACTGTTAAGTGGGCTATCGAAAATAACATCCCCGTAATTCCCGGTTGCGTAACTCCGACGGAGATAATGAAGGCAATAAGTCTTGGCCTTAAAGTGGTTAAGTTTTTCCCTGCAGATGTATACGGCGGAATCAAGGCGATCAAGGCTTTGTCTGCTCCTTTCGGACAGGTTAAGTTCCTTCCTACAGGCGGCGTGTCTGAAGCAAATCTTCCTGAGTTTGCATCCAATAAATCCGTTATCGCAGTTGGCGGCAGCTGGGTATGCAAAAAAGACGATATAATTAATCATGACTGGAATAAGATCACAGAGCTTTCAGCTAATGCGGTCAAGATCATTAAGGAGACAAGAACATGAGTAAATATCTTACTTTCGGAGAATTGATGCTGAGACTTAAGAGCCCCGGAAGAGAACGTCTTTTGCAGTCCGCAGGCTTCGAAGCAACATTCGGCGGCGGTGAAGCAAACGTTGCAGTATCACTTGCAAACTACGGACTTGATGCAGAGTTCCTTTCAGTATTTCCTGATAACGCCATCGGCGATGCAGCAATTGCTGAACTCAGAAAGTTCAACGTCGCAACTGACAAGATCATCAGAACAGACGGCAGAATGGGAATCTACTATCTTGAGACAGGTGCAAACCAGCGTCCGAGCAAAGTCATTTACGACAGAGCATATTCTGCATTCTCACTTTTCGATCCTAACGGATACGACTGGGATAAGATCTATAAGGATGTGAAGTGGCTTCATATCTCAGGCATTACACCTGCTATTTCTGAGGTTGCAAAAGAGGCGTCTATCGCTGCAGTTAAGGAAGCAGAGAAGCGCGGCATCACTGTATCAATCGACCTTAACTACCGTAAGAATCTTTGGAAGTACGGTGTTGAAGCAAAGGAAGTAATGCAGCAGCTGACTCTTTATGCCGACATCATCATCGCAAACGAAGAGGACTGCCAGAAGTCTTTAGGTCTTAAGTGCGAGAGTAATGTCGAAGGCGGCAAGCTCAATGAGGAAGACTACAAGAAGTTAAGCGACAGCCTTCTCGAGCAGTATCCCAACGTTAAGAAGGTAGCCATTACTTTGAGAGAGAGCAAGAGCGCAGACATCAATTTCTGGGCAGCAGCTCTTAACAACGGCACAGATTTTATCGTTAGCAAAAAGTACGAGATGTACGACATCGTAGACCGCGTCGGCGGAGGAGATTCCTTTGCAGGCGGACTCATCTACGGCCTCAACGAACTCGGCTCCGACAAGGAAGCTCTTGAGTTCGCAGTTGCGGCAAGCTGCCTTAAGCATACGCTCGAAGGCGACTTCAACAGAGTAACGATCGATGAAGTTTTGAAGCTTGCAAACGGCGACGGATCAGGAAGAGTACAAAGATAATAATCAATTTCTAGATTGCAGGGAAGAGGGTGTCATTATGGCGCCCTTTTTTCATACCGTCCCAATTACGTTTTTCGCTGTTGGGACGGTATTAGCATGATGAAAGCTTTCATGTAACTACCGTCCCATTTTCGATTTTGCCGTTTGGGACGGTATGCATACTAAATAATCAAATAAAGCTGGAACAAAAAGCACCTCCAATCACGCATTTCCGTGCCACAAAATTACCGCAGTTTTCGGAATACTTTGATAATCAAAGCTATTTACAAACCCCTGATTTCAATGCTAATATCGCGGTATCAAAGCAATTTGACGAAGGAGGATACGGATATGTTTGAGATCATAATTTACAGTTTTCTGATAGCGCCTATCGCGTTCTGTATTCTTTTCATAATTTTCCTGGTGATTTCCATCAAGCGTGGTAAGAGAATCAAAGAGCTTGAGAAGGAAGTTGCAAAGCTCAGGGCAGGATATAAGGGGGAGGTAGCTCCGGCAGATAGTGCGTTGTTTACTCCGCTTCAGCCTGCTGTAAATCCCAACGGGGAGACTGAATACATCAGGCTTCCTGAGATCCAGTCAACGGATTACATGCCGCAGCAGACGGCTGCAATATCACAAGCCCAGGCATATGCGCCTCAGTATACGGCTGCACCTCAGATGCCGGTTTATGCTCCTCAGCCCGCAGTTCAGACAGCGGTCCAGCCTGCACCTCAAACTGCGGCTCAGGAGAATATTCCCGGACAGGCTCCGACACCTTCGTGGGCTATGTCGCCGGCACAGGCAAAAGCAGCTCAGGTTAAGGCTCAGCAGGAGGCGGTTCAGACTGTTCCTTCAGCTCCCAAGAAGAAGGTTTTCAGCAGCATCAATATCACATTCGGTATCGGTGTTTTGCTCCTTACGATAGTTGGTGCGACATTCATGACAGTATCCTGGTCCTGGATGAGCGATGCGGTTAGAGCGATGAGCCTTTTCGCAATCGTAGCAGTAGCTTATGGTCTTTCATTCCTCGCTGGAAAAGTACTCAAACTCCAGCAGACAGGATTTGCTTTTTATACTTTGGCAAGCATGCTTGGTCCGATCGTTGTGGTTGGACTTGGAGCATTTGATCTTTTGGGTCCGGCATTCTCATTTAACGAAGGAACGGGCTGGCTTGTTGCGACTTTGGCGGCAGGAATTCTGCTTGCGTCATCTGTCGGAGGAATTTTCCTGTTCAAAGAAAAAGTGCAGACGGGCGTATATCGATGCACTTTCTATATAGCGCTTACATGGCTTGTAATCTTTATCTCCGCGCAGATCGGACAGAACAGTTCCGGCGTAAGCGAATGGAGCATGATAGGTTTGGGACTTGCAACTCTTGCACTCGTATTCAGGATCCTGAACGTAATTAAGATCTTCAATGAAGAAAAGTTCTTTATCGTTTATTCGGAGATAATCACATATGTACCGTTAGGATTCCTTGTACCGTTCTTAATTGCCAGTGACGGCGCGATCTTCGGCGCGATGATAATCGAGATGACAGCGCTTCTGCTTTATGCGGTTACAAGTAAGAGCAGGGCATGGATTAAGTACCTTACTCCGATCGTCGGACTTGGCGTTGCATTGTCCTGGCTTAAGTTCGGAGGAACAGAAGAGATCTATCTTTGCGTAGCTATTTTGATACTGATAGTCTTCGTCGATTATGCAGCTCACAAGATACTGAGAATTTCCACTTGGCTTTCTGATCTTGTACTGCCGACGACACTTTGCGCTTCTTCATTTATAGGCTTCGAGAAAGCTCCTGTCATGGGCGTAGTAGCTGGTTTCCTGGCACTCGGACTGATCGTTTATCAGATGCTTGTTGAACCCATGCTTGCAGCAAAGACTTCAGCACCTGATGGATTCTTCAGGGAGTCTGTTCCGATGCTTGCCCAGATCGGCATGACGGTATTAGGTTCTGCATTCTATTACTATGGTGCGGCCATGATTCTTCCTGCAATTGATCCGGCAGAAGTGTTCATATATTTCTATTACACGCTTATCGCTTTGATACCGGCCATTGCGGCACTGGTATACAGGTTTGTTAAGAACAATGACATCAGACTTTTCACAGCAGGTATTTCAATGTCTTCCGCAGCAGTTATCGCAGCATTGGTATCCTGTATCGATCACGATCCTGATAAGATTTTGCACGAAGGTTTCTGCGAATACATCTATGTGTGCGCATGGATCCTGACACTTGCAGTCATCGTATTCTGCATGACATTTATCGTGAAGTCTGTTAAGGAAAAGAAACTCAATTTCGGCACGATGTTCTGTGTTTCATTCGCAGTCAACTCACTTGCGATCGGTACCATTATTACCATTGCCAAAGCATGTGAGAACATGAAAGATGACGAGATCGCCATCGTGCTTCAGTTCGCAAGTGTGGCATTCCTTATTCTTAACGTAATTGGAATTGCAGCAGCCTTGTTTATGCGCAAAAAGAAGACCGGTCTTATTGCAGAATACGGTATGGGATTTAAGTATTTCTTCAACGGTTTTGCAACGCTCTGGTTCTTATTCTCATGGATCACATTCGAAGGCAACTGGCAGTTCATCATTGTATCCGTTCTGTTTGCAGGACTGCTCTATCTTCTTGACTCCGGATTCTTTGCGGTTCTCCCGATCTTTGCAGCAGAGATCTCGGTTATTGATCTTGTCGGCGAACTCGAAAACCATGACGTCAGAAACGTTATCTGCGTTGCTGCAGCACTGGTTTTGGCTTTGGCAGGAAGACTCATTTTCAGAAAAGAGGTCTTCAACAAAAAGCGTGCAGACTATCTGACGGTTCTTGCGCCTGTACTTCTTTTCGGCACCATATACAAAGATTATGTGCCCATGATGGTATTCCTTGCAGTATCACTGCTCGTGATGAATTATGCGGGAAGAATAGCGATCTCTACGAAGACACTGGTCAGTGTTTCCGCGTTGCTCGTAGCATGTGGTGTGATCTGTCAGCCGTTCTTCGAGATTCCGGATCTTATCGTCCTTGAAATCGACATACTGATCCTTCTTGGAACACTGTTTGCAATCTGCAGATTCATTAAGCCGTTTAACCCGGTTGCGCTCAAATACATCTGGTTTACGGGCGTCGCTTTAAGCCTTATTGCAGAAGGTGTTTCCGCAGCTGTAACGGGTGAAGGTCTTGACCTCATAATCGTAGGATCAGCTTCGATCGGAATATTCATTTATGCATTCATCAGAAGAAACCGTCTGTGGTTCATACTGGGAATCGTATCGATACTTTCGATCGCGGTATATCTTTCTGTCGCATTCTGGTCTTCGCTTGTATGGCTCGTATTCCTTTTTATTGCCGGCAGCGTGCTTGTTGCAATGGCTGCGATCAATGAGTGGGGAAAGCGTCACAGCAAGGACGGCAAGAAGAGAAGATTCTTTGAAGAGTGGACCTGGTAAAGTTTCTGACACAGAAATTTAATTTACTTATGCTTTTTGCCTTGCTAAAATATAGGCTCGGGGAAAAAGCGAGGTTTAATGTTAAAAAGTGGCATAAGGAACTTGGCCGTTAAGGCGATGGCAATGTTATCGGCAGCAGTAGTGTGTGCCGGCATTGCAGGTTCATATATCAAACCCGTTGAGGTATCAGCCGACGAAGGCTTGTACCATTCTCTTTATGATGTGTTCAGAGACAGAAGTGATGATCCCGAGAATTTCATGTCCCAGGAATTGTTCATTAAAAGAATCTTCTGGAACTGCGAAGCTCTCTGGGGTATCAATTATACATACGGTGACCAGGAACACAATCTCGGATGTGACGGATTTGTAAGCCTTGTATTGAGAATGACTCTCGGTACTGTTTACGATTTCAGAAGTGACTGGAACGATTACTGGGCCAAGTACGACTATACCGAAGAGCACATTGTTGCTGCAAGTTACGTTGACCAGTATGAGATATTCAGACCCGGCGGCACATCGGTTACATGGCTTTATCACAATTACGTAAACGAGATCGTTGAACCGCTCGATGACAGAAAATTCGTTGAGTGCATGGATAACGATGAGTGGATCGAATACTTGGAAGATATCGGAGCCCAGCCCGGTGACATCATGTTCTGGGATGAAGACAAGGACAACAAGTTCTGGACCCACATAAGCATCTATGCCGGTATTGATGAAGACGGTGATGCTGTCATGTGGCATGCATCTTCCGTTAAGGGTTATGTATGTGAGCAGTCACTTGAAGAGATTACTCTTGGTAACCAGTTCCTGGATTACTGCACCATAATGCCCATGACTGACAGGCCCGCAAGAGCAGGTCTTACGGTCGATTCCGGAAGCGACAACAGTGACTGTACGTATTCGGTATATTGGGATCTCAGCTGTGAATATTTTATCGGACGGATAAGTAGCGGATGTTCTTTGTCGGAACAGGAATATCTTGATGATTTCCCGCTTTATCCCAACTATGATCACACGGCTTATGAGCGCAAACTGATCTTGCGGAAGGAAGCGACGCCGTATAGTCCTGACGACGGTGACAGTACGAATGACGGCGAGACGATGTTCTATCTTTTCATTACGATCGAACCTTATGACGACCAGAGAGGCACGCTTAAGTACTCGGTCTATGGCGTTGACAGTATCCGGTATTACGGAGGCGGCGAGATAAAAGACTACGACTACCGCAACGGAGAACCTGTGATCTCGCTGATTAATTTCAAATAGAGTAAAACATTTTTGAGGGATTCGAAAAACGATTCGGATCCCTTTTATTACGAATTTGTAATTTTTCTAGTTTGCCTTTTTATACTATAATATGCTCGTGTTTAGCTAATGATTATAGTCGATAATTTCGGCATCTGATGGGGGAGGAGCACTTTATGGATTTTCTCGCAAGGACTAGTGATGCGATTACAGATCTTGAACAGAGACATGCGGACACCGTAAGGCAACTTGCGAGTGAATGTTTGGTCCTCCTTGAAAATGACGGCGCTCTTCCCATAAGAACTCCGGGAAGGATCGCCGTATACGGAAACGGCGCAAGACACACTGTCCAGGGCGGCGGCGGATCCGGCGAAGTTAACACCAGATACAATGTCAACATCTGTGACGGACTTATCGACGCAGGTTTTGAGATCGCATCAAACGGCTGGCTCGACAGATATGACTCAATCTACGATGCAAGCCTTAAGGCATACATGGACAAGGTAGAGAGCACCGCAAGAGAAAGAGGCGTTCCTGCTACCAGCGTATATTTCGAGATGGCTTTTGAAGCACCCGTAATGCCCCTTATCACAGAAGAGGATGTTAATGAGGCTTCATGCGATACAGCTATTTTCGTAATCTCCCGTGATTCAACAGAAGGCAGAGACAGAAAGCCTGAGAAGGGTGATTACTACCTCACAGACGAAGAAGAATCCAATCTTGATTTCCTTGCATATCATTTCGATAAGATCATCGTACTCCTCAATGTCGGCGGCGTTATCGACATGTCTAAGTTAAAGCACCGTCGCGGCGTTAATGCGATCCTGCTCGTAGGCCAGATCGGAAACCAGGCAGGTCTTATCGTTGCTGACTCTATTACAGGTAAGACAAATCCTTCAGGTAAGCTCGTTGATACATGGGCCAGATACTATGAAGATTATCCCTGCTCTAACGAATTTTCGGGACTCGACGGAAATGTTGATGACGAGTTCTACAGAGAAGGTATCTATGTCGGATACAGATATTTCGATTCATTCGGAATCTTGCCTTTGTATCCTTTCGGTTATGGTAAATCATATACGACATTCAGCAATGAAGTTATCAGCGTTACCCAGGAAGGAACCGATATCAAGGTTTGGGTAAAGGTTACCAATACAGGTACAGAATTTGCCGGCAAGCAGGTAATCCAGGTTTATTTCTCCGCACCTGAAGGTGAGGTAGACAGACCTTATCAGGAACTTGCAGGTTATGCAAAGTCAGATCTTATCTATCCCGGCGAGAGCATCAATGTGGAAGTCGTATTCCCGATCGATAACTTTGCCTGCTACGATGACGATTATCCGGCAAAGGTTATTCCCGAAGGTGATTACATCATCAGGGTCGGTACAAGCTCACGTGAGACAAAGATCGAAGCAGTCCTGACTGTTCCTGAGACAGTCATCAAGGAGAAGTACACAAGACTTCTCGAAGACGATCCGAGATATGCGTTTGAAGACATGACAAATCCCGGTACCGGAAAGGCTGCTCATCAGGCTGTTGAAGATGCACAGCTTGCTGCATGCACAAGAAGATTCAAGCTTGATCTGTCACGCGTCAGAAGAAGCGTTATCAGATACAGAGGCGTTACAGAGACTCATATCGACCAGAGAAGAGATGAGGTTCTCACATTAGGTTCCGTTATTGGACGTAACGCAGGTGTTGCAGAACTCGTTGCACAATTCTCACTGGAAGAACTTGCAGAGCTTCTTGTCGGTAACTACATCAAGGAAGGTTTCGAGGATATCGTTTTCTCTTCCGCAATGAATGTTCCCGGCGCTGCTGCAGAGACAACATCACGTTTTGAGCATTCAAGAAGGATCAAGCCTCTCGTTATGGCTGACGGTCCTGCCGGATTAAGACTCCAGCCTCATTTCAAGGCTACAAGGGAGGGCGACCTCTTAAGAGGCGGCGAGATGTTCGGCCATATCAGAAACGAGTTCCCTGAAGATACTCCTGCTGATGCAGTTGATTACTATCAGTACTGCACCATGATCCCGGTTGCTACGGCACTCGCATGCACCTGGAACCTGAAGCTTATTGAAAAGCTTGGCCGTCTGGTTGGTGAAGAGATGGAAGAGTACGGAGTTCATCTCTGGCTTGCTCCCGGAATGAATATTCACAGAAATCCTTTGTGCGGTAGAAACTTCGAATACTATTCAGAAGATCCGCTCGTTACAGGTCTTTGCGCTGCAGCTGATACTATCGGTGTACAGTCTGTTGACGGCAAGGGCGTAACGATCAAGCATTTCGCATGTAACAATCAGGAAGACAACAGAATGTTCAGCAACTCTCACGTTTCAGTAAGAGCTCTGCGTGACATATACCTTAGAGGATTTGAGATTGCAGTTAAGCTTGCACAGCCTTTCTGTGTAATGTGTTCTTACAATCTCCTTAACGGAATACATACAGCAAACAATTACGAGCTGCTCCAAAGCGTACTCAGAGATGAGTGGGACTATGAAGGCGCAGTCATGACCGACTGGTTCTCTTCTTTCGAAGATGTAGAATTCCTCGGTTATGATGAGAAGAGCCTCAAGTATCCGCCGGCATTCTCAAGATTGTGCGTATATGCCGGATGCGACATGCAGATGCCCGGCTGTGCCAAAAATGTGGAAGACATTATTACCGCAGTACATAACGGCAGACTTACGTTAAGTGATGTCCAGACCGCCGCGATGAATGTGATACGCCTTGCGATCAAATGCTTGTAAACAGGAGTTAAATGAACGAAGTATTTGATTCGGAATTTATAAAAGTTGAGTACAGGAAGGACGAGAATATCGTCCTTGTTGTATTGAAGGGGCAAGTCAAAAGAGATGATTTCAGAACCCCCATGATGCATGCTGCAGACATGGTCATGAGATACTCTTGCAAGAGCATGACTGTGGATTTTAAAGCAGACCCCGGAATCAGCGAAAATGATGTCATCTGGAGCAAGAAAGTGCTCCTTGCCAATCTTAAAAAGAGCGGACTTGAGAATCTTGTCCTCATTGATTCTGCCGGGCTTGAAATAGCTAAGAGGGTTGCCGCTTTCTGCGAAGGAAGATTTAATACCGTGATTCAGAATAATAACGATAAAGCATCAGGAAATGATGAAGATAAGAAGCCTTCTGAAATAGAAACAGAGAAGGCTGAAGATAAGTTTGCATCGATGACACGCGAAGAGGCTCTGGAATACATGGGCCTTGATGCTGATGCAGACATTAAGGTCATAGATGACCGCTTCTGGCAGATGTCCAAGCACTACAGAGGCAAGGACGATCCTGAATCCGTTAAGATGGAAGAAGAGATCTCTGCCGTTTATGACATCGCTTCAGGCAGACGCGAAAGAAGGCAGAAGGAAGAAGAGAGAAGGGTCTCCGAACCGAAGTATTTCGGCAGATATAAGAGTGACTGGAAAAACATTATCCACTACAACTGGAAGAATTTTGTTTTCGGAATCGTCATTGCGATAGCTGCGATCGCAGTCATCATCGGCGTGGCAACTAATGTAAGATCTGATTGCACGGTCGTTGTTTTCGGTCACATGAGACTGGACGATACATACATGCGTGAAGCACTTATTGCAGATGGCATCAAGAGCCCTTATATCGGCATGGCCGACTTAGTTGTTCCGAACGATCAGGACATTCCCGCGCAGGACTACGGAAACGAGACGTTCAACGCAATGTTCTATATGGATCCTGACGTCATGATTTCCGATAAGGAATCCTATCCGTATTATTTCAGCACATTTAAGGACCTTGCTCCGATCTACGACAGGATAATGGACGGACTTACCGACGAGGCAAAGGCCGGTGTCATTCCGATCTACATGACTGAGCAGCAGGCAGTTGATTATAACAACAGGCTTATGCTCGAAAACGGAGTGCTCGACGCAGACCTTAATGACCCTTCTGAGTTTTCAGATACACCGGTACTGATCGGCATTGAGATCGTCGATGAGGATGTCTGTGCAAGACTTGGTATTGAAGCTAAGTGGATGAGCGGAAAAACTTCGCTTGTTTTCGGCCAGTGCGTTAACAGTAAGAATGACGACCAGGCAGTACAGGTAATCACGGTCCTGATCAATGCGGCTTTCGCAGATTGATTTCAGGCCATTCCCGTAGCTTCGAAAAGCATTTTCAATTCTGATTCCGTAAGCGGTCTGAACGTTCCGCATGAATCAAGCTCTCTGCTTATCTTTATGCCTGCGAGTTCTATTCTTCGAAGCGCTACAACTTCCTTATTGAAGTTTGCAAATATCCTTCTGACCTCGTGAGTCTTTCCTTCGTGAAGGGTAAGGAGGGCCTGTGAGAATCCGTCTTCAGAAGAATCGATGACTTTAAGATCTGCAGGAGCGATCTGCTCTGCGTAGCCTTTATCCCTTATGGTAAATCCGTTCGCGACCGTGGAGATCTCTTCTTCGGTCCAGGCAAGGCCTCTGAATGTTGCGAGGTAGATTTTCGGAACTTCGTATTTGGGTGACTGGAGGCGGTGTGAGAGCTCTCCGTCATTGGTGATTATGAGAAGTCCTGAAGTGTGGTAATCGAGTCTGCCGACGGGCGAGAGCTTCTTGGACATGAGCTCGGAGGGAATGTAATCCGCGACGCAGGGGAGGCGCTTGTCTTCCATTGCGGTAAGAACTCCGTCGGGTTTATCGAGAAGATAGTAGAGCTTTGTCTGACAATTGATGGGCTCGCCGTCGTAGATGATAGCGTCATTTTCGGACACGTGAAAAGATGCATCGGTAATGACGGTGCCGCCTACCTGGACGCTGCCTTTGGAGATCTTATCCCTGACCTGTGATCTTGTGCCTAAACCGCTGTTTGCGAGTAATCTGTCGAGTCTCATGAGATTATTATATCGCATGCTGTATAATTGGATATGTTTAAGAGGTGACAGATGCAGATCATTAATATCGAACAGGGACATCCTACGGTACAGCAGGCGATGGTCAAGCTCCAGAACGGCATTTACCGCGCGAGGGCTTCAGGCCAGCCTTTTGCCAAGATCGTGCACGGCTACGGTTCTTCAGGAACGGGCGGTGCGATCAAGCAGGCGATAGGACTTGAGCTCCGTAAGTATGTTGCCCGCGGTATGATCAAGTCTTACTGTCCGGGTGAGGATTTCGGACCTTTCTCATCTGCAGGACGTGACATGAGCGCAAAGCACCCGGTGGTCTCAAGGGACCGCGACTGGGGTTTACATAATGACGGCATTACGGTCGTAATGTTCAAGTGAGGTTGATATGGCAGACGATTTTGAGATGAAGTGGGAAGCGTTTGAAGGCAAATGCAAGAGCTGCAGGAACTGCGGCTTGAGAGACGGCGCTACCAATGTCGTTATATACAGGGGAAGCAGAAAAGCTCCGCTCATGATTATCGGCGAAGCACCCGGCGAGAACGAGGATATCCAGGGTCTGCCTTTTGTAGGAAGATCCGGCCAGCTCCTTCAAAACCTTCTGGGCAGCTATGGATTTACCAACAACGACTACCATATCTGTAACATCGCCAAGTGCAGACCTCCCCAGAACAGGCGTCCTACTCCTGAGGAGATTCACGCCTGCAAGCCTCTGCTTGCCGAGCAGTTCATGCTCGTAAGGCCGAAGGTAATACTCCTTTGCGGTTCTACAGCATACGAGGGATTCTTCGGTACAAAGCCCGTAATGCATGACGTAAGAGGCCGTTTTATAGAGAAGAACGGATATTTCATCATGACGACTTACCATCCGGCCTATGCTCTGCGCAACCCGGCCAACAAAATTCCGATCTATGAGGACATGGGCAAAGTAAGGCAGAAACTGACTGAAATTGGCGCTATGCCGCCTCTCGAAAAGATAAATGAATAAAAAGCATTTATCTGTATTGATTTTCAGAAATCACTTTGCTATAATCTCCGAGTTGTAAAACTCATTGCCGAATTGTGTAACGGTAGCACACCGGTCTCTGACACCGTTTGTCAAGGTTCGAATCCTTGTTCGGCAGCCAATATAAACCGCAGACGTTCCTATATGACGTTTGCGGTTTTTGTTTTTTCGCGCGCAGGTCAGGGCAACTGAATATAAATATATAATATCTATTTGATATGATTTGACTTCCCGTGATGTTATAATCGCTTTGTTTTAACGCAAATCCATGCTGTTTGGAGGCTTATTATGAAGAAGAAAATCGTAAGTGCGATCCTGGCAGGTTCCATGCTGATTGGCCTGGCTTCCTGTACCAAACCTGCTCCTTCCGAATCTGTGGAACCTTCTGATTCAGAGACCGTTCCTGAGACAAGCGAAGAGACAGAACCGACGCAAGATCCCAATTCGATCATGGGATTCAATATGATCGAGAATGGTGACTTCGCTTCAAAAGAGCACACCTGGGGAACATATCTTGAAGGCGGTGACGGAACTGTTTCCGTTAACAGCAAGGGTGAGCTTCAGTATGACGTAAAGACGATCGGTACTGTTAACTGGGCAAACCAGCTTTTCTATGACGGATTTGCTCTTTATCAGAATTGTACATATGTGATGTCTTTCGACTGCTACGCAACTATCGAGCGTGACGTTGAGTACAGAATCCAGATCAACGGCAGCGATTACCATCCTTATAACATCGACACGATTCACGTAACTACTGAAGTACAGCATTTTGAATACACATTCACAATGGAGGAGGCAAGTGACCCGGCTCCGAGACTCTGCTTCAACATGGGCAAGTTCGACGGTCTGGAGAACGTAGAGCATTCTGTTATGTACGATAATATTGATTTGAGATGTATTGATGATTCAGGTTATGACCCGAGCGCAGGCTTCGGACCTGCAACGGCAGCTATTAACCTCAACCAGATCGGTTATCTCCCTACAGGATATAAGGTAGCCGTATTCCACGGTGATGCGATTGCAGACAAGGCAACAGTTGTTGACGTTGCTACAGGTGCCGTTGTTTATGAGGGTGCTGTTGAGGCAGCTGCATATAACGAGAGCACAGGAAGAGACGAGGCAAGATTTGACTTCTCTTCCGTAACAACTCCCGGTACATACAAGGTTGTATCAGGCAGCGAGGAATCTTATGAGTTCGCTATTGCTGATGACGTTTACGATGACGCTTTCAAGGCAACACTCCGTATGTTCTATCTGCAGAGATGTGGCGTTGAGCTTACAGAAGACCTCGCAGGTGACTATGCTCACCCTGCATGCCATACCGGCGAAGCAACAATCTACGGCACTGATGAGACTATCGATGTATCAGGCGGCTGGCACGATGCAGGCGACTACGGCAGATATGTCGTATCCGGCGCTAAGGCAGCAGCTGACCTCATGCTCGCTTACTCACTCTATCCCAGCGCATTTGACGACGACCTCGGCATTCCCGAATCCGGCAACGGTGTTCCTGATGTTCTTGACGAAGTTAAGTTTGAGCTTGACTGGCTCTTCAAGATGCAGGCAGCTGACGGCGGCGTTTACCACAAGGTAACATGTGCTAACTTCCCTGCATTCGTAATGCCTGAAGAGGAGACAGGTGAACTCATCGTTTGCCCTGTATCCACAACAGCTACAGGCGATTTCGCAGCAGTTATGGCTATGGCTTCAGTTGTATATGCTGATATCGATTCCGAGTATGCAGCTAAGTGCCTTGATGCGGCTAAGCTTGCTGCAGAATATCTTGATGCACATCCTAACTTTGAGGGTGCCGTAAATCCCGACGGTATCGCTACAGGTGAATATCCTGACCAGAACGATGCAGACGAGAGAATCTGGGCTTATGCAGAGCTCTTTAAGGCTACAGGCGATGCTGCTTATGATGACGCATTTGCTGCTCTTGCAGGTTCAGGCGTTCCCAACGCAGGCGATCTCGGCTGGCAGGGTGTAGGCGCGTATGCTGCTTATGCATATCTCTCAGCTTCAACAAAGGGCAAGATCTATGATGTAGTACTTACAAACTTCATGAGCGGTCTTTCCGATATCGAAGCTGCTACAGCTGCTGACAGCTATCACTCTTCACTTAAGGAATATCCTTGGGGAAGCAACATGACGATCGCAAACAACGGTATGTACTTCCTGCTCTATGATGCAGTAAAGGGCGATAACAAGGGCGACATGATCGCAAGATCACAGCTCGATTATCTCCTCGGTACAAACGGAACAGGTTACTGCTTCCTTACAGGTTACGGCACGCTGTCTCCTGAGTCACCTCACCACAGACCTTCTGAGGCAACAGGCTCTGCTGTTCCCGGCATGATCGCAGGCGGTCCTGACCAGAACCTCGAAGATCCTTACGCAGAATCTACTTTGACCGGTACTGCTCCTGCTCTCTGCTATGCAGATAACGACCAGGCATACTCACTCAACGAGGTTACTATCTACTGGAATTCACCTGTCGTATTCCTTTTCGCTTATGTCGTAAGCCAGGGCTGATAAGACATACAAATCAGGTAATTGATAAAGGCTGTCTCAAATAAGAGGCAGCCTTTCTTTTGCGAGGGTTTCTTATGTTAGAATAATTAGCGGAACAAGACCTGGAGGGCGCCTTATGGACACATCTTATTATGACCTTATCTTTAAGCGTAAATCTTTCCACAGATATGGTGAGCCTGACGGCAAAAAGATCAGTCAGGAAGAACTTAATGAGATACAAGAGATGTGGTACAAGTTCACTCCTCTTTTCGAAGGCATCAACACAAAGATAAAGATCGTTCCGGGTTCACAGACGAGCTGCAACAGAGGCGAGGAATACTGCATTCTGATCTACAGCGAAAAGAAGCCGGGATACCTTCAGAACATAGGTTATATCGGCGAGCAGCTCGATCTCTATCTGACAGGCAAGGGCATAGGACCTTTGTGGTTCGGCGTAGGAAGGACCAAAGAACGTAAGTATCAGGGCCTTGAGTACGTCATCATGATGGCCATCCGCAAGATCGATGATGATTCCAAATTCAGAACACCGGGAGACCTCTCGACATTTATCCGCGTACCCGTGGAAGAGTTCTGGGAAGGTGAAGCGATAGAAGGCGTTACGGAAGTCGTAAGACTCACTCCTACTGCATGCAACATCCAGCCCTGGAAAGTCGTCAACAAAGGTGACGGAACGCTTGATGTATACCGCTACAGACGTCCCGGAAAGCACGGCATAATCCCGCCTTTCAGACTTGCTTATTTCGGAAGCATTGATATAGGTATTTTTATGTTGTTTCTTGATATATGCCTTGAGCATAAAGGTATATCATTTGAAAGAACACTGACTCCTGATGACGGTAACTTTAACCGTCTGAACCTCAACGCAGTCTATAAACTTAAATAATTATCAGGGTGATTTATATATGAGAAAGATATTGGTATCCAACGACGACGGTATAGATTCCGAAGCGCTTGCAAGACTTGCTGCAATGGCAAAGAAGTTCGGAGAAGTATGGGTCGTAGCTCCGTGCAGACAGTTCAGTTCGATGTCCCATGCGGCAAACTTCTGGGAGCCGCTTAAGGCATGGGAAGTAGATTTCCCGGTTGAAGGCGTTCATGCATTCACGACTACCGGAACTCCTTCTGACTGTGTGTCTTTCGGCATCACGACCGTTGTACCCGGCAGACCTGACGTGGTATTCACGGGAATCAACAAAGGCTATAACATCGCATCCGGCATCCAGTATTCTGCAACTGTCGGTGCTGCTTTGGAAGCTGCAAACCAGAAGATCCATACCATCGCTTTTTCAGAGAATCACATCGGTACCCATGAAGTTACCGATAAGTATTTAGAGCAGCTTGCAACTGAACTTATCGATAAGCCTTTAGGTGATAACGAGATATGGAATGTCAATTTTCCGGGATGCACGATCGAAGAGTGCAAGGGTATCAAATACGGCTGCACGATCTCACAGGAATCATTCTTTACGGGTTCTTATAAAGAGATAGGAAAAGAAGGCGACAAGACCATTTATCAGGTTGAGCTCGTTCCTGACTGGAAGGGCGCTGAAGGTACTGACCTCGCTGCTATTACCGACAATTATGTGTCAGTCGGTAAAGTTAAAAACTACTGCTGATAACTTATGGATTCCATCAAGAACAGCAAAGCAAAAAGCATTATCGTAATTACGGTTATCTATGTTCTGGCCGCGGCTCTGGGTGTGGCGGTTTTTATGTCACTGCGGTACCTGACTTGGATAAGTCTTCTGATCGCTGATGTGGCTGCTACCGTATTTGTTTTCGTGTTCAGTCTGATATTCAAAAACGCTTCCGTATACGATCCTTACTGGAGTGTCCAGCCGATAGTGATCGTTGCGGGATTTGCCCTGACAAATAATATTTCGGCACCGGCAACTATTCTGCTTTTGGTTTCCATCGTTTACTGGGGAATAAGGCTTACCGGTAACTGGGCATATGTTTTCGGAGGTCTTAACCATCAGGATTGGCGTTATACCAAGCTCCAGAAAGATACGGGCAAGTTTTATCCGTTAATCAATTTCTTGGGGATTCATCTGATGCCCACACTCATTGTTTATCTGACTACTCTTCCGGCAGTTTACGTAACTCAATATCAGCTTAGAGCGAATGCCGGAAGCTATATAGGCGCGGCTGTCTGTATCGGTGCTGCAACGCTTCAGCTCGCAGCAGACATGCAGATGCAGAGATACAGAAAGAGCGGTCAGCACGGCCTTATCCGCACGGGCCTTTGGAAGTATGCAAGACACCCCAATTATCTCGGTGAGATCCTTATGTGGTGGGGAGTAGCTATACAGGCCATATCCGTCATGCCTGATCACTGGTGGTTTGCTGCAGGCGCTCTAGCCAACACAATTCTTTTCTTAACGGTAAGTATTCCAATGGCTGACAAGAGACAGTCTGAGAAGCCCGGCTATGCCGAATACAAGGCGCATACAAGGAGCCTTTTGCCTATCCCGAAGGCTTAAAGTCTGCAGTTCTCCTTTGTGGTAAAATATCTTGCAACTATGATATTGCATATGGGGAGAATATTATGGAATCTTTAGGGGATAAATCGTTAAATAAGAAACGGCTGTTAGTATTTATCGCGATCGCATACGGAATCTCATATCTCATGATGATCCCTATGTATATCGGAAAGCAGCACGGTTATGATCTTACACAGATAGTAGATGCCCAGATGTGTGCACCCGCAGCGGGTGTAGCTTTGGGATTCCTTTTGTTTTACAAAGGAGAGAAACGTGTTCCGAAGTTTTTCATGACGGTTATAGTCATCAACTATGTGATCCAACTCGTTTTGGGATTGCTTAGTGTTTTTGCAAATCCTTTCGGACCGGATGAGGTCTTTGATCTTGCACCTTATCTGGGTTTAACAAGTGATACTGCAGATCTCACGGGAAGCCAGACAACGATCAATCTTTCTACGCTGTATTTAATTGCCGGACAGTATATTCTCATTATTGCTTCTGTCCTTATGTGGATCGGATATTTCGTAGCCGGCAGGGAGAGACGTAAGTTTGCAGGCCTTTCAAGGAACAACGAGCGCAAGGGCATATTGCTCGCGCTGCTTTATGTTGCTCTTTATATTCTGAGAGTATTCTTGCCCGTCATCATTGAGGGTGTCGCAAATAACAACTTATCTGAGTTCTTTACAGAGTATGCCCAGCTGTTTAAACAGCCTCTGTTCTATGCCAGCATTGTAAGCCTTCCGTTTAATTATCTTATGACGATAGTTGCTTTCTTCGGCGAGGAATACGGATGGAGATATTTCCTCCAGCCTATAATGCAGAAGAAATTCGGAATGAAATTGGGCGTTATCCTTCTGGGCGTTGTATGGGGTCTGTGGCATCTTCCTGTCGATACGATGTTCTATACCGAGGATTCAGTTCCGCAGATGATCGTAGGACAGATTATCACATGTGTTTCAATTGGAATTTTCTTCGGATTCGTTTATCTTAAGACCAACAATATCTGGATCTGCGTTGCTATGCACTTCCTGAATAATAATCTTGTTCCGATTCTATCAGGCGCTTTGTCGGCAGATGTCCTTCAGGACCAGACAGTAACGTGGATGCAGCTTCTGGAGATCCTCGTTATCGATCTTGTAGTCTTCTGCCTGTTCATTTTCGCCAAGGAATATAAAGAAAAGAAGAATAAACCGGAAGAGGCAGTAAATGCGTGATTTTAAAGTAACAAGAGTCCAGGACGGACTTCATGTCGTAAAGGCGTGCCAGGAGGCATATCCCCAGCTTAAATCTGCGGATCTGTTCCATGCGCTCAAGCGCCGTGACATCAGGATCGACGGCAAAAAGGTCAACAAAGACATCGCAGTAAAAGAAGGCAATGTCGTAGAGATATGGCTGCCGGATGATCTTTTCGACGGCGCTTCTAAGGCCGCTCCGAAGGCCAAAACCCAGGAGAAGATGTTTGAGATAGTAGCTGAGACAAAAGGACTTCTCATCGTCAACAAATCACAGGGAATCGCCGTACATTCGGGAAAGAGCGACATCGAAGACACTCTCATCGACCAGATCCGTAATACCACCAAATTCAAGGAAGCAGAGCTCTGCCACAGGATCGACATGAATACGGGAGGTCTCGTACTTATCGCCAAGAATAAGCAGGCTCTGGCTGACTGCGTGGAACTTTTTAAGAATAACCTCGTTGTTAAGAGATACCGCGCGCTCGTGCTCGGCGAACCTTCTGTCGGAGAGCCTGCAGTAGGCGAGGATGGTACGATCTATAAGGAAGTTAAGGGCTATCTCGAAAAGACAAAACAGGGCAAAGTTTACATTCACGACGAAAAGCAGCCCGGAGACCTTGATATTGCGACGAAGTACAGGATCCTCAAGACATTCGAAGATGTCGGACCTGACGGCGAGAGCGTATCGGATCTTGAATTAGAGCTCGTTACGGGCAGGACCCATCAGATCAGGGCGCAGTTCGCCCATCTGGGACATCCTGTTTTGGGTGACGGAAATTATGGCAGAAACAAGGTCAATATGCACTTTGAGACCAAGGACGGCAAGAAGGTAAGATACCAGCAGCTGTTCAGCTGCCAGATCATGTTCGGCAGGGTCCCCAAAAACAACATGCACATTGACGTGTCTGGCAAAACCTTTAAAATAGGACCAGATTACAATGTCCGCCTTAAATAAGGGGAGAATCAATAAATGACTGATAACAGACCGATCGGAGTTTTCGATTCAGGTATCGGAGGACTTACGGTTCTCAGAGAGATATGGAAAGCAGTGCCCGGAGAGAGCACTATCTATTTCGGTGACAATTCAAGGACTCCTTACGGAACCAAGTCCAGAAGCACCGTAATCCGTTACTCGCTTCAAAATCTTAAGTTCCTTGAGACCAAGGACGTCAAGATGATCGTAATCGCATGCAATACCGCGAGCGCTTACGCTTATGAAGAACTGAAGAAGAGAGCCAATGTGCCGGTCGTAGAAGTGGTTACACCGGGTGCCAACGTGGCCTGCAGATCCACAAAGAACGGCAAGATAGGCATTATCGCCACAAAAGGAACAGTATCCACAGGCGTATATAAAGATGCGGTTGAGAGAAGGGCAGAAGAGCTTGGCATGAAAGATATCGAGATCTTCCAGCAGGCGTGCCCCTTGTTCGTATCACTTGCCGAAGAAGGCTGGTGGGATACTGAAGTCACGAGGCTTACGGCTGAAGAATACTTAAAGCCATTAAAGGAAGCAGGTGTTGATACGCTCGTTATGGCGTGCACGCACTATCCTCTGCTTACTAAAGTTATTAAAGAAGTAATGGGCGACGATGTTGTCCTCGTAAACACGGGAGAAGCTACGGCGCAGGTCGTAAAGGAGCTCTTAAACCGTGAGGATATAACTTCTGAAGGCAACAGCAATCCCGTAAGGGAATTTTATACAAGTGACGAGCCTGAGCTCTTTGAGCAGGTTGCAGCGCCTTTCTTAGGTGAAGGCCTGCCTTCAGGAACAAAACATTTTTCTACTGATAAATATGAGGTGACCGTCTGATGGATAATGCAAGTAATGAAGAAAAGTGCCTGTTTGAGATCAAGACGGGATTATACGGCGAGCCCCTTAAGACAATGGGCCTTGTTTCCAAGGAAGGAACAAGAACTGTTTATAACTGGACCGAAAAACATAATGAGAATGAAAAAGAAACTCATTTTGTTTTAACTTTAATAAAAGAAGAATCCAAGGCGATCGTCATCAGAAATGGGGACGTTACGTCCAGAATGGTTTTCGAGGTCGGGAACAGGACAAAGAGCTCAATGCTCACGTCTTTCGGGCCTATTGACGTAGAGATCGATACCGAATATATTAACTTTCCGGGGGGCCTGATTGACGGCGCTGAGATCAGTTATACGCTCGATCCTGACAGCGGTGAACCGATAAGGAATATCTTTTCGATAAAAAGGCTCTTGCAAAACGAAGAAATATAAGGTATTATCTTCAAGCATTTGTGAAAAGAAAGAGGTGAAGATGAATGGCACATCCGAAGCGTAAATGGTCGAAGGCAAGGACAGCTCGTCACAGAAGCGCATGGAAACTTAACATGCCGGGTCTCGTTGAATGTCCCCAGTGTCATGCTAAGATGCTTCGCCGCACGGTCTGCAAGAACTGCGGTTACCTGGACGGAAAACAGGTTATCAAAGTCGACGAAGAGATCTGAGATAAATAAGAAGTATTTAGTTAACGAGGCGGTGTTTGGAATAAAGGCACTGCCTCTTTTATTGCAAAGGAAGGAAAATACGGCATGAGTAAACCGGTTGTCGCAATAGTGGGAAGACCTAATGTAGGCAAATCCTCACTGTTCAACACTATCTATGGAGAGCGTATCTCCATAGTTCATGACACGCCCGGTGTTACGAGAGACCGTATCTATGCCGAGACATCCTGGAGCGGCAGGGAATTCATAATGATCGATACGGGCGGTATTGAGCCCGATACTGGAGATGACATCATATTGCAGCAGATGCGCGTTCAGGCTGAGATCGCGATCGAGACGGCAGATGTCATCTTATTTATGTGTGACCTCAAGAGCGGACTTACCGCTGCCGATGAGGAGATTGCAGTAATGCTTCGAAAAGCAGGCCGCCCCGTCATTGTCTGCGTTAATAAGTCAGACTATGTAGGCGAGCAGCCTCCGGAATTCTATGAATTCTATAATCTCGGACTCGAGGACGTATGCGCGATCTCCGCTGCACACAAGCTCGGTCTGGGCGAGATGCTCGACATGATCATTTCCAAATTCCCGCCGGCAGACGAGAATGAAGGCAAGGACGATACCATCAGGGTAGCCATTATCGGCCGTCCTAATGCCGGCAAGTCTTCTTTGTCCAACAGACTTGCAGGTGCCGAGAGAAGCATCGTATCCGACATTGCGGGTACAACAAGAGACACTATAGACTCCCTGATCGAGAATGAATACGGTTCATTTACGATCGTCGATACGGCAGGTATGCGTAAGAAGGGCAAGATCGAGGACGTAATCGAGCGTTATTCGATGGTAAGGGCCCTTGCAGCGATCGACAGGGCTGACGTATGCGTTATCCTCGTTGATGCTGAAGCAGGCGTTACGGAGCAGGATGCAAGGATTGCAGGCCTCGCCCACGATAACGGCAAAGCTTCCGTAATCGTAATCAACAAGTGGGATCTTATCGATAAGCAGACAGGTACTCTTGAAGAGATGACAAAGATCGTAAAGCAGCGCCTTCCTTTCATGGATTACGCTCCCGTATTGTTTATCTCCGCCAAGACAGGCCAGCGTGTAGATAAGCTTTTCGCACTTATCAAGACAGTATATGAGAATTCAAAGAAGCGTCTTACAACGAGCGTTCTCAATAAGATGATCTCTGAGGCTGTTACCCAGGTTCCTACTCCGCAGGACAAGGGAAGACATCTCAAGATCTATTACGGAACACAGGTTTCCGTACAGCCGCCCACGTTCGCGCTTTTCGTCAACGACAAGGAATTGTCGCATTTTTCCTATGAGCGTTATCTCGAAAACCAGCTCAGAAGAAACTTCGGATTTGAAGGCGTTCCAATCCGTCTCCTTTTGCGTAATAAGAGTGGCGAAGAATCCTGATATTTTGTGAAATATCACAGTCACAATTATTGGCTGTTCAGTAGTTAAATATTACTCGGTTTAAATTAATAATTATTAGAAGTATCAGCACTTAAGATCAACTGATCTATTTTTTTACGGAGATTTTTATGGCAGTCACAACTATCGAGAACTTGAGAAACATCGCAATCATTGCCCACGTAGACCACGGAAAGACAACAATCGTAGACTCCATGCTTAAGCAGGCTGGCGTTTACCGTGAAAATGAGGCTGTCGTAGAGCAGGTTATGGACTCTAACGACCTTGAGCGTGAGAGAGGTATCACGATCCTTGCAAAGAATACGGCTATCGATTACAAGGGTACACGTATCAATGTCGTAGACACTCCCGGCCACGCTGACTTCGGCGGTGAGGTAGAGCGTGTTCTTAAGATGGTTGACTCCGTTCTTCTCGTAGTTGACGCTTTCGACGGTCCTATGCCGCAGACAAGATTCGTTCTTCACAAGGCACTCGGACTCGGCCTTAAGCCTATCGTATGCATCAACAAGATCGACCGTCCCGACGCAAGACCTCTTGAAGTCGTAGACATGGTTCTCGATCTTTTCATTGAGCTCGGCGCAGATGACGAGCAGCTCGAATTCCCCGTTGTATATACATCCGGTAAGACATGTGTTGCCACACTTGATCTTAAGGAATATGAGGAAGGCAAGGAGCTCGACTTCACACCCCTCCTCGATACAGTAGTTAAGTACACACCCTGCCCTGTAGGCGATCCTGAGGGTCCCATGCAGCTTCTCGTATCCAACATCGACTCTGACCCTTACATCGGCAGAATCGGCGTAGGAAGAGTTGAGAGAGGTACTATCAAGCAGGGCGAGAACGTTGCTCTCGTAACATACGGCGAAGACGGCAAGAGAAACGCAAGAGTAGTTAAGCTCTTGAGATTCCACAACCTCGGCCGTGAGGAAGTATCTTCCGCATCAATCGGTGAGATTGTATGCGTTGCAGGTATCGCTGACATCAACATCGGTGACACTCTCTGCGATGCAAATGAACCCGAGCCGCTCCCGTTCGTTAAGATCGACGAGCCTACAATCGCAATGACATTCTCTGTAAACGACAGCCCTTTCGCAGGTCAGGAAGGTAAGTACGTTACATCACGTCACTTAAGAGACAGACTCTTCAAGGAAATCGAGACAAACGTTTCCATGAGAGTTGAAGAGACAGATACAACAGAAGCATTCATCGTAAAGGGCAGAGGAGAGCTCCATCTCTCAGTCCTCATCGAGACAATGCGCCGTGAAGGATATGAGTTCCAGGTAAGTAAGCCGAAGGTCATCATGCAGGAGATCGACGGCGTTCTCTGTGAACCTGTAGAAGAGCTCGTAATCGACGTTCCTGAGGACTTCGTAGGTCCTGTTATGGAGAAGATCGGAAAGCGTAAGGGAGAGCTTCTCAACATGCTTCCTCCTACAAAGGGATATACACGTCTTGAGTTCAAGATCCCTTCCAGAGGACTCCTCGGATACCGTACCGAGTTTTTGACCGACACTAAGGGCAATGGTATAATGAACTCCGTTATCTCGGGCTTTGAACCCTTCGCAGGTGACATTGAGACGAGAGGTCAGGGAGTGCTCGTAGCATTCGAGACCGGAACGGCTGTAACCTACGGATTGTACAATGCCCAGGACAGAGGTGCACTCTTCATCGGAGCAGGCACACCGGTATATGAAGGCATGATCGTAGGTATCAACCCTAAGCCTGATGATATTACCGTTAATGTCTGCAAAAAGAAGCATGTAACCAACATGCGTTCTGCAGGAGCGGATGACGCAATGCGTCTTACACCGCCCCTTACATTCTCCCTTGAGCAGTGCCTGGAATTTGTTGAAGATGATGAGCTTTGTGAAGTAACTCCTCAGAGCATCAGACTTCGCAAGAAGATACTTAATAACGATCTGCGTGCCAAGACTGTTGCAAAGGCAAAGAAGGACGTTTGATCTTAAATCTATATCGGGGGTGAATTTTTACTGATGTTATCCGGCAAGGTAAGGGTCGCTCTCCGTATATTGATCGTTATCCTCCTGTTATTCGGATTCGCTGTAGGCGGCGTATACGTCGGCTATAACTATGTCATCTCACAGGATAAGAGATTTAATGCCCTCAAGACAGATATTGAGGCAGGCAAGTACAAGATCACCCAGGAGACTGAAGGCGCCATATGTGTCGTAATCAAGAGCGGTGATTCAACTTCCGATATTGCGGATAAATTATACGACCAGGGACTTATCACGAATAAGTTCCTGTTCTCGATCATAAGCAAACTGAACGGCTTTGACGGAGCATACGTAGCAGGTACGCACTACCTGTTAAAAGGCTTCTCCTATGACGAGCTCATGTATTTCTTAACTCTTGAGCCTGCCGCAGTTAAGGTCACGATCCCTGAAGGTTCGACATATTACGACGTAAAGAAGATCCTGCATGAGGCCGGACTTAACTTCGACGACGCAGAGTTCGACAAGTGCATGAATTCGCCTAACCTTTTCACGGATTATGAATTCGTATCACAGATCGAGATCAAAGAGGGAAGAGACTATATCCTTTCCGGATACCTCTATCCCGATACTTACTATTTCGACGTTAACGCAAGTCCGGAATCCATCATCAGAAGATTCCTTAACAATACGCAGAGCAAGCTTTACGACGAGTACTACGTAAGAGCCGAGAGACTCGGTTATTCCATGGATGAGATCATCACTCTTGCTTCCGTTATCCAGATGGAGACAGGTAGGGCTTCAGACATGATGCTCATCTCTGCTGTATTCCATAACCGTCTTGATTCTGACGATGAGGATATGAGGTTCCTCGGATCTTCCGCAACCATCAATTATCTTGTTGAGATGAACGGCGGCAAGCCTTCCATCCTTCATACGGATGCCGAGCTCAGCATCAACAGTCCTTATAACACATACACGCATCCGGGACTTCCGCCGGGACCTATCTGCATGCCCGGTATCGATGCGATCTCTGCAGCTCTTTATCCCGAGCCGAACTGCAACTATATGTATTTCTGCGCTACCGGTATTGACGGCGGCACGGCTTTCGCTACAACGCTCTCACAGCATGAGGACAACGTTGAGAAGTACAGAGATAACTGGGTAAGAGAAGAAGAGACAGAGACTTCTGAGACAGAAGAGACCACAGAGACAAGCGGTCTGGTTATCTTGCCCGATACTTAACATTTGGCATTTTCGAAAAGGAAGTAATATGGGTTACGACCGTTCACGTTTTGAGATCTTAAGCCCGGCAGGCAATCCCGAGAAACTCCGCGCAGCAGTTGCATACGGTGCTGATGCTGTCTATCTCTCCGGTACGAGCTATGGCCTTCGTGCATTCAGCGATAACTTCAACGAAGAAGAGATGAAGGCAGGAATTGCCTACGCTCACGACCACGGTGTAAAGTGCTATGTAACGCTTAACGTCATGCCCACTGAAGAAGAGCTTTCAGGACTTGAACATGCCATAAAGTTCGTCGGAAAAGAGAGCGGCGCTGATGCTGTCCTAATTTCTGATCCAGGTGTATTTACGATGGCACGCACGCTTTGTCCAGACCTTGAGATCCACATCTCAACACAGGCAAGCGTAACAAACAGCGCAGCATGCAATTTCTGGGCTTCACAGGGTGCAAAGAGAATCGTTCTCGCGCGTGAAGTATCACTTGAACAGATAAAGAAGATCCGTAAATCGATCCCGTTAGATGTTGAGCTTGAATGCTTCATCCATGGCGCGATGTGTGTCTCATATTCAGGCAGATGTCTTTTGTCTAACTATTTCACGGGCAGAAGATCCAACGGCGGCGCATGCGCGCAGCCCTGCAGATGGGGTTACTACGTTGTCGAAGAAAAGCGTCCCGATAAGCCGCTTCCGGTAGAAGAGGATCAGAGAGGAACTTATATCTTCGGAAGCCGTGATATCTGCATGATCGATCACGTGCCTGAGCTTCTTGAAGCAGGAATCAATTCCTTCAAGATCGAAGGAAGAATCAAGGGCGCTTACTATGCCGCGGCAGTTACGAAGGTCTACAGGGAAGCTGTTGATCTCTGCTGCAAGGATCCTGATAACTACAAGCTCGATTCGCACTGGAAAGATATACTCGATAAGGTTGTCCACAGAGATTACGATACGGGTTTCTTTTTCGATGCTCCATGTGATGATGCAAAGATAGATCCCGACAAGTCTTATAACAAGCCTGCGTTTGTTGTCGGTGTTACTGATTCATTCGACAGTACTACAGGTCTTAACAAAGTCACCCAGAAGAACAAGCTCTTCAAGGGCGATACATTGAACGTACTCATGCCTGACGGCTATATGGCACCGGTTGTCGTTTCAGAACTTTACGATGAGGAAATGAATCCCGTTAACGACTGTCCTCATCCTGAGATGACTTTCTTCATGAAGGCCGTATCTTCAGCAGACGGCAGCGTTGTAGAGCTTCCGCCGATGACGTTCCTTTCCAGGGACGGCGATAAGGACTTCGGCATCCCGGCACCCCAATAAAATCAAATATCTTTGCGTGTAAGCTTACTGATATCTCATAGACATATCGATGTCAGCAATCGTTCATTTTTTGGTAACACATTCTGACATTTACTGTGCTATACTCAAGCCATCAAGAAAAGGAACTCTAAAAGTTCTAAGGAGGTGAGACCAATGGGAAGTGAAGCACAAACAAGCAGACGATTGGTCTTGCTTGATTCACTAGTTTCCTCCAAGTAAGTTTTTACTTAAATTTGAGTTTCTCTCAAGAATTGAATCAACAGATCAATCGGAACTTGACTTACATCTGAATATAATTTGTAACAGTAAATCCTACTCCCGCACCAATCTGCGGGAGTTTTCTTTTATGGTTGTTTATCGATGTCATCCTGATATAATACTCGCATGGTTAAATATAAAGAACGTTTTAATAAATATGAGAAGAACAGGTGGGCAGGACTCACGATTTCCCTTTGCCTTGTAGTAGTTTTCTATATGCTCGTATCGCATATCGGAAACTTTAAGGAGTTCTTCAATTCATTTCTTACGATAACATCAACCGTAATCATCGGTGCGGTAATTGCGTATACGGTAAATCCCCTTGCGTGTTTCATCTATAAGCGTCTTAAAAAGGGCATAAAGAAAAATGAGGATGCTGCCTGGATCCTGTCCGCGGTAATATCCCTTATTTTTGTTTTGGGTCTTTTCGTAGCGCTGATAGTGGTCATTACTCCTATGCTCATCGAAAACATCACTACGTTTGCAATGGGACTTTCAGGCTACATGAGCAGCCTTAAGGAACTCGTTCTTTCAACTGAACTTGATCAGGATATTAAAGTCAGCATTATCAACTATATTGATGAGCAGAGTAATCTTCCCGCGATCGTCATGAAGTTTGTTTTCAGCAACGACATGACCCCGTCCGGTGTTATCAAGTTCTCGACTGATCTTGTTTCCAACACATTCAATTTCCTCATCGGCGTTATCCTTGCATTCTATTTCCTTATCGGAAAGAAGAAGCTTGTCGAGCTGTTAAGTGAATTTTTCTTCCTTGTTATTCCGACACAGCATTACGATAACTTCAAAGATGTATGGAACAAATTCAACAGCATATTCTCAAGATTCATCGTATGCGAACTTGTCGATGCCCTTATCGTCGGAATAGTCAATGCAATATTCATGTTCGCATTCCATATGCCTTACGCGGTATTCTGTTCCGTAGTAGTTGCCCTCTGCAATCTTGCACCGACATTCGGTCCGTTTGTCGGAGCATTTATCGGTGCAGTGATCCTGCTCCTTGCAGAACCGCATTTCGTTATTCCGTTCCTCATATTCACACTGGTTCTCCAGCTTATTGACGGTTACGTCATCAAGCCGAGACTTTTCGGTTCCGCTCTCAAGGTTCCTGCATTCCTGATCCTTGTCTTCCTCGTTGTCGGAGGCAAGATCTGGGGCGTTCCGGGCGTGCTCCTCGCCATCCCGCTTGCTGCAATGCTTTCTTATATTTACAGACAGATTGCAGTGCCGTGGCTTACAGCCAGGAAGAAAACCAAAGATGAGCGTCATGAACGAGAGAACATCAAAGCCGCTAAAAAAGAAAAAGTCAGCGGCGAAGCAGACAGTTAATAAGCGGCCCGCCTGTGCGACGGGTCGTTTGGAATATTTACGAAGGAGATTTTTGTATGGCAGTATGTCCTAATTGCGGAGCAAGCAATAACGATGGAGCCAAGTTTTGTACAAGCTGCGGAGGTCCTTTACCGGCTCCGGTCCAGCAGCCTGCAGCACAGCCCGTTCAGCCTGCTTACCAGCAGCCCGCACCCCAGCCTGTATATCAGCAGCCCGCGCCTCAGCCGGTAGTTATCCAGCCTGCAGCTCAGCCTGTACAGCCTGTATATGCCCAGCCGATAACACAGCCCGTTGTTAAGAAAGAGAAGAAAAACGGACTTTGCGTAGCTGGTTTCATTTTGTCTTTGGTAGGTCTTGCTACCTTGGGTATTACCTGTCCTATCGGCTTCCTGTTATGCGCTATCGGCTTGATCGTAGCTATTGTTAAAAAGCAGAAGGGTAAGGGACTTGCCATTGCAGGTCTTATTATTTCCGCGATCATCATGTTGTCTTTGACGGCATTCTTCTTGTCACCGGAGTGGGACGATTTTACAAGCGAATTTGAAGACCTGGGTATTGTCTCAACAACCCGTCGCGTCGATGACGATGATGATGACGATGACGGCATCGATTATGTAAACATGATTGAGAAGAATAACTGGATCACTACAGGTGATAACTCTTATATGGTTTTCGATAAGAAGACAAAGTCTTTCACCTATTACCAGACTTATCTTGATACATCTGATAATTACTATACCGGTAAGTATCAGATCTATGCAGGAGAAGATGCTTTCGACTACATTACTGAAGACATCTCCGAATTAGGCGTAGAGAAGAGCGAAATCCGCTCCATGATCAGCATGAATGAAGAATATGAGATGGAAAACCTCCTCTGCATCTGCCTTGACTATGAGGAACTCATCGTAGACGGCGAGAAACAGGACAGAGATCCCTGGACAGTTCATTACTTCGGATTCTACCTGACACCTGAAGAAGACGGCGAGACATATAACGTTCTTGATGTCTGCAACATGGAAGCTGCTTCATATGTTACTTTCGTACTCGAAAAGGATTTCAAAGCATATTTTGGTTCTTCCACTTCTGTAACGACTTCTGCTTATGGAACAGACCCTGTAACAACATCTGCTACCGACACATATGTTGAACCCACATACGACAGTGATACTGAAGTAATGGGTGACAGCATTACCGGTTATGTTTTCCTTACAGAAGGAACATGGGATTACTGGACTGAAGCAGACGGCATGAGTGATTATTATCTTGCAAGAGATCAGCGTATCAACAGGGATACTTCTGCGATCATCAACCTGACTGTAATGCCCGATGTATACAACAAGGGTGTAGGTGTTGATATTGAAATGATCGTCAGTTCCAGCATTGAGGCATTGCAGCAATCCAGCGATGTTACAAATGCATATTACCTGATGACCACGATGGGCGGGTTTGAAGCATATGAGATCCACAGTGAGTATCAGGACGGCATGATCCTTTCTGTATGGTACTTCTACGATAACGAAGACAGACTGCACTACGTTTCAGTAGAGTATTACTCGACGGATATGGCATCCTACAATATGGTAAAAGATACATTCACCATGAATTACTGATGCTAAAGGAAAATAAACGCATTTAAATAATCCCCGGCAGGAACTCCAAAAACCTGACGGGGATTTATTATTTCAGTATTAATTCAGTTTGCGGATTACATAACCGCATTTTTCTTTATATCCGTTCATTCTGTGAACGGTATCGCCGTCCTGGTAATACCATTCAAGGAACTCGTAATTACCAAGCTCAAAATCAGCCTTATTAAAAGCTATACCGGGAGCGGAGCACATAAACTCTGTCTCGTAGGGAAGAGCAGTGTATGAGAAGCTTTCAGGAATCTCTTTGTTCTCAATGGCATTAACTGTGAGTTCCATAAGATCAACGCCTGTTGAATACCTGATAAGTCTCCACATGTGACAGCCGTCAAGACGGGGTGTAACCTCAATGAGGTAAGGCACCTTATCTGCTGTGATCTTGATTTGGAAGTAGGACGGTCCGTTGTTAATTCCAAGCTTTGATAATGTACGCGAAACAAGACTGTTAACACGGTCTGTCAGTACATTGTCGTCTTTCCACTGAACCGGAATATAGTGTTTGTGAATGAGACCGCCTGTATATCCTTCCCAGGACTCTCTTCCTGAAATAAGTGAGAAGACGATCCTGCCGTTTACTGAATATGTATTAACGGAGATTTCCTCACCTGAAATGAACTGTTCGATGATGAGCTTTTTGCTTCTCGAAAAAGACATGCTCTCATCGAAACGTGCTAAGAAATCATCATGATTCTCAATTTTGAAAACACCCCTCTGACCCTGTGAATCAACTGGTTTGATCATGAAAGGGTAGGGGATCATTATCTCTTCGTTCTTATCCGTTAAGCACTGGAAGGGAACATTGCCTTCGAAATCAGCGCCCAATTCAGTTCTTAAAAGATGCTTATTGTTGCATATAATTGCCGTCTGAGGTTTGCAGAATGAATTCAGTCCGAGTTCCTCTGACACGCCGAAAGCAGTTGGCATTGCAATGTCGGAACCTGTGGAATAGATGTAATCTATTCCATTGTTTTTCGCGTATTCCTTTACAGCCTCTTCATCAACGATGTTGATCTCTGCAAAGTGATCTGCAAACTGCTGACCTATGTCACCGGATCTGTAACTGACGGCAAAGACTTCCCAGCCTCTTGCCTTACATGCTCTGATAAGGTCAGCCTGAGCTGCTCCTGTACCGAGAACCAAAAGCTTACTCATCTTTCAAATCTCCGTCAGTCTGTCTGATATAGTAAGCAGGATACTTCTTGGCTTCGAGCATGATATTGATAAGATAACGGCCGATCAATCCTATTGAGAAAAGAGTTGCACCTCCAAAGAACAGCAATAACAGAATCGTTGATGTCCAACCTGTTATGGAAATACCTATTATGAAATATCTGATAAGGAAAAATAATCCTAAACAGATACTTGCGATCAGACTGAAAATACCGAAGTACATTACCGCCAGCAATGGAAGATCGGAATTTGTTATGACATTGCGCAGGAACAGTTTGACGAGCTTTTTAAAGTCATAACCGCTCTTGCCGTATGCTCTTTTATCGTGATGCACTTTAACGTTTTTGATGCGCTTGGTGCTCTGCAGTAAAAGCACTCCGACTGTAGGCTGTGATATGTTGATCCTGTTGAGGTTATCAATAACATATCTTCTTATGAGTCTGAAACTGGTCATATGAAGATCTTTGGGCTTTTTGTAAATAATGTTATGGCTCAGATTCATCAGGCTCGAACCGAATCTTCTGAGAACATTGTGCTGCTTGGAGTCGTAAGCACCGATGATTACATCCCAGTCATCAGACGCGTTCATCTCATCGATAAGGATGTGTATTTGTTCCGGCGGATGCTGGAGATCGTCATCCATGGTAATGATGAAGTCTCCTTTAGTATGTCTGAAACCGCATAATACTGCTTTCTGCTGACCGTGGTTAACTGCAAGCTGGATTCCCTTGATCCTGGGATCCTTGGCGGAGAGCTGTTTTATGATCTTATATGAATTGTCCTTTGAACAGTCGTCAACGAGGATCATCTCAAATGGCTGCTTGAGCTCATTGTCAAACACGTTGACGATTCTGTTATAAAGAATCTCAAGGCTTTTCTCGGAATTGTATACCGGTATTACGATTGAATATAATGCCATCTTACACCTGCTTTAATCCTTTTTTCTGATTCCTGAAATCAGCTTTATGATCAAGTTCCTCTTAATGAACAGAATTACTGCTATGCCAAGTAATATTATATATCTAATAAGAATGAGCTGATACAGACACATAATACCTGCCATAAGCGCACCTAAAACTACCGTAACCAGGAGAATAACGCGGATATCAAAAAGTGTTTCCGGTCTGATATCCTGTCTTTTGCATATGATCCGTAAGAATATGAGATGGCAGGCACACATTACCAGGTATCCGATAACGGTTGTATATCCGGCAATAAGATAACCTACCTTTGGAATCAACAGATAATTCAGAACAATATTTACTGTGGCGCCCAGAATAGATGCTATCGTAACGAATTTGTTGCCTCTGAAATAGAGTTCCACATCAGCAAACAGTGTGTATATGAAAATGATGAAGACTCCAAATGTGAGCGGCGGGACAATCCATTTGCCTTCTGCATATTTTTCATCGCCGAGGACCATCATCAGTTCCGGTGTTATCAGGAAAATGATCATCGAACATACTGCAATGAGGATTATTAGTGAAGATGTAAGTTTCCTGACTTCAGAGGTCTCTTTTGTTTTTAATTTGTTATGAAGCCACGGTGTGAATGTGCTGTTAAGACTGCCCGTAATTACCAATAACGTGAAAGCGGCTGAATGAGCAATGCTGTAAACAGCAGTCTTGGCTGTGCCTACAAATCTGTCTATCATCAGTCTGTCTGAGTGATTTAAAAGTATTTGGGAAAAATAGTAGGGAACCAGGACTGTGTTGGTCGACAGACTGAATGCCCAGTATTCTTTATCTGCGAATTTCGGGGTTCTGATAAATTGGATTATCATGATCACAAATCCAAAAGCAATTTGAACTCCGACACCGGAATATATTCGGATTATTCCATTGTTTATGCTGCCGTTATTCAAATTATTTATATATATCAGCACTAATGCAAGCAGTGGCTGCATTAATGCATATACGATCATTACAGGGACATAGGTGCGGTAATCGTAGGTGTATCTTTTTTTCTGCACCCAGAGATTCATCGGTGTAGTGAATACTATCTGACAGATCATAGTGATTACCATAACGGTACTCATATTCAATAATGTATTCCAGTTACGGAAATTCAATGCGTAGATCAATATCCAGGGAAGAGCCAATAGCAAAATCAGACCCTGCTGGCTTGAAGTGAACTCTTCTTTTTTGTTTTCGAATTTGGAGAGACCTACAACAAATCCGTCACTGAAGATGTATAAGGATATGGCTATGTGGAATATCTGATACCAGGAGTTATAGACATTAAACAGACCATATTCTTCCTGTTCCAGGATTCTGCTGAAGATAGGAGTGACAATAAAATCTATTGCGTCTTTAAGCACTCCGCAAAAAACAAAGAATATAGACGCTTTTACTGCCGAAGGGAGATTCTTATATTTTTCCTTAAGATTCAGTCCCATTTGTCCTCATCCCAAGCGCTATATCTTTCATTGCGGAATATACATCAAACTGAGCGTTGAAACCTAATTCATCACTGGCTTTGCCTGTATCCATAACATCGTTGTTTGAGGCCATCGGTTTACTGTAATCATGCGTGAGGTTTCCTTCATTTCCGAAAGCGATATTAACAGCCTCAGCTAATTCGAGATTAGTAGTGCCGGTCTTCATTCCGATGTTATATATGCCGCTGTGTCTGCAGTTTTCTGCGAGAAGGATCGATTCGCACAGATCCTTAATGTAAATATAATGTCTGTACTGGCTGCCGTCACCAAAGAGAACCTGCTGCTTCTTTTCGATGGCATTATCGATCAGCGTGTTGATCAGATAGCCTTTTCTCTCGCCCATGCCGATTACCTGTGCGAATCTTAAAGCAACAAAAGTAATGGAGCCGGTTGAACCGTAGTAAAGTCCCAATTGTTCTGCTGCTGATTTGGATGCGCCATATAAGCTGGAAGGACGGTTAAGAGAATCTTCCTTCCAGGGTTGGTTATCGCCTGAATATACTGCCTTCGAAGAAGCAAATACAGCATTGGGAATCTTGTGTTCGATTGCAAGTGATAAGTATTCGTTTGCAGTTCTGATATTAAACTGATAGTCTTCGGCGCAAAAGCCGTTGTACGGACGTTTTCCTGCTAAAATGACTATGCTGTCGACATTCTCAAAGAATGAATCTTCAGGGTTTTCGAGGGTACACCAATAATCAGATTTAACAGGGAAGAGCTCTTTTGCTTTTTCTTCCCATTTTAAAATATCACACCCTTTAACGGTATGACCTTTTGATCTGGCATACTGAGTAAATTCAGTTCCGATAAAACCGCACGAGCCGACAACCAGAAAGATCATAAATCAGATACTCCGCCTTCACTGTTGAGAGCTGCATCGATACGACTGACAATCTGATTTATCTCTTCGTCAGGAACATAATTCCTCTCGAATTTTTCTTTAACGTAATAGACGTTGTCTAATAACTCTCTGAAAGTAGTGTTTTTGAAAGCATTGCCGTTATGAATCTTGTTCATTAATGAAGATGAAGCAACACAACGCTTAATAAAGTTGCCTACACGATGCTTGTTGAAGATTCCGCCCTTGCGGAAAGGGTTGGTAAGAGGTTCTTCAAGATTATAAGAATCATCCTTAAGTACTTTTTCTATCATGTCACAAGCTAACATGTAGGAGTACTTATCTTTATCGATTTTATAGTAGTTTGATATTGTTTCTTCCGGTATCGGCATACTCTGCTCAGATTTTCTGAATTCAGTGTAAAAATCTTCATAAGTAGTAATAAACGGAGCGCCGATAAACAGTCTGAATTCCAATTCATAAGGAATCTCAACAGGTCGTAACAATGCACAGCCTTTTCCTGCGGCATATACTTCAGCAACTGAAGTGCTCATCCAGTTGTAGATCATATCGCAGGCAAGAACCCATTGTTTAACTGACTCCTGACTTATTACATAGAAGTTCTTTACACGTGAAGCCAGTTCGTTAAGTTCTGTGCAGTTGGTTTCTTCCGGATGAGGACGGTAAATGATGATATCATCTTCAGATTCCGACAATGCCTTTTCGAACCAGTCCATTAATGCTTTGCGGGTATTAATGGAGATATCAGCCAATAATTCTGCAGTGTGAAGTTCATTCTTGTTACCGGACATTTTGATTACATGCTTATCTCCGCCGACAAAAGAAAGAGAGGAGATAAAGAGATGAACTTTTTTGTTTGAGGGAATGTTGTACTTCTTAAACAATTCTTCTCTGCTCATGTAGTAATTTCTTAACGGGCCACGAAGAAAATCAAGAGCAACATGACCGATAACAGGGGCATGGTCTTCCTTTACGCCCCATTGTTTCATGAGCCTTTCATGCATCTGATTTCCCCATGAAAAGTGAACGGCGCTGCGTCCCCAGGGTTTAATTGAACCAAGGAAATCGGGATTGTCTTCGTTTGTAGTACTGAAAACCTGTTCCCACTGAAGATTAACCAGTTTGTTGACCTGAGGAGTATGCGAAGCTGCGTAGAATTTTGCGCGTTCCCTGTAGTATGCCGGGATAACAACGACCTTGGCATCAACAGGCTTTTCTGTATCAAAGAACGTTCCATACTGCATGCGGAACAGAACTTTATAACCTCTGCGTTCCAGTTCGCGTTTGATTAGACAAAGATTCTCTATTTCTCTGTTTCTGATCTCATAAGTGATCAATATATCGCATTTCTCGATGTTGTTATCTTTGCCCATTATCATGCACCTAAAAAGAACCCGTTGATTGAATCGCAGATGTAATTCACTTCATCCAGAGAAAGATTGTAGTGCAGCGGCAATCTTAAGAGTCTTTCGCTTTCTTTTGTCGTATATTTGTCTTCGCCATGGAATCTTCCATACTTCAGACCTGCTTCAGCAGAGTGAAGGGGAACATAGTGGAAAACGGCTCCGATATCTTTGCTTCTCAGATAAGAGATAAGTCTTGTTCTCTCATCAAGATCCTTGAGTTTGATGTAGAACATGTGAGCGTTATGAACACACTCGGCAGGAATGTAAGGTAATTCGATCCTGTCTTTGAGTGCATCATTATTGCTGAGAATCTCATAATAGAGTTTCCATTTCTTCATTCTGTCTTCAAAGATATCATCTGCAACTTCGAGCTGTGCCCAAAGGTATGCAGCATTCAGTTCGCTTGGGAGATAGGAGCTGCCCATGTCTACCCATGTGTACTTATCGATCTGTCCGCGGAAGAACTTGGAACGGTTGGTTCCTTTTTCTCTTATGATCTCTGCATGTTCAACGTCAGCCTGATCACGAAGGAGGATGGCACCGCCTTCACCCATGCAGTAATTCTTGGTCTCGTGGAAACTGAAGCATCCGTAGTGACCGATGGAACCCAGTGCTTTTCCTTTGTACGAAGCCTTAACGCCCTGTGCTGCATCCTCAACGACTTTGAGGTTATGGCGGGCTGCGATATCCATGATCTTATCCATTTCGCAGGGAACGCCGGCGTAGTGGACGGGTACGATGACTCTGGTCTTATCGGTAATTGCTTCCTCGATGAGGTTTTCATTGATGTTCAGGGTATCAGGTCTGATATCCACGAAAACGATCTTTGCACCTCTGAGAACAAAGGCGTTAGCCGTAGAACAGAAAGTGTAAGACGGCATTATTACCTCGTCGCCTTCTTTTATGTTGCAGAGAATGGCAGCGATCTCAAGCGCATGAGAGCAGGAGGTGGTGAGCATTGCTTTTGCAACACCTGTATTTTCCTCTATCCACTGATTACATTTCCGGGTATATTTGCCATCGCCGCAGAGTTTATGTTCAACGGTTACGGCATCTTTAATATATTCAAGCTCTTTGCCAGACAGTGTAGGTTCGTTAAAATGAATCATAATTCCTCGTTCATCTGGTTTTTTCTGATTTTACCATAGGCATATAATAGTTTACATTACTTTATTACTTTATTTATTTCTTACAAGTGTTAATTAAACTTGATTAACGCCGGATGATATAAGACAATACATTTCTAGGAAACAGCGCGCAGGACGGTTATGACGAACAGCAATAGTATCGGTAATTCAAATAAAGGGACCAGAAACGGCTTTTTGGATTTAATAAAGTTCGTTGCTACCGTATTGATCCTTTTTCACCACTTTCAGCAGGGATTTAATTTCAGACTGGGTCTTATCAATTTCTGGGGCGGAAGTTTCTATTTTGGCAGGCTTGTTGAACTGTTTTTCATGATCTCGGGCTTTCTGATGATTTCCAATATCCCGAAAATACCTAAAGAACTTTCATTTAAGAAGTTTATGGCAAAGCGGTATGTTCGTCTGATTCCCATGGTTGCCATAGGAACTATTGCTGATTTTTTCCTGAAACTGTTTATCGTCCGGGCAATGTTTATGGAAAGCCCTTTGAAATATGTGCTGGAGACGGTTACCGTTGCCATGGGTGTGCACGGTATATTCAGCAATAAAGTCACTTTTGCCAATAATCCGATGTGGTATGTGAGTTCGCTGGTGTTTTGCTATTTAATTTTCTATTTATGCTTCTGGGCATGTAATAAGCTTCAAAAATCACTGCGTTCGATATATCTGCTCTTACCTGTTGTTATTATTCTGGTTGGAGAAGCCATCCTGACCTTCGCATACAGTTATCCTCTTGCAAATGAGTATATCGGAAGGGGTTATGTCTCATTTTTCGGCGGGATTCTCGTCGGATTGATCATTAAGAAGATTCAAGCCCCGGACAGAGTACTTATTCCTTTTTCAGTAACGGTATTTATACTTGCTGTTATTTCTCTGTTTTTTGTTCCGGCACTTTCATACGATTCGGTAGCAGCCATATATACCGTATTCGTTTTATACTCTCAGATAATTGTAATCTCACAGACCCAAGCGGTGAGCAGGCTATTCAACAACTCCGTGATCAGCATCCTGGCCAAAATAAGTTTTCATGCATATTGTCTGCATATCCCGGTAAAGAGCGTTTTCGAGATTCTAACTAAGCAGGATTCTTTTAAGGTGTTCTTATATGCATATCCCTGGTTGTGCATGATCATTTTTGTCGTGACCGTATATGCGATAAGTTACTTTTCTTACCGTTTTATTGAGAAACCTCTCGCCGGCTTTTTCAGTAAAAAGGGTATCTGATTTTAGAAAGTTGTTGACTTTTTAGGCATAAAGTATTATTTTTGTCATAACAATCAAACCGTTGATGCGGAGATAAAGATAGTAGTAGGCCCTACAGAGAGCTTCCGATGCTGAGAGTGAAGCGGGAACCGGATTATCAAATGGACCGCGGAGGGTGCATTAAATGTGCAACGTACGACTCGCGTAAGCAGTCCGGGATATGTTGGTATCCTATGAGTGGCGTCTCAACAACGCAAAGCCAGGGTGGCACCGCGGATTAGTATTTTAATTCGTCCCCGGCAGGAACACTTATATTCCTGCTGGGGATTTTTTATTTCCGGCAGAACAACCAACCGGAAGGAGAAAAAGAACATGATTAAGACAGCAATTGAGAAGATCGTAAACAAGGAAGACCTTACTTACGAAGAGGCGTATGAGACGATGAATGAGATCATGGGCGGTATGTCCACATCCACCCAGAACGCAGCATTCCTCGCAGCATTATCCACAAAGAGCGCAAGATTTGAGACTATCGATGAGATCACAGGATGCGCTGCAGCAATGCGTGAGCACGCTCTTAAGGTAGATAAGCAGGGCATGGAAGTCCTCGAGATCGTCGGTACAGGCGGAGACAGAGCAGGCAGCTTCAATATTTCAACAACATCAGCATTCGTTGCAGCATCTGCAGGCATCAAGGTAGCAAAGCATGGTAACCGTGCTGCATCTTCAAAGTCAGGCACGGCTGACTGCCTCGAAGCTTTGGGCGCAAACATCAATCTTGAACCCGAGAAGTGCGTTGAGCTTCTTAAGAGCGTAGGCTTCTGCTTCTTCTTTGCACAGAAGTATCACACATCAATGAAGTATGTAGGACCCATCCGTAAGGAACTCGGATTCAGAACAGTATTCAATATCCTTGGACCTTTGACAAACCCTGCACAGCCTGATTTCTATCTCCTCGGCGTATACGACCAGTATCTTGCTGAGCCTGTAGCTCACGTATTGAAGTCACTTGGCGCAAAGCGTGCACTCGTTGTTTATGGTGAAGATAAGCTTGATGAGATCTCCGTATCTTCAGAGACATTCGTTGCAGAGCTCAAGGAAGACGGATCCATCTCAACATATGAGATCAAGCCTGAGGACTTCGGATTCAAGAGAGGTACAAAGGATGATATCGTAGGTGGTACACCTGAAGAGAATGCTGAGGTTACAAGAGGCATCCTCGAAGGCAAGATCACTGACGTAAGAAAGAGCGTCGTTTGCATGAATGCAGGTGCTGCAATTTATGCGGCAGGCAAGGCTAAGACGATCGAAGAGGGCGTAGGCCAGGCAAAGAACCTCATCGAGAGCGGCAAGGCTTTGGAAGCACTCAATAAGTTCATCGAAGAATCAAATAAGTAATCGGATTTAAGTTAGGGGAATCTCATGGCAGATATTCTGGAACAGATTGCAGATAACAACAGAAAGATATATCTCGAGAAGAAGCTTGAGGTGTCGCTTTCCAAAGTAATGGATCAGGCTTTTGCCGCATCCGGATCTGATTTCGCTTTTGAGAAGAAACTCAAAGAAGACGGAATGAGTTTTATCTGCGAATGCAAAAAGGCATCTCCTTCCAAGGGAATCATCGCCGAAGATTTCCCTTATCTTGAAATCGCTAAATCTTATGAAAAAGCTGGAGCTTCGTGCATCTCATGTCTTACCGAGCCAAAGTGGTTTATGGGATCGCTTGATTATCTTGAAGGCATCGCTTCGGAGGTAAGTATTCCGGTCTTAAGAAAAGACTTTACCGTTGATGAATACATGATCTACGAAGCACGCGCAAAAGGAGCTTCTGCAATACTTCTTATCTGCTCCATTCTCGATTCTTCAACACTCGGAAAATACATAAGACTGTGTGATGAATTGGAACTTACCGCACTGGTCGAAGCACATGATAAGAACGAATGCGATATGGCCCTGGGTGAAGGCGCAAGAGTTATAGGCGTAAACAACCGCAACTTAAGGGATTTCACGGTAGATCCGTCCAATTGCTTAAGACTCAGGGAATATATCGGTGACCAGGCAATATTCATTGCCGAGAGCGGAGTTAAGACAAGAGAAGATATCGCACTTCTCGAAAAGGAAAAAGTCGATGCGGTACTCATCGGTGAATCAATGATGAGAGCTGAAGATAAAACAAAATTCTTGAATGACCTGAAAGGAATATCGTGATGTTTGGTACAGAGCTTAAGATCTGCGGATTATCCAGACTTGAAGACGTCATTGCCGTAAACAGACACGGTGCCGATTATGCAGGTTTTGTTTTCTTCAAAAAATCCAAAAGATATGTAGATCCCTACAAAGCCGGTGAGTTGATAGAACTCTTAAGGTCTGATATAAAACCTGTTGGCGTCTTTATGGATGAGCCGCTCGACAGCGTTATTTCCACAGCAAGAATAAGCGGAGTCGAGGTCATCCAGCTTCACGGTCATGAGTCTGAAGAATACGTTGAATACGTTAAGCGTACTTTGGACCGCCCCGTTATCAAGGCTTTTAAAGCTGATGAAGAAGGAGCTCTCGAAAAGGCCCTGCACTCTTCTGCAGATTATGTCATGATCGATTCGGGAGCAGGATCAGGAAAGAAGTTTGACTGGAGTATCTTAAAAGATTTCAAGAGGGATTATTTCCTCGCAGGAGGACTTGATCCTGATTCGGTAGAAGAAGCCATAAGAATGCTTGAACCGTATGCAGTTGACGTAAGCTCAGGAGTTGAGACGGACGGCATCAAGGACGAGAAGAAGATTGAAAGTTTTATTAAAGCTGTAAAGCATGGAGGTAGATATGCCTGATTCAAAGGGAAGATTCGGAATACACGGAGGACAGTATATCCCCGAGACTCTGATGAATGCGGTAATTGAGCTCGAAGAAGCTTACAACCACTATAAGAACGATCCCGGGTTCAATAAGGAACTCACGGAATTATTAAACGAATATGCAGGACGTCCGTCCAATCTTTACTATGCCGAGAAGATGACCAAAGATCTCGGCGGCGCAAAGATCTATCTTAAGCGTGAAGATCTTAACCACACAGGTTCCCACAAGATCAACAACGTTCTCGGCCAGGCACTTCTTGCTAAGAAGATGGGCAAGACAAGACTTATCGCTGAGACAGGTGCAGGCCAGCACGGTGTTGCCACGGCAACTGCTGCAGCTCTCTTCGGCATGGAGTGCGTTGTCTTCATGGGCAAGGTCGACACAGAGCGTCAGGCTTTGAACGTATACAGAATGAAGCTTTTGGGTGCAGACGTTGTTCCCGTTACTTCAGGAACTGCAACTCTTAAGGATGCGGTATCAGAGTGTATGCGTGAATGGACAACAAGAATCGACGATACTCATTACTGCTTAGGTTCCGTAATGGGCCCTCATCCGTTCCCGACTATCGTAAGAGATTTCCAGGCTGTTATCTCCCGTGAGTCCAAAGCACAGGTAATGGAGAAGGAAGGACGCCTTCCTGATTATGTTCTCGCTTGCTGCGGCGGCGGTTCAAATGCGATCGGTTCTTTCTATCACTACATTGAAGATAAGAGTGTTAACCTCATCGGCTGCGAGGCTGCAGGAAGAGGCATTGATACTTTTGAGACGGCAGCTACGATCAACACAGGCAAGCTCGGAATCTTCCACGGCATGAAGTCTTATTTCTGCCAGGATGAATACGGCCAGATCGCACCTGTTTATTCCATTTCCGCAGGTCTTGATTATCCGGGTATCGGTCCTGAGCATGCAAATCTCCACGATACAGGCAGAGCACAGTATGTTGCGATCACTGACGATGAAGCGGTAAATGCTTTCGAGTATCTGTCCAGAATGGAAGGCATCATCCCTGCGATCGAATCCGCACACGCAGTAGCTCACGCTATCAAACTTGCTCCTACGCTTTCAAAGGATAAGATCATGGTAGTTACGATCTCCGGAAGAGGCGACAAGGACTGTGCAGCCATCGCACGTTACAGAGGGGAGAATATCAATGAGTAATATAGCTAATGCATTTGAGAACGGTAAAGCGTTCGTTCCTTTTATCACTTGCGGAGATCCCGATCTTGATACGACTGCGCGCTGCGTCGTCGAGATGCAGAAAGCAGGGGCTTCGCTGATCGAGCTCGGCATCCCTTTTTCTGATCCTACGGCTGAAGGCCCCGTCATCATGGAAGCCAGCCTCCGTGCTCTCGAAAACGGATGCACCACAGACAAGGTTTTCGACATGGTAAAGCGCCTCAGAACAGAGCTTAACGTTACTGTTCCGATGGTTTTCATGACATATGCCAACGTCGTATTCTCATACGGGATTGAGAGATTCTGCCAGAAGGCTTCCGAAGTAGGCATCGACGGAATTATCCTTCCGGACGTTCCTTATGAGGAAAAGGACGAATTCGACGGCATCTGCAAGCAGTACGGAATCGACCTTATCTCACTTATCGCGCCTACGTCAGATGAGCGTATCTCTATGGTTGCTTCATCTGCTTCAGGCTTTATCTACATCGTATCAAGCCTTGGCGTTACTGGCGTAAGAAGCAATATCACGACCGATATTCCTTCGCTTTGTGCTGCAGTAAAGGCTGTAACGGACGTACCCTGTGCTATCGGATTTGGAATCTCGACTCCTGAGCAGGCTTCGAAAATGGCCCAGAGCGCTGACGGAGTAATCGTCGGTTCGGCTATCGTTAAGATCGTCGCACAGTACGGAAAGGACGCTCCGGAGTATGTCGGAGAGTATGTAAAGTCCATGGTTGACGCAATTAGGTGAACAATCATTAAAAGTTTTGAATTTAACTAAGAATAGGGGGGCTTTTCGGTTGAAATGCCCCCCTCGCTTTTATATAATTAACACTCGGAAACTATATTTCATTCCACCAACAAATTCCTTGAAAGGAAAGGAGAAATAGACATGATTTATTCAACAGAGATCAAGAACATGTGCTCTGTTCATCAGGGTGTTCATCACGGTGCTGCACCGATCCCTGAGGAAGCAAAGTGGGTAAGCTCCAAGGAGATTAAGGACATCTCCGGTTACACACACGGTATCGGCTGGTGTGCACCTCAGCAGGGCGCTTGCAAGCTCTCCCTCAACGTTAAGGACGGTATCATCCAGGAGGCATTGGTTGAGACAATCGGCTGCTCCGGTATGACACACTCCGCTGCTATGGCATCTGAGATCCTTCCCGGACTTACAGTTCTCGAAGCTCTCAACACAGACCTTGTTTGCGACGCTATCAACACAGCAATGAGAGAACTCTTCCTCCAGATCGTTTATGGTAGAACACAGAGTGCTTTCTCTGAGGACGGTCTCCAGATCGGTGCCGGCCTTGAGGACCTCGGTAAGGGCGCTCGTTCAATGGTAGGTACAACATACGGTACACTCGCTAAGGGTCCCCGTTACCTCGAGCTCACAGACGGTTATATCACAGACCTCGCAATCGACGAGAACGACGAGATCATCGGCTACAAGTTCGTTAACTTCGGTAAGATGATGGACTTCATCAAGAAGGGCGACGAGCCTGCTGAAGCACTCAAGAAGGCTTCAGGTAAGTATGGACGTGTTGACGATGCTGTTAAGTTCATCGATCCGCGCAAGGAATAAAGGAGGAATGACAAATGGCAGAGTTATTTGAATCATACGAGAGAAGATTACCCCAGATCAACGCTAAGCTCGCTGAGTACGGTATTGCTTCCATTGAAGAAGCTGAGAAGATCACAAAGGACGCAGGTCTTGATGTTTATCACCTCATCGAAGGCATTCAGCCTATCTGCTTCGAGAACGCTAAGTGGGCTTACACAGTAGGCGCTGCTATCGCAATCAAGAAGAACTGCAGAAGAGCTGCTGACGCTGCTGCTGCAATCGGTGAAGGTCTCCAGGCTTTCTGCATTCCGGGTTCTGTTGCTGACAGACGTAAGGTAGGTCTCGGCCACGGTAACCTCGGTAAGATGCTCCTCGAAGAAGATACAGAGTGCTTCGCATTCCTCGCAGGTCACGAGTCATTCGCAGCTGCAGAGGGCGCTATCGGTATCGCTGAGAAGGCTAACAGAGTTCGTCAGAAGCCCCTCAGAGTTATCCTTGACGGTCTTGGAAAGGACGCTGCAAAGATCATCTCCAGAATCAACGGCTTCACATATGTTGAGACAGAGTATGACTATAAGACAGGCGAGCTCAAGGAGCTCTCCAGAACATGCTATTCAAAGGATCCTGCATCCCCGAGAGCAAAGGTTAACTGCTATGGTGCAGATGACGTTCAGGAAGGTGTAGCTATTCTTTGGAAGGAGAACGTTGACGTTTCCATCACAGGTAACTCAACAAATCCTACAAGATTCCAGCACCCTGTTGCAGGTACATACAAGAAGGAGCGCCTCGAGGCAGGCAAGAAGTACTTCTCTGTTGCTTCCGGTGGTGGTACAGGCCGTACACTTCACCCTGATAACATGGCTGCAGGTCCTGCTTCCTATGGTATGACAGATACTATGGGCCGTATGCACTCTGACGCTCAGTTCGCAGGTTCTTCTTCAGTTCCTGCTCACGTTGAGATGATGGGTCTCATCGGCGCTGGTAACAACCCGATGGTTGGTATGACTGTTTCCACAGCAGTATCCGTTGAGGAAGCTGCTAAGGCAGGCAAGTTCTAATCAGCTTGACAATCTGTTGATGAAAATATGCCCCCGGAGATTTCTCCGGGGGTTTTTCTTTTCCATTTTGTATACCCGAAACGCCTTTATTTATTGCATTTGCGGTTTGAGGCAGCATGGCCGCGGTGCTATTATGTTTATATCTTGCTGTTCGGAGGGTAAGTTATGGAAGCTGAATTCGTCCCGATTTTGTTTAAAACTGTTTTCGCGCTGGTTCCGCCGCTTGTAGCGATCATAATGGCGCTTATCACCAAAGAAGTTTACAGCTCACTCTTTTTTGGTATCGTAACCGGCGGTATTCTGTACTCACTTCAGGCGAGTGCACCTTATGTCCAGCCTGTCGGAGCATTAAAGGCTGTATTTGACGGAGGTATTGTCGAATGTCTTACAGACCCTGATAAAGTAGGTGTCCTTGTATTTTTGGTCTTCCTTGGAATTATAGTTGCACTGATGAATAAGGCCGGCGGTTCTGCCGCATTCGGTAAATGGGCTACTGACCATGTGCATTCAAGAGTCGGTTCCCAGCTTGCAACTATCGGCCTTGGCGCTTTGATCTTCATTGATGACTATTTCAACTGCCTCACAGTTGGTTCTGTTATGAGACCTGTTACTGACAGACAGAAGATCTCAAGAGCAAAGCTCGCATATCTTATCGATGCTACGGCTGCTCCTATCTGTATCATTGCGCCTGTATCTTCATGGGCTGCGGCAGTCTCCGATTATGCTCCGGAAGGAACAAACGGTATCCTGCTTTTCATAAGAACTATTCCGTTCAACTACTATGCTCTTCTTACTGTTCTTATGATGGTTCTTATGGCCGTATTTAAGCTCGAATTCGGTCCCATGGCACGTCATGAGATCAACGCAAAGAACGGCGATCTGTTTACTGTTAAGCCTCCCGTTGTAAGCGAAGAAGAAAACATTGAGAAGAAGGGTAAGGTTGTTGACCTTGTTCTTCCCGTAATTGCCCTGATAATTTTCTGTGTTATCGGCATGATCTATACAGGCGGATTCTTCGGTGGCGAACACAATATGGATTTCATAAACGCATTTGCAAACAGCAGCGCACCTGTTGGTCTTACATATGGTGCTTTCTTCGGTATCCTGTTTATTCTGGTACTCTATCTCATCAGAGGAGTATTGAGCTTTAAGAACTGTATGTCCTGCATTGAAGAAGGCTTCAAAGCAATGGTATCACCGATCATCATTCTTACTCTTGCATGGACATTAAACACCATGACCGAAAAACTCGGAGCTAAATACTTTGTTGAGGAACTGGTAATGAAGCATGAGGGAGCGATTACGAATATTCTTCCTGCGATCATTTTCCTTATTGCCTGCGGTCTGTCTTTTGCTACAGGCACTTCATGGGGTACATTCGGTATCCTTATCCCGATCACTCTGAACGTATTCTCACTTACGGATGCTGATCCGAATAAGGCTACTCTTGCAGTTATCTGCGTATCTGCATGCATGGCAGGAGCCGTTTGCGGCGACCACTGCTCACCGATCTCAGATACAACCATCATGAGTTCTGCAGGTGCACAGTGTAACCACATAGCGCACGTATCGACCCAGCTGCCTTATGCACTGACCTGCGCAGCAGTATCGTTCGTAACTTATCTGATTGCAGGCTTTGTAAAGAACGCCGCAATCTCGCTTTCAATCGGAATTATTCTTATGGTCGGAACGATATTTGTTCTTAAGAAAGTTTTGCCGACTCCTGATTCTGCTTCTTTGCAGAAAGATTCTCAGAAACCTGCGAAAGGATAATTGCAGCAAACATAACAATACATCCTGCCAGCTCTCTCGGTAACAATCCTTCTTTAAGGATTATCGCAGCCGCAATGACAGCGAAAACCGATTCGAGACACATAAGCAGTGAAGCCACGACAGGACTTGCATGTTTCTGTCCGACGATCTGAAGAGTATATGCAATGCCGCAGCTCATTATTCCCGAATAAAGAAGGGAAGGAGCTGCGGTTTTTATATCTGCTAAAACGGGCTTCTCGAAAATAAACATTGCGATGATCGATAATACTGCAGCAACAGTGAACTGCATGAAAGACAGCTATACGCCGTTTACGTTTTCTTCGAGGAATTTATCTATCAGCATTATCTGTACGGCATAGAAGACCGCACAGACAAGCGCGAGCGCATCACCTAAGTTTACCGATTTGAGATCAGTCGGGTCGATGCAGAGAAGGAAGAGTCCTACGATTCCCATAACGATCGAAGCCCAGGTAAGAACTGCGATCTTTTTCTTAAGGAACAAAACTGAGAAGAGCGGCACGAAGAACATATAAAATGCCGTGATGAAAGCGATCTTTCCGGAAGTCGAATAATAGAATGCGAACTGCTGGAAGTTCTGCGCAAATGAGAAGACGATTCCGAGTATCAGGCCTGCGCGCAGAGTCTTCTTGCTGAAATCAAATCCCTTGTTGACTATGAGCGTAATAGGAAGAAGGAATAGAACTCCAAGCGTTGTCCTTATACCTGTGAAAGTGAATGCGTCAATGCTCTGCATGCCGATCGACTGGGCAACAAAAGATGAACCCCAGATGATGGCGGTGATGAGAAGCAATACTATACCGATAGGCTTGGTGCGGCGCATTGTAATCCCTTTCTATATGTATAAGGCAAAAGAAATATATATTAAGGCGGTATGTTTTGCAAGGAAAAAGGCATGGAGAGTCTGAATTTACCTACTAAAATGCGATTTTTCGAAAATTAATAGGTACAGGGTGGGGGTATATAGGTCCGGTTTGCCTCGCTTTTATACGATAGCGAGCTGTCAGATTGCTGTTTTCGGAGGCGTAGTATCGAAAAAGGCCTTCAAGGCGGCCAATTCACAGCATTTTCGAAGACCGCACGAAAGAATTTACCTATAAAAACCGCATTTTTGAAATTTTATAGGTAAATCCGGTTTCAAAACTTGACGCATACCCCGTGGGGGTATATAGTTTCGGCAGATAAAGATACCCCGTGGGGGTATGCAAACGGAGGTAGGAACCATGGCTGAAAAGAAATGCCCGCACTGCAAAACCAAAGAGAGAAATGAAGAGGAGATCAAGGATCTTATCACCCGTCTGAACCGCATCGAAGGGCAGATCAGGGGTATCCGCAAGATGGTTGAAGAAGATGCATACTGCGTTGATATCCTTACCCAGGTAAGTGCAGCAAGATGTTCACTTAACAGCTTCTCCAAGGTGGTTCTCGGAAATCACATCAAGACATGTGTTGCCGATGACATCAGGAACGGTTCGGATGAAAAGACTGAAGAATTGGTTGAGCTTCTTCAGAAACTAATGAAATAATTATCAACCTTAGAAAGTGTATCCTTATGGATAACATTGGAACAAAAACCGAGAAGTACTTAGTTACCGGTATGAGCTGCGCCGCGTGCCAGGCACATGTCGAAAAGGCTGTGTCAGGTGTGGACGGCGTTGAGTCATGCAGTGTCTCGCTCCTTACAAACTCAATGAGCGTTACTGGTACTGCTGCTCCTGAAAAGATAATAAAAGCGGTAGAAGATGCCGGATACGGAGCTTCTCCTGAATCAAAAGGGGATAAAGCTAAACCTGATATGTTAAAGAGCATGGAAGCCCAGCTTGAAGACCATGAGACTCCTGTACTCAAAAGAAGGCTCATTAGTTCATTGGTATTCCTGCTTACTCTTATGTATTTTTCCATGGGTGCGTCCATGTGGGGCTGGCCCGTTCCGTCTTTCCTGGAACACAACATGGTGGGCATCGGAATTATCGAGATGCTGCTCTCCGGAATCGTTCTGGTGATCAACAAAAAGTTCTTTGTGAACGGTTTTAAGGCTCTTTTGCACAAGGGAACCAACATGGATACTCTGGTCGCCATGGGGTCCGGAATATCCTATATTTACAGCATTGTAACATTGTTACACATGACAACTGAGCACTCTCACGAGGCTCAGATGGCTCTGATGGACGAACTTTACTTTGAGTCGGCCGCCATGATCTTAACCCTTATCACAATCGGCAAACTTCTTGAGGCAATTTCAAAGGGAAGGACCACAAATGCCCTTAAAGGACTCCTCAATCTCCAGCCGAAGACAGCCGTTCTCTTAAGAGATGGAAATGAAGTTACAGTTCCTATCGAAGAAGTAAGGGTGGGTGACATCTATGTTGTAAGACCGGGCGGATCGATCCCTGTTGACGGAGTAATCGTAGAAGGCGACTGCACGGTAGATGAATCAGCACTCACAGGTGAATCCGTTCCAGTCGATAAGCAGGCAGGAGATAAAGTGTCTGCTGCTACTATCAACAAAACAGGATTTATAAAGTGCCGCGCCGAGAAAGTCGGTGAGGATACCACGCTTGCGCAAATTATTAAGATGGTAAGCGAATCAGCAGGTTCAAAAGCACCCATTGCAAGGATCGCTGATAAGGTATCAGGCGTGTTCGTTCCTGCAGTTCTGATTATTGCTGCGATCGTATTTGCAATATGGATGTTTACCGGTGCTCCGATAGGAGTTTCTCTCACAAGAGCAATCGCTGTTCTTGTTGTAAGCTGCCCGTGTGCTTTGGGTCTTGCCACACCTGTAGCGATTATGGTCGGTAACGGCGTTGCTGCCAAGAACGGCATACTGTTCAAGACCTCATCTTCTTTGGAGCAGACTGGTAAAGCAGAGATTATCGTGCTCGATAAGACAGGAACAATTACTAGCGGTATTCCGAAGGTTACGGACACTATCCCTGCAGGCGGTATAACTGAGGTTGAACTTCTTAACGATGCATTTTCGTTAGAGCAGGGAAGCGAGCATCCTTTGGGAAAAGCAGTAACAGAATACTGCACTTCGAAGAATATGACTCCGGCGCAGGTAGACGACTTCAAAGTGCTCGCAGGTAACGGTCTTGAAGGTAAAGTAAACGGCCGTTTGATCCGCGGCGGAAACTTAAATTTTATCTCTAAAAATTGCACAGTTGATAATGATACAAAAGCAAGAGCCGATGAACTTTCTGGCCAGGGCAAAACACCGCTGTTCTTTGAATCAGAAGGAAAGCTCAGAGGCATTATCGCAGTAGCGGATACGAAAAGGGAAGATTCATCTGAAGCGATAGAAGAGTTCAAGAAAATGGGCCTTTATACGGTCATGCTCACGGGTGATAACAGAAGAACTGCAGATGCAATAGGAAAGACAGCAGGCGTTGATCTGACCATCGCAGATGTACTTCCGGGTGATAAGGAAAGAGTGGTAAAAACTCTTCAGAAATACGGTAAGGTCATTATGGTGGGTGACGGCATAAACGATGCTCCCGCGCTTACTTCTGCAGATATCGGAATGGCAATTGGTGCAGGTACTGACATAGCTATAGATGCTGCGGACTGCGTTCTTATGAAATCAGGTTTGAAAGATGCTGCGGCAGCATTGAGGATATCCAGAAGGACTATAACCAATATTCACGAGAATCTTTTCTGGGCCTTCATTTATAACGTTGCGCTTATACCCGTAGCGGCAGGTGCGTATGCTGCATTAGGCATTACAATGTCACCTATGCTCGGTGCTGCAGCGATGAGTATCTCAAGTTTTACGGTATGCATGAATGCGTTAAGACTTAATCTCGTAAAGCCGTATGATTCAAAGCGTGACAGGTCCAAAACAAACGTAAGAAGCAGGATCACTGAGATCGAAAATGAATTCAATAAAATGACAATAAAGGAGAACAACAAAATGGAAAAGACAATCTCTATCGAAGGCATGATGTGCGGACATTGCGAAGCAACAGTAAAGAAGGCTCTTGAGGCTTTGGACGGCGTTATTTCCGCTGATGTTTCCCACGATAAGGGAACAGCAGTTGTCGCTCTCGAAAAAGATATTGCTGATGATATTTTGGTTAAAACAGTTGAAGAAAAAGACTTCAAAGTTACCGGCATTTCATAATGTAAAAAAGTATTGATACCCGATTTCCCCTCATCAATGTATAATTGTTCTGTATGAGGTGGGGAAAATGATTCATATACTAATTGTCGAAGACGAAAAACCAATATCTAATCTTATCAGGATGAGCCTTACAAAATCAGGCTATTCATGCACGTGTGCATTTGATGGCGAAGAGGCTTTAGATATGATCAAGAACAATGTCTATGACCTTATTCTTCTTGACGTAATGATCCCGAAGATCGACGGATTCTCTCTTATGCAGTACATCCGTCCGATGAAGGTTCCGGTTATATTCCTTACAGCAAAGAATATGGTTGAGGACAGAGTAAGAGGCCTTGAGCTTGGTGCGGAAGATTATCTTGCAAAACCGTTCGAGATTATCGAGCTGCTCGCAAGAGTAAACGTAGTTCTGCGCCGTTATAACAAGACGGATACAGAGATCCGTATTGCAGGCCTTGTTATCGATACAAAAGCAATGATCGTCTATAAGGATTCTTATCCGATTCCGCTCACGCCGAAGGAGTATGAACTGCTTCTTCTTTTCGCGAGGAATCCCGGAATCGCGATGTACAGAGAGACGATTTATGAGCGCGTCTGGAATGAGCCTTTCCCGTATGGAAGCAAGACAGTGGATCTTCATGTTCAGAGACTTCGTAAGAAGCTCGGTTGGGAAGAGGTTATTCATGCTGTGCCGAAGGTAGGATACAGGCTGGAGGCTTAATAATGCGATTCCGGCAGAAGATGCTCCTCGTAATGATCTGGCTTCTCACACTAAGTTACGGTGTGGGAGGTCTTCTTTTGATCAGACAGAATTTCAGAAGCAGTATTGAGCAGTATGAAAATATCTGTGCTGAATCTTATGAGATGCTTCTTCAGTCAGTCCAACTCGTTAACTTCGTTGATATCCAGCAGGATTTCTCAAGCATCAGTACAGCGCTTGAGCGTATGAATACGGCTGACAGTCTTGTAGGCATCAGTCTTATCAGAGGTGACAGGATCCTCTATCAGAACGGTGAGAGCAAAGCTGATTACGATACTGATTCAGAGTTTGAATCTTTCCTGTTTACGAGAGACGGAAGACATCTATATCAGATAAACGGTGTCATCAAGACAAACGAGAAACCGCTTGAGCTTGTTGTCCTTTACGACATCACTCCCGTATACCAGGCAAGAGACGAACAGGTGAGAGTTTATCACCAGGTTCTTATAGTACTTATCCTCATCGGAGGTCTTGCTGCGTGGATCACGTCATTCCTCATTACAAAGCCTTTGTATAAGTTATCGAGAACGGCGAGAGAATTGTCCTCTGGACATTACGATTCAAGAGTTAATTCCAAGTCGCACGACGAGATCGGCCAGCTCGGTTCCGACTTCGATAACATGGCCGAAAAACTCGAAGACAACATCAACGAACTGCGTATGTCGATGGAGCAGCAGGAACGCTTCATGGGAAGCTTTGCGCATGAACTTAAGACGCCTATGACATCCATCATCGGTTATGCGGATCTTTTGCGAAGCCAGGCATTGAATGCTGATGAAACTCAGGAAGCCGCTAACTATATTTTCTCTGAAGGTAAGAGACTTGAATCATTGTCATTGAAGCTTCTCGACATGCTGATGATGAAGAAGCAGGATATCAAGTTTGTTCCGACTGATATGAAGAATATGATCGAGACACTTACGATCCATCTTCAGCCGGTTTATAAGAAGAACAGGATCGTGCTCCAGTGCCGTCTTGAACCTTCCCTATGCATGGTAGAACCTGACCTTTTCAGTTCCGTTATTACAAACCTTTTGGATAACGCAAGAAAGGCTCTTGATAACGGCGGAAACATCATGATCTTAGGTGAGAGTGTAAAGGGTTTCTACCGCATAAGAGTTATCGATAACGGAAGAGGTATGCCTGAAGAAGCGATCAAGCATATTACCGAAGCTTTCTACCGTGTTGATAAATCACGTTCAAGAGCGCAGGGCGGTGTAGGACTCGGATTGAATCTTTGTAAGGAGATAATCGAACTCCATAACGGAACTATCGCTTTCGCATCAAGAGAAGGTAACGGAACATGCGTTACCGTTATGATCAAGGAGATGACTGCATGAGAAAATTAAGTTCTGTAATTACAGCATTTTTCATTATTCTCGCAGCCGCTCTCGGGTGGTTCCTTCCTATTGTCGATTTTGATGCATATGACAAATTCAGTGAAGGAATGCAGAAGGATCTTGAGATCCAGCAGATCAACCTCTCATACAGGGATGACCTCGCGATGAATCAGAAGATCAGCGTTGCGAATGTCGATTATGAGATCTCCGGCGGCGTTGAGATCGATAAAGGTATATTCGTCCAGAAAGATGAACTTGCAAAGATAATGGGAGATTTTCTTGCTGATTTCACCGGATACAGATTCAACGTTGCAGAAAACTGGTATGCTGCGCCGATGATCGTTAATCTCGCGAATAATAGAGGTACGATCGTAATGTGGGCAGTAAATATTTATCTTGATGATAACTGGGAATTTTCCTGCCTGGTTGATGATAAGACAGGTGCAATTCTCCGCTGCGCATTCTACGGTGACGCAGCATACTGGGATGACCTTGTTCACGGCTTCGATGATTCATATGACGGATACCAGTTCTTAAGCGACAGATTCCGCACGGCTATCTATAATCATTATGCTTCAAGACTCAATGCGAAAATAGTTACTTACCATCTGGTTGATAATACATATTACGATGATTCAGCTGCTTATCTGTTTATTTTCAAGGACGATAAGAACTACACATTTGAGTTATCGGTCAGCTTTTCCATCCCTTACGGCATAGTTAACACCTATTGATATTGTTTACAATTGATGCCGTTTTGATGCCGATTTAGTACTTTTTTGATTTTTCCCTTTGTGATAATAACCTCAGAAGTTAAGCAAAGGAGGAAAGACATGTTTCCGGATTTGGCGTTAAAAGTTAAAAATACTGCCGCAAATATGGGGAGCGGATTCGTTGTTATTGCGGGCTTCCTGCTCGCAATAACAATGGTGTTTGTTATGGTTTTCGCACGCTGGAACGTAGTCAGAAACAGTTCTTCCAATTTCGGTATAGATACTGATAAACCGAGGGTCGAATCTTCGGTAGAAGATTCCGGCCACGTCGCGTTAGTACTGCCTGATAAGAGCGGGAATTAAAATCTTATCAATCTTCACCGACGAATACATTCCAAGATGCAATCTCTGTATCACTTATGGTCTTCATCACGAGTTTTGCATTGTCGAGAAGATAGTCGCTGTAGCCCGAAGACCAACCGCGTTTAACCAGTTCCTTGACAATCGAGCCGCTTATTTCTTCAATAAGATCTACCTTACCCGGACTTTCTTCTTCGCTCATTTGAGAAAGCTTCAAAAGCGGCTCAACAACGCAGCTCAAGGTGGTAAACTCCTTCATCGCTCTGAAGCGCCATTTGTAATATGGCATATACCGGCCGTTAAGAAGGAACAATGCCGCAGTAATCTTGTATATGAATTCTGTAACACAGCAATAAGCGGCCCCCAAATCACCACGTTTTACAGAGCGATCATAATTAAATTGCCCGGTTTTACCCGCCATGGCAAGGTCTGCAGCGACTTTCTTCTTTATTAAATCTTCCGGATAGAAACCCGCCCAAACATTTCTTATAGCACTGAATTCACCCGAAGGATCACGGAATACTTTTCCGTTGACTGCTTCGGATAAATGCATCATCGGAGTGGCAAGCCATTCCTGTGTAGTAACGGGCGCTTTTGTCATTCCCGTATGTTCAAAATAAAATTCTTCAATACTGTGCACGCCGACACGGTGGCTTCTTGCACCTGTCATTATCTGGCTCGGTTCAGCCATTCCGACATCGGCTCTGTGGTTTAAGATGAATTCTTCCACAGGCAGTTCATCGTATGCTTTCTGCAGGTCATCGCCGATCTTCTTTTTGAGTTCTTCAGGGAGCCAGAGACAGAAGCCGGGAGCATAGTCGTGGTCACGTGAGATATAGTCATCGTATCCGAAACATTCGGATGTTTGTCCGACCAGACCTGCTGCAATCACATCTTTATATTCTGCGAAATTCTTTTCGAGCATCGGAAGTCCGTACTCTTCGAAAAATACTTCTGATATCTTAAGTCCGTTCCACATAATTAAGATCAACCTTTATGCAAAAAATAAGAAGCGCTGAACCATCAACGCTTCTTATATTTTACATTAGTTTTTTGAAATCGATTATTTAGCTGCTGCCATCTGCTGTGCCTGAACTGCTGTTATGCAGATAACGCCTGCGAGCTCGTCAACACTGCATCCTCTTGAGAGGTCGTTAACGGGTGCTGCAAGGCCCTGGAGGAAGCTGTAAGCTTCTGCCTTACCGATTCTCTGGATGAGCTTGTAACCGATGTTTCCTGCCTCAAGGTTAGGGAAGATGAGGACGTTAGCCTGACCAGCAACAGGTGAGCCGGGAGCCTTTGATGCACCGATCTCGGGAACGATAGCTGCATCAAGCTGGAGTTCGCCGTCGAGAAGAATATCGGGATATTTTTCTTTAGCGATCTTAACTGCTTCTACGACCTTATCAACGAAGGGGTGATTTGCAGAACCCTTTGTTGAGTGGCAGAGGAAAGCAACCTTTGCTTTCTTGCCGATGAGTGCTTCAAATGATGCAGCAGATTCTGCACCGATCTCAGCGAGTTCTTCAGGTGTGGGATCCTGCATGAGTGCGCAGTCAGCGCAGAGAATGATTCCGTCTTCACCGAATTCGCAGTCGGGAATATCGAACATGAAAGCGATGGATGCGATCTTTCTTTCAGGTGCTGTCTTAATGATCTGGAGAGCAGGGCGGAGCATGTCTGCAGATGTGTGGCATGCGCCTGATACCAGACCGTCAGCGTCACCTGACTTGACCATCATGATGCCGAATGTGAGCTTGTCGCCTGCGATGAGTTCTTTAGCCTTCTCGAAAGTCATACCTTTCTTTGCTCTGATCTCTGCAAGAAGAGTTGCATACTTGTCGATCTCTGTAGACTTTGTGTGATCAAGGATCTGAACGCCTGTGAGGTCAGCACCGAGTCTTGTTGCAGAACCCATGACTTCTTCTTCAGTACCGATGATGATGGGAGCTGCTGTTCCTTCAGCGAGGACCTTTGCTGCTGCAAGTATTGTTCTGTCGTCTTCTGATTCGGGAAGAACGATTGTCTTAACGTCGCTTCTTGCTCTGTTCTTGATTGTCTCGATAAAACTCATATGCATGTCTCCTTAAAGAAAATCGAATCCTTCAAATCTCGGCTTGCCCGGATATGTCTTTGCCTGTTCGTCGCCTCTTAAAACTCTCAATGCAGCAGCTCTCATAGCTTCGTGCTCAAGCTCGCCGGGGTAGGAGGCGATAGGTGCGATCCAGCCGCATGCTTCGGTGATGCCGTCAAGAACATCCTGGAAACGCATGAGACCGCCAGTAAGAACGATGCCGTCAACTTCTCCGTGAAGAACGCATGCCATGGAGCCGATCCACTTTGTGATCTGATAGATCATTGCATTCCAGATAAGCTGTGCCTTGGGATCGCCTGCTTCAACCATCTCGTGGATGGTATCTGAGTTGGATGTGCCGAACCATGAGGAGAGACCGCCTGTTGCAAGGCAGAGGCTTCTGATCTCTTCCTTAGGTCTGTCGTATAACTTAGTGAGAACATCTGTGATAGCCATTGTTCCCATTCTTGTAGGAGTCATCGGGCCGTCTCCGCCGCTTCCGTCATTGGCATCGATCATTCTGCCGTGCTTATGTGCCGTGATCGTGATGCCGCCGTCGATGTGGCATACGATGAGGTTCATCTCGTTGTATTTCTTGCCGACGCTCTTTGCATACTTGTGAGCTGTTGCTCTGAGGTTGAGAGCGTGAGTAGCAGATGTTCTGTATATGCCCTTAACGCCTGTGATTCTTGCGACATCCTGATACTCGTCAACGACGATCGGGTCTACCATGAGAAGTCTTCCGCCGAATTCGTCGTGGAGTCTTTTTGCCATCTGTACGCCGAGCATACTTGAGTGATATACGCCGCCCTTTGCTTCACGGACGTCGTTAATGAGTCTGTCGTCTACTTCGTATGTGCCGCCTTCGATGGGGTAGCATGCGCCGCCTCTTCCGACGATGGCATCAATGCCTGTTAGGTCAATGTTGTTATCTTTTAGCCACTTCATTACATATTCCATACGGTAATCCAGCTGGTCGTTAATGGTGGGGAAATTCTTTAGAATCGCTGAATCATGGAATACGTTGCCTTCGAGTACGCTTTTTTCGTTCTCGAAAAACTCTACTTTGGTTGACGTGCTGCCAGGATTTACTACGAATATCCTGTAAACTTTTGAATCTGACATAAAAATTTCCCTCTTTTCTTAAAGATAACTACGACAGTATACACGCAAATTGTCTGAAAAGCATTCCAAACATTAGCCTAAATTCAATAAAAATCCGCTGCTTTTTACTGAACAGTAAAGATATTTTGAGTATAATAGCCTTCGGAACAGGTTTTTAAGGCCTGACAGGGAGGATAATATGGAAGATAAAGCTATGCGCAGGGGCTTATCCGTTGCGGCAATCGTGCTGGTCGTGATATCTGCTGCGCTATTGACCCTTACAAGTACAAACGGAATAATGTTCGGTCTGGATGCTATGTCCTGTGGCGTACCTTTTGTTGCAGCCGCCGCATTGCCGCTTCTTGCGGTGCTCCTGATCCTTACCCAGTTTTATACGAGTACGGATACGATCGAAGAGATGCTTGGCGCGATCGCAGTCAGATACGCTATCTTCGGATGGTGTTTTGTCTTTGTAATCAAGCTTGTATCGGTACTGATGAACATTTTCTGGTTTGATTTTTATTCAGCGCACTATGCGACGATCTACATCATTCTTAATTCAATCAACGTTTGTGTAATCGGAACTACCGTTCTTACATTGGCACTCAGAAAGCTCCCGGTTACCAAGATAGAGAAGAGACCCATGAAAATTGGGCAGTTGCTGCTTCTCATAATGATGATGTACGGACTTACACAGGTCGGATCTGTCATGGGAATGCCGGTTCATCTTGTCCTGACCACTATCGGTTCACTGGGTGCTGACAGCGAAGATGCGGCAGCTTCATTGAGCAGCGACCTCATATTCTCATCAGGTACGATCGTAAGGATCATTTCAATCGGAATACTGCCTGCAATATTTGAGGAGCTTCTTTTCAGAAAATTCCTTATCGACAGGACCATCCGTCACGGCGAATTTATCAGCTGCGCAATGTCGGGCATCATGTTCGGTCTTTGGCACGGCAATTTCCAGCAGTTTTTCTTTGCATTCTTTATCGGTGTTTTATTCGCGTTCGTATACATAAGAACGGGTAACATAATCTATACCATGATCATGCACGCGAGCATGAATCTCGTAACATCAACCGTTACGGTCGAACTGCTTAATGCATTGCTGAAGAGTATGGGATTTGATATGGAGACAGGGAACATAAATCCTGATATTGATGATGCCTATATCATGAAGCACATGCTGCCTCTGCTCGGATTGCTTTTGCTCTGGCTTGGAATCCTTATCAGTTTCCAGATAGTAGGATTCATCATGCTTATCGTAAAGCGCAAGAAGTTTAAGCTTGTAGCAATGCCGGGTGAACCTGCAAGAAAGGCCATTTTGCATAAAATGACACACAGCCTTGAGATGTGGATATTCTTCTCATTTGCGCTTTTGCTTTTCGTATACAGTTACATGCCGGATATACTGGCAACGATATTCAAGTTCAGCGGAATATAATACAGCTTGAAAATATAGCGAAAATAAAAGAGGTTGTCTTAATCGACAACCTCTTCTATTAGCATAATCAGTTGATATAAGATTACTTCTTGCACTTCTTAGAAGGCTTTGTGTTAACCTTATCCTTGAGTGCCTTACCAGCCTTGAACTTAGGAGCTGTGCAAGCCTTGATCTTTGTAGCTGCACCAGTCTGAGGGTTGCGGCCTGTTCTAGCAGCTCTCTCGGATGTCTCGAAAGTACCGAAACCAACGAGCTGAACCTTACCCTTGTTCTGAAGCTCATCAGATACTACTTCGATGAAAGCCTTAACTGCAGCGTCAGCATCCTTCTTGGAGATGTCAGCCTTAACAGCGATTGCATCAACTAATTCTGTTCTGTTCATTATTAAATCCTCCCTGAATATGGGTTAAATACTTTGTCGGAAAGGGCTTTAGCCACCGACAATGCCGATATTATAAAGTTCTTTGACATTAAAAACAAGAGAATTTGAGGGTTTTTGAGATATTTTTTTTGCATAAAACCCATTATTTTAGGGATTTTGAGGGTGAGAGGGCGGGAGTTGACACCTGAAAAGTGCTGTGATATTATTTGCTCAAATGAACATATGAGCAATCATTCATATGATAAACCGGAAGGAGAAGCAAAAATGGCACACGATCACGCGGCTTTACTGAAACATATAAAGGCTGATATGCCTTCAGATGAACTGTTACAGGACTTGGGCGATCTTTTCAAGATCTTCGGTGATACCACACGAATCAAGATCATGTACGCGCTTTATGAAGATGAGATGTGTGTATGTGCGATAGCTGATCTTCTCGGCATGACCCAGTCTGCAATCTCTCATCAGCTCAAGGTCCTCAAGGCAGCTAACCTTGTTGAGAGCAGAAGAGAAGGAAAGACTATTTATTACCGCCTTGCAGATGAACACGTTAAGTCGATCATCGCCCAGGGCTACGAACACCTTACTGAATAATAAATTAAAAGGAGTATACATATGAAAAAGACATTTGAATTGGAAGATCTCGATTGCGCTAATTGCGCCATGAAGATGCAGGAAGCTATCCTCAAGATTCCGGGAGTACAGAACTGCGAAGTTAATTTCATTAAGCAGAAGATGACTTTGGAAGCAGACGATGCCGAATTTGACAAGATCGTAAAACTCGCCGTTAAAGCAATCGCCAAAGTAGAACCTGACTGCACCGTATTATTTTAATCACAGAAGGGATGCTCAAATGATACGGCATCCTTTTATTTGGAGATAAGACCATGAAGTACAAGCTCACCAAAAAACAGAAAAAGATGACGATAAGAATAATCATTGCCATTGCATTACTGGCGGTGATAGCAGTAACACTGCGCTTTATCGAACTTCCCTGGTGGGCTGAACTTGTACTTTATGCCATTCCTTACGTAATCGCAGGTTACGATGTTCTTAAGACTGCATTCGTCAATCTCATTCACGGACAGATATTCGATGAGAAATTCCTCATGATGGTAGCAACGATCGGTGCATTCGGCACAGGTGAATATCCTGAAGCATCTTTCGTAATGCTTTTTTACCAGGTTGGAGAATTATTCCAAAGCATTGCTGTCGGCAGATCGAGAAAGTCAATTGCAAAGCTTATGGACATCAGACCTGACAGTGCAACTGTAATAAGGGACGGAGAAGAAATAGAAGTATCTCCCGAAGAAGTAGAAGTAGGCGAGACAATCATCGTTAAGCCCGGCGAAAAGATCCCGCTCGACGGTGTGATCATTGAAGGTGAGAGCTCTGTAAACCAGGCGGCATTGACGGGTGAATCCGCGCCTGTTGATAAGGCTTTCAGTGATAACGTTATCTCGGGTACTTTGAACCTTACGGGAGTAATTAAAGTAAGAACAACATCCACATTCGGACAGAGCACAGTATCGAAGATTCTGGAACTTGTCGAGAATGCTTCTGACAAGAAAGCAAAAGTTGAGAATTTCATTACCAAGTTTGCAAGATATTACACACCTGCAGTGGTAATTGCTGCTTTGCTTCTTGCAGTTATTCCGCCGCTTTTCCTGGGAATTGGAAACTGGGAGATCTGGAAGGAATGGCTTACGAGAGCTTGTGTATTCCTTGTAGTTTCCTGCCCCTGTGCACTTGTAGTATCTGTACCGTTGTCTTTCTTTGGCGGTATCGGCGGAGCATCCAAGGACGGAATTCTCATCAAGGGTGCCGGATACATGGAAGTATTGTCCAAGATAGACACTGTTGTTTTCGATAAGACAGGTACGCTTACAAAGGGCGTTTTCGAAGTCGATGACGTACATCCAAACATTGTAAGTGTAGCTGAATTAAAGGATATCGCTGCATGCTGCGAGAGCTTCTCGAGCCACCCTGTCGCACAGTCTATCGTAAGGGCTCACGAAGGCCATATTGATAAGTCTCTTATTGGAGATGTAAATGAGATCGCAGGCAAGGGCGTAAAGGCTGTTGTTGACGGTAAGACATACTATTGCGGCAATGGCCAGCTCATGGATATGTGCGGCGCTAAGTGGCACGACTGCCATCTGACAGGAACGATAATTCATGTTGCAAGAGAAGCAGACGGTGACGTCGAATATCTGGGACATATCATAATCAACGACCAGATCAAGGAAGATTCCGCTTCTGCAATCAAGGAACTCAAAGCAGCCGGAGTTAAGCGTCTTGTAATGCTTACGGGCGATAAGAAGAGCGTAGCTGAAAACGTTGCTGAAAAGCTCGGACTTACGGGTTTCTTTGCTGAACTCCTTCCGGCTGACAAAGTCTCCAAAGTTGAAGAGCTTCTTGCAACTGAAAATGGCAGACTTGCATTCGTCGGTGACGGCATTAACGATGCGCCGGTTCTCATGCGTGCAGACTGCGGAATCGCAATGGGCGCAATGGGTTCTGATGCTGCAATCGAATCTGCCGATGTAGTCCTCATGGATGACAAGCCGTCCAAGATTGCAGATGCAATGAAGATCGCAAGAAAGACGATGAGAATCGTCTGGGAGAACATTATCTTCGCTCTCGGCGTTAAGGCCGTGATCCTTATTCTTGGTGCTTTCGGTATCGCAAATATGTGGATCGCAGTATTCGGTGATGTCGGAGTTCTCATAATCGCTATTCTCAATGCAATGAGATGCATGAAGAAAATAAGCAAATAATTTTGTTTTTTGTCTTGCGGTTTGGACTTTTTTGAGTAGTATTAGAACAGCATTTTAAAGGGAGGTTCTATTATGAAGTTCAAAAAAGTATTGGCTTCTATCCTGGCAGCAGGTCTTACAATGACGTGTTTTACTGCCTGCGACCTGGATGAAGACTATGACTACGAAGACGACGGTTATGAGTACGAGGAAGACGATGAGACCGACGAGACGGGTAGCAACGCCGGTAACAGCGGCAACGGCGGCTCTGTAAGATCTGCTTCTTCAATGCAGATGTCCGTAGATCAGGAATCAGGAAGTGTAAGTATCACCAGACCTGAATCTTCTGAGACAGCTATGGCAAATGATGGCAGCTGGACTATTTTCGTATATCTCTGCGGTACTGATCTTGAGTCAGACGGCGGCGCCGGCACAGGCGACCTTGAGGAGATGTGTGCTGCTGCATCATCAGATAAGGTCCGTTTTGTTGTCCAGACTGGCGGTACTTCCCAGTGGCAGAACAACTACATTACAAGCGGTTCGGGCCGTTACATTATCCAGGATAATGATGTAGTTGCTTTGGACGAGTTTGAGGCACGCAACATGGGTGATCCTGCAACTCTTGCAGATTTTCTTAAGTGGGGTGTTCAGGAATATCCCGCTGAGCACATGGGCGTTATCTTCTGGAATCACGGCGGCGGAAGCATTTCGGGTGTATGCTTCGATGAGCTCAATGACAATGATTCTTTGAGCATCCGTGAGATTGACAGCGCTCTTTATACAGTTTTCGAGAGCATGACAGACCGTTTCGAGTTTATCGGTTTTGATGCATGTCTTATGGGTACTGTTGAGACTGCTAACATTCTTGCTTCTTATTCACGCTACATGATCGGTTCACAGGAAACAGAGCCCGGTAACGGCTGGGATTACACTGTGATCGGCAATTATCTTGCAGATAATCCGGGAGCAAACGGTGCTGAACTCGGTGAGGCAATTGCTGACGGATTCTATGAATCCTGCAGACAGACAGGCGAGGAGCAGGATGCAACATTGTCTGTTATCGACCTTGATAAGATCAATGCGGTAGTAGAAGCATTTAACGTATTTGCAAAGGGCATGTATGATGCAACAGAGGATACTACTGTTCTTACAAACGTTATCCGTAATATCGAGACAGCTGATAACTTCGGCGGCAACAACAGATCTGAAGGTTATACAAACATGGTTGACCTGACAGGACTTGCATATGCATGCGGCGATTATGCTGATGCATCAGAATTAGCTGCTGCAGTTGAGGCTGCTGTTGTTTACAACAAGGTAGGTTCAACACATTCAGGCTGCTGTGGTCTTTCTATCTACTATCCTTTGGCAGTTCAGGGTTCAACAGAACTTCAGGTTTTGGAAGACATCAGCATCAGTCCATTTTATTCTTCATTCATTGACCGTCAGGATTTTTCCAGCGCCATCAACTATGATGAGTCCCAGAACTATGATGACGGTACATACTGTGATGAGGAGTCAGGCTGCTACTATTTCACCGAAGGCGATACACAGTATTGCTATGACCAGAATTCAGGCGAGTACTATGCTTACGACTACAACACTGATAACTGGGTACAGACAAGCACTTCTTGCGATTACAACTCATATGATTACAGCGGATCCAATGATGATTTCGGATACGATGATGACTACTGGTTCAGTGACGACAGCTGCTGGCAGGGCGGTTCCAACATGGAGTACGATGACAACTCCGGATGCTACCGTTCACGTTCAGTAAATAACAATCACTGGGATTATGCAGATCAGATCGAGCAGACAGGCGAGAGCCCTTACATCAAGTTTCTTAAGGCTCCTGTTATCGACGATGACGGTATCTATTCATTCACATTGACACCTAAGAGCGTTGACCGTACTGCTTCCGTCAGTGCATATGTATATCAGGTAATCGATAACGATGCTCTCCTTCTCGGCGAGACAACTGATATCAACTGCGACTGGGATAAGGGTCAGTTCGAAGACGGCTTCGACGGATACTGGCTCTCACTTCCTGACGGTCAGAATCTTTCTATCTCTGTAGTTGCAATCACAGACGAGTACACAGTTTATTCTTCACCCATCCTCTTGAACGGTGAGGAGACAAACCTCAGATTCAAGCTCTACACAGAAGATTACACGATCGTTGTTGAAGGTGCCTGGGATGGTATCGACGACAGCGGTGCTGCAGCTAAGTCTGTTAAGCAGATCAACTCAGGCGATAAGATCGTTCCTCTTTACACTTCAGTATCTCTTGTAGATGACAGTGATGAAGAGACACTCTGGGAAGGCGCTGAGTATGTAGTTTCAGGTTCTCTTGAGCTCACATATGCTCTTCTTGAGGAAGCAGATTATCTCTATGCTTTCTGCATCGATGATATCTATAACGACTTCTATCTCACTGATTTCGTAGAGTTTGCAGTTGACGCTAACGGTGACACATACTTCTACATTTACGAAGAATAAGTAAACTAAAAAACAAATTAATGGTGCGGGATCATAAACAAACGGGCACCGACAGTTATCTGATATAATTTTCGAAGGAAGTTATTTCTCTTGAAAGATATGCGAGGTAACAATATGTCGGTAATGGCTTCGTTTATGGTCCCGCATCCGCCTTTAATAGTGCCTGAAGTAGGCAAGGGCGGAGAGAAACAGGTCTTAAAGACCATCGCTTCTTATGAGAGAGTTGCAGATGAGATTGCATCTCTTTGTCCCGATACAATTGTAATTACAAGTCCGCATGCCACCATGTATGCCGACTATTTCCACATATCTCCCGGCAGGAAAGCAAAAGGTTCTTTTGCGATGTTCGGGGCATCCAAAGTAAGTTTTTCAGAAGAATACGACGAAGACCTCGTAGATAAGATCTGCGAGATCGCTGACGATCAGGATTTTCCGTGCGGTATTCTTGGTGAAGAGAAAAGTGAACTGGACCACGGTACGATGGTCCCTCTCTGGTTTATCCGTAACAAGTACAAAGACGGAAAAATAGTCCGCATCGGGCTTTCGGGGCTCCCTCTGACTGACCATTACAAGTTGGGAATGTTCATCAAGGAAGCAGCAGAAACATTAGGACGTAAAGTCGTCATCGTTGCGAGCGGTGACCTTTCACATAAGCTTCAGGATTACGGTCCGTACGGATTTGCAAAAGAAGGTCCGGAATACGATGAACGCATTATGGATGTAATGGGCCGCGCGGCATTTAATGAGCTTTTCGATTTCTCTGAAGATTTCTGCGACAAAGCAGCTGAGTGCGGACACCGTTCGTTTGTAATAATGGCGGGCTGCTGGGACGGCAGGAAGGTCAAGACTAATGTCCTTTCACATGAGGATGTAACCGGTGTCGGTTACGGCATAATCACTTTCTATCCTGAAGACGAATCAGGCGAAAGAAGATTCCTTGATAACTACCTTGATAAACAGGAAAAAGAACTGTCTGACAAAAGGTCTGCTTCTGATATATACGTAAGGCTCGCAAGGCTATCTCTTGAGACATATATCAGAGAGCGCAGAAGGATAAATATTCCCAAAGATATCAGTCTTGTCGCACAGGGCGAAAACATACCTGATGAACTGCTCAACAGACAGGCAGGCGCATTCGTATCGATACATAAATTCGGAAGACTACGCGGCTGTATAGGAACGATAGGTGCTACTACGGATTCGATCGCGCAGGAGATCGCAAACAACGCTATTAGCGCATCTACGAGAGACCCCAGATTTGATCCCATTACCGAAGATGAATTACCAATGCTTGAGATAAATGTCGACGTGCTTGGCGATGCTGAAGACATAGATTCAAAAGACCAGTTGGACGTTAAGAAATACGGCGTTATCGTATCTACCCGTGACGGAAGGAGAGGCCTCCTTTTGCCTGATCTTGAAGGTGTTGATACAGTTGATTACCAGGTTGCGATCGCAATGCAGAAGGGCGGCATCAAGCCGAACGAGAAATACTGTCTCCAGCGGTTTGAAGTAGTCCGTCATGTCTGATGTCAGGAGACCGTAATGACCAGGTGCCATGTGTGTTTCAGACACTGTGATCTGAAAAAAGGTGATAAAGGATTTTGCGGCGCAAGGATCGGCCTTAATGACAAAGTTGTGCCTGCCAACTACGGACGCATAACGTCTCTTGCTTTAGACCCTATTGAGAAGAAACCTCTGCACAGGTTTTATCCGGGTTCGAAGATCCTTTCAGCCGGAAGTTACGGGTGCAACTTAAGGTGCCCATTCTGCCAGAACAGTGAGATCTCATGGGGACCGGAGGCAAGGAATATTGCAGTAACGGCAGATACAATGTCTCCTGAAGAAATAGTATCCATAGCAGAAAGACAACAGATGAACGGAAATATCGGAATAGCGTTCACTTATAACGAACCGCTTATAGGCTACGAGTTCGTAAGAGATACTGCTAAGCTTTCGCATGAGAAGGGAATGAAGAACGTTATCGTCAGTAACGGAACTGCATCTCTGGAAGTTTTATCTGAATTGGTTCCCTATATCGATGCGATGAATATAGATCTTAAATGCTTTGATGCTGAAGTTTACTCAAAGGTATTGGGCGGAAGTCTTGAGATGACTATGGAGTTCATCGAAGAAGCAGTAAAGCATGCACATGTGGAACTTACATGTCTTATCGTTCCCGGGTTAAATGATTCGCCTGAAAAGATGCGTGAAATGACAGCGTGGATCGCGTCTCTTAAAGACGGGAAGGATATTCCGTTCCATGTGTCCCGTTTCTTCCCGTGTTTTCATATGACAGACCGTCCTGCAACGCCTGTAAGCGCGGTATATGAACTTGCAGAAGTTGCAAGAGAATCACTGAACTACGTTTATACAGGCAACTGCTGATAAGATCACATCTTGATCGTCAGCACGTTCATTCCCAGAAGATTCTGATAAGAGACTTCCTTTGCGATGCTGTATACAAGGCGGATGCCGATGTTGCCGACGTCTTCGCTGTCCTTTGACTTGGCATGTTCTGAAGGATCGAATGATTTGCAGTTATCTCTTATTCGCAAAGTCAGTTCGTTATTTTTATAGACAACGCGGATATCAACAGCATGCTTTTTGCCCGTATCTGAGAAACCATGGGTTACTACGTTTCCTGCCATTTCCTCCATGCAGAGACCTGCGTAGAATGACTGCTTTTTATCGATCCCTTTGCTGTTGCAGAATTCAACGATCTTGCCTGATACTTCAACGACCGCATCGATACTGCGGACTGTGATGTCGATGCGGTCATCATCTCCTGCGCCGAATGATTTAGGGATTGCCATTATGTCTTCAAGTGTTCTGGGGAAGCGCTTGTTTGCGGCCCATGCGAAGAAGAATACGATCGAGAAACAGATGATGCCGTTCATGATGTTTGAGACATAGAGACCATCAATCTTAAGAAGAGGGATCATGAAGAAACTGCAGACCGTAACGCCGATGGCACCGTCGACCAAAGGAAGTACAACGGAAAGAGCCTTCTTCTCGATTGATTGCGCATAGCATGAAAAGTGAAGACTTATAAGTGACAGCGGCATGCAGAGAGGAAGGATCCTGAAGCCGTTTACCGTCATCTGATAGACAGGTTCTGATTTGTCCTGATAGAAAAGCATGGTAAGAGGTTCTGCGAATATGACGAGTAGGGCGACGATGCCGATCATTATCGCCATGCATCTGGTGAAGATAATCTTCATCGTGTCAATAAGTGATCTCCTGTCCTGCTCACCGATGCTTATCGAAAACATCATTCTGGCAACAGCGCTCATGCCGAAAGGAACGGCCCAGATGACAGCAAGGAATGAGTTGGAAGCAGCAAAAGCTGAAAGACCGACGCTTCCGACATACTTGAGAATGAGGGCGTTGATGATGAGACATCTGAACATCTCGACGAATCTGGATAATGCTCCGGAATAACCGAGAGCTGCAATGTCAGGAATATCGCGCCATATGCAACTGCGGAAAGAGAACTTCCACTCGCTCTTTCCGGTAATGTAGTAAAGAGCCAGTATGAGAAGGAATGCCCAGGATGAGATGGAAGTGCTGAGTCCCAGACCGAATGTGCCCATCGGTATCATGACAACGAAAACATGGTCAAGCACGGCGTTTACGATAAGGCAGGCAATGCTGGCAAACATCGTGCGCTTTTTCTGGTTTTCGAGAGATAAGAATGCGAATAACTGCTGTCCGACTACAAATGCTGGGATGCCGATTGCCTGACCCAGCATATACTGGTTGAGCATCTGAAGATCAGGTTCCTGTGATACGAATACTTTAGTAGCGCCGGTAAAGACTCCTATGGCCATTAAACCTGACGTAAGAAGCGCGAGCGCAAAAGCTAGTACGAGATCGACTGTGAAGACACTGTTGATGTGCTTACGGTCTCTGGCAAGATATCTTCCGTAAAGGATCTGGGAGCCGCTTACGAACATCATGCTTGCGGCATAAAGGAAGTGATTTAAAGGACCATAAAGTCCGATGGCGCTCATGGCGGTCTCGCCTATGGCATTACTTGCGTAAAGACCGTCAACAATGCCGTTGATGGCCGTAATTACGATAAGGAGGATCTGAAAGGGCAAAAGCTTGAAGAACAGGCCTGTGAGAAGCTTGTAGTCAGATGATGATTCTTTCATGCGGCACCTCCTTTTCACTGATAATAAGCAAGATTTATTAGGATTGATAGGCGGAAAGCCCACTTTTAACAGTTGTGTCGATGAATGTTTATAAATTACGCTGTCCGTGACGGATTTTTTACGCGTTTAAGGCAGGATATGATATATTTGTAGCTATTAGGGAAAAGGGAAAGGAAATAGAAAATGGCAGTTTTATGCAGTAATTGTGCAGGCAAACTAATCTTCAATCCGGCTACACAAAGGTTGGAGTGTGCCACATGCGGAAGCTCTTTCAGGCCTGAAGATGTTGAAGATAAGAATGCCGAACTTCATTCGAAGTATTACGACACAAGAGTTTACGTCTGCAGTCATTGTGGTGCGGAAGTTATCACGAGTGATACGGAAGCGTCTTCTTTTTGTGTTTATTGTGGTAATCCTGCCATTGTTTTTGACAGGATCTCGAAGGAATATAAACCGGACGGACTTATTCCGTTCCAGGTAACCAAAGAGGAAGCAATTAAAAATATCAAAGCAAGGTTTCACAGGAATCCGATGGTGCCCAAAGAGATCATGGGTAAGTGTGTTCCTGAAAATATCCGGGGAATTTATGTTCCTTACTGGGTGATCAATGCGGATTATACCGAAGCGGATTATTTGAGCGGAGAAGTCAAGCGCGGTAAAAGCAAAGTTACAAAATACTATTCCAGAGCCGGAGAAATCACGGTAAAGAATGTGCCGATCGACGGTTCGAAAATACTTAGCGACGATATAAGCCGTAAACTTGAACCATTCTATCTTGAGGATTCCAAAACATTTGACGAGGATTATCTTAACGGTTTCTATTCGAATACTTCGGATATGACTTACTTTGATCTTAAAAAATCTGCTGCTTACAGATGTCATAAGATGTTCGCGGACGAAATAGTAAAAACCGTCAAGGCTAAAAATGTAAAGATACAGGATTCTATATATTGGGTCGATGTTTATGACGATCCCATTTACATGATGTTTCCTGTTTGGTTCTTCACTTTTAAATACAATGATAAGCCTTACACGATTCTTGTTAACGGACAATCAGGTAAAGTCGCCGGAACAATGCCGTGGCAGAAAAATCGCGTTGTTGCTTTAGCCGTAACGACTTTCGTTCTTGTCATGACTGTTATTGTATTGAGTATTCTCGGCGTTATAAATAACTGGTTGCTTTTCGCATCGGTTGCTCCGTATGTGCTTGCGGGGATAACCCTGCTGGGGACGTATTCATTCACACGCGGAATTTCCGGCCTGCGCAGAATATATAAGAATCTCAGGCTTACTCAATCGGAAGACGTCTTTAAGTATGTAAAGAAAAGACAGGGGTGATGTATATGAATGACAGCGCTTTTTTTATGAATGTTGTATTTATAGGAATGCTTGTATTTACAGGCATATCCATCACTTTGTTCGTTGTTTTTAAGATACTTAACAGATTCAATGATTTCGGTGATTCCTTCTGCAAAATGGATGATTATGCTCCCAGGGCTATTCATTTTCTCCGTGATATTGATGATGTTCCTTCAAACGAAAAACGTTTTCTTTTCGCTGAATATGGCGAAAATCCTTATGAAGGCAGACAGCATACGATTCCTGAGCAGCTTCTCAAGAATGCTAAAAAAGAATCTATTGAAGAGCAATTTGATCAGGATATGGTGAAATACACATGAAGAAGATAGGTCTGGTCGGCGGCACGGGTCCCGAATCGACCCTGATGTACTATAAAGAACTTAATTCCAGGATCGATAAGATCACGGACGGAAAAGCCATGCCCGATATCGTAATCGAGAGTGTCGATTTCAGAAGGGCATGGGATTATGTCTGTTCTGAAAGATATGACCTTCTGACCGATTATCTTTCTGAGAAAGTCGCATGTCTCCAAAACAGCGGTGCGGAAGTATTATCTCTTACAGCAGTAACTATGCATCTTGTGGTAGATGACATCATCGCGAAAACAGGTGCTGACCTGATCAGTATTCCCAAGGCTGTATGTAATGAATCTTTATCCAAAGGCTATAAGAAGATAGGTCTTCTCGGAACCATCTTTACGATGGAGAAGGACTATATGAAAAAGGATTTCCTGGAAGCGGGGATAGAAGTTTATGTTCCCAATAAGGAAGACAGGGATCTTGTAGCCAAGAGAATCTACGAAGAGCTTGAAGTCGGTATCGTCAAAGAATCGACTCTTAAGGAATTACAGGATGTCATTTCAAAGATGCGTGATGAAGACGGAATCGAGGCTATCGTTTTGGGCTGCACGGAACTCCCGCTTATCCTGAATTCAGGTAACTGTCCCGTACCTTGTCTGGACAGCGTTGAAATCCACATAAATGAGCTTATAAAGCAGACGATTTAAAGCTGTAAAATTAGTCTTCAAAAAACTCTTGAAAACAATTTTTAATTACATTAGTCTTCTCTTTGGACGTCCAAATCTTTAACAAGACGAGGCATTTTATGACCAAAGAACAACTTCACTCATTTATTGAGAACACCACCGGAAACGAGAGCAATATCTGTCAGATATGTGCCGTAAAAGACGGCAGGACAGTATATGAAGATACATGGCGCGGATTTAAGCCGGAAGATGCCATGAACGTCATGTCGGTAACCAAGGGTGTAATGGCACTTCTTACGGGAATCGCGATCGGCAAAGGATATATCAACAACACTGATCAGAAAGTCATGGAGTTCTTTCCTGACTATACCGTCAAGAGAGGCGAGAAGACGATCTACGATGTAACTATAAAACATCTCCTGACAATGACGGCTCCGTACAAATACCGTTCTGAACCCTGGACCAAAGTATGCACGTCTGATGACTGGACAAAGGCTGCACTGGACCTTTTGGGAGGCCGTTCAGGAATTACGGGTGAGTTTAAATACGCAACTCTGGGAATACAGATTCTTGCCGGAATAATCGAGAATGCTACAGGTGAGAAGCTCATCGATTTTGCAAACCACAATCTTTTCGTGCCCTTAGGGATACCTGAACATGTGATGCATGGCCCCAGTTCCAAAGAAGACCAGTTCGACTTTGCGATGAATAAGAATCCCAGAAAGAACGAATGGTATTCAGATCCCAAAGACGTTGTCACAGCCGGCTGGGGATTGTGTCTCTCAGCACGTGACATGGCAAAGCTGGGTGAGCTCGTGCTGGACAACGGCAGGGACATTATTCCTGAAAACTATATTACTGACATGCTTACGCCCAAGCTGAAGCTCGGAGAGCGTTTCGGGTTTATGGAGTACGGTTATCTGTGGTATAAGCCTTACGAAGACCGAGAAGTATATGTGGCTTTAGGCGACAACGGAAACGTTATCTATGTGAACAGGGAAGAGAACGTTTCTGTCGGAATCACAGGCACATTTAAGCCAATGATATTTGACAGGGTCGAATTCATCGGAAAGAAAGTGCTGCCTCTTATCTGATTTCATGTTGTATAATAGCGCCAATAATTTCCGGAGGCATTTATGAAGAGGATTAACGGAGCAATAGCTTTGATCCTTGCAGGAGCGTTGACGCTTACTGCATGTGATAAGGGACAGGGAACGGTTACGGACGAATCAGCAACTGATTCATCTGCTGCAGTATCAGCAAGTGATACGGAAACATCACAGACCGGTACTTTTGAAGGAGCAACGGGCGGGTCCCATTCGACATCAGGACTTACCGAGTTCGGCCGCGGCTACGAAGGTATCGAGGGGACCGGCGATTATAACTATGGTGAAGCCCTTCAGAAATCAGTTCTCTTTTATGAACTTCAGAGAAGCGGTGCGCTTCCCGAACAGACAAGATGCAACTGGAGAGGCGATTCGGGCCTTACTGACGGCGCTGACAATAACCTTGATCTTACCGGCGGATGGTACGATGCCGGTGATAACGTAAAGTTCAATCTTCCGATGGCATATTCTGCAGCCATGCTCGGCTGGTCAGTTTATGAAGACCGTGAGTCATACGAACAGAGCGGCCAACTCGAATATATCCTTGGAGACATTAGGTGGGTTACAGATTACCTTATCAAGTGCCATCCCGAAGACGAAGTGTTCTATTACCAGGTAGGTGACGGTAATGCGGATCACTCATGGTGGGGACCCTGTGAGGTCATGACCATGAACAGACCGTCTTATTGTGTAACGAAGGATAATCCGGGCTCTGCAGTGGTCGGAGAGGCTGCAGCTGCTTTGGCGGTTGCTTCCATCGTATTTGAGGATACAGACAAGGAATACGCTGATCTTTGTCTTAAGCACGCCAAGAGCCTTTATGCTTTTGCAGATTCAACCAGAAGTGATGACGGATATACCGCTGCCAACGGCTTTTACAATTCATGGAGCGGATATTACGATGAACTTGCATGGGCAGGCTGCTGGCTTTATCTTGCCACAGACGACAATGCTTATCTTGATAACGCAAAATCCTGCATCAAACAGGCAAACCAGGACTATAACTGGTCTCTTTGCTGGGATGACGTCCACATCGGTGCAGATCTGTTGCTCGCCAAGATCACGAAGGAGAATACCTATAAGGATGCTGTTCAGAAACACCTTGATTTCTGGTCCTGCGGTACTTCAGACGGTGAGAGGATAACTTATTCGCCCAAGGGACTTGCATGGCTCGACCAGTGGGGATCTTTGAGATATTCAACTACTACGGCTTTTGTTGCTTCTGTATACAGCAGATGGGAAGGCTGTCCTTCAGACAAGGTATCTGTTTATTGGGATTTTGCAGAGTCCCAGGCCAACTATGCTTTGGGTTCTTCAGGCAGATCTTTTGTGTGCGGCTTCGGCGAAGATGCACCTGAGCACCCGCATCACAGAACAAGCCAGGGCTCTTACTGCGACAACATGAATGAACCCGGTGAAGCAAGACATACGCTCTATGGCGCTCTTGTAGGCGGTCCCGATGCGTCTGACGGCTATACTGATACAGTAAGCGATTACAACAAAAATGAGGTCGCATGCGACTACAACGCAGGTTTTACCGGCCTTATGGCTGCCATGTATTCAAAGTATCACGGCCAGACACTGATCGATTTCGGAGCCGTAGAAGAAGTTCCCTGCGATGAATACTCAACTGAATGCGGTATCAATGTTGAAGGATCTGATTTCGTTGAGATCAAGGCGTTTATCTACAACAAGACCGCATGGCCTGCAAGAACCGCCGAAAACCTTGAATTCAGATATTTCGTTGATCTTTCTGAGATCTATGAGGCCGGCGGAGACGTCGATGATGTCAGCATCACTACAAACTACATGCAGTCCGGAAGAGTTGACGGTCTTAAAGTCTGGAATGAGGAAAACCACATCTACTATCTGTCTGTGGTCTTTGATGACGGCAATTTAAGACCGGGAGGACAGTCCCAGTATAAATCCGAGATCCAGGTAAGAATGATCAGCTCTAACGGTGAATGGGATAACAGCAACGACTATTCGTACAATAGCGGTGCAGTTCTTATGGATGACGGAAGGCTCGTATTTGGAGTCCTTCCTGATGAGGAAGGTACTGGTTCAGGCGAATCTGCTGGCGGCGCTGTTCCGACTCAGGGCACAACACCTACGCAGAACCATACTACGTCTTCAGGCGGTCAGGCATCCGTTGGTGATTTGCAGGTAACAATGACCTATAACGATAATTCTTCCAGCGCCAATGCCATAGCAGGCACGCTGGAAATCAAGAATACCGGCAGCGATTCCGTCGATCTGTCCGGCCTTTGGATCAATTACTACTTTACTGCCGACGGCGGTAACATGGTATTTGACTGTTATCACGCAGCGATCAACTCGTCTTCAGACCAGTATACGGCACTTACGGATGACGTAAAAGGAGTCTTCTCATCTTGTTCCGGTGAAGACAGGGATACATGTCTTTCCATCTGTCCGGGATCCGGCACTCTTGAAGAAGGTGACACGCTTACGATCAGCTTCAGCTGCCACAGAGATGACTGGCAGAACATGGAGCTTTCAGACGACTGGTCGCACAAGAGCGTGGATAACATTGAGGTTGTCGCTTAAAATCGAAAAATAACTCAAAAAATAACTCAAAAAATAATGGGGCAGTTGCGAAACTGTCCCATTAATCGCTTTGAAAAAATACTGCTGAATCGTAAAATCTAAGCATAAAGATTTTCGAGGTAGCAGTATGATCAGATTTAAGACTTACAGTGCGATAAAGCCTGTTTCATGTGAGATTATCGAGAGCGCCGTCAGGGATAATCCTGACAAGGAGATAATCTTTGTAGCACCGGAGTTTTCAAAGGCACAGGTAGAGCGTGAAGTGCTCGGCTTTAAGGAGAGTGTTGCCCACATTGGCAATACCATCAATACAGGCAACGGGATTCTTACTTTATCTTCTTCGCTTGTATCAGGCGACGTCTTAAGTTTCCGTAAGCTTGCGGGGAATATCCTTGATGATCTCGGCACCAATTATGTTGCTGAAGGCGGCGAGATAATGCTCCGCAACGCTATCTATAACATACTTGCAACCAATAAGAGCAAGCTGAATGCATTCGGCACTTTATCTTCCAGGATCGATTACATCAACATGATGATCGCTCTTCTTGGAGATTTCTCGAGATACGGTGTAGGAATTGAGGATATCGACAAGGCCATTAAGGCACTCGAGAATACATCCTCTACTGTTGCATTCATCAATAAACTCAAGGATCTTCACCTTATCATGAGCGAACTTGAAGATCTGAATGGCAGGTATGGTCTTAATCTTCTAAGAGAGCCCATCGCTTTAGCTTGCGACAAACTGTCTTCATTCATTTCGGGTGAGCTTAAAACAAGACGCAGAAGCGCTCTGGACCAGCTTAAGAATTCGGTTATCGTTTTTGTCGGATTCGGCGCAACACGTATGCTTACTCCCAAGGAGATTAGACTGGTTTCGCTCTTGTCCGAACTCGGCTGCGAGATCGAGTTTAATGTTCTTACAGGTAGTGCAGATACTAAGTTTTCTTCTGTTTATAAGAACGGAGAAGATTTCCGTGCAATGCTTGAAGGACTTGGTGCTACGGGCAAGGAGATCAGCATTAAGGATAATGCATCTGAATTAAAGACTCTGATAGAGGGCATAGCTACTGATTTCAAGCCTGAAAGATTCGATACGGCAGGGAAGGTAAGACTTGCAGAGTTAGCAGGCATTGACGACAGGGTCGGATATATCTTCAGTGAGATTATCGACCTTACAAGAAATCACGGTTACAGATACCGTGACATCAGAATCGTTTGCTGCAACGAAGATATCATGACAAGAATGAGAAGCACAGCTGAGATCTATGGTCTTGATGTGTTTATTGACCGCAAGATCGCGTTGGGCGGTACAGTCGTTCCTTACATGATGCAGATCCTTCTTGAGCTTCCGAGATACGGTTATACTCTTGAACTCATAATGAAGGCCATGCGCTCAGGAATGCTCAGGATTCCTCCGTATATTGCCGACAGTTTTGAGAATTTCTGTTATGCCAAAAACATTACAGACCAGGGAAGAATCTTCGATCCTGAAGCTTATGCCGATCCTGACGATGAGAATTCAAAAAAGCGTAAGCTCTGGATATTTGAGAATACCGTACCGGGTTATAAAGAAGGCTTCGTAGACAGCGGAAAGTTCTTCTATGAATACGTTGTTGTACGTTCACTTATTCCTTTGAAGGATGCTTGTGAATCAATTTATAGTGAGAAGACTCTTTCGGGTAAGGCAATGGCTGGTCTTAAATATCTCGACAGCGTGCGTGGTTTCATTGAACCTTTAAGAGACGAGTTCTCTGCAAGAGGTGACGATGCCGCAGCAGTTGCTCTGGTCAGAGGATACGATGAGCTCGTTAGCCTTCTGATGTGTTCCACGCATGAGATGAATAATTGCGAGATCAGTCAGAAGGATTTCATTTCCATGCTCAGGACAGACATGAGAAACCGTACTGAGGGAACTATCCCTCTGAAGGTTGACTCCATCGAGATAACTACGCCAGAGCATGCTTTTGTAACGCCCTGTAAGGTGCTCTTCATCATCGGTGCACAGAAGGATAACTTCCCGTACATGAGAATGCGTGAAGGCCTCTTAAGCGGAATAGAATTGAAAGAGTTATCAGCTTCAACTGAAGATATAGAACTTCCTGACAAAGCCGAGAGCAAGATGAGGGAAGAATTCGTTACCGCATGCCTTGATCTTGGTGCAGCTACAGACCTCATTTACATGGTGCATGAATATGGTTCGCCCAAGAGCCGTGTGTTCGAATATCTTGAGCAATATGTTGATGAGAAGTTCCATATCGTCAACACTTTCAAGAATCCTATTGCGGGACAGGCAGTGAAGTTCAGACATGATTATGAGAATGCAAAGATTCCTGTCGACATAATGGACAGACTTCTTACCAACAAAAAGGAAGATGGCACAAAGGGAAAGATCATCTATGCAAGTGTCTCTTCGATCGAGAGCTACAGGCAGTGTGCTTTTCAGTTCATGCTCGACAGAGAACTCAGGATCAGTCCCAGAGAAGATAATACAAGGATACAGCCGAACTCTTTCGGAAGCCTTATTCATGGCATGTTTGAGAATGCATACAGAACGCTTCGTGATGACAGCAAAAAAGATCCTGATAAGTTTAAACAGATGGCTCAGGAGCTGCTTGATGACGAGCGGAAATATAATGAGTTTGCAGATAAGTGTCTTAAGGCTTCAGTTTCTTCAAGAGCTTCTTTCGGTTCGGTAGATAAGGATGGCAATCCGAAGGATAAAGTCTTCGAGATGGATACATACGCAAAGCTTAGAAGAATGTTCACGAAGATGTTCCGCGATGTCCTTTCTGATTCAGTATCGACAGGTTTTGTTCCTGAAGGCGTAGAAGAAAAGATAGGTCAGGGAAATCTTGTGCTTGATATCCCTTACGAAGGAATCGATCTTAGATTCAGCGGATTCATCGACAGATACGATACGAAGAATTCTGATGACGGAAAGATCCACGTCAGAACTATTGACTATAAGAGCGGCGATAAGGCAGTTGATTCTTCAGAACTCCTTAACGGTACGCAGATCCAGCTTCCTGCATATTCGGGAGCGATCCTTGATATGAATACCAAAGCCGGAAAAGATGCGGTTATCGACGATTACGGATATGTTCTCGTCGGACTCAAAGCCAATGACGATGGAGAGCCTTTGGTATGCCTCCCACAACTTGCAGGATATAACGATGAAGCCGTGAAGATAGCGATCAAATACTCGAAGCACATAATCAAAGAAAGTATCGACCAGATAGCAGAAGGTAAGGCTGATGCTATAACTGCAGAACCGCATATCAAGCTCTGTAGTTACTGCAGTTACAGAGGGTACTGCGGCAACGATCCGTCGTTCTCAAAGGGAAGAGCACAGATCAATACAAGCAGTAGCAGCGAGTACGGGAAAGTGGTTTCCAACTGCGAGAAATCAGCTGAGCCGACGAAGTCAGGAAAGCCAAGAAAAGATTATGGCTACGATGAAGTTACCAAGAAGATCGGTGCCGATAAGAACATGAGTAAAGACGACAGACGCGCTATCCTCGCGATGAAGGATATTCTTGAAGGAAATAGCACTGAAGAAAGTGGAAAGGAGGAGTAAGTTATGAAGTTTTCAGATGAACAGAATGCGATTATAAATGCACAACTTGATAACAACCTCGTTTCCGCTTCTGCAGGCTCCGGTAAGACAACTGTTCTTACTGCGAGAATTGGTGACGAAGTAATGAGCGGTGCTCTTTTGGTTGATGCGATGTTAGTCGTTACATTTACTGAAGACGCCGCAGCTCACATGGCCGAAAAGATCGAGGAAAAACTCAGGTCATTAAGAAACGACGCCGTAGCAAACGGGAATACAGAACTTGCTTCACGCCTGTCATCCCAGATTGATCTTCTGCCTAATGCTTATATCCAGACAATGCACGGATTCTGTTCCCGTGTCATCAAGGAAAAAGGATATCTTTTGGCAGATGGTCCGATGGCAGAATTTACTGACCCTTCATGCAGGATAATCACCGAAAGTGAGCAGGGAGTCCTGCTCCAGTCGGCGGTGGATTATGCCATCCGTGATCTTTATGCTGAATGCAAGACAGAAGATGATCCTTTCATCAGATTTACAAGAAGATTCGGCGACGGAAGAAGCGATATGACGCTTGTTAACATTGTTACAAGCACCTATAAGACGTTACGAAGCCTTCCTGATTATCTCGATAAATGCGAAGACTTTGTCAAAGATCGCAAAGAACGAGATGCCCAGGGACTGGTCATGTTCTTTGAGGGTGAAAATGAGATTCCGGGAAGAATCGTGAAATATCTGACGGATATCAGAGAGATTCTTGTAAGCAGCGATTTTGCATCGATGCTTGAATCGCATGACACGTATCAGATTGTTGAAGAATATTCCAACGAAGAATTTATTGGTGAAGTGTCAGGAAGGATCGACCGGGTAATCGAAGATTTTAAGACCCATAATGGCGCAGATTTCTTCGGATATCTGAAGCCGATAAAAGAATTGTCAGAACTGAAATTCAAAAGCTTTTTCAAAAACGCTGATCTTAAGGGTGATGACGGTCCTTTGTTTGCAGTTATCTCACTCAGACATTTCATTGATCCCGGAAAGTGGGCTGATACCAAGTACGACAATCCTCTTGATCTTCCGGAAGAATACGGAAATCTCATGGGATTTGAACTTGAGACAATTCTTGCTAACCAGAAGGCAGGTACAGAAGCTTCTGAATGCTTTGTTGAACTTCTTAAGAGAACGGATAAGTTCTATGCTGAATTGAAGAACGGCATGCATGGAATGGATTATTCCGATCTTGAGCATACTGCATATGAGATCCTGAAAACTGATGAGGCATCCGAATTCTACCGTGCAAAATTCACGGAGATATTTGTCGATGAATATCAGGACAACACTAGACTTCAGGATAAGATAATCGAGAAGTTTGAACGCAGGGAAGGTAATGTTTTCAGAGTTGGCGACATCAAGCAGAGTATTTATAAATTCCGTTTTGCCGATCCAAAGATTTTCGGCGGCAGAATGGATACTTACAGTCGTGATCCTTCAAAAGGAAAGGTTCACTACCTTAAGGAGAACCACAGAAGCACATGTGAGATCCTTGCTTTTGCAAACTATGTCTTTGGTCAGACAATGAGCAGGGAAGCATCAGAGATCGAATACGATGATACACAGCGCCTGAGCAAAGCTGTTGAGTCTAAGCACGGTTCAATCCCCAGAATCGTTGTCGCTGATAAAGGCCTTCCGAAGAGTGAAGACGGTGACAGGACTGAGCCTGATACAAAGGCTGTATATGCTGCGGTCGAGAGCGAAGTCAAAAGATATCTTGAAGAGTGTACGAGAGTTGACGGAAGCAAAACGGAATTCAAGGATATCTGCATTCTTACCGCATCAAATAACCAGGCAGAGAATATCGCGAGATATCTTAACGGATGTACATTGAAAGACGGAAGAAAGATTGAGGCATCAGGCAGGTTTACCACAGATGTTTTTGAAGACCGTGATATCCACAGACTTATCAATTTCCTTATCTGTCTCGGCAACGAATACAGAGATGAATACCTTGCAGGTGTAATGCTGTCTAACTATAAGTTCTCGAACTTCACAGTCGAAGAGCTTGCTTCGATCCAGGCATTCATTCATGAGCTTGAAGGACCGTCTCTTGATAAGGAACCGCTGATGTTAAGACTCAGAGTTTTCATCGATAAGTGCGATTCTGAACTCGCATCACGTGTTAAGGGATTTGTTGATGTCTTTGACAGGATAAGGATGAGTTCGATGGTAACGGATATCGATGACATAATCGAACTTATCTATCGAGAGACCGGAATCAAGGCCACGCTTGAAGCAAGAGAAGGCGACAGCAGCAAGTTTGACGTCTTTAAGGACTGGCTGTCTGAGAGCTTTAAGAGAAGAGGCTCTGACGTATCCGGTATCTCTTCCGAACTTGAGCAGATGAAGATCCAGATCAAGAAAGCCGATATTGAGATCGTTGATGCAAACAAGAACAAGATCACGACCATGACGGTGCACAAGAGTAAGGGTCTTGAATACCCGTTCGTAATACTTGTTGCGACAGGCGGACAGGATGAGAGGAAGGATAATCTCTCGAGTATCATGTTCGACCGTGACGACGGCTTTATCACTGAAGACTATGACTTCGACAACATCACGAGGAGTCATTCTTTCGAGCAGTACATTTACAAGATGAAGATGAGACTTGCTTCCAACTCGGAGACGGTGAGACTTCTTTATGTTGCGCTGACCCGTGCCGAAGAGAGTCTCTCGGTTATCACTTGCTGTGATTTTTCAGATGACAGCAAATCAAGTGCTATCAGAAAAGCATTCACTCAGGCCGTGGATTATGAAGACAAAGCATTCGACAAACGCCACTGGCTTGCCGGAGACATGAAACTGCCATACTGCCTGTTCAGCGCGCTTGCCAGAAGCGAAGACGGAGATGAGCTAAGGGATCTTGCAAGATCAGGTGATCTTAAACCGTCAAATGCTGTTCCGTTCTTTGATCTCGAAGGCAACAAGACTAAGGGTTACGAAGTCATAAAGGTGCCTGGTGATAAAGTCATTGAACTCTACGATGCACATAAGACTGCAAACCAGTGTGAAGAGAAGGAAGAGGAGCAGGAAGAAAATGACAAGAATCTCTTCGATCCGGACGGAAAGCTGATTCTTCCTTCATATGAGCATCAGGACAGTGTTGATATTCCGTTCAAGGTTTCCGTTACGGGAATCGGCGGAGAGGGTAAGCCTTCCGATACTACGCACGTTGACCTTCAGATCAGAGGAATTGATGATTTTGAAAGTGCCAATATCTCAATGCTCACTGCTGCCAACAAGGGTACGATACTTCACAGGATAATGAGATTTATTGACCTTGAGGGATTAAGGTCAGGTAAGATTACTTTTGAAGACGAGATCAAGGAACTCATAAAGTCAGGCTATCTCAATATCTGCACCCCGACTGATGCCATGAAAGTAGCTTCAGAATTTGAAGATGGCATAATGGCATTCTGCAAAGACGACAGATGTGAAGATGTTATCAGAAGCTTTGAAGATGGATCTGCACGTTCCGAGAAACCGATCGTATTTGCAGTTTATATCAGCGGAAACGAAGGCGATTCGGCTCTGGTCCAGGGTATTATTGACCTGATCTATAAGACCTCTGAAGGCTACACGATCCTGGACTATAAGACCGACCGCTTAGGAGGCGGTAGCTCTGAAGAGCGCGCCAAGGAGGCAAGGGAAAGACATGCTTTTCAGCTCAACAGCTATGCTGCGGCATGCGAAGAGGATGGCGTGAAGGTCGCTCACAAGCTTCTGTATCTTGTCCGTTACGGGGAGTTTGTCGAAGTTTAATTACCGGATCTCTTTTTGCCGGCATCGCGTTTTCTGATCGCACGGAAGAAGTCGAGCATCATCTGGGAGCATTCTTTTTCGAGGATGCCGCCTTCGAATTCGACTTTGTGGTTGTGTCCGTGTGAGACTTCGAAAATGTCATTGCAGGATACGACTGCGCCGCTTTTAGGTTCATAAGCACCGAAATATACCTTGCGTATTCTCGATTGGATGATGGCGCCCGAGCACATTGTGCAGGGTTCGAGCGTTACGTACATGTCGAAGTCTTCAAGTCTCCAGTCGCCCAGCTTTTTGCAGGCTTTGTCTATGGCTATAACTTCGGCATGGGCGAGAGCGTTTCCGCGTGTCAGTCTCAAGTTATGTGATCTGACGTAGATCTTGCCGTCTTTTACGAGTACGCATCCGATGGGGCATTCTCCAAGATCAATGGCCTTTTCGGCTTCTCTTATGGCCTCGAGCATAAACCTCTCGTTGTCGTTCGAGGGCTTTAAGTCGGGATATAATCTGGATCTGGATTTGGGCAAGCGGTTACCTCTCTGGTCATCGGGTGATAGGAAAGATGATACAGACGGGGAGCCAGAAGTGTCAAGTGACTTGTAAATTATGCTTGACGAGTAGCAAATAGCATATTATAATAAACGCTTGCTATAAGCAGAACTATGCCTACACAAAGGGAATGCCGTATTTACGGCCTGTTTTAAACCATCATCCCTGTAACCAAGTAGAGCGCCCTGGTTTGCTTAGAGCTCATACTTCAAAGACAAAGGACGATTATTTGATGGCGACTAAACAAGGTATGTGCAGAAACTGCGGTTCGCTCGTTATGTTCGATGACAGAGACGAACTTTGCGAGTGCGTATTCTGCAATTGCGTTTTCCCTGCTAAGGAAGCAGCAGAACTTCTTGAGAATCCTGACGGACACGAATTCAAGAACGAGAAGTTCGAGAAGACGGAAGGTTCAAAGCATTATTATTCAAATCCCGTAATGCCTGACGTTGTTGAGAAGGCAGTTCAGAGGGATAAGGTTTCAAAGACACAGACGGATACAGCTAAGCTTAAGCCGAATGAATTCGAGATCTCTCCTAACGATGTTAAGGCTCCTAAGAAGCTCGTTATCGGTATGGCAGCAGGTGCTCTCGTAGTTGTTGCGATCATCATGGCTATCGCTTTGCCGTTGTATTTCAACCGCAAGTCACTGAAGCAGTCCATCATGGCTGATATCGGAAACGTTTTCGATAACGCAAGCACAGAGGAAGTATCCTTCACCAATTTCGAATACAAGCAGTTCAATATCTACGGACTTTCTTGTCAGTATGTAAAGCTCGGTCTTTCCGATGAAATCTCAGAGGATCAGGCAAAGACACTTTATTCCAACTACACACAGCTCCGCACGGACAAGCGTGGTGAGGAATCAGGTGACGTTGAGATGTATATCTACACTCCTGATACGATCTTCTTCGTAACAAAAGACGGCGTTACAACGGATGTCCAGACTCCCGTTGAGATTCTGCCGGCAGAGACAACAAAGTAATATCCCGCTGCCGCTTAAAGTGACGGCACAGATGTTATTCGGACAAAGCACATTGAAAATCTACGAGGTAATCTATAGATGACAGATTTTGAGAAAGCACTGGCACATGCAAAGAAATTCGCAGAGAAGAATGAGAATCAGATTTCTGAGGCGGAGTTTGAGACACTCACAGATCCGTTTAAGATCGAACCCGATGAGATGATCAATCTCAGAGCTGAGCTTGAGAACAGCGGCGTTATGATTAGCGATCCCGATCTCGGCGGCGATGACGACGGAGTCGATACAGACGGTGAAGATGCCAATGTCGTAGATGACTCGGTCAAGATGTATCTCAAGGAGATCGGTAAGATCGAACTCCTCGATGCAGAGCAGGAGAAAGAGATCGCCCAGAGAATGGCAAAGGGCGACGAGGAAGCAAAAGAGCTCCTCATCAACTCCAACCTGAGACTCGTTGTATCAATCGCAAAGAAATACATGAACCGTGGTCTCTCACTTCTGGACCTCATCCAGGAAGGTAACATCGGTCTTATCAAGGCAGTTGATAAGTTCGATTACACAAAGGGATTCAAGTTCTCCACATATGCTACATGGTGGATCCGTCAGGCTATCACCAGAGCCATTGCAGACCAGGCAAGAACTATCAGAATTCCTGTACACATGGTTGAGACCATCAACAAACTTACAAGAGTACAGCGTCAGCTCGTTCAGGATCTCGGCAGAGAGCCTACAACAGAAGAACTTGCTGAAGCCATGGGTATGGAAGTATCCAAGATCAGAGAGATCCAGAAGATCTCACAGGATCCTATTTCCATCGATAAGCCTGTCGGTGAGGAAGAAGACAGCCACCTTGTTGACTTCATCTCCAACGATGAGCTTGCTGCACCTGAAGAAGAGGTTGCAAGAATCCTTCTTAAGGAAGACCTCATCCAGGCTCTTAACGGTCTGACAGACAGAGAAAGAAGAGTCATCGAGTTGAGATTCGGTCTTAAGGACGGAGTTCCGATGACATTGGAGCAGGTCGGTAAGAAACTTGGCGTTACACGTGAGCGTATCAGACAGATCGAGGCAAAAGCTATCAGAAAGCTTAACAGATCACCTAAGTCAAAGAAGCTCGAAGGCTATTCAGACTGATAAGTTCGGTTTTTTAACGGCCTTCCGTAACGGGGATAGGATAAAGTGGCAGACCGCAGGCGATATTCATTTTACAGAGGCTTGTTTACAGGGGACGTTTTGAATTTTTCAAAGCGTTCCCCTTTTGTCAAGGAGATCATGTTCGAGAGGATCTATCCTACGAAGATCATCCTTCCCATGAAGATGCACTATGGCGTACCTGCAGTTCCCACAGTTAAGGTAGGCGATTATGTCCGTATGGGCCAGTGTGTCGGAGTTCCTGAGAAAGGTTCATTCTCCGTTCCGGTTCACAGCGGCATATCTGGAAAAGTAACCGATATCTCAGATATCAGACTTCCCAACGGTATCCTGACTCCCGCAGTTACTATCAAGAATGACATGAAGAGAGCAAGGCTTGATTCGGTTAGACCGAGATCAGGTTTTAAGCTTTCTGCTAGTGAAGCAATAGGTGTTATCAGAGATGCCGGCATCTGCGGAATGGGCGGTGAGGGTATTCCCACTGCGGCAAAGCTCAGAAGAGCAAGAACAGAAATCGTAAAAGATTTCCTGGTCAACTGCCTCCAGAGTGAGCCTTATTCCACGTCTGACCTCGTTGCTATCACGGAGTATCCCGATTATGTTGTATTGGGCGCGAGCGCCTGTGCGAGAGCCGTAGGTGCTTCCAGATGCATATTCCTCATTTCCGAGAACAGAAGGGAACAGAGGAAGGCTCTCATGAATTCCATCGAAAAGATCAAGGACGACTTTAAAGATCTTGAGTATGACATAAAGCTTTTCAGGGAAAGGTTCCCTCAGGGTTACTACAGGCTTGTTGCAAGGGCTCTTTACGGAAAGAATCTTGCGGCAGGTGAGACTATCGAGAAATCCTGTAGTGCCGTTTTGTTCAACTGTTCCACGATGCTCGCATGCTGGGAGGCGTTATCTGATAACATCCCCATGATGAGCAGGATCGTATCCGTTACAGGAGACGCATCAGGCGGACATAACATGCTCGTTCCCATTGGAACTCCCGTATCTGAGCTTCTTACGAATGCTCAGGACATCAAGAACGGAAGCGGCAGGATCGTTTGGGGCAACTGCCTTACCGGAATCGACATTATCGATCCGGAGAATACGCCTATAGTAAAGACGACTTCAGTTATCTCGGTAGTCAGAAAAACAGAAGTTCCCAGAACGCCCTGTATCCACTGCGGTCTTTGTTCCGAGTGCTGTCCTATGAATCTTTCGCCGAACACCATTTATGAGATGCTTAATCAGGGCTTAGGCCAGAAAGCGGCAGAAGAGGGTGCCAGAGACTGCATCGCGTGCGGTTCCTGTTCTTATGTCTGTCCATCCGGAATTAACCTTACGCCTGCTATTGCAAGCTTTGCGGGTGAAGGAAGAATCATCGAGATCAACTCGCTTCTTGATAACAGCAGCGCTGAAGAGAAGACGGCATATGACATGCAGCCTTCTTATGTAGGCGAAGCGTCACTCCTTGAAGACTATTCAGATACAGAAGAAGACAAGAAGCAGAGTTCACCTGACTCTATCGTATTGCCATTCGAGAAGGATAAAGAAGTATGAGTAAGGACATGAAACAACTTGCACCCTTTATCCATACGGAGAAAAGCGCTCCGTACATTTATCTGACGTTCCTGGCGGCACTCGTTCCGTGTGTCGTATACGCGATCTTCTATTACGGTTTGAGAGCTGCCATACTGATTCTTTTCTGCATGATCTCTTTTGTGCTCTCAGATACTTTCTGCATGAGACTTACGAGGAGAAGAACGGGAGATTATTTCGACTTAAGTTCTCTTGTTGAAGGACTTTTGATCGCGCTTATGCTTCCTCCGGACACGACGCTCCTGACGGCGCTTACAGCGGTTCTTTTCGCATCTGTTGTAACGAAACAGGTTTTCGGAGGTGCGGGAAGCAATATCGTAAATCCTGCATGTGCCGGAAGACTTTTCATAGAGCTCGTATGGCCCACGGGAGTACAGGGTTTTGCTTACGGCGAATCTAATTCCAAGATGGACCTTTTGAGCCTTATTGTCCAGAAACAGCCTGATACTTTGCCTTCTTACGAGCATCTTTCATTGCTCGAGCTTTTGAGCGGTAACTACCCCAGCATGATCGGAACGGCGTGTATCATCTGCCTCATGATCGGCGGCATATTCCTTACTCTCAAGGGAACCATCAGACTTTATTCACCGGTATCTTATCTGGTTACGATAATGGCACTGTATCCTATTTCCATGCTTATTGAGACGAAGTCATTCAGCTTTGACGGACTGATAATTTACATCCTTTCGTCAGGCGCTGTTTTCGTTGCGGTATTCATTCTCGGAGACCTGACCACGATGCCTTCAAGATTTGCATCTGGAGTATTCGCCGGCGTTACGTGCGGCGTTCTGACGCTTATTACCAAGCCTTTCCTGGCTCCGATGGTATCAGTCCTTGCTCCTGTAATCGCAGTTAATTTCATGTCGTTTGTTTTGGATTTCTTCTCGAAAACCCTTTCCAGACGTAAGATCCGTTCGAGGGAGGTGGATGTATCATGATGACGCATGCTCAGCTTAAGCAGTTTATTGCAGAAGCTATCCTGTTACTGATAGTTGGCGCTGCCATGGTTATCGGAAGTTATTTCATTTCTCAGGACAATGCGAACAAGCGTGTCCAGAACGAGTATCACTCAAGATTCGACGTGGTTCTCGATTCGTATTCCTATGAAAAGGTTAAGAGCAAGGCACTTAATGATTTCCCTGAGATCAAGGGTGTATATATTGGTTTTAACGCGGCAGGATCTCCTGAAGGATATGTTGTGGATCTTACGGTCAAATCGCCTGAAGGAAAGGATCTCGGCATCCTTGTTGCACTTGATTACGAGAGTACGAGAATCGTCGGACTTTCCCTGAATAACGTATCCGGTGATAACGCTTACGTTATCGATGAGAACAACATGAATCAGATCAAGGACAAGCTTATCGGAAGACAGATCCCTCTGGCATTCCTTACAGAAGAAAAACCTGATGATGACGATATCGAGAACATTACCGTGCCCGGATTAAGAGACGGCGTTTACTATGCACAGCGTCTTTACGATGACAGAAACAAATACATTGATTATGTTGAGATGGAAGTACAAAACGGAATGATCACCAAGATCAAGTGGGATGCTTTCTGTACGGACAGAACCAACAAGGACAGAAGTGAGGCATCCCTCAGAGGCGCTTATGAGATTTCCGGTCTTGACTGGGCTACACAGTCTTATAATCTTTGCCACGCACTTCTTGAGTGTCAGGATCCTGACCGTCTTGCAATGAAGTCCAACGGTACGACTGATATTGTCGATGGCGTAACATGCGATATCAGACCTTTTGTAGATCTTGCCAAGGAGTGCATCAGTTATTCACAGGTAGGTTATAACAAGGATTCTTATATGGCCGGCCTTAACATGATCCTGTTCCATCTCTATCAGGATAATGCTTACGGTCTTGAGCTTCTTAATGATGACGGTCACGTCGTATTCTCATTTGAGGAGACTCCTGAGATCTATACGGTCTATAACGAACAGGAAGTTGCCATCGGATTCATCGGAGTAAGACAGATCGAAGCCAATATCACCGGCAGGGTTCTTGAAGAGAATCCTTACGAAAACAAGAACCGTTACAGCAACGACGGACAGGACATAAATGCCGTCGATTACGATGGAAGTGAAGACGGTCTCAATTCAGGCGGTAATGTCGACGATCAGATTATTTCTGACAGTATCGACGATATTCCTATGTCTGAGGTTGCGTCCATGGTCGAGCCCGTGCCTGATGCATACGATGATACGAGAATGGTCGTCAAGGCCTGCAATACATGCTACAAATTCCTCAAGGAATATCTGAACTGGAAGGTGTGATCAGATGGGATTATTTACCGAGAAATACGATTCGCCTTTCGATAACGAGCAGACGAGAAGAAAGATAGACGACAAGGTAAGCGCAGTCCATATCAGACCTGCGAGATACCTTAGTACGAGAAGCTCTCTTCTTTTGGGCTATTCGATGGTATCGCTCTGCCTTGAGTTCATGATCTCCGGCAACGCAATCTGGTGGCCTGTTGCCTGTTCTCTGGTATGTATTCTCATATGGTCCCTTACATTGAGATTTTTTATGCCTCGTAATCTCTCAGTGCTCTCATTCGCGTTTGTAATGGCACTGTTTATCGTTGCAGGAGAATTCTCATACAGATTAGGCCTTTGCGAGCCTTATTCGGCAGTAGGCTTCATACCGATGGCGATAGGCATCATGTCGGTCGCAAGATTTAAGGAAGACGATAACGATAACTTCACGAAGCCGGCTTTCGGTTCGGAGGTCATGCTCCCTTACGGTATTGCTCTTGCATGCTCACTCTTCGGTACCATGATTTCTTTCGTTTTCGAAAAGAGATACCTCTTCGTATCGTTCCTTGCAGCAATAATGTTCCTTATTGTAATGAGCTGGGCATTATCAAGGATCACGGGAACTCCGAGATGCGCCACATCAAAGAAACTCACTGAATTCTGGGATATCCCTGTTGCAGACATCTCCGAGCTTCGTAGATTCTTAAGCGCAAGAGGCGAGTTTGCCATTGTCTGCCTTATCTGCACGGTTATCCTTTATATCCTTAAGCTCATTGTTGATCCTGACTGGTTCAGAGTCATGACAATCCCGGTTGCAGAGGTACTTGCGCTGTTGTTCGGTTCGATTGCCGTATATACGGCTAAGCATAACTTCAGAAGATCCATCTTCGGCCTGCGATACTTCATCAGTGAAGTTTCCATTGCAGCTGCTTTCATATCGCTCCTTTTCCTCGTTCATCCGAGCATCCCGAAGATCACGCATCTTATCATTGCCAACGTCTTCATAGTAGCGGCAGATGTCATCATGACAGGCCTTTTGTCAGTAATAAGAAGACGTCTTATCTTCGTATCAAAATCCAAGTATATTGACGGACTTCCGTTCTATCTTGTACTGATCTCGCTGGTCGTAATGCTTGCGGAAACCTGTCTTTATTGCATTCCGGGTTTGTGATATAATCTCGGGCAGTCTAAAAAGCCTGATTGTGTAGCTCAGCTGGATAGAGCGACCGCCTCCTAAGCGGTAGGCCAGCGGTTCGAATCCGCTCACGATCACCAAGGTCATAGAAAACCACCTGTGCTACTTCAAACAGGTCCTCGGCGCTAAAGCGCCTGCGGAACTCGTATCACAGGTGGTTTTTCTATTCTTCCGGAAAAGACCGCTGCTGAGTGCGTTTTGATATAATATACCCGTTTAGTATGAATTATAGGGATAGTGGAGACTTATTATGAAAAAATCTAATCACATAATATCAATTGTACTGATGTTAGTTATAGCTGCGCTTAGTTTCATGACTGGCTGCAGTAAAAAAGAACCGGAGATTACATTAAACCATCATGAATATGGAAGTGCTACTTTAATGTTCTCTGAAGTATATGAAGAATGCATGGCAAATAATGATACCGAGGGAGCACATGAAGCTGTTGAGACATATAGATACTTAAGTGCATTCTATACTGGTCGTGTGTATTTTGAAGATTTTAAGAACAGGAACTACAATAACATAAATTATGATATCGGGAGTTTGCAGATAGCTGTAGCCGCATACAATGAATATAATGATGAATCGGCTATGGATGTAGAAGTCGACTGGATATGTCAGTTAAATTCATGTACACAAGAACAGCATAATGCAGTAGGTTGCTATGTGGAATGGTACCATAATGCTCAATATGGAAATGATGACAGAACGATAGAAGGCTACAGGCATGAGGTTGTTATTGCGTTTAATGAAATTAGAGATAACTATAATCTTCCCACAAGTATTATATTAAACGATTTAACTCCCGCTCAGTTCCGGGAAGTACAAAACTATATGAAAGACCCGGACTATCAGGTTGATTTATCAGTGTGGGAGTAACTTGCAAGGTATTTATCTTTAAGGGGTTTAGGGTTTCCGATGCTCCTGATTTTTCGTAATAATGAGGGAAGTGATCATTAATGAATCAGGAAGAATTGCTTTTAAAACTGGAAGATAATGAATGGCCGCTCACTGGAATTGACCATGACAGGATGATTGCCCGTGCAATAGTGGTAGATGATGATGGTTATTTCTATTTTGTCAGGGCTGACAGGGATGATGATTTCGGTAAAGCAACGCTTATTGAAACTGCCGGAGGCGGAGTAGAAGCGGGAGAAGATTTAGATGCCGCTATCAAACGCGAACTTAAGGAAGAATTGGGTGTTGATGTCGAGGTGCTTTGTAAGATAGGAGTTGTCAGTGATTATTATAATCTGATCCACAGGCATAACATCAATAACTATTTTCTTTGTAAAGCAGTTTCATTTGGGGACAAGCATTTAACCAAAGATGAAATAGAAGATTTTCATCTTTCGACTTTGAAATTAAAGTATGAAGAAGCTTTAGCCGAATATGAAAAGTGCAGATGCACCGCATTGGGAAGACTTGTGGCAAACAGGGAAATCCCTGTTCTGAAAAGAGCAAGGGAATTGCAGATGAGTCTGAACTTGTGAATATAGTCAGCGAATGGGATTTAAGAGGAAGGCTTTTTTAGGTATATGAAAAAATCAGTAAAGATAATTCTTGCGGTTTTGGTAGTTGTTTTCATAGGCAGTATTGTTGGAGAGATACTCTATCACAAACACGTTTTGGAACAACAGAGGGCACAGTTGGCTTTTATGTCCCGCGCTATATCATACAGCCGCGATCTCATGATCTATACAGGTGCTTATGATATCGCCTATGATTACAATGCCGAGACCGGTGAGTACGATGAGGATCTGCTTTATAACTTCACAATAACAGATCCTCAAACAGTCTATGTCAGAGTTGCTTACTTCAGACTTGAGACAGGCGGCACTCTTACTTATGACAAATTGATTGATTCTTACAGGGCATATCTTAACAACGATGACGAAGGGGCCGAAAGCATGAGGATTTTCCACATGAGCAGGACCAATAACACTTATGCCGTAATCAATGGCAAGGAAATAAAAGAGGATTGGTTTGTAAATGATGTATATCGGAAAGTTAATGAACTATATGGCATTAACTTTTACGATGCTACATTTGAACAGCTGGATTGCGCAATAGATGCTGTTGTTTCCGGTGAGAACGCTATTTAACGGATTATCCGCTGAAGTAATGAGAGGGATTGTGTATGAAGTTTAATTCACTGATACCTGAACTTACGGTTGATGATATTGAGAGAACAAAGGATTTCTATGTAAACAAGCTTGGGTTCAAGATAGAATATGAAAGACCTGAGAACAAATTTGTATTTCTCTCGTTCTATGAAAACCAGATCATGTTTGAACAGGAAAACGGCCATTGGTCAGTCGGCGAGATGGAGCATCCTTATGGAAGAGGTATCAACTTTGAGATGGCTGTCCCTGATGCCGTGGAACTCTATAACAGAGTGCTTGAGTTTGGTATAAAACCTTTCAGGGAAATAATGGAAAACAGTTACAGAGAGGGCGATAATTACATCGTCCAGCATGAGTTTCTAATTCAGGATCCAGATGGATATCTTCTGAGATTCGCAGATTGAATTCTATGTTAATCGTCGTCTCTAACGAACGTTAATGAACCTGCGCCCATGGTGCAATCCAATACTTCCAGAGATGTTCCGCAGCTGACGCAGTTCTTAAGTGATGAGGTTGAGACTGTACCGCAGTTAGGGCAGACGTTGCGATAACACTTCATAGGAGAACCTGCTTTTGCAATCAACTCTGCCTCGATATCGTTTGCCAGTTTTACTGCGCATTCATAGAGAATGTTGTCCCTGACAATGACGAAGATAAAGCTTAAGACAGGGCATGCAAATGCCAGTACACACGGCAGATAGAATACAATTTGTCTTAATACGATAATTCCTGTGCTTGTGCCCATGGTGGCGAAAAGCGAAGATACGGCATTATCTAGAAAGATATTCATGACGAGGAGCACCGTATATATGGCAAGCCATACACCAGGTTGAAGCCATATGATCCAGGGTTTGCTCTTCATGACTTTTAAGACTTCCCGGCCATTTTCTGTGCCCTGTTCCGAAGCGGAAAATGCTATGCGGTAACACTTCTCGTCTATGCCGGCCCATGTAAAATTACTTCCGGCTCTTTTGTAGGTATACTTTCTGCTGAATGCAGGATATTCTGATGCACCATAACGGCGGAGCTCCGGCAGTGCATAAGTCCTTGGAGCCTGTGTATAGCTCGGGATAAACAATAATCCTGCCACTATGTAAACGGTGGCATTTATCGGTTCAAGGCCCGGAAACTCTCTGTTGTATATTCCATATAAGATCGCAAAGATTGCATATGGCACCACGATCCACGCCTCGGCTAAAATTTTTACCATGGGATTTCTGTGGCCCATCTGTTCCTCCGGTCAAAAAATACAACTAGTTTCTTTTCCTAATTATATGATATTGAAGGTAAAAAATAAGGGTTTTACATTCCTCTCGGATTCTTCACTATCTCGATAGCCTCTTCAATTGTCTGGGCTGTGCTTATTTCAAGCGCTCTCTTGATCTTGAGGATACTTCTCTGATTTCTCATGTTCATGGGGATAAGCTCTTTGTATTCCTGTAATTCATCTGAGAAATCGCTTTGCTTCTTTTTCATGTCGGCAATCTGGGCACGCAATTGATTTGCTTTGCTGGCAGTCATCATGTCATTCTGCGCCAGTCTGTCGTTAGCCTTGTTTTGTCTGACTTTAGCGATCGGAATTCCGATTAAAAGTGTGATCGGAATTGAGAGATAACCCGGTGCTTCAGCAAGTTCTATTGCATCCGAGCCTGAAGCTGCGATCAAAAAGGCAAAGAGAAATGTTGTAACAAAACATGCTACAGCAGCAAAGATAAAGGTCGGCCAATAAAACCTGAAGAACCAATATCTCGGGGGATTGGAACTTACTTCCATTTTTTTGACCTGGAATTCGGCATCCTTGATGTCTTCTTTGAGCTTGTCATATGTAGCATATTTAGATGCCAATAAATTGCAGAGCTGAATGCTTTCTTCCTTTGTAGTGGGATTAGGAGAGACATAAGAAGACCTAAATTGTCTGTCTGTATCAATTGCCTGACCGCATACTTCGCAGAAAGCAGAAGAATCTGCTACAACCGCACCACATTTCGCACAAAACGCCATTCCTATTTCCTCCTTAGTATTTTGGATTGTAAGTTAAATCAACCGTCTGATTTATTTCTCGCCTTTGCAGCGTCTGATCATGTCATCAGCGTCTTTGTAACCGCTGACTTTCACCAGCTCTTTAAGAGCACTCTTATAAGACCTGTTGTCAAAGAAATATTTGCCTCTGCAGTAGGTCTCAAGTTTTTCGGCTTCTGCCACGCCGTCATCACAGATCTTGATGAGATCAGAAGAGATAGCATCCTGGATCCTGCTGCACTCATTAATGGCCTGCTTGTAAAGAAGCTTGGCTTCATCAGCGGAGGCAAGAACAGTCTTGCTGTTTAAGATCCTGCCTGCCTTGTTGATGGTTGCGATAACGTGGGAATATTTGGGATACAACTCACCTATGGCCCACTTGTTACCGCAGTTTGCGCATCTGCATGATGTGGAAGCAAAGTCGTAAACCAGGTCTCCGCCGCAGATCCTGCAGTTAAACGATACCTTATCAGATGCAGTAGGCTTATGGGCAGACTCGTCAACAAAAAATGTTTCTACGGTGACATCGTAGAAATCTGCGATCTTCTGCAGCATCTTATATTCAACGGGAAGGCGGCCGGCCTCCCATTTGTAAATAGCGAGTTCAGGAACACCCCATTCCAGCGCCAGCGCTTCCTGGGTGAGGTTATGCTTTTCTCTCAGCTTTTTTAAGTTTTCGGCGACAATAATATCCATTTCCAATCTCCTATTACCTTCCTCATATCCATATGATATATGAAACAGTCGTTTATTTGAATATTTTCTTAATTAAATTTAACAATTCCGGTCTGCCAATGGATTATAATGTCATAGAATAGCAGGGGAAAAGGGGTATACGAATATGAAAGTATTTATAGTTTATTGCCACCCGTCCGAAGATTCATTTACGAAGAATCTCCGTGACTCATTTATAAAGGGAATCATTGACGGCGGAAACGAATATGTCATGTCTGATCTCTATGCGATGGATTTCAAGACTGACATGACAGAGCAGCAGTATTTAAGAGACGCAAAATACGAGAACATTCCGTTTACGGAAGAGGACGTTCTTGCAGAGCATGAGAAGATCAATTCAGCAGATGCAATCGCATTTATCTATCCTGTCTTCTGGACAGAGGCACCTGCAAAACTTGTCGGCTGGTTTGACCGTGTTTGGACATACGGATTCGCGTATGGCGATAACAAGAAAATGAAGATGCTGGACAAGGCCATGCTCCTCTGTATTGCAGGCACCCCGATTGAGAAACTCGAGCATTTTGGTCTTCTTGCCAGCATGAAGAAAGTAATGTTAGGCGACAGACTTTTCAACCGCGCAAAGCAGAAGGAGTTCGTTGTTTTCGACGGTACTTCAAGAAAGTTAGAGACGCGCGAGAATAACTGGGATGCTTATCTCGAGAAAGCCTATGAGAAGGGAAAGAACTTTTTTGCAGATGCAGGAGAAACATTTACAGTAGACGATAAGTTTTTCACCGCAATCGAGAATTCCGAATCGGGCGAAGTATCCGACAAGACCGTATTCTGCTATCACCAGAAGGGTAATGTTATCTGGGCTGAGTATTCAGGCGGCAGCATCGTAAAGGGATTCCTCATCGGAACTATGGACGAGGATCACAATATGCACTTCAACTATCAGCACATGAATACGGATGGCGAATTGAGAACCGGTTCATGTGATTCCGCGCCTTCTGTCGAGAACGGAAAACTCCGCTTCAATGAGCAGTGGAAATGGACGATGGGCAAAGAGGGAACATCGGTAATAGAAGAAATCTGAGGAGTAAAAGACATGAAGTATGAATGGATAGATGAATTCCTGATGGTAAAACCCGGTGTTACAAAGGACCTTCAGGAGGAATGGAACTGGATAAGATATCAGATCGAAGGCAAGATGTTCGCTGCAATCTGTAGGGATGATGACAACAAGCCTGTATACATTACGCTGAAACTGGAGCCTGCAGAAGGAGAGTTCTGGCGCGGCCAGTTCGAAGATGTTATTCCCGGATATTACATGAATAAAGTTCACTGGAATTCAATAAAGGCAGACGGCAAAGTTCCTGACGATGTCGTTAAGGGAATGCTCGAAAATGCATACAGCATAGTTTTCCAAAGTTTATCTAAGAAAAAGCAGAAAGAGATTCTTGAAAATAATGCAAAGGATGCTCCTGCTAAAGGGGAATAAGTTTGAAGAACGGTAAGTTTGTATATAAGAGTGAAGAAAGCATGATGAAGATGAAGGCTCCTAAAGAGTATAAGGCAAAGGAACTGGAATCGTTTTTCAAACAGTCGACATAAGGGGATATCAATATGTTCAATGACAAAAGCAGATTAGCTGATCCGGGTACCAAATCATTAAAGGACTATCCTTTTTGCGATGTATCTTTCCGCCAGAGAGTTGATGCATGCTGGAAGGCATTTGTTAAGGAAGAAGTTGTCTTGAGACAGCTTATTGATGCCAAGGCAGGTGTTGAGCAGATATCAGATGAGCTCCATAAACTTCTTTCGCCGGCATTCTCGAAAACATATGCCGAGGTAGGCCGCAACGGAGATAAGTACGACCTGATTTTAAATCTGGAGGGTGACTGGGCGAGTCTCTTTTCGAGGGCATACTTTAAGAGTAAGGCACCTGCAGAAGTCCTTGAGAAATGGAACATAATCGTAGGCAGAAAATCCAACGGACAGGCTATAGACAGATTTCAGATCGTGATGGGTGAGAACTCTGTCTGCGCTTCGGATATATGTTTGTGGACTGAGTGGGATAAAGGATATGCAAATCTCTCTGTTTACTGTGAGAATATGCTGCCGCTCATTAAGAACAACATCAATGCTGCATATAACCTGCTGTACATCCTTTTAGATCAAGCAGTAGGCGAACTTGCAGAGATGAAGTTTATCGGTGACATCAAGTTTTTAGATGCACCTTTGGACAGGCCCTCTATCGGACTTCACGATCTTATGGATGATTTCGTTTCCAATCTGCCACTGACCAAAGAAGAACTTCTTGATACTGACAGATATATCGATATGTACAGTGCATACCGAATGAATCCCAATGAGGAAGCAAAAGACGGTACGCGCTTTGATATCATATCGGGTTCAATTTGTTTTCTCCCTCTCATGAATGGCTATTACAACGATACTCCGTATGTGATGGATTCGCTTGAGGGCGACGGCATCTCTGCTGGATATCTTTTCTATCCCATTGATACGGTTGAAAGTGACTCAAGAGGCACACAGATACTGGAGCTCAGAGATGCTATCACTAATGATCTGGAAAGAGATCTTCCTGATTCATTCATGTTTGTCGGAGGTGCCACGGGAGTTCATTTCGGATACATAGACTTCATTGCCTGGGATATGTGCGATGTAGCAGTTAAGCTTCCGGCTATTGCAGAAAAGAACGGATTAAGCTGGATGGCTTTCCGTAACTTCAGAAGAAATTCAGAGAGTTATTCGGTTGAGTTATGAGCACTAAGTACGTAGTAGTCATGCCTTATGACGAGGCATGGAAAAATGATTTCGAAAACATAAAAGCAGAACTTATTCAGGTTCTTGATGGTCTGGTGATGAGCATTGAACATGTCGGCAGCACTTCAGTCCCTGGGCTTTCTGCAAAGCCCATCATTGATATTGATGTGGTCATAGAAGGGGCAGGCAGCTTTGAAAAGGTGAAGACGGCACTTGAGACGATAGGTTATCAGCATGAAGGCGATCTCGGTATCCCCGGCCGTGAAGCGTTTAAATACGAGGGCAAGGACCATCTGAGAAAACACCATCTGTATGTATGTTCAAAGGATGCGTCAGAGCTTAAACGACATATATCTTTCAGGGACTATCTGCGCTCGCATCCTGAAGCAGTAGAGGAGTACAGCAGAGTCAAAGAAGAAGGCGCCAGGCTTTATCCCAATGACATAGACGGATACATAGCGCACAAGTCGCCATTTATCGAGGGAATCTATCAGATCATTAACTCCGGTGAGCAGTGAGCTTTTTATTGTTTCAAAAAATAATTGTATAATAGTTAGATTAGATTTTGAAAACACGGCAATCAGTGTCCTGATATGCTGACTAGGAGACCACATTTTGACGTTTGCTTCGCTTTTGTACACGTTAATAATCTCGCCGATAGAGCTTCTTTTTGAAGTTATCTTCACGATAGCAAACAGGATAACGGGCAATGCCGGCATCTCAATTATCTTCTTAAGTCTTGCGGTTAATTTTCTGGTCCTTCCGTTATATAAGCGCGCAGATGAATTGCAGGCAGAGGACAGGGATATCCAGGCCAAGATGGCACCTGTATTAAAGCGCATAAAGAAGACGTTCAAAGGCGATGAGCGTTTCTTTATGATCCAGGAGTACTACAGGATCAATAATTATAAGCCGATATACGCACTGAAGAGTTCTGTTTCATTGCTTCTTCAGATCCCGTTCTTTATAGCTGCGTACAATCTTTTATCAGGAATGCAGAGTCTTCATGGTATGAGTTTCGGCATTATTGCCGATCTCGGAACGGAAGATGCAATGTTTCACATAGGAAGTTTCCCTGTAAATGTTCTGCCTGTCCTGATGACGCTGATCAATATCGTGTCCGGAATCATTTACACAAAAGGACATCCTATAAGAGCAAAGGTCCAGGTATATGGTCTTGCTGTAATCTTCCTCGTATTGCTATATCATTCTCCGGCCGGACTCGTTTTCTACTGGCTATTAAATAACGTCTTTTCGCTCGGCAAAAACATCATTGGAAGTTTGATAAAGAAGCCCGGTAAATCAGTTAAACCTTCTCCTGCAAAGAAGAAGCTTAACCTGGGCGAATTCAGTTTTCTGCCTGTGTTCCTCTCGTGTGGAGTATTGGCTGTTTTGACAGGTGTTTTGATTCCTGCAGATGTTATCGTCGAGAATCCTGCCGAGATGGTAAATACATTTATAACAGAACCTCATAATCCGACTGATTATCTTGTTGTAAGTGCGTTTATGGCAATCGGCGTTTTTGTCCTTTGGGTTCCTGTCTTTTGCCTGCTTACCAAAAAGCACAAGCAGATATATTCCTTGGTATTCCCCAGCCTGGCAGCTGCAGGTGTAATTAACTACGTAGTCTTTAACAAGAATTTCGGTTTTCTGTCCAATAAGCTGATATTTGAAGACCCTATGGCTTTCGGCATATCCGATATACTATTCAACCTTTTGGCAGATGTAGTAATCGTAGCTGCGATCGTATTCATCGTGATCAGGGGAAGAAAGATCATCAGTCTTCTTCTGACGGTTGCTCTTGGTGCGGTCGTTATCTTATCGGGCTTCCAGATCGCTGCAATATCAGTGCTTCTTTCAAATGTCATTATCAGTTACAACAATACGGCTGAGGAAGTCAGCATACCGTTAACGACTAAAGGCCAGAACGTGGTTGTTATTATGATGGATAAGATGAATGGATCCTGCATTCCGTATCTGTTTAACGAACGTCCTGACGTTGCCGAGAAGTTTGACGGCTTTACGTATTATCCCAATACCGTCTCATTCGGTAAGTACACGAATTTCGGTGCTCCGGCTGTGTTTGGCGGATACGACTACACGCCTCAGGCGATAAATGCACGTCCGGAAGTAGCTTTGGTTGATAAGCATAACGAGTCGCTCATTGCCATGCCTGCGATCTTTGCAGATGAAGGATGGAATGTAAGCGTAGTAGATCCTGCTTATGCCAATTACCAGTGGATACCTGACTTAAGTATTTTCGACGGTTATGAAGGCATAAATGCTTACCATATGTCCGGTGTATTTAACTATAAGGAACCAGTTCTCATTAACTCCGGAAACGACATGGAAAACCGTCTTAACCGTAACTTCTTCTGTTATGGACTTATGAAGATCATGCCTTATGCATTGCAGCCTGTGCTTTACGATAACGGTGAGTATTACCGCTTCGATTCTGACAGAACAACGTTCATGGGAAACAAGACAGGTAAGCATGCCATGGAAGGATATAACGAACTCCATCTGCAGGCTCACGCAGCGTTGTCGGCATTGATCGATGTAACCGAAATAACTGATGAAGAGACCAATTGCTTCTTCGTCATGACCAACAATTCGACACATGATATGTCCATTCTCAAGGAGCCTGAATATGTTCCTGCAGAAAGCATTGATAATACTGATTACGATATGGCTCATGAAGACCGTTTCACGGTTGACGGCGTAACTATGAACATGGATTATTTCGCAAGTTATGCAACTTATCAGTGCAGCATGGAAGCTTGTATAACGTTAGGCGAATGGTTTGATTACTTGCGCGAAAACGGCCTGTACGACAATACAAGAATAATCATTGTATCTGACCACGGATTTGGAATGAACCAGTTCGACTATTTCGATCTTGATGATACGGATTTTGATGTTGAATCAGTAAATCCTGTTTTGATGGTAAAGGATTTCAACAGCACCGGATTTACTGTATCTGACGAGTTTATGACTAATGCCGATACTCCGTCTCTTGCGTTTGATGGCGTCATACAAAATCCTGTTAATCCGTTTACCAATAACCCGATCTATCAGGATATTAAGTCTAACGGTGTATATGTATACAGTTCCGAAGAGATAAACGTTAATACCAATAACGGCACGCAGTTTGTGGATCCGAACGGCTACTGGCTTTGTGTACATGATGATATCCGTGACAAGGATAACTGGACTCTTTTACAGGGCGAGCCGACTTAAGATTTTTACGTCACGTAGATAATCTTTTCTTCCGGAGCTTCACATCTGGAGATTTCCGTTATCTTGCATACGGGGTGCTATAATAATTGTGTTTGGGACCGGCTTCAGGTCCCTTTGATCAGATTTTGAATGGTGGTAAATATGAGAATTGCAGTAACTTATGAGAACGGTCAGGTATTCCAGCATTTCGGACATACCGGGCAGTTTAAGCTTTATGATGTAGAAGACGGTAAGATCGTAAGCAGCCAGATAGTTGATACAAACGGCAGCTGCCATAACTGATAGGGATAATTCATGTCTGTTATTACACTTGCTCCTTTAAGGGAAGCGGACAGGGAACAATTCATCAAAGATAACCAGGAAGCGTTTAACTTCGGTGCTTTGGAAGAGTTCGGAAGAAGAGATGATCATTTTGAAGAAGATGACCAGATCATTTCACGTGAGACAATTGAGAATTCAATAGATCATGGTGAGGCATACCGTATCTTATGCGACGGTAAACCTGCCGGCGGCATGGTCGTTAAAGTCGACGGCGATAAAGGTGATCTGGATCTGTTGTTTGTTTCTCCTAAAGTGCATAGTAAAGGTATCGGATATTCGGCATGGTGCGAGATGGAAAAACTTCATCCCGAAGTGAAAGTGTGGGAGACCGTTACGCCATACTTCGAAAAGAGAAACATACACTTCTATGTTAACCGCTGCGGATTCCATATTGTGGAATTCTTTAATAGTCATCATCCGGATCCAAACGAACCTGATTCATTCGGAAATGCAGACGAACAGTTCCCTGATGGCATGTTCAGATTTGAAAAGAGAATTGAACGGTAAATGGATAATAAGCCGCTTTTCTACAACGAGTATGAGCAGTTTTATAAAATGACTGAATGTTCAAAAGCTTTTAAGAGCTTTTGTCAGTCTGCGTTTGGCGAGGACTTCTCGCAGGACGGATTCAGCGACATCAACCAGATAAACAGGATGCTTGATGTAGTTCCGAAGTGTGTTGATACTCATGTGCTTGATATCGGTTGCGGCAACGGCAAGATGTTAGGTTATCTGCAGAAGAAAACAGGCGCGTACATTCACGGATTCGACTATTCTCAAAATGCTATCAATACAGCTAAATCATTGTTCGCTGAGAAAGCTGAATTCAGACAGGGCTTGATCGGTGAAATAGATTATCCGGAAGGTCAGTTTGATGTTGTGACTTCAATGGATTCTATGTATTTTGCTCCGGACATGAAGAAGTTCGTATCGCAGATCATGAGATGGCTTAAGAAAGATGGCGTGCTGTTTGTGTGCTATCAGGAAGGCGATGTCATGCCTAAGACTGAAAATGCGTGTACAACTGTTTTTGCAAAATCATTGGATGCACTCGGTATCCCTTATGAAGTTGAGGACATAACAGCAGAGACTTATGATCTTCTGAAAAAGAAGAGAGAAACTGCTGTAAAATATAAGAACGATTTCGAAGCGGAAGGCAATATGGAATGGTTCGATCTGCTGATGATCCAGACGGATTTCGTAACCGAACCTTATGAGCTGTTCGCGGAGAAAATGGCAAGGTATGTGTATACGGTCAGGAAGAGATAACACGGCATGGCAATCAATTTAACAAAAGACAGAATGGAAGAATTGTTCCTTCAGTATCTGGCAGAGATTTTCGGGTATCCGGAAGTTATCAGTTGCTGTGCAAAGAAAGTTGAAATAACGCGCGAGACACTCGTTGATGCCGGAAAGCAGGCATTTGAGTCAGGTTTCCATGACCTGTACAGTGATATAGATCTGTCTGTAAAAGTACGCCTTCCCAAAAACGGTTCTGTAACTCCTGAAGAATACAATAAAAGGATCGACCGCTTCGGTGTAACAGAAGATACGGCGCTGGGTTGGATGTATATTCCGGTAAATCATATTTACAGGATCATTTTCAAAAACGGAATGCGCTATGATCTTATCTTTGAATTTGAGTATTCAGATGATGTCGAGCTGAATCTTGAAAAGCAGACTTCCTGTGACGATGAGAATCCGAATTGGCCGGTGGATAACATAAACCGTTTCTGGTTTATCCAGATCCAGGCTCTTGGTAAATTATACCGGAGGGACTATCTGATCAGTTCTCATCTGGCTAATATGAACTGCAATGATACTCTGGTCATGCAGATGATCATGAGGGATCTGAAATACGGTACCAGTCATCACAGATACGGTTATTCGGAAGAACTGGAATATGTTAAGCATTTAGGACAAGCTCCTTACAGAACAGATGATGCGACATTTAACATGATTTCTGACCGTCTTTATGCGGCAGCTCTTGCTTATGACAAACTGGTAAAGGCGTTTTATCCCGGTTATCAGGACAGAAGTTCCGAATTCTTTGCAATCTGGGACTGGTATGAATCCTGCAGGACTGGCTTGGTATAATTAGTTTGAATTTTCGAAAAGGAATATATTTGCTATGGAATTAGATGATGAATTATATGCGCAGATAACAAAGCACAGTGATATCGGAGAGCACTATTTTTGCGAAGGCAAATTCAGAAAGGCTCTCGAGGAATATCAGAAGGCTTTTGAATTGATACCCGAACCCAAGACAGACTGGGACGCTTCCGTGTGGACTCTTGCTGCGATAGGCGATTCGCATTTCATGTTGAAAGAATATGTATCTGCGCTTGAGTATTTCGAGAAGCTTATGAATGAGTACGAGGAAAAAGAGAATCCTTTTATCAGAGTCAGATATGGCGAGTGTCTTTATGAGACCGGCAAGACCGAACAGGGCAGAGAACATATGCTGGCTGCCTTTAAGATGGAAGGTACTGAAGTTTTCGATAACGATAAATATCTGAAACTCATTTCGGATCTGATCTGACCTATGCTTGATAAAGAAATAATCGAGACAAATAAAAAATATTGGAATGAGCATGCGGATCAGTGGTTCGGTACCACGGCGCTGCCTCAGTATGGCGTGCGTTTTGTTACGGAAGATGATCTGCATCTGTTTGGAGATGTGCGCGGAAAAAGCATGCTTGAGATTTGCTGCGGAAGCGGACACTCTTTGCTTTATAATGCGAATAAGGGTGCAAAAGAACTGTGGGGAGTCGATATATCACAAACACAGCTCGAAAATGCGGCCAAACTGCTTGCTGACAATGGTTGTTCAGCCAAGCTTCTGTGTGCCAAGATGGAAGATGAACTGGACGTGCCCAAAGAATATTTTGACTATGTTTATTCCATATACGGAATCGGCTGGACGACTGATCTGCAGGGAACATTTGATAAGATTGCCTCATATCTTAAAAAGGACGGCATCTTTATCTTCAGCTGGCACCATACCTTGAATTATTGCATCGCATGGTCAAGCGATGAGCGTATGGATGTTATTGAGGACGATGACAAGTTCTGTATGACTAAGAGCTATTTTGATGACAGTTACTTTAAGATGACTGTTCATGGCAGTGAGATCGTTCTGTGCAACAGAAAGATATCCACATATATTAATGCTCTTGCAAAGGCCGGATTTTTTATCGAACAGTTCGTGGAAGAAAGCAGTAAGGAGGCCATGGAATCTGAAAATGATCCCGACCCCAAGACCAGAAAGGCAAAGATGCTGCCTATCTCGTTCTGCATTAAGGCCAGAAAACTTTAAAAGAAATGAGAAATATATGGATCTGATATATAAGAACGCAGATACATCTGATGCAGAAGTGCTGGTCGATATATATAATTCAGCATTTTACGACGACTATATCCGTTACGGACATTGCCCGGCTTATGGTCATACCATAGAAGAGATGGAACAGTCGGTGATAGATTATCCCAAGATCATCGCCTATGAGCAGGATAAGCCTGTAGGGGTCATCTCGACTAAGAAAGAGGGACCGGGGAAGTATTACATAGGATGCCTGGCCGTTAAGAAGGAATATCAGGGCTGCGGTATCGGAACCGCTTTAATGAAGTATTTCATGAGCGAGCATACTGACTGGAATGAGATCACTTTGGTGACTCCGAAGGATAATGAAGCCAATATCAGGTTCTATACAGGACGGTTCGGGTTTGATATTGTTGGAGAAGAAGATGACGGGTCGGTGACGGTCCTCTGGTTCAGGCTTAACAGGTAAAATGCCTGAAAATAGGGCATTGCAACCGCAAGTTGACAAATTTCAAGGTCTGGTTGGTGGTTATGTAAAGGTCAAATTTGCTAATCTCAGGCCAGAAATCCTTGGAGGTGGAATACATGACAATTGCAGATAGAATTCAGAGCCTTCGAAAATCCAAAGGCATGTCCCAGGAAGAACTGGCTGATGCTGTCGGAGTATCCCGTCAGGCTGTCTCAAAATGGGAGAGCGAACAGGCAACCCCTGATCTAGATAAAGTGATCATTATGAGTGACATTTTCGAAGTGACCACGGATTATCTCCTTAAAGGTATAGAACCGGTCAAGACAGATGACCATAAGACCATGGCAGATGTAGTCGACCAGAAGATCCTTACGGAGAAGAACGGAAAACGCGCGAAGACCGCATTGAAGTGGTTCCTTATCGGATTCGGCATCCTGCTCGGCATAGATCTGATCTCAATGCTGATCTATTTCCTCGTTAACGGATTACCCGGTTAATTATTTCCACAACGTTATTTGTCCTTTAAAAAGTCCGTATGGCACGGACTTGTGTATTAATGCGCTAAGAATTGAGAATAAACATGAGTAAGATAAAAGAGTTCATCAAAAATATCAGCCCATTCAACAACCGCACGGAGATGCCGAAGATCTTATATGTCATCAAGGTCGTCCTTATATTCTGGGTATTTAAGTTCGGATCAGAGCTTGTTGGTGAAGGTTTGGCATTAGCGATTCACTTTGCGTGCGGCAAGAATCCTCTTGAAGGTGAGATGTTTGACGAAAATACGATCACGCTGATAACCTATCTTGGCTATTCAGTCATGATCGTAATCGTATTCCTATTATGGAAACTCTTCCAGAAGAAGACTTTGGCAGAGCTTGGGGTTACCAAAAACTTTGCAAGCTACTTTGCAGGTATTGCTATAGGCACTGTTCTTCTGGCGGTTTCTGTTATCTCCATTACTATTTGCGGCTCTTTACAGTTTAAAGGTCTGTTTGAAAACATAGACACCAGGATGGTTTTGCTTATGGCGTTGTGCTTCGTGTTACAGGGTGCCATGGAAGAGGTGCTTTGCAGAGGCGTTGTCCAGCAGCTCCTTGTAAAGAAGACATCCGTTCCTGTGGCGTTCGGAGTATCTGCTTTTCTTTTTACCGTTCCCCATATCGGTAATATGCAGGGCGGGAGCCCGGCAATTACAGCTGTAGCGATAGTAAATCTGATATTGATATCTCTAATTTTTTCGCTTATTACTCACCGTTTCAAAAGCATTTGGGCGGCGTGCGGACTCCATTCGGTCTGGAACTATATCTTGTACTCGATCCTGGGACTAAACTTAAGCGGAAAAGATTCAGCGGTTACAGCTGTTTTCGATATGAGATCCGCTGAAAGCAGTATTCTGAACGGAGCAGAGTACGGGATTGAAGCAAGCATAATAACAACCATTGTGTTAGCTTTGGCTTTAGGTGTTCTCCTTATAAGCTTCAGGCACCGGGTCCTATTGTGTAAAAAAGAATTGTTGGCAGGACAAATGTCAAAAAGAGCAGGATGATTATCGCGAGAACTACCCATATCGTAACTGAAATGGCGATCAGCTTTTTGTTCCTCTTTTTGCTCATTTTGCCCTTGAGCTGAAGGCCTGCAAGCATCGTGTTGATACCGAAAATGCCGCTGGCAAGTATAAGCAGGAAAGGTGTAAGGAATATCTCCGTATCCCAGAAGTACGTAATAAAGAAAAAGATTAGCGATGCTACCGAAGTAATCAGTGTGCCGACACCGCAAATGTATACTTTTTTTAGTATCTTTGCCTTGTCGGCTTCGGTGTATTCCGCCACCATTTCCAATGTTTCTTTTAAGTTTTCTTCCATTTTCTCACTCTTCCTTTCTCCGCGTAGAAGGTCGCGGATGTCGATGTCGTAAAAATCAGCCAGTTCGATCATGATGCTGATGTCGGGCATTGTATTGCCGTTCTCCCAACGTGAGATCGATCTTGATGAGACATTAAATTTGTCAGCGAGCTGTTCCTGTGAAAGATTATGTTCTTTACGAAGTTCTTTCAGGAAAGCACCTACCTTTATAGTGTCCATGTCTGACCTCCTTTCGCTTCCGAATCTACCATCAGGCCCTTCGAAAAAACACGACAGAGAGTGAGAGATGCCGTGTTTCTTACCCGACAGGGCTGTCTGGTCTATTGTATCACAGCGGTTTTAACGGATTTATAACAGATTAATCTGATTAAGCGAAATCCGTGACACTGAACGTATAAGTCGTTCCGAAGTCTGCATCAAGGCAGATACTGACAGTGAAGTCGTCAAGATTATAGACGCAGGACCACTCGGTAAGACCTTGTTTGTTGTGAACTTTATCGAGGATCTCCATCGCTTCCTGTTCGGTTGCGACCAGGCTTGATCCGAGATTCTCTTCAATGGTCGATATTCTGTCGTCCGGATCGCCCATGTCGTAATATTCGCCCGGGGCGATTACGCTGTTGGTGCAGTACGGATGCTCTGTTACGACCATCTCGTTATCAAGCCATTCGACTACAACGTATCTGCCTGATCTGTCGGTGATGAACAGGTGATAGTTACCAAGGTCGGAATGTATATCGTAAGAATCGAGGAAAGCGATTGCCTCATCAACCGAAGCGCAGGTATCGAGTATTCCTCTTATTGCCATGTATACAGGCAGATCGGGTTTGCCGTTATCCTGATGTGGCTCATCTATGTTTACCTGAAGGATTCCTGCCGCGACACCTTTCTCGTTCATGCCGTCGAGAACAAGGTAGGGGGTGATGGTCATTATAAATTTGCCCAAGGCAGAGTCCGGATCTACCTGGGCATTCTCGCCAGTTCCGAAAAAGGCAAGGCCGGTAACACCAATCGATTCATAACAGCCTTCAGGATGAGAATAAACGAGCAAAGCGTCCGTCTCCATCAGATCGAAATTGCGTCCGAAGATATGGTCGCCTTCCGGAGTGACAGCTGCAAATGTAGCGCAGCCGAATCCGACATCGTCATCATCTATGGAAAAGACACTCGGTGCACCGTATAAGTGTGTATCAAAGATCCAGTTAAACACGTCATCTGAAGTCTGTGCGTTAGAACTGAGCATTCCCATGGTGTCGGTACATTCGTAGTTCTTCATTGTATAAAGACCATCGGTGACTTTGTTAACAGTAAGCATGGTCCTTATGTGATTCCGGAACATTATTGCCGGAACAATTACCATAAGCCCGTAAATGACAGGGAGGACGATCCTCTTTTTGAATTTGAAGACAAGACAGATCTCCAGTATAAGCGCGATAATGAAAACTAACACGCCTGTGGGAATGAATGGTATCCAATTAAAAGAAGAAACAGATCTGACTTCGATGCAATAAGGAAGGACATCCTCACAGAGTATCTCGTGATATTGCTCAAGGGTGAATGTGGTCTCAAAGCCTTCTTTGCCCTCTGCTTCAGCCTGTTCCAGCCTCTCGTAGTATAAGTAATCGTAAAGCTCGAAAAGTGCTTCGGTTACTTCTTTGTATTCCTCTTCATCAACAGCTCTTAATGTGCCCTGAATTGTAATATGCTGAATGGTGCTCTTGTAATATGTTTCCTTGTCTTCTTCGCTTAAATTTGAAAGATCCAGAACAATGAACTTATAATCATCAGCACTTAATCCGCCCAAAAGCTGTAATGTTTTATCAGGGACATCAATATTGTCGTAATAGACCTGGATGTCTGTTTTTATCTGTTTGCCCAGATCGTTGGAAGTTATGTTCTTATAATCAAAATCTTTATAGAATAAACCTATAAACCATCCGCCAAAGATACCTGCCAATACAAGCAGGATTCCAATAAGCATAACAATAGCGGTGATGACAATCGCTTTCTTATTTCTCTTCTTTTTCATAAACATCCCCACGCAGCCGGTGCGGTAGCAAATCCCCATAAACTACGTGTTAAGTTTACTATTTGCAGGAAATAAGGGCAAATATATAGATGCGATGGGTTAAGCCATGTTCTTTATCAGACTGGCCCTGATCGCATTGAAAGTGGTGATGTTCCTCGAATCTTTTACCAGGTTCAGCACTGAGTCCATCAAAAATGAGTTCTATACTGATCTGATAACGTGCCTTAAGGACGATATCCATGTTGAAGGAACAACGGCGCATTTTATCTATGCAAATAAAATGGGTATATGACTTCATGTCGTAAAGATGTAAGACTTATATGGTAAAATAGTCTTAATCTTTAAGGAGGTTCTTTTTGCCATGCAGGAATCAGGTGAAATGTATCTTGAGACTATTTTTGTGCTTTCCAAGAAGAATGCTCCCGTACGTTCGCTCGATGTTGCCAACTATCTGGGTTTTTCAAAACCCAGCGTAAGCAGAGCTATGGGTATTCTAAAAAACGGAAACTATATAGAGGTTGATGACAAAGGCTATTTAACGCTTACTACCGAAGGCTTAAAGATCGCAAAAAAAATCTATGAAAGACATGTTGTATTAACGGAAGCTCTGATGAAATTAGGCGTAGATATGAAGACTGCTGAAGAAGACGCATGCCGCATTGAACATGTAATCAGCGACAAGACGTTCAAAGCAATAAAAAAGCACAGAAAAGAATACAAAAAGTAATTCCAATTATCGGTTTAAATTGAATCATAAAAGAACCCGGCTCAAAAAGGGGACAAGAGCCGGGTTCTTTTTTTATAAAGTCAGATAGAGGAAATTACTTCTTAATGTGGAATGCTTTCATCTGGGGATAGACTGCAGCGATTCCAAGCTGCTCTTCGATTCTGAGAAGCTGGTTATATTTGGTAACACGTTCACTTCTTGAAGGCACGCCTGTCTCAAACGCATTTGAGACAGCCTCTAATCATTTCTGCGGGTGTTGTTGCAGATAATGTATCTGCTGGATTTAATCATGAATTTTTGTTATTCAAAAATTGCACTTGACAGGTTAGTGGTTGCTAACTATATTGGTTAGCGAAAACTAACTGATTGAGGGGCGTCTATGAAGCATAGGAGTACGTTTTCCTGGTTGTTGGAATTTACAGGCAGGAAAAAGAGTAATTTCATTTGGAGCGTTATCCTTGCGGTGCTTGGCGTTGCAACGTCCTTTATTCCGTACATGATAATCGCCGACATAGTAAAGAATCTGTTGTCTCAAAACAGTGATTGGAACTATTATCTGAAGAAGGTATAAAAATGTTAAAGACAGTAATATTGGGTCTCCTTATCCCGTTTATAGGTACTGCTGCAGGTGCAGGTTGTGTATTCTTTCTGAAGAAAGATCTGAAGGAAAGCATCCAGCGTGCACTTACCGGATTTGCTGCAGGCGTCATGGTGGCCGCATCCATATGGAGTCTTATTGTTCCTGCAATTGAGCAGTCTTCTGATAAAGGACAGTTTGCGTTTGTTCCCGCGTTCATCGGTTTCTGGCTCGGTATCTTATTCCTGCTCTTACTTGACCACATCATTCCGCACCTTCACGTTCACATAAACCAGGTTGAAGGTCCCAAGAGCAAACTGACACGTACAGTTATGCTGGTGTTAGCTGTTACGCTCCATAACATTCCTGAAGGTATGGCCGTAGGTGTTGTATATGCAGGTCTCATGAGCGGTTCTGCTAACATAACCGCGGGCGGTGCTCTGGCACTTGCGTTAGGTATCGCAATTCAGAATTTCCCTGAAGGCGCGATTATTTCCATGCCTCTGTATTCGGAAGGTAAGAGCAAACCGAAGTCGTTTGTGCTGGGTGTTCTTTCGGGCGCGGTCGAACCGGTTTTCGGAGGGCTTACAGTACTTATAGCAGGACTTGTTGTTCCTGCAATGCCTTATTTGCTTTCATTTGCTGCAGGCGCGATGCTTTATGTAGTCGTTGAAGAACTTATTCCTGAGATGAGCCAGGGAAAGCATTCCAATATCGGTGTTATCTCTTTTGCTGTAGGTTTCAGCCTCATGATGGCTCTCGACGTTGCTCTGGGATAAAGAGCCGTTAAGTCTTGCGTGTTATAATTAGGCATCCTGATAAGCAGCGGTTGTAATATGAAATTCTTTAAGCGCGAGAAAAAACTGAAAGATGAGATAAAGTTCGATCCTGAGACGCAGTATGCCGTTATCAGGAGTTCCATCTGCACGGGTGAGAAAACAGCCGGCTTCAAGAATAAGAAGGACGGTCACTTTGTTGAGGTCATGGTGATCAGGTCATCTGAAGACGAGAGAAGATTCAAAGAGACCTACGGTCTGGATTCGGTACGGACCGAGTATTGATCGCTGCATTTTTTATTTCATTTGCTTTTAATCTGTATATTTCTTCAAAAAATCAAAGAAAATAGTTTGATAATCAAAATATATTGCATATAATGTATATTGTTGTATTAGCCAAAGTATTCTTTTGGAGGATTAATTGATAATGGATCAGAAATGGCAGGACAGTATCAGCCAGCTCAACCAGCGCAGGGAGAATGTGGCTGCTGCAGGCGGTCCGGACAGAATCGCAAAACAGCATTCATCCGGCAAGTTGACTGCAAGAGAGCGTATGGAAGCTCTTTTCGATGACGGCACGTTCGTTGAGATCAACGACCAGATCGCATCACGCTGCAGTGATTTCGGAATGGACAAGAAAAAGAAACCCGGCGACGGTGTAGTTACGGGTTACGGATATATTCACGGCAGACTCGCTTTCGCATCGTCACAGGATTTTACGGTAGGAGGCGGTTCACTGGGTGAAGCTCACGCAATGAAGATCTGCAGAGCCATGGATAAGGCTATGGAGATGAAGGCTCCTTTTATTTCCATCAATGACAGCGGCGGAGCAAGGATCGAGGAAGGCATCGACAGCCTTTCAGGTTATGCTGATATCTTCTACCGCAATACGATCGCATCAGGCGTTATCCCTCAGATCTCAGTCATTATGGGCCCCTGTGCAGGCGGTGCATGCTATTCTCCAGCAATCACTGACTTTATCTTCATGACAGACTACAGCCAGATGTACATCACAGGTCCTGCAGTCGTTAAGTCCGTAACAGGTGAGGTCATCTCTTCTGCTGATCTTGGTGGTGCTGCAGTTCACAGCTCAACATCAGGTGTTGCGCACTTCGTATATCCTGATGATCTCTCATGCCTTAACGGTGTGCGTCAGCTCTTAGGTTATCTGCCCCAGAGCAATCTCGATGACTCCATGACTGTTCCGGGCGTAGCAGTAGACAACAGTGCTTCATTAAGTTCTATCGTTCCTGCTGATTCAAAGAAGGCATATGACGTTAGAAATGTTATCAATTCTCTTGTAGATGAGAACAGCTTCTTTGAGATCCAGGAATCTTTTGCTAAGAACATCATCATCGGCTTCGGCCGTCTTGACGGTGAGACAATCGGTATCATCGCAAACCAGGCTTTGTACATGGCAGGTTCATTGGAGATCAATGCATCAGATAAGGCATCACGCTTTATCCGTTTCTGCGACAGCTTCAATATACCGCTCCTTACTCTGGTTGACGTTCCGGCATTCCTGCCCGGTTCACAGCAGGAGCACGGCGGCATCATCCGTCACGGCGCAAAACTTCTTTATGCTTACTCTGAAGCTACTGTTCCGAAGGTAAGTCTCATCATGAGAAAGGCATACGGCGGAGCTTATATCGCGATGAACAGCAAGGGCACAGGCGCTGACGTGGTTTATGCATGGCCTATCGCTGAGATCGCAGTTATGGGTGCTTCAGGTGCCGTAAGCATCATCGGTAAGAAGCAGATCGAGAATGCTGAAGATCCTGCTGCAAAGAAGGAAGAACTTCTCAATGAATATAACGACAAGTTCATGAATCCTTACATTGCTGCAGAGCACGGATATGTCGACGAAGTTATCCTTCCCGAAGAGACAAGATCCAAGATCGCTGAGGCATTCAATATGCTTAAGACAAAAGAACGTTCATTGCCCTATAAGAAGCATGGCAATATCCCGCTCTAAGGAGGAAAAGCCTGTGGAAGAATCATTGATCGTGGCAATGGCAGTTGCTGCAATTGCAGAAGAGAACGGTGTTGATACAAATCACGTCATCGTCCGTTCCTTCAAGGAAGTAAAGAAGAGCAGTCTTGAGCAGTTCGTTGAAGACAACAAGATTTCTTATCATAAATATCAATTAGGAGAATAACAAAATGAGCAAATATCGTATTACAGTTGAAGGCAAGACATATGAGATGGATGTTGAGCTTATCGGAGCTTCAGGAGCTCCCGTACAGCCTGTAAAAGTTCAGAGCGCACCTGTTGCACCCGCACCTGTTGCTGCAGCTCCCAAGGCAGCCTCTAAGCCTGCGGCAGTTTCTTCAGGTTCTGTCGTAGCACCCATGCCGGGTACAGTCATCAAGATCCTCAAGAATGAGGGTGATGAAGTTAAGGCAGGCGACGTTGTTCTCATTCTTGAAGCAATGAAGATGGAAAACGAGATCACTGCACCCGTAGCAGGAAATCTTGCTTCCGTTAACTGCACTGCAGGCGGTACAGTTGCCGGTGGTGACGTATTGTTCGAAGTTAAGTGAGGGTTCTTTGATGAGTGAACTTTTCGAAATCAAAAAGCCTTTGATGATCACTGACACGATCTTAAGAGACGCGCATCAGTCACAGGCAGCTACCAGAATGAAGCTGGAAGACATGCTGCCCGCATGCGAGGTTCTGGACAGCATCGGTTACTGGTCAATTGAATGCTGGGGCGGAGCAACATTTGATGCCTGCATGAGATTCCTCGGTGAAGATCCGTGGGAAAGATTAAGGACTCTCCGCAAAGCATTGCCCAATACAAAACTCCAGATGCTCCTGCGTGGCCAGAACCTTTTGGGTTACCGCCACTATGCAGATGACATGGTAGATGCATTCTGCCGTAAATCAATTGAGAACGGTATCGACGTAGTACGTATTTTCGACGCGCTTAACGATGTCCGCAACATGGAGGCATCTATCAAGGCAGTAAAGAAGTACGGCGGCATGGTTGAAGCTGCTATGAGCTACACGGTAAGCCCTGTGCACAATGAGGAATACTTCGTTAAAAAGGCAATAGAACTTGAGCAGATGGGCGCTGATACGATCTGCATCAAGGACATGGCAAACCTTTTGCTTCCTAACGATGCTTACAGCCTTGTTAAGAAACTGAAGGAGAAGGTAACCATTCCGATCCACCTTCATACCCACAACACGACAGGTACAGGTTCCATGGTATATCTCATGGCTGCAATGGCAGGTGTTGATATAGTTGACTGTGCATTGTCTCCTTTTGCTAATGGTACTTCGCAGCCTGCAACAGAATCACTTGTTGCCACTCTCGCAGGAACAGACCGTGATACAGGTCTTGATCTTAATAAGCTCAACGATGCAGCAGTTCATTTCAGAGGTGTTGCTGCAAAGATGGAGAAGGAGGGACTTATCAGTTCCAAGGTTCTCCGCGTAGATCCGAATACGCTTATCTATCAGGTACCTGGCGGAATGCTCTCAAACCTTATCTCACAGCTTAAGCAGGCTAATGCAGAGAACCGTCTTTATGAGGTTCTTGCTGAGGTTCCGAGAGTTAGGGAAGACTTCGGTTATCCTCCGCTCGTAACTCCTACGAGCCAGATCGTCGGCACACAGGCTGTATTCAATACGCTCATGGGTCGTTATAAGACATTTACCAAGGAATCCAAGGGACTTCTCCGCGGCGAATACGGTGAGCTTCCGGGCAAGGTAAATGAGGAAGTCAGAAAGATGGCCATAGGTGATGACGAAGTCCTCTCATGCCGTCCTGCTGACCAGTTAAAGCCTGAGCTTGAATCTATCAGAGAGCAGTACAGCGGTATTGCCAAGTCTGAAGAGGATATCTTGAGCTGCGCAATGTTCCCTCAGGTTGCTCCCGAATACATAAAGAAGAGAGATAACCTTGATGTACGCGAGATCAGTGTAGACTGGATCAGGAACTGATAAAATCGCAAACACTTACAACACAGGGCTGTCTCATGTGAGGCAGCCTTTTTCTATAGGATTTCAGAAACGGTTGAAAAACTGGAAGTTTTTTGAAATAATCGCCGTTTTTCATAATCCGTTCAGATAATGGTGCTAATTTGAAATTCTGCTGAAATCATCAGCTGTGGAGTGGATAAAAAGGACAATATAGCATTGGTAAAACGTGTCTTTTTAGCATTATTTCGTATTTCAGGAAGAAATACAGTGAACCATCATATTTATTATATTAATTTCGTACTCTGAATAAGTTGTCTCCTCAAGCTTGCCCGCAAATATGGCGCACAGCATTTTCAGATAAACTCATTTATATCCTCGAAAATGTCAAACAAGAAAAATATATCGAAAAACGATAAAAAACTCTTGAAAAACGAAAAACCCTATGTTAGTATACTGGCATAAAGCATGCTTATTCAATTTCTAGGGAGGAAGATTATATGCGATATGATGACGTTATACTCAGGTGGGCGAAGATAGCAACTATCCTTTTCACCGCCATGGCAGTAGTAGCTGATGTTTTCGGAGTTGTAATTACTAAATATATAGCTTATTGCTGGGCAGAGGTTTTCGATATAAGACTTGTAATCGCACTTATTGTGGTATTCTATCTTGGTACCGTCGGCGGTTATCTGGTTCTCATTCCGTTGTACAAGATGCTGCACAACATGAGCAAGGACAAGGTCTTTGACAGAGAGAACACAAAGCTCATGACGATCATTACAGCTTCACTCGTAGGTATTGCCTTAGACTGTATTGTTGGCGGCTTTATCTGGAACGGCTGCTGGATCTTATCAGTAGTAGCTCTGTTTATGGCGCTGGTAGTTTTGAGCATCAGAGTTGTTTTCGCAAAAGCGATAACAATGAAAGAAGAAATGGACCTCACGATTTAAGGAAAGGAGGAGAATGAAATGATTATTGTAAATCTTGATGTAATGATGGCTAAACGTAAGATCTCCTCCGGCGAACTCGCTGCGAAGATCGGAATAACACAGGCTAACCTTTCGATACTTAAAAATCAGAAAGCAAAGGCCGTAAGATTCTCGACACTTAACGATATCTGCAAGGCACTTGATTGCCAACCCGGAGACATTCTCGAGTTCAGAGAGGACTGATCACCAATGGACAAAAGAGTCATATTTCAAAGGCTGGGAGTAATCCTGGCCTATCCCTTAGCATACGCTTATGTAAGGCTGATGATATTTTCGGCAAACGAGTTCCTCATAGACGGCGGCACGCTTACATGGTCAGTAGCTTACCCGATAATCGCACTGCTCTTCATCGCCGTAAATGAGATTGTAAGAAGAGGCCGGAGAGGCGTTAAGACGAACCCGTCGAATGAGACAGTCTTCTGGTATGTGATGACTTATCTTTCAGGTCTTACCGCAACGATCGGACCTAATGAGGCTTTATCCGTATTCGCAATGCATCTTTGCGCGGTATATTCCGTTCTTATCTCAAATGAGATACTGCTCGGAGGTAAGACATCAGGCTTTATTCCGGCAGACCTCATTCACGGATTCTATGTTAAGTCATTTGCAGGATTCCCGAATTTTGTAACTGACTGGAGCAGCTTTAAAAGACCTGAACCTGTGGAAGGTGAAGTAAGAGCACCAAGGAAGAATCCTCTTGGTCTTATTATCTTCATCCCCGTAATGTTCATTCTGCTTCTCATTGCGGTATGTCTCATGGCTTCGATAGACGAGGATATCGCAATGTTCCTAGACGGAATTACAGAGTATGTTTCAGACTATCTGAGTGCACTGAAGATATATGAGATCATTCCGAGAGCGATCTTTGCAATTCCTGTCTGCTTCTACCTTTACGGACTCATGTCCAGAAGCGCCAAGTCAGACGGTGAGAGGGAGAAGCGCGTCGCTTCAAAGCTCAGCTGGCTATTGGGAAAAGGAAAGACGGTTTCAGCTACGATCGTATACATAGCTGCAGGCTTATTTGTAGTTCTTTATATCCTGTTCTTCGTTAAGAGAATTGCGTATATGTTAGGCGGCTTTGTAGGCAATGTTCCTGACGATATGCTGGTATCACACTATGCAAGGGAAGGCTTCTTTGAGCTCGTCGGAATCATGGCGGTAAACAGCTGCGTTTATCTTGCGATCATCCTGTTTGGCAAATCAGATGAAAACGGTAAGTTCGCAATACCTGCAAAGATCCTGGTTACACTTCTCATGTTCGAGAGCATTATCTTTGCAGTAATCGCAATGAGCAAGCTTGGACTCTACTACAGCATCTACGGATACACTCCCAAGAGGATTCTTGCGATGTGGGGAACACTTGCACTGGGTTTTGCTGCAGGTCTTACGATCGTGACCGTACACCGCGGCAAACCACACTTCAGAGCCGGAGTATTATTTACTTCAGTTTCATATATAGCTATCTGCATTTTTTCAGCCGTTATGGTTGCGATTGGTGCATAAATATATGCCGGGAGTCTTATGGAGATTTCAGGCTCCCGGCTAATATACGGTATAAACAGTGAAAAGGATAATAGAACGGAATGGTAAATTTTTGTAAGTGGAGATTGAAATGAGAGAATTAAAGAAGAAAATTATTATCTTGGTATTTATGCTTGGTGTGAGTGTATTGCTTTCATCCTGCAAATTTATGATGCCGCTTGATAAACGGGAAGAAGTTATGACTGAAATCGCAGCGATCGTAAATGATAATTACTCAAGCGATGAAGTGGAAACTCCGTATGATATCAGAATGACTGAAATCTATGAATTGGCTGATAAAAACAGCTATTTACATAAGGCAATTGAAAAATACGATGATGTTCAGCATTACCATGTATATCTGGTTGAAGATAATATGGTGATTATTGTCGTGGATGTGTTTTTTCAGTCAGTAAAAGGATATGTGGTTTCGGATGAAGAATTGGAAGGCACCATAATAGTTCCCGGCTTGGGCTACGATAACTCACAAATAGGCATAATCGACAGACTCGGAAAGAGTAATGTTTATTCATTTAGTGCGGGACTGTAATTTCCGGAGTAATCAGAAAAAGGCTAAGTATGGACAATCAGACAGATATAAGTGTTAATGAATCAAAACCGAAATCTCACGGTTGTCTTATAGCGTGTTTGATCACCTTTGCAGCATTAATACTTCATATTGCAGCTATTCCGTTTCTCATAGAAATAGTCGATCATATACCACGTACTAAGGATACTCAGACCAACGGGCAGTATGTTGTTGAATTACAGGCTACAAGCAGTCCTGATTGGCCGTTTGGCTCTCAGGACGGCAGGATTGTTTTAAAGGATAACAATAATAAAAAGATATGCAGTGTTGATTTTTCATTGTCTAATGATGGAAAATCCATGTGTGAATCCAATTGGGAAGTTGATTGGAGCGATGAAAGTGTTATCGTTACCATAATGGGTGAAGAGCAAAAGAATGCCATATATACGTTGTACTATACTGGCGATGTTTCCAATTAACCGGCTGATAAAACGTGATTTAGTATATTGTGAAGATTACAAGAATGATATCAGGGAGGAAAGCCAAATGAAGAATCGTAAAGTGCTGATAGTTGTTGCGGCATTGTTCCTGTCTGTCGTTCTCTTTTTTGGTGTTCAGATTGCCAATTACATTAACAAGATGGAAGAAAGCGATACCATTTTACATGCTGAGGAGGCTTGTATGCCTCAATATGCATATGTTTCAGACAGATATGGCATGATCAATTACAACGGCAGTACTTACTATGCTTTTGAAACCAAAAAATACAGTAGTATAGAGAAACTCTGTCAAGCATTGCCTGCCGGCTGTGGACAGGCCGTCAAAAATGCTGTCAATAATGGTGCCGGAGTGAATGCAAAGGATATTAAGGATAAATCTGTTGTAAGATATGAAGTATCTCAAGATGATCTGCCGCTTGTTAAGAAGGATCCGAATAATGACACGGATTTCCACTATTGTGTCTACGTATATCCTAACAATACTTACCGTTTTGCATTAATTATTGAAATACTGCGCATGCACTAAATAAGCATTTAACCATGCGTTTTATTCCCAGATCAAAGGAAGCTTCTCGAATTCATCGAGAGGAACAGGCTTTGAGAAGAAGTATCCCTGGAAGAGTTTGCAGCCCATTTCTTTCAGCATGTCGAACTGTTCTTTGGTCTCAACACCTTCTGTGATCTGAGGCATATCGAGATTGTTTGCCATGTCGACGATGCTGTTAAGGATGATCTTGGACTTCTTATAATCGTCAGTCTTGCCTAGGAATACCATGTCGATCTTGAGAATGTCGACAGGCATGTCCTTAAGCATGTTAAGTGAAGAATATCCTGAACCGAAGTCATCCATCTCAACCGTGAATCCGTAATCACGAAGTCTGTTGATCGTCTTGATGTGCTCGTTGGCGTTATTCATGACGGATGACTCTGTGATCTCAAGATGCAGATGCTTTGGCTCAACGTTATATTCTTTTACGAGATCTGTAATGACCTCGAAAATATCCATGAAGTAGAAATCCTTAGGTGAGATATTGATCGAGAGATTAAGATTTTCGTGGCCATCCTTGCGCTTTGACCAGTCAGATAAAATCTCACAGGCCTTTCTCCAGATGTATCTGTCTATTATTGCGATCATGCCGTTCTTTTCGAAGATCGGAATGAACTTGAAAGGTGGGATGAGGCCTTCCTTGGGATGCTTCCATCTTACGAGAACTTCGCCGCCCTCAAGATGTCCGTCTGCACGATATTGGGGCTGCAGATAAGGAATGATCTGGCCGTCTTTCAATGCAGCATCAAGTTCAGCTGTTATCTGCTGCTCCCAGAGCTTATTCTGTCTGAGATTGTCATCGTATAAGGCAACACAGCGGTTGAAATCATCTTTTATTCCTGAGATTGCAAGCTGTGCCCTGTCGACCATTGCGCTTACTGAAAGATTCTTATCTCCATCAGAGGGCTCAAAAATACCTACGTGAATGATTACGGGAGAATTGATGATTCCTGAAGAAGCCCATGTATCCATGATCTGTTTTTCAAGAGCCTCGATATTAAGAGTTGATTTCTTGAGGAATGCGCAGAAAATGTCTCCTCTCCATCTGCAGATGGCAGAACCCGGATGTGCAAAGACTTTAAGATCGTCGCCGATCTTCTTGAGGATTTCATCTGCTTTTTCTCTGCCGAAGATATCGTTAATAAGTTTAAAGTCGTTAATATCCGATACCTGCATTATGTATTCTTCGTTCGGATTTGCATTAATAATCTCTCTGACCTGTTCCTCAAAGCTGATTCTGTTTGAAAGTCCGGTAAGAGGATCGTGAGTGGCAAGATATTGTCTTTCTTTATCCTGATTTACCTGTTCTGTATTGTCGTGGATGGAGAAGAAGGAGCCAACTTCCAAATTTCTATTATCCTTCATCAAACGGTGAGTGATTCGGATGTAAGTGTAATCTCCGTCTTCGCTGTCCTTGAACTGCGTTGATATGTCGAAATCTACACCGAGATCACCGCCGCCCATTACTTCAATCAGTTTGTCGGTGCATTTGTCCGGATTGCCAGATTCTATATGAAGGATCTCATAGGCCCTGTCATTAGCATAAAGAGCGTTAACGTCGGTATCGTAGAAGATGATACCGTCAATGTGGTTTCCGACAACGGAATCAGCAAGTTGTCTTCTGATAAAAATCGGCTTGTAAATGAACGTGAAGAGAAAGAGCAGGAAGCCGCAGATGATGTATCCGATGAGAGAATAGTTGACCGGTCTGTTAGAGAATGTCGCGAAGAAGAATACCATGTAAGCAATGATCGCAAAAATAATGACAAAGTAACGCTCGTGATAAGCGGAAGATATCTTCAGACATTTGTCTATGAGAATTGCAATCATGAGCACAAGATATGATTCGAGAAGGCAGAAGCATAAAAGCTTTGCCCAGCCTGATGTTACGCCAAAATAGGTTGTTCCATCTGACAACGTGTGTAAGGTGGTAGTAAACATGTGATGGAAAAACGGATTAACAAATATAGATAATGAAACAATCGAAAGAAGAACGATCGTTATTATCTGTATAGAGGAACGTCTGTATTTGAAACCGCAGTAATCCGTGATGAAGACCATCAGATTGTAGAGCAGGAAACAGTCTCCAAGATGCATCAGGGTGTAACCTGCTTCTGCTATATAGTCGAGATCAGTAAACAGTGCAAGAAAATTTCCTGCAAGCGGAATGATCATTGAAAGCAAAACATTGAAAAGACTGGAAGCGGTTTTCTCAAGGAATTTTTTCCGTTTCAAAACCGTAGCAATAACCATTGCCACCAATATTAGGGATATTACAATCAGCTCAGAAAGATAACGTATCCTCATAAAGCCCTCGAATATTGGTTGATACATTAATTGTATCATCAAAAATCAGCTTTTGAGACGCAAAAGTAAAAACTTTTTGTTAAATATAAATAATATCTTAATGCCTAAATATAAAATAGAGATAATTCAACCGTTTTCGGTTGTCAAAACACAATATGTTGATTTTATGTTCGAAAACTATCATTTACTTACGGCTCAAGTGGTGGTATCATAACCGCATAAGAAAACGAATGTTTGTTCTATTGTAGCAAACCTTGATGGTATTTAGGAGTATTTTTTATGATCGAATTTAATTGCACGGTAAAGGACATTTTCAGAAGACCAAACATGATAGATAAGGCAGTAAGAAAGCTGGCTGACAACGGATATGCAGAGCACGCGGTTATATATGCGCGTATAAGAGACAACATTTATAATGCTCTGGCATATGCTGCGGACAATATGAAGGAATATGAGTATAAGGTTGCCATTGCATACCTTGAGTCCAGAAGTTCCGAGCAGACAGTTGCCAAAGAGACTTACTATACGCACAGGACCATTAGACGCTATGTCCGTAAGGCGTGCGAGCTTGTCAGAAGATACTATGAAGAAAAGCTAGGCATTAAGCTTCTTCCGATTGATACCAAAACAATTGAGAGCACGGTCTGTGCCGGTACATTCTGGGAGAAGGTAAACTCACTGATGAATAGCAGTATTGAGAATGCCTGTATCGTGATCCTCCGTTACAACGAGCATGTTTCAGTGAATTACGTATGCAGCAATTACGGTATGGGAAGCGGCAAGGTTAAAAAGATAGTCAATGACTTTGGCGCAGTCGTTACTGCTTATGACATCCCCTCAGAGAAGCGCAGTGCTGTTTGATATGATGGGAATCTCCGTATGATTAGGACCGGGCATATGTTTCAAGCGAATGCCCGGTCTTAATGTTATAATCTTGTGGTGGGTAAACCACTGATAAAGAAATATGGAGGATAATCCTATGATCATTACTTTCGATAAGCTTCCCAATAATCTTGAAGAGCTTAAGGCTATGCCCCAGGCATCACTTAATGAACCTGAATACGGTGCAGCTCTGTTCCTTGCGGTAATGATGCACTACTATGTCAACAAGGATGAGACATATGCTATGCTCGAATACCTTAAGGGTCCTTATGGATTATCCACGTTTGAGAAGCAGTTCCTCGCTGACAGAATGGCTGATGGTGAACACATCGTACGTTCTTTCTTCAAGGGAACATCACCTGATAACGACTATACTCCCACAATGCCTTACACAGTTGAGACAGAGAAGGGTTATGACCAGGAGATCGACGGCAGAATGAAGATCTTTATCTCATCTTCAGGAGCTGATACAAAGCGCCACATCCTGCTCCGTCACAAGGTTTCCACAAACCAGTGGTTTATTGAAGACCAGATGCTTCTTGCCATGATCAGAGCACCCAAATCACAGGATCCGTGGGCTTGATAAGGAAGAAGTAAAGGCAAGATGAAGTCAGAAAGAGCATTTCCCAAACTTGGCATAACATCAAAGGCTGCAAGGTCTTTGAAGAACGGACATCCGTGGGTATACGGAGACGAGATAGTATCGTCTGAAGGTGATATCACGGATGGTTGCATCGTAGACTGTTTCGAAGGATCGAGCTGGCAGGGAGCAGGTTTTTATAACTCACAGTCCAAGATCGCGGTAAGGATAATATCCCGCAACAGTAACGATGTGTTTGATCAGAAGTTCTGGTACAGACGCATTCTTTATGCGGTCCAGTACCGCAAGACGGTAATGCCCGGTGATGACTTCAAATGCTGCAGGATAATTCACGGCGAAGCAGATCAGATGCCGGGTTTCACATGCGACAGATACGGTGATATAGCCGTTACGCAGATTGCATGTCTCGGTATCGAGCTAAATAAAGACGTTATCTATAAAGCTCTCATGACTGTCTTTGAGGAGATAGGAGAGCCTCTTAAAGGTATCTACGAGCGAAATGATCTTGCTTTAAGAAGCAAGGAAGGTCTTGAGCTCGGCAAAGGCTGGTACGGCGGCGCCGGTTTCTCATGTCTTACAGAAATAACAGAGAACGGAATAAAGTATTCTGTCGATGTCGAGAACGGACAGAAGACGGGCTTTTTCCTTGACCAGAAATATAACCGTTTTGCAGCTGCAAAGATCGCGAAGGACAAGACGGTTCTTGACTGCTTTACTCATACCGGTTCATTCGGCCTTAATTGCGCATATAACGGTGCCAGGCACGTAACGAGTGTCGACATATCTTCACAGGCTGTGGAGATGGCTAAAGCGAACGCAGCAAGGAACGGTCTTCAGGATAAGATCGATTATGTATGTGAGGATGTTTTCGAACTCCTGACAAACATGGCTGCAAAGAAAGATCACAGATACGATTACATAATCCTTGACCCGCCGGCATTTACCAAGTCGAGAGACACTGTAGATTCCGCCGGCAGGGGATATAAGGAGATCAATCTCAAAGCTATGAAGCTGCTCCCCAGAGGCGGCTATCTTGCTACGTGTTCATGCTCGCATTTCATGACGGATGAACTCTTCAGAAAGATGCTTGCTTCTGCCGCAAGGGATGCCAGCGTAAGCTTAAGACAGATTGAAGCCAGAACACAGGCACCTGATCATCCGATACTCTGGAACGTTCCGGAGACGGACTATCTTAAGTTCTATATTTTCCAGGTGGTATAAGAATCAGATTCTCTTATAGAGTTTGTGACCGTCGAGGATTGCTTCGCCGGTGTAGTCGATGTAAAGGTCGGCTTCTTCCTGTACCAGCTCGTAATTGTCCCATTCAGGTTCACAGAAATATGTGGTTACGATATAGTCGAAGTAGCCTTCTTCGATAAGCTTGTCTTTTTGTTCCTGAATGTCAGGGAAGTTCTTCTCAAGGTTTTTACCGGGTCCGAAATATCTGTTGCTCGGAAGGAGTCCTGCAGCGGTATAGAAACCCGCATCCATCGTGTCGTAAGTCAGTATTTTCGCATCTTCTGTCTGGTTGATGGTCTCGGCCATTCTGAACTGCGCGAGAAAATCCTTGGACTTGAAGATGAGATACATGTTCTTGCACATGAAGATCGTAAATGCAAATGCAAATATCGGAATGACAAGAACGATTGCCTTTAATCTTGAGAGATTCTTCTCGGCTGCTTTCTCAGTGAGAACGAACAGTTTTACACAGGGTATTACTGCCATGCAGAAGGCGTAACAGAGGATATAACCGTAATAGTAAATGTATACCGGTCTTGTGAAAACAAATCCTGCCGCGAGAATGAATGAACCCAGGAACAAAAGCATGGTCTTAAGTTTGTGGGACTTCTCGACGAAGAACAAAGATGCAATGGAAAGAAGCATCAGTATGCCGAAAGAAGGGTAATCCAGTGAGGAATTAATAAGGCAGTAGAACGTAACCACGATATTCTCTATGACTGGGATTCCGGTGATCGGATTTGATGACTCACCCTTAATGAGATAGAAGGCCATGTTGTCATAGAAATAGGATTCCCAAAGATAGTTAATTGACTTGGTGAAAACGAAGTACAAGATTACCGGAATGGTGATGATTACAAGTCCTGCAACGAATCTCCAGATAAGCGACCAGAGCTTTAAGAAAGCCTTGCGCTTAATTGCCATTACGATAATGAAAAGGCAGAAGCCTGCAAAGAATCCTACGAATGTGTATTTGACCCAGAAAAGAGTGCCTGTGATTATGCCGCAGATGAGGGCATCTGCTTTTCCGGGAAGGCCGTCACCTTTGACGACGGCTTTAAGGCCTTTATACAGCGCAACCGTGATAAGAGGGAAGCAGAGTTCTTCTGCATTTCCGCCGAAGTTAAACATCTTGGACGTATAAACGACTGCAATGAAAACGGGAATGAGAAGTACGGAGTTCTTGGAAGGGTTAACGAACAGCTTGACTGTTTTCCATGAATATATTGCAAATGTACCTGCCGCAATGATCTCGACGATCCATGCTCCGGTAAATGACTTGCTTGAGATAAGTGCAGTCAGTGCGTATACGAAATAAAGAAGAGGTCCCTTGTGATCGAAAAGGTCTTTATATAAGATACGGCCTTTTACCATACCGCGTCCTATGGTAAAGAAGCAGTTGGCATCATCCCAGGGATTAAAAGGATAAAGGGGCGAACATGTTGATACGAAAGTAATCGTAACAGCAGCTGATACCCAGAGGATGATCAGCTCATACTTAGACAGTTTGTTGTCTTTAAGTGAAGTTTTGCCCATGCATTATTCCTGTACTAATTTATAAAGTTTGTATCCTTCGTAGACTGAATTGCGGTTGTAGTTTACATAAGGTCCGGCTGCTTCCTGGACATACTCATAATTGTCCCAGTCTTCTTCATAGAAGTAAGTGGTAACTATGTAGTCAAAGTATCCTTCCTCGATCAGACGGTCCTGTTCTTCCAATATTGCAGGATAGTTCTGTTCGATGTTCAGATAACAGAAATACTTGTTTGAGGGCAGGATTCCGGATGTGGTGAAATAACCGCTGTCGATGAAATCATAAACAAGAACCTTTGCATCAGGTGTCTGGCTGATGGTTTCCGCGAGCTGGAACTGCGGAAGCTTCTCCTTGGGAGCAAAGATGAGATACATGTTTTTCGAATTAACGATGGAAAAAAGATAGATTGCTGCCAGAACAACAGATGTAAGCATCGGTACAAAACGTGTATCTTTCTTGTACATTGCACTGAGCTTGTTTATGAGGCTTACACAGGGAATGAGGCCCATGCAGAAGCCATAGCACAGTAAATATCCGTAATAGTATATAAACGTGGTCTTGGAGAAGATAATGCCTTCGGCAAGAACAAATGTGATCACGAGAAGAGCAATTGTTTTCTTGCGGTGCTCTTTTCCGATGAAGAAAACGGAAAGAGCTGATAACAGCAATAAGATTCCAAAAGTGAAATCCGTCTTGATCGTGAAGATGGTGCATGTGACCGGAATGAAAATGTTCTTGATGACAGGAATGCCTGCAAGTCCGGGCGCCGTGGTCTCGTGATACAAAAACAGATTAACGCGGAAATAAGCTTCCCAAAGATCGGAAAGGGCATTATTGATCAGGAAATATGCGAGGATGGGAACCGAGATAAGAACGAATCCTGCAATGAATCTCCATACAAGCGCCCCAAGCTTTTTGAAGTCTTTGTGTGCTATCGCAATGATAATTAAATATATACAGAAACCTATAACGAAACCAAGGAAAGAATACTTGATCCAGAAGAGAACTCCTGTTAATACGCCGCAGATAACGGCTTCATTCTTTTTGGGAAGTCCGTCGCCTGAGACGATGGCCTTGAGTCCGAAATAAAGCATTACCGTTAAAACAGGGAAGCAGAGCTCTTCTGCATTGCCGCCGAAGTTGAAGATTCCCATGGAATAAATGATTCCGGGGAACATAAGCATGAGCACGATGTTATGCTTCTTTGTCTCTTTAAAGAGCTTTACGATCTTCCATGAGAAAACGGAATAAATTGAAGCCAGGATGCACTCAATTATCCAGACGCCTGTAAATGAGCGTCCGGATATAAGTGCTGCCAATGCATAGATGAAGTGGAGAAGAGGTCCCTTGTGATCGAAAAGATCCCTGTAAGGGACTTTGCCGTGGATGATGCCGCGTCCCAAAACCAGGAAAACGTTTACGTCATCCCAAGGATTATAAGGATAAAGAGGAGAACAAGCGGATACGGCCGTAATGGTTATTGTTGCCGCCAATATAATAAATATCAGTTCAAATCTTGTAAGTTTACTTGTGTCTGCAATCTGCTTGTTTTCCATTTTTATCCCGTCAGTTCTTAGTTTTTATGCTTCTGCCTTCCAGAGGCCATGGAGGTTGCAGTATTCATAAGCGGCGATAACCTTCTCGTCTGCGCCGATCGTGAATACGGCTACGGGCTCCTGCTCAGGCTTAAGCTGTCTGATTATAGCGCCTTTGTCTGTCTCAAGAGCAACGAATGTGATGTAGTGTGCATCCATCATGGGGTGAGCTACCTCACCGACCTTGACTGTAACTTCCTGACCGTTAACGCTGATTACGGGAACGTGCTTCTCGCCTGCAGCATCAGTGGTGTTGGGAATAAGTTCTTCAAGAGGACCTCCTTCGCATTCGGTCTCGAAAAGCTTGGTTACAACTGTTCCGCACTTACCTTTGAAAAACTTCATGATGATGATCCTCCTGTAAATTTTTATTGAGTAACGCCATTATACCATTTTGCAGACAGTTCGCCCTCCGGATGGTGAATTGAAAATCATTATCGGGGGTTTATTTGCAAACGAGATTAAAAGTTAATGGAAACGACACAGGAATGGTCGAAAATGCTCGAAAAAGCAAACAGTTTTGATTTAATGAACCGATATGGCTTATGTATAATTTCTGTGGAGTTAGAAAGCTCCGGCCCAAAATAATAGAAAAGGTGGAATAGTTATGGCTAACATTTTCGATTTTACAGGTAGAGTAGCAGTTATCACAGGTTGCTCCACAGGTCTTGGTGTTCAGATGGCAAAGGCTCTTGCAAATCAGGGCTGCAATATCGTAGCCATCGCTCGCCGCCAGAATCTGCTTGACGAGGTTTGCGCTGATCTTGAGAAGACATACGGCGTAAAGACACTCGCAGTTAAGCTTGATATTACAGATACAGCAGCAGTTGACGCTGCAGTCGATGAGATCCTCGCTAAGATGGGCAGAATCGACATCCTCGTCAACAACGCAGGCACAGGCGCTGTTGCTCCTGCAGAAGACATCACAGACGAGCAGTTCATGAATGAGATCGACATCGACCTCTTCGGTACTTTCAGACTTGCAAGAGCAGTTGCTAAGAAGGCAATGATCCCTGCAAAGTTCGGCAGAGTCATCAACATCTCTTCCATGTATGGTCTCGTAGGAAACAAGGTTGCTCCTTGCTCACCTTATCACGCAGCTAAGGGCGGCGTTGTTAACCTTACAAGAGCTCTTGCTTCTGAGTGGGGTAAGTACGGCATCACAGTTAACTCTATCTGCCCCGGCTATTTCTACAGCCCTCTTACAAAGGAAACATTGGATTCAGATTTCTTCCAGGCTAATGCAAGAACAATGATCCCTCTTGAGAGATACGGCAATGACGGTGAGCTTGATACAGCTATCTGCTTCCTTTCTTCTCCCGCTACAACATATGTAACAGGCGTTAACCTCCCTGTTGACGGCGGTTATACCTGCATGTAATCCGCTTTAAGCACAAATAAATAATTAAAATAATTAGTAGAACTGCGCAAACGATTGAGATTTGCGCAGTTTTTTTGTTAGAATAAACCGAGACGGGGGTGGATTACACTGGAGCCAGGCAGCGGAAAATTCGGGTTCTCGCGTAAAGAACTCAAGCGGGAAGCAAAAAAGAATTTCAAGCATCATTATCTGATGTATGTTGCTGCATGCCTTTTGGCGCTGATAATGCAGTCGGAATTCCTTACGTCTGATAATCTCATCGGTGTAAGAAGACAGGTAATTGCCGACTCCATAGAAGCCGTTTATGAATTCACAGGAGTCCAGAACATAAAGCGGATTGAGAACGCTTACGTTACGATCGACCAGGATGCCGACTCAATTTATAACGGCGTTGAAGAAGCTTTGTACAACAAAAGCTTTGAGAATGAAAAGGTCAATGAGATGTTCGGCAGAACGAGAGGCATCTTAAACCAGGTCATCAACTACGTTGTCGAAGATACCATCTTCTCCAACATCTATTCTGTAACAGTACAGTTTGCCGGCTCTGAAAGTATCGCCCAGTTTATCATAGCGTTTTTTATGCTTATGTTTGCCGGCTTTACCTGGATCTATGTGCGTAACGTGTTTGTTGCCGCGACCCGAAGGATCTTCCTTGAAGGCCGTGTATATAAAAAGGTGCCGTTCTCAAGATACCTTTTCCTTATAAGAGTTAAGAGATGGACAAGAGCCTCAATGGTAATGGCTCTTAAGACTTTGCTTGAGATCTTCGGAATCATGAGCGTAGGTCTTTTCCCGGTTATTCATTGCGGCCTGGTACTCGTGCCTTATATCATTGCGGAGAACCCTGACGTAAGGCCTGTTGAGGCTTTGCAGCTGTCATGGAGAATGATGAAGGGCAATAAGATGAAGGTCTTCTCGCTTTTCATGAGTCTTATGGGCTGGTATGTACTCGGATTCTTTACTTTGGGAATTTCCAATATTCTTTACGCAAACCCTTACTTTGTATGCTGCTACACCGAGTTCTACACGAAGGTCAGACAGGAAGCCAAAGCCAAAAAGATCCCCGGAACCGAGATCCTTAACGATGAGTATCTCTTTGCCACAGCAGATGATAAATTGCTGAAAGAGAAGTATTCCGACGTTATCGAGACCCTCAATAAGCCTGCTGTTGAACTTGACGGCATCGATACTCCCCACGAGAAGTTCTTTGCAAAGAACCTTGGTATTGTTCTCTGGAACAGCAAGGATGAGATCGAATATGAGAACCGTGAGTCCATGAAGATGAAGATGCAGGCTTATGCGAGTGAAGCAGAAGGCATGTCATATCCTTCAAGATTGTCTCCGATTCCTGAGACACGTAAGATCCCTTCACTCGAGAACATCCATTACCTGAGACATTATTCAGTACTGTCTCTTGTAATTATGTTCTTTATCTTCTCGAACTTCGGATGGATGTGGGAACTTCTGTATTACTTCCTCATGAAGGGAAAACTCATCAACCGCGGCGTTCTTCACGGCCCCTGGCTCCCGATCTACGGCGTCGGAGGACTTATCGTCCTGACCCTTTTGACAAGAGTGCGCAAAAGACCGTTTGTTTTCTTCGTATCTGCGGTCACGCTCTGCGGTACGGTCGAGTATTTTACCGGCTGGGCTTTGGAAGAACTCTTTGGCGCACAGTGGTGGAATTATGACGGTTATTTCCTCAATCTGAACGGAAGGGTCTGCGCAGAGGGACTTTTCGTATTCGGAATATGCGCGCTTGCGTTTATCTACGTGCTCGCGCCCCTTCTTGATAATATGATCCGTAAAATAAACAGAAGGGTCTTACTGCCATTGGCATTGACCCTTCTGCTGATACTTGCTGCAGATATCGTCTATTCAAAGATGGTGCCGAATACCGGTTACGGAATCACGGGCAATTTTGATAACGACGAAGATCCTGTCGCGATTGAGACGGTTATTGAAGAGACCGTCTGATACAAGCGTCTTTCCTTACTTAAAATGTCTCTGAAAGTGCGGTAGCTGCGCCTGTAGCCATCATGATGGCGAAGATTACGATTGCGATTAAGCATACGATGATGGTGTAGCAAAAGTAAGATCTTGCGAAATTCTTCTTGTTTACGTTCTTTGCACCGATTGCGAAAACGATAAGGCAGATAAAGCCTACGATCGGGATAGAGAACAGGATCTCATATCCGAAATAACCCCACATAGATATCGGACGATACTCTTCAGGAATATTGCTGTTATCCATATCAAAAACCTCCATAAAATGTTTGTTGGTGAAGAAAACCCTTCTTCCAGGGTAAATATAGCACAAATATCTTGTTTTTCGCCTAATAAAATGTTACCTTACCTCATATGTTTTTTTAGAGGGTATGACTATGGAAAAGAAGCCTTTTGTTACTAAGAGCCAGATCGAAGAGATCGCTAAGACACATCACACACCGTTTTATATCTATGACGAGAAGGGCATCCGCGAGAACTGCAAGCGCGTAAAGGAAGCTTTCTCCTGGAATAAGGGTTTTAACGAGTTCTTTGCCGTAAAAGCAACACCCAACCCTTATATTCTGGACATCATCAACGACTACGGATTTGGTTTTGACTGCTCATCCGAGGCAGAACTTGTTCTTGCTGACGCAGTCGGCGGCCCGATCATGTTCTCTTCAAACGATACACCTGCAAGAGAATACGCACTCTGCGCTAATCTGGGCGGCATCATCAATCTCGATGACATTACACACATTCCTTTCCTTGAGCAGATCTTAGGTCCCCAGTTCCCTGAGACCATGAGCTGCAGATATAATCCGGGCGGAGTTTTTAAGCTCAGCAACGGCATCATGGATAACCCGGGTGATTCCAAGTACGGAATGACAAAGGACCAGCTCATTGAAGCTTATACACAGCTTAAGGCTCACGGCGTAAAGAAGTTCGGTATCCACGCATTCCTTGCAAGCAACACGGTTACTAATGAGTACTATCCGACACTCGCAGGACAGCTTTTCGAGCTTGTAGTCGAGATCGCTCAGAAGGTCGGCATCGAATTCTCATTCGTAAATCTCTCAGGCGGTGTAGGTATCGGCTACAGACCTGAAGATTCCGAGAATGACATCATGGTGATCGGCGAGGGCGTAAGAAAGCAGTTTGAGCGCGTTCTTGTTCCTGCAGGCATGGGTGATATTGCTATCTATACAGAGATGGGAAGATTCATGCTCGCTCCCTACGGTATGCTCGTTACCAAGGCTGTTCATGAGAAGCACATTTATAAGGAATATATCGGCGTAGACGCATGTGCATCAAACCTCATGAGACCTGCAATCTACGGTGCTTATCACCATATTACCGTTCTCGGCAAGGAAAACGAACCCTGCGATTTCAAGTACGATGTAACCGGCAGCCTTTGCGAGAATAACGATAAGTTTGCCGTAGACAGAATGCTTCCGAAAATCGACATGGGCGATTATCTTGCAATCCACGATGCCGGTGCTCACGGATTTGCCATGGGTTACAACTATAACGGCAGACTCTGGTGTTCTGAACTCCTTCTCAAGGAGGACGGATCCGTCCAGGAGATCAGAAGAGCACAGACTCTTAACGATTACTTTGCTACTCTCGATAACACAGAGTACGCGAAAAAGCTTATCAGCGAGTAATTTCCGTAAAAAGCGCTTATTCAATGCGTTTACGGGAAATTGCATATTTGTCAGATTGATTGTTTTTAAGGTCTTGTTATGTGCAATATGCACAAAAACAAGGCCTTTGTATTATGCAAGTTGTTTAACAAATCCATTGTTTGAGAAAGTGAGAAAGTGTACCATTAGGCTGTCCAAGGGAAAAGCCTTGGGGATAAGTTAAAAGGACAAAAAAATACTCTAGGAGGTATTAGAATATGAAAGCATTTGTATTAGACAACATTGACGTAGCAACACTTATGAAGGCACTTGATGAGTGCAAGGGAAACGTAATTCTTCTTACAGACGAAGGTGACCGTTTCAATCTTAAGAGCAAGCTCAGCCAGATGACTGGTATCATGAAGCTTATCGAGGGCGGTATCGTATGCAACGCAAAGATTTCCTGCTCTGATCCTGATGACGAAGCAATGCTCTTCAGACTTAACCTTTTCGGAAAGGTTGAAGAAGACGATAAGGCTTAATCGCCGGGTCGCTTCATCCATATAAAGCACACCAATAAGGGCTGTCTCAAACGAGGCAGCCCTTGATTATTTGAGTAAATTCAAAAGTGCCCTGATCAAATACGAGAAAAATCAGTTTAGTTTTCTGTTAACAACTGAATTTTGAACTGAACATAGTACGAACATGACGAATATTCAGTTTGATTTTCTGTTAGTAACTGAAATCTGAACTGAAAAACAGAGACTGAACAGTTATAAACGCGTTGTCTCTATATGATGTGGTTTTTGTCGTGGCATCGTACTCTCATATAGAAAAATCACAGTAAATGTCAGGGTGTACTATGACTTTTTGTGTGATTTCTTTTTACAGACATCAAATAATCACAGTAATTGTCAGGGTGTACTGTGACTGTTTGCATGATTTTTAGTCTTCAAAAAATTGCAAGAATCAGGAGAGCACGATTTCAATTCAAATCAAATAAATAGAGGCTATCTCGTTTTTGAGACAGCCCCTAATTTCAAATTGTTTTTTCAGATTAACTGCGGTCGCCGATCTGGTGATATTTGACCTTAGGCTGAACGCTCTTGTAAGCAGGACGGATGATCTTGCCCTTGCCGTTGAGCTCTTCGATCCTGTGTGCCGACCAACCGGAAATTCTTGCGATGGCAAACAGGGGAGTGTAGAGCTCCATAGGAATGCCGAGCATTGAATAAACGAATCCGCTGTAAAAGTCGATGTTTGCGGATACGCCCTTATAGATCTTGCGCTCTGCTGCGATAAGTTCTGCGGAGAGCTTTTCGACTCTTTCATAGAACTCGAATTCCTTTGTGCGGCCCTTCTCAGCGGAGAGGTCCTTAACGTAACGCTTGAAGATCTGTGCTCTCGGATCTGAGATGGAGTAGATCGCATGTCCCATACCATAGATGACGCCTGAACGGTCGAATGCATCCTTGTGGAGGATCCTCTCAAGGTATGCGAGGATCTCATCGTCGTCTTCCCAGTCGGAAATGCTTCTCTCGAGTTCCTTGAACATCTTGACTACCATGATGTTTGCACCGCCGTGCTTGGGACCCTTTAAAGAACTCAATGCAGCGACAACGGAAGCGTATGTATCCGTGCCGGAACTTGTAACAACGTGAGTTGTGAATGTTGAGTTGTTACCGCCGCCGTGCTCAGCGTGGAGCATGAGAGATACGTCGAGGATCTTTGCTTCGAGCGGTGTGAACTTATTGTCTGCTCTTAACATGTAGAGGAAGTTCTCTGCAGTTGAAAGATCAGGTCTCGGTCTGTGAACTACGAGAGAATCACGGTCGAGATAGTAACGCATTGCGTTGTAGCTGTGTACAGCAAGGCTGGGGAAGATGGATATGAGTTCCAATGACTGTCTTAAGACATTCGGGATGGAGATATCCGCAGCCTGGGTATCGTAAGCGTAGAGGTTAAGAACACCTCTCTGGATATTGTTCATCAGGTCAGAAGAAGGCTTCTGCATGATTACGTCTCTGAAGAAATTCTTCGGCATCTTTGATCTTGATTCCGCAAGAAGAATCCTAAAATCCCTTAATTCCTGTTCGTTCGGAAGCTTGCCGAACAGAAGAAGATATGTGGTCTCTTCAAAACCGCAGTGCATATCTTCAGGCTGCCCCTTGATCATCTCTTTTACGTTGATTCCGCGATAGTATAATTCGCCGGGTGCGGGAACAGTCTTTCCGTCTACTTCCTTGGTTGCGTTAACTTCGGAAATCTTTGTTAATCCGGTTAATACGCCCTTACCGTTAATGTCTCTGAGGCCGCGCTTGACATCATATTTGGTGTAGAGCTTCGGATCTATGGCGTTAGACTGGCAGATCTCCGCAAGACGCACGATCTCAGGTGTGATCTTTGAATAGTTGTTTGTGGCCATAAGTCCTCTCCTTTCTGAGGCATAGTATTCATGTCAGTAAAAGACACAACTCAAATATTCTAAATGATTGAATTTGACAATTCAAATCAGATCAGGTAACCGCCGTTTGCGCCGATTATCTGTCCTGTGATGAATGAAGCCTTTTCGGACTGAAGAAAATACATAACTTCAGCAATTTCTTTTGGTGATCCCAACTTGCCGAGCGGTGTGTCGTCGCAGATGACCTTTTTGGTGTCGTCATCGAAACAGCTCATCATGTCAGTATCGACCGCACCGGGTGAGACAGCATTAACTCTGATTCCGGAAGGTCCCAATTCTTTGGCAAGAGCCTTGATGTAAGAATCGACGGCGCCTTTGCTTGCTGAGTATAAAGCCTCGCATGATGCGCCTGTCTGACCCCACATGGAAGAGGTAGCAAGAATAACGCCTTTGCCTTGTCTTACCATGAAAGGAATTACTGCACTTGCAAGGTTAAACAGACCGCCGAAATTCGTATCCATTACGTCTCTGTAGTCCTGGTACTTGAAGTCCTGTGCAAGTCCGGAAACAGAGATTCCGGCATTTGAAATCAACACGTCAACGGGACCGTTTTCTTCAATAGCTTTATCAACGGCATTTTTGACGGATTCAGGATCTTTGACGTCGCACTGCAGGTATAAAACACCTTCAACTGCATTGTCAGGAGTTCCTGTACGGCTTAATGACGTGACCTTAAAACCATTCTCAGAGAACAGTTCGACACATGCTCGTCCGATTCCTCTGGACCCACCCGAGATTATGAGATGAGACATAAGTTTTATCCCCCTAAAACAATTCCTACCTGCTCTATTGTACACGATTCTGAGAAGGCTTGCTTTGTTAATGGTTTTACAACGGGTAACTTTAACTTTATAATATGCAGGTTGAACCGGAGGATTGGAAAATGTCTAAATCTAAGAATAAGGGCAAGAAACCTGCCCAGAACAATAAAAAGCCCAACGAAGAGATCAAGGTAAAGATCGACAAGGAAGTCGAAGAAAAGGTCTCTGAAGAAACCGCTGAGGACGAATCAGTTGAAGAAGTCATCGACGAAGCTGTTGAAGAAGTTGTCGATGAAGTAAAGACTGAAGAGCCTGCAGAAGAAGACAACGGCGATAAGGCTGAAGAAGCCGAAGAGCCTAAAAAGGCTGATAAGGCTGAAAAGACAGAAGAGAAGAAGCCGAAAAAGTCCGGATCTTCTTCAAAGAATAAGCCTATGTCCAAAAAGGCTAAGGAAAGGGAAGCAAACGCCAAGTTCAGAGCTCTTCCTTTCGCTGAGAAGTGCAAGCAGGATCCCATGATCCCCACATGCATTGCGCTGGTTTTCGTTGCGATCATCGTAGCAGCAATCTACTTTATCGTTCCTAACGCAATTACTCCTTCAATGGGCATGACCCTTGATGAGTTCAACGCAAGATTTAACGATACTGAGGTCGTACATTCACTTCTCGGAAGCGGTCTTGATTTCCGTTACGGCAATGTACCTTATGTTGACCCTGCTGTTGAACCCAGCATTTTGGGCGATCAGGCAACTGTAACAGGCAATCCCTCATATGTTGATTTCTTTTCCGGACCTTCCAAGTCTACGATCAATTCAGGTATCGAAGGCGCTACAAGAAAGAATGACGGTGAACTCTCTTATATTAGACTCTACGTCGAATACGGTGAGGACATCAATCCCGTATGGATGCTTTTGTCTTCTACATTCCAGACACTTTATCCTGAACTTAACATGACTCAGGCGATGGATCTTGCGCTGATTAAGCTCGGTGAGTATAACGGCGATACAAGATACTACGTAAAGGGTGACTACGGTTTCAGGATCGTTCCCGTTAAGAAGGGCGAGATTGCATACATCGTTGTTGATATTGTTCCCGCCAAGATCCTTAACGAAGCTGACGTCAGAGAATACATTGCCGATACAGGCGCTGCCGCAACTGTTGCAACTGAATCTGCAGTTGATACCGCAGCAACCACTGTTGCAGCGACTTAAGCGGTAAAATCCCGTTTTGAGGACAAAATGAAAAACAAAAAAGGAGTTTCCAATCTGGAAACTCCTTTTAAATTTGGCAGGGGAGACACGATTTGAACGCGCAACCGGCGGTTTTGGAGACCGCTGCTCTACCGTTGAGCCACTCCCCTTTGTTGCAACGAACAGTTTAATCGTTGGTTTGCACTATGTCAAGGGTAATGTTAAGATTGTCTCGACTTTATTTATATTAAATAAGGAGTGCGGCTCTATGAGATTAGCAGTTATCGGTACCGGTAATATGGGTAAGGCCCTTTTGGGCGGTTTTGTAAAAGGCGGAGTCATCAGGCCTGAAGAGGCATGGTGCTTTGATGTATATACGGAAGCTTGCACGAAGTGTGCAGCTGATCTGGGCGTTAATGCGGCTTCTTCCGCTATCGAGGCGGTTGAAGGTGCTGATTATGTCTTAATGGCAGTAAAGCCCATCCATTTCAATGACGCGTTAAAGAGCATTAAGGACAGCCTTAAGCCCGGCGCTATCGTTCTTTCTATTGCAGCAGCAGTTACTTGCGCTAGAATCGGCGGCATCCTCGGCGAAGGCAGAAAGTTCGTAAGAATCATGCCCAATACTCCCGCACAGGTAGGACTTGGCGTAGCAGCTGTATGTCCCGTAGGACTGAGCGATGAGGAGTCCGAGTTCGTTCTTAAGCTTCTCGGCACATGCGGAGAGACGATCCTCTGCGATGAGAATACATTGGATGCGATCGGATGCGTTTCCGGTACAGGTCCTGCTTACGTCATGCTCTTTATCGAAGCTATGGCAGATGCTGCCGTAAGCCTCGGTATCAAGAGAGCAGACGCTCTTAAGATCGCTGCAGCCACAGTTGCAGGTTCAGGCAAGCTTGCTCTTGAGACAGGTACACATCCTGCAGTATTGAAGGATATGGTATGTTCTCCCGGAGGAACGACAATTGCAGGTGTCATGGCACTTGAAGAGAACGGCTTAAGAAATGCCGTAATCAAGTCAGTTACTGCAGCTTACGACAAGACTCAGGAGATGAAGGGCAATAAATAAGCCCTGATCCGGATCATATATGGCAGTAATCAGCGAAGTCACAATATATACCGACGGAGCGTGTTCCGGTAATCCGGGACCTGGTGGTTGGGCCGCTATCCTTATGGCCGGCGGAGCCAAGAAAGAAATGTCCGGCGGTGAGCGCGATACCACGAATAACCGTATGGAGCTTATGGCCGTTATAGAAGGTCTTAAGGCTTTAAAGCGTCCTTGCAAGGTCGACATCTACAGCGACAGTGCTTATGTGGTAAATGCTTTCGAACAGAACTGGATAGGCAAGTGGGTCAAGAACGGCTGGAAGAACAGCGCAAAGGCCGAGGTTGCAAACAGCGACCTCTGGAAAGAACTGATCGACCTGACATCCACACATAATGTGACTTTCCATAAGGTTAAGGGCCATGCCGATAATGAATTTAACAACCGCTGTGACGTTCTTGCCGTTGCGGAATGGAAGAAGATCAGCGAGGGTAAAGGATAAGAATAATGGGTAAGATCAATTGCAGTGACGATATGCTGTATGAGAAGACTATATCTTCGAAAACTGTTTTCGAAGGCAGAGTCTTCACCGTTGAGATAAAAGAGATTACTACACCTGAAGGCGATAAGAGCACCAGAGAGATCGTTGTGCACCACGGCGGCGCATGCATTCTTCCTGTTGACGATGAAGGCAACTGCTATCTCGTTAAGCAGTTCAGAAGTCCCTTTGAGAAGGTTATGCTCGAAGCACCTGCAGGAAAGATCGAGAAGGGTGAAGATCCCTTTGACTGCGTATCACGTGAGATAACGGAAGAAACAGGCTTTGTTGCAGATAAGATCGAATGTGTCGGCTCCATTGTAGCCACACCCGGTTACTGCAGTGAAGTCATCACGCTTTATATCGGAACCGGCCTTAAGTATGAGGGCGGCAATCCGGACGAGAATGAATACATCGCTACTGTAAAGATGCCGCTTAAAGAAGCCGTTAAGATGGCTGATGAAGGCGCAATTACCGATGCAAAGACACAGGTATTACTTTACAAGGCTGCCAGGAGGTTAGGAATTTGAGCAGAGATACTTCACGCAAAGAAGCAGCGGGAATTGTATTGTTCTTCGTTGCGATTGCAATAATTCTCATCTTCTATCTTCCTGTTTCTCTTACGGGCATCATTGGTGCTGCAGTTAAGAGCTTTTTCTTGGGACTTATCGGTGTTGCCGCATATGCAATACCTGTATATATCCTCTATGTCGCATTGGACGTCTTTTTCGAGAAGAGACAGGGCGTATCCGGAATCAGAGTCAGAAGTATTATCCTTCTCCTTGTTTCCGTATCGGCTCTTCTTGCGCTCGTATCAATGGACATGGATTATTTCGAGAAGATCTGCGAAAACGCAGAAGGAAAGACATCCGCGCTCAAAGCTCTGTCGCTTCTGTGGGAGTCTGGTACTGAATCAGCTAAGATCACCAATCCCTTAAGCAGCGGACCGGTACTTACAGGCGGTATCATCGGCGGTTCGATCGCCGTAGCTCTTTTCCAGGTTACAGGTAAGGTGATAAGCGTTCTTGCAATCATTGTTTTCCTTCTTACACAGATCCTTCTTGTATTCAGAGTATCGCTCAAGGATACTGCCAAGAAGACAGCACATGCCATCGCAACGACTTCAGGCAAAGTTTATAACAGCGTCGTAAGCCACAAGAGCCAGAATCAGAGAGATCCGAATTACCAGATCTATTCAGGCAACGGCTATGGCAGCCCGTATCCCAATCCCCAGAGACAGCAGCAGAGAAGACCTGCCGGTACTACGGTCATTACTTACGGTGACAACGGCATGATTTCTCCCAATAACCGCACAAGCGGTTCATCTCCTTTCGTTCAGAACGGAGTCCACATGTCTTCTGAGAAGCAGGGTCCGTTCATGACAAATCTCCCGATCGACGGAGCATCCGGATTTACCGATGTCGAGAAGCTTACAGGCGGCCAGATTCATCCAGTATTACAGGAGCCGGGCAAGCTCACATTCAACGAGAAGGAATACGATGTTACGAAGGGTGCAGAAGCTGACGCGGATTTCGCTTATACGACAGATCCCGTAAGCGTTCCCGGTTCTGCTAAGCTCAAGAAAAAGAGAAAGGGACTCTCTTTCCTTGAAAACGATAAGAACCAGGATTTCTACGATCTTGATCCATCTTTGAAAAAGAAGCCCGAACCTGATTACGAGGGCGATATCTACAGCGGTACTGAAGACCCCTATGAGATCAGCGAAGACGCAGAAGGTTCAGGATACGATTATTCCGAGCCTGAGCGTACAGTAAGAGAGCCCAGGATCAAGCCTTCAATGTACGACAGACTTACAGAAGGCGGAGTGCCTCAGGAAGTTCCTTATACAGCTTCTGTTGCACCTGTTGCTCCTCCTGCTGATAACAGCGGAATTACTATCAATGCTGGTAACGACAATACTGAAAGCTTCAGCAGAACTGAAGGAAGAATCCTCAAGACTTCATCTCAGGAGAAAGTACCTCAGTCTAATTCAGGTATTGAGTTTGCCGAAGAGACCAGAAAGCATGAGGCTGAACGCCGCAACCAGATAAGAAGACTCAGAAACTACAAGCCTGCACCGACATCCTGTCTTGCTCCTGACGTTAAGCAGAAGACAGATGCAGATCTTGAAAGAAAGCTCAAGGCTAAGGCACATAAGCTTGAAGAGGCTCTCAAGAGCTTCGGTATCAGTGCTGAAGTCATTAACATAACTCACGGTCCTTCGATTACGAGATTTGAGTTGACGCTTGAGACTGGTACGAAGGTATCAAGAGTAACGGGACTTCAGGATGACATCATGCTTGCGATGGCAGCTATCTCCATCAGAATCGAAGCTCCTATCCCGGGTAAGAGTGCGATCGGTATCGAGATCCCTAATGATTCTCCTACGGCAGTACAGCTCAGAGGCCTTGTTGAGACAAAGGAATTCAGGGCTGCAACTCCTCTTACAGTTGCACTCGGAAGAGACATTCCGGGAAGACCTATTTATTGCGACCTTGCCAAGATGCCTCACCTCATGATCGCAGGTTCTACTGGTTCAGGTAAGTCAGTATGTATCAACTCAATTCTTACGAGTATCCTCGTTCATTCTTCACCTGAAGAAGTCCGCATGATCCTCGTTGACCCTAAGGTCGTTGAGCTTTCAATCTATAACGGTGTACCGCACCTCATCATGCCGGTCATCACTGATCCTAAGAAGGCGGCAGGTGCTCTTAACTGGGCCGTTACGGAGATGCAGAGAAGATATAAGCTTTTCGAAGAAGGCCAGGTAAGAGATATCAAGGGCTTCAATGAAAAATATAAGAACAATCCTGAGGTTGAGCATCTGCCTCTGATCCTTATCGTAATCGACGAGCTTGCAGAGCTCATGATGGTTGCCGCTAAGGAAGTCGAGACATATATCTCAAGACTTGCCGCACTCGCAAGAGCTGCAGGTATCCATCTCCTCATCGCAACCCAGAGACCTTCAGTTGACGTCATCACGGGTGTCATCAAGGCCAACATCGGTTCAAGAATCGCATTTGCCGTTACATCAGGTGTCGACTCCAGAACTATCCTTGACCAGATCGGTGCCGAGAAGCTTTTGGGTAAGGGCGACATGCTCTATGCTCCTATGACGGCTCCCCAGCCGGTAAGAGGCCAGGGTGCATTCCTTTCTGATAACGAAGTTGAGACGGTTGTTGAATTCCTTAAGAAGACATACGGCTCAATGTACGATGAGACCATCATCAAGGATATCGACAGGGTTACCGCTGGAGGCGACCAGGCTTCAGGTTCTTCTTCAGGCAACGGTTCTTCAGGTGGCGGTGGTTCTGACGTTGACGATATGTTCAACCAGGCAGTTCAGACCGTTATCGAAAACGGCAGCGCGAGCGTATCCGTTCTTCAGAGAAGACTTGGTATCGGTTATCCGAGAGCCGCAAGACTCATAGACGAACTTGAGAAGGCCAAGGTCATCGGACCTTTCGAAGGCAGTAAGCCCAGAAAGATCCTGATCACAGAGACCGAATGGCTTGAGATGCAGGCTAGAAGCAATGAATAAATTAATCGAAGAAATCTATTTGAAGGCAGGAGAGCTGATTGAGATCTCCGCCATGGAAGGTATTACTTTCGGATTTGCCGAGAGTCTTACAGGTGGCCTTATATCTTCTTCGGTTGTAGGTGTTCCCGGTGCTTCAAAGTCCTTCAAGGGTTCTGTCGTCTCATATACGAATGAAGTCAAAGAGAACGTTTTGGGTGTTCCCGCTGAGATCATTGATACATATAACGAGGTTTCAGATGAATGCGCTAAAGCAATGGCTGAAGGCGCTTTCTCCGTTTTGGGTGTTGACCTTGCCGTATCCGTCACAGGTATTGCAGGTCCCACGGGAGATCTCCCGGGAAAGCCCGTCGGAACGGTATATATGGGTTATTGCTATAAGGCAAAAGGAACTTCTCAGAGTATTTCCGGAAGTAAACGGTTGAACTTTGAAGGTGACAGGGATACCATACGTTCCACAACCGTTCTTGCGGCTTTAAAACTTGCCGTAAGTCTGATCAAGGAAGGTAAAGCTTAAGTGGCTGAGAACAAAGCTGTAGAGAATAAACCTGCTACGACCCCGCGCAAGAAAAAGGGGATGAGCTTTGCTTTATCCGCATTTATCGTAGGTCTCGGAACCATCATCGTTAAGATGTCCGGACTTATCCGCGATAACATCGTATCCACAAGATTCAGCGAAGACATTTTCCGTGACGGATATTCTCTTGCTTTTAATATTCCTGACCTTTTCTATAACCTTCTTGTCGGAGGTGCCATTTATTCGACGGTAGCTCCGTATCTCAGCGCAAAACTTGCGGTAGGCAAGGAGAAGGACGGTATCCGTACGGTAAGCATCTTCATATCCGTTGTATGTGTGGTAATGCTCGTCGTATGTACTCTCGGCACCATATTCTCAGAGCCTATCTATGCTTTGTATGCACTGGGCAACGATGACATCGATTCACAGGTTTTGCAGCTTGCGGCACAGGCATCCAAATTCCTGTTCCCGCAGATATTCTTTATTATGCTTGCAGCTCTCTGTAACGGCATTCTTACCGCATACAGAAAGTTCACCATAACTTCATTCGGCCCGGTACTTTATAACATTCTCGTTATCCTTGCGATATTCCTAATGGGTGGCAACTCCCAGAGAAACCTCGTAATGACAACGGGAGGAATCCTTGTAGCTACTGCGATTTACTTTGTTTGCCAGTACTCACTCGGCTTCAAGCAGATGAGACAGTTCAGGTTCAGCTTTAAGCCTGCTGACAGGGAATTCCTCATGCTGTTCAGACGTGCGATCCCGATCCTTATCTCTGCTTCGATCACCCAGATAAATGTAGTTGTTCTGAATCACTTCGCTCTTCTTTTCGATGAGGGAAGCGTATGGGGATTCAGAAATGCATCTACAATCTGGCAGATTCCTTATACTGTATTCGTTGTTGCCATCACAACCGTTATGACGCCTGAACTTGCAGGAGACTATGAGTCAAAGAACTATTCAAAGGCTTCAGACCTTGTCTCAAGCTCCATGAAGAGCGCATTGTTCATGACTATTCCTTCAGCTGCGATAATCGCAGTCTTGAATCTTGATGTTGTTAAAGCTATATATCAGTGGAACTCTGCTTATACTGACAGAAATGCCCAAACGGCTGCTACATTTCTTTTGGGCTTCTGCAGTGCTATCGTGACTGCGACGGTTATCCACGTTTTCAACCAGGCATTTTATGCTATCGGAAAGACCAAGCTCCCGTTGTTTGCGGGCATTTTAGGCCTCGTGATCAATCCTATGGCTTGTCAGGTAATGATATCTCTCGGTGTTGGACCTTTGTCTCTTTCACTTGCATATTCATTTACCAATCTCTGTCAGATGGTAATGCTTGCTGTCGCATATTGCATGAATAAGGAACTTGCGCCTCACGGTATAGTCAAATTCCTTATTAAAGCCGGCGTAAGCGTAGCTGTTATGGCTGCTGTCACTTACATAATTAACAAGCTTTATCCCGCACACGGAGGCAAGATCATCCAGCTTGCCATTGATGCGGTAAAGGGCGGAATCGCACTTGTTGTTTACTTTGTAATGGCTTCGGTTCTCCGCATGGAAGAAGCCACATATTGGATTGCCAAGATCAAGCGTATGTTTAAGAAGGGCTCTTCGAAAAAGTCCGCTTCCTGATTTTGTTTTCAGTGAATTAACACCTTCGTTAATATAATCGATATAGTTGATGTTTATAATTGGAATATCAGATAAGCATTTGATTTATTGATTTTCATAGTAGTTTGGGAGGTAAACAGATGAAGAGATTGCCTGTAAGATTAATGGCTGCAGCTGCTGTTGTGAGTATGCTTTTCGGAATGACATCATGCAAGGTTGTAACAGTCCAGACAGATATTAATATCGACATACACAGAGTCGGTGATGAAACTGAAGATACTACTGTTCTTGAGGAGACAACCATGGAAACCACTTTGGAAACTACTGTGGAAACAGAACAGACAGAGGTTACTGAAACAGTTGAACCTTCTGAAACACTTCATGTGCAGATCCAGTATGAACAGGCTTCTCCTGACTGGGTAAAGGCTCTCCCGCAGGCACAGGACGAGAATACAAAGCAGCTCTTTGTTGTTGCAGGCTTCGGTATGGATAAGACCACTGCTACGATTTCCATGCACGAGCGTGATGCTGACGGCAACTGGATGCAGATACTTTCTACTCCCGGTTACGTTGGCAAGAACGGTCTCTGCCTTGATGCAGATCACGTTGAAGGCTGCGGTCAGACTCCTGTCGGCGTTTACGGTTTCAACAAAGCTTTCGGCATCGCGCCTGATCCCGGATGCGCTATGGAGTATATCCAGGTTGATGACGACATATACTGGTCAGGCGACATGCGTGACGGCATGCGTTACAACGAGATGGTAAACATCAACGATTATCCTGATCTGGACATGGAAAACAGCGAGCACATAGTTGATTACGAATACCAGTATCAGTACTGCCTCAACATCAGCTTCAACGATGACGGTACGGCAGGCAGAGGATCAGCTATTTTCCTTCACTGCTTCGGTCCTGTTAAGCCTTATACAGGCGGATGCGTTGCAGTACCCGAATACATCATGGTACAGATAATGCAGCGTGTTGATCCTGACTGCGTTGTAGTAATCGATACAGTTGATAATCTGAACGTTACGTTCTAAGTTTTTAAACAAAATTGCATTTCACGAAGCCTCATTTGCAACAAGTGAGGCTTCTTATTGTTTGGGGATTTTTGTTCCGTTACTATGCCATTAGAGTAAAACGGAAAGGAATGAATACCTGATGTTACGAACGATAGTTGTTTCAGTTTTAACCATGATATTGATCTTAGGAACGCCGGTAACGCCGGACCTTGGAGTTGAAACGATGGTTACTGAATTCAGTTCCAAGACAGGATGCAATAATGTTAGCGTAGTTGTTTACGACAACGGCGAATTCTCATATTACGGCGACAGCGAAGGCCTTTATCAGATAGGTTCCATGACCAAGTCTTTTACGGGTCTTGCAGTGCAGAAACTTATCAATGAAGGCAAGTTGTCAGGTGACGATAAGGTGTCTGATTTAATACCAGGATTTAAGGCTTTCTACGAATCTTCGGAAGCAGAGATAACAGTAGATGATCTTCTTAAACAGAGAAGCGGATATACCAACAGTGAGACGGATTATCCGTCAGCAACAGAGGACATGACTCTTCAGGAATGGGCTGAAAGCATTTCAGGGAAGGAGCTTAAAACAAAGCCCGGTGAAGAGTATGCATATTCCAATGTTAACTACAATCTTTTGGGAGTGATAATAGAGAATGTTACCGGTATTTCTTACCGTGAATACATTGAAGAAAACCTGCTGATGCCTTATGGCCTTTATTCAACTTCAGTAGGCGTTCCTTCAGATAGCAACAGGATAGTTGAAGGTTCACGTCTCGGCTTCAGAAATACATTTGAGTATAAGGTTCCTGTAAGAGAAGGAAGCATTCCTGCAGGATATTTCTATTCTGATGCTAAGGATATCGGCAACTGGATGAAGGCGTGGATCGAGAATACTGATGAAGATATGGATTATGTTATCGGTGAGCTCGAAAACGAAGGCGATTACTACGCGGGCTGGGAGAGGTTCGAAGATGACGTTATCGGTCATTCCGGCGGCACGCCCAACTATTCATCAAGGATGGTCTTTTCGAGAAGCAAGGGGATAGGCGTGTGCGTCCTTACAAATCTTAATGTCGCATCTACTACTGACAGCCTGTGCAATTCGGTTTTCGCTGAAGTCTCCGGAAAGCGTTCTTCAGGTTTGATATGTGATGTTTGGACAGTGTTTGATATTATATTTACATCGGTATCCGTATTAGGTATTGTGGTCCTGATATTGGCTCTGGGCATGAAGAAAAAGGGATTGCTGATCGCTTGTGGATCTTTCTTCACGCTTGCCGAGATACTGATACTGGTACTCTTTCCGATTATATTCGGAGCCGGAATAAAAGACATCGCGCTTACGTGGGCTCCGTGGAGTTTTCTTGCAGGAATCCTGATCCTGGCAGCAGATGTCATGATCTTATGGATAAAGCTTGTTGTGGTAAAGGTAAATGAGGGTAGAGCAAAGACAGGTTAAAGATCAGCCGCTTACGGTCATAGTCGAATATCCCGAGTATGACAAGTCGGTCGACAATCTGATCAACAAGATAAAGAACATGAGCATCAGCTTCACCGGCAAGTCTGACGGGAAGACGGTGAGCATTGATATCTCTGACATTTACTACATCGAAAACGTTGAACGCAAGATATTCCTCTATTCAAGAAACGACGTTTACCGTTACGACGGAAGCATGGCTGACATTGATTCTTCTATTGCAGAGACTGACCTCGTCAGGATATCTAGAACATGCTTTATGAACGTGTCCCATCTTAAAGAGATAATGCAGATAAAGAACAGTCATTTGGAAGCCGTACTGGATAACGGCGAGAAGCTTATCGTGTCAAGAAAATACCTTAAAGACATAAAGAAGATTTTCAGGAGAAAGCTGCTATGAGAAAGATATTAAGAGATACATGTATCTTTGCAGCCCTGATGATCCTGACGGTCTTCGCATTCTCGATTGCTGGAGTTGGATTTACTGAAGAGATTAAGCTTGTCTTTGAGCTCTTCGGACTGGCATTTATCCTGGCTGTAATTAACTATATTTTTGACGAGAAGACTTCGTTCTCGATCATCGTGGGGTATCTGGTCAAATACCTGATCGTATCCGTTGTCGTCATCGCATTCGGTTTTATCGTCGGATGGTTCTATCCTTCGAATTTCTGGATGGCATTTATATATGTAGGAGTTATTACAGTTATCGTTTATGCCCTTGATTCCGTTAAGACGGAAAAAGACATTGAAGAGATAAACGAGATGGTAAAACTCAATAAGCACGAGAAGGTTGAGTTCACTCCTCTTAAGAAGAGGAAGGGATGGAAGGTTTTGCTGGTGCTTATTGCAGCAATGGCAGTGCTTAGCTCATCTCTGATGGCATTTTATGTTTATATGACGAACGGCAATACTGTTTCTCAATACTCCGGATACTGTCTTAACGGGTTTATTATCACGATGGTTGCAGCGGTATTCCTTCTTGGCGTGCTCGCTGTATACTTCATTGTTTATTCTTCAAGGCGCAAAAAGAACATCTGATATTGCCTTAATATTCTTTCTATCCCAAGTGAAGAAAATAAAGATGTTTCAATATAATTAGAACATCATCAATTCACGATGGAGGATAAAAGGATTATGTGTTTGATATGCGACCGCATTGAGATGATCAAGAACGGTACCAATCCGTATTTTGTTAAAGAACTTGAGACCGGATATGTCGTTATAGGTGATAACCAGCACTTCTACGGCTATTCGTTATTCCTTTATAAGAATCACAACTATACAGAGCTCTTTCAGCTTGATATGGAAGAGAGGACCAAGTTCATGCAGGAGATGTCCATGGTTGCCGAAGCAACGGCTAAGGCATTTGCTCCCGAGAAGATGAACTATGAGCTTCTCGGCATGGGAGATGCGCATCTCCACTGGCATCTTTATCCCAGAAGAAAAGGGGATATAGGCAACTACGGACATAACGGCGTCGGCCCTGTCTGGAGCATGCCGTTTTCGGAGATCTATGCTGATGATAACCGTCCTTCTCCAGATGAACTTGAGACGATGAAGTCAAAATTGCTTACAGAATTGGAACAGTTACTTAACAAGTAAATAAGCGGCTGTTGTTATAATGGTTCCATGGAGGAAGTTTTTATGGAAACAGACTATAAAAGCAAAGTAACTATGGACCCTTCAGGCTTTGTACTGCTTGCTGACTATGTTCCTTCGATCGTTCAGGAGATCAGATATTACTCCACCTATAATTTCATTGGCGATAAGATCGACGGATATGAACAGCCGTGCGCAATAATCACCAAAGAGGCGGCAAGGGCGCTTAAGACAGTAAGCAACGAACTTAATGTACAGGGTTACAGGATGAAGGTGTTTGACTGCTACAGGCCTGCCTGCGCCGTAAAGCATTTCGTAATGTGGGGCATAGAAGATACTGATGTCCGCATGAAGGAATACTTCTATCCTGATCTGGTAAAGCAGGAACTGTTCTCCAAAGGCTATGTTGCATCCAAATCCTCGCACAGCAGGGGAAGCACTATAGACTTGACACTTCTTGACATGAAAACCGGCAAGGAAGTTGACATGGGAAGTCCCTTTGATATGTTCAGTGAAGTTTCACATCCGGGTTACAGGGGCATCGCAGATGAGCAGTATAACAACAGGATGATATTAAGAAACTGCATGCTGAGGAATGGTTTTGAACCGATCGACTGTGAATGGTGGCATTTTACCCTTAAGGATGAGCCATATCCGGATACTTATTTTGAATTCCCGGTATCCGCTGAATATTTATTAAAAGGGAGATAGTTTGTTAATACTTTGTTTTGAAAGTTCAAAAATTATTGTGATATACTGAAACATATAAAAAATAAGCATGTGTGCTGAACAAGGAGGTATTCAAATGCTGAATATCAACAAGACGATCACAAACGGTAAAGCTGTTTTCGCATTGGAAGGAAGACTTGATACAAATACTTCCGTAGAGCTTGATGCAGCGCTCAGCCCTGTACTCGACACTATTAATGAATTGGTATTCGACCTTAGTGCTCTTGAGTATATTTCTTCTGCAGGACTCAGAGTTCTCCTTGCTACTCACAAGAGTCTTTCCAAGAAGGGCGGAATGAAGGTTACTAACGTTAACGAGATGATCATGGAAATCTTCGAAGTAACCGGATTCTCAGATATTTTAACTATCGAGTAATTTCTTATTTGAGGCCTCACGGTTATGAGCGTTGATCTTAATTCCAGAAGATTTAAGATTAGGGCCTGGGTGGGGTCTTTAATTTTCCTGATAGGTTTTGCTTTAGCAGTCGGCGGTGCGCTGTTCCTTCATACGGAGCAGCTGACGCCGATTTTTATTATGAATGTTGCGATGGATCTTTGTGCAATGATCCTCGGCTACATTCTTTACATCTGTGCTGTCCTGGATAAACAATGGAACGGTGCAAACCTTGATTACTTCCTGATGATGATCGTCACGGTTTTCGTCGGTCTTTATGCCGATGAGGTCTGCTGGCTTACGGACGGAAAGGCTGAATTCAGAGTGTTGTGCATTGCTGCCAACACGATATTCTACTGTGTTACACCGATAGTTGTTTATCTTTTCTGGCGTTATGTCCTTACGTTCCTTAACATCGAAAAGGAACAGAGCCATAAGTATGATGTTGCATCCAGGATTGGTCTTTGCATTGCGATTCTAGTAAGGCTTCTCAATATATTCTTCGGATATCTGTTTGTTGTAGACGAGAGTGGTACATATCACAGAAGCCCGACGTTTACTATTGCGTATATCTATTCGTTTGCCGTAACTGTCGTTACTCTTATTCTTGTTATTATTACCAGAAAAAGATTCAAGAGATACCAGATCATTGCGCTGTTCATTTACACACTGGTGCCGGTTGGTGTTGGCGTCATTTCCATCTTTGTTTATGGTCTGTCGCTGCTTTGTCCGGTCTACATGATAACGCTGCTTTTGATCTACTGTATTCTTAACGTTGTTCAGGGTCAGGAAAAATCCGTACAGGAAAACGAACTCCACATGGCGGCTGCTATACAGGAAACCATGCTGCCCAGTACTTTCCCGCCTTATCCTGACAGACATGAATTCGATATCTTCGCGTCGATGTCTCCTGCCAAGGAAGTCGGCGGAGACTTTTACGACTTCTTCCTGGTCGATGAAGATCACCTTGCACTCGTAATTGCCGACGTATCCGGAAAGGGCATTCCCGCCGCTCTTTACATGATGGTCAGCAAAGCAATGCTCAAGAGCCAGACACTCGTATTGGGTAAAGAAGGAAGCACAGCCAGGATTCTCTGCAATATTAATGACCAGCTTTGTGAGAAAAACTCACTCAACATGTTCGTTACCGTGTGGCTCGGTATCGTAAAGATTTCCACAGGCGAACTTACATATTCCAATGCTGGTCATGAATATCCGATCTTCAAGAGGGGAAATGAGCCTTTCAATGTTCTCAAAGAGAAGCATTCGCCTCCGCTCGGATGCATGGAAGGAATTAAGTACAAGGAATTCAAAACAAAGCTTGATCCCGGTGACATCATTTTCCTCTACACCGATGGTGTAGCCGAAGCGACGAACCGCAATAATGAACTGTTTGGTCTGGACAGGATGCTCAAATCGCTTAACGATGACTCCCACGGAGAAAGATCTGCAGTTGATATTGATTTCGACATGAAATACAGCGTAGATCTCTTCGTAAAGGGAGCACCGCAGTTCGACGATCTCACAATGCTGACATTTAAGTATCACGGAGGTGAACCGATGAATACTGATAATTCCGTTTATGACGAGCTTACCGTAAAAGCTGATGTTAATAATCTTGATCAAGTCCAGGGCTTTATAGATGAGAGGCTCGAAGCAGCCGAGAGCTCAATGAAGGCCCAGACACAGATCGGCGTTGCCGTAGAAGAGATCTATGTAAACATCTGCCATTATGCTTATAAGGATAAGGGCGGTGAAGGTGACGCTACCATTAAGATGAAGATAACTGACGGTGTGGCCGAGATCGTTTTCGAAGACTCCGGAATACAGTACGACCCTCTTGCAAATGAAGAGCCTGATATTACTTTGTCAGCAGAGGATAGAGAGATCGGAGGCCTCGGAATCTTCATTACCAAGAAGACCATGGATGAAGTACTGTACGAATATAAAGACGGAAAGAATTGTCTGACACTTCGAAAAAAGATCTGATTTCCGCGAGGTGCTTATATGGCCAACGTGAAATACAAATACGTAAGGATACAGGGAAAGGAATTAGCCCGTAATACCATGACCGGAAAAGGCATCTTCAGCATGTGCTGGGACCTTATCAGGAATGACACGATGGATGAGGAAGATGCTTCTCTTTTCCGTGAGATCGATTCATGGTTTGCAGAAAATCTCCCGTGGCCAGAACCATGCATGCGCCAGGAACCCGTAATCTGCTGGTTTAAGATGGAGAATACGGAAGAGATGATGAAGATGATCCGTCCTGCCCTCTGGCTTCTCGAAAGATATAACCATCCGTACTATCTTGTTTATACCAATTCACCGGGCGAGATAGTTTACGAAGATAAGTTCCAGATTTGCACGATAGCAGATGTCCGCATCGACGATGTCCCTAAATCCTGGGCAGAAGAATCCGGTGCGCCGGGGCTGAAAGATAATTAAATTGAACCAATGAAAAGGGGTGTCTCAAATCGAGGCACCCCTTTATTATGTTTAGTTATTTAGTCTGATCAGAAGGATTTGTAGATCGTGATCTCAACGTTGGAGTTGATGATGTGTACCGTGACGTCATCAGCAAGGTTTGCAACGATGGATTTCTCGAGTTCGTCCTTTGCTTCCTGAGCCTGGATTGCTTCTGCCTTTTCAATGGATGCTACGTAAGAGCTCATTGACCAGGAATAGCTTCCTGAATAAGAACCTGCCTGGCATCCGAGAGCCATTAAGCCGAGTGCCTGTTCTGTCATGGCCTTTGTCTCAGGATCTTCGGGAAGAGTTGCTGTTGAGATCATGTCGCGGATCTTACCCATGAAACCCTTTGCTGCAGCGTTCTTACCTGTAGAGGATACAGAGAGAAGTTCTTTCTTTGTCTGTTGGTCCATGGGGATCTCAGTCTTCAGGTGAACTTCAACTGTACTGTCTTTTGCTTCAAGCCAGAAGTCACCTTTAAGTTCGCCTGTGAAGGTACGCATGAGTTCGATGAGCTCTTCGGAAAGTAAACGAAGACGGAGAGCTGACTTATGGTCGAGTCCGCAGAAAGCACCTGTTTTCTCTGTAAGCTCCAAAGCTTTATCCTTGCCTGTTCCGGCGGGGGTAATACTGATAAGTTCTGTCTTCATATGGTTTCCTCCCAAAGAGATTTTATTTCTTATAGAAAAAATTATAGCATTTTAAATCAGTCAAACCTCGTCAGAATTGTATAAGTATTTTGAACTTCGTATTAACAATCAGACTGTTTATGTCATCTTTTCTATAAGGGAATGGTTTTAAAGGTAAGGCATGTTATTATGACTTCATTATGAAAATACTTGTAATCAACAAACTGCTTAAAGAGCACCACAAAGAACATATCCTGAAGAATGCTTCCGAAATCGGAGGCAGTGTTCTCTTCGTTGAATCAGAAGCCGAGATCCCTGATGACTATCAGGACTGCGATATCATCTACGGCTTTGGCATGGGTAATGCCGCACGCAATAAGAACCTTAAGTGGCTTGCCGTACCGTCAGCAGGCGTTGATTATCTTATGAAGCCCGGTGTGTTCGCAAACGAAGACTGTCTTATCACGAACTCAACAGGCGCTTACGGCGTGACCATAGCAGAGCACATCATTGCAGTATCTCTTTTGATGATGCGAAAACTGGATTATTCGTACAGCGAGTCGCTTAAACATAACTGGTCTGCTCCTCAGCCGCAGAGATCACTTAAGGATTCAAGGATCTTAGTTCTGGGAACAGGTGACATAGGCTGCTGCTTTGCAAGAAGAGCAAAGGCGTTTGAGCCCCGCAGCATTATCGGTGTTTGCAGAAGCGGAATATGTGAGGATAAATCTTACGACCGCGTGTATAAGATCGATGCTCTTGATGAGCTTTTGCCTGAAACAGATCTTCTGGTAATGAGCCTGCCTGATACTCCTGAGACCAGGGATATCCTTTCACGTGAGAGAATAGCGCTCCTTCCGGATGGTGCTTATGTCGTTAATGTCGGCAGAGGTTCTGCAGTTGATGAAGATGCCATAGCTGACAGCCTTGAGTCGGGAAGACTTGCAGGCGCTGCTCTGGATGTATTTAAGGCTGAGCCGCTTCCTGATGACAGCAGACTCTGGAATACAAAGAACCTCATCATTACTCCTCATGTGGCAGGTAATCTCACTTTGGAACATACATTGGATGTTAATGTTGATTTGTTCTGTGAGAATCTTCTTAACTATGGTAAGGGACTTCCTTTAAAGAATCTGATTGATAAGAGCAAAGGTTATTAAACGCCTGAATTTCTTGTCGGCTTTTTTGTCGGTTTAATTACAGAATTTGTAGGTTTTTGTCGGGTTTTGCCGGAAACCTGTGAATAAGACCCCTGTTTTGGCAATTTCAGAATGGCTGAATCCCAAGAAAAATAAGGACTCTTAAAACGTTGTGTACGATTAATGGGTCTTGTCGGTATTTGTTCTAATTTCGGAGGTTAATTTGGTTGACAAAAGTGTATCATAAACATAGAATTAACTCATAAATGAAGAACAAATGTTCAATACTATTTTTCGGAGGACAATATGGCTAAGAGTAAGAATGCCGCTAAGGGTTCAGTTGCCCAGGTTCAGGACAAGGATGAGAGAAGGAAAGCTCTTGACGCCGCTATGGCGCAGATAGAGAAGCAGTTCGGCCAGGGTGCCGTAATGCGTTTAGGCGATAAGTCACAGGTTGAGATCGATACCATTCCTACAGGTGCTCTGACACTTGATATCGCACTTGGTATCGGCGGACTTCCCAGAGGAAGAATCATTGAGATCTACGGACCTGAATCTTCAGGTAAGACCACAGTAGCACTCCACTGTGTTGCTGAAGCACAGAAGATGGGCGGCACATGCGCATTCATCGATGCAGAGCATGCTTTAGATCCGGTTTATGCAGGCAATATCGGAGTTGATGTTGATAATCTTCTCTTGTCACAGCCTGATACAGGTGAGCAGGCACTCGAGATCTGCGAGACTCTCGTAAGAAGCGGATGCATTGATGTTGTAGTTATCGACTCAGTTGCCGCACTCGTTCCGAGAGCAGAGATCGAAGGCGAGATGGGTGATTCCCACGTAGGTCTTCAGGCAAGACTCATGAGCCAGGCTTTAAGAAAGCTCGCTCCTGTTGTTTCCAAGTCAAATACGATCTGCATCTTCATCAACCAGTTGCGTGAGAAGGTCGGAGTTATGTTCGGTAACCCTGAGACCACACCTGGTGGACGTGCTCTCAAGTTCTATGCATCAGTTAGACTTGATGTAAGAAAGGTTGAGACACTCCGTAACGGTACAGACGTAGTCGGAAGCCATACAAGAGTTAAGGTAGTCAAGAATAAGGTCGCTCCGCCGTTCAAGGAAGCTGAGTTCGACATTATGTACGGCAAGGGCGTTTCATCCGAAGGATGCATTATCGACCTTGGTGTTGAGAATAACATCATTGATAAGAGCGGATCCTGGTTCGCATATAACGGATCAAAGATCGCTCAGGGAAGAGATGCTGCCAAGCAGTTCCTTATCGACCATCCTGATGTTAAGGATGAGATCGAAGAGAAGATCAGAGAGTCCTACATGCCTGCAGAAGATGACGATGCAGATATTGCAGCAGGCGCTGCTGTTGAAGCACCCGAAGACGACTCTGATGATGACGATATTTTAGGAATCGATGTCTGATAATATTTCGACCAAGGAAGCCGTGACCTGTGCGATCAGGCATATCGGAACCGGTATATATTCTTCCGGTAAGATAAGGATCTATCTTATCCAGAAGGGGTATTCTGAAGCAGTAGCTTCAAGTGCAGTTAAGCATCTGATCGATACCGGATACATTGATGATATGCGTGCATCGCGCAAGGTTCTTGCGGCACGTTCAGGCAGAAAACAAGAGAGCAAGCACTACATATACTCGCGTCTTCTTGAAGCAGGAATCAGTTCGGATTGTGCCGATGAAGTCGTCTCAGGTTTGGATAGTGATATCAATACCTGTAAGAGCCTTTATGAAGCTACATATGGAAGTGCCACCGAAGATACTTCTGACAGGGAAGATGATTTTATTAAGCTTGCCGTCAAAAGAGGTTACGGATTAGAAGCAGCAAGAACTGCTTTCAGACTGTATCTCGAACAGTGAATAATGGAACAATTACCGGTAAGGCCCGTGTCCTAAGTTGCGGATGCGGGCTTTATTATTTCAGGTTATAATACTTGGTATTTTCGCGATGCCTTATATAATCACGTTGATAAGGTATATTATTTATATGTTTGGTAATTAGCCGTTAAGTGGAGGAAACTGATTTGGAAAATAAAGATGTAAAGATAACTCTTTTGGCTTTGGGGTGCTCTAAAAATCTCATAGACTGTGAGAACATGTCCACAGAGCTTAAGATGGCCGGATATAATGTCATCAATGATGTTCCGGAGTCAGATATCGTTGTAATCAACACATGCGGCTTTATCGAATCGGCAAAGAAGGAAGCGATTGACGCTATCTTGGAAGTTGCCGATTACAAGGTGCCGAACGGCAATGTTAAAAAGATAATCGTATCCGGATGCCTGTCGCAGAGATATCCGGAAGACATCCTTAAGGAACTTCCCGAAGTCGATGCTGTTTTGGGAACGGCTCACTATGGCGATATCGTTGACGTCACGGCAAAGCTTGCTTCCGAGTTCGATAAAGAATCAGAGAAGATCAACCTCACCTCAGGCGTAGGCGGCTACAAACATCTTGTAAAAGAAAGAGAGCTTTCAACCGAAGCATATGCATGGCTCAAGATCGGTGAAGGCTGTCTTAACAGATGCAGCTTCTGCGCTATTCCGCTTATCAGGGGACCGTTTGTATCCCGTCCTATGGAAGATATCGTTGAAGAAGCAAAGATCATTGCTTCAAGAGGTGTGAAGGAACTGGTCCTTGCAGCGCAGGATACGACCAACTACGGTATTGAGCTTTATAAGGAAAGGAGCCTTACCAAGCTTTTGAAAGCTCTTTCTGAGATAGACGGAATCGAACTCATCCGTGTTATGTACGGCTATATGGACGGCATCACGCCCGACCTTATTGAAGAGATGGCTAATAATCCCAAGGTTGCGCATTATCTGGATATCCCGATCCAGCACGGATCTGACAAGATCCTTAAGGCAATGCACAGAAGGGATACTTCTGAACTCATCACTTCAAGGCTTGAGATGATAAGGAAGGCTATGCCTGACTGCATTATCAGAACTACGGTCATGGTCGGTTTCCCGGGTGAGACCGAAGAAGACTTCAATGAGCTTAAGGAGAATCTTAGGAAGTGGAAGTTCGACAGACTCGGATGCTTTATTTTCTCGCCTGAAGAGGGAACTAAGGCTTATGACATGCCTGACCAGATCGATGACGAGACAAAGCAGAGACGCTATGACGAGATCTATGAGCTCCAGAAGCAGATCTCGGGCGAGCAGTCCAAGAAGCGTCTTGGCACCGTTACCAAGGTAATTATCTGCTCCGTATCCGATGACGGAATATTCTATGTTGGAAGAAGTTACGGCGAATCTCCTGAGGTCGATCCTGTCATTTATATTGCCTCACAGGAAGAAGAGCTTAAGATCGGCGAGATCGTAGATGCCAAGATCGTGGACTGCTCCGATGATTATGACATGACCGCCGTTACGATTTGACGTAGGGATAATTTCGTATATTATTAGTGTGTCTTTTTAAAAGACATATTATTTCTGAATATATAAAGGAGCAATTTTGCAATGAATCTTCCGAACAAGCTTTCCATCTTGAGGATCGTTCTTGTACCCGTTACGCTTCTTTTTATGTTGCCGGTCAATATTTTCGGGTGGCAGCCTGAAGGATGGAACAACTTCATCAACACCAACGGCATGCTCGTTGCAGCTGGAGTTTTCATCCTTGCGTCCCTTACGGATGCGGCTGACGGCAAGATCGCCCGCAAATATAACCTTATTACCGATCTTGGTAAATTCCTTGATTCTCTTGCAGATAAGATCCTCTGCATCAGCATCATGCTGGCGTTCATCAACCTGGGCAGACTTTCAGCCTGGGCTGTTATGGTAATTATCTTAAGAGAGTTTGCAGTATCAGGTCTTCGTATGATCGCTGCTGCAAAGGGAGAGGTAATTGCTGCCAAGATGATCGGCAAGATAAAGACTGTCACCCAGATGATCGCGTTGATCTATCTTATGTTTGAGCCTTTGCTCATGAAGATCTTCGGTCTGGGCTTTGAAGGCTATCCGATCAGAATTTGTCCGGTTACGATAATCGGGGATGTACTTTTCGGAATATGTGTTATTATGACAATTGTCTCGGGTGTTGACTATCTATTAAAGGGGAAACAATATCTGAAAGGGTAATTGTCAAATAACTTTGGCAGTCAAAATAACCTATTGACAAAAACCATAACTTACATTAAAAACAGTTTGTGGATTTATTTAGAATCGTACGGAGGTACTAATTATGACAAATGAAGAACTTTTCAACTCGATTAAGCAGATGATCGTTGATCAGCTCGGTGTAGATGAGGATACAATCACAGAGGATTCCTCTTTCGTAGATGATCTTAACGCTGATTCTCTTGACATGGTTGAGCTCGTTATGGCTATGGAGCAGGAATTCGACATCGAGATCCCTGATGACGTAGCTGAGAAGGTTGTTACCGTCAAGGATGCAGTCGAGTATATTCAGAGCCTCACAGAGGGCTAATATGCCGGAGATTATTAATCTCTGAATTAACTTATGAAGTTTAGACGGCTGGATGCGTGTGATATGCATTCAGCCGTTTCTCGTAAATATGACTATGACAGACTATACAGAATTAGAAAAAGACCTGGGATATACCTTTAAAGACAAATCAGTCCTTGAGACGGCTTTTACCCACACGACATACGTTTTCGAGACGGGAAGAGGCCACTGGGAGTCCAACCAGAGACTCGAGTTCATCGGTGACGCTGTACTTGACGTCGTTGTAGGCCAGATGCTCTACGAGCTCAAGCCCCAGGCTGACGAAGGTTATCTTTCAAAGATGAGAAGTGTCTCTGTTTGCGAAAAGTCTTTTGCCGAAGTAGCAAGAAAGCTCCATTTGGGCGATTATCTGCTTCTTGGCAAGGGTGAGGCGCAGAATGGCGGCAATGACAAGGATTCGACGCTTGCCGACTGCTTTGAGTCGGTTATTGCGGCAGTTTATTTCGACGGCGGATTCGAACAGGCTAGAAAATGTATCTTGAAAAATCTTACCGAAACAGTTCAGAAGGCAGTTAACGGCGAGATCTTCCTGGATTACAAGAGCAGACTGCTTGAATTGGCGCAGACCAGAGGTTTCCAGCACACGATCAGATTCGAGGTGACCGGAGAGCGCGGACCTGCCCACATGAAAGAATTCGACGTCAGTGTTTATTCGGATGACGTGCTCCTGGCAAGCGCCACGGGCCACAGCAAGAAGGATGCCGAGCAGAAGTGCGCTGAGAAGGGCATAAAGGAGTACATGAGCCTTTATCCCGATAGCGTCTGAACAGATTGTCCTACAAAAAGGGACCGTTTGAGTTTATAATGCTTGGGTGATTTATTTTAGGATAAAACGGAACTGACTATAGAATGTATCTGAAAAAGCTTGAGCTTCAGGGGTTTAAATCTTTCCCCGACTATACGTGTATCGACTTTGACCGCGGTCTTACGGCCGTGGTTGGTCCTAACGGAAGCGGAAAGTCTAATATCAGTGACGCTGTCCGCTGGGTTTTGGGCGAACAGAGCGTAAAGCAGCTCCGTGGCGGCAAGATGGAAGATGTCATCTTCAACGGTACTACCGCAAGACGTTCCATGAACTATGCCGAAGTATCCATCACTTTCGATAACTCCGACGGCTATATCGACTACGATTTCCCTGAGATCTGCATCACCAGAAGACTTTACAGGTCCGGTGAATCAGAGTATCAGATCAATAAGGTCAACTGCCGTCTTAAGGACATTACTGTCCTTTTCCTTGATACGGGTCTTGGCCGTGACGGCTATTCACTCGTAGGACAGGGAAGGGTCGATGACATCCTTTCCACAAAGTCAGAGGACAGAAGAAGGGTCATTGAGGAAGCCTCCGGTATCGTTAAGTACCGTGTACGTAAGGATGAGGCGCAGAGAAAGCTCAACAGCACAGAGCAGAACCTCATCAGAATCAACGACATCTTAGGAGAACTCGAAGAGCGCAAGGGACCTCTCGAAGAGCAGGCCGGAAAAGCGCGTAAGTTCAATGAGAACTACGAAGAGCTCAAGAAGCTTGAGACTTCTTTGCTCGTACATAAGATTACTGAAGCAAACAAAGAGATGGGCGATTCAGCCGGTCTTAAGGAGCAGCTCGAGAAAGAGATCCGCGAGCGTGAGGATGAGTTCGAGCAGTTAAGAAAGAGCAATAACGAGATCGTTAACAAGAGCGAAGCCTTGGATAACGAGATCGAGGACAGAAGACAGGAGCTCTCCGAACTTACCGAGATCGAGCACGAGGCCCAGATCGATAAGAAGGTCTCCATCGAAAGACTCAACCAGACAAACCAGAGGATCGAAGAACTCAGGACCGACATGGAGACGACGGATGAGACCGTTGAAAAGCTCACCGCCGAACTCAATGAGAAGAAGGTTAAGGCTGACAGTCTCCTTAAGGAAGCTGACGATGCCAAGACATTGAGTGAGACTCTCGACAAAGAGCGTCAGGCCAAGTTCGAGGAATACGAGAACAGCCGTAAAGAGGCAGGCATAGCCGATTCAAAGGTAAACGCCAAGAAGGAAGAGCTTTTCGAGACCAGGAAAAAGATCACCGAGTGCCAGGCCGGCATCACGGCTTTGGACGATAAGATAAAGGACATGCAAGAGGCAAGGGCTGCTTCAGAGAGCGGCAAGGCCGAACTGTCTGCCAGGATCGAAGAAGAAGAGAAGGCATTGAACGAGATCAGGAAGATCAAGGGAGATGTCAGTGGCGATATCGATGTCAGAAATAAGAAACTCGAGGAGTTAAGAAAGCGCCAGGAAGAGCTCAACCAGTTCTTTGAGATCAACAACAAGAAGCTTTCTGCTGAAGAATCAAAGCTCCAGACCCTCAAGGACATCGAGAGACGTAAGGAAGGTTACCAGGAATCAGTTAAGCGCCTGTTGGATGAAGCTGACACTGACAGATCCGTAAAGAGCCTCATGGTAGGCGTCTTAGGTGACCTCATCAATACAGACAGCAAGTATGAGACGGCAATCGAGACCGCTTTGGGCAACTCACTCAACAACGTGGTTACCAAGAGCGAATCTGATGCTGCCGAACTTATCAATATCCTCAAGGAGAGAAGACTCGGAAGAGTTACATTCCTTCCTATCGAGAACATCAGGGCAAGATATGTCGATGACGACGATTTGCGCAAGGCAAAGAGCGTCAACGGATATATCGGCGTTGCATCAGACCTCGTTAAGAGCAGCCGTGATCTTGAAGACATCGTGGCTAACCTGTTGGGTAGGATCATCGTTGCACACGACTTAGACAGCGCAAGAATCATCGCTTCCAAGACAGGCCGTGCTTACAAGGTAATGACCCTTGAAGGCGATTCCGTTAACCCGGGCGGATCTCTGACCGGTGGTTCGTTGAGAAAGACCGGAGCAGGTACGGGTATCCTCGGAAGAAAAGCCGAGATCGAAGCACTCACAAAGGCAGTTGCCGATTTGGAGAAGAAGCTTGAAGATTCCGAAGACCTGCGTCAGGAAGTTGACGACGGCATCGGAACCATCAGACGTGAGCTCGCACAGCTCGGCGAACAGCTCAAGTTCTACCAGCTTGAAGAAGTTAAGGCTGAAGGTGAGTACAACAATACAAAGACAAGACTCGAAGAGACGGAAGCGACTCTGTCCAACTTCGATGAGAATATGCAGACCGTATCCAAGTCCAAGTTGAGACTTGAAGAGGATATGGAAGAGCTTTCACGTATCGAAGGCGACATTAACGGCGAACTTGCTGATTTCCAGGAAGAGATCGAAGAGCAGCAGAGACTTTCAGAAGAGCAGGCTGTCAAGCTCGAGCAGGTTGTTGCCAAGGTTAGAGAGGCTGCTTCACTTGCAGAGCGTAAGCTTACAGAAAGAAGCGGTATCCTTGACCTCGCAAGCCACATCAAGAAGCAGATCGAGGAAGCCAAGCAGGGAAGAGAAAAGTTTGATTCCTCAATCAAGGAAGCTAAAGATACGGTCAACAGCATCACCAAGGAGATCAATGACCTTGATGCCAAGATCGACGAGAACGCTAAGCAGCAGAAGGTATTGGAAGAGAAGATCGCTGAACTCTATGAGAAGAGAAACAGCCTCTCTGAGAACATCAAGTCATTCGGTGACAGACTCTCTGCAAGCACAAATATCTTGAGCGACCTCCAGTCTAAGCTTAATGCGCACGTATCCAAGTACGACAAGATCATTTTCGAGATCGACCAGAACAAGAACAGACTCTGGGAAGATTACGAGACAACATACGACAACATCAAGGATTCCGTTGAGCCCGTTGAGAAGGTCGGCGAGCAGACAAAGAGGATCCAGTCACTGAAGAATTCAATCAAGGCATTGGGCCCTGTTAACCTTGGCGCTCTGCAGGAGTTCAGCGAACTGTCCGAAAGACTTGAGTTCATGACAAAGCAGAGAGACGACATCGAAGCTGCAAAGAAGGATTTGGAGCAGGTAATCGAAGACCTCTTAAACAAGATGAGATCAGAGTTTACTGCTCACTTCGATACGATCAACAGCAACTTCAGCCAGGTCTTCACGGATCTGTTCGGAGGCGGTACTGCAGAGATCGTTCTCGGCGATGATTCGGAGGATGTACTTGAGTGCGCCATCGACATCAAGGCTCAGCCCCCGGGAAAGAAACTTCAGAATCTCTCCCTCCTTTCTGGTGGTGAGCGCTGCCTTACTGCAATCGGACTTCTTTTCGCTATTCAGGAATTGAAGCCTTCTCCGTTCGTCATCTTAGACGAGGTCGAGGCGGCATTGGACGATGTAAATATCACGAGATTTACGGACTTCGTAAGAAGACATTCCACAAAATCTCAGTTTATCCTTGTTACGCACCGTAAGGGAACCATGGAGGCATGCGACCAGATGTACGGCGTTACCATGGCTGAGCGCGGCGTATCCAAGATATTATCAATGGAGCTTAAATAATGGGATTAGCTGATCTGTTTAAAAGAGGACTCGAAAAGACAAGAAACTTCTTTGCCGGAAGTTTTACCAAGCTTGCCGCTTCAAGCGGACGCTTTGACGAGGATATGCTCGATGAGTTGGAAGAACTCCTCATCAGGGCAGACTGCGGCGTACAGGCCAGCGACGACATTATGGACAGGGTCAAGGAGAATATCCGTAAGACTGGTGATGACAGCAAGGAAGCAGTTCTTGCATCCGTAAAGGAGAGAATGCTTGAGATACTTGGCGAACCCCAGACTGTCGAGATCGAACCCGGCAAGCTCAACATAATCCTCATGATCGGCGTTAACGGTACGGGCAAGACGACCACTTCAGGCAAGCTTGCCGCAAGATATAAGAAGGAAGGCAAGAAGGTCCTCATGGCTGCATGCGATACATTCCGTGCGGCAGCTGTAGGCCAGCTCAAGACATGGGGTGAGAGAACGGGAACAGCTGTAATCGCCCAGGAGCAGGAGGGAGCAGATCCGGCTTCCGTTGTTTTCGATGCCATCCATGCGGCACAGGCTAGAGGAACTGATGTTCTTCTAGTAGACACAGCAGGCCGTCTTCACAACAAAAAGAATCTCATGGAGGAACTTGCTAAGATCAGACGTGTTATCGAGAGAGAAGCACCTGATGCGGTTATCAAGTCACTCCTCATTATCGATGCGACAACAGGTCAGAATGCCGTTATCCAGGCAGAAGGCTTCGGTGAGGTAACAGGCCTTGATTACGTTGGAATCACAAAGCTCGACGGCAGCGCAAAGGGCGGTGTAGCCATCGCTGTTGCTTACCAGTCTGGCAAGCCCATTGTTCTTGCCGGATTGGGCGAGAGCGTTGAAGATCTTGCTGATTTCGACCCTGATTTGTTTGTCGATTCCCTCATCCAGGAATAAATCTTAAAAAATCGCTGATTTATACGGAAAAATCCCCTTTGTTTTGATTGCCAAAGAATTTGATTATATGTATAATCTGTTCGGTTTATACAAAGCATGGGTCTACTATGCCTAAAAACTTCATTAAATCTATATCAAATTCTTAAGAGAGGGGAACCGGTATATGTCATTACTTTCGACTTCCTGGTTAATCGTACTCGGCGTAGTATTCCTTGCACTTATCTACGTTGCGTTCAATTACTTCCGTATTAAGAAGATGCCCGAAGGAACAGCTGACATGATCGAATTGTCAGGTATCATCCGTTCCGGCGCGCAGACATTCCTTAAGACGGAGTTCAAGAGCATCGCCATCGTGGTTGCTGCTGTTGCTGTTATCTTCACACTCTTTGTTGAGAAGACCAGCGGTATCACATTCCTCATGGGTGCCTTGATGAGTTCCATCGTTTGCGTTCTCGGTATGCAGAGCGCTACATACGCTAACGTTCGTACTTCGAACAAGGCAAGAGAGAGCCTTTCCATCGGAGAGACAGTTAAGGTTGCTCTCTGCGGCGGTTCCATCAGCGGCCTTGCAGTTCAGGGCTTCGGTATGTTGGGCTTCCTCGCAGTTCTTCTTTGCTTCGGCGGCGTAAAGCATGATGCTGAAAGCTCAGGTCTTATTCTTAAGGCTCTTACATGCAACCCCTACGTCATGAGAATTTCAACATATTCTCTCGGCTGCTCCATCGTTGCTATGTTCAACCGTGTAGCAGGCGGTAACTACACAAAGGCTGCAGACATTTCTTCGGATATCCTTGGTAAGCTCAGACATGACCTTCCTGAGGATGACTCAAGAATCCCGAACACAATCGCAGACTTCATCGGTGATAACGTTAATGATATCGCCGGCAACTGCTCCGACCTTTTGGAGTCATTCGTTGCTACAATGTCTGCTTCAATCATGATCGCTGTTACTCTCTATCAGACACACGGAGAGACAGTTTCTGACGCTACATTCAATGCTACAGTTCTTTTCCCGACAATCCTCGCAGGCTGCGGTCTCGTAGGATGCCTTATTGGTCTCGGACTTGCTAACATCAAGAAGATGGGTGATAACCCGTCAAAGGAACTCGACCTTTCCACATGGATCTCTGCAGGATGCACAGTTGTTTTCGGCGGTGTTGCTGCTTACCTGATCTTCAATGGTAAGGACGTTTCTGCTGCAGACCTCGCTACATACGGCTTCAAGTTCGGCTGGCTCTCACCCTGGATCTCTTCCGCAATGGGTATCGTAGCTGGTATCGCAATCGGTATCATCACAGAGTACTACACCTCAACAGATCACAAGCCTACACAGAAGCTTGCTGAGATGTGCACAGAGGGTGAGGCTTTCGTTGTTACAAAGGGTGACGCTGTCGGTTCAAGATCAGTTCTTCTCCCTGTATTCGTAATCATCGTTGCACTTATCGTTTCCGGCGTTATCTGCGGTTCTTACGGTATCGCAATCTCCGCTCTCGGTATGCTCGCATTCGTTGGTGCTACAGTTTCCATCGATGCATTCGGTCCTATCGCTGATAACGCAGGCGGTCTTGCTGAAGCTTGCCACCTTCCTGCAGACGTACGTAAGATCACAGATAAGCTCGACGCAGTTGGTAACACAACAGCTGCTATCGGTAAGGGCTTCGCAATCGGTTCTGCAGCATTCGCTACAGTTTCCCTCATCATGGCTTACGTTGGTAACTACACAGAGATCGGCCAGCCTTTGACACTTAACTTCGCTTCATTCTTCGTTGTTGCCGGTGGTATCCTCGGTGGCGCACTCGTTGAGTACTTCTGCGCTATCCTCACAGATAACACAATCGACGCTGCTAAGATCATGGCTGACGTCGGCGACAAGCAGATGACACAGGAAGTTCTCGACGGCAAGGCTAAGCCTGACTACAACATGATGATCGCCATGGCTGCTAAGGAAGCTATCCACAGAATGGTTCTTCCTTCAGTTCTCGCGCTCCTCATTCCTATCGTCGGCGGCTTAATCCTCGGCGTTGAGTTCGTAGGTGGTATCCTCGTAGGTGCTACAATCGTTGCTATCCCGAGAGCTATCTTCATGGGTAACTCCGGTGGTGCCTTCGATAACGCTAAAAAGTACATCGAGCAGGGTATGCTCAAGGGCCACGGCAAGGGATCTCCTGCACACAAGGCTTCTGTTACGGGCGACACGATCGGTGATACACGTAAGGACGTTGTAGGCGTTGCTTTGGACATCTTCATCAAGCTCATGTCCACAGTTGCTAACACAATCGCTCCTATCATCAGAAACTTCCGTCTTTTCGGCTAATCTGATCGAAAACTGATATAATAGCGGCTGTCTTGAATAAAGGCAGCCGTTTTTATATAGAAACGCTTTACAAATCAAGGCTTGGATGGTATTATCACCAAGTTGCCTTAATCGCAGTTTTGCGGAAGACTCCGACCCTTACCTTCGATTTTGGCGTATTTATCATTAAGGAGGAAAGATTTATGTCAGCATCTTTCGACAAGCAGGCTATCATCAAGGAATATGCACTCTCTGAGGGCGATACAGGTTCTCCGGAGGTTCAGGTTGCACTTCTTACTTACAGGATCAACCACCTCACAGAACACCTCAAGACCCACAAGGGTGACCACCACAGCAGAAGAGGTCTTCTCATGATGGTTGGTAAGAGAAGAAACATCCTTGACTATCTTGCAGCAGTTGATATCGAGCGTTACAGAACACTTATCGCAAAGCTCGGCATCAGAAAGTAATCTTTCACCAAGGTTATTTCAAAGAAAGCGGTTCCTTACGGGACCGCTTTTTTGTGTCTAAAGATGCTATAATTAATATTTAGTAAGTTCCGGGAGGTTTTACTATGCTTGACGGTTTTATCAGAGTAGCGGCGGCAAGCCCGAAGGTCAGAGTCGGTGATGTTGATTACAATGTGGCTGAGACAATAAGCCTCGCCCGAAAAGCAGCTTCCAACGATTGTGCGGTTGTCGTTTTCCCGGAGCTGGGATTGACCGGTTATACTTGCGGCGATCTTTTCCTGCAGAATGCTCTGCTTGATAAAGCAATTGACGGCCTTTACGATCTCGCTGACCAGACAGCAGATCTTAATACTGTAATTATCGTAGGCCTTCCTTATGAGTTGGGCGGCAAGCTCTATAACGTTGCTGCAGTCATCCACCAGGGTGACATCATCGGAATCGTTCCCAAGCAGAACATTCCCAACCATTCAGAGTTCTATGAATTAAGACATTTCACGCCTTATGAAGATGAAGGTGTCATCATGACCGATGAAGGCATCTGCTTCGGAAGGGCAGTGTTTAACTGTGACGGATTCAACTTTGCAGTTGAGATCTGTGAGGACCTCTGGGTCGCTTACAGTCCGTCTGTTGATTACGTAAAGAGTGGGGCAGAGGTCATATTCAACCTGTCCTGTTCTGATGAGATCATAGGTAAGGCAAAGTTCAGAAAAGACCTCGTTAAGATGCAGAGCGCAAAGCTCATGGCAGCTTACGTTTACTGCGATGCTGGTCTTGGAGAATCTACTCAGGACCTTGTTTTCGCAGGCCATAACCTTATTGCAGAGAACGGCAAGATTCTTGCAGAGAGCAAGAGATTTGCAAACGATAACGATGAGGACGCTATCCTTTACGCTGACCTAGATCTTGAGAGGATCGAAGCAGACAGAAGAAGGAGCAATACGTTCTTTACCGATAACGCCGGCTATAACGGCGTAGACATCGTTGAATTCGACGCGGAATTCCCTGATATCAAGCCTCAGAGAAAGGTAAGCAGAACTCCGTTTGTTCCTTCGGACAAGACTGACCTTGCTTCAAGATGTGAGGACATTCTCGGAATGCAGGCAGCTGGCCTTTATACAAGACTTAAGGCAATCAATTGTCAGAAGGCTGTTATCGGTCTGTCCGGCGGTCTTGATTCCACTCTCGCGCTCATCGTAACCATCCACGCTTTCGATAAGCTCGGTCTGGACAGAAAGAACATCATCGGCATTACGATGCCCGGCTTCGGCACGACTTCCAGAACGAAGAACAACTCGATCAATATCGCTGAAGAGTACGGCTGCACATTAAGAGAGATCTCCATCTCTGACAGCGTTACACAGCATTTTAAGGACATCGGTCACGACATGGATGTCCACGACATCACATATGAGAATTCGCAGGCAAGAGAGCGTACGCAGATCCTCATGGACATCGCAAACCAGGAGGGCGGTATCGTAATCGGTACAGGTGACCTTTCTGAGCTCGCTCTGGGCTGGGCTACATATAACGGCGACCACATGTCCATGTACGGAGTTAACTGCTCTATCCCCAAGACGCTCGTAAGATACCTCGTATCCTATGAGTCCCAGCGTACTGCTGAGATCAGCCCGGCTCTTTCAAAGGCGCTTGCTGACATCGTTGATACGCCTGTATCTCCTGAGCTCCTTCCGCCGACAGAAGACGGCAAAATCTCACAGAAGACAGAAGAAACAGTCGGACCTTACGAGCTCCACGATTTCTTCCTCTACTACATGATCAGATATGGCTTCACGCCTTCAAAGATCTACCGTATGGCGCTCAGAGCCTTTGACGGCGCTTACGATGCAGATACCATCTACAAGTGGGAAGAGACCTTCTTGAGACGTTTCTTCGCTCAGCAGTTTAAGAGATCCTGCGTACCTGACGGTCCTAAGGTCGGTACGGTATCCCTGTCTCCGAGAGGCGACTGGAGAATGCCTTCCGACGCATCCAGAAACGTATGGCTTGATGACTTGAAGACGGTAAAGGACTAAGCATGAAATCAGTAGTTTGCTTCGGCGATTCAAATACTTACGGACATAATCCCGTTAATGGTGAGAGACTTCCCGAGAGCGTAAGATGGCCTTGCCTTTTGCAGGGACTACTTGGTGACGGCTATAAAGTCATCGAAGAAGGACTTAACGGCAGGACCACTGTTTTCGACGATCCCAATGACGACTGGAAGAAGGGAATCGACTACATCAAGGGAATCCTCTGCACGCACAGACCTGTTGATTATCTTGTCATCATGCTCGGAACCAACGATATGAAGACTGTTTACAATGCTTCTCCTGATGCAATAGCAAACGGCCTCAATGAGATCGTTAGCAAGGCAGAGAGCGTAATGAACATCAAGCAGGGATTTGTTCCGAAGATCCTTGTAGTATCTCCGCCGGAGATCTCAACGGATATCCTGACAGGACCTTTCCAGGGCTCTTTTGACCAGGTTTCCATCGATAAGTCAAAGCGCCTGGCCGAATACTACAAGAAGGTCGCCGACAAGCACGGCTGCGCTTTCCTTGACGCAAAGCTCTATATCAAGCCGTCTGTGGAAGACGGACTGCATCTGGGTCCCGACGGACACAAAGGACTTGCTGAGATAATAGCGAAAACAATACCGGAGATGTAACAGTCCCCGGTTTTATTTTTCGTAAAAAAGCGTCATTTACTATTCTCAAAACGGTTTGTCTTATTGCATATTTAGTATATAATTAATAAGTTCGAGAAGGAGTGTAGTGTGTAGATTGACTGCCCGAACACCGAGCCGGCAGGTTTTGCTCGGACCGTGAATCTACGAACTACCTCCTTTACAAAAAATTCTATATTTCATAAAGGAGTTTCAGATGGAAAAGATTTTCAGAACTGAAATCGCCGGCAGACCGTTGGTTGTCGAGACCGGTAAGATTGCACAGTTTGCCAACGGATCCGTTCTTATCAGATACGGTGAGACAAGCGTGCTTTCCACAGTAACAGCAAGTGCTACACCTCGTGAGGGAATCGATTTCTTCCCGCTTTCAGTAGACTACGAGGAAAAGATGTATGCAGTAGGTAAGATCCCGGGCGGCTTCCTCAAGAGAGAGGGAAGACCTGGCGAGAAGGCTATTCTCGTATCCCGTGTTATCGACCGTCCTATCAGACCTTTGTTCCCTAAGGATCTCAGAAACGACGTTTGCGTAAACAACCTCGTTATGTCCGTTGATCCTGATTGCTCACCCGAGATCACAGCTATGCTCGGTACATCAATCGCAATCGCTATTTCAGACATCCCGTGGAAGGGACCTGTAGGTGGCGTTGTACTCGGTCTCATCGACGGTAAGACAATCATCAACCCTACACTCGAGCAGCGTGAAGTATCTGACATGTACGTAACTCTTGCCGGTACACTCACAAAGATCTGCATGGTTGAGGCTGGCGCTAACGAAGTACCTGATGACGTAATGCTCAACGCTATCGCTGAAGGTCACGAAGAGATCAAGAAGATCTGCGAGTTCATCAACAGCATCGTTGCTGAGATCGGTAAGGAGAAGTTCACTTACGAGTCAGCTGACGTTCCGGAAGAGATCTTCGAAGCTGTTAAGGAATACGGCTGGGACAGAATGCGTCAGGCAGTTCTTTCCAAGGACAAGGAAGTAAGAGACGGCAACGTTGCAGTTCTTCAGGAAGAAGTTGCAGCAATGCTCGAAGAGAAGGAAGAGGGCCTTTCAAAGTGGGCACCCGATGCTATCTATAAGCTCGAGAAGAAGGTCGTAAGAGATTACCTCTTCAGAGAGCATGTCAGAGTTGACGGCAGAGCTCTTGATGAGATCAGACCTTTGTCAGCAGGCGTTGGCGTACTCCCCAGAGTTCACGGTTCATCTTTCTTCCAGAGAGGCCAGACACAGGTAATGAACATCTGTACTCTCGCTCCTCTTGACGAAGCTCAGAAGCTCGAGGGCCTCGATGAGCAGACATACAAGAGATACATTCACCACTATAACTTCCCGGGTTACTCAACAGGTGAGGCTAAGCCTTCCAGATCACCCGGAAGACGTGAGATCGGTCACGGCGCTCTCGCTGAGAGATCTCTCATTCCTGTACTTCCTTCAGAGGAAGAGTTCCCTTACTCAATCAGAACAGTATCTGAGATCACAATGAGTAACGGTTCTACATCACAGGGTTCTGTTTGCGCTTCCACACTCTCACTCATGGATGCAGGCGTTCCGATCAAGAGACCTGTTGCAGGTATCTCTTCAGGACTTATCACAGATCCCGACAACGACGACAACTTCCTCGTATTCATGGATATCCAGGGCATCGAGGACTTCTTCGGCGATATGGACTTCAAGGTTGCAGGTACTACAGAAGGTATCACATCCATCCAGGTTGATATCAAGGTTGAAGGTCTTACATTAGACATCATCAAGGCTGCTTTCGAGATGACACACAAGGGAAGACTCCAGATCATCAACGACATCATTCTCCCTTGCATTCCCGCACCCCGTGCAGAGCTCAACAAGTGGGCTCCCAGAATCATCTCCATGCAGGTACCTGTTGACAAGATCAGAGAAGTCATCGGTTCCGGCGGAAAGGTCATCAACAAGATCATCGCTGACACAGGTGCTCAGATCAACATCAACGACGACGGTATGGTTTACATCTCCACACCTGACCTCGAAAAGGCTGAGAAGGCTAAGATGATCATCAACGGCATCGTTGCAGATCCTGAGGTTGGTACAGAGTACGACGGTACAGTTACAAGACTTATGGACTTCGGCGCATTCGTTGAATTCCTCCCCGGTAAGGAAGGTCTCGTTCACATCTCCAAGATGGCTTGGAACAGAGTAGAGAAGGTTGAAGACGTTCTCCACGAAGGTGACAAGGTACACGTTAAGCTCATCGAGATCGATTCACAGGGCAGACTCAACCTCTCCATCCGTGACTGCTTACCTAAGCCGGAAGGATATGTAGAGGAAGAGCCCAGAAGAAGAGAGGGCAGACCCAATCGTGAAAGAAGAGGCGGATTTGCCGGCAGAAATGGCGGCAGAAAGAACTTCGGCGGAGACGATGAGGGCAGCAACGAAGCACCCGAGAATCCGAAGGGCAGAAGAAGAGAGTTCTAATTAGAGAATTCTATTAAATTTAACATAAAGGGGTGAACACTATGGCAGAGAACATGGGAAACACAGAAGAGCAGGTTGAGGTAATCACTGCGGCACAAACAGAAGACGTAACCGACAAGAAGTGTCCAAACTGCGGCGCAACTGTAGTTTATGACCCGGAAACTCTGTCCATGACTTGCCCGTTCTGCGGTTATTCCAGAACGCTTCCTAAGCCTGAGGACAACGGTCAGGACGTAGAAGAGCTGGATTTCGCTTCTGCTAAGAACCGTGAAAGCCTTGACTGGGGTAAGGAAAAGAAGTCTTTGGTCTGCAAGAACTGCGGTGCCGAGACAATCATGGACTCTGCTGACACAGCTCAGTGCTGCCCTTACTGCGGATCTACTCAGGTTATGCCTGTAGACAACGACGAAGACGTTGTTGCACCTGGCGGCGTTGTTCCTTTCGAGATTACAAAGGAAAAGGCTGCACAGCTCTTCAAGAGCTGGATGAAGGGTAAGCTCTTTGCACCTAACGATGCAAAGAAGAGCTGCGAAGCTAAGAACTTCAGCGGTGTTTATCTCCCTTACTGGACATACGATTCACAGACAACATCTCCTTATGAGATCAGACTGGGATTCGATAAGAAGGATAAGGACGGTAACGTTACTACTACTTACAGAACATACAGAGGCATTTACGAGCGCTTCATCGACGATGAGACAGTTTATGCCAGCAAGAAGACAACAAACCGCTTCATCAAGGAAGCTTCAAAGTTCGACTTCTCCAAGCTCCGTAAGTATTCACCTGAATTCATCGCAGGATTCCTCGCTGAGCGTTACACAGTAGGTCTTGATGAAGGATGGGATATCGCTAAGACCCAGATCAAGAAGACTCTCAACAGCGAGATCTCCAGCATGGAGAAGAAGAAGCGTGGTGCTGACAGAGTAGACAAGCTCAACTTCAACACAGCTTACTCCAAGGTAACTTACAAGTACGTTCTTGCTCCTATCTGGATCGCAAACTTCAAGTTCAAGGAAAAGGTCTACAACATCGTAATCAACGGTCAGACCGGTCAGATCAAGGGTGAGGCTCCTGTATCTCCTCTCAAGGTTGCAGTCGCTATCATTCTTGCCATCATCGCAATCATCGTTGTTTGCGCACTCTTGAACAATTAAGAGAAGTTAAAACCCAAAATGTTAAAAGGCTGTCCCCAATTTGGCGGACAGCCATTTTTTAATAGCATATTTCGTGGAAAATGTTCAAATTTTTGTGATTTCCTTGATTTCTTAACAAATAGTTCATAAAATTACGCTGTTAAATTATTTTTATATATTAGGAGAAATGGGATTTTATGCATAATTTTGCGAAAAGGGTTACGTCCGCAGTAGTAGCAGCCGCCGTCGTATTTGGTACTTTGGCAGTTTATCCGAATATAACGGGTAAGAAGAATATAGTAAACGCTGCTACTAAATATGATTCGGCCAGCGCAATAAATTACGCTACGATACTTGGTGGCGCGGTGGACTATGGTGTTGTAGCTGATACTATTATCCAGACTAATCATACGGAGACTACTTTTGCTACTAATCATTATATTCATAATTCTGATAGCGTGGATGTTGACTATGTTGATTCGACAGCCTTATTTCTTATCGGAAAGGATTTAACCACAACTGCAGATGATCCTTCCCAAAGTCTAAATATTATTTTTGGCAAGACTAAAGCTAGCGCTATTTATTTAGAGGCACCGGAATATGTATACGGCCCCAATGATTATGCAACTACATCAAGAGTTTTTAATCCTTCAATAAATGCTAAACAAAACGTTCAGAACGGAAATATATGGTTTGGATCTGAATACAGCCCAATTGAAAATAATCCCCCGTTTATTCAGGCAGTTAATCCTGATGCTTCATCCAATGTTAATAGACTTATAAACAGAATTTGCAAGGACGGTCCTGTAGAAGATGCTGAAAAGGGATGGGCTTACTTTCTTCAGGATAGAGCAAACGATCCCGCATATCGGTTAGATACTTCAGATACAAATTATGTAGATAGAACATCTTCATCTTCAAAGGTAACTATTGATCTGACTGATAGCTCCTTTGATGGAAAAGTTGTATATATTAACGTAGATGCTGCCTCTGGATTGTTAAAGTATCTTCAGGAAAGCGGTAGTTTTATTATTGAGAAAAATGAATCTTCAGTTGTAGTAATAAACATTGAAGATGATGCTTATACAGGTAATGAACTTACACTGAAAAAACCAGTAGTTAAAGTTAATGGTAATGAATACACGGGTGACACCGTTTCAAAGGGCGGAGATCCTGTTGGTGCTGCAGCAGTTCAACAATACTATAATGAGTCCATTATTTGGAACATTATGGAAAAAAGTGATATTGAACTTGAAGACTTTGGTGGTGCTATTCTTTGTCCAGAAACACAGAATGTAAGACTTTCCGGTGGTAATTCAAGTGGTTGGGTAGTAACACCTAACAAATTTACAATGTCAAAAGAATTCCATTTCTTATATCAGGGTGCCAGTAAGGATAGCTATGGCCAGATGCACTTTGCATTAACTAAGGCTTTTACTAACGATTATGCACCTCATACCAAGGTGGTTCAGAATACTTCTGTTACAATCCCTGATGATTCAACATATAAATTCTATATTCAGGAATATGAACATGAGTCCAGTGAGCGCGGTGATTTTACTGGGGCGTACGGCATTCCACAAGAGGCAAAGGCGAAGACTAATGGTGAGGTAATATTCCCAATATTATCTTTTACATGTACGGATTCCAGTAGTCACTATTATGTTCCTAAGCCGACGGCTATCGGAGAAACTTCTGAAAAGATGTTCTACTTCAGAATAACTGAAGATCAGAATAGCCATGGAACCAATGTAACAAATTCAAACGGATATATCGATGTAAGATTAAAGGTTGCTGTTAATTCATCCGGCCATTTTACATACTTTGTAGATTATAAAGCAGTCACTGGCGATGGAATTGTTTTCCGTGATTATGGGGAAGATTACTCTAATTTTATTAAAATGTCCGGTGTTCAGTTTGACTTGGGTCAGTTCTTCAATAAAGTAGATTCTTCATTAGTAATTGAAAAGAAGGTTACTGGTTCTTATAACCCTGCTGATAATGAATATTTTGCTTTCACGGTTTTAGGTGCCGATAATAAGTACTATGACCAGGATGGTGCTGCTTATGATAGCCAGAAAGTAGTTTTAGTTCCGGCAAATGGAAAGTTATCTTTGGCAGGACTCCCTGCACAGGAATATACAATAACTGAAGTAGATACACCAGATAATCCAATAAACAGAACATCATGTACGGTTGATACTTCTTATAGCAATCCTGATCAAAAGGTTACAGTAAATAACAGTGATACTACAGCACCGTCTATTACAGTAACAAATAATTATACATATGAAACCAGTTCTAATAGTCTCACATTCACTAAGACTTTTGGTGGTGATGTTACAGAAGAAGAAATTAACAATTCAACTTTGTATTTCATCATTCAAAACAGAACTACGGGAAAATACCTGAATAAAGACGGTCAGGAAGTTAATAGTGCAGATCAAGCCCATATTGTTGTATCTGATATGACAAAAGATACTACTACACTTAAGTGGTCGAAAACATTTAATAATGTAGCAGGTGGCGATTATGTCGTAACAGAAGTAAATGAATCGATATATATAAGAGAAAATGGTGTTTCAACCGGAAAAAAATATACTATGTCTGAGACTTCTAAAGTATCAGACAACACAGTTGTTGATTCGACACACGTAGGCACATTAGATATTTCTAATGTTTACTACAAAGGAAGTCTTACGATTAATAAATCTCTTTTTAATGCTCCTGATGGAGTAGCAGATACTTCCAATGGTAAAAAGTTTAGTTTTATTATTACCTATCCTGATGGTCATACAGAAACTAAAGAGATTACCGGAAGCGGTTCAGTAGTTATTAACAATCTTCCCCTTGGAACATATAAAGTAGTTGAAGACAAATCTTCTGCATCAATTACCGGATATACTGTCGAGGTTAGTGGAGATAACAATAAGGAAATCGAACTCGTTGAGTCATCTGCTGAAGCAGATAGAAATAAGACAGTTTCTATAACAAATGCTTATACTTCTACTCAAACCGGAGGAATAATTGTCAGAAAGGTGCTTCCTGCAGGTTCACCCTCTGAAGCTGCAAGCAAAGAGTATGTATTTAGAATTACAAATGCTGATACTTCAGTCAGCTACGAAATAAAGACATCTGGAGCTAATGAGACAAAGGCTCTTACAAATCTTCCTGTTGGTACTTATACAGTGACAGAGCAGGGTACCGGTGTTGGCGAAAGTGCCCAGATTGCCGGTTATTCACTTGTTGTAACAGGCGGAGAAAATGTAGTTGTAGAAGCCGGAGATCCGACTATTGTAGAAATAACTAATACTTATACAAGGGAAGATGCCGGAAGTATTGTAATCCATAAGTCTGTAACAGGCAGAACTTGGGATGATGTAAAACAGAATCTAACATTTACTGTAAAGGACGCAAGTAACGCGGATTATATGACTGTAAGCGGCAATGATTCTGGTTGGACAGTTGATGATTCTACAGGTATTGCGTCTTATACTATTAACAATGTACCTTTAGGAACATATTCCGTAACAGAGAATAACGGTGAAACTACATCAAGCTATATAGTGAAGACAACATGCGGAACATCTGAAGATCCTACAGATGTTGCAATTGAAGTAGATAATATTTCAATTAATTCTAATGGAGATACTGTAAATGCATATTTTAAGAATGCATATACAGCTGTAGGCAGCTTGACAGTAACAAAGAACGTAAGTGGAGGCCCTACGACTTCGCCTAAGTTCCCAATTACTATTACGCTTGAATCTGGAAAAGACTATTCAGATGTAGCCCTTTCAGGCGTAAATGTTTCTGATGTTTCACGCAATGATAACGTTATAACAGCAAATCTTGCTGCAAATGATAGTTTAACGATATCTAATATACCTGATGGTGTAACGTATGAAGTTGAAGAAGGTTCTTTGACTGATGCGACATATGACGGATATGCGTTGGATACAACAACGGGAGAGTATGGTTACACCTATTCTGACTCGACAAAGAAAATCACTGTTGGCGATACAGATACTGTAACCGTAAACAACAAGTACACAGCACCTGCACCTAAGGTAGGCAGCCTGACAGTAACAAAGAATGTAAGCGGCGAAGGATATGACGCTTCGATTGCGTTCCCGATAACGATTACATTTACAGTTCCTACAGGAAAGAGCCTTTCAGGCGTAACTGTAACAGGCGGAACACTTAACGGTAATGTTGTAACTGCAAGCCTTGCAGATGGTAAGAGCGTAACGGTAAGCGATATTCCTGAAGGCGTGACATACGTTGTAACAGAAGGAACATCTCCGGATGCGCATTATGCATTGGA